>NZ_FQVT01000039.1 GCF_900129445.1 Salegentibacter echinorum
TAACCTGAGTTCGATGTAAGAAAGTGGGATTTTTCTTGAATTTTTAGGCAATAGAAAAGCGGAAAATTAGTATATTTAAGTGTCTAAAATTCAAATATTTAACTAATTTTTCCGCTATGATTTCTAATGATAAAGTTACTGAAATTTTCTTCGACATTGATGAGTTTTGTAAAGTTTTTGAACCCGCCTTCACGCAAAAGTTACTTGAAGACGGTAAAAAACATAGAAAAAGGGCCTTTAAAATGTCGATGAGTGAAATCCTTACCATTACTGTTATTTTTCAACTTAGTGGACATAGAACCTTTAAGCACTTTTATCTTTTCTATATACAAAAACATATGAAGTCGGAATTCCCTGATACGGTTTCCTACAACAGGTTTACAGAATTGATGCAAGCCAACATGGTACCACTTGTACTATTTATGAAGACCCGTTGTTTGGGTAAATCTACCGGTATTTCGTTTATCGATTCTACTCCGCTACGGGTGTGCAAGAACAAACGCATAAAGGTCAATAAGGTTTTTGAAGGGATAGCAACAACTGGAAGATCTACTATGGGCTGGTTCCATGGTTTTAAGTTACATCTCATTGTTAATGACAAAGGTGAAATCCTAAACTTCGTACTTACCCAAGGCAATGTGGACGACAGAGATCCTCTAAAAGAAGGAAATATTTTGAACGAAATATTTGGGAAATTGTATGCAGATAAAGGATATATATCAAAAAACCTGGCTTCAATGCTCTTTGAGGATGGATTACATCTAATTACCGGAATCCGCAATAACATGAAAAATGTACTGATGACTATGAGAGATAAAATATTGCTTAGAAAACGTTCGGTCATAGAAACAATAAATGATCAGCTCAAAAATATCTGTCACGCAGAACATTCCAGGCACCGGAGTTTCGGTAATTTTATAACCAATCTTGTGGCCAGTCTTATTGCATATTCTTTTCAAGAAAAAAAGCCAGCTATTAAGTTTGAGGAAGATATAAAATCAAAGGGGCAACTCGCATTATTCTGCTAATTCCTTAGCCCGAACTCAGGT
>NZ_FQVT01000037.1 GCF_900129445.1 Salegentibacter echinorum
AACCAATAGCGTCCTAAACGATTGAAAAAGAGAAGGGAATTTTTGTTCCTCAAAGTTTACCTTTGAGGTGCACCACAAAAACCCCTTCTCTGATGGTAAATATAACGTTGTTTTCGCAAATTATTTCAAAATTAGATACATCAAAATTCAAGAAACTAGTTAAGTCACATAAAAGCGACAGGCATCAAAAAGGATTTGACAGTTGGTCGCACCTTGTCTCCATGCTATTCTGTCAATTCGCCAAAAGCCAATCCCTGCGCGACATTAGCAACGGTCTGCGCTCCGCAACTGGCAATCTCAATCATTTAGGGATGTTGAAAGCTCCTTCAAAATCTACGGTCGGTTATCAGAACAAAAATAGGAGCTGGGAGCTTTTCAGGGATTATTATTACGTACTGTTGGAAAGTCTGGGACAGCAAGCCCATATGAAGCGGACTAAATTCAGGATCAAGTCAAAAATATTCTTATTGGATGCCACCACCATAAGTCTTTGTCTGAGCCTTTTTGACTGGGCAAGGTACAAGACAAAAAAGGGAGCCGTAAAAATGCACACCCTGCTTGACTATGATGGACATCTGCCTGCCTATGTAAATATCACGGATGGCAAGACAGCGGACAATAAAGGGGCTTACGACATTCCACTTCTAAAGGGCAGTGTGATTGTTGCCGATAGGTTCTATAATGATTTTGCACTCCTGAATGTTTGGGACAGCAGCGGGGTTTATTTTGTGGTCAGGCATAAGGACAACATAAAGTTCAAGACAGTCAAAGAACTGGAGCTGCCACAGGACAGGCACCAGCACCTTCTAAAGGAAGAGATCATTGAATTGACGGGAGTCCAATCAAAAGATAAATATCCTAAAAAACTCCGCAGGGTTGCGCTATGGGATGAAGAAAACCAACAAACCGTTGAGGTCATAACCAATCAAATGTCCTGGACAGCAAACACCATAACCGAGCTCTACAAGGCCAGATGGGAGGTGGAAATCTTTTTTAGGGACATAAAACAACAATTGCACATAAAGTCGTTCATTGGAACCAGTGAGAATGCTGTAATGATACAAATCTGGACTGCATTGATCACCATTCTCATCCTAAAAGCACTGAAAGCACAAGCAAAGCACCCATGGTACCTATCAAATTTAGTGGCATTTATTAGACTTAACCTTTTTGTCAAGGTAGATTTAAACCAATGGCTCGATAATCCGTTTGCAAAGGAACAACCGCCGCCCAATAAATACATACAGGGGGTTCTTTTTTGAAAATCGATCAAAACAACGAAATAAACCAGTGAAATGGTAGATTTAGGGTGCCTTATATTTATTTAGGACAGGATTG
>NZ_FQVT01000036.1 GCF_900129445.1 Salegentibacter echinorum
TATCATTGACGTATTTATGTAACCAACTGTTTTTCAGAAAGTTCATATCCGAGTTTTCTTGCTATTTTCAAGATATTTCGTTGTTTTTGTTCGACCAGTTTTTCTTCATATTCCTGTATTCCTTTTTCTACATATTTAAGTCCTTTGGTTTGCAATTTGTAATATAATACGGCCAGTTTTCTTGCCACGGCTTTAATGGCCACGGCACCTCCTTTTTTTGCCCTTATTTTTCGCCCAAAGACACCAAGGGCTATTTTTTTGCTGTTCAACAACCCAGCCGCAGCCTGTTTAAAGATCAGCCCAGCTTTTGGGGTGCCTTTTGATTTGTAGTTGCGGTTCTTCTTTCCGGAATTATGTTGTTTGGGGGCCAGGCCCAACCAGGAGGTAAAATGCTTTTCGGTTTTCCATTTACTAAGGTCTGCGCCAACTTCACTAAGCAATTGAAGCCAGTTGTAATCACTTATCCCTGGTAGGACCGTGGCGTCTTTTTCTTCAAATATCCCCATTAAATACTGATCAAGGTGCTTTATATCTGGCTTGTGGTGGCGGATTGGCTTGCGCCTGGTTTTCTTATTTTGATCAACTTCCTTGTCCTTGTTTAGCCTTTGGAGGCTCTCTTGAATTTTTTTATCACACGCTATTATCTTGTCTTGATAAAAATCATAACATTCCACCGCTTGTTCCAGTGCAAACAAATGATTGGCGGTGTAGTGTCCTTTCAGGGATTTTACGACCTCTTCCTTCTTGGTTTTTAAAATACTGATATGGCAAAGTGCGGCAAGTTCCTCAGGATCCCTTTCCCCCGAAAGGATAGCGTGGATGATTTTCATCCCACTGGACCCGTGTACCTGGCTGATGACTTCTTTTAACCTAATATTCATTTGTGTAAGGGCTTTTTGCATATGGTTGATGTGCATGGCCGCGCTACGGATATGGTCTTCGCGAAGCCGCTGAAAAGTGCGAAGCTCCTGGATAGCATCTTCGGGGATAAAACAACGGCTTAAAAGCCCATAGCTGTGCAGTTGTTGAATCCACTGGCAATCTTTGACATCGGTTTTACGGCCCGGCACCTGTTTGGTGCTCCTGCCATCTACAAGCCAAACATCAAAACCTGCCGCCTGCAACATATCATACAAAATGTACCAATAGACCCCGGTGGCCTCCATCGCCACGCTTTCCACTTTATGGGAAGATAAATAGGCAATGAGACCGGCTATATCTTCGGTAAAAGTGAAGAACCTTTTTACTTTTTGTCCTTCCAGGCCCACAAAAAATTCTTTGGCACCAATATCAATGCCCGCAGTATTTTTTCTGATTTTTTCCATCATAAAAATTTTAAAAAAAGCAACCAGGTCCCACTTGATTTTATAACTTGCAAGACTATCATTCGGGCATTGCAAAAGCAAGCACCATACTCGTTTACAATATCAATGGGAACCACACTCGCGAACAGGTAACAATACACTATAGCTAAGACGGTTACAAATGGCCGCTTTTGATTTGTACCGTAAGTTTACGTCAATATTGCCGTTT
>NZ_FQVT01000040.1 GCF_900129445.1 Salegentibacter echinorum
CTGTATATCCGTAAACATTCCTAAATACCGGAAAATATCCTATATTTGATTAAATATTTAGATTTAACATTATGGATATATTTTCCTTTGGCGTCCATTTCACTGATGAAATAAGCTGTCGATTACATTTTAAAGAACAACGGGATAAGCACGGAGTGTCCTGCAAGCGTTGCGGTTGCATCAATCATTACTGGCTCCAGAATAAATGGAGTTATCAGTGCAAGGCCTGTAAAGCAAGAATGTCACTACGTAGTGGTACTATTATGGAAAGCTCCAAATTGTCATTTATGAACTGGTACAAAACCATTTTTCTTTTGAGTACGACCAAAAAAGGGTTTTCCAGCAAAGAGATACAGCGTCAACTTGGTTTAAAACGTTATGAACCAGTTTGGGCGATGGTCCATAAACTGCGAAAAGCAATGGGGCAAAGAGATGATCGCTATACTTTGGAAGGTATGATTGAGATGGATGAAGGGTATTTTACCATTGAAGCTAGCAAACACAATCACGAAACTCAAAAAGCCGGTCGCGGCAGTAAGACAAAATCCAATGTCATGGTAATGGCCGAAAGCACGGTGTTGGAGGATATTAATACGGGTAAAGTTGAAAGGCAGTGTAGGTATTTTAAAGCAAAAGTGCTTGAAGATCATAAGTCTGAAGGAACTGAGAATACACTCAAAAAAGCAATTGATGACGAACAGGTTATTGTCTTTACCGATAAAAGTACCTCCTATGTTGATATCGCAGATTATGTCGAATTACACATTACCGAAAAATCCAATGCTACGACCACTAAAGAAACCCTTAAGTGGGTGCACATTGCAATTAGCAATGCGAAAAGAAATTTTGTTGGCACATACCACAAAATCAAGAAAAAATATCTTCAACTATACCTCAATGAGTTTGTATATAAGTTGAACAGAAGATATTTTGGAGACAAAATATTTGACAGGCTAATAATAGCAAGCATTACAGCAAGTGGACACTAAACGGATATACAAT
>NZ_FQVT01000035.1 GCF_900129445.1 Salegentibacter echinorum
TTTACAGTCTGTTTCGCCGGAATTTTAGTAGGCATGTTATATTTAAATATCGGGTTCATCCCTATTTCTTGCAACGATTTCCTTTTTCCTTTTTGTCTTGTCGCCACAGAAAATTTCAGAAAATTCACATCGTAATCCAGGGTTGATTTATTTTCTATTTGGATTACAAAGTAGAGTTCACTCTTATCGAAAACAATATTATCCACACGCAGAACAATTTTTTGTTTTCTTTTTTTAATACGACCAATTTGTTCTTTTCTGTTTAATAAAAAAGCAGCGAATCTTTCAAATTTAGCTTCTCTCTCCCCTACCTCGCTTTGTTGAGTTTTGGCTTTGACAGTTGCTTTAATTGGTTTTTCATTCCCAATACTATTGTTTTGATCAATAAAATAATTGAGTCGCTTGAGCTTTTTCTTATACTGAACAATATACGAAAAAATGACACCGGTATTACTGATAATCAAAAGATTACTTGCTTTTCCGGGTTTAGCCTGGAGCAATCCAAAATGCTGTGCCGTATCGCGATTATAAGTGAATACAAAATTATCCGATCCTGTAACACCCTGCCGAATGGGTTCGGGAAAAAACAGTGCTACGTTCTTTTGATCGTTGGCATAAATAGTGTCCAGTACGTTGGTTGTTTGGGCACTTAGCATTGAGAAAGAAGAAAGCCAAACAAGAGCTGAAATAAAAATATACTTTTTCATAAGATTGGTTTTTTAATGTCTTTTACGGTTTTTTCAAGATGAGTTTGTAATTGTTGAGCACGGTAACCTTTATATTCCGGTTTTTACGCTTTAATACTTTAGTAATTCCGCTTACCTGCGGCACACTGGGGATATTGATATCCCCAATAATATCATCCAGAACTTCACTGGTAGCTTCGGCCCTAAAATTGTTCTCTACATAGATTCCCTCACTCCCATCCTGCATATCAAAAGCTTTCAAGCTGACTTGTTGATGTTGGATATTCTCGATATCAATGAGGACGCGATTCGGTTTAAAGCTGATAAATCCGAATATCGGGGTATTCTTCGGTATGAGACTATCGTTTACCCTGACTGTTTCAATTAGTCGCATTCGTAGTCTACTATTTTTCTTAATGGCTTGATCGCCATCTACCACAGCGTAGATTACGGAATCACTATTTCCAGAGATAGCTGCTATATTTTCTTTCGGAGCCGAGGCAAAAAACAACTGGTGCTCCAGCCCCATTTCCTTAAGCGCAATTTTCTGTTTTGCTTTTACGGCTGCTGAATCTATGGTGGCCACAATAGGCTTGGGAGAAATTTTATTAATGCCAGGATCCGGTAGGGATTTTTCGGAATATTTTATACGTCCGGCGGCATAGATGCTATCTACGACGCGCTCCTTTTCTTTTTCAGCTAAATCTGCATCATAGTATCCTAAAGAATCTAGGAGTTTTTCATCATAGATGCTCGGGGCATTGGTTTCACGCACCTCTTTTAGATCGTTGATCGCATCCAATTTAGAGTCGTATTCTTTTTGATCCTCCTCAAGTTCGGGAACCGAGGTTTCCTTTAGGTTATTGGTAGCATCCTTGTCATCGCCAAATATTGTCACCGTATAGGAAATAAGGAACAATACGATTACGGCCAGGACAGCGCCAAATACTATTTTATTTTTTTCTATTTTCATCGGTTAATTTTTTAAGGGTGTTTTCGAAATAGTCGGTAAT
>NZ_FQVT01000034.1 GCF_900129445.1 Salegentibacter echinorum
TCGTGACTGTGGAGACCTCCCCAGGTAAGAACATCTTCTTTCCCTCGATTCCTGCCAGATCTACTGTTTCGGTATTCACTTTAAAGTGTTTAGGACATCACAATGATGTGCTTGCTCATCCAACCTCACAGCCTCTTATCTGGTTCCTGTTTGTCAGTACCGAGGTTTGTAGTCCTGCTTCCTTCACTTCCTGTCTCACGACAGACAAGCTTGCAGCTTACTAATGGTTCAAGGCGTTACCCCTGCCCATAAGGGACTTGCACCCTCTAGATTAATATCATATCTTCGATATGATAAAGATGCCCATGCTGGGCACACACAATGTATATACAAAATAGGCGAAATAGCAGTAAATTCAACGGTTGTAGCTCGCTTCAACTTCATCTCGGTTTGATAAGTTTGAAGCCCGCAATCGCCTACTTTGCATATACTAAACGTTGTAAGCAATAATCACGAATAACAGTAATTAAAAAGATTTTTACGCAGGAGAAAAACAAAGGAAACTTTAGATAGCATATAAACAGAAAAGAAATATTTCTGTTCCAAACATTTGCGATTGGCAATCGTTGAGAGTTCCACTATCAGAACGTTGACACGTTAAAAAGTTTGATGAAGTTAGTAGAACAAGACCACATTTTCTATGGGGGATTTTCTGCTAATTTTGATGCTATATAAAGTTAGTTAGATCCTGCGATTTTTTTAACAACCCACCTTATCCGGGCCGAGGGATAAAGTGAATAATTAAAAAATAAAAAGCTTTTTAAAGTTTGCTATACCCAATTCGTGATAACTCCATAATTAAACAAATTCATCATAATCAATAAATTTGTACTAAATTACTGCACACAACGGCGCATAAGCGCAATTGCCAAAAAGGCAACTGCGCTTATACACAATACGTTGCCAACAAGTATTTTAGAGAAAATTGACTGAACTATATAAAAAAAAAGGAATTTGCATTTGGTGTTCAAGATCAAGTAATGAAACTTCATTTCTGACTAAACCACATACCATTCCTAAAAAATTAAATGCACACAAAATTGGATTTGATATTTGTGATCAATGCAATAAATATTTTGGCTCGGATAATAACGAAGAAAAAATTAAATATTCAATTGATAAAATCACAAAAGAGATATTTAATGTTCATAGATTTCTATTGAGCAACGAAAAAGACTCTAATTCTTGGAAAAAGTTTAAATCTCAATTTTTCAATTATTATCACTCAAAAAATGCACTTAAAATCAAAATTGATTATCGAAAGAATATCGGTTTTGAAGAAGCATTTACTAAAAAATTTAAGAGAGGGATTTATAATATTTTCCTTCAAGAATATCATAGAAATACAGAAAATGGTTTAGACGCACAATTTGATGAAATTAGAAATTTTGTAAGATATAATATCGGAGATTTGCCATTATATTATCTCAAAAATCGGACGGGAATTCGTTTAACTGAGGATCTAGATATGCCAATGGAATTTTCATTCAATCAACACGTCCAAAGTATTATAGATAGATATGGATTTTATCATATGACGCTTAAAGGTTTAAATTTTTTCATCGCAGTAAACCAAAAAGCTTTCGAAAATATTGATAATTACTTAATTCCAGAATGTAAATATTTAATGGGTTCTGGATTTGTTTTTAATAAATTGATAGAGATCAAAAAAATTTCTCAAATTGATTTTACAATACAAGATTGGAGTTAAAAATACCAGTTGGCAATCGAGTGGGCGGTTCCGTCATTAAATGACGGAGTGCACCCCTCACACCACTCAGCGTACGGGTCTCGTACTGAGCGGTTCACAATCCATCTTTTCAATCGCTCTTTACACCAATCGAAACTATTCTGT
>NZ_FQVT01000033.1 GCF_900129445.1 Salegentibacter echinorum
CTAAGACGGTTACAAATGGCCGCTTTTGATTTGTACCGTAAGTTTACGTCAATATTGCCGTTTTTCAAATTTTTTGTAGTGGGTCTCGCAATGACGAGCCATAGTATTTCCCAAACAGCCTTTTTTTCTTTCAGAAACAAAAAAAATTCTCTTTAATCAATCTTAGACTGTGAAGATATTATTTACTACTTCTTTAAAAAGACTGGAAAATGCTTTTTTTACAAATCAAATTTAATTCCTTGTGCCAACGGCAACTCGGTGGTATAATTAATAGTATTTGTTTGCCTTCTCATATAAATTTTCCAGGCATCAGATCCAGATTCCCTACCGCCACCGGTTTCTTTTTCACCACCAAAGGCACCGCCAATCTCTGCTCCTGAAGTTCCAATATTTACATTGGCAATTCCGCAGTCTGAACCTTCTACCGATAAAAAACGCTCTGCCTCCCGTAGGTTATTGGTCATTATTGCTGAAGAAAGTCCTTGCACTACCCCATTTTGAAGTTCTAAAGCATTACTCACATCTCCAGAATATTTTAAAAGATAAAGCACCGGCGCGAAAGTTTCATGTTGTACAATTTTAAAATCGTTTTCGGCTTCGGCAATGGCTGGTTTCACATAACATCCACTTTCGTAAGCCTCACCTTCCAGCACTCCGCCTTCTACCAGAATATTTCCGCCTTCTTCCACTACCTGGTCTAAAGCTTTTTGATAATTTTTTACCGCGTCTTTATCAATTAAAGGACCTACGTGATTATTTTCGTCTAAAGGATTTCCTATGCGCAATTGCTTATAGGCTCTTACAAGAGCGTCTTTCACTTTATCGTAAATTGACTCGTGAATAATTAAGCGTCGTGTAGAAGTACAACGTTGCCCACAGGTTCCTACGGCGCCAAAAACCGCACCTATTACTGTGTTTTTTATATCGGCATCTGGGGTTACAATTATGGCGTTATTTCCGCCGAGCTCCAATAGGGATTTCCCCAATCTTGCCGCTACAGCCTGTGCTACAATTTTTCCCATCCTAATTGAACCAGTAGCAGAAATTAAAGGCACCCTTTTATCGTTGGTCATTAACTCGCCTACTTTGTAATCTCCGGTTATCAAAGAAGAAATCCCGGCCGGAACATCGTTTTTAGCAAAAACATTCGCCGCAATATTCTGGCAGGCCACCGAGGTTAAAGGCGTCTTTTCTGAACCTTTCCAAATACAGGCGTCTCCACAAACCCAGGCCAAAGCAGTATTCCAGGACCACACCGCTACAGGAAAATTAAATGCCGAGATAATGCCTACCACTCCAAGCGGATGGTACTGCTCATACATTCTATGGCCGGGACGTTCAGAATGCATAGTCAAGCCGTGCAATTGCCGGGAAAGACCAACCGCAAAATCACAGATATCTATCATCTCCTGCACCTCTCCCAAACCTTCCTGATAGGATTTCCCCATTTCAAAAGAAACAAGTTTGCCCAAGGGTTCTTTTAACCTACGCAACTCTTCGTTAAACT
The DNA here is from genome assembly GCF_900129445.1 of Salegentibacter echinorum. GTDB lineage: Bacteria > Bacteroidota > Bacteroidia > Flavobacteriales > Flavobacteriaceae > Salegentibacter > Salegentibacter echinorum. The sequence goes on from NZ_FQVT01000033.1 coordinate 1,508, forward strand.
GGCGTACTACTTCTCCACGAGCCGGTGCCGGCCAGGTACGCCATTCTTTAAAACCTTTACTGGCAGTACTTATTACCTTTTCATAATCTTCTTTGGTAGTCGTCTTTACTTTTCCAATTAAAGAACCATCTACAGGAGAATAAGACTCAATTACATCTCCGTTACTAAAAAAATCTTTCCCGGTAGATGTGCCATTATTTGTTTCCTGCAGGCCCAGTTCTTTAAGCGCCTCACTAATTCCGAAGTTTTCTGCTATTTCACTCATTAAATAAAAATTTTTACTGTTCTTTTGTGTGTTTCCTGCTAAAATAGTAAAAATACTTGCCAAAAGTAACCTGCATTATTAATGATTCTTAATGAATTTACACCAATCATTCTAGTTAGGCCATCCCGTATTCTATGGTTATAACAAGTCTTTTTTGTTAAATTTTCATGATTTCAGGCTGCATATCTCATTGTGTCAGCATAAGGTGTACCGCGTTT
>NZ_FQVT01000030.1 GCF_900129445.1 Salegentibacter echinorum
ATACGATTACGGCCAGGACAGCGCCAAATACTATTTTATTTTTTTCTATTTTCATCGGTTAATTTTTTAAGGGTGTTTTCGAAATAGTCGGTAATGAGCAGGCCGTGTGGGTTGTTGGGAAAGTTCCGATCGACCACTATTAATTTTCCCGTAGAAATTAATTCGTAGGTATCGACAATAGCACCACGGTTAATTTCAAAGATGGTACGTGTCTTGAAATAATAGTCATCACCTTTTTTCTCAAGTTCTGAATCGATGCTCAATACTTTTTGTACCAGGGAATATTGCAGCAATCTATTGTAAACCCCGTCAGCCTTTTTTTGGCGGTAGAGATCATCTACCGAGCTATTGCCCAACCAAAGTGCTTTCTCCAGGTTTTTCTCGTAATTACTGGCGTCGATATTATAAAAAAAGCTATGAAACAAATTCAAATGTGCCAGGGCTTCCACCCTGAAATTTTCTTTTTGACTCACTAGCTGCAAAGGAATAATATTGCCATCGGTACTAATAGCAAAGGCACTGTTCAGCGCTTTTTGGTTGACCTTATAATTAATCCATACGGAATAAATACTGGATAAAAATGAAAAGGCGATGACGGTAAATACAATAAACCTGTTGAATTTTAAAACGGTATAGATATTTTGATATGGTGTTTTCATAATGATGGATTTAGGCAGTAAATAATTTGATGGTAAATGAGGTGGCACGCCGGTAAAGTTTAAACTTTAGAAATACGATAAAGCCAACGGTACCTAATTGTACTACGGGCGCGAAAAAACCACTCCCGACTTCAGTACCAAACAGGTCCTTCCAAAAATTGGTATTGAGTTCTGTATAAATCGCGTTTATAAATACGTTGACCAGGAAAAATGCGGGCACTAGCATATACACCGCGGCGTAGAGTTTAAAGAAATTGTAGGCCAGCGAGCGAAATTTTTCAAAAACCGCCAGGCTAATGACCAGCGGAAAGAATACCTGCATAATGCCCAGCAGAAAAAAGCGTTCTGCCAAAAAAAGTGGATATATAAATAAGTCTAAAATCCAAAGTAAGATACCGAGTACAAAAGCAAAAATTTTAAAGCCGTAAAGTGGGGTAATTAAAGCTTCGTATAGTAATGACATAGCCATTGCTGCAGCATCGAATAGGTTTACCTCTTCTTCAATGGGAAGTTCTTGCATTTGCAAAGGCAATAGTGCAGGAGCAGTGCCCCGGTATGCAGTTTCAATGGCAACCAGGATCCCATCAAAAAAACCTAAAATTTGAGTGGAAAAAATTACGAGCAGCACTACCGCGAAATTCTTCGCCAGTTCGTTTGGGTGCAAGCCCCAGGTAATCCCGTTTCGCTCAGCCACTCCCTCACTATATTTTTTGAGAATATTGATCAAGAAGAACAGTACGGCAAGCGCTTTCATCCCGCCCATAGTGTATTGGGAAAAGTTGCTGTTTTTAATGCCCTGGAATATGGTATCCACATACTCCAGGCCTATGGCTAAAGGGATTGTCGTGGTCATCATCAGTAGGTGGGTTTACGGTTATTGATTTTGTCCTGCATCTTTCTAAATGAAATAATATCCCGGTAACGCCGGGTTTTTATCGTGATATTGGAAATCATCGCTTTGGATTCCTGCTCTTTCTCTTTAAGCATCCTGGCCCGATCGGCATCGCTCATCTTTAGGTAATCACTGGATAGTATCTGATTGATGAAGCCCACCGTTTCCAAGGAATTATCGATAATGGCACTAAAAGAATTGGTGATACCGGTTATTTCATTCTGTTTAATATAGGGTGAACGAAGAATTGTCCGAAGGTCTTTTTGCATTACCTGAACCAGTCGCTGATGGTTCCGGTTGATTTCCCGCACCGCTTTGAGCTGTTTGATCACATTATTGACCTTCTCCAGGTTCTCCTTCTGCTCTTTTAGAAATTTTACGGTCTTGACCAGGTTGGCAGTTTGTTTGGCTGATTCCACTAAAGATTTGACCAGGCTTACAAAATTGGTATTGTCATAAACCGGCATTCCCTGGGCCGTAGCACGGCCGGGCAATAAATAAATAAAAGCTGTTGCGATAATTAGAATTTTTGCCTTACTCATTGCTAAGTATTTGTTTTGGTATTCGTAAATCTTCGATTTCATAATATTATGTTTTAGTAGTGAATTGAAGGATTGCTTTTTCCATATTCTGATGTTCTTTGTAAAGCTTCATAATGACTTTGTTTTCCTGCCCATCGGTGAGGTAAGCGGCATATACTTCTTTGGGTACTTCCAGCCGAAACACGTTACTTTCTTTACCAATTTTGATAAATATTTCGGTGTACTTGCGTGGTCCGGTTAGGTTGTTTTTAATAGATTTTAATTGGTTCAGGTCGTGGCTGGAGAGGTTTAATCTTTTGACTAGGGGATCGTAACCTTTTTCATTGTTCAAACTATAGATGACCTGTGTGTTTTCCAGTATACTTGCTGAAGTGGAATTGTTGGGTAGCTGGTTAATGGATTGCAGGATAATCCCAATAGCCCCATTTTGTTTTCGGATGGCCTGGTAGTAAAACTCCACGCTTTCCAAAACATTTTCAAACTTGAGCTGCTTGGCAAACTCATCAAACAAAATGATGCCCTTCTCTTCCCGGTTTTTCCAAATTGTTCGTTGTATGGCAGATTTTATCAGCTTTAGCATTACGGAGAGGATTTCTTTATTGTCCTTTACTTCATCCAGTTCAAAAACAATTAAGCGCTTGTCCTCCAACTTGTAGGTTTGGTCTTCACTGAGTTCAAATAGGAAGCTGTATAGACCATCGCCAACATACTCCGACATTACATGCAAGAAGCTTGTGATATTGAAGTAGTCAGGATGGATTTTAAGATAGTTGAGCAGATCTTTTTGGTTGCGCTCCACAAAATGGTAAAACTGGTCTAAAGAGTGATTTTTAGGGGTGCACTCATAATAATACCGTAGGATCTTTTTAATGGAAACCGATTGCGTCTTGGTAACTTTTAAATCGGAAGCGAATAGTTCAAATAGAAAAATCGATAAATCTTCGAGTCGATCGGGGGTTAAATCCTTAGCATCACTTATATAAAATGGATTGATGCCCAGGGATTTTCCACTTTCATAGCGCAGCACGGTATATTGCCCGGGGTAAAGTTTAGCGAATTTGGTGTATGAGCCGCCTAAATCGATAATGACCAGACGAACCCCACTTTCAAAATATTGCCGTAAGATGTTGTTGGCTAGAAAGGATTTGCCTTCCCCGGTAGGGGAAAAAATGGCAAAGTTCCGTGCCTTAATGCGTTTCTTATCTTCATCCCAAACATCCTTCAATACGGGAATGTTCTGCTCCCGGTCATTAAAAATAATGCCGGTAGCGTCCGATTTATAATTGGTGTTATTGATAAATAGGCAGAGGGCGTGTTTTAGATCGGTGACGTATAGGTCTTGATTTGAAAAATTGGAAGCAAAACAGCAGTAACTGTTAAGGATATAGTTTTTGCGTTCTGCTCCCCTGGGGTAATATGGCACAATATCCAAAGCTTTGAACTCCGATTTTATCTTAGAAGCAATCTGGTCGAGTTTTTCGGGATTTTTATCCCAATACATAACATTGAGTTGCCCGCGGATAATCCGCGCCTGGTCATCAGCATTGATCGCGTCCAGAATATGCTGGATTTTACCCAGGACTACTTTATTTTGCGATCCGAAATTGGCGCTCTTATTGAGTTCTTCTATCTTCTTATCCAGGATCTTCCGCCATTTTTGTGTGGCATCCAGGTATACTATCTGGTTAACGATATGGTTTTCTTTAAGGGAAAGCCCCAGCCCATCAATGAACCCCTGGTGAAATACAAAATCATCGGAAGTGAATTTCTCATTGGTCTTGCTACACTGTACACTTTCGCCAAAGCACAGTTCGCTATTGATGGCCAGGGCATCAAAATAATATTCCCCGATATCTATGTATTTATCATCCAGTAACATATCGGTATCGTAACCGCAGCAATACCCGTTGAAATAATCATTGCTGATCTGTCGTATTTCTTTGGCATCCAAAGCTTCTAAAGCCACTCCCCTACTACCATTGATATAGCCTACCGAATCCTTAACGGCCTCAATAAAAGATTTTAGGGTCTCATCCAGTTTTCGAACCAATCCTTTGGCCGGATCCCGAAAAGGGTTTACGTATTTTGGGTTATTTAATGCCCTGTTTTTAGTTAAGGTGAAAAACAGGTAAGATCGGTGCTCCATATATTCCCTGCCCTTAAAATGATCGTGGGTGGCGCGTGC
>NZ_FQVT01000031.1 GCF_900129445.1 Salegentibacter echinorum
ATACGATTACGGCCAGGACAGCGCCAAATACTATTTTATTTTTTTCTATTTTCATCGGTTAATTTTTTAAGGGTGTTTTCGAAATAGTCGGTAATAAGAAGCCCGTGCGGGTTATTGGGAAAGTTCCGATCGACCACTATTAATTTTCCTGTTGAAATCAATTCATAGGTATCGACACTAGCGCCGCGGTTAATTTCAAAAATGGTGCGTGCCTTGAAATAATAGTACTCACCTTTTTTTTCAAGTTCTGAATCGATGCTCAATACTTTTTGCACCAGGGAATATTGCAGCAGCCTGTTATAAACGCCATCGGCCTTTTTTTGACGGTAAAGATTATCTACCGAGCTATTGCCCAACCAAAGTGCTTTCTCCAGGTTTTTCTCAAAATTACTGGCGTCGATATTGTAAAAAAAGCTATGAAACAAATTCAAATGTGCCAGGGCTTCCACCCTGAAATTTTCTTTTTGGCTCACCAGCTGCAAAGGAATAATATCCCCATCAGCACTAATGGCAAAAGCACTGTTAAGTGCTTTTTGGTTGACCTTATAATTGATCCAAATGGAATAAATACTGGATAAAAATGAAAAGGCAATTACGGTAAATACGATAAACCTGTTAAGTTTTAAAACAGTGTAAATATTTTGATAAGGTGTTTTCATCATAAGGAATTTAAGCTGTAAATAATTTGATGGTAAATGAGGTGGCACGGCGGTAAAGCTTAAACTTTAGAAATACGATAAAGCCAACCGTACCTAATTGTACTACGGGCGCGAAAAAGCCACTCCCGACTTCGGTGCCAAACAAGTCTTTCCAAAAATTAGTATTGAGTTCTGTATAAATCGCGTTTATAAAAACGTTGACCAGAAAAAATGCGGGAACCAGCATATATACCGCAGCATAGAGTTTAAAGAAGTTGTAGGCCAGCGACCTAAATTTTTCAAAAACCGCCAGGCTAATGACCAGCGGGAAGAATACCTGCATAATGCCCAGCAGAAAAAAGCGTTCTGCCAAAAACAGCGGATAGATAAATAAATCTAAAATCCAAAGTATGATACCGAGTACAAAAGCAAATATTTTAAAGCCATAAAGTGGCGTGACTAAGGCTTCATACAGTAAAGTCATTGCAGCTTGAGCTACCTCAATAATACTGACCTCTTCTTCAATAGGAAGCTCTTGCATTTGTAAGGGCATAAGAGCTGGAGCAGTGCCCCGGTATGCCGTTTCAATGGCAACCAGGATTCCATCAAAAAAACTTAAAATTTGGGTGGAGAAAATTACCAGCAGCACCACTGCAAAGTTTTTTGCCAATTCGCTTGGATGCAAGCCCCAGGTAATCCCATTCCTCTCCGCCACCCCTTCACTATATTTTTTAAGGATATTGATCAAAAAGAACAGTACCGCGAGTGCTTTCATCCCGCCCATGGTAAATTGGGAAAAGTTGCTATTTTTAATGCCCTGGAATATGGTATCCACATATTCCAGGCCTATGGCCAAAGGAATTGTCGTAGTCATCATCAGTAGGTGGGTTTACGATTATTGATTTTGTCCTGCATCTTTCTAAATGAAATAATATCCCGGTAGCGTCGGGTTTTTATCGTGATATTGGAGATCATCTCTTTGGATTCCTGCTCTTTTTCTTTGAGCATCCTGGCGCGGTCGGCATCGCTCATCTTTAGGTAATCACTGGATAGTATCTGATTGATGAACCCCACCGTTTCTAAAGAATTATCAATAATGGCACTAAAAGAATTGGTGATACCGGTAATTTCGCCTTGCTTAATATATGGCGAGCGAAGAATTGCACGAAGGTCTTTTTGCATTACCTGAACCAGTCGCTGATGGTTCCGATTAATTTCCCGAACCGCTTTGAGCTGTTTGATTACATTATTAACCTTCTCCAGGTTATCCTTCTGTTCTTTTAAAAACTTTACAGTCTTGACCAGGTTGGCAGTTTGTTTGGCTGATTCCACTAAAGATTTGACCAGGCTTACAAAATTTGTATTGTCATAAACCGGCATTCCCTGGGCCGTAGCACGGCCGGGCAATAAATAAATAAAAGCTGTTGCGATAATTAGAATTTTTGCCTTACTCATTGCTAAGTATTTGTTTTGGTATTCGTAAATCTTCGATTTCATAATATTATGTTTTAGTAGTGAATTGAAGGATTGCTTTTTCCATATCCTGATGTTCTTTGTAAAGCTTCATAATGACTTCGTTTTCCTGCCCATCGGTGAGGTAAGCGGCATATACTTCTTTGGGAACTTCCAGCCGAAACACATTGCTTTCCTTGCCGATCTTGATGAATATTTCAGTGTACTTGCGCGGTCCGGTTAGGTTGTTTTTAATAGATTTTAATTGGTTCAGGTCGTGGCTGGAGAGGTTTAATCTTTTGACCAGGGGAGCGTAACCTTTTTCATTGTTCAAACTATAGATGACCTGTGTGTTTTCCAGGATACTTGCTGAAGTGGAATTGTCAGGTAGCTGGTTAATGGATTGCAGGATAATCCCAATAGCGCCATTTTGTTTCCGGATGGCCTGGTAGTAAAACTCCACGCTTTCCAGCACATTTTCAAACTTGAGCTGCTTGGCAAACTCATCAAACAAAATGATTCCCTTCTCTGCCCTGTTTTTCCAAATGGTTCGTTGTATGGCAGATTTTATCAGCTTTAGCATTACGGAGAGGATTTCCTTATTGTCCTTTACTTCATCCAGTTCAAAGACAATCAAACGCTTGTCCTCCAACTTGTAGGTTTGGTCTTCACTGGGTTCAAAGAGGAAGCTGTATAGACCATCGCCAACATACTCCGACATCACGTGCAAGAAGCTTGTAATATTGAAGTAGTCAGGATGGATTTTAAGATGGTTTAGCAGATCTTTTTGGTTGCGCTCCACAAAGTGATAAAATCCGTCTAAAGAGTGATTTTCAGTGGTGCACTCATAATAATACCGCAGTATCTTTTTGATTGAAACCGATTGTGCCTTGGTGACTTTTAGATCGGAAGCGAATAGTTCAAATAGAAAAATCGATAAATCCTCAAGTCGATCGGGGGTTAGATCGTGGGCGTTACTTATATAAAATGGATTGATGCCCAGGGATTTTTCGTTTTCATAGCGCAGCACGGTATATTGCCCGGGGTAAAGTTTAGCGAATTTGGTGTATGAGCCGCCTAAATCGATAATAACTAGACGAACCCCACTTTCAAAATATTGCCGTAAGATGTTGTTGGCTAGAAAGGATTTGCCTTCCCCGGTAGGAGCGAAAATGGTAAAGTTTCTCGCCTTGATGCGTTTCTTTTCTTCATCCCAAACATCTTTTACGACGGGAATGTTCTGTTCCCGATCATTAAAAATTATGCCGGTAGCATCCGATTTATAATTGGTGTTATTGATAAACAAGCAGAGCGCGTGTTTTAGATCGGTGACGTATAAATCTAGATTTGAAAAATTGGAAGCAAAACAGCAGTAACTGTTAAGGATATAGTTTTTGCGCTCCGCTCCCCTGGGGTAATACGGCACAATATCCAAAGCTTTGAACTCCGATTTTATTTTGGATGCAATATAGTCGAGTTTTTCGGGGTTCTTGTCCCAATACACGACATTGAGTTGGCCGCGGATTATCCGCGCCTGGTCATCAGCATTGATCGCGTCCAGAATATGCTGGATTTTACCCAGGACTACTTTATTCTGTGAGCCGAAATTCGAACTTTTGTTGAGTTCTTCTATCTTTTTATCCAGTAGTTTTCGCCATTTTTGTGTGGCATCCAGGTATAATATCTGGTTAACGATATGGTTTTCTTTAAGGGAAAGCCCCAGCCCATCAATGAACCCCTGGTGAAATACAAAATCATCGGAAGTGAATTTCTCATTGGTCTTGCTACACTGCACACTTTCGCCAAAGCACAGTTCGCTGTTGATGGCCAGGGCATCAAAATAATGTTCCCCGATATTTAAGTATTTATCATCCAGTAAAATATCAGTATCATAACCGCAGCAATACCCGTTGAAATAATCATTGCTGATTTGTCTTATTTCGCTGGCCTCCAAAGCTTCTAAAGCCACGCCCCTACTACCATTGATATAGCCTACCGACCCCGTAACGGCCTCAATAAAAGATTTTAGGGTCTCATCCAGTTTTCGAACCAATCCTTTAGCCGGATCCCGAAAAGGGTTTACGTATTTTGGATTATTTAATGCCCTGTTTTTAGTTAAGGTGAAAAACAGGTAAGATCGGTGCTCCATATATTCCCTGCCCTTAAAATGATCGTGGGTGGCGCGTGC
>NZ_FQVT01000028.1 GCF_900129445.1 Salegentibacter echinorum
TTCAAGAAAAAAAGCCAGCTATTAAGTTTGAGGAAGATATAAAATCAAAGGGGCAACTCGCATTATTCTGCTAATTCCTTAGCCCGAACTCAGGTTTATAGTAAAATAGCAGTGACGCTCTATAAGCTCCAGCGGAGCGGCATAGCTATTCATACCCGGTTTTCTTATATTTAAAAAAACCATTATTGCCATAATGCACAATCAAGATAAAATATACCGCTCCTATGGAGCTCTTTTTTTATTCCTGAAAATCTCCTGCTATATATATTTCGCTTCTCTGAAGCTCCTAAGTCTTTGTTTCCAGTTTGATTATTCCATAGCAAAAATTACATTGCGAATTTCCTTTAAGCCTCGTAAAGGCGACATATTTAAAGTAAAATAGCAGTGACGCTCTATAAGCTCCAGCGGAGGGGCATAGCTATTCATACCCCGTTTTCTTATATTTAAAAAGCCCATTATTGCCATAATGCACAATCAAGATAAAATATACCGCTCCTATGGAGCTCTTTTTTTATTCCTGAAAATCTCCTGCTATATATATTTCGCTTCTCTGAAGCTCCTAAGTCTTTGTTTCCAGTTTGATTATTCCATAGCAAAAATTACATTCCGAATTTCCTCTAAGCCTCGTAGAGGCGGTATATTTATAGTAAAATAGCAGTGACGCTCTATAAGCTCCAGCGGAGCGGCATAGCTATTCATACCCGATTTTCTTATATTTAAAAAACCCATTATTGCCATAATACACATTCAAGATAAAATATACCGCTCCTATGGAGCTCTTTTTTTATTCCTGAAAATCTCCTGCTATATATATATTTCGCTTCTCTGAAGCTCTTAAGCCTTTATTTTCAGTTTGATTATTCTATAGCAAAAATTACATTCTGAACTTCCTATAAGCCTCGTAGAGGCGGTATATTTATAAATAAATAGTGCTGACGCTCTATAAGCTCCGGCGGAGCGGCATAAATTTTTAAACCTTCAATAAAGAACTTATCTTTTAAAGTATAAGGTATAGCTATTCTTTACGACTATTCTTATATTCGCTTTTAAGCTTCAGCAATAAACTTCAAGAATCAAAACTGGGAAAAGTAAAATGGATCATATCGTCATTATAGGCAACGGGATTGCGGGAATCACCTGTGCCCGGCATATCAGAAAAAATTCTGATGCAAGAATTACGGTAATTTCTTCGGAAAGTGATTACTTCTTTTCACGCACAGCTTTAATGTACGTCTATATGGGCCATATGAAATGGCAGCATTTAGAACCCTATGAAAACTGGTTTTGGGAGAAAAACCGCATTGAGTTAAAAAAGGCCCGGGTTCAAAACATCGATTTTCAAGAGAAAAAACTCTTTTTTTCTTACGAAGAAAGCTTCAGCTATGATAAGTTAGTGCTGGCTACAGGATCTAATTATAATAAATTTGGCTGGGAAGGAGAAAACTTAGAAGGTGTACAGGGACTGGTTTCAAAACAGGATTTACAATTACTGGAAGATAATACGCAAAACTGTAAAAGAGCGGTTATTATTGGCGGCGGACTTATTGGTGTGGAACTCGCCGAAATGCTTCGCACTAGAAATATTGAAGTGACCTTTTTGGTGCGGGAAGAAGGGTTTTGGCATAACGTACTGCCCATTGAAGATGCAAAAATGATTTCCAGGCATATCAAATCGCACGGTATCGACTTGCGGCACCAAACAGAATTAGAGAAAATTAATGGAGACGAAAATGGCCGAGTGAAATCTATCACCACTAAAGATGGGGAAGAAATTAGCTGCCAACTGGTTGGCTTATGTGCCGGGGTAAGCCCGAATATAGATTTCCTAAAAGATTCAGCTCTGGAAACCGACAAAGGAATATTGGTCGATGAATTTTTACAAACCAATATAAAAAATGTTTACGCCATTGGGGATTGCGCCCAACTGCGATCTACCCGAAAAAAACGTAAACCTATTGAAGCAGTTTGGTACACCGGTAGGATGATGGGCGAAACCCTTGCGCAAACTTTAACCGGAAAACCAATGCCCTATAGACCGGGGAATTGGTTTAATTCGGCTAAATTCTTTGAAATTGAATACCAGACTTATGGACACGTAGCTCCTAAGACCAGTGCCGAAGAAATGCATTTTCATTGGCAACATAAAGACAATACCAAAGCCATCACCATTGCTTTTCACCCTGAAACCAAATTGTTTTTGGGTATCAATACCTTCGGAATAAGAATGCGGCACAAAGTCTTTGATTCCTGGCTTAATGAAAACCGAAAAATAGATTATGTTTTGGCAAATTTAAAACAAGCCAATTTCGACCCGGAGTTTTACAGAAATCACGAAAAGGAGATATTCCGAAGTTTTAAAGAAAATTTACAGCAAGCATGAGCAAAATAGAACACAATATGTCCCTTACCGGGGATGCTCCGGTAAAACTATCTATAGTACAAAGAATAGCCAGCGGCATTGGCTTAATAGGCTTATTTATCCTAATCCTGTCCATTGCCAATGTAGATTTCCCTAATAAAACCCTATTCTTAAGCCTTTCCCTTGGACTTATCGCTGCCGGTACCGCAGTATTTTCTGCCGATCTTTACCTGGGAAAACACGCCGGTATAAAAAATGACGGAGTTTGGTTTAAATCTCTTAGCGGTCGCGGCTTCTGGGCTTGGATCCTGGGAATTGGCCTCACTATTTTTTACATCGTATTATATTGGATGCCGCAATACCTGGGGCTTAACGCCAATGCTGAAAACACCGGACTCATAGCACTTTTTGATCCTTTAAGTAAATTTATTAGCGGTAATCCCGCCAGCCAATGGTTCGTGTATGGCACGCTTTACACCCTTGCTATTCTCGTTTTTGGCATTAAATTTATCCTTAAATATCGCAACAACCGGTATGAGGTGCTAAGGACTTTTTCTGTAATGTTTTTTCAGCTCGGTTTTGCTTTTTTAATTCCGGAAATCCTATCTCGTTTAAATCAGCCTTATTTTAATCCGGCGAATATCTGGCCGCTTAATTATGATCTTTTTTCCGGCTATAAATTAAACAGCTTCTTTTCAGCAGGAAATGTAGGAGTTATAATGCTCGCATTCGGACTTATCTCTATTTTCGTGATTACCCCAATTTTAACTTATAAATATGGAAAACGCTGGTATTGCAGCTGGGTTTGTGGTTGCGGCGGACTGGCAGAAACTGCCGGCGACCCATTTCGACACCTTTCAGATAAATCACAAAAATCCTGGAGGTTAGAACGCTGGTTAATCCATACGGTGCTGGTGCTCGTTACTGTAATGTCCATCGCAGTGGTGTATTCCTACCTGGGCAATAACGCGAGCGAATTTTGGCTAACCAAAGATGTTTTTCTTTGGGGAAGTGCAGGCTTTCTCACTTTGCTTTTTGTAGTAATTATGGTTTTTAAACGCAAAGAACTGGCAAAAGATGCTCAGTATGGCGCGATAGGATTTCTGGTAGTGATTTTAGCTATTATTAGTATTAATTACTTTAGCGGAAACGGAAACATATTTTTTGTTGCCGCCCATAAACTACGGGAATGGTACGGGTTCTTAATTGGCGCTGCCTTCTCTGGCGTGATTGGAGTTGGTTTTTACCCTATTTTTGGGAATAGGGTATGGTGCAGGTTTGGATGCCCTATGGCCGCAATTCTCGGAATGCAACAACGGCTTTTCTCTAAGTTTAGGATTACTACAAACGGCGGACAGTGCATTTCTTGCGGAAATTGCTCCACTTATTGCGAAATGGGAATTGACGTTCGTGCTTATGCACAAAAGGGTGAAAATATTGTACGCTCCAGCTGCGTTGGTTGCGGAATTTGCGCTTCGGTTTGCCCGCGTGGCGTGCTGAAATTAGAAAATGACGATCTCGATGGCCGCATTAATTCTGAAGAAGTACTTCTTGGAAACGATGTTGACCTTATGGATTTGGTAAACCAGCGCGCTAAATAATGGCAGCACTTATTAAAGTTATTATCCCGGCCTTTAACGAAGAAGCGGCTATCGCAAACGTACTTGCAGAAATCCCTGAAATTGTTGATGAAACCATTGTAGTAAGCAACAATTCTACAGATGATACCGAGAAAAATGCCGAAGCCGCAGGAGCTACCGTACTTAAGGAACCCAGAAAAGGTTATGGTTATGCCTGTTTAAAAGGTATGGATTATATCGCTAAACAGTCCTTAGACAAGCCCGTAAAGAAACCAGATATTATTGTGTTTTTAGATGGAGATTACAGCGACTATCCTTCAGAACTAACTAAGATTGTAGCACCAATTATAGAAGAAAATAAAGATTTGGTAATTGGCTCTCGGGTAAAGCATCTAAGGGAAAGTGGATCCATGACAATGCCACAAATTTTTGGCAACTGGCTGGCCACCACTCTTATGAAATTGTTTTTTAATGCTGAATTTACCGATCTCGGCCCATTTAGGGCTATAAAATATGAGAAGTTACTCGCGCTGGGAATGGAAGATAAAACCTACGGCTGGACGGTAGAAATGCAATTAAAAGCTTTAAAAAAAGATCTTAGTTATACAGAAGTACCTGTACATTACAAAAACAGAATTGGCACTTCAAAAGTTTCTGGCACGGTGAAAGGTGCTATCTTTGCCGGAGTAAAAATTCTTGGATGGATCTTTAAATACAGTTTTAAATAATGGATTTAACCATTATCATTATATACACCCTTGCCCTGCTGCTCATTTTTTTCTACAGTATTAGTCAGTTTCAATTGTTGCTCAACTACCTTAAGGCTAAAAAAAAGGTAGATACTTCGGAAAAATTTGACCTAAACAATCCTGCCGAAATTCCTGTGGTTACTATTCAGTTACCATTATACAATGAACTTTATGTAGTAGAACGACTACTGAAGAATATTGCTAAAATAGCATATCCCCGGGAAAAATTGGAGATTCAGGTGTTAGATGATTCTACCGATGAGTCTATAGAAACCATTAAAAAAACAATCCAGGAATTGCAAAAGACAGGCTTGGATATCCAGCATATCACCCGGGAAAACCGCACGGGCTTTAAAGCCGGGGCGCTTAAAGAAGGACTTAAAATTGCACGCGGTGAATTTATAGCCATTTTTGATTCCGATTTTCTTCCGAAGAAAAACTGGTTGTTACAAACCGTACCCTATTTCAAAAACCCAGAAATTGGCGTGGTACAAACCCGCTGGGGGCACATTAATCGGGATTATTCCCTGCTGACTAAAATTCAAGCATTTGCTTTAGATTTTCATTTTATCCTGGAACAAACGGGTAGGAATTTTGGACGGCACTTTATCAACTTTAACGGTACAGCAGGAATTTGGCGTAAAGCCTGTATCCTGGATGCCGGGAACTGGAGCGGCGACACCTTAACGGAAGACCTCGACTTAAGCTATCGCGCACAATTAAAAAACTGGGAATTTAAATACCTGGAAGATGTAGAAACCCCGGCAGAACTACCCGTGGCCATTAGTGCTGCTCGCTCACAGCAATTTAGATGGAACAAAGGTGCAGCAGAAAATTTTAAAAAGAACTTTAAAAAGCTGGCGAAAGATCCTTCGGTTCCTTTTAGCACAAAATTTCACGCTTTTTTTCACCTGCTTAATTCCAGTATGTTCTTAATCATCCTGATTTTAGCCGTGTTGAGTGTCCCGGTGTTATTTATTAAAAACAACAATCCGCAGTTTGGCTGGTATTTTAATCTGGTGGCATTTTTTCTTGTTAGTACGCTTATATTTTTCCTTTGTTATTACACCGCTTACGCTAAGATTCACGGCAAAAGTCTAAAAAGCTTTTTTAGTTTTATCGGGATGTTTTTCACTTTTTTTTCTGTGGCGATGGGGTTTTCTGTTCATAATTCCCTGGCGGTTTTAGAAGGACATTTAGGAAAGAAATCGGCGTTTATTAGGACTCCAAAATTCAATGTAAATTCCATAAAAGACTCCTGGAAAAACAACAAATATATACAGCAGAAATTCTCTTTAAGCCTTGGCGTTGAATTTGCGCTTTGGCTTTATTTTGGCTTCGGCTTATACAGTGCTTTTTTATTACATGACTTTAGTCTGGCTGTTTTTCATTTGATGCTGTTTATAGGTTTTGGGTTTGTGGTGTTTAGATCTATTAAAAATTAATTAGACCTCACAGGTCTTGGAGACCTGTGAGGTCTGCAAAGAATGGCAGATTTCTTTAAATATCATAAATTCTCTATCCTTCTCGTTTTAGCGGGAATTCTATTTTATTGGTCTTTTGGCTACGATCTTGATAGAAGTAATTTTTTAAAGTTAATAAGCCTCTATGTCGGTTTATTTTTTATCAGCTTTAAACTCATTCAGTTAGAAAAAGATAATTTCTGGCTTTTGGCGGGAACGGCGATGCTCTTCCGCTTCTTATTTATTCCCACTTTACCCAATCTCTCGCAGGATTTCTACCGATTTATTTGGGACGGACAGTTGATTTTAGAGGGAATTAATCCTTACTTATCGGTTCCTAATGTGTTCTCAACTTCCCTGGAACCATTGCGAGAGAACCTAATACTTGGAATGGGAAGTTTAAGTGCCGGAAATTTCACAAGTTACCCTCCGGTAAATCAGTTATTCTTTGCAGTTTCGGTGTTTTTAGGGGGGAAAAGTATTCTGGGAGCCGTCATCTGGATGCGCGTCTTTATAATCGCTGCCGATTTTGGGATTCTCTATTTTGGAAGAAAATTATTACAAAAAATAAACTTACCCGCACACCGAATATTCTGGTTTGTCTTAAACCCGTTTATAATTATTGAGTTAACGGGTAACCTTCACTTTGAAGGAATCATGATTTCCTTTCTACTATGCTCGCTCTATCTTTTATTTGAAAAGAAATGGGTGTGGAGTGCAATTTTATTTGGAATTTCTGTTTCGGTAAAACTATTACCGCTCTTATTTTTGCCTTTATTTTGGCATTACTTTTTGAGCAGAAAAAAGGGGGCAAATTCAGCAAAAACGGTAGATCGTTTAGATGAGAGAGCTAAGGCTGAAAATATTTCAGCCGAAAACAAATTAGGATTTAAAACGCTGTTGCGTTATTATTTACTGGTGGGAGTTACTGTTTTAGTCAGTTTTCTGCCTTTTATTTCTTCCACATTAATCACTAATTTTTCAAATAGTATAAGTCTTTGGTTTCAGAAATTTGAATTTAATGCCAGTATTTACTATATAATTCGATGGATTGGCTTTCAATTTACCGGGTACAATATTATCGGTACATTCGGAAAAATAAGTCCGGTTATTGTCTTAATCCTGGTGGGCTACCTGGCTTTCTTCCGAAGAAATTATTCTTTTAAAAGTCTTATAAATGTAATGTTATTGGCTGTAACATTTTACTTTTTAATGGCTACCACGGTGCATCCCTGGTATCTGGTCACACCACTCCTGCTTTCCTTATTTACGCCATATCGCTTTGCCCTACTTTGGAGTTTTCTGGTATTTTTTAGCTACGAAGCCTACGGAAATAAAGATTTCAGCGAAAATTACTGGTTAATTGCCATAGAATACCTCATTGTTTTCGGATACTTTCTCTATGAATTGTTTCAGAAAAAAACTAAGCTTTAGCCTGGGATTTCCTAATGATAAAGAGGTTTCTTATATAAACGATCCCGCCAAAGAAATGTGCTGCAATAAGCACCGGGTCGTCCCTAAAAATCCCATAAGTAAAAATAAGGCCGGAACCCATCAGGCTAATCACCCAAAATTTCCAGGGCAGATCTGATTTTTGATGTCTTTCGGCATGTACCCATTGATAAATAAAACGGAAAGTATAAATTAACTGACCAACAATTCCCAATGCGATAAGCCAGGTAGAAATATTATCGCCTTTAACGAGATCTTCCCAATCCATTTGACCAAAAAACAAGAGATAAAGTGCAATAAGGATAGGCAAACCAATAACATAGATTTTAAACATAACCCCAGATTCTCCCCATTTGCCCTGTAATTGCAGGTTTCTAAAATAGGCGCCATAAACCAGAAATTGACCTAGCATAATTGCCATATCATCCCTTAAATAACCATAAACGAAAAGTAAAACTGCACCTTGCAGACTAAGTTTCCAAAAAAGGGAGGGCGTAGCAATTTTTTCTTTTTTCTCAGATTTTAACCACTGCATGATTAATCTCCCAGCAAATAACAATTGACCCAAAAAACCAATTGCATAAACGTACCAATTACTACTCATTCCTATCCATGTTTTTAGGAGAAAAATCCATTTGAAACTTACCCGCGAAAAGTTGCTCAATACTACTAAAATTTAGTGTCATAGTGGCATCATTACTAACTAAGTTTTCTTAAAACAAGCTTTGATTTCACTGTTGTCCGGTAAAGAAGCAAGATCGCTTTCGCTGCAAGAAAAAAGAGAAAAGACTAAATTGTAACTCATTGATAATTAATCATTCATATATAATATTTCTCAACGAACCCTTTTTCGCGAAGTTTCAAATACCAAAGAGAGTAATTAAGAAATCGCTCTTAGGCTTTGCTATAAGAGAGAACCTGCTATTTGGTTTTATTTTTATCAGACAGCATTGTTTTTATTTGATGGGGTAAAAGTTAAGACCTCACAATTGCGCATAGTTATCCGCACTGTGAGGTCTGCTCAAATTCATATTTACAGAAAAACAAGCTTGAAGCCCTTTACTCGATAATCGGAATTTAAATTCCTCGAGAAAGTTTAGTCCACGTCGTCCTCCTGTTTATAATCCTGATATTTAAACTTATAACTCAGCATTTTGTAGTAAAGCCTGGCGACCAAAGCATCTGAGGTTTTATCGGTTTTATTGGGGTGCAAGCCTACAATATCAAAACCAACTACATTTTTCTTTTTAAACATAAGTTTTAAAAACTCCAGGGTTTCATACCAGAAAAGTCCGCCGGGTTCCGGGGAGTTGGTCGCGGGCAAAATAGAAGGATCAAAAGCATCTACATCTATGGTAATAAATACATTTGGCGTCATTTGGCCAATAGCATCGTCCTGCCATTCATCATACAGGTCATGAGCAAAATACACTTGATTTTCATCCATATAATCAACCTCAGCTGCATCCATAGCCCTAATTCCCACCTGTACCAAATTGGTGTTTTTACTGGCTTCGTGTAAAGCACAGGCAGAGTTACAGCCAGAGTCCTCATGCTCGGGACGCAAATTGGCCTGCGCATCTAATTGCACCACCGTCAGTTCAGGGAAACTCTCCTGAAAAGCTTTTATAGCCCCAATAGAAATAGCGCGTTCGCCACCAAATAAACTTACAAATTTTTCTTGCTGAAGATAGTTTTTTGTGGTTTTGTAAACTGTTTCTACCATTTTTTCCGGGCTTCCCGATTCCTGAGAATCGCTAACTGCCGGTGCTACATAAATCCCTTTTTTATAAACTTCACTGCGGGTTTCAATATCATAAAGCTCCATTTTCCCTGAAGCTTCTATAAACGCCTTAAAACCCGCCTCCTTTTCTTCTTCAGTCTTAAGAGCATTATTAAAAGGTACGGGGATTAATACCACCTTTGCATCGTCCAGGCGGGAATACTTATTGGGGATGCCCGCGTAATTGGTTTTATTCATTTTAGTTGGTTAATTGGTTTAGCTAGTTAAAGTTATAAAATTTTTATCTCTTTTAATTCTGCTTGCCTAATGCCAGGCAATTCTAAGTTTAAATAAAAAACCGGATTAAGATTTATCCTAATCCGGTTCAAAAATATTAAAAAAATAAATAGCAACAGCTTTTTTTAAAGCATTCCCATATTTATAACTTCCTGATCTGTAAGTCTTCTAAACCGACCACGTGGCAGATCCTTTTTTGTGAGTCCGCCAAAAACAACACGGTCTAATTTCTCAATTTCATATCCCTGACTTTTAAAAAGTCGCTGAACAACGTGATTTCTTGTACTGTTGGTTTCTAAACCTATTTCGTTTTTAGGTCGATTTGCAATATAGCTAATGTCCTGAACGTTCACTTTTCCATCTTCCAAATAGACACCTTCCCTAATTTTTTCAAGATCGGCCAATGCCAGGGGCTTCGTTAAATTTACCTGGTAAATTTGCCGAATTCCATTTCTTGGCTTCCCCAATCTCTTGGCCAGCGTACCATCATTAGTGAATAAAAGCAAGCCCATAGTTTGGGTATCTAACTTTCCTACAGGATCTAATTTAGCTTTGGTTGCCTTAGCCATAATATCCATCACTGTTCTCCCCCCTTTTTCGGTGCTACCGGTTACGTAAATACCTTTGGGTTTGTTTAGGACAAAATATTCGGGTTTATCGGGGTTTACACTTCTTCCATCAAACTTTACATCGTCGGTAAGGCTTACTTTATAGCCCATTTCGGTAACAACTTTTCCATTTACGGTTACATTTCCCGCCGCAATAAAGATATCGGCGTCCCGGCGGGAACAGATACCGGCATTGGCGATGTATTTATTTAACCGAATACCATCGGTTTTAAACGCATTACTAGCGGCAGATTGCGGTTTAGCCGGAGTTTTTCCGGGAGTGGCTTTTTTGCTCTTCCCCCCTCTTTTTCCTCCGCTAAACTTTCCACCTTTAGATTTATCGTTTCTACTCATATCCTTAATTTTTTGCAAAGGTACTTTATTGGTTTATAGTGGCATGCTATTTAGTTGAAAGTTTTATGCCATTCTAATGCTTTAAAAATATATTCTTTGCGTTTTACCTATTTCCAATCACTATTGTCCGGTAAAGAAACAAGATCGCTTCTCTGCAAGAAAAAAGAGAAAAGACTAAACTTTAACTAACTGAGCATCCTGCTTTTTCATAGGTAATATTCTACAATTAAATGTTCTTCGTGAAGATTTCACATAGCAAGGAGGATAATTATGAAATCGCTTTTAGGCCTTGCTATAAAAAAGAACATGCAAAATCGTTATATTTTTATCGGACATCAATAATTTCCAATAATAACAATTTAAAACCGGCAAATCAAATTTACAGAACGCCTCTGGAAGAGCGGCTGATTTTTGCAGGAGTCATCAATCCAGTTAAACTAAAAAATTCATAGAAAACTTCTCGACTGCGCTATCATTGACGGATTTCCTAATACGCTGATTATAAACCTTTAAAGAATATAGAAAAATAATGATTTTTGAAATTTTAAACGAAATTGGCGAACAAAAAACGCAACCATCCCTTCTCCAGCAAAGCTGAATTCATCCCCTCCTTACCAAGGGGAGGAGCAAGCTTGTCGGGTGACTTAGTTCGATTGAAAGCGCTCCTTCCCTTTGAAGGAAAGGTAGCTTCTTCTGCGATAGCGGAAGGAGGCGGAAAGGGTTGGTATATGATAGATTTTAGTTAAATTTAATTGGTTGAAAATCGGTTTTCCAAGACTAAAGATTATCAAACTTTAAATATTCCTGAATTCATGGCAACTTTTTTCCGCTTTAAATGTGAACTATTTACATCAATATTACCGTTTTTTTAAATTTTCGTGAGGGGTCTCAAAAGGACATTTTACAATCAATTTTGCTAGTATCAGCTTCTTTTATTCCTCACTATTTTCACGATACGGCCGTATATGATTTCTGCTAAATTCCAGTCATATCCATTAAAGTTAGCTGTATTATTAAATTGAACAATAACTGTATCGATGTCCTGGTGATATTCCGCAATACTTTGGTAACCCACAATTAAACCTGTATGATTGTAAACGTAAACTGAGGAATAGATTTCCTGCTCGCCTTCATCAAATACAGAACCATCGTTTAAAGCTCTCAAAAATATTCCTACATCCTCTGCGGTCGCTATCATTAAACCTATATTTTCTGTCTTATAATCTTTATCACTCCCCACATAATAACCACTCATTACATCATCTATATTCACTTCACTCAGCGAACCGAAGGTGTTTTTTAATCCCAGAGGTATCAAAATTTCTTCTTTGATATATTGCTGATTTGGATACCCCACCACTTTATCAATAAGATCCTCAATCAACATATAATTGGTATTGGAGTAGCCATAATCTTCTCCTGGTTTAAAATCTGCAGGTAAATATAGTGCGTAATTAAGTGTTTCCTGTCTAGTTTCGGGAGGTTTTGTCCAAAAGTCGGGATGATCTACAAAATTGGGAATGCCGC
Organism: Salegentibacter echinorum; assembly: GCF_900129445.1. Classification (GTDB taxonomy): domain Bacteria; phylum Bacteroidota; class Bacteroidia; order Flavobacteriales; family Flavobacteriaceae; genus Salegentibacter; species Salegentibacter echinorum. The sequence goes on from NZ_FQVT01000028.1 coordinate 12,113, forward strand.
TTCTGTGTTGCAGCATCATCCTTAAAGTTATTTTATCTGAATTTTCAATTCTATCTGCAAGTTCGGGGAAATATTCTGAAAGTGTTTTATCTAAAGACAGTCGTCCATCTTTAATTAATTTAGTGGCAGCAACAGCGACATAAAGCTTTGTAATACTTGCAATTTTAAACAGGGCACCGGGATAAGCAGGTATTTTCTTTTTTCTATCGTGCCAGCCAGCCGCATAAGATGCCGGAGGTTTTCCTGCCTCGTCCACATAAACGATCATTCCATCAAATCCGTGATCAATTCCTTCATTTAATTGCTCCTGAACCGTATCAGGTAGTGGTAAAATCCAGGCCCAAACCAGAATCCACGGAACAAAAAACAAAGAGGCTAAACTTGCACCAATTAAACCTATTCTTAATATTCGCTTTGTGATTTTTTTGCTCATTTTCAATAAATTACACTATCAAAAACCTGTACACAAGAATTCAAATCATAAACAAATAATAAGAATCAGCACCCTGACTTTTAGGCCCGGGCTTTTGCTTTTTGACCTTTTAAAGTTACACTTTCTTAGGATAGCTGTTCTTTAGGGTAATTCCTTATTGAACGAGCCCCTTCGGGACGGGAGATTATTAGAAGTAAACTACCTCGGGGTAATAAAACCTTTGGCTGTCGCCTCGCGATTAAAAGGCACAATCAAAAACCAATTAACATCCTGAAAAGTGAAACTTGCTATTTTCTAAGTTTAGTTATAGCCTTCAATTAAAAAGAAAAGAGGCGATCTCTACCTAAAAACATTCAAGACAAACAGACACTCCGCATAGTGGCTAATCGACGAACAGTCGGTTTAGTCAATCCTGCATTCATGTTAGGCTCCCGAAAAATCGGGACAGGCCGTACCGGCCACACAGCCTGCCCCGATTTTATCGGGGCAGGCTTAGTTATTAGCTATAGTATTCCTTACTAAAAGGTATGCGCCCCACCAACTACATCTTTTAATTTAGCGTAATTTTATTATCTATTTTTTTATAATAAAATCATGTTCAGTCTAGCTGTAATTTTTTATAATTCTGAGGATAGAGATTCCGGATATTTTTATGGTTGATGGACATAATATTCTCCAGGGTATATTTAAGCCATTCATATGGATTCAC
>NZ_FQVT01000027.1 GCF_900129445.1 Salegentibacter echinorum
ATCCCCAATATGCAATGAACTTTGCCAAGCTAAGCTATTCGCTGTCCTGCTAAGCGGGGGCAAATATACACCCGTTTTTTGAGTGGGCAAGCGTTATTTAAAAAATGATTATTTTTTCCATATTCTTATATAATAAGACTTGATTTAATGAACCTAATCAAAAAAAGGTTCCAAAGAAATGGGATAGTCAGCTAGAATTAAAAAAAATAGCTGATACCTTATTGGCTTCCGTAGAAAATTTAAAGAAAAAAGTTCCAAACCAGTCCAAATCGCACCGAAAAATCTGTGTAAGGATACCCTGGCGCAACTAAATTATTGTTTCCAGTTATAAGCGCATTTAAATGTTCCAACTTAAAAAATATCCTGGTTTGAGAGACTTTTCCATTCAGAAAAAAGTCTACTACCGGATAATTACCTAATTCCTGAGAATTTTGAACATAAAATTCAGCTAAAACAGGATCGTAAGCATTCATATTATACTTAGTAAAATACTTAAATGTAAAACCTGTTTGTAAATAAAGTGCTTTATCGAACCACTCGTCTTTGTAATATATAGAATTACGGGTCACAAATTCTGGCAGATTTAAGTAAGAACCACCATCAAGCACTTTTTGATACATAAGCGTGTTATCTATTGCAAAATAACCAAAATCAAAATTTTTAGACGCTTTTAATTTTATATACCGCACCTGGTCGCCGGCTTGATAAGGCTTTACCAGAGTATCCTGGTTTTGCGCAAAATAGGTATAGTTCTGAATTTGTGTTAATCTTCCTTCTACATCAAAGAGTTTTTCAGAATTTAATTTTCCGTAGATACTTTGCGTATTTACATTATCAAAATCATTTTGCCAGTTATAATTAATGTAGTCACTTTGATATAACAAAAAGTTATAATTGGGCCTATGGCTATTTTGATTTACCCCAAATTCCAGCATATTTTCTTCATCGAGTGCATAAGACGCACTAGCGGCAAGATAGCTACCCGTGAAGTCTCCTGCCAGGTTGAGCATAGCATCAGCTTTAATATTAAAACCACCAATGGTTTTAGCATATTCGCCACCCAGGGAATAATTTACGCCTGTTAATTTATTATTGATGGTATCGGTATTGCTAACAAAGAAAGTTTTATAACCATATTCGAAAGTTTTCACGGCTGCTTTCGCTTTTATTTCACCCAGGGTTTTATTCGCATATTTCACATAGGCTTCATTATAAAATTCACTAAGGCGCACGTTATCCTTTATATTAGCGCTTTGAAAGGAAGGTCCAAAAATTTCATTTTTCGCCTGCTGTTGTGAGAACACAAACTTTTTATAACTGTGATTAAAAATATGCCCCAGTTTTATGGAGTTCCCCGAAACCGAATCTGCAGCTCGTAACTGGTAATAGTGATTTACATAAAAACGTTTTCCATACAGGGTACTCTCGGCGTCTTCAAAATTCATGTCTAAAATAGAGCGATCTTCAAACTCCTCTTCTTTATCTAAATATTGCTGAAGGGCCAAATCTGAAAACCCGCCGTTTTCTTCATTCAAAAGATCCTGGGAAACAAAATGTGTTTTGAGAAAGTATTTTTCATCTAAAGTATTATAATTCATTCCCATTCTAAAATTCCCGGTACTACTAAGAATATGTTGATAGCTACCCAGGGCGCGCACTCCCTTATAAGCAATAGAGACATTTAAACGCTCTGAGGTATTAATGGTAAAAAAAGCATCTAGTTGCTGGCCTTGTTCCGGCACCGTTTTAAAGTAAAGCTCGGTAAAAGGTGTGGGCACATGATAATAGTGAATATCTTTGACTTCCATAAAATTGTAATGCCTTGCCTGAGCGCCAAAATCTGGATATAGTTTTTGATAATCCAGCTCTGCTCCCAACCGGTTATAGGTCTGCCCGGTATTTGAAAAAGAAAGCAATTCAAAATTATCTTTTCTAAGGTAATTAAATTTATAATCCTTTTGAATATTTAAAGTGGTATCTACATAGGTCGTATCATTTTCTACTGAAATGATCTTATATGCCGTAATTGGCGGTTTTACCGTGTCTGATTTTGTTTTAGTATCCGGAGGTCCTCCCAGGGTTTTTTGCCCGTAAAATACAGTGGGGAAAATAAAAATTAAAAGAAGGCAAAATTTTTTCATCAACTAAGCTTTTCGCAAATTTAGTTTATTTGAATTAAAGCCTGAAGGCATTTTAGGGATATAATATTGACTCAAGGAATGAAATATTCCTGATGTTTAAATGAAAATAGAATAAAAAAACGAAAAACATTTTAATTTTTAATACTTTAGACTAATTTATTCGGAATATTTATATCAACTATACTATCATTAAACATACTATCATGCTTTAATAAATTGACACTAAATTCACTGAAATGAAAAAAATCTACTTTACGCTATTCTTTATTGTATTATTTGCCTCCTGTGAAAAAGAAAATATAGATGAATTATTAGCAAAAGAAAAAATTAAGGAAAACGAATTCCAAATTATTAATGGAGTCAAAATAAAAGACATTGCAGATAAAAAAGCAGTTAACAAGGTGTTGAAGTATTTTGACAAGAAGAGTTTCAAAGGAAAGTCCAAAGAAAACAATTTTAGGATTATTGGTGACGAAGCTCGTTTAATGAAAAAAGGTGATTCTAAATCATATACCTTCCAAATTGAACACAACACGCAAACAGGCTCCATAGAAAACCTAGTCTTGAACCTAGAAAAAGATGGTACTTACCAGGCATATATTGCTACTTATCATCTTAACACGGCCGACAAAAGGGCGGTAGTGGAACACGGTAAACTCCCCCCACTTAAAAATAAAGTAAGCTTAACCCCTATTGAATTTAATGCTGAAGCAATAATAACCAACCTCGACCAAAAAGGGAGTGGAGGTTGTTATGCCTATGTTGAAGTTATAGAAACTAGCCGTGCCACAGGTTGGGAAGTTACAGGTTATAGGCTAAAAAGAGTGCCTTGCTCTGGGAATGGTGGAGGCAATAGCGGTGGAGGTTCAGGATCTGATAATCCCGGCGGACCTTCAGGGGGTAGCGATCCTGGCCATGATGGAGGGTTACCATCTGGAGGCGGTGGTGGAGGTAATGGAGGGTCACTACCTCCTCCTTCCTCAAGCGACCCAGGTCCAAATCATGATAGTATTGATGGCACCGATATTATGACCGCACCTATAATGCGATTAAATACAATTGGGAAACTCCAGGATTTACTGGAACTGGGTAGATTCGATAGTCCAAAAATGGAATGGTTGCGTAAAAGTGCTTCGGCAGACCAGATTTTTGATCTCTATAATTTTATTCAGGAAGAACAGGAAAGTGAAGAAGCCAAAGCTTTTGGAAAGGAAGTTATCGATGCTTTTATGAATGGTGGTGAGGTGGATTTCCTCTATAAAGTAATTGTAGATGATTCGTTCAAAGAAAACGAATGTTTAAATGATGTATATACCGAGATGGGCAAAGCCCCTACGTTTGATAACTACCTCAAAAATTTTGATCTCGAAATGTCTGTGGCGAATTTAAAATTTGGAGCTAAAAATAATTTTGGTACTGTATATGAGGATTACACCAATGCTATGGCGATAACCAACCCGCCTTTGACTTCAAATATGATCAATATAGATTTTAATACAGATCCTTCTACCAGTGGTAATATTTTAAACAAACCAGATGTGTTTAAAGCGGTTTCTCTAATCCACGAGGTTTTGCACGCAGAGATGTACCGGAAAATGCTGGATGCTTTGGTCGCTGCTGATAATAATCAAACCACTTTAGATTGGGCTAACGATTGGACTCCAACTCAATTTCAACAATTTATAGAATCTCTCGAACACAAGTATTTTGGCATTTTTAATTATTATACCCGTTATGATTGGAACGAGAATACTCCTAACAATGCTCAACACCAACAAATGGCTCAACATTATCGAAACGTAGTAAAACAAGCATTAACGGAATATGACCCTTCTTTAACTGAAACCCAAAAAGAAGCTTTGTCCTGGATAGGTTTAAACACCGCTGATATAAAGGCTTGGCAATTAAAATCGCCTCAGGAGCAACAAGCAATAAAAGATCAAATTACCAATATGAAAAACACTTTTCCCAATGGCTGCAATTAAAGTTTTAAGTTTACTGTTGATTTTATGCCCGATACTTTCTTTCGGGCAAAAATCAGTTTATCCGAAAGATACTATTTACGTGATGTTTAAAAAGAATGAAGCCAATAGGAAAATCACAAACTGGGATTATAAAAAAAAGAATGGAGTCTATTTTAGTATCAAAGATAAAAGCAGCAAACATTTGAGCTTGTTTTATCCCTATACAAAAAAAGCAGACACACTTTGTATAGAAAAGCTAAAAGAATATTGCTTTTCTGATTTGAAAGAAATAGAAGAGAAAAAAAATAACTGGATAAATAAAAAATTTGAAGGATTAAAATACAAACCATATACAAGTTCTAAAAATGGTGTTTTTCGAACTTATTTAATAGAAATTATTTCTGAAGGTGAATTTGTGAAATATCCGGTTATTTGGAGAAACGAAGGAGTTATTGATTAACTGAATATTGCTGAAAAATTGGCTCAACATTATCGGGATATTATAAAACAAGCTTTGTCCGATTATGACCCAAGTCTTACATCCGCACAAAAAGAAGCGCTGTCTTGGATAGGTTTAAATACTGCTGATATAAAGGCTTGGCAACTAAAAACGCCTCAAGAACAACAAGCTATAAAAGATCAAATTACCAATATGAAAAACACTTTTCCCAATGGCTGCAATTAAAGTTTTAAGTTTACTGTTGATTTTATGCCCGATACTTTCTTTCGGGCAAAAATCAGTTTATCCGAAAGATACTATTTACGTGATGTTTAAAAAGAATGAAGCCAATAGGAAAATCACAAACTGGGATTATAAAAAAAAGAATGGAGTCTATTTTAGTATCAAAGATAAAAGCAGCAAACATTTGAGCTTGTTTTATCCCTATACAGAAAAAGCAGACACGCTTTGTATAGAAAAACTAAAAGATTTTCATCTTTCTGATTTGGAAGAGATCAATGAAAAAAGAAACCGTTGGATTTTTGACAATAAAAGGCCTCCGGCTACTAGAAACGGCGTTTTTCAGACCTATGTGATTGAGGTGATTTCAGATAATAAGTTTGTGAAATACCCGGTAATTTGGAGAAATGAGAGAATTTAAACTGAACTCTGAAGCTACCAAAGCTTGGCAATTAAAATCTCCCCAAGAACAACAAGCTATAAAAGATCAAATTACCAATATGAAAAACACTTTTCCCAATGGCTGCAACTAAAATTTTAAGCTTACTATTGGTTTTTTGCCCGATACTTTCTTTCGGGCAACAATCAATTTATCCGAAAGATACTATATATGTGAAATATCAAGAAGAGAGGAATGCATCCTGGAACGCTAAATTTGAAAGAAAGTATAAACAAAAATTAGGTATTTATTTTAATATTGAGACGGAAGAAGGAGATATGCCTTTGTTTTATCCCCACTCAGAAGAAGCAGATACGCTTTGTATAGAAATGCTAAAAGATTATCACTTTTCTGATCTGCATGATATAAGGAAAAAAGAGATAGAATGGGTTGATAAGAAGTATAAAAACCAAAAGTACAAACCATATACTGGGTCTAAAAATGCAGTTTTCCAAACCTATGTCATTGAGGCGATTTCAGACAAAAAGTTTGTGAAATACCCGGTAATTTGGAGGAATGAAAGAATCTAAACAGAACTTTGCAGCTACCAAAGCTTGGTAACTAAAAATGCCTCAAGAACAACAAGCTATAAAAGATCAAATTACCAATATGAAAAACACTTTTCCCAATGGTTGCAATTAAAGTTTTAAATTTACTATTGATTTTGTGCCCGATTCTTTCTTTCGGGCAAAAATCAATTTATCCGAAAGATACTATTTATGTGAAATATCAGGAAAAGAGTAACGCAGCTTGGAACGCTAAATTTGAAAGAAAGTATAATCAAAGATTAGGTACTTATTTTAATATTGAAACGGAAGAAGGAGATATGACTTTGTTTTATGCCTACTCAGAAAAAGCAGACACGCTTTGTATAGAAAAAATAAAAGATTATCATTTTTCTGATTTAGAAGAAATCAATGAAAAAAGAAACCGTTGGATTTTTGACAATAAAAGGCCTCCGGCCACTAGAAACGGCGTTTTCCGAACTTATGTGATTGAGGTGATTTCAGATAAGAAGTTTGTGAAGTATCCCGTAATCTGGAGGAATGAGAGAATCTAAACTGAACTCTGAAGCTACTATATCTTGGCAACTAGAAATACCTCAGGAGCAACAAGTTATAAAAGATCAAATTACCAATATGAAAAATACTTTTCCCAATGGCTGCAATTAAAGTTTTAAGTTTACTATTGATTTTATGCCCGATACTTTCTTTCGGGCAAAAATCAATTTATCCGAAGGATACTATCTATATTCGCTATAATGAAGATATACATTCAAAAAAGATTCAAAACCATCCTCAGATGGGTAAAAATTTATATTTTAAAAATATAGGGGTGTATTATTCTTATTCAGAAAAAGCGGATACGCTTTGTATAGAAAAGCTGAGAGATTATCATTTTTCTGATTTGGAAGAGATAAGGAAAAAAGAGATAGAATGGGTTGATAAAAAGTATAAAAACCAAAAGTACAAGCCATATACTGGGTCTAAAAATGCAGTTTTCCAAACCTATGTCATTGAGATAATTTCAGAAAAGAAAATTGTGAAATACCCGGTAATTTGGAGAAATGAGCGGATATGACGATCGTATAGCGACTGTCAATAATGAAAAACTATATTTACATATTACTATTTTTCTTTCTATCTGCATCGGCTTATGCCGCAAGGAACGCGATGCAATCGCGCACCAGCGGGGGACGGTGGTGGAGGTAATGGAGGGTCACTACCTCCTCCTTCCTCAGGCGACCCAGATCCAAATCATGATAGTATTGATGGCACCGATATTATGACCGCACCTATAATGCGGTTAAATACAATTGGGAAACTCCAGGATTTACTGGAACTGGGTAGGTTCGATAGTCCAAAAATGGAATGGTTGCGTAAAAGTGCTTCGGCAGACCAGATTTTTGACCTCTATAATTTTATTAGGGAAGAACAGGAAAGTGAAGAAGCCAAAGCTTTTGGAAAGGAAGCTATCGATGCTTTTATGAATGGTGGTGAGGTGGATATTAAAGCTCGTTTAATTAATAACCCCAACTTGCATGATTTTTTAAAAAACCGAATGTCGCCTAATGAACTGGCATTATTTGAAAATCTATCAATCATCCAAAAAACAGCATATTTAAGAGCAGCTGCCGAGGCCTATACCTATGCAGAGATTTTCTACCCGCAACCAGTACGTAACCGTAAAGGTGATGCCGTAAAACATACGCTGTGGAATGCACTTTCCACAAATTATATTGGAGCAAGCCTAACTAAGCAATTAACCGATGCCCATGAAGAAATACCTTATGACTATCCAAATCATTATAAGGAAACAAACATGGATTTATTCAACAATTCCAAAGGAAGAGAATTGGCGACCCAATATGGTAACTTTATTTTTCAATTAATTGAAGAAGCATTAGAAAATGGGGATTTAAGATACCTTAGCAATTTAGAGTGGTCACAAACTACCAATAGTTGGTTAGCTACTAATAGTTCACAACTAATTTCTACAGACGCATGAAAAATTTCAAATTATTTTTATATGTCCTTATTTCTATCATTTTATTTACTTGTTGCTCAAAAAAAGACACGGCGAAATTAAAAATTACTGACTTTTCAAAAACTCAAACTGTTGTATTACAACCTTATAAATTTTTTCCTTATACAATGATTAATATAAAAGTAAAAGGATATGTTAATGATACTATTAAAATTATTCAAGGACCAGATCTTTATGATATTAATTTATCAGGAGATTTAGACACCATAAGGAAAATAGAGTATTATGGAGAAGGCCCAAGAACTTTTATTTTTGATCCATATAAAGCAACTCAAGGAGAACTGGAAATAGAATTCCAACTATAGCAATTCTTGTATTTACAACACCATAGGATTAAATAATCCTTGCGGATTTTTAGAATCTTTAAGGGTTATTTTTCAATTCAGAAATTATCAAAGATTTTAGCGATTTATGGAATGGTTGCGTAAAAGTGCTTCGGCAGATCAGATTTTTGACCTCTATAATTTTATTTAGGAAGAACAGGAAAGTGAAGAAGCCAAAGCTTTTGCAAAGGAAGCTATCGATGCTTATATGATGCTGATGAGGTGGATTTTGAGAAGCAGATTTCAGTATTCCTCGAAGGCTAAACTCGTTTTCTTAACTTTATTAGGATCATTCTACTAATGGAAATTCTATGGCTTATCGAAATTTTTCGTAAAATTGGAAATGAAAATTAATTAAAGTTTAAGGCTACTTCAGCAAAATGGATTTTTCATATTTATGCTTAAGGTTGTTAATGAGTTCTTAATCCCCAGCATACGAGGAGGAATTGAACGATAAATTTAGATAAAGTGCAGCTTGTACAGAGCGAAGTCGTGGGATAAGCCCAGACTTTTTTTCTTGTTTTATCCTGAGCTTCGTCGAAGGGTTTTTGGTCAATGCAAAACAATAAATTGTCCTTCAATGTTTAATGATAAATTCTGTTTTAAATTTAATTAGCACGATACTGGTTTATAAATAAAAAAAGGCCACCTTTCGGCAGCCTTTTTAATTCCAACTTAATTATTTACTATTTTATAAATTAGTAACCTTCATTTTGATCTATATTTCCATTTGCATCTACTTCTGCGAAAGGAATAGGGAGTGCAAAATTATAGCTTCCATAAGCTGGGCCACCATGGGCTTGCTGAACAGAATCTGGTGCTGGTATATCCATCCCCGTTCTTGCTAAATCATGAAACCTAAAACCTTCAAAAGCTAACTCTTTTCTTCTTTCTAAGAGTATGTTATCTTTAGTAGCAGTGCTATAAGTTGATGCCCCTCTTTGGGAAGGAATTTTATTTAACCAGATAAGTGCTTCACTTGTATTCCCTGTTTCCAGAAGTGCTTCGGCATAAAGCAATACGACCTCTGCATAGCGAATAACCGCAATATTATCCTCATAAGGTGCAGTTGATGGATACTTACCAGTATTTCTAAGAGCACCACTTTCATATTCCGTAATGATTCCACCAATACCTCTAACATCTCCTTCCTCATAGATAGAAGCTAAGTTTGGAAGCACAACAACATCTCCATACGAGCCTTCTTGATAAATATTGGCAAGACCGTTGATACCAGGATTATCTGTAGGCGTATTAGCAATTTCAAATATTGCAGCTTTTTCTCCATCTGTAGAGAAAGAAGTGAGAAAATCATCCTTACCTGCAATATCATAATTACCAGATTGAACAATGGTCTCGGCTGCAGCTAATGATATATCCCAATCTTCAAAGTAATTAGCTATACGGCTTTTAATTGCCTGCACCGCGAATGTAGTGATATATTCTTTCGTTGGATCATTTAAATCTTCAGACATTAGACTTAATGCCATATCTAAATCGTCATAAGCCATTTGCTTGACCTCACCTACTGTATTCCGCGCAGGGAATAAACTCTCCTCATCTCTAAATTTTGTGACATAGGGCACCCCTTGAGCAGTTTCTCCACCACCATTAACATTTTGTTGTCCATAAAATTCAACTAAATTGAAATGGGCAAGAGCACGTATTGCATAGGCTTCACCTTTAAAGTGATTTATAACAGCTTCATCCCCTTCAATATCCTCTGCGTTTATTACCACATTGGAAGATCCAATAACAGCGTAAAGTTGCGACCATAGGTCATCCACAATGCCAGATTCAGAATTTAAATCCATTTTACCTTCTACAACAAATCGATTTGAATTTGCGTTAGAATAAACATTATCTGAAAAAATTTCACCAAGAATTATAATATCCCTTCCATAATACTCGGTAAGTGACATACGGTTATATGCTCCATAGATTACAGATTGCAAATCATTAACAGTATTGATGCTAGTTTCAATACTTTTATCTTGTGACAGGGTAGGATCTAAATCCTCTTCTGAGCAAGAATAGAACAGCCCAAAGGAAAAGACTGCTACGATTATATATTTAAGTTTCATACTTTAAAATTTTAAAATTTAATGTTTAAGCTCATTGAGTAAGTTTCTACCGGGGGCGTAGTTAAAGTTGTGTAACCGTTAGCTCTCACCTCTGGGTCGAGTTTTAATCCATCATCCTTAACCCAGGTTGCAATATTTGTCCCTCTTAGGGTTAACGTAAGACCATCTACACCAATAGATCTTGCATAATCACTTGGCAAACTATAACCAAAAGCAACGTTCTTAAGTCTTATGTAGTCTCCATCATATAAATGGCGTGAAGAAGTAGCATGAAAATTATCACTACCACCAAAAGCCAATTTAGGCACATTGGTTACATCACCAGGTTGTTGCCATCTTTGCGTCAATTCCTGTACTCCATTATAGCTTGATAACGTAAAACTATTTGTTCTCAAGTAAAATTGCGCATATTGCTCATATATTTTATGTCCTCCTGCAAAATAAGCATTTGCCTCGGCGAAAAAACCTTTATATTGAATTCGTGTTCCAAAACCACCAGAATAAGTCGGAAGCGCGCTAGCACCCTGATAAACACGCTCTGCTTCATTATAATTAGAAGTCACTTCTCCATCAACACCATTTACGTACCAGGTTGGACTTCCCGTTTCAGAATCTACTCCAGCCCAAGTTCTCATAAACCAGGCATTAGCTGGCAAACCTACACGTGTTGATTTATAAGAACTTCCAGCAAGAGGATCTAAAGGTTCATTATTTGATCCTAAAGCTAACTCCGTTACTTCATTATCAACACTTGCATAATTCGCGTTCAGACTCCAAAGAAAATCTTCGGTGCGAATAACATCACCTGAAAGCTCCACTTCTATACCAGAGTTTTCCATTTCTCCAACATTTCTGTCCTGTGAATCAAAACCAGTTGTTAAAGAAAGAGGCACTGCTTGCAAAAGATCTGAAGTTACACGTTTATAGTAAGCAAACGATCCTGAAATTCTATTATCCAACATCCCAAAATTAAAACCAACATCTAAAGTTTTTCCTGTTTCCCAGGTAAGAAATGGGTTTCCAAATTGAGAAGGGAATGCGGCGCCCTGGTTAGAATAATCTGCACTATAAGATAGTAATGCTTGATATGAATTAATATCTACATTATTATTACCAGTTATACCATAGGAACCTCTTAGTCTTAATGAGTTAAAAATATTGTTCTGTTGCATAAAAGATTCTCTATGCACGTTCCAGGCTAGACCAAGAGATCCGAAATCACCGAAACGATTATTAGGCGCAAACCTTGATGACCCTTCTCGTCTATATGTCGCATCAACCACATATCTTCCGTCATAATTATAGTTCAACAAACCTAAATATGAAACATTCGTCCAATCATCAAAGCTAGAGTCCGCATCAAAATTCGCACTTGCTGAATTAATATTAATTAAACCATCTGTTGGAAAGTTTTCACCATATCCATATAAATAGGAATTTTGATTGTTCTGGTATTCGAAAAGACCTTTTACATCAAAATTATGATCTCCAAAATTAAACACATAGTTTAAAGAACCCTGATAAACCCAGTTAAAGTTCTTCTCGTCACTATTTTCTGCATAACCATTTATATCATCTGCGTCCCCTTCATATCTATTTACATAAATTTTATATTCAGACAATTGATAGTCCAAACTAATCCTGTTAGAAAAAGTTAAACCTTCATAAAGTTCCCAATCAACCTTTGTATTGGTAATAGCTCTAGTAAGCATCGATCTTCTAAAATTTTCATCTAACACATAAAAAATATTAGGCAGAGAACCAAAAGGTAAATCTATATTTTCAGTACCATCATCATTAAACCTATTATTAAAAGGGTTCATTAAATAACGAGTGATAAACGGGTTAGAAAAAAATGATCCGTTTTCCAATACCGGATTTTGTTTTACGTTAGAAACATTGGCCGAAAGCTGAAGATCAACATTATCTCTTAATTTTCGGTCATATTTAAAACTACCGGTCATACGTTCGAAATCAATTCCTTTAACAGTTGCCTCTGTTTTATTATAACCTAGGGAAGCATAGAAATTTGATTTTTCATCTCCTCCATTAGCCGAAAAAGAATAATTTTGGGTCAAAGCATCTTTATTTTTAATGTTCTGATCCCAGTTATAACCATCTCCCACCTGATAATCTAAAATATCTGGATCCAAAATATTAAAATCAACCCCTAACTGCAAGGCATTATCCTCAGTAAAGTCATTGGTTTCTCCATAAGAATTTACAAGCGATTCAACTAGCAAATCATAACGCTGGCCCTCAGTGAGTAATTTTCTTTTATTATAAGCATCATTTTGGAATCCTACCGTTGTGCTAAAAGAAAATTTTGTTTCTCCGCTAGACCCACTTTTTGTAGTGATTACAATTACACCATTAGAACCTCTAGCACCATAAGCCGCAGTTGCCGAAGCATCTTTAAGCACAGTCATACTCTCAATATCCTGGCTATTAATAGTAGATAGCGGGTTTAACGAACTGTAATCATCATTGCCAGAAACATTATTGTTCACAACAGGCACTCCATCAATAACGTATAAAGGCTCATTGTTAAGTGCTAAAGAACTTAAACCCCGAATTCGCACATCTTGAGTAGAACCAGGAGTACCGGAAGACATAGAAATTTGCACACCCGCAACCTTACCTTGTAAAGCCTGTTCCACAGACGGAACAGGGATTTCTGCAATTTCATCTCCTCCTACACTTACGGAAGAACCGGTCACTTCATCGACACCCTTAGTACTGTATCCCAAAACGATAACCTCGTCTAAAGAAGCAGCATCTACTTTCATAGTCACATTAATGATATTTGAATCTCCCACTGTAATTTCCTGAGAATCAAAACCAACATAACTAAAAATCAACACTTCACCCTGATTGACGGAAATACTGTAATTACCATCAAAATCGGTTTGAGTTCCTCTTGAAGATTGTTTCACAATTACGTTTACCCCAGGTAAAGGCAAACCATCTTCATCGATTACCGTACCGGTAACCGTACTTTCTTGTGCAAAGGTAAATTGCACCACAAACGCTAAGAATAGCGTTAGCATCACATGTAATTTGTTTTTCATTATTATCTAAATTTGAATTAGCCTGCGTCAAAAATCCTAATAATTTCTTAATAAACCAAATGTATTTTTAATTGATTATTTTTATTTTGAGACAATTAACCAATACTATAACGTTTTCCTTTGCTAAAACGGCAATTTATTGCGAATTTATTAATCTATTTTTTATTAGATATCTTTTTACTTTCTAAATTTTATAATTAATTTAATAAAGTTCACACAATAATTTTAGAAAGTCTAAAAAGCTTGAATTTACATAGATGGCTAGTTTTATGAGATTTAGGTAAAAAATCACCTTCGGTTTGCTTTAATTGGAAATTCTTTCAACTTTTGCATCATGTTAAAAAGGTTTAATTTATCATGCCAGGTAGCAGGCACCGATGAGGCAGGACGAGGTTGTTTAGCCGGCCCGGTAACCGCAGCAGCGGTTATTCTTCCCAAGAATTTTAAAAATTCAATTTTAAATGATTCTAAACAAATTAAACTGAAGGACCGGCTTTCTCTTAAAGAAATTATTCAACAAGAAGCTATTACTTATGGAGTCGCGCATGTTTTTATGGAAGAAATTGATAAAGTAAATATTTTAAACGCTTCCATATTAGCCATGCACCGCGCTATCGCCTTTTTAAGTTGTGACCCGGAATATATTATTGTGGATGGAAATAAATTTAAACCTTATTTAAAGGTCCCGCACGAGTGTGTTATTAAAGGGGATGGCAAATATCTTAGTATTGCTGCAGCTTCCATTTTAGCGAAAACGTGTCGCGATGCTTATATGGAAGAAATTCACGAAGAATTCCCCATGTACAATTGGAAACAAAATAAAGGTTATCCCACGAGGGAACATCGGGCAGGTATTCAAAAATTTGGCAGTACGCCTTACCATCGCAAGAGTTTTAGACTTTTACCCGAGCAGGTAAAACTTGATTTTTGAAGTTACTGGTTTTAAATTTAAAAAATAAAAACCGTCTAGGTAAATAGTTAATCTGAAAGCCCAAATACTAAGCTTTTTTTCTTACACCAATTTCACCCACCTCCCCCCCACAAACATTGACAGATAACTTTTATATTTGCATAAAATCCTCAAGTTTTATGAAGCGAAGTATTTTTGGTGTTTTAAGCATTCTCATTTTCCTGTCCTGCCAAAATCAGCAAAAACTTAACAATTTCATTGCCTATATTCCGGCCGATGCAGCCGTAATTCTTCACACTCCAAACATAAGTAAGCTTGAAACCGAGCTAAATGAGCTTAGCTTTTTAAATAAAAACTCCTTAACACTAGCAAAACAGTTAAAGAAAAGCTTTGGGTTTTTAAAATACACCGATTCTATACAAGAAGCTGTGATCACATTCTCATTCCCTACTAAAAAAAAATTGGTAACCAGTATTATTCTCCCAAAATCACCTGGATTAAATCTAGACTCCCTTGAGAATAAACAGGTTGAAAACATTAAAAAACAAGGTGTAAAGTTTCAAAAAACACAACTGGACGAAGAAATATATTATGCTTCCCTGCAGGATGAGCCTTTTATAATAAGTAATTCTGAAGCAAACCTCATCAACTTACTAAAAGGGAAGAACAAACTGAATTCTGAAGAATTTAAAGAAATCCATGCCGCCGTAGATCCCGATAAAACTTCGTTACTTTTAAATCACCAACGCTATTCAGCAATAGAAAAAGCACTACTTCCAAATCTTAAAATACCGTTAAAATATTCGGGGTGGTCTGCGGTAGATCTTCAGCTTTATAAAGAAGGAATTAGCTTTAACGGACTTAGTATAGCGCAAGATTCAACAAGTATCGTTCAACTTCTAAAAAACACCGGGCCGGCACTACAAAAAATGCCAGAGATTACACCCGTTAGCGCTAAAGGTTTTGTTGCCTTTGCGTTTAGTGATGCCAAACAGTTTTTAGAAAATTTAAGGCAGTTTCGCGGAGATTCACTTCAAAAGAAAAACGAAGAAATAATTCTGAATACTACTGAAGCCGGGATGATTTATTTAGAAAACACACAAGTATTGGCCTTTAGAACCCCAGTGGATATTGATGCTTCCGATTTAATAACTGAAACCACAGAACTTACAGAAAACTATAGAGACGTTCCCATATTCCGGTTAAAATCTTCAGAAGCATTTCAATATTTACTCACACCTGTTTTTCAGTCTAAAAATTTAGAATTTGTAGCCACACCCGGCGAATATCTGGTTTTTGCGAAAAACAAAGCAATATTAAAATATTTAATTGCCGATTATAAAAATAAAAACAGCCTGGCCAATTCTTCCTATTATCAGCAGGCTACCAATAATTTGGCAGAAGCTTCTTCGCTACTGGTGATAGGGCAACCAGAAAAACTTAAAGAGGATTTAACAAAAGTGGTCGCTTCCCACTTAAAAAATGAAATGCAAAGTTTAGTATTTGAGGAGCAGGAATTAGCCGTTTTGCAACTAGTGGAAGAAAATGATTTCTCGCATTTACACGGGGCAATTTCTGGCTATACCGCCAAAACAACCGGTGGCAAAACAGAAGAAATGCTTTCGGTAACACTAGAGAAGGATTTACTAAATGAGCCTGTTCTTATAAAAAACCACCTTAACAACCAAATGGATATTGCCGTACAGGATGTTGATAATACGCTTTACCTTATCTCCAATAAAGGAACAATCTTTTGGAAGAAAAAATTAAAAGGCCCTATTTTAGGTAAAATAAAGCAAGTAGATCTATTTAAAAACGGCAAGGTGCAAATGGCTTTTGCTACGCCATATAGTATTGAAGTTTTAGATAGGAATGGCAATACTGTAAAGCCATTTCCTTTAGAATTTAAGGATGAAATCACGCAGCCCCTATCGCTTTTTGATTATGATAATAACCGAAAATACCGTTTTTTAATAACCCAGGGAAACGAGGTTTTTATGTATGATAAAAATGGAAAAAGTGTTAACGGATTTAAATTTAAGAAGGCTGCAACAAAGATTGTTAGTGCGCCAAAACATATTAGAATGGGAAACAAAGATTATATTGTTTTTCCTGAAGAATCTGGCAAACTCAACATTTTAAACAGGCGCGGAAGTCACCGTGTAAATGTGAAGAAAAAAATAGGTTTTTCTAATAATAACTGGTTTGAGTTTCACAATGATTTTGTTTCTACAAATGCCGAAGGACAGCTGGTGAGAGTCGATGCAAATGGAAATGTTAGGTTAGAAAATACCAGCCTGGCTAAAAACCATCACCTTACCGCACGCCCAAATTTACTGGTTAGCTTTTCAGAAAACATTGTAAAGATTAAAGACCAGTCAGTTAACCTGGATTATGGATTATATACCGAACCTAAGATCTTTTTCCTCAACAATAAATATTTTATAAGTATAACAGATCTACAGACGCAAAAAGTCTATCTTTTTGACAGTAATGGGGAATTATTTACAGGACTTCCGGTTTACGGCACTTCAAGTATAGATTTGAATGATGCAGATATCGACCCAAGATTGGAATTTACCGTAAAAGGCGGTGATAAAGAAGTTCTTTTATATAAGCTTGGAGCTTATTAAAGGTAAGCAGCCTAATTTTTAAAAGTTTAAACCCAACGATTACGCTATATAAAAAGAGAATGTTGATATTAATTTTCAACATTCCCCTTCAAATAGATTAGATCTTACTTTTTAGATTCTGCTACAGAAACTTTACGGAATTCTTTTAAAAGCTTTTCCAGCTCCAAAGAAGATTTTCTCGCTCTGGTACCGGCGCTTTTGTTTCCGCTCTCTAATTGTGAGTTAGCTTCGGTTTGAAAGTTTTCAAAAGTAGATTGGATGTTTTCAACAAGTTCTTTCATGATTATGTTTTAAAGTTTATAACACAAAAATAGTAGAATAATTCGCGACACCTTGGGCTTTTGGATTTTTCTAAAGAAAAGAGATTAAAATTTTTTATGATTTGGTTGAAGGTATAAGATCACTGAATACGGCATTGGGAAAAACCAAGCCTAGCTAACTGAAAATCCTTCTTTTAAGGAGTACTCGTCACAGGCTTTAATTTCACTACCAAAAAAGAAAACCCTTGCAGAAAAAGCAAGGGTTATAGCTCGTGACCTCGCCAGGAATTACTTCGGCTGAGCTCAGTATAAACTTCTCTTCCTGTCTTGTAGCCTCGCCAGGAATCGAACCTGGATCTAAAGTTTAGGAAACTTCTATTCTATCCGTTGAACTACGAGGCCGTTTTGCCGCACAAAAATAAGAATGTTTTGAGAAATGCCTTAAAACTTCAACTAAAACTTCCCGCAAAACCTATTAAATTATCCTGAAATTAAATCTGGCTGAATTATCCATCTACTGAAATGTCTTTTCTAATTATAGCACTTTTAATAACGATTAGTTATCTTTAATGTCAAAATATTAAGAAAAGATGAAAAAATTTTTAGTTTCCTATATTTTAATATTTCTCCTGGGCCTAACCTCCTTCGCGCAAAAACCGGCGCTAGCGGGGGATGCTTTTGCACATACTTATTCCATTGTTGCTAAAGATGCTAAGACCGGGGAAATGGCAGTTGGTGTTCAAAGCCATTGGTTTTCTGTAGGTCCGCTTGTTGCCTGGGGGAAGTCTGGTATAGGAGTAATTGCCACCCAATCTTTTGTCAATCCTTCTTTTGGCCCCGAAGGGCTTATGCTCCTGGAAGAAGGAAACAATGCTGAAGAAGTTGTAGAAACCCTTATCAATAATGATGAAGGTAGAGATTTTAGACAATTGGCAGTGTTGGCTTCTTCTGGAGAAAATGCTGCCTACACCGGGAAAAATTGCGTAGAAGCCGCTTCGCACATTACCGGAGATAATTTTTCGGTACAAGCCAATATGATGTTGAATGACAATGTAGTTCCCGCTATGGCTGCCGCTTTTAAAGAAAATTCTAATCTCCCTTTAGCCGAAAGAGTAGTAAAAGTACTGGAAGCTGCTCAAAATGCCGGCGGGGATATTCGCGGCAGGCAATCGGCAGCGCTTATTGTGGTAGGAAAGGATAAAGTTGAAGCGTCCTGGAAAGATAAAAAGATAGATCTTAGGGTTGATGACCATAAAAACCCGGTACAGGAACTGGCACGCTTGCTAAAAACTGCCAGAGCTTATGAATATATGAACAAAGGTGATCTCGCTATGGAAGCCGGAGATGTAAATAAAGCTTTAGAAGCCTACGGAACGGCAGAAAGCATGGTCCCAAACAATTTAGAAATGAAGTTTTGGAAAGCCGTGGCCCTGGCTAATTCTGAAAATTTTGAAGAGGCCAAATTGATTTTCAACCGTATTTTTGAACAGGATGAAAATTGGAGAACAATGCTAAAACGGCTTCCAAAAGCAGGTCTATTAAACGTAAACGAGGAAGAATTAAAATCGCTTATAAAGCAAGAACCTATTAAAATAGATTAACTGTATGTTCGTTTTTAATTATAAAGTGAAATTCGTTAAAATACCAGACCTCACAGGTCTCCGAGACCTGTGAGGTTTTTATGAAGTTATATAATGCTGTTTCAGCTTCAAAATCTCAAATTTCAAAAAATCCTTAAAGATTTGCTATATTTAGCATTTAAAACTAAAACTATGAAAAACCTAAGAAATAAAATTTTATTTGGCTTTGCTCTGCTGGGGCTTATTGCTTTTAATTCGTGCAAGAACCAGGAAGAAAAAACACCCGAAACACAAACTACTGCACCGGTTTCAAAGACCAGCAACAATTCAGCTAAAAGTACGGAGACACCAGATGTAAATCCGCCACACGGCCAACCGGGACATCGCTGCGATATGCCGGTAGGAGCTTCCTTAAAAAATGCCAACACTAAGAAGCAACCCGAAATGACCACTTCGCCAATTAGGGTTAGACAAAATAAACCCACTAAAAATCCGCCACATGGAGAACCTTTTCACGATTGTTCTATTCCAGTAGGCGCAGATCTTGAAAGCTAGATTTATTACTATAAAAAAAACTATCCCTTATTAAAACTGGAATGAAATTCCATAGAAAAAGTGCTGTATAGTGTATGTTGTAAATTGTATTGGCTGTAGCATAATCAAACTATTACTTTCATAATTAGCTGCCATTCGTCCCGATTAATTTGGAAAACAAGAGATGGACTAAAGAAATATTGTATATCCGTTTAGTGTCCACTTGCTGTAATGCTTGCTATTATTAGCCTGTCAAATATTTTGTCTCCAAAATATCTTCTGTTCAACTTATAT
>NZ_FQVT01000026.1 GCF_900129445.1 Salegentibacter echinorum
TTCGTTTTTGGACAAGAGATGGGCACTCAAAAAAGAATAATTATAGATGTAGGACACGGCGGAAAAGATTCTGGCGCAATTGGTATCAATGGCATTCTGGAAAAGGATGTTGTAATGAATGTTGCTAATGAAATCTTGAAGCTTAACAAGGAACTGGAAGATCCGCTCGATATGTACTTGACCCGGTACAGCGACACCTTGATCTCCCTATCGCATAGAACTAAGTTGGCCGCTACCCTAAATGTTGATCTGTTTATCTCGTTGCACTGTAATCATTCCGATAATCCAAACGCCAGGGGCGTTGAAGTTTATGTGGCAGGGGTAGAATTTAAATACTCAGACGAATCGGTCTGGTTTGCTTTTCAGTTGCAGGGAGCACTCAATAAAGAATTAGGTTTTGAAAGCAGGGGTGTAAAGTTTGACAACTTCCAGGTGTTACGAGAAACGACTGGTACCGCTGTTGCCCTTCTTTTGGAATTGGGGTTTTTAAGTAATTGGGATGAAGCTCTTTATTTATCAAGACCTGCCAGCATTAAAAGCCTGGCACAGATAGTATATCAGCATTTACGCAACCTCTAAAAAGCTAACTATGAAAACATTATGGCATAAAATCTTTCAAAATCTTCAAGCTATTCTTAAACGCTGTATCTTGGAAATTCTAAAAATCAAGCCTTTTAAAAAGAATTAGAAAGTATTCTCTGGTAATCAGGGGAAAGGTTAAATAGATTGGCTTTGAATCTTTATTTACGTTTATCCTGACTGTGCTCTTCAAAAGCAATTAGGTTAAATAACTCCCGCATTCGACTTCGTACCCGACTCCCATAGCGGTTCTCGAGCTCTTCCGCATTGAGGTTAGTAGTGGCATGAGTTTTTAGTTTATTCCTGGTATCCAGATATAGTTCGTAACGAGAAAGCAAAACTTCGCCCATCACGTTGAGATCTTTGCCATAAAATCTTCCGGCCGGTTCCACGCCCAGATCATCAAAACAATAGAATCTAGAATCTCCATAATCTTCAATGGTTTTAAAACCAAGATGGTTAAAACTAAAAGTTACATTCCGGCAGGGGATCATTTCATAAGGGCGTTGCCTGGGAACAAGGTGGCGCAGTAATTTCATGATACTCGTTTTTCCACAGCCAATGGGACCGGAGAGCAAAATGCCCTTGCTTAGATCTATGGCGTGTTTTTCACAGCTTCGGCTATCCCTTATAAAATAAGAGCACAACTTTAAGAGCAGGGGTTTATCCTTTTTGTAGATTTTAAAATCTCTTCCAAAAAGCAACTTGCCTTTAGCATCCAGGTAAATTAGGATTTTTGAAAAATCGTAGCTTACTTGATTGCCATCAAACTCCCCCAGGGAATATTCCACGCCACCTTCGATAATTTTAGAGGGGTTGTCCATAATTTTTAGTATTAGAGGTTTTTAAATGATCCCAATCCTGATGACTCTTTTGAAGAGAGGCTACGCTTTTACCCGCTTTTTTTCTTTTTTGGTATTGTTTGGAGCGGGTTATCCAATTTTTGGCCAACGCCTGCCAATTTTGAACCGTTGCCCCATCTCGGGTTCGCCAATTATTGGCACTATAATACTCAAAAAACTTTTTTCCTTCTTCAGCATTAAAACCATGTTCTTCAAAAAAATTAAAAACAGCCTGCCTGTCATTTGGTTTATTTATGTTTATAGTTTTAGTATTGTTTATATTAGATACCAGCGCTTGTCCATTTTTGGGACGGTAGTGGTTCAAAGCTTGTTCATTAATGGGACGCTCCCGTGCTGTTGCTTGTTCATTTTTGGGAGGGTTGCAGTTCATTACCGGTTCATCGTTGGGATAGTAGTGTGCCGCGAGCTGTTCTAATTCGGGACTGTAAGCTTTTGACGCTTCAGCATCATTTCTGGGTACGACCGGTTCCAATTCCGTGTTGATTTCAAGAATCAGCATCTTGATCTTACTTCCCTTAAATGGATTGTTCGAGGGAAAATACGTGATATAACTCCATTTGTGTAAATCCCTAAGACAACGATGGTAGGTGGAATTGGAGCCAATTTTGGCTTTTTGCATCACTTCCCGGCGCCATACATAAAAATCCTTTGCGAAACGGGTGCTGTTCCATTCCTGGAACAGCGCTAAATATAAACTCACATGACTGGGGTTTAAACGGTCATCCTCGTAGAAAGTTTCAAAAGCTGCTTGTAGTGTTTTTATATAATTCATCGCTTAAAAGTTTAGTCCGTGTTGCACGCGATTGTCATCCATAACTTTTTGAATTTCTGCGGCGTCATAATAAATAATACCCCCTATTTTGGTGTAAGGCAAGGTGCCGTTGACCCTTAAGTTTTGGAGGGTTCCGGGACTTACTTGCAAGAGGTCCATAACAGCTGCCGATTTCAGGTATTTCTTGCTACTTATTGGAGCTTGTTGCTGATTTAGAAGGTTTTTAATGTCTTCGAGCAATTCCATTTTGAATTCCCGAAGATCGTCGGTGGTGATAATACTTGTTGGCATAAGACATTGATTTTAAAGAAAGGGACTACCAAATTGTGTAAACCTTTTAAATGATAGCCCCTGACCTGGTTTGACTTTCGTTCTACGAATTTGATAAAGATTATGCGCATTCTTTCGTAAGGGATATCGTAACTACGATAAACTTTAACATTGGTAATATTTGCCTGAAATTGCGTTAAGATAAAGGGCTGACCATTAGAAATATTGCCATAAATTTCTAAAAATGGCCTATTACTGTCCTTGCTTCGAAAAGTCGTAATCCGAAGCATCTACCGAAAAAAAGTACAGAAAAGTAAGGGGTATGAAAAGGTAAAAAGTTGCTTGTTTAAAAGGAAGTATTTTGTAAACGGAAGACGTTTTTAGGTGGTTGAGCCGCTGCTTAGAGCTCATCATCGCGTCGCATTCTGTGTTCCAGGTGAACAATAAGTTTATGCAGGTACTGGGTTAGATCGCCTTTCCTGGCTTTAAGTTCTGCGTATGTTTTATACGTGTTTAATTTCGTATTGAAAAAACTTTCAAAAGCACTGGTTATTGTTTGTAGTTCTACGGCGCCGTGGTTGATATCGCCCACTGCGTGTAAAGCATAAATAAGTTCCACCAGGGCAGTTTTAGACCCCGTCCACAGTAATAGTTTGGGTTGATTTTGCTGGGCGATATAAATATTATCGGGTTTTAATTGTTGTATCGCGTCCCGTATGTAATGGATAAACCGGTACATCGCCTGTATTTTAGCCCAAAGCATATCGTGTGAGGTAGAGAATTCAGGGTATTGGTAATAATTAATGGTTGGGGCGAAAGGAAAATTCTCCAAATTATGCCTGGTAAAATATACGTGATCAAGATAGTTATAGGACTGCTCCATATAATTGACGAAGTCATTATTTTGGGTAAAAAACTCGTTGATCTTTTTTACCTCTTTTTCTAAATAATGAATTTTTGGATCGATCCCGGCTTTGGGGATGTTAAGTTCGCAAGTCCTGATTTCGGTAAAGTAGATCAGGTAGCTCATCGGGATGGGCTTGATGTTCTTAAAAAACGCTATTTCTTCGGCGGCGTCTTCAAAATCCTCCTTCGCTACCCTTTCTTGGAGTTTGGTCAGCGTTTTATTGCACAGCCTAATCCCCAATTCGGCTTTCTTTAGCGAAGTTTCTTCCGAATTGATGATCTGCTCTATCTGTTCTGTGAATGTGGTCATCGTTTGCTCGAACATAGGATTCGTATTGAGGGAAAACAAATAAAACCGTTGCTGGGCTATTTTCAATATGCTTTTGATATAGTAGGGTTAAAAATTTTATCGCGAGAAGAGTTATTCACCTCACATTTAAATACAAATTATATCAAAATAGCATTAATTTCATCTATAAATCTCCATTAATTACTCTTAATTCTTATAATTGACAAGTCAACTGCAATAATGTATAACAAAAATCACAAAAGATTCTTTTATATTTGAATTTCTCCTAAATCCAGTGAACCCTATAAACTGTGTATTAGGATATTATAAAGTTGGTATACACACATTGGTTATGTCTATTTATTCTGAAAATAAACAGGCCGTGATGGAACTCAGGGAGGGTATTTTATTTTTTACCTTTAAATCAAATACTGTACTTGACCAGGAATCGGCCAAAACAATCGTTAAGGAAAGGCTTCTATTTCAAGAACGAAAAGTATATCCAGTTTTCTGTAACATTAGTGGGGTTCAGAGTCTCGATAACTCCGCCTTGAAATTTCTATTTCATGAGGGAATCGTATATATCAAGGCACTTAGCCTTTTTTCGGATATTCCTTTAGCAGCACGCATTGGTGAATTCTATCTTAGAACCAACCCGATTGCCATTCCCTGCAGATTCTTCACAAATAGGATGCACGCAATAACTTTTTTAAAACCCTATAAATAATGAAATGATATAATAACTTTAATCTTTTAATATGGAACGGGAAATTAACAGAGTGAATTTACGAGGTGTTTACCGCATGATTAGTGAAATAGCTAAGGGAAACTTCTCTTTTAAAATAAAAAGATCGAATCATACCGATGAATTGGAAGGCCTTATTGCCCAATTTAATATGATGGCCGAACAATTAAACGCCAAGAGACATCTTTTCTTATGGCTCAACCGAACCCAGGAAATCTTCTTTATAAAATCCGCAACTTTCTTGCTGGACGAGCAATTGAAAATTAGGGGGTTTAGCTTTGAACATCCCCACAACGAAATACCTCCCAAAGATTTAATATTAAACCTAGCCTTTAATAATATACTGGTAGAAAGTTCGAAAAGTAAATGGCGAAATGCTCTGGACAAACTTAATCGAAAACCAAATACAGCAATATCCTGCAATCTGGATTATCGTTTCGATGAACATCTCAAAATCAATGTGCATACGGTAATTACATCCTTTACTACTCCAACCAATGAAAACAAAATAATGGTGCATAGTTTTCATATGGACATCCGGGACAAAAATAACAAGACACCTTTTACCCCATCCCAGAATTCCAATATAAAGTTTTACTCCAGAACGGATCAACTGCTTTTTCAAAAAGTTCATATCTACATTATGAATAATCTGGACATTATACTTCCTTCCGAAAAAACCATTGCACAAAAATTTGACACCAACGCCCATAAAGTTAGAAAAGGGTTTAAAGACTTATATGGTTTATCAGTTTCTAAGTACCATGCTAAACAGCGCGTGGAACGGGCAAAATTTTTAATTGAAAACACAGAATTATCATTAAAGGAAATCAGTGCTAAAATGGGATTTAATTCCTACCCGCATTTCTCTAAAAATTTCAAAGGCATAACAGGTCAAAATCCATCAAATTTCAAAACAGCAACTCAAATACAATAAATTTTAACAGTATACTGAGGATTTTGACAAGACAACTAAAATTATGGATAAGTAATATTTACAATCTTTACAATACCCGTTGGGTGAAACTATTTAGTTGAATAAAACAAAAAAAGATATTGGTTAAGATGCTGAATTTCAGTATCTTAAAGTCGCTAAACAAAACCAATATCTATGTCAAATATAGCAATAAATTACCAAAAAGTATTAGAAGTTCTAAGTTCTTTGAATATTGAAACAACTCATCGGCCAAAGGTTGGCAGGCCACCAAAGATGAGTGACATCGAAGTCGTTGCGCTCAGTCTTACAGCTGAATATATGTCCATCGATAGTGAAAATAACCTTTTTGAAAATATTGATGATACCCATATCAAGAACCTTTTGGAAAGGAGCCAGTTTAATAAGAGACGTAGGGCGCTCTTTGGGTTTAATGAAGTCGTCCGGCAGAGGCTGGCAGCTTTTTTCCTAGAGTTTGAGAATTGCTTTCTCATCGACAGTATGCCATTGGAAATATGCAAGTTCGCACGGCACCTGCGGATAAAAATATGCAGAGAAGATTTTGCCACCGCCCCAGAAAAGGGCTACTGTGCCTCGCAAGGCAGTTGGTTCTTTGGCTACAAGCTTCATGGGGTCTGCTCATTATCGGGGGTGTTTCATTCGTTGGACATTACCAAGGCAAATGTACACGACATACATATGCTCAAGGATGTAAAGTACCAGATTAGCGATTGCTTGTTGCTGGGAGATAAAGGTTATCTCTCATCCAATCAACAGTTAGACCTCTTTGAGACAGCCAAAATTAAACTTGAAACGCCTATGAGAAGAAACCAGAAAGGATATAAGAAGCAACCCTATGTGTTCAGAAAATCCAGAAAAAGGATCGAGACCCTCTTCTCACAGTTGTGTGACCAGTTTATGATAAGGCGCAACTACGCCAAGTCTTTTGAAGGGTTCAAAACTAGAATACTGGCTAAGATAACAGCGTTGACAATGGTTCAATACATCAATAAGTTTATATTTGACAGACCAATTAACAACATAAAAATTAAAATCACTTAATTACACCCAACAGGTTTTACAATTGAAAATAATACAAATAATTAGAATCAAAAATATTATTGCGCGATGATGCAGGTCGAAGCCGATTTCCTGCTTTACAACGGCATTTTTTATTAACTTATAAATTTTAATATTATGAAATATGTAAAAATGATTTTACCGATAATGGCAGTGATTTTTGCCATTGGATTTAGCTTTGCGACTTCTTCAATGGAAGATGATCCCTCCACTGACTATATTATAATCGACGGTGATTTCCAGTCCATAGATATGGAGCTTAATTGTGGTGAAGGGGATATTAATTGTAGAGTTCAATTGGAACCGGAAGGACCAGAGTATCTGGTTTATGATGACGAAGATCTCAATACCTTAAAACAAGGTAGTGGAGGAGTCATTAGACTATATGAATAAATATAGAGAACTGAGATAGCATACCGGTACCCGTTTCCGGTATGCTTTTTCCTCTTTACCTTTGACATTAACCACCGATGGATCTTGTTTTTGGTTAGTCATCATTAATCATAACGAATTCAAATAGATTTTCCTGCTTACAATATTTATTAGCAACTTCCACTATATCCTCAATGGTTAGAGATTGTACATACTTTTCTACTTCTATGGGGTCCTGCCAGGGACTGCTATAGCGGTAATGTTCATATAATCTTTCCTGCATTTTCCTGGATTTATACGCCTTTTCTTCTTTATAAATAGAGTGCATTCTTTTAAGCCCATTTTTGAACCTTTTATCAGTAATTGAGCCGGATTTCACTTCTGCGATAATCTGCCTGGCTTCTTTTTGTATTAACGGCAAATCATCTTGAGTACAATTAAAATTAAAGCCTATTTCATAACGATTCATATCCTTGTTGAATATTCCAAAGGCTCCAATATGGTACAGGCCATAGCCTTTCTCATAGCGTAAAGCCCAGGCTTTTTCGCGCAGAACTCCGCCTAAAGCTTGTATTCTAATTTGTTCCCTCCAGTTTTCTGCATTAATATCCTGTATAAATCGCAAGGAATATTTATGGTTCTTTATGGAATAATAATCCGGGGTCAGGATTTTTTCAAAAAATGGGCCTTGTGTTGAAATATCAGTCACTTTTCTTAAGGAAGAACAACTATCGCGATTGTCATTATTAGGCAAGTTGCCCAAATATTTTTGAACTATGGGTAAAATTGAATCTACCTCAAATTTTCCACTGATTAAAAAAGTAAAATCAGCGGCACGGCTAAAAAGCTTTTTATAATTCTCATAGGCCACTTTCAAATTTGTTTTCTCTACACCTTCAAAACGTTTGGTACCTTCAAGTACCCTAGTTGCACTACCCAAAGGTCCTCTTTTAATAACATGATCTCCGGTTGCCTTCCTAATAGCTGAATAGAAATCAGTTGAAATGATACTACTGGAATTAGGGTTGTGGTAGTTTGTCCTTTCCATTCGCTTCCAGTCCTCAAAGGCTATGGTGTCCATACGAGGTGAAGTAAAATAAAGATAAATTAGTTGAAGGGTTTTTTCTAAATCCCCTATACTTGTACGTCCACTAATACCCGTTTCGTCGTACCCAATATAGGGTGATACCTGGAGGCTCGTATTCTCTAGCATACGTTGTAACGAAAACTTATCCATAGTTCCTACTCCTGAATTTTTTACGATTTGTGGTGCAAGTAGGGTAGAATAGTGGTCTTTTTCAATAAAACATGATGCCCCATAAGTATTAAAACCTTGAATCATAATTTTATCAGCATAGGATCCAGGGGTGGGGGTGTAGGACTTCATGACCACCCGAACCCCATTATTTAATATCACTTCTCGAGCACCAGGAACCTTTGTATCTCTCACTAGATAATTCTTCTTCCTTAATTTTGCTGTTTCGTCAGGACTCATGAATCTCTCAGGTATAACCGGAACTTTATAAATCTTTGGCATTTTCTGGTAAGCTTCTTTTATCCATGAGCGGATTTCGCTTTCGGTATGGGATAAAACTTTATCTCCTGTTGGAGCTATAATTCCAATATCTTCCGGTGTTTTGGAAAGAAACTCAAAAATATATTTATTGAATTGATCTAGCGATAAACCAGATAGCCATTTTTCTAAGTGTTCAAATTTATTGGATGGGAATGCCTCACCATATTTATAATGACGAGCTATTCCCTCTATCCAGTATCGCTTGTCTTCCTTATTCTTTTTATCCAGATAGAGAAGTTGTTCCTTCTTTAGGTATTCCCATTCCGTTTTTTCTAATCCGTAATGCTGCATTTGATGCAGAACCTCGATTATTTTTTGTAGTTCCAGTTTAATTTCGTTAGTTGTAGTAATCGTTACGGCCATTGCTGGGGGCAAATCAAATTGATCGAAAAAATTGATAACACTGGCACTAGAAGCATTATATTCATTTGTGGCTTCTTTGATGCGAAGGCCTACTGCATCCTTTAACAACCGTAATTTCATTAATTGTTTTACCCCATCTAAAGTACGCAACTGTGATAGTATTGTCGAATCCCTGAATACCATTTGAAACGCAACGGATTCATTGAAGCGTTGGTTTACCGTATCGGTTCCTCGCTCCACAATTTTAAATTGCTTCGGGCGATCATAGTAAAGAGCGTCATAGTCCTCAAGTTCTCTTGATTTTTTATGGGTAGAAATACTGGAAAAATGTCTCTTGATTAACTTTTCCAGGTGGTCTGGGTTATTAATATTTCCTACAATACTTATTGCCATAAATTCAGGACGATACCAGTCCTTATAAAATTTTCTAAGGCTCTCCGGTTTGAATTTTTGATTATGTATAAAAAAATCATCCAGGGGTTTTACCCCGGGAAATAGAGCTGCTCTTAACTTTGCCTCTGCAAAAAGGTCATCGGAAGCGGTACCATTCATTAAGATAAATTCCTCTCTTAATTCACCACGAACCTGATTAATATCATCCTCTTTCAGCAAAAGGCCATTGGCTATATCTTTGAACCACACTAAGCCTTTTCCTAGTATTTCTGGATTATCCTTAGGGACGTTAAATGCATATTGAACCATTCTTGTTCCCGTATTTCCAGTAATATCATACCTTCCCATATTCTTCTCCTGAAGTTTGCTATTGGTAATACCGTGGGGAAAGTTCTTAGAACTTTTAAAAGCCATATGTTCCACCGCATGGGCAATATTAAGCTGGTGCTGATCTTCCTGAAGATTACCCGCCAGGACATACAAATTCAAAGTCAGGTTTGAATTGGACTTCGGGATAGCTTTTATGTAATAGGTAAAACCATTGGCTAAGCGACCATAACGTATACTTGGGTCTAAAGATGCGATATCTTCCCCTGAGCCTTCCATAGGTTGAGCACCGGCGTCATATAGGGACAAAAAAGCTATAATTAGAAGTAATATTTGTTTTCTCATTTTATATATCTTAAAGGGACTCAAGCTCTAATACCCCTGATTTTGTTCAAGGTTTGGATTTTTGATACGTTCTTCTTCCGGTATGGGGTATAATACATCTGTATTTTCCCATAATGGACTATCTGATGATAGCACATCAACCTTTCTGGTACGTTTTAAATCCAACCAACGATGTCCCCATTCAGCAAACAACTCTTTTGATCTTTCTTCCTGGATTATATCCATCAATTCTTCCCTACTCACTGATGGATTAGTTTCTTCAATAAGGTCCAGATTTGCCCTTTTACGAATGATATTAACATCCGCTATCGCTTCGTCTAATTTTCCTTGCATAAGCAGGGCCTCCGAACGAATTAAATATTGTTCGGCTAATCGAAGTACCATGGAGTATTCGGTTACTGGTTCCGAACTATTTCTTATCTTATATTTAAAAGGATGGTAGGCACTCACCCTCTGATGAAAAGCAATCCAATGGTTCATTCGATTATCTGTATCTGAAAAGTGCCCCACAAAATCTTCAGATAATTTTATGCGTGATAAAACAGGAAGTGAAGGGTGAATTATAAAAACCGAACCCTCATTGGTATTTGTGGATCCGCTTCCCTTTCCTATGGGGGATATCTGCCAAATGGCTTCCCTACTATTTGCCAAGAAAACTTCATTCAGATTATCCAAAATTTCATAGGTGCCCGACTGTGAGATTACTTCACTACTCAGCTTTTCAGCCAATTCCCATTTTTCCTGGAATAAATATACTCTGGCCAATAAAGCTTTTGCTGCAAAGGCATTTACCTGGGTGCGTTCGCCATTTAAGTATTCTTCACCTAAAAGTCCCGCTGCCTCATTAAGGTCCATTTCAATCTGTTGGTAAACTTCCGTTATGGGATGGCGGCCACTTAGGGAATTCTCTTTGTAATTGGTCGAAAGTAATAAAGGGACATCCCCGTATAGGTTAACCAGGTAGAAATAAGTAAAAGCTCTCACGAATCTTGCCTCTCCTTCCAGTTGTTTATGAACCGTTTCTGTAATCTGCTCCGACCTGGCCAAGCCTTCTAAAAGTGAATTGCTCATATAAATGAGGTTATAAGCACCAGACCAGAGATTAAGGTTTTGGAGATTCGAAGGTTGGATTTCGTGCTCTTGAAATTCCAGGTAGGACTGAAAAGATGAAGAAGTAGTTCTTAATTCTAAAATATCAGAGGATAAATCGCCTAAAACCGTATAACTGCCAAGCCTACCCGAAGTGAGAGAGGCAAAGCTCATTTGGTTGTAAATACCCGTCATAGCGCTCCTAGCGATTTGGTCATTATTAAAAATTACCTCACTTCCTATTTTGTGATCGGGGGCTTCAATTTCAACATAATCTTCACAGGAAGATATGCAGCAGTAGATTACAATTACTATGAATCGTTTGATATATATTGTTAGTTTCATATTTTCCATTTTAAAAATTAAGTTGTACTCCACCGCTTACGGTACGCAAAGCTGCAAAAGAAGTACCCAGGCCCGGTAATTCCGGGTCCATACCGCTATACGATGTGATGACAAATAGGTTTTGACCGCTAAGAAATAGTTTACAAGATCTTGCTCCAAATACTTGCATTATATCGGCAGGTAGGGTATATCCAAGAGAAATAGTCTTTAATCGTAAAAAGGAAGCATCTTCTAATGGAAATCCTGAAAGCAAAACACGGGAATATGCCGAAGAAGCTTCCAGGGAACGAGATATTCTTTGAAACCTGCTTCCGTTATCAAGGGCTTGCATCACTTCGGAACGCTGATTATTCAACGTCCCGGCATTAAAAAGGGAACCAATACTTCCCTCTTGTTTTACAAAATCAAATAAAAATTGAAGGGAAAAATTTTTATAATTTAAATTGTTATTCAAGCCCCCATAAAAGCTTCTGGTCCGATCCTGTATGACTACACGGTCTTCATAATCGAAGCTACCATCTTCATTTATATCAGTTACTTTATACAATCCGGTTTCCGTATCAATCCCCTCGTATTGATACAGTAATGATATATCAAGTGGATGACCAACCCTATACGTATTAACATAAGAAGACTGTTCGATATCCGGATAGCTTAGGAGCTTGTTTTTTGGTAAAGTAAAATTAAACGAGCTCTGCCAGGTAAAATCATTGGAACTGATATTTCGTGATGATACTTCGATCTCCCAACCTGTATTTTGCACTGTAGCTGGTAAATTTGCCTGAACCGAGGTAAACCCTGTCATTGCCGGTAAAGCATATCCCACAAGTTGGTTAGAAGACCGATTTCGGTACCAACTTACTCCTACATTAATCCGATCCTGAACAAATCCCAGTTCGATAGCAGCTTCTAATTTTTTATTTACTTCCCAAGAGTAATCAGGATTGGACAGTTGAACGGGGTATATTCCTCCTGGACCACTGGTAGCCTCGTAAGCATCAAGGTATCCATAATCCCCGATTTGATCACTTCCGGTGGTTCCGTAACTACTCCTTACTTTACCGAAGCTCAAAAACGAAAATCTATCTTTTAAAAAAGGTTCTTCCAAAAATAGCCAGGCGGCCCCCACGGCACCAAAATTTGCAAACCGCTTTCCGGGACCAAAACGAGAAGAGCCGTCCCTTCTTCCGGTAAGATTGATGTAATATTTTTCTTTCAGGTTATAGCCTAAACGTGCAAAAACAGCATTATACTTATACTCGATGTTTCTACTGGTACCATTAATAGTAGTTTCCGCAGCATCTAGATTACCTATCAAAGCTTCCGCCACATACCCCAAGCCCTGTATGCCTAATCTACTGTTCATACTTTTCTGAAAGGTCACCCCTAATAAGGCATCAATCTTTCCTTCTCCAATTTTATCACTATAAACTAGTTGTGGCTCAATTATGTAGGATTTTCTATTAGACTGAAAATGACTGGACCGATTTTCGGTAGACTCCCAAGAGCTAGGATTATAAGATTTTTTGGGTATTTTTAATAATTCCTCGCTATGATAGCTGGTGTATCCTAAATTTGCTTTAAACCTTAGACCGGCAATGATTTGATAGGAAACTCCTAAGTTTGCATTTAATCTGGTTGTTTGAGTTTCGCTATTATTATAAAAACCTTGAAGGGGGTTATTTAAGCCTACCTGTGTCCATTCTTCCCAATGCAGGCTGCCGTCCTCATTAAAAACTGAAGGAGCATTTGGAGGCAAGCGGAATGTGCCCGATGAAAGATCCACATTTCCTACTGACTTATTAATATCTTCCCCATAGTTAACCGAAAGATTGATATCTAACTTCTTATCATCAGAAATATGGTTCAAGTTAAAACCTGCGGTAAATTTACTGTAATCATATGCTCCGGGGTATACGGTACCCTGATTATGGTATGAACTTCCTATACGAAAAGAGGTATTTTCGCTTCCCCCTGATGCGGAAAGATTCAGGTCTGTTACCGGAGAATTACCCCCAAAGAGAAATTCCTGCCAGTCAGTATATCTATTCTGATCCCAAATTAAAAGATCATAGGCATTACTTTCGGTAGGTTCAGTGTCATCATTTTCAAATGCTTTTTCTCTGATTTGTATATATTGAGGTGTGCTTAGCAGATCAAGCCTATTAGGAACAGTGGAAATACCCGTATAGGCTTTTGCCTCTAGCTCAATTTTACCAATCCCACCTTTTTTGGTGGTGATCAGAACCACCCCATTAGCTCCCCGTGAACCGTAAATGGCAGTGGCATCGGCATCTTTTAGCACTTCTATACTTTCGATATTGGATACATTTAGATTGTTTAATGGATCTATTCCTGTATTCCCCAATAAAGAATTACTTTCTACCGGTGTAGCATTGATAGGAACACCATCTATAATATATAATGGGTAATTTCCTTCTTCCCGTAAGCTGTTAGTTCCTCTTATCCTTATCGTAGGTGCCATACCGGGATGGCTACCCCCAGAGGTGACTTCTACCCCCGCCATTCTTCCCTGCAATGCTTGCAGGGGACTCACCACCGGTTGGTTTTCAATCTCTTCTTCAGTAACTCTCGAAATATTTCCAGTTCGTTCTCGTTCTGTAGTATTGTAATAACCAGCATTAATTTTTACTTCGCCAAGGGCAGCAATATCCTCTTCTAATTGAATACTAATTTCTTCGTTGTTATCTACCGGGATTTCTACAGTTTTATATCCTAAATAGGAGAAGATTAAAGTGCCATTTGCCGGAGCATTGATGGTATATTCTCCATCCAGGTTAGTTACTGTTCCCCTATTAGTATTTTTAACAGTTACAGTTACCCCCGGAATAGGAAGGCCGTTTTGATCTTGTACTACACCTGAAACTTCCTGTTGTTGAAAGAGTGGCAGGGTACTAGTTGCTGCATTAGCAGTTTTGGACAGGAAGAAGAATATCCCGACTATAATAATTAGTGCCATCCATTTAAGGCGCGAGTAATTATTTTTCATAATTTTGTGTGGTATTTAAGTGAAACATTGTTTTACTTAAGCTTAGGCCTCCCCTACTCAGACGCCAATCTTTAGTAAGGGAAGGCTTTGAGCTTAATTCAAATAGTCCCCAATACATTTTTTAAAAAACAAAGGGGTTTCCGGCTCCCTATAGCCGAAATTGTAAACCTATTACTAATGTTCCCAAAGCCTTTTTAGGGGCTTTTCCCAACCCACGCTGTAAAAAATATAGGGTATCACAGCACCCACGGGATTGTAAAAATTTTGGCCTGTCCCGCAACAAGCTTAAGATTAGACAAACTTTTAGATAACCAAAACAGTTATTTTGGTGTTGCGGAACTTAAAAATTGTAGAAAATCACTTTGAAATTATGAAGAGAAACGACTTGGTTTTCAAAAACAAAAAAGGCGTGAAAACTCAACTTATTGACTTGAGGTACTGGTATACCTTGTACACAATAAGTGAGCTCACGCCCGGGTCGTGAGCATTTCACCTATCATCTCGTGTACTAAAAATTACCAGTTTTCAAGTCGAGATTCAAAGCGAATGCTTCTAATATTTTACTTTAAGAAGTTTCGCAAATATAATAATATGAGGTAAATATAATAAATTATTTTATTTATTACCGTATTCGGTAATAAAATTTTTACCGTGATCCTTCAAATTGCAGAAAAGCAAAATATGAAGGACAATAAAACGGAAGAAATTAAAACATTAATTGCAGGTAGATTGAAACAAATTAAAGGAGATATATCTTATAACGAGATATCAGGAAAGTGCCATACTACAGCAGCAAGAATTAGTGATGTAGCCAATAATAATATTGATTGTCAGCTAACCACTTTGATCGATATTGCAATTGGCTTAAGGATACACCCAAAAGATTTATTTAATATTGATTTTGATTTTAAAAAATTCTATCAAGATCTGGACGGGAAATAATTCGCTGTATGGTTTTCATAATTTTTTTTTAATTTAAAGTTTTATAGGCATTAAAATTGGGTTTGTCCTGGCTTATCTCTGTTTAAATTTAATCAGAATATAACGAGTTGTGTGTAATCCAGTGGATAATTATCTGGCATCAATATTTATTCTCTATTTTTGTCTTACAAGTAAATTTAAATCATAAATGAGTCAATTAAATATTGTAAGAGGGGATATAAAAAATAAACCCGAATCTTCGAGACAACTTATAAATTTCTTCGAACCAATTAAATCAAAATTTGAAGGCACTTTATATATCGGATATCCAATAATTGGTACTTCTCAAGGAGGTTTTCAGATTGACGCACTATTATTGACTAAAGAAACCGGCTTGGTAGTATTCAATATTGTGGAAGGAACTGATAATGCTATAAACTATATTGAAATTCAAGATGAAAATTACACCAAACTAGCATCTAAATTACTTCAACATACAAGTTTAACGAAGAAAAGAAAACTTGCAATTGACATTAAAACTGTAACATATGCTCCTGCCTGGAAAAATGCTAATCAAATAGGCGAAGATCATAATTGTGTTATTGATAATGCCTCCTTGAAAGAGTATATTGAATCACTGGATTCAGAAGACTCTACTTATTACGAAAAAAGTCTTTCAGTTCTTCAATCAATAACTTCTATAAGAAAAAATAAATCTAGAGAATATTTAAAAAAGAATTCATCCAGAGGAAGTAAACTTAAAAATCTTGAAGACTCAATCGCTAACTTAGACAGTCAGCAAAGTTCAGCTGTAATTGAAACAGTAGAAGGAGTTCAAAGAATAAGAGGTTTAGCTGGATCCGGAAAGACAATAATCTTAGCGTTAAAAGTTGCATATCTACATGCGAAAAATCCAAATTGGAAAATAGCGGTTACTTTTAATACTAGGTCGCTAAAAGATCAATTTAGAAAATATATAACCTTATTTAGTTATGAACATTTGAATGAAGAACCTAATTGGGATAATATTGATATTATTCATGCCTGGGGTACTCCATCCTCTGAAGGAATATATTTTAATCTATGTAAAGAATATAATATTGAATTCTATGACTTTAAAGTTGCAAAAAGTTTAACCTCAATTTATGGTAAAGAATTCGACAAGGTTTGTGAAAAGGCTCTCAGTGAAATTCCTGAATTCAGGAAAAAATATGACCTTCTTGTTATAGATGAAGCTCAGGATTTTTCAAAGGATTTTTTAAAGATTTGCTACAATATCCTTGGAGACCCAAAGAGACTTGTTTATGCTTATGATGAATTACAAAGTTTAAACACTAAAACAATGGCGTCACCCGAAGAGATTTTTGGTAATGATCAAAATGGTGAACCATTAGTAAAATTGATTAATGAGGAGAATCAACCAAAACAGGATATTATTCTTTATAAATGTTATAGAAATTCTTTAGAGATTTTGACGACCGCACATGCCCTTGGTTTTGGGATTTATAGAGAATCAGGTTTGGTACAAATGTTTGAGAATTCAGAATTATGGAAGGATATCGGTTATAATGTTTTGGAAGGGAAATTAGAAGAAGGAGAAAAAGTTAAATTAAAAAGAAATAGTGAAACCAGTCCAGACTTTCTTTCTGACCATTCCCCAGTAGATGATTTAATAAAATTTGAAGTTTTTGAAAATAATCAAAATCAAGTTGATTACGTAGTTGATGAGATAGTTAAGAATATTAAGGAGGAAGAACTTAGATTAGATGATATTATGGTAATCAACCCTAACCCGCTAACAACTAAATCACTTGTAGGAGCTTTCAGGAAAAAGTTATATGATAAAGGAATTAACTCCAGTTTGGCGGGAGTAACTGATTCTCCTGATATTTTTTATAATCAAGATACCATTACATTTACTGGAATTTATAGGGCCAAAGGTAATGAAGCTGCCATGGTTTATATTATAAACTCACAATATTGTTTTGAAGGGGTTGAACTTGCTAAAAAAAGAAATATTCTATTTACAGCTATGACTAGGAGTAAAGCCTGGGTTAAAGTTTGTGGATATGGTAATGATATGGCCGGTTTGAAAAGTGAATTTGAAAAAGTAAAGGAAAATAATTTTGCCTTATTTTTTAAGTACCCGACAGAAGAAGAGCGGAAACATATGAATATAGTAAATAGAGATATGTCCGCCCAAGAGAAAAATAGGATTCAGAAGAATCAACAAAATTTAGGCGATCTATTAAAAGATTTAAGTGAAGGTAAAATCCGTAAAGAAGATATACCACAAGAGCTTCTTGATAAGTTGAGAAACCTTTTATGATGACGAAGGCTGAGATTATCAACCAAATCAACGACGTTACTTCTAGTTTAATTGAAGTTAATTTATCTGAAGAACAGAATTTTCCGGCTGAAAAGGACGGTTTGATTTATATATCTGGGAATCATGATATATCTATTTCCTTAAGAAATATTTCCTATGCGGACATTTATGATATTTTAAGAGACGGAAAAAATTATAATGTCAAACTAATCGATGGAGCACTCATTCAAATGATGTATTCTTTTGATAATGAGCAGAATTTAAAAAAATATCGCTTAGCTTTTTTTCCATCTCCAAGTTTGGAAGAATTTCAGAATAATAGTGAGTTATATGAAATAGATGAAATCTACGCGGATATTGTTCATAAAAATATAATTACTACGCCTCTAAGGTTTGATTTTGATCCTTCAAATCATGAAGTGATACATCATCCCTCCTCACATCTTACTATTGGTCAATACAAAAATTGCAGAATACCTTTACATAAACCAATAACTCCTTATATTTTTATTGATTTCATTCTTAGAAATTTTTACAATACAGCAAGAAATAAATTTTCTGAAAAGCTCTCATTTGATAAAACTAATAATTTTGACTATTGCATTAATGATTTAGAAAGAGAGATTCTGCATTTATCTATTTCCTAAGAAGGTTTCAAGCCTGGACTTGATACAGCATAGACGAATCCTGGTCAATAGAAGGCAATGTTGAACGAAAATAATTGATTTGACCAACAAACAAATACTAAGGCGAAAAAATTGCATTCCTAAATCTGCTTCTCACGGCAGTTGCCCACTATTTGAAAAAAATCATCGTTTAATGAAAAGCATCTTATTAGTTAGATTTGTTTTTTGCTCCACATTATATGCGTGCGGACAATCAAACGATGACAGATTTATTTTCTTTCTACATAACCGCTTTTTGGAAGAACACGGCCTTGATGAATCGCATCCAGAATTTGGGAGGATCGAGTATGAAGAAATCTTAGAAGAATTTGAAAAAGAAGGTTTAAAAGTCATTAGTGAAAAGAGGAACGGCAATGTGAACGCTCGAAACTATGCTCTCAAAATTGAAACCCAAATAGACAGTTTGATTTCAAATGGAACCGATCCTGAAAAAATAACAGTAGTAGGAACTTCAAAAGGTGGCTATATAGCGCAATATGTTTCAACTTTCGCAAATAACCCCAAATTAAATTTTGTTTTTGTGGCAAGTTATAGGAATACCGATTTGGAAGCTATACCGGAAATAAATTATTGCGGCAATATTTTAACCATTTATGAAGAAAGCGACCCGTTTGGCGTTTCAGCAATTAAAAGAAAAGAAAACTCAAGTTGTAAAATCAGGCACTTTAAAGAAGTGGAATTAAGTACCGGATTAGGACATGGATTCTTGCTTAAACCACTAAAGGAATGGATTGAACCGACGATAGAATGGGCAAAAGGGAATTATAATTAAGGCCAATAGATAACAAAGAAGCTTCATCGCCAATAAACGGTAGCGTTAGAAAGAAAATAATTAACTTGACCAAACCAATACTAAGTGTATCCATCCCACCAAGCACGTATTGCTAGAGTGCAATCCTGTATATAGCTTTGCTCAAAAATAACTACCATGAGTAAAGAACAAGAAATGTTTGCCTTGATCGATGAATTTGAAAATAGCCCTTTAAACGCAAGAAACTTCTGTAAAACAAAAGGTGTTGTCCCCTCAACTTTCTATTATTGGAAGAAAAAGAAAGCTGGGAAGGAATCACCAGAAACTAGTGGTTTTATAACCATCAGTCCTAAAGTCGAAACTGGAAGTCTGGAACTCATTTATCCCAATGGGATCAGGTTAAGACTGGAGGATTCTCAACTTGAATTAATTAGTAAACTTATCAGGCTTTATTAATGTTTGCATTAAGCTCGTTCCATACCTATTACTTTTATCGAAAGGCCTGTGATATGCGAAAATCCTTTAATGGCTTGAGCGGACTGGTAAACAACGAGATGGGCAGGGAACCCACTAGTGGGGATGTTTTTATATTTTT
The DNA here is from genome assembly GCF_900129445.1 of Salegentibacter echinorum. Classification (GTDB taxonomy): domain Bacteria; phylum Bacteroidota; class Bacteroidia; order Flavobacteriales; family Flavobacteriaceae; genus Salegentibacter; species Salegentibacter echinorum. The sequence goes on from NZ_FQVT01000026.1 coordinate 19,541, forward strand.
GAACCGTAACCGTACTCATCTTAAGCTCTTGCACTGGGAAGCCGGGGGTTTTGTATTGTATTATAAACGCCTGGAACAAGGCAGTTTTACCCCGCCGGTTTTCAAGGAAACTTCCTCCACAATTACCTGGTCCCAACTGGTACTTATGGTAGAAGGACTACAGGTGAAAAAGGCCCATCAGAAACTAAGGTATCCAAGATAAAAAAGTGATAAGAACCCAGTAAAAACAAGGGTTTGCAGTAGGTTTAAAACAGGGGTTTTTTGTATCTTTACGCTATGCAAGAACCCTTGGAAAACCTTACTAAAGACCAGCTTTTGGCACTCCTGAAGAAGGAGGCAAAAAAGAGGGGGAAAGCTGAAAAAAGTGTTTCTAAAAAGGAACAAGAAGTTAAAAAAGCACAGCATAAAATTGCTGATCTGAAATTTCAGATAGCATATTACAAACGCCTGGCATTTGGTCAAAAGAGAGAACGCTTCGAGGGGGATAAAAACCAGATGAGCCTTCCTTTTGAAATGGAGCCGGAAAAGGCGGAACAACAAGAAGCCGAGTTAAAAGAAAAGCTCACTTACGAGCGCCGCAAGAAAACTTCCGCACATAAAGGAAGAATGCCATTACCAAGCCATCTTCCGGTAGAAGAGATTGATATCTATCCGAAAGAGGATATTACCGATATGGTGTGTATTGGCAAAGAAGTAACCGATGAGCTGGAATACGAGCCTGCCAAATACTATATTAAACGCTATATCCGCTATAAGTATGCTCCTAAAAGTAAAGACGAAGTGGTCATCGGGGAACTTCCCGAGCGGGTGATCGAAAAGGGTGTTCCTGGAGCCGGGTTATTGGCTTCTATTTTGGTCGATAAATACCAAGATCACCTTCCGCTGTACCGGCAACTCCAACGTTTTAAAAGAGCCAACATCCCTATAGCATCTTCCACCTTGGAAGGCTGGACTCGGCAAAGCCTCAAAATCATCGACATCCTTTATCAGCACCTGTTGGAAGATATTCGATCCAAAGGCTATCTGCAAAGTGATGAAACACCCATAAAGGTAATGGACCCGGCTAAAAAGGGAAAAACACATCAAGGCTATTATTGGGTACATCATTGCCCAATGGATGGCAGCGTACTCTTTGATTACCAGCCCGGGCGTAGCCGAGAGGCTGCCAATCATGTATTGGCTAATTTTAAGGGCTACCTTCAAAGTGATGGCTATGCCGTGTATGATAAAATCGGAAAACGTGAAGGGGTTACCCACCTAAACTGCTGGGCCCATGCCCGAAGGGAATTTGATAAAGCAAAAGATAATGATAGGGAGCGTGCTGAAACAGCTTTGACCTTCATCCAGAAACTCTATGCGGTAGAAGCCCAGGCACGAGAGGATAACTTAAATCCGGACCAGCGTAAATCCCTGCGACTGGAAAAAGCACTACCCGTTATCAATGAATTTGGGAAATGGATGTTTGCTCAGATGAAGCATCAGCTAATCCTTCCCAAGAGTCCAATCGGAAAAGCCTTCCGGTAT
>NZ_FQVT01000025.1 GCF_900129445.1 Salegentibacter echinorum
TTCAAGAAAAAAAGCCAGCTATTAAGTTTGAGGAAGATATAAAATCAAAGGGGCAACTCGCATTATTCTGCTAATTCCTTAGCCCGAACTCAGGTGAGTAAATAACAGGAATTTAACGCCTACGAAAGCTCAAATATTTTCAGTAATCCATATTCTAACAGTATTAGAATCCACCGGTAGTAGGTTTTAACCGCCACTATTAATGAATCAACGTGAATATCTTAATGGTTAATTTAGTTTTAGTTGTAACAATTTTTGAGTATCGAATATGTTGATGAGACTTCGTCGTAGTAAGGTATTGCGATAAATCTCGCGAATTGCCCGGGTTAATAGCTTTCTACTTCGATAATTCGTGGTTCATCCTGCTTCTCTTTTTTCCACACATAGGTATAAAAATACATTAAGGTAAATGAAGGAATCACATCGGTTCCCGGTAAAATCTCTTCCAGGAAAACGATAATAGAAGCAAGTTTTCCTTTTTTGCCGGGATACATTTCACGCATTTTCTTAGCGGCATAAGGCGCCCAAAGCAAATCTAAAAAAGGTCCCGCAAAAGGTATAGCCATGGTAAGCATCCCTAAGGCATCATAACCAAGAGACTTTATAAGTATTTTATTATTTAAAAGCTTCATTTATTAGGTTTTAATCAAAATAAATCAAGAAAAGTGCCAAAAATTTATTTTAAGTTAGCACTAATAAGTTTTAAAAATTCATTTCGGGTTTCTATTTTCTGAAATTGCCCTCTAAAACCTGAAGTAGTCGTCGCGCTATTTTGTTTTTGCACTCCGCGCATCATCATACACAAATGCTCGGCTTCTATCACTACCGCTACACCTTTAGGTTTTAAAGTTTTATTAATACATTCCAGAATATTGTGGGTTAAACGTTCCTGCACCTGCAACCTTCTGGCAAAAACATCTACCAGACGTGGCAATTTACTTAAACCCACAATGTGACCATTAGGAATATATGCTATATGCGCTTTTCCAAAGAAAGGCAACAAATGATGTTCGCATAAAGAATACAACTCGATATCTTTTACAACCACCATTTCGTTGTAATCTTCTTTAAACATTGCTTTTTTAAGAATTGCTTCCGGATCCATTTTATAGCCCTGGGTTAAAAACTGCATCGCTTTTGCCGCCCGCTCGGGAGTTTTTTCTATACCTTCACGATTAACATCTTCGCCAATTCTTTCCAGAATTCCTTGATATTTTTCCTGAAGTCCGTCGGTTACTTCAAGATTATACTCCTCTTTAAATTTATACATTTTTCTATTTAAGTTTTTCTGAAAAGACTTCGGTTAACTTTTTAATTTTAGGGTCTATGATATATTGGCAGTAAGGTTGTTGCCGGTGTTGGTTATAAAAATCCTGATGCTCTGTTTCCGCAATGTAAAAAGGTGAGGCTTCAGTGACTTCCGTAACAATCTTATCCTGAAATATTTTCTTCTGTTCAAGTTCTTTTATAACACCTTCAGCAGTTTCTTTTTGTGCTTCAGAATGATAAAATATCGCACTGCGGTATTGGGTACCCACATCATTTTGCTGCCGGTTTAATGTAGTAGGATCATGAGTGGCAAAGAAAACATACAGTAACTCCCGGAAGCTAATTACTTCAGGATCAAATTCAATTTCAATAGCTTCAGCATGTCCTGTTCTTCCCGTGATAATTTCCCGGTAAGGCGGATGCTTTATAAAACCACCGGTAAATCCAGATAAAACATTCTCTACTCCCTTTAAACGCTGAAAAACTGCTTCTGTACACCAAAAACAACCCCCGGCAAGTGTAGCTTTTTCTAAACTTTGTAAACTCATAAATAAATTTTGTTTATCAAAAATAAAACAATCATAAACAAACCCAGAATAATTAACGTGAATTTAGGGTTATATGGAGTTTGTAGTAGTCAGTTGTCGGTCAAACTTCATCGCGAGGACGAAGGACATGGCGATCTATTGTTCGTTTATCAAACTGTTTGGTGTTTGTGGTTTGTTGTTCTGCCAACTGCAAACTGCGACTGCCCACTGAATACCGAAACTTTAAACTCATTATCACATCATCACATTATCACATTAACAAATTACCACATCAGCAAATCATTAAATTACTTTGGGGTTTTGCTTAATTTAGCTAATTTTCGCAAGCTAAAGCAAAGTGATGATTAAAGCTAAGAATATTCATAAATATTACGGAGACCTACACGTTTTAAAAGGTCTTGATTTACATATAAAAAAGAGTGAGATTGTTTCTGTTGTAGGTGCCTCGGGAGCGGGAAAAACCACCTTACTCCAAATTTTGGGCACCTTAGACAGACCAAAAAAGGATAGTAATACCAGCCTGGAAATTAATGGAACCAATATTTATAACCTCTCTTCCCGTGAACTATCCAGTTTTCGGAATAAAAACATCGGGTTTATTTTTCAGTTTCATCAGTTATTACCGGAGTTTACCGCCTTAGAAAATATTTGTATTCCGGCTTTTATTCAAAATACGCCTAAAGCCAAAGCCGAAAAACGCGCCAAAGAATTACTCGGTTTTTTAGGTATGCAACACAGAGCAAAACACAAACCGGGGGAGCTAAGTGGCGGGGAACAACAACGTATTGCAGTAGCCAGGGCTTTAGTGAATAATCCCGCGGTAATCTTTGCCGATGAACCCTCCGGCAACCTGGATACTGAATCTGCCGAAAATTTGCACGAACTATTCTTTAGGTTAAGAAAAGAGTTTAAGCAAACCTTTGTAATTGTAACCCACAACGAAGAACTTGCCGACATGGCCGATCGAAAGATTACTATGCAGGATGGTAAAATTATCGATAAACTAGAAATTAGTTAATGTTGCCTGTAGAATTTAATAATTGCAACATGCTGATTTTTGAAATTTCTCAATCCCTGTGCTGAACTGCTTTAGACCAGAAAATAATAAATAAATACCAAATAAACATTGAAACAAAGTGAACTCAAATCTTTCCTGGACTTTAAAACCGAGCAATACAACACCCCGGAATTCATTGATACTGATCCTATAAAAATTCCGCATCAATTTTCTAAAAAAGAAGATATTGAAATTGCGGGATTCCTTACAGCTACCATAGCCTGGGGCAATAGAAAAAGCATTTTGAAAAATGCAAACCGCCTAATGGAAATGTTAGATCGCAGTCCTTATGATTTTGTGATAAATCATAAGGAAAATGATCTCGAAAATCTACTCGGGTTCGTGCATAGGACCTTTAATGAAAATGACCTTATTTATTTTATTACAGCCTTAAAGAATATTTACCTAAATCACGGCGGACTGGAAACTGTTTTCACTAAAAATGCACAAAAAGATTCGCTCCAACCAGCCATTCACGAATTCAAACAAATATTCTTCGAACTTCCGCATTTACCACGAACACAAAAGCACGTTAGCGATCCATTTAAAAATTCAGCAGCAAAAAGGATTAATATGTTCCTGCGTTGGATGGTGAGAAATGATCACACGGGAGTAGATTTTGGACTATGGGAGAAGCTTAAACCCAATCAATTAAGCTGTCCTTTAGATGTACATTCGGGAAATGTAGCAAGAAAATTAAACATATTAAAAAGAAAACAAAACGACGCTAAGGCCGTTATAGAATTAGATGCTTTTCTAAGAAAATTAGATCCTCAAGACCCCGTGAAATATGACTTTGCCTTATTTGGTCTTGGTGTTTTTGAAAAATATTAAGTAAAATTTAACAAGTCTCCAGATAATTAGTTAACTTTGAGTTAATTAATTAACCTGTTTATGTTGCAGCCCGCAGTTCCCCTTAATGAAGTTGAGCGTTTAAAATCACTTCAGGAAGCAAATATATTATATTCGCCTTCTGAGGAAGAGTTTGATAATATTACCCAATTAGCTTCTTTTATTTGTAAAACTCCCATCTCCCTAATTTCCCTGGTTGGTGAACACGAGCAGTGGTTTAAATCTAAGTATGGAACAGAGCTTTGCGATGCGCAGCGCGATATTTCTTTTTGCAGCCATGCCATCCTGGAACCGGAACAAATTATGGAGATAGAAGATACCAGGTTGGACGTAAGATTCGCCGATAATCCTTTTGTAATTGCAGAAAAAGAACCTATAATTTACTATGCCGGGATGCCGCTTAAAAATCACGAAAACATGGTCTTGGGTACGCTATGTGTTATTGATACCAAGCCAAATAAATTAGATAAAAAACAAAGAAAGGCACTTACCGCATTAGCCAAGCAAGTAGAGATATTACTTGAACTAAAGCGCAAAAATGAGTATTTAAAAACAATTCGAAAAGAATTAAACGATCATAACGATTTGCTTAAAAATTTCGCTGGCGTGGTCTCTCACGATATGAAAATGCCCCTGGCCAATATGATTATGACGGCCGATATACTTAAAGCGAAATTCGATGATCAACTGGGATATGAAGGCTTAAATTACCTTAAAAATATAAAGCAATCTGGGTTAAAATTAAGCGGTTACATTAATGGTATTTTAGAGCATTATGAAAGTGATAAAATTGCCGCAGCTCACGCCGAAGAATTTGATATTCACGATCTACTGGAGGAAATTATTGACTTACTCCATATAACCGAAGATTGCGAAATAAACCTGCCGGAGAAAAATACCACTATTGAAACCAACCGGGCAGCATTAGAACAAATTTTTCTCAACCTTATAGGAAATAGTCTAAAATACAATGACAAATCTAAAATCATTATAGATCTAGAATGTTCTGAAAATTTAGATTATTACTACTTTAGTGTAAAAGACAATGGAATTGGAATTCCCAAAGATAAAGAAGAAGATATCTTTAAAATCTTTACTACTTTATCTAAAAATGACCGTTCTGGAAATATTGGCAATGGTATAGGACTATCTACGGTGAAAAGACTGGTAGGAAATCTTGGAGGTAATCTTAGAATGGAATCTGAAGTTGGCAAAAGCACTTGTTTTTCTTTTTCGATTAAAAGAAAATAAACTACCTCGAGGCAGGCCTACAAGGTAATTTAGAAGAGTATTGTAATGATTTCGAGGCATCTCAATAATTATCGCAGCGTAGCATTTAAATCGCGATTATTGATTACGCAACAATTTTTTACACGTCAGCGAATGCTATAAAATGAATTGATAATAATTCAATTTTAAACGAGTCCGGCTTAATTTCCATTTCATATATTTGAAAAACTTTTACCTGCCCTATGGAATTTAAGCAGCCGGAACTTCTTTATGCCCTGTTTTTACTTATTATCCCACTGGCTGTTCATTTATTTCAATTACGCCGATTTGAAAAGGAAGATTTTACCAATGTAAAATTTCTCCAAAAAGTAATAAAGCAAACCCGCAAAAGTTCCCGTTTAAAGAAATGGTTGGTACTTCTCACCAGGATTTTTTTGCTCACAACTTTGATATTAGCCTTTGCGCAACCTTATTTCCCGGCCAAAGACACTGCCGCTGCCCGAAGTGAAAAGCTTATTTTTTTAGATAATTCCTATAGTATGCAGGCTAGCGGAAAAAATGGGCCTTTACTAAAATCGGCGATACGGAGTATTATTAAGAACCTGCCGGAAGACGAAGAAATAAGCCTTATTACTCAGAATAAACAATTTAGCCGGCTTTCACTTTCAGAGATGGTTAATGAACTTCAGCATTTGGAATATGCCTCCCAAACTTTAGATTTCGCCAGCATAAAACTTAAAGCACAGCAAATTTTTAAAAGTACTGAAGGAGAGAAAGACCTGATTCTTATTTCAGATTTTCAAGATAATTTAAAAGTAAATGTTGCTGAAAACGAAGAAGACATCAATTATCATTTTATTCCTTTCATACCTCAAAATATAGACAATATAAGTTTAGATTCCCTAATCTTGAAAAACCGGGAAGCTAATGAAGTTACTTTTCAGGTAAAACTAAGTAGTTCCACAAATTTGAATGAATCGATAAGCGTTTCGGTTTATGACGGGGAGAAATTATTGGCAAAATCGGCCGTAAATTTTGCTGAAAATTTAAAAGTAACGGCAGAATTTAAAATTTCTTCGGAAGAAATTCAGCGTGGACGCATTTCTATTGAAGACGCCGGTTTGCAATATGATAATCGTCTATATTTTAGCCTGAACAAACTGAAGCCTGCCCGGGTCATTGTAATAAAAGAAAATAGTGAAGCTAATTTTGTAAATCGCATTCTCACCCCGCCCGAATTCGATTTGCAGCCATTTAAAATATCACAATTAGATTATAGCGAATTAAACAATGCAGATTTTGTGATATTAAACGAACTGGAAACACTTCCCGGCGCACTAAGATCAAACCTTCAAAGTCTCAAGAAAAAAGGAGTGCCCCTGGCGATAGTATTGCCGATAGATGCTAACATTAAAAACTATAATTCCTTATTATCTTCTCTAGAAGCACCTACCATTTCAGGAGCTAAAAAACAGGAGCAATTAATTACAGATATTACCTACGCTCATCCCTTATTTAATGATGTTTTTAATGAACAAACAGAAAATTTTGACTATCCAAAAGTACAATCTTCATACAACGTAATTGGTGGAAATAAAGTGATTTCTTATCAGGATAACTCCGGGTTCTTAGTAGAGCTAAATGAAAATTACCTGTTTACGGCAGCTATAAATAATGAAAACTCCAATTTTAAAAGCTCTCCTTTAATTGTACCAATTTTTTATAAATTAGGGCTTTCAGCTTTAAAAAATCCTAAACTTTATTACGAAAACGCCGAAGCAGAAAACATTCAAATTCCGCTTACCACAAAACAAGATGAAGTAGTCCATTTAGTTTCAACTGAAGATAATTTTATTCCGCAGCAAAGGATTTTGGGCGATAATTTAGAAATAAATACCGGTAGTTTCGCGCTTCCGCCAGGCAATTATGCTGTTACTTATCAGGAGAAAAACAAAGCTTACTTAAGTTTTAACGCACCCAGAACAGAAAGTGAATTAGTTTATAAACTTCCGAAGAAAAACGAAAATAGCAACATACATTCCAGTGTAGAAGATTATTTTAAAAAGATAAAAGCAGCGGGAGAAAGCACCCAGCTTTGGAAATGCTTTGTTATTTTTGCCCTAATATTTTTAGTCACGGAAATGCTGCTTTTAAAATTTTTAAAATAGCCTAAATTTAAATGACAAACCAATGAAAATACTTTTAAAATCAGTCAGGATTATCGATAAAGACTCCGCTTATCATCAAAAAAAGATGGATGTTTTTATTGAAAACGGTATTATTAAAGAAATAAAAAGCGAACTGAAAATCCAGGTAGATAAAGTAATTGACATTAAGGATCTGCATATTTCGCAAGGCTGGTTTGACAGTAGTATAAGTTTTGGAGAACCGGGTTTTGAAGAACGAGAAACTATAATAAATGGTCTGGATACTGCGGGGAAAAGCGGCTTTACCGCTATCGCTTTAAACCCAAACACTTATCCTGTTATTGACAATAACGGCGCGGTTACTTCGGTACAGGCGAAAGCCGGCAGTCATCCCGTGAGGCTTCATCCTATTGGTGCATTAAGCTTAAAAAGCGAAGGAGTAGATATGGCCGAACTTTATGATATGCAACAAGGTGGTGCCATCGCTTTTGGCGATTATAAAAAAGCCATTCGCAATCCTAATCTTTTAAAGATTGCTTTGCAATACGCTCAAAATTTTAATGGCCTGGTACAATCCTTTCCGCAGGAAGACCGCATCGCAGGTAAAGGAATAGTAAACGAAGAGAAAAACAGCACTTCCCTTGGCTTAAAAGGTATTCCCAACCTCGCAGAAGAATTACAAATTACCAGAGACCTTTATTTATTGGAATATACCGGCGGAAAACTACATATCCCAACCATTTCTACTAAAAAATCGGTTGCGTTAATTCGAGAGGCTAAAAAGAAAAATTTAGCGGTAACCTGTAGTGTAGCCATTCATAATCTCATCTTTTCAGACGAGGAGTTGCATAATTTTGATACGAAATTTAAAGTACTACCGCCATTACGTACTCCAGAAGATATTAAAGCATTAATTGAGGGGGTTAAAGATGGCACAATAGATCTTGTAACCTGTGACCACGCTCCTATCGACACCGAAAATAAAAAGGTAGAATTTGATCACGCCGCTTATGGAAGTATTGGCCTGGAATCTGCTTTTGGTGCGCTTCAAACGCTTTTTTCTATTGAAGAGGTTATAGATATCCTTACGAGAAACAAACATATATTTGGACTGGAAAGCGCTATAATTGAAAAAGGGAATCCAGCAAACTTAAGTTTATTTTCACCAAATGAAGAGTACACATTTGGAGAGAGCCACATTTTATCGACCTCAAAAAACAGTATTTTTCATGGATATACTTTAAAAGGTAAAGCTTTGGGCATTATCACCAAATCTGGAGAATTAGGTTTATAGACCTGCTTATTTTAATATCTTTGCAGGAAACGAAGAACAGCTACCAATGAAAACAGTTGCAGAAGAAGGAAAAACGCCCGCTATTGTAGCGTACCTAACTATTATTGGTACCATAATTGCTTTTTTTATGAATAACGATGACAAGAACCCGTTTGCATCTTTTCATATTAGACAGGCGTTTGGAATCCATATTACATTTTATTTATTAGGCCTATTGGTAGGAATGTTCGACAGTTGGTTAATCTCTTCTGCTTTCTATATTTTTATTGCCGTTTTAGGAGTTTACGGACTCGTTATGGCGATACAGGGAGAACAAAAACAAGTACCTCTTTTAGGTGCATATTATCAAAAATGGTTTAGTACAATTACATAATGAACACAAAAGAACTTTCGCTACATCACTTAGTAAGAGCACCCAAAAAACAATCTGAAAAAACTCCTTTACTCATCATGCTACACGGTTACGGCAGTGATGAAAATGATTTATTTTCTTTCGCAAATGACTTGCCAGATGAACTATTTGTGATTTCTGTAAAGGCGCCTTATGCTATGCAACCTTATGGAAATGCCTGGTATGCGATACATTGGGATAATGAGGAAGGAAAATTTAGCGATGATGAACAGGCGAAAGAATCACGCGAAAAAATAGTTGCTTTTATAGATGAAGCGATTCAGGTTTATAACTTAGATGCCGATAACGTAACTTTACTCGGCTTTAGCCAGGGAAGTATTTTAAGTTATTCCGTTGCACTCTCCTATCCGGAAAAAGTAAAAAATATAATCGCACTAAGCGGTTATGTGAACCCTGGGATTTTAAAAGCAGATTTTCAGAAGAAAGATTTTTCTCATCTGGCATTCTACTGCTCCCACGGCTCTGTAGATCAGGTAATCCCGGTGGAATGGGCTCGTAAAACCAAACCATTTCTGGATGAATTAAATATTGAAAACACTTATTCCGAATTCCCGGTGGGTCATGGCGTGGCACCGCAAAACTTTAGTGAAGTTCAAACCTGGCTAAAGAAGAGACTGTAATTTTAGCACTTCGTTGCTACCATGTTTGGCCATTCCGCAACTTTGTCCCTCGCTTAGAAAGTTCAGAATCTTTATACTAAAAGAAAAAATTCTTCTCCCCAGCTATCGGGACGCAATGACAGTAGGAATGTCATTCAGAGTGAAGCTTGCGGAACGAAGAATCCCCACTTTACTGAGATTCCTCCTTCGTCGGAATGACAGCTACAGTCTATTTAATCTGTAGGATATAAAAAAGATTTCTCCAGGTTGAGTTCAACTGTTCCATCCTCCAGTACAAAATAGGTGTAGAAAGCTTCACCCCAGTATTTACCATCGGTAAAGTCTGCGATCAACCATTTATGATTAAGAATTTTGATTTTATTAATGCGCATATCGCCGTCCATTCCCGGAAAAGGAGCGTAGGGATTATCGGTATTAACCTTATTTTTATCGAGGAGTTCCTCTTCTACTTTGGCTACCACTTTTTCAGCTTCCAGACCCTTATTTTCAAAATAAGTCATTGCATCGTCATTACCTAAAAATTTAAAATAATTCTGTTTTATAGATAATTCAGCTAAAGAATCCTTTTCTCCTTCCATTCTATCAACCTGGGTTTGAAGGTCTTTGATTTCAGCATCCCTGGCGTCTAAAATTTTCTTATCGTTTATGTAAATAAAAATGAGAAATAATAAGCTAAATATAAATAGGTAAAGCAGTATACTTTTGCGCATTTTAAATGGTGATTTTTAAATTATCGTAAGCAAGAAAAACATTTTCGGGAAGATCTTTTTCCACCTCCTCGTGAAAACCAAGTAAATGGCTAATATGGGTAAGGTAGGCTCTTTCTGGTTTTACCCGGGCTATAAATTCAAGGGCTTCTTCCAGGTTTAAATGAGAATGATGCGCTTTAATACGCAGGGCGTTTATCACCAGTACTTTTAATCCGTCTAACTTTTCAACTTCTTCTTCTTCAATAGATTTTAAGTCTGTGAGATAGGCAAAATCTTCCATCCTAAAACCAAAAACCTGCAACCGGTTATGTTTAAAATCAATAGGGATAATTTCTAAATCCTGAAAATAAATAGTTTTATTTTCAATCACGTTTTCAATTACGCCCGGCGCCCCCGGATACTTATTTGTAGAAGCGAAAATATATTCAAAACGTTTTTTTAAAGCGTCTAACACCCGCTTATGCGCAAATATAGGAATATCCCCCTGGCGAAAGAAGAAAGGACGAATATCATCCAGGCCTGCAGTATGGTCATTATGCTCATGCGTAAAAAGTATGGCATCCAGGCTTTCAATGGGGTTCGAGAGCATTTGCATTCTAAAATCGGGGCCGCAATCTATAAGAATATTCTTATTTTTCCACTTCACCAAAACCGAAACGCGCAAGCGTTTATCTTTAGGATCTTCACTATGGCAAACCGGGTGATCACTACCTATAATAGGGATGCCCTGTGAAGTTCCTGTACCTAAAAAAATTACTTCCAAGTCAATTTATTTTACTACAAAAGTAAAGATATTTTTTTTCTATACCTTATCGATTTTAGTACCTTTGGTATATACAAAAAGAAACCTAAAAGAAAAGTTATGCCAATTACCATAATGGGCGATAGGGAATTTGAAAACGTTCCCTCTATAAAGAGCAAAGCGCTTCGTATTAATTTGAATGAAAATATCTACGGAACTTTTTCTGAAATTGGTGCAGGGCAGGAAACTGTTAGGAACTTTTTTAGGTCTGGAGGAGCATCGGGAACCATAGCCAAAGCGATGAGTGCTTACGATAAAGACTTTAGTGATGCCATTTATGGAGTGGAGGATGATAAAAGATATGTGACTGAAGCACGCTTAAAAAAAATGCTGTCACACGAAATTGGCTTAATTGAGCAAAGAATCTCCAGGGAAAAGCATCCCAATAAACTTTTCTTTAGTTATGCCAACACGGTAGCTACCATAGATTTTGCAAAAAAATATAAGGGCCACGGCTGGGTAGGTATAAAATACCAGGTAACTCCCGGCGAAGAATACAACGAAATAATTCTACACGTACGTTTTAAGGAAACCGATGCCCGGCACCAACAAAATACGCTGGGAATACTTGGGGTAAACTTAATTTATGGTGCTTATTATAAATATGACAACCCTAAAAAATTACTTCGCTATTTATACGATCATATAGACAAAGACCAAATTGAGATTGATACTATCAACTTTAGTGGGCCCAGGTTTGAGGGGGTAGATAACCGCTTAATGAGCCTACAATTGGTTAAAAACAATATGACCGATGCCGTAATGTTTTCTCCGGAAGGCAATAATATACTTCCTGCAAAAATTCTATATAAAAAAAATATCCTTGCCTTACGTGGTAGTTTTAGACCGGTGACAAAAGTGAACATGGATATGTACAACCAATCGCTGGAGTTATTTCTAAGGGAGAATAAAGTTGAAAAAGAGAATACCGAAGTTATTTTTGAAATCACCCTTTCCAATCTTCGCGCCGAAGGAGAAATTGACGAACGTGACTTTATGGATAGGGCAAAATTATTATGTTCGTTGGGACAAACGGTAATGATTTCCAACTTCCAGGAGTATTATCGCGTCGTAGAATACTTCTCCAGGTATTCAAAGCAACGTATGGGATTAACCATGGGCGTTAATAATTTGGTTGATGTTTTTGATGAAAAGTATTACAGGCATTTAAGTGGCGGTATATTGGAGGCCTTTGGGAAACTATTTTTTAAAGACCTTAAAGTATATTTATATCCACTTAAAGATCCTGAAACCGGTGAGATTTCTACCAGTGAAAATCTTAAAGTACACCCCAGGATGAAAGAGCTCTACAAATTCTTTAAATACAACGGACGCGTGGAGGATATTAAAGACTACGACCCTAAAATCTTAGATGTTTACTCCAGGGAAGTACTGGAAATGATTAGTGAAGGGGAAGAAGGTTGGGAAGCCATGTTACCCGAAAAAACCACTAAAATGATCAAGGAGCAAAACCTTTTTAATTATAAGGAACATAAGAAAAAAGCCAAATCAGAAGCGTAGGGATAGTTTTCAGTTGTGGGTTTTCGGTTGTCGGTTTGGGAGCAATTCGAAAGGTCGTTTTTAGAATGTTTGTTGTTTGTAGTTTGTTGTTTAGCCTGGTCATCGTGGACAACGAAGGAGTTTGCCAATCTGTTATGAGTTATCAGAATTTCACTGCCCACTATGATCTTTAATATTGGATACGTGATTTAACTTTAAACCTTGAATTTGAAACTTTAGACTTCCTTTTGCAAGCTTTGCGCCTTCTTTTCGTGAAATCTGTTTTGCCGTTTTGGCCTAAATTGTAAGTCTTACCAGCTGCCAACTGCGACTGCTAACTGTGGACTTATTAACCTTGAACTTTAAACCTTGAACTTTTTCGAAACCTAATCGATTCTTTCTATATGAGCACCCAAAGCCCTAAGCCTCGTGTCTATATTTTCATAACCTCTATCTATTTGTTCTATATTGTGAATGGTTGAAGTTCCTTTAGCCGAAAGTGCTGCGATGAGTAAAGAAACGCCCGCACGAATATCTGGAGAAGTCATGGTTGTTGCTTTAAGCTGAGATTTGAAATCGTGACCAATTACGGTAGCCCGGTGTGGATCACATAGAATGATCTTAGCTCCCATATCAATTAATTTATCTACAAAGAACAATCTACTTTCAAACATTTTTTGATGAATTAGCACACTCCCTCTTGCCTGGGTAGCTACTACCAGCAAAATACTAAGCAAATCTGGTGTAAATCCCGGCCACGGGGCGTCACTAATATTCATAATGGAACCATCTATAAAACTTTGCACTTCATACCCGTTGGTATGAGCAGGAATATGAATATCATCTTCCCGGCGCTCTATAGTAATTCCCAATTTTCTAAATGTGGTAGGGATAATTCCAAGCATATCCCAGCGTACATTCTTAATGGTAATTTCACTACGGGTCATTGCGGCCAGCCCAATCCAGGAACCAATTTCAATCATATCTGGCAAAACACGATGTTTACAGCCCTGTAATTCTTTTACTCCTTCAATGCTTAATAAATTAGAACCTACTCCGTTAATTTTTGCACCCATTTCATTCAGCATAACACAAAGCTGTTGCAAATATGGTTCACAAGCTGCATTATAAATAATCGTAGTCCCATCGGCAAGAACGGCAGCCATGATAATATTTGCTGTTCCTGTTACCGATGCTTCTTCCAGAAGCATAAACTCACCTTTAAGCCCATTGGGTGCTTCTACCCCATAAAAACGCTCCTCTTTGTTATATCTAAATTCGGCACCAAGTTTAATAAATCCTTCAAAGTGGGTGTCTAACCTTCGGCGACCAATTTTATCACCTCCTGGCCTTGGAATATATCCTTTTCCAAACCTTGCCAAAAGCGGCCCTACAATCATGATAGAACCTCTTAAACCACTAGCGTCTATTTTAAACTGTTCACTCTCAAGATAGTTTAAATCTAGCTCATCACTTTTAAAAGAATAAGTGTCAGATTTAAGTTTTTTTACCTTAACCCCAAGATTTTTGAGCAATTGAATTAATTTATTCACATCCAGAATATCTGGAACATTGCTAATTGTAATTTCTTCTGAAGTTAAAAGTACGGCACAAAGTATCTGCAAGGCTTCGTTTTTAGCACCTTGTGGCTCTATTTCTCCACTAAGCTGCTGCCCGCCTTCAATTTGAAAAGTTCCCATGAAAGAAAATATTATTAATAGCGTTTACGCCCTTTTCGGTTAGATTTTTTGGAATTATTTGATTTGTGATGCTTTTTTGGACCACGAATTAAATTTGAGGCCTGGCTAAGATCCTCATCTGTGATTTTAAGATTTATTTTTCCGCCACTTAATTCAAAAAGATGATCATAAATCACATCATCTTCTACCGCATCCCTATTCCAGTTAAGGTAAGATTTTTTCATATGATTGGCTATGGTAAGCACCAGGCCTTCTTTAAGCGGACCTTCTTCCCAATCTTTCACTTCGTTGATCATACGGTTTATATTATTTCCGTAGAAACGATATTTTGGAAAGTTTTGTGGATACTCCAACATTTCGGGACGCTCTTCCAGCATCTCACGGGTTGGTTTTGGAAATGGAGACTCCACATCCAATTTAAAATCACTAATTATAAATAATTGATCCCATAATTTATGTTGAAAATCGGGTACATCCCTAAGATGGGGATTCATATTACCCATAACTGCGATTATAGATTTTGCCATGCGGGCGCGTTCTTTATCATCTTTAATCGCTACGGTATGTTCTACCATTTTTTGAAGATGTCTTCCGTATTCAGGAATAATTAAATTGCTCCTTTCGGAGTTATACTCTAATGGATGCGTCAAAATTATATTATATTAGGTGATACTTTGCTGTAGAAGTTAATCGCCGCAAAATACTAAATATTATTCGGATTGATAAAATTATTTTATCCAAGTCTGTAAAAGTGCTGTTATAAAACGAATATTGCAGATTTTAATTCAGATAAAAAATAATCATCGCGGTTTAAATCACCTATTAAAAGTGAAAAGTTTCTTAAAAAACCTATTTTTATCTCGGTATCGTTTCAAAAATCACACTTAGAGATGAAAGAATTATAGTGAAATCACGCCTTCAACTTTCTCCCCTACTTCGCGATATTTTTGAATAACTGCTTCAGGATTTTTCATTTTTACATTTATGGAAACACTTACATAAGTTCCTTTCTTAGATTTCCTGGTATTAATTACGGCTCCCATATTATCGAAAATATCCTCAATCACTTTTACCTGATGTGTTTCTGTAGGAACAATAAACTTATATAAATATTCATTGGGCCATAGAGAGGTATCTTTAAGTTGGGATTCTAATTTTTTATAAAATTCTTCGGGATCATTCGATTCACTCATAATTGTCAACATATTTTAAAAGCGCAAAGATACATGATTGCATTCATTTTTATAATTAAATCCAAATGTCGAAATTTGCCACGTGAAAACTAAAAAAATCGTACTTACCGGTGGCCCCGGTACCGGAAAATCTTCTATAATCCGCCAGCTGGAAAAGAAAGGTTACGAGTGCCTTCATGAAATTTCCAGACAAGTGACTTTAGAAGCTCAAAAACAAGGAATAAGTCAATTATTTCTGGAAAGACCTTTACTTTTCAGTGAAAAATTGCTGGAAGGAAGAAGGATACAATTTAAAGAGGCCGATATGTTAGGTGCCGATAAGGTATTTATAGATCGTGGCCTGCCCGATGTGCTGGCTTATATGAATTACTTTAAAAGCGAGTACCCCGAGTATTTTAGCGAAATTTGCAAATCACATTGTTATGACAAGGTGTTTATTTTGCCACCCTGGGAAGAAATTTACCAGTGCGATAATGAGCGCTATGAATCTTACCGGGATGCTCAAACCATATCGAAATTCCTCTTTCAAACTTATAAAAGTTTTGGATATTCTACTATAGAAGTTCCTAAAGTTCCCATTGAAGAAAGGGTAGAATTTATTTTAAACAAAATCTGATTTCAGTTATTTGCAGGAAGCGCAACACATATTAGAAAAATACTGGGGTCATCCCGGGTTTAGAGGTTTACAGGAGCTGGTTATTGAGAAGCTGCTGGCAAGAAAAGATGTGTTGGCATTAATGCCCACCGGCGGTGGAAAATCTATCTGTTTTCAAGTACCTGCTTTAATGCAGGAAGGCATTTGCATTGTAGTTTCTCCTTTGGTTGCACTTATGGAAGACCAGGTGGCGGCTTTAAAGCAAAAGCAAATTAAGGCCATGGCTTTAACGGGAGGCATGGATTTTAAAAGTTTAGACACCGCATTAGATAATTGTATCTACGGAAATTATAAATTTCTTTACCTCTCTCCCGAAAGGCTTCAGCAAGATCTGGTTAGGGCGCGTATAAAATTAATGAACGTAAACCTGATCGCTGTAGATGAGGCGCATTGTATTTCACAATGGGGCCACGATTTTAGACCCGCTTACCGCAATATTGTTCAGTTAAAAGAAATAATACCCACTACCCCCTTTGTCGCATTAACCGCTACTGCTACTCCAGAAGTGGTTAAAGACATTACAAAGCAGTTGGAACTGGAAAATATTGAAGTTCTTAAAGATTCTTTTTTTAGGCCTAATATTGCTTATCGCGTAGAACTTACCGAGGATAAATACCACCGACTTTATCAACTGCTCGGTACAGGAAAACAAAGCGGAATTATCTACGTTAGAAACCGAAAAGCAACTCAGGAAATAACAGGACTACTAAATAAGAAAGGTTTTAAGGCAGACGCGTTTCACGGTGGTTTATCAAACCTTGAGAAATTAAAGAAACTAAAAGAATGGTTAGCGAATAAAAATCAAATTATGGTTGCCACTACTGCCTTTGGGATGGGCATAGACAAACCAGATGTGAGACAGGTAATTCACTTAAACCTACCAGAATCCCTGGAAAGCTATTTCCAGGAAGCAGGCCGGGCCGGAAGGGATGGCGAGATATCTTCAGCTATTATCCTTACCAACAAAAGCGATATTCCCGTTTTAAAAAATCAATTTTTAGTTCACCTTCCACATTTGGAAGATGTGCGCTTAGTTTACAAAAAACTAAATTCCTACTTTAGGATCGCTTATGGGGAAGGAGAAGACACAGAGCATAATTTTAGTTTTTCTGAATTTTGTGCGCAATACGAACTGCCATTTATTAAAACTTACCAGGCTTTACAACTCCTGGACCGTTGTAGCATTCTTAAACTTTCGCGAGAATTTCATAAAAAAACAAGTGTTCAGTTTACGCTCTCTGGAAAACAACTTCAGTATTACCTGGAGAACAATGCGAAATACGAGTATTTTGTAAAGGCTCTTTTACGTACCTATGGTGGTATTTTAGAAAACAGGGTTTTCATAAATTTGGGTTCGGTTTGTAAAAAATTAGCTATTAAGCAAGAAATAGCCCTGTCCTTCTTAGAAGACTTAGAAAAAGATGAAATTTTGGAATATACATATGCTGAACACGATGCAAGCATTCGTTTTTTAGTGCCACGAGAAGACGATTCAACCATCTATCCGCTAGCTCCATACATTAAACAGTATCACAGTTCGAAACAGGAAAAAATTGCTGCCGTGCTCAATTATCTTGAAAATGATAAACTATGCCGAAGTCAGCAACTCTTAGCCTATTTTGGAGAAAAGAGCTCTAAAGCCTGCGGTATTTGCTCGGTTTGTAAAAAAAACACTCCTGTTTTAACCCGACAACTTAAGAATGCTATTTATTTGCAGATTGCAGCAGCATTAAGAGAAAGTAGCCTCACTTCCCGCGAACTCACCCGGCAACTTCAATTTGAAGAAAACCAGGTTTTAGAAGTATTAAGGTTATTACTGGATAAAGAAATAATCAAACCGGTGGCTACCAACAGATATAAACTAAACAAGCAATGAGAGATTTAAGAATAGTATTTATGGGCACGCCAGATTTTGCCGTGGCCAGCCTTAAAAGTATAATTGAAGCTAATTACCACGTAGTTGGAGTAATCACCGCACCAGACAGGCCAGCAGGTAGAGGAAGAAAACTTCAGGAAAGCCCCGTAAAACAATACGCTCGAGACAAAGGTTTACCTGTACTACAACCTACAAACTTAAAGAATCCAGAATTTTTAAAAGAATTAGAAGCTTTAACTCCAAATGTGCAGGTGGTCGTAGCATTTAGAATGTTGCCTAAAGTAGTATGGGATTTACCTAAATATGGCACCTTCAATTTACACGCTTCCCTCCTGCCTCAATATCGCGGGGCTGCGCCTATAAACTGGGCGATTATAAATGACGAGAAAAAAACAGGAGTTTCTACTTTTTTCCTGGATGAAAAGATAGATACGGGAGCCATGATTTTGCAGGATGAAGTTGAAATTAAACCTACACAGACGGTTGGGGAATTGCACGACCGATTGATGGAAAGAGGTGCCACACTAGTCACCGAAACACTTCAACTTATTGCCAAAGGAAACCTCACCCCCACACCGCAACCGGCAAACAATCAATTAAAAGGTGCGCCAAAGTTAGATAGGGAAAATACCAAAATTAACTGGGAACAATCCTTAGATCAGGTTTACAATCTAATTAGGGGTTTAAATCCATATCCCGCCGCCTGGAGTTTCTTAATTAATAATAAAAAAGAAGTGAAGGTTAAGATCTTCCATTGTAGCAAAGAAACGAATACTCATAATCTTGATTTTGGATCCATAAAAGTTGAAGATAAAAAACTAAAAGTTGCCGCTAAGGGCGGTTTTTTAATCATAGAGGAGATGCAACTACCTGGAAAAACGAAAATGGAAGTAAAATCACTTTTGAACGGTTATCATTTTTCTGAAGATGCAAAACTACGCTAAGCCCTTATGGTTGTTGAAGCGGTAAAAAATCAACTAAAATCCGGATTCTTTATTAACAAAAAGCCTTAGTTATTAACAATATTCAGCATTTCCCTTGATGTTCCTTGTGTGGCCGAGAAATCCATATAAATTTGTAGAGCAATTTAACGAAATGTTTAACCAACAATTTATTTAAAATTCAAATTATGAACAAAACAGATTTAATTGACGCAATGGCTGAGAATGCTGGAATTTCTAAAGCAGCTGCTAAAAAAGCCTTAGAGTCATTTCTTGAAAACGTAGAAGGATCATTAAAAAAAGGTGATCGTGTTTCTTTAGTAGGATTTGGATCTTGGTCTGTATCTAAAAGAGCTGCTCGTGAAGGAAGAAACCCACAAACCGGAAAAACTATTAAAATTGCTGCTAAAAATGTAGTTAAATTTAAAGCTGGTGCAGATTTACAAAAAGCTGTAAACTAATATTTTATATTAGTAAAGCACAGAAAGCCTCTCTTTCGAGAGGCTTTTTTTAGTTAAAATAATTTACATTTTAATTTGATTTTTTTTAAATTAATAGTAGTTTAGTTTAAAATAATGCTTAAATGATTGCTATAAAACCAACAAAAGGCCATTTATTGGTTGCAGAACCTTCCATAATTGGAGATGTCGCATTTAATCGCTCTGTAGTGTTACTTGCCGATCATTCTGATGCCGGATCTGTAGGTTTTATTCTCAACAAAGCGTTAGACCTTAATCTTAAAGACCTTATCCCTGAACTCTCTTCAAGTTTTAAAATCTACAACGGCGGTCCTGTAGAACAGGATAATTTGTACTTTATTCACAAAGTGCCACAACTCATCCCAGATAGTGTTGAAATTGCAAATGGTATTTACTGGGGTGGAAATTTTGAAGCAGTAATAGAACTTATTAGTCAGGATCTAATTAGTAAAAATGAAATTAGATTTTTTCTGGGATATTCGGGTTGGGACGCGAAGCAATTAGATGAAGAGCTTACAACACATTCCTGGATTATTACGACCAATGAAGATTCTAAGGATATTATTGAACGCCCATACAGTTCTTTCTGGAAAGATAAAATGGTACAACTAGGCGGGGAATATCTTTTATGGTCTAATGCCCCGGCAAATCCTAATTACAATTAGACTTCTTAGAACGTAAAACTCCTGAAATGCAACAATACTCCACAATTTTACGTAATTATATTTTCATTAATTTATAGTTCTATCTTCGCAAATTATCTACTTTTAGTCGCTTGGGAACAATCATGAAAAAATTCACCCATTTAGTAACAATTAATTTTAGGTTTACTAAAATCTAGCAGAAAAAATGGAATTAAAAACAGATCCCAAAGTAGAAAAAACCTTTGCTAGTTACCCCCATTCTGTGCGTGATGAAATGCAAAAGCTACGGACATTGGTAATAAAAACAGCCAGGGAAACCGAAGGAATTCCCAAATTGGAAGAAACTTTAAAATGGGGCAAACCAAGTTTTATCACCAAAAATGGGAGCACCTTACGCATAGATTGGAAAGAAAAAGCACCCGACCAAATTGCCATGTATTTTCAATGTACCACCAGGCTTGTGGATACCTTTAGATTGATTTTTGATCATAAATTTCAATATGAAAAGAAACGAGCACTTATCTTTCCTTTGAATCAGGAAATCCCCATAGAAGAATTAAAAAGCTGTATAAAAGCCGCCCTTATTTATCATAAGATAAAACACCTGGAAACATTAGGAATTTAAGTTAATAATCGCGGAGTAAAATAAATGGATAATAACCTCAACCAAATCCAAACAGAAGTCTATGATAAATGTGGTCTTCTAATTTCAGACTTTAAACCCGAACCGGAAAGTAAAGAATATGGTGCATGTCAATTTGAATTAAACGGAAGAAAAATTGTTGCTAGAAATGCAAAAATCACCGCTAAAAAACTGGGTCAATTTGTAACTTTCTGGAAACGAAATAGAAACGGAATCATTGAGCCCTTTTTTGAATCTGATTCTATCGATTTTTATATTGTAAACGTACGAGCCTATAACAAGTTGGGACAATTTGTGTTTCCCAAATCTGTGTTGATAAAAAAAGGTATAATTTCAACACAGTATAAAGAAGGAAAAAGGGCATTTCGCGTTTATCCAAATTGGGATATTGCGAGAAGTAAACAAGCTGAACAAACTCAAAAATGGCAATTAGATTATTTCTATGAAGTTAATGATGCTATTAATTTTAATACGGTAGTGGAATTGTACCGCACTAAACCATTAAAGACTAAAATATCATAGATTTTGAACATTCAATGAAAATCACAATAAAAAAAGCATCTTGTATTATTTTTTAACGCAGTAGTTGGTAAAAAATATTCAATTATATAGTTTATATAAATGGCGAAATAATGTAGGCTTCTCTTGCTACAAATAATTAAAGATATTTAGGTTAAAAGAAAAAAGGCTGTTTCAAACTTTTACAGTTTTGAAATAGCCTTTTTAATTATAATTACTGGAGGTGTTTCTTCCCCGCTAAAAAGATTAAATTTTAATGAAATACAGGAGCTGCCGGGAAATAATAGCCTTCGTAACTTTCGGTTTTATCTAAATTACCGGAGGTTGTATTATAGAAGTGAAGTTTATTATAACTAAAATTTTCTCCCCATCCTTCCCGCACAGTTCGTATTATCAACTGTTTTGTATCTGGATTATAGGCCAGGCCTTTACCATAAAACACTTCATTTTCCGGAAGTTGAATAAATGCTTTTTCCAGGGAGGCAACATCATCCTCATACTTGTAAATCTCCTTTCCACCACTAAAAGAGCTGTTTTTAGCAATAAAAACAGCCTTGTCACTAGCCGTAATGGAGCTTGGATGCCAGGCTCCCCAGCTACCATAGGCGCTAAAGCTCAGCTCTATTTCTTCTGTTTCAAGGTTATTAGGGTTAATTTTAATTAATTTTTTGTCACCGGCAACCCAAATATTGTTGTCTGCGGTTTTGGCGAAACCTAAAACCATCCCCGGAATACGCTTTTCAATTTCATAACTTGTGGCATTAAAAATAACTGCACCTTCCCTTTGCGATAAAACAAATATATAATCACCCACTTTTTCCATATCTCCTACCTGTCCAGAAATTCCGGGTATCTTGCCTTCTATTTGAAGGGTTTCAAGATTGATATTATGAATTCCATCGCTGGAACTCAACAATCCTTTGGTTGCTGAAATTCCTAAAAATGCGCGCCAGTCATTTCCCGCCTGTGATGCAATCCTTTGTTCCTCTTTTAGCGAATAGGCATTGGCAACCACTACAGGCCCTCCAACTTTAGATAACAAATACAACTTCTCATTGTAAACGGTTCCAAATTCCAACGTAGAATTCATGGGAAGAAAATCTTTGTTTGGATTTGTCTTTACATAAACACTGTCCTCTAATTGCTGGGTGTCATAGCGGTAAAAACCTACCGTACCGGTACCGTGCCCAAACCAACCTTCGTTAATTAGGTAAAATCCATTCTCAAAAGCTCCCCAGCTATGAATATTATAAGTAAGGGCAGCTTCCCCACCATCGTTCATAGCTTGTACACTTATTTCATGCGTGCCCCGGGTTTCAGGAATAAACACATAAGTTGAATCGTTACCAACTATTTCTCCATCTACGGTCCATTCAAAAGTAGAATTTTTAGTATTGCTGAATTTCGGACTCAACAAAAGCTCCTCTCCCATCGTTAGGGTATCTTGTAATTGCTGTTCTCCCTGTGCAATATTAGGTGGATCTATCAAAAACTCATCATCCTGGCTGCATCCGGTTACTACACCTGCGAAAAGAAGGACGATTAGATATTTAAAAAAAGAAAAATTATGCTTCATTTTATTATTATTTAAAAAATATATTGTATATCCGTTTAGTGTCCACTTGCTGTAATGCTTGCTATTATTAGCCTGTCAAATATTTTGTCTCCAAAATATCTTCTGTTCAACTTATAT
>NZ_FQVT01000024.1 GCF_900129445.1 Salegentibacter echinorum
GTGAATCCATATGAGTGGCTTAAATATACCCTGGAGAATATTATGTCCATCAACCATAAAAATATCCGGAATCTCTATCCTCAGAATTATAAAAATTACAACTAGACTGAACATGATTTTGTTATAAAAAAATAGATAATAAAATTACGCTAAATTAAAAGATGTAGTTGGTGGGGCGCATACTACTAAGTCGGCAGCATCGCGTTAACTGATCCGACAAGTGGCAATAACCGCAAACAGGTGGGCACAATTTATTAGGAAAATTCTACTCAATAATATGAAACCAAATATCGATTTAAAATCCCCCATATTCAAAGGAGTTAGAGATTGGTTTTGAAAGAATCTAAAAAAGCATTAAAAGCTCCATAAACGGTTGAAATGGCTATTTCGGAGTGATGACGCCACCTGTTTCGGTCTCCAAATTTGATAAATACATAAGGTTTGATTTAGTTAAACAATAAATATTTAAGCTGGAACCAAACGGAAGCTAAAATCTTGGCTCAAAAGGAAATGGAATAAATGAGTGGTGGTAGAAGCGTTAACTTTATGCCGTAGTCTTTTGATGGAAGGATAAGAAGACAAAAAATGGGCGTAAAAGGACAATTTTTCAGCCAATGGAGAAAGTTTAAACGAGTTCATTGTATGATAATAAACTACTCACTAAAGAAAAATGAGGTTCAGTTTCCTTAAATCTATGAATTTTTAGAGAACTTAATAAGGTTCAGGACTAAATAGAAGTAATCGTTAACAATACAAATGCAGTTCTTAAAATGGGCAAATGTTGTACCTATGTTGTACCCAAGTCAAAAAATTAAGTAAAAACTGTGTTGTTTAAAATAAAAAAGCCGAAGATTTCTCTCCGGCTTTTGTGCGGGTGAAAGGACTCGAACCTTCACACCGTGAGGCACTTGATCCTAAGTCAAGCGTGTCTACCAATTCCACCACACCCGCATTTTAACAATATTTTAAGAACAACCGTTTGGTTAAATCCTAAGTCTAGCGTGTCTACCAATTCCACCACGCCCGCATTCAATATGTATTGCTTTAACTAAGCGGATGCAAATATACATAAATGTTTCAATTCACAAATAGTCTGGAAATTTTTTTTTTATCTTTATCTCTAATAAAAATGTAACTATGGCAGATATTAAAGATTACATCGCGAAAAATAAAGATCGCTTTCTTTCCGAACTCGTTGATTTACTGAAAATTCCATCCATAAGTGCCGATTCCAACTACAAAGATGATATGTTAAAAACCGCTGAAGCGGTAAAGAAAAAATTATTGGAAGCCGGCTGTGATTCTGCAGAGATTTGCGAAACCCCGGGTCATCCCGTGGTTTATGGTGAAAAAATATTCGACAAAGACCTACCCACGGTCCTGGTTTATGGACATTATGATGTGCAACCACCAGATCCCTTAGATCTTTGGGACTCCCCGCCTTTTGAACCGGTGATCAAAGAAAGTGAAATTCATCCCGAAGGTGCCATCTATGCTCGTGGAGCTTGTGATGATAAGGGGCAGATGTTTATGCACGTGAAAGCCCTGGAATACATGACGCAAAATGACAAATTGCCCTGTAATGTAAAATTTATGATTGAAGGGGAAGAAGAAGTGGGAAGTGAACATTTAGGCTGGTTTATAGAAAGAAATAAAGAAAAACTGGCCAATGATGTTATCCTTATTTCAGATACGGGAATGATCGCTAAAGACACCCCCTCTATTACCACGGGATTGCGCGGACTCTCCTATATGGAAGTTGAAGTTACCGGGCCAAACCGCGATTTACATTCCGGCTTGTATGGAGGTGCAGTGGCAAATCCTATCAATATCCTTTCAGAATTGATCGCTTCCCTTACCGATGAGAATAACCATATCACCATCCCGGGATTCTACGATAAAGTTGAAGAACTAAGTAAAGAAGAACGCAAGAAAATGGCCGAAGCTCCTTATGATGAAGAAGCATACAAGGAAAAAATTGACATTGGTGATGTGCACGGCGAAGCAGGATATTCCACCTTAGAGCGCGCCTCTATTAGGCCTACTTTAGATGTAAACGGAATGTGGGGCGGCTATATTGGAGAAGGCGCTAAAACCGTACTTCCGGCAAAAGCCTATGCAAAGATTTCTATGCGCCTGGTGCCAAATCAGGATTGGGAAGAGATTAGCCAGCTATTTAAAAAACATTTGGAAAGCATCGCACCAAAATCGGTTAAAGTAGAAGTGACACCGCATCACGGCGGCTATCCCTATGTGACCCCTATAGATACGATTGGCTACCGGGCGGCCAGCAAGGCTTACGAAGATACTTTTGGCAAAACGCCAATTCCGCAGCGCAGCGGGGGCAGTATTCCCATTGTCTCCCTTTTTGAACAGGAGCTAAAAAGCAAAATTATCCTCATGGGCTTTGGCTTTGATACCGATGCCATCCACTCCCCTAACGAGCATTTTGGCGTTTGGAATTACTTAAAGGGTATCGAAACAATCCCCGGATTTTACAAACATTTTACCGAAATGAGTAAATAATCTTTTTCTGCGGAAAATTTCTGTAGAAGCCTAAAAAGCGCGATAGGAATAAAGAATTCTGTCGCGCTTTTTAACCGCCATTATTCATAAAGTAATATAAAAAACAGTGTTTCGGCGGTTAACCCCGACTTAGTTACACCCATTTTTGAGTATCAAAAATGTTGGTAAAACTTAGTCGCTGTGGAGCATTGAGGTTAATCTCTTGAATATTCCGGGTTAATTCAATTTCATTTTACCTTTTTTCTTTATTCTTTTATCTTTCCTCTATTTTCTATTCTCAATGCTCTTTTTCCTTATTCTATTTCCCTGAAACTCTCTTCGGCGATAAATTTAAGAAGATTAAAATGCTATCGTTATATTTACGTTGAAGATCCTGATATGATTTTTACTGAAATAATAAAGAGTGTTAATGCATAACGAATAAATATATGGAAAAAAAAGTACTTGTTCCCACAAATTTTAGCAAGCATGCGTGGAACGCGTTGGTTTATGGCTTAAATCTTTATAGGGATATTCCCTGTACATTTTTTATTCTAAATACTTATGAAGCTTCCAATCGTTTAAGTTTTCCTAAAACGAAAAAAGGTGAATCGGAAGATGCCAAATTGGAATCTGAAAAGGGGTTGCAGAAAATTTTACAGGGTTTAAATTTTAGAAAAGAAAACCTGCAGCATAAATTTGAAGTTATTTCTTCAAAAAAAGATTTGACAAAAGCTATTCAGGAAACCGTAGATCAACATAACATAGATTTAGTTTTAATGGCCGCTCACGGCGCCAAAGTTTCCATTAATACAGCTTTTGAAAATGAGATTTCTGAAGTTACAGATGTAATACAAAATTGCTCCTTTCTTATTTTGCCAGAAAATTTAACAAACGCACCTACAGAAAAACCAGAGATTGTTTTTCCCACCAACTATAAGTTTGCTATTAAAAATAAAGAAGTCACACCGCTTAGGGAATTGGCCGTCAGCTTAAATGCAGCCATAAGGGTTTTATACATTGAGGATTCCAGGAAAAGTTTGAGCGAGACACAAGAAAAAAATAAAGAAAGCCTAAAAGCTTATTTTCCCGGAATAGCATTGAGCTTCCACCAACTTTCGCAAACTACCTTAACCACCGGCATCCATCTTTTTATAGAAAGTAGGGAAAGTAGTTTTTTAGCCCTCTTTAAACGGAAAAAAGGTTTTTTTAGCAAGCTTTTTTCTCAGCAATTTACAGAGGAAATTGATTTCAACCCTACCGTACCGGTGCTAATTTTAAAGGAAATGGAGTGAAAAACTTAATAGACAAAGAATATTCGAGACAAATTTTTGATCTCAAATCCTAAAGATTCAATGAAGGTGAAATCAACAAATTTGATTAATCTTGCAGAAATGATATGCCAGGATGAACGAGCTATATTTAGAGGAGGAAAATTTTCAGAATAAAGATTTTAGTCAGGAGCTTTTTAAAACGGGAAGTTATGAATTATGCACATTTACCGCTTGTAATCTTGCAGATTGTGATCTTTCAAAAAGTCAATTTATTGAATGTGATTTTACGAACTGCGACCTGAGCAATGTAAAACTTATCAATACTTCTTTTCAGGACTGTAATTTTGAAAATTGTAAGATGCTGGGACTTAATTTTGAACAGTGTGAAGCTTTCGCACTTTCTTTCGGCTTTAAAGATTGCAACCTTAGCCACTCCACTTTTTTCAACTTAAACCTTCCAAAAACCGATTTTTCTGGTTCTAAATTGCACAATGTAGATTTCGCCAAAGCGAATTTAAATAATGCGATCTTCAAAAATTGTGATCTTCTAAACGCAGTATTTCAGCAAACAAAATTAGAAAAAGCCGACTTTAAAAAAGCGGTGAATTATAGTATTGACCCGGAAAACAACCAACTTAAAGGTGCAAAATTTTTACTTTCCGAAGTTTCCGGTCTTTTGGATAAGTATAAGCTTAAAATTGAGTAATTTTTAATCCTTTTTATGGTTTTCTTTTCGCTTCTTCTTATCCCAATATACATACAGCCCAAAAATAACAAGACTAACCAAAGAGCCCCAAAGGAGACCGGTTTTTAATTGATCTGTACTGTCGCCAATAATGGCGATAAAAATGGTTAATGGTGCAATACCCAGGAGCGTGGCGCCAATAAATTTCCAATATCCCATTTTTAAAATCCCGCCTACAAAACTTATGGCATCATTACTTAGAAAAGGGTTTAGCCGGGTAACAATTACCGCCCAAAAGCCATAATCGTCTAAAAAATCACTAATCTTTTTTTCAGATTTTTGGCCTATTAATTTATCTACGATTACCTGACCAAAATACCCTCCAATGAAATAGCCTACCGAAGAAGCGCAAAAAATAGCCGCAAAAATTATAAGGCTACCGCCTACCGGGCCGTAAGCTAAAATGGAAACAATCATTAAGGCGACAGAGGGAATTACCAGTAAAAACATTTGCGCAATCATTGCGAGAATCAATACAATAGGACCAAACCAACCAAAATTAGAAACCCATTGTTCTATGCGTTCTTCATCATTACTGCTTAGCACTTCCCAGGCACGGTCGAAAAAATCCCCCATTCCCGGAATAAAAAAATACCCCCCAACCAGAACAACCACAATTAACACAGAAATGATTAGCGGCGCTTTACTCTGTTTTACATTAGCATTATCTGCTGTCGATTCTCCCATAAGTTTATTTTAAAGCTATTTCTAAGATGTTGGCCTTGCCTCCCTTCCCTTCATTGGAAATATAAACGGTGCCATCTTCGCTAAACGTTATACCTTCGGCCTGTTTAAAATCTTTCTTTGCCAGAAAGTGAAGTTTCTTTAATTTAAAATCTTCATTAGCGATAATTAAACGCTTAGACCTTCCATCTAAAATATAATATTCTTTGCTAACCGGGTTCAATCCCACGGCAGAGGGTTGAAGTTTTTTGCGCAGTTTTCCTTTTAAATCGGCCAGCAGGGGATCTTTCATTTGCAGTTTCTGAATGGGTGTTTCTTCCAGCTTATCTTCAGCTAAAGAAAATCTATAAATCCCTTTATATGAATCATCTTCTGGCTCGCGGTTTTTGGGAACGAGCAGTAATGCCTTATCATTTTTAGCCCTCGCCAGGCTTTCCATATTATGATCTTCGGTTAAAAATGTTTCTATTTTGGTGGTTGTCTTATTAATTTTCCTAAAATTACTCACCTTAAAAATAGTGCCGTCACTTCGTAAAACGTAAGCATCTTCATCAATCACCCGTATGTCTTCATAATCGCCGTGACCTGCGAAAGTGATTTCCTTTTCTATTTTTGAAGTTTTTAAATTAAAAATAAAAATCACCCCATCTTCATCCTGAATGCAGGCTAAACGATTATCTCCAAGCCAATCTATCCCAGAAACCTCATCTAAAACCTCTGGCAAACGCCACTCTGTGACTATACTATAAGTTTTCTTTTTGTCCTTTTTATTTTCATTGGATAAACTATTAAACGAAAGCATGATCAAGCCGGCGACACATAAAACTCCCAATACAATCCCGGTTACTATTCTATTCATAATTTATTTTTTTCTAAACGCGTTAAAACCCGTCCTTTTCTTAGCTAAAAAAAGGACGAGTATCAATTTTATTTTTTTGCTGAAAAAGTTCTTAGGTTTAGCTTCTTCTATAGACTATGGCAATAACCTACCAAACCGGAACCTCTGAATTTACTGTTCCAGCTTCATTAAAGATTACTTTTTCATCCATTGGCATATCATCAAATTCTATCTGATAATAAATTTCATTGGCCACATTAAGCATTTCCACTTCATCGATCCTGCGATCTTTAAAATCGGTTTCAATGGCAGACTTTACGTTTTCAGGAAGCTCGCTGTACAACATATCTTTTTTATAGCGCAGTAAATTACCTTCACTATCCAAATAAGCTTCGTGCTCTACATTCTTGATTTCGAATTCTACCTCATAATCATTACCTACCTGTTCCCAATCTACTTTTTTCGCATCAGAAAATTCTGCGTTAAAAGCGTTAAGTACAACAGAAGGAACATCATTGCTTCTCATATCGTCTTCATCACAGGAAACAAAACCCAGGGCTAATACCAGCACCATTAAAAATACTTTTTTCATTTTTTTATTTTTTATGTTTTATGTTTTATGTTTTATGTTTTAAGCAAATATTGGATGTAAAACTGGAAAGAATATGGAATTTATAGACTTAAAGTGTTTTTATAAAATAAAAATTTTCAGGCTACTTCTGTTAAATGCTGAATTAAAATCAATTACTTTATCGTGTGATATAAAAATTATGCCTGCCGGTAAATTCGTAATTTAAATTAAGGTTATATCTTTCGGTAATTGCTTTAGAAATTGCCAAACCAATGCCATTAGAGCGTTTGGAGGTCCTAATACTTTGAAAACGCGAAAAAATTTTGTCTGGGTTTAGCGCTTCTGTTCGGCCGGCGTTACTCACACTAAATTTATCATTAGACACTTTTACTTCAATAGTATTTTCCTCAGCCCCGTGAATAATAGCATTTTTGAATAAATTACTTATTAAAACCCGTGCGAGCTGCCTGTTCATGCTAATATTTAGGCTGCCAGCTTCTACAAAATTAATCTTCATACCTTTATGAGTGGCCAAGTCCTGAAAGTCTTCAATTAACTCTTTACTTATTTCTGCCAAGTTTACAGTTTCATCATCATCGTACTGGCTGTTTTCAATTTTAGAAAGTAATAGTAAAGACTTGTTCATCCTGGTGAGTCCTTCCAGGTTATTTAATGCAGAAGCGATCATCGCAATCTGATCTTCGGTTAAATTATTGTTTTCTACCAGTAATTCCAGTTTATTAATACTAATGGCTAACGGGGTTTGCAACTCATGCGCCGCATTTTCAATAAATTGTTTTTGGCTGTTGTAACTTTCTACAGATTTCCCAAGCATCTGCTCAATGCGTTTATTTAACAAATTAAATTCATCTATTTTCGAGGGACTCGTAGTAATGGTTTTGTCTTTGTCTATTCTAAAATCCTTCAATTGATTCAGTAACAAATAAAACGGATTCCAAATTTTTTTTAGAATAAAATTATTCAGCAACAAAATACTTACAATAAGCCCCAGGTAGAGCATAATTAAAGAAAATAATAGATCTTCAATTAAATCGTCTTCTTCTACCATGGAAGTCACGATTTTTATTTTATAATAGGAATTATCTAATTTAAAGACACTTTCCAACATTCTCACGGGTTCAAAATCGTCTTCATTTTGCATATACATTAAAGTGTCCCGGTAGGTATCTTTAAACTGAAGTCCGTAGTTGGGAGAGACTTTTTTTATCGTGTAAGAGCCGTCATCGAATTCCGGTTTATTGAGAATATCTGTTTGTTCTTTGGCCCGTTGAATTACCAACATCTTTTGATTTTCCAATCCGTCATCCAGGCTATCGTAAATCTCATCTAACATTTCCAGGTAAAAAATCACCGCCCAAATGCTCAGCAAGACTAGTAGCACCCCGGCAAAATAACTGGTCGTGTAGTTTTGTAATTTCATAAAACCACAAGTTTATAACCAATTCCATAAACTGCTTTGATTTCTAACTCTGCTTTTGCGACACTTAATTTTTTTCTAAGGTTTTTTATTTGGGAATAAATAAATTCAAAACTATCTGCCTGGTCTATATGATCGCCCCAAACGTGTTCTGCCAGTGCGGTTTTATTCACCAATCTATTTTGATTGGAACAGAAAAACAGCAAAATCTCAAACTCTTTTCGGTTTAATGATAGTTCTGTTTCATCTACGTGAACGGTATGCTCATCTAAATCTACACTAACATTTGCGATATTTATTTTATTGGCGCCTTTAAACTGCCTCCTTCTAAGCACGGCCTTCACCCTGGCATTCAACTCGGCCATATGAAAAGGCTTTGCAAGATAATCGTCGGCACCAAGGTTAAGCCCTTCCAGCTTATCATCTAAAGAATTTCTAGCGGAAACAATAATAACACCGTCTTCTATCTCTTTTTCTTTTAGATCTTTTAGCAATTCGAGACCATTGCCATCTTTTAGGTTAATATCCAGTAAAATACAATCATACTCATAAATGCCTATCTTATCCCGGGCTTCCAGAATACTGACAGCTGTTTCCACCACAAAATTTTCTTTTTCGAGAAAATTCTTCATGGTGTCTAGCATATCCTGTTCATCTTCAATAATCAATATTTTCATAAGGCTGTAGTTTTCTAGATCATAATCTTAAAACAAAGATAATTTTCAAATCTAAAAAGAATTGGGATAACTTTTTTCAGCTGGAAAAAATAAAACCTTTTACTCTTTTGAAAAGTACTATTATAATCAATTTACATTTAGTAAAATTAATACAAAGGCTTCGATAGGCTCTGCCAGACGGAATTTAATCCTCTTCAGGAATTAAAAATATTAGACAAACTTTATCGTTACAAAGTTTTACTTTTTATATTTTCACCATCTGAAAAGCAATTGTACTATGGCGAAATTTTCAAAAGAAAGAGCAAAGGAGGAATTTGATAAGAGACGGAAGAATTTTTCTAAAGAAAATTTAGATAATTTAATGCAGAAAGAAGACAGCCTGTTTTCTAAATTTCTAAATTTTGATAAATTAAACGAATACTACCAGGATTTTAAGGATCTTTTTTCGCTATTAAAAGACTGGTATCATGGGCAATATAAAGATGTACCGTGGATGGTTATTTCTGCAGCGGGCGGTGCTTTGCTCTATGTGCTTTCACCAATAGACCTTATCCCAGATTTTATTCCGGTGATTGGTTATTTGGATGATGCAGCAGTTTTTGCAGCCTGCTTAAAATACATTAGAAAAGACCTGGATAAGTATCGGGAATGGAAATATGGTCCACAGATAGCCGATGAGGCTTAGATAATATATCTTAGTTATTACAATAAACAAAAACGGCTGCAGGAATTAAATCTTGCAGCCGTTTTTTAAATTATTTGAAATTGGTATTACAAGCGATACTAATTAATCATTATCATCATCGTCGTCATCACCGTTATTATCTTCGGCTTCCAGGAAATTTCCTTCGGTATCAAATGTTAATTCTACCCCGTTGTTTAGGTTTACCTCAAAACCATCGTCTTCCCTTTCGGCTTCAATAATTTTTTGATCTGGATAGTTATCGGCAATATAGTCTTGAATTACCTGCGGAAGATCTGCAACAGCAATATCTTCATCATCACTATCGTCATAGCCGCTTTCATCTTCGGCCTGTCCCAGGAAGTTCCCATCGGCATCAAAAATGATTTCCACATCATTTTCTAATTCTACCTCATAGTTTCCATTGTTTTCAATTTCAGCTTCTTCAACCGCAATTCCCGCATAATGCTTTTCTAAAAAGTCCTTGATGTTTTGTGGTAATTCTGAAGCAGCAATATCCCTATCACCAAAATCATCTTCCCCATCATCATCTACACCCAGGAATTCACCGGCGGAGTTGAAAATAAGTTCGGTTCCATCTAAAAGCTCTACCTCGTAGTTGTTGTTTTCTTCCAACTCGACCTCCCTAATAGTTTTATCTGGATAATTTGCTGTGATATAATCCAGAATAGGTTGTGGCAAGCTAGAAGTTTTCACGTGCGTGTCTGCAGTAAAAGCAGTTTCAGTTAAATCTACATCTGGCGTGTTATCTATGTTATCATCATCATCAGAACACGCATAAAACGTAAAACAACTTGCTGCTGCAAGACTTAAGATCTTTAAATTTTTCATTTTTCGATTTGGTTTAATTGTTTCTACCCCTTTAACGCCAACAAGTTTTACAAATTGTAAAGCATACTATTTTTAGCAAAAGTTTATGAATTATTTTCAGCAATAATTCCGTAGTAAATAAATAAAAACCATCTCAAAATCCCGAAAAATAAAAGATATAACACCAAAACAGGAAATGCCCTTATCTTTGTTTGTTGTTAGGAAAAAATTAAAATGTAAAACTATATGCCTGCAAATATTCCTATAGAAGAACGGCTCAAGGAACGAATTAAAGAACTGTCCTGTCTCTACCGGGTTTCATCGGCTATTCGTGAACATACAGATTCTGAAGAGAAAACCTTAATCGCCGTATTGAAAATCTTAAAAGATGCGTGGCGTTTTCCAGAACTGGCGACCGTTGAGTTAAAAAAAGGAAATTTGCATCTTACAACTAATCCTATCCCAGAGAGTTCACACTACCAAAAAAGTGAATTTAAGATCTTTAAGAAAGACACAGGGTATGTAAAAGTGTATTATCCTTTTACCGATCTTTCCAAAGCTCATTTTCTAATAGACGAACAGCGACTATTGGATAAAGTCACCTATGAAATTGCTGTTTTTTTTGAACGCCAGCAGTTGAGGAAACAGGAGGAGCTTTTGCAACGCACCGCCGAGCGGAACGACAGGTTGTCTATTTTAAGTGAAATTACTGCAGGAATTGCCCACGAGCTGAACACGCCGTTGGGGAATATTTTGGGTTTCGCTGAATTTATAGAAAGTAAATCTACAGAAGAACAAAGCAGGCAGGACGCTTCTAAAATCATTAAAGCCGCGATATACTCACGGGAAGTCGTAAAAAAACTGATGCTTTTTTCTTGTGAAATGCCACAGGACATCCAGGTAATTCCCATTAACCCAATTATTACACAAGCTTTATCGCTGCTAAGCCCCAATTTGAGAAAAGCAAATATTGAAACATCTTACAGCATCGCGAACCCCAACTTAAAAGCGCAGGTAGATCCCATTCAACTTACGCAGGTTTTATTCAATTTACTCATTAATGCAATTTATCATTCTCCAGAGCATTCTGTAATCAAAATAGAGGTTTTAGAAAGCAAAAATCACTTTTATATAAAAATCGCCGATGAAGGCAAGGGCATTGAACAAAAAAATAAAGAAAAAATCTTTGAACCATTTTTTACTACCAAGCCTCTTGGAGAAGGTTCAGGATTGGGTTTAAGCGTGGTACATGGCATTGTAAAAAGCCACAAAGGAACTATTACTACCTTGCAAAATAAACCCAAAGGAACTATTTTTAGCATTAAACTCCCCATAAAATTATAATATGGCTTTAAGAGAAAATATCTTAATTGTAGATGATGATTATGATATGCTGGAAGTTTTACAGCGCAATTTGAAAGAGGAAAATTACCACGTTTATAAGGCTACCTCTGTCTTGGAAGCCATAGATATTTTAAAAAATAGCGAAGTACACCTGCTCATTACAGATTTACGTATGCCGGGAATGAATGGGATGGAATTGGTGAAATATGTTGAAGATCATTTTTCCAATATTCCTAAATTAGTCATTACGGGTTACCCCTCTATAGACGGAGCCCTGGAAGCCATAAAATCTGGCGCATTAGATTATTTATCGAAACCTTTTACCAAAGATGAATTACTTGATGCGGTTACTAAATCACTTTCAAATTCTGATAAAAAAACAAAATCAAAATCCGTTTCGAACTCTAAAACTAATGAGGAATATGCAGGAATGGTGGGAAGCTCTAAAAAGCTTGAGGAAATTATAGA
Organism: Salegentibacter echinorum; assembly: GCF_900129445.1. Lineage (GTDB taxonomy): Bacteria > Bacteroidota > Bacteroidia > Flavobacteriales > Flavobacteriaceae > Salegentibacter > Salegentibacter echinorum. The sequence goes on from NZ_FQVT01000024.1 coordinate 12,058, forward strand.
TATTATTGAACGTGTGAAAAATAACCGGGCAAGTATCTTAATTCAGGGAGAAAGTGGTACCGGGAAAGAATTAATTGCCAGGGCAATTCATTACAAAGGTTCTTTTGCTGCAAATCCTTTTATTGCGGTAAACTGTGGAGCAATCCCGGAAGATCTACTGGAATCGGAATTATTTGGGTTTACCAAAGGGACTTTTACAGGAGCATCAGAAAACAGGGAAGGCTATTTTCAAGCTGCTAAAGGTGGTACAATTTTCCTCGATGAGATTGCGACTGCTTCCCCGGCGGCGCAGGTAAAATTGTTGCGGGTATTACAGGATAAAGAAGTGCGTAAACTAGGTGCACGAAATTCAGAAAAAATAGAAGTGCGAATTATTGCTGCTACCAATAGTGATTTGGCAAAATTGGTGCGCAATGGAAGTTTTAGGGAAGATCTTTATTACCGTTTAAATGTGGTAGGTATTGAAACTCCACCTTTGCGTGATCGTGAGAAAGATATTTTACCCCTGGCTGAAACTTTTGTTAGAAAATATCAAAAAGAATACGGCAAAGAAGATTTAAAACTCACAGCTAAAGCTATTGAAATTTTAAAAAACTACAACTGGCCCGGTAATATAAGAGAACTGGAGAATGCTATACAACGCGCTATAATTATGAGTGATCACCAAATTGATGCACATCATCTCCCCAATTGGATTAAATACAAAGTTCCCACCCCTAATGATGAGCTAATTTCCTTAAAAGAAGTAGAAAAAAAGTACATTTTAAAAGTCCTGGCAGCCGTAGATCAAAATAAATCTAAAGCAGCCGAAATTCTTCAAATAGACCGGAAAACTTTAAGACAGAAAATTAAATAAGATACCTCTAGATATGCCTTTTATTTAAACATCATTACTAAGTAAAATTGGGTAGTTTTCTCCCGTTCGGGTAATTTTGCATCATACAAAATATTGATATATTTCTCGAAAAAAGGCTAAATTATTGAACATCATTCATTTTAATATGCTTAACTTAGTAATTTAATATTCAGGCATAGATTTTGACTACACAGATAGACAGTTCAAATACTTGTTTATGAATATGTCTAATACAACCGCGGCGGCTATTCTTGCAGAAGAATCTATAAACCTGGAAGCAGCCGGTAGCGAGTTGTTTAAGACACTTTGTTTTAACTGTAATTTTAGACACAATTGCAGTTGGAAAGAGAATAGAAAAATGTATTGTGAACATTTTCAATAAAAAACAAATGGCAGAAACAACAAAGATCAAAAAGTTAAGTATGTATGATACGGTAATGAAACAGTTTAATAAAACTGCCGATCTCATAGATCTAAATCCGAACATCAAAAAAATTCTTGGGATTACCAATAACGAAATCATTGTACATTTTCCTGTAAAAATGGATGATGGTAAGGTAGAAGTTTTTACCGGTTATCGTGTACAGCATAATAACGCGCTAGGGCCTTATAAAGGCGGTTTACGATATCACCCAACTATAGATGTGGAAGATGCAAAGGCCCTTGCTATGTGGATGACCTGGAAAACCTCTTTGGCAGGTTTACCCTATGGTGGTGCCAAAGGAGGAATTAAAATAGATCCCCGCAAATACTCTGATGCTGAATTAGAAAGAATTACCCGTAGGCTTACTTATGCTTTGGGTGAAAACATAGGGCCAGAGCACGATATTCCCGCTCCAGATGTAAATACCAATGCACAAACCATGGCCTGGATTGCAGACACATATATGTCTACCAAGGCTACGTCTGAGCGATCTCAAAACCAGCACGTGGTAACAGGAAAACCTGTAGGTACCGGCGGCTTGGAAGGAAGAGACCGTGCAACAGGCTTTGGCGTTTATTTTTCGATAAAACAACTCGTGGAATCTCGGGATGAAAGTTTGAAAGATAAAACTTTTATCGTTCAGGGCTTCGGAAATGTTGGCTACTGGGCTTCAAAATTCCTGGTAGAAGACGGTGCTAAATTATTATCTGTACAAGATGCGCATGCGACACTTTTCAATAAAGACGGTATTTCAGTAGAAAATCTCTATAAACACTCCAGTCCCAGAAAAGGATCTATAAAAGGCTTCGATGGTGCAGAGGAAATGGATCCCGAAGATTTCTTTGGTCTGGAATGCGACATTGTAATTCCTGCCGCTTTGGGTAATCAAATTACGGCAAATAATGCCTTTAAAATTAAAGCAAGTATTGTAGCTGAAGGTGCTAACGGACCAACAGATGACGATGGGGAAAAAATCCTTTTGGAAAACGGTATAACAATTATACCAGATATTCTTTGTAATTCTGGTGGGGTTATAGGTAGTTATTTTGAGTGGTTACAAAACCGTAATGGAGAATTATGGGATTTGGATGAAGTTATGGAAAAGCTAGAGAAAAAACTTTTGAAAGTTTTTAAAAATGTGCAGGGAGAAGTCGATAAAAGTAAAACCGATTGGAGAACAGCTGCGTATAAAATAGCAATTTCACGTATAGAAACAGCCTACATACAAAGGGGAATCTTTCCATAGTTAGTAGGCGAATTTAGAATACTTTTCGAAATATTTTTTAAAAGGATCCTGCCTATTCTTTAATGGGCAGGTTATTTCTTTTTTATAAATATCAATGATGAATTTAATTTAGAAAGTCATGAAATATGATGTAATAATTATAGAAAAAAAGGAACACGAACTATTAAAGCGTATCGTGTCTATGGCGCAATACTACAAGGATAAAACTTACCGTAGTTCTATAGAAAAACTCTCCAGGGAATTGCAGCATGCCAAAATTGTAAAGGAAAAAGATATGCCCGAGGATGTTATTAGATTTAACTCGGTAGTAACCATCTCAACTCCTTTTACGCCAAAGAAGGCATACCAAATTGTAACGCCCGAGAAAAGTAATGTAAAACAGAATAAGATTTCCATATTAGCACCAATGGGATTAGCTTTATTTGGCTATGCCAAGGGTGATGATGTAGAATGGGAATTCCCTTCTGGCACCAACAATATTACTATTGAAGATGTAAAGCAAGATCAAACCGATTTAGAAAATGTATAAATAACGCTAATTATGAACCACAGTTTTCAGGATCATCACGATGAGCACGAAATTCAAATGTTAAGCATCCAATCTGAAGCGCAGCAATGGGAAGAGCGATTAAGCCTTATGAACGAAGAAATATCATTTTATTTAGATATTCTTTCTTCTGCGCTTAACAATAATGTGAGCGTAACCATTAACCGGGAAAATGCTAAACATTTAGACGACGAGCTCCAGGCTATAAACAAAATAAACGAAGCGCATTTGAGCACATTCTTCGATTATAAAAACAAATTAGAAGGTCTAAAAGAATGTGATGATGTACAATGTGAAAACTTCTACCTTAAAGATCACTTGATCTTTAAAGAAAAGCTTATGCAGCATTTTAAAAGTTTTAGAGCAATCAAACTGTTAATCTTCAAATACCTAAGACTTAGTTTTAGCTAGTTCTTTTATTTAGAATAACACCAGCAACCTCTTATTTAAACTATTGTGATACTATTTTAAATTTATTGTTGGTGAATATGAGCCTGTTTCTTAAGTGAATCAGGCTCTTCTTTTTTAAAAAAAACTCTCTTCTGCTTAAAAACTTATTGAATAAATTAACTCGAGGCAAACCACATATATTCAAAAGAAGAATTATTTCAATTTAGAGATAACCCAATTACCATTAAGATAGAGCGCAAGCTGATTATCGGGGTAAATCTGGGTTACCTTATAAATACTGAATTCAATACTTTTTGCCGAATTAATTGCCAGTATTACTCCATCTTGAATCAATCAACCTCTAAAAAGAAAAAATCGTTTCTTTAAACCTTCAATGGCTGTTTCTTCGTTTGTAGTAATATATTTTAAGGCTTCCGCAGTAAATTCCTCACCTTTTGGAGTCAAAAGGGCAATATTAGCATCAATAGTGACAAAATTGTTTTTTTTAGCAAGGTTTAAAATAGTTTTAGACTTCACTTTCCCCCAATTAATGTGCTCTTGCAAATGGTTTACGTGTCGCTCCTTAGGATCGGTATGATTTTGAAGATGTAATAAAAAAACGAGTAAGGAAACTTCTACCTGCTGTTGTTTTTCCTTAAACATTACAGAAAATACACCCTGCCTGGGGGCAAATAAATAAACCAATAAAAAAATCACGCCTAGAACAGTTGTCATAGATCCGGCAATGGAAGCATCTAAAAAATTTGCCATCCAGTAGCCAGAAATTGCAGCAAAAACCCCAAAGAAAGAGCTAAGAATGAGCATTTTCTTTAAGTTATCTGTAAGCAAATAAGCTGTAGCAGGCGGCGCTATAATAAGTGCTACTACCAAAACTGCACCCACAGCATCAAATGCCCCAACAATGGTGACCGAAGAAACGCTCATTAAACCATAATGTAAAATCACCGGCGAAAATCCCAGAGTAGCCGCAAGTCCTTTATCAAAGGTGCTTAATTTAAGTTCTTTATAAAATAAAAAAAGTAGCAACAGGGTTAAAAACAAGATCACTCCTATTACCCAAAGCGATTTGGGACCAATATCCATACCGCCAATTAAAAGCCTGTCAAAAGGTGCAAAGGCCAGTTCCCCCAGCAAGACAGCATCAATATCCAAATGTACGTCGTTAGCATTTTTTGCAATAAGAATAACGCCAATACTAAATAAAGCGGGAAAGACCAGGCCAATAGCAGTATCTTCTTTTACTAAATTAGTCTTCTGAATATACTCTACCATCACCACGGTAACAATTCCCGTAAGCGCGGCCAATAAAATTAATAGTGGTGAGTTGAGATCCTGGGTAATAAAAAAACCGAGTACGATTCCAACTAAAATGGAATGACTTATCGCATCACTAATCATCGCCATTTTTCTAAGTACTAAAAAAGTTCCCGGTATGGCACAGGCAACTGCAACCAGGGCTGCAATAATTTGTATTTCAAGTTGTGCATTAGTCATGAGTGGTTCCCATTTTATTATACATTGCTTCCGCTTCGTTATATCCTTTTTTAGTAAGCGCCCATTCTTTACCGTTAAGTTTTATAAATTGCTGTTCCTCAAGTTTTGTAAGGCTTTTGCGGCTAAATCCGTGAAAGTTATTTAAAATTTTAATGGCATGGGGATGAGATATTTCTTCGTGGTCACGAGCGATATGATACATAAAAGTAAGGGTCTTTCTCAAATGAAGTTCGCGCCTGTTACGTCTAATACGAATCTCCCGGAATAATAACCCCCTACCCGGAGAGAAAACAAAGGATATCGCTACAAACGCAGCGGCCACAAGAACAATTACCGGCCCGGTTGATAAGTTATCCTGGCTTGCACTAATGGCTGTTCCCAAAACCCCTGAAAAAGCACCTAATATAGATGTTAAAACAATCATTATACCCAGGTTGTTAGTCCATTGTCGGGCTGCCGCTGCCGGTGCAAGTAACATAGCACTCATTAGTACCACTCCCACGGTTTTTAGACCCAATACAATAGCCAGAACGATAAAAGAGGTGATAAGAATGTCTAAAAATCTGGTATTAAAACCCAGAGTTTTGGTATAATCTGGATCAAAAAGCAATAACTTCAGCTCTTTCCAAAAAAGCAACAACACTATTAGGCTAATTCCTGTAACCGTTGCCATTACCCAAACATCTTCTTCCACAAGCGTTGCTGCCTGGCCAAAAAGATATTTGTCTAAACCTGCCTGGTTAGCATTTGGCATTTTCTGGATAAAAGTGAGTAACAACATTCCCAACCCAAAAAAAAGCGAAAGAATTAATCCAAGCGCGGTATCGTTTTTTAAACGAGTGCGTTTTACTATTCCCTTAATCCAAAAAGTGCCCACCAATCCGCTTATTAATGCGCCAATTAGAATTAAATTATCATTCTTTACGCCTGTAATTATAAAAGCCAGGGCAATACCTGGCAGGGACGCATGAGAAATTGCATCTCCTAAAAGACTCTGTTTACGCAACACCGCAAAACTCCCTAACATGCCACAAATTGCACCTAAAACAGCTGTTCCAAGCGTGATGGTTCTTAGGGTATAGTTTGTAAAAAAATCTGTTAGTTCCATTTGTAATGTATTCCTTGCTTCTGAAGTCCTTAATAATTGTTCTGAAAGATAATGAGCATAAAGCTTCTTCTCAAGAAGTAAAGTTTAATTAATTATTTATTCACCGCCACTTTATAATTAATCCCATAGGTTTTGGTGAGGTTATCGTCATTAAAAATATCCCGCACAGGCCCCGAAGCAATTCCTTTTACGTTTAGAAAAGTCACCCAGTCAAAATATTTAGGAACCGTTTGTAAATCGTGATGCACAACAATTAAGGTTTTTCCTGCATGGCGCAATTCTTTTAAAATATTGATAATGGCTTTTTCGGTGGTAGCATCTACGCCTTGAAAAGGTTCGTCCATTAAATAAATTGAAGCGTTTTGCACCAGGGCTCGTGCTAAAAAAATACGCTGTTGTTGTCCCCCACTCAGCTGACTAATCTGCCGGTCTTTAAAAGCTAGCATCCCAACTTTCTCCAATGCTTCTAAAGCTTGTTTCTTTTCTTTTTGCCCCGGTCTCTTTATCCAACCCAAACTACCGTAAGTTCCCATCATTACCACATCTAAGGCTATAGTAGGAAAATCCCAATCTACACTACCCTTTTGCGGAACGTAAGCAACCTTATCCACCTGTTGTTTATAAGGTTTTCCAAAGACTTTCACAGTCCCGGCAATTGGCTTAATAATATTTAGAATGGATTTTATAAGGGTAGATTTCCCCGCACCATTAGGCCCAACAATAGCCATTAAAACTCCCTCTGGAATTTTTAGATCTATATCCCACAAAACGGGCTTGTAATTATAGGCAACCGTAAGATCATCAATTTTTATCGCGTAGTTTTTCTCTTTCATAGTACATTCATTAATTTCCTAAGTAAGGCTAAAAGCGCTCCCGTAACACTACTTTAAAGCTTTAACAATGGTGTTCACATTATATTTAAACATACCCAGGTAGGTACCTTCATCGGTGCCAGCACTACCTAAAGCATCAGAATAAAGCGTACCACCAATTTTCACATCAAAACCTTCAGATTTTACTGCTTGTTGTAATGCTTCAATAGTTCGCCTGGGAACACTTGTTTCAATAAAAATTGCTTTAACTTCCTTCTCGATAATTAACTGTGCTAATTTTTGTACATCCTGTACTCCGGCTTCGGTAGCGGTAGAAAGTCCCTGTAAACCCACAACTTCAAATCCATATTCTTTTCCGAAGTAATTAAAAGCATCATGGGCAGTCACCAGGATTCGCTTTTCTTTGGGTAATGTTTTAATAGCCTCCTTAATCTCCTTCTCCAGGGCATCTAATTTTTTCAAATAAGCTGTTTCATTCTTCTTAAAAAAAGTAGCATTTTCGGGATCTAGTTTACTTAATTCCTCAGTTAAATATTTTGTTATTTGCCTCCAGTAATCAATATTAAACCAAATATGCGGATCGTAACTTGAAGCAAAATATTCTGAACCAATTAATGTGTTTTTATCCAAAACTTCGGCAAGGGCAATAGTGTTGGTATTTCGTCCCATCTTCTCAAAAACATCAACTAATTTTCCTTCCAGGTGCAATCCACTATAAAAAACAACATCGGCTCCGGTTAATTTAGAAACATCCCCCTCGCTGGCTTTGTAAAGATGAGGGTCTACCCCGCTTCCCATTAAACCTTGCACCCGCACAGAATCTTTTCCTATATTCTTAACCAGATCTGTGATCATGGTTGTGGTGGTTACAATATTAAGTTTCCCATCATTATTTTTCACTGAATTATTACAACTTGCAAAAAGAAGGATACAAATTAAGCTTAAAAGGATATTTTTCATAAATGGATTTTAGTATGCTAATTTTAGATTTTAAAAATACTAAGTGATGTAAATATTATCGGTAGCGGTTTTTGAGAGCGATACTTTTTTATCGTTAACCAGAAGCGTCATGCTTTCATCAAAAGCTTCTATAGCTATTACTTTTAATGCAGAACCCAGACTTATCTCCTGTTTATCTAAAAATTTGAGGAAAGAAGACGAGGTATCATTAACGCCTTTACAAAAACCCGTCTCCCCCGCTTCCAGTTCAGAAAGTTTGCGTTTCTCAATTTTAGGCAAATTGCCCTCCATATCTGGAATGGATCACCATGAGGATCAAATTTCGGTCGCCCTAAAAACCTGTCCAATTCTTCCACGAGCTTTTTGGATTTAATATGTTCGAGTTGCTCGGCAATGTCGTGTACTTCGTCCCATTCAAAATTTAAATGCTTTACGAGGAATGACTCCCATAACCTATGTTTCCTAACAATGGTAAGCGCATGTTTCTTTCCCAGGTTGGTTAATTTTACACCGTAATAGCGTTCGTGATTTACCAATTTTTTTGCAGCCAGTCTTTTAATCATTTCGGTAACAGAAGCTGCCCTCGTATCTAAACTCTCTGCCAGATTACTTGTGGAAACCCCACCTTTCAATTCCAATTGTAGATGGAGAATTGTTTTCAAATAGTTTTCTTCAGATTGGCTAAACATATTATTAGGATCTATCACAAAGATACATTTTAATAATTAAAAATAAAATATTAGCTTAGCCTAAATAATAAGTAATATTATTAATTTTTATATTTCTGAAATTTTTAATTTTTTATTCCAAGTTTAAGTAACCAGGAATCTTGCTTATCTCACTACAAAGAATTCCAGGCAGTTAACTATTGAGGATTATAATTTTAGACAGGTTTTGTTCTAAAACATTTATTCGTGGACACGCAGGGATTTAAGCAAAAAGTATTAATATTTTGGTTAAAATTCTTTTTAAACTAATGGAGAGGAATATATCTCTACTTTCAAGTAAAGAAAGCGTTCAAAAATAATAAGAAAAAACTTTAAAATTTTGCAGTCCAATTAGCTTATCTTATAAACAGAATAGGAAAGCAGAGTGAGGTACAAAAGTCGGTCATATTTCTCGAAGAGCATTAGGAATCTTTATAGAAGATTAGTAGATTTTTAATCAATTCATTTTCTGCGAGCCTATTCTTTTTTCAGTCTTGACAAATTTTATAACACCACGTGTTAGTGTATTTATCTTGTAAAAATATGATGCTGGGTTGCGGTAAAATAATCCCGGAATAACTGATTTAACTCCTGATCTTCCCTACTTGCACGAATTCCTAAAAGAGGATAGACTTCAATAATATGTTTAGACATATTTCTTACTGAATTAGCTGCACTCTCATGAATTTTGTTCCTGGTTGCTTCAGAAATTTCCAGATTATCCGCAATGGACGCTTCAATCTCATTGGAGTAGTTCATTAAATTCTGCTGACTTTCAGTAATTGTTTCAAGAAAATTACTACAAACCTTCCCACCTTTAAGCTTAAATTTGGAAGCTTCAAGAAAATGCCCGGCCATTCCTATATAATTTACCCAAAGTGTTAGGTCTGCAAATACTGCGAACGGAATTTTAAATATATCCTGAGGCTGATAAAATTTATTATATATAAAACTGAATTTTTCATGAATCAACGCATTCTTCACCAAAAAAGAATTTGTTACAGATGCTTTTAACCCCATAGTATTCCAATCTTTAATAATCTTTACTTCCTTTTTTGGGAGTATAAAAGACCGTACTTCTGGTTTTTCGTGTTCATCTAAAACTACTTTTCCATTCTCATAAATTTGGGCATTTAGGGTAAAGTGGGAAAGATAAGATGAACCCGTTGCATAACGCCACTCTCCAGATATTCTATAATAATCCCCTTCTTTTTCCGCTTTTCCCGAAACAGCACCACTTCCTCCAAGACAAATATGTTCTTGAGACTCAACAAATAGTTCTTTAGCGGCATCTGGCGGCAAGTTCCCAATAAAATAATTCGCACCACTGCACAAGGTAACGGTCCACCCCAGGCTACCATCAATTTTGGCGAGTTCCTGTAACCTATTAAGCCCTTTTGTGAGCGACAGTTCCAATCCGCCATATTTCTTTGGCACCCACAGGTTCCATAAATTTTCCACAGCAATCCAGTTTAAAACCTCTTCTGGAAAAACAGCACTTCCCAAACATAGGTTTTTAAGCCTTTGCAAATCTCGTTCTTTTATCATTTTGTATAATTTTTCGCCATTTTAAATATCCGGAAGTACCTATTACAAACAGGAAAATTGTGAGCCCTGCGTAGATATACAGTTCTTTATAGAAAAGTAAGGGAATAGAAATGGCATTGCTAATATTTAAAAAGATCCAATTTTCCATCTTGCGCTTTGCCATAAGCCACATACCAGCCCAGGCAAAAGCACTCACTCCCGCATCCCACAGCGGAACATCAGAATTGGTGTGGAATTTTAGCCAATAGCTCATGAAAACAAAACAAGTTAATACAATTCCAAATGCTTTTAAATATTCCGTTTTATTCGCATAAGAAATAGGACTTTCTTTCTTTTGTTTCCCAAACTTCCAAAAGAACCAACCGTAGATACTCATAATCAAATAGTAAAAACTCAATAGAATATCAGCATAGAGTTTAGATTGGTAATGCACCCAAATACTTATAAGAATTGAGACAATTCCAAATAAATAATTATGCACATTATTCTTGCGTGCCATTAACACCTGGATTACTCCGAAAGCAGTACCCAGGGCTTGTAACCAAATAAGTTTTGTGAAAAAATCCTCCATCGCTATTTATTAAAACCGATGAAATGAGGAGATGAAGTGATAAATTGCCTTTGCAATTTAATAGAAAATTCCTACGCCAGTATTACCTGGATCAGGTGTGGAGCTTAGGCTCCTGGGTATCATCTCAGCTTACCTAGAAGGTAGGCACCCCATTTCAGGTACAAAGCTATAACATATAAATGAATTAACAAATAATAGATGACAACCTCGGCGTCAACCAGCAAATTAAAAGAAGAACTACTCTTACAATTTTTAATAAGCCCCAATTAAGAGCAAAGCAAGCAGTTAAATGAGATAATATCTTGTTTCTTCGGAAGAAAATAAATGCCCTGTGTTTTCCCCTGAAGCCAAAGTGCCGAAACCCTAAAACTTATAAACTTCAGGTGTAGGTCTTGTGAAGCTAATTTTGGGGCTTTTACAAAGCGAGAGGATTGTTCCTGGTGATTTTCTTCGTGCTTTTGTGGCACACAATTGAAAAAAATAACATCGTAGGGGTTTATAAGCCATGACTTCGACAAGCTCAGTCTGACAGAAATAGTTCACCAAACTAGACTTAAACAAATCTGCTGTGATGCGTTTTTCGAAGTGCTCGCTCCTATATGAAGGTTTCACCCGTAGGTCACGCTGAGCCTGTCGAAGCGCTAATTCATCACAAAGTTTATTCTTTGGCTAACCAATCACAACTGGCCCAACCA
>NZ_FQVT01000023.1 GCF_900129445.1 Salegentibacter echinorum
GGGGCTCACCTCTTTCCATTCCGAACAGAGAAGTTAAGCCCGTTAGCGCAGATGGTACTGCTATTTGTGGGAGAGTATGTCACCGCCTTTTTTTTTGAAAGCCTTTGGATTTAGTTCCAAAGGCTTTTTTTGTTTGTAATAGTTTGGTTGGGAGGATCCTGTTTCTGCTTTAGCATTTAAGTTTTTGGGAACCCCAGGGGTAATGATTTCAGAAGAAAAAATGAGGTATTCGTAGTTTAGGCTTCTTTGCTGATCTTCCTTAGTTTTCTATGTAAGGTTTACGGAAACTTTTTTTAAGCAATATCTAATTGCGTTTGGATGTTTTTTAATAAAAATAATCGCATCGATTTCTTAACTTGCGACTATGAAAAATTTAGACCAATACATTAGAGAAATTCCTGATTTCCCTAAAAAAGGAATTAGTTATAAAGATATAACACCAGTGTTACAAAACCCTCAAGCAATGCGACTGGCGGTAAAACTTTTTCTAGAAAAGTTGGGCGGTCAAAAAATTGATAAAGTTGTGGGGATAGAGTCGCGCGGTTTCTTTTTTGCCGCTCTTTTGGCACAAAAATTAGACGCTGGTTTAGTACCTATTCGAAAGTCTGGAAAATTACCCTACACCACTTTAAAAGAGGTGTATGAATTAGAATATGGTAAAGATGTCCTGGAAATCCATGAGGATGCTATAATGGAGGGAGAGAATGTTTTAATTCACGACGATGTCTTGGCTACCGGTGGTACAGCCGCAGCCGCCTGTAACCTGGTTAGGAAATTGGGTGGTAATATTGTGCAATGTAATTTCTTGTTAGAACTTAAATTTCTCAATGGAAGAGCTAGAATTGGGAGCTATGATACCGTTTCTTTAGTGACTAAATAGTTTAAAATTAATAAACTTAATTTGTTTTATGGTGTTAATCAATCTAAGGTGTTTTTAGTTACCCAAAGTTTCCAACCAATTATTGCCATCTGGATTTTACTGGCTTTTTGAAGGTCTAATTGCTTTTTTGAATAGCTGGGAAGCAATTTCTTATTAAGCCGGGATAACATTTTAAAGAATTTCTTTTTCATTTTATTGGCTGGTTTCTTTCAAAGATATTGAAAATGAAATACATGAAAAAGATTATTACTTTTTTCAGTTGTTATCTATTGATATCCTATTAAACCAAACTAATTAGTCTGTTGTTTTTTATAGCCAAAGCAAAAGCAGCCACATAATTATAATGTGCATTATCTCAAGCTTGTCGGGAGTTTGAAATTTTATTGAAAAAAGTTAGTGGGAATTATGACTTCTTAAAAACAGAGTTCTCAATTAGATAAAGTCTAGTTTTTTTTTCTTTTTTATTGCAGGCTCGAAACCATTTCGGCATCTTGTTTTGCAATTATTTCATTTTAATTTCAATCACTCCCGTGTTACCTTCTTCGCCATATTTTTCTAAGGCCGTTTTACCTTTTAATACATTTATTTTAGCGATATCATCAGTATTAATGTTATTAATCTGAAACTCTTTATCTTGCTTTTTTCCGTCTATTACTATTAATGGTTTAGGCTTTATTAATTGCGAGTTTTCTTTTTCAGTACTTAGCTTCGCTTGCTTTGCGTCCTTTTGGAAGGCGTTGATATTTTCGGAATTTTCACTAAGGTTGTTAATCCTAAGTTTTTTAATTCTTTGTAGATCTTTATAGGGGTGGTTATTCTTCCCACTTATTTCTGATTCTTTAGTAATGATAATTATCGCACCATTTTTCGCTTTTTCTCCGTAAATTGCAATGGCGGCTTCTCCTTTTAAAACATTAACACTACTTATTTTTTTTGAATCTATAAGTTGTACAATTTCTTTTGTGCTTATTTCACCGTTTAGAATATAAATTGGATCAACGGTTTGTACACTCGGTTGAGATTCATTTGTCCCCGTATTTTCTATATCCTCTGTAGTAAAACTGTCCTGTTTGAAGTTGCTTTTTGCTTGTGCTTCTATCTTTACATTAAAAATGAGCATAAAAGCTAATATTATAGGTAACACACAACTTATTTTCCAAAAACTAAAGCCTGGGGTTTTATTTTTGTTCAGCATAATGATTCTTTTTTTTATAAATGATTGTTGAAAATTGTTTGTGAGGGGAGCGCTAAAGTTTTTGGTAGAAACTTTTAACATTGCGCGTTGATATTTCTTTTTTTCTGAAGTAAAATCAACCGTTTTCTTATCGGCAATAAATTCTAAATTTTGAGCAATCGTTTTTTTATAATACCAGCTTATCGGGTTAAACCAAAGCATAGCCGTGCAAATATTTGCCAACAAAATATCTATGGAATGATATTGTTGACAATGTACTTTTTCATGAGTGAGGATAATTTCTAACTCTTCTTTGTTGTACAATGCGGGGTTATATACTATAAAATTAAAAAAAGAGAAAGGACTTGTATTGAGATTGGATTGTATAAAGATATATTTTCCGGTTTTTTTATTTATTTTACCATCCCTTGTCACATCGACTTTAATTAATCTTCTAATAGAAAGCAGTTGCAGGATAAGTTTCAACAGAAAAAACGAGGTAAGTAATACATAAATCAATCCGAATATTTCCAAAAAGCCCCAGGAGTTCGCTGCTTCAATGTTGCCGGTATTTTGGGAATTTATAAGGTATTCGTTTATTGAAAATCCTGAATCTGAAACTATTTTCTTTCGTGTAATTTCGATGGATGGGAGCAGCGCACTAATAAAAATTCCGCTTAAAAGAAATTTTCTATTGATTGTAAAATTGGTGTCTTTTCTTAATAAAAGCAGATACACCAAATAAAATGCACTAAGAAGTGCTGCGCTTTTTAGAACGTAGAGCGATAGAGCTTCCATCATTATTGCTTTTTGTCTTTTTCAATGATCTCAAGAATCTCTCTAAGCTCTTTTGCACTTATTTTTTCTTCTTTAGCGAAAAAAGAAACCATACTTTTATAAGAGTTATCAAAAAAACGCTTCGAAGTTAGACTTATAACATGCTTTTTATATTCTTCTTTAGATATAGCTGGATAATATTGATGGGTGTTACCATAGGCGTTATGGGAAACAAAACCTTTCTCTTCCAGATGTCTTACAATGGTGGACACCGTATTGTAATGAAGTTTTTGATTTTTAATTTCTGGCAGTATTTCTTTTACAAAAGCTTTCTCGAGCTTCCATAGAATACGCATTACTTCTTCCTCTTTATTGGTTAATTTCTTCACGTTCTCTGAGTTTCCTATCAAAGATAACTAAAAATTAAGTTATAAGACTACTTTAGTAGTTAAAATTGGAAATTTTATTAAATTAATTTTAGCGTCTAAGATTCTTTTATCTTCGCAAAAAAATATTTTGATGAGTGTAGTTTTTATTCTTGTAGGACTTGCGCTGCTGGTGGTAGGCGGGGAGTTTTTGGTTAGGGCCGCAGTGGCACTATCTTTCAAATTGAATGTATCCCGTATGGTGATTGGTTTAACCGTAGTATCTTTTGCAACATCGGCACCCGAATTATTAGTGAGTTTGCAGGCTGCTATTAGTGGATTCTCAGATATTTCCCTGGGAAATGTTATTGGCTCCAACATTGCGAACCTGGGATTGGTGCTTGGTATTACAGCAATTATTTCTTCAATAGATGTAGATAGGGATTTTTACCGCTTTAACTGGCCAGTGATGATGCTTTTTTCCCTTGCTCTTTATTACTTTTTATACTATGGAAACGATCTCTCTAGATTTGAGGGGGTCCTATTGCTTTTAGGTTTGGTGGTTTATTTATTCTTATTAATTAGAAAATCTCGAAAACACACCAAAGTTGATATGGAAGGAATCGATGATTCTCTGCAACAAACCTCTAATTTTAAGATGATAATTTGGTTAGTTATTGGGGGTGTAGCACTTTGGGGTGGTTCAGAACTATTGGTAGATGGAGCTGTAGATTTGGCAACTTTAATGGGCGTTAGTGAACGGGTAATATCGGTAACTATGATAGCTATAGGCACTAGTGTGCCAGAATTAGCTGCTTCTGTAATTGCCGCTTTAAAACAGGAAAAAGCGCTTTCCCTGGGGAATTTAATAGGCTCTAACATTTTTAATATCGCTTCAGTTTTGGGAATTACTGCAATTATTCAACCTATTGTGATTCAGTCTAATGAAATACTTAGTAATGATATTTTTTGGATGATTGGGATAGCTTTCATATTAATTCCGCTGGTTTTTTTACCCCGGAGGTATGAAATTAGCCGATACAAGGGTGTGATATTATTTGTGAGCTATGTAATTTTTACCGGTCTCGCATTTTTGGGTTAAATTTAAGGGGGTGTATTAAGAAAATTATAAAAAAATAAAACTAACAAGTGATTTTTAGTGGGGTAAGTTTAAAAAAGTTTACATTTGGTGGCATATTTTACAGAAAACAATAAACAACCTAACCAATGTCAACTTTAAGATTTGAAGCATTAAAAGAAATATTTAATCGAAAGCCGATTAAAATAAAAGAGCCTGAAAGAAGGTCTGAGCTTTTTGGCACTAATGTTTTTAACGAAGCTTCCATGCGGCAGTATCTAACCAAAGAAGCTTATAAAAATGTAATGGATGCCATCGAGTCTGGTAAGAAAATAGAAAGAAGGGTTTCAGACCATATTTCTACCGGGATGAAAGAATGGGCGATATCCAAAGGTGCAACGCATTATACACACTGGTTTCAACCACTTACAGGGACTACTGCTGAAAAGCACGATGCTTTTTTTGATACAGAAGGAGAAGCAAACGCCATTGAAAAATTTGGGGGCAGCACTTTGGTTCAGCAAGAACCCGATGCTTCCAGTTTTCCAAGCGGCGGTATTAGAAATACCTTTGAGGCTAGAGGTTATACAGCCTGGGACCCAACTTCACCGGCTTTTATATGGGGAACAACGCTTTGTATTCCTACCATTTTTGTTTCTTATACAGGAGAAGCGCTGGATTTTAAAACACCTTTGCTAAGAGCCTTACAAAGTGTTGATCATGCAGCGACCGCAGTAGCTAAATATTTTGATAAGAATGTTACAAAAGTAACGGCAACTCTAGGTTGGGAACAGGAATACTTTTTAATCGATTCAGCCCTGGCAGCTACACGACCAGATTTAACTTTAGCGGGAAGAACTCTTTTAGGTCACGGCCCTGCGAAAGGACAGCAGTTGGACGACCACTACTTTGGTTCTATTCCAACCCGGGTATTATCTTACATACGCGATCTCGAAATTGAAAGTATCAAACTGGGAATCCCAGTTAAGACCAGGCATAACGAAGTTGCTCCCAATCAATTTGAACTAGCTCCTATTTTTGAAGAAGGTAACCTCGCTGTAGATCATAATTCCCTGCTTATGGATATTATGAGTAAGATTGCTGAAAAACATCATTTTAAAGTAGTTCTTCACGAAAAACCTTTTAAAGGAATTAATGGGAGCGGAAAGCACAATAATTGGTCCCTCGCTACAAATACCGGTACAAACCTATTGGCTCCCGGTTCTACACCAATGAAGAACTTACAGTTTCTTACCTTCTTTATTAATAGTATTAAGGCAGTACATGATAACGAGGAATTATTAAGAGCATCTATCGCAAGCGCATCCAATGATCATAGGTTAGGCGCACAAGAAGCGCCACCGGCAATTATTTCGGCTTTTATAGGTTCACAATTGACCGATGTGTTGGATGAATTGGAAAAAGTGACCGATGGAAAGTTGTCTCCACAAGAAAAAACAGATTTAAAACTGAATGTGGTTGGAAAAATTCCTGAGATCTTATTAGATAATACAGATCGTAACCGTACTTCGTCTTTTGCTTTTACCGGCAATAAATTTGAGTTTAGAGCAGTAGGTTCTACTGCTAACTGTGGAAACCCAATGACGGTAATTAATACTATCGTAGCAAAACAACTGAAAGAATTTAAAGTTGAAGTAGATGAGCTCATTAAAGGAAAGAAGATGAAGAAAGATGATGCCATTTTTAATGTGCTTAGAGAATATATCAAAAAATCTAAAAAAATTCGTTTTGAAGGTGATGGCTATAGTGAAGCCTGGGAAAAAGAAGCTGAAAAACGTGGGCTAAGTAATAATAAAACAACTCCACAGGCCTTAAAAGTTTTAAATTCTAAGAAAACAGTTGCACTTTTTGAAGAATTAAAAGTGATGAATACTATTGAACTGGAAGCGCGTCACGAAATTGCGTTAGAAGATTATACAATGCGCATTCAAATAGAAAGCAGGATACTTGGTGATATCGCGAGAAATCATATTATTCCTACCGCAGTGCGTTACCAAAACATTCTAATTGAAAACGTGGAAGGTTTAAAACATATATACAATGAAGATTTTAAAAAGCATTCTGAAGAGCAATTGGATATTATCGAGTCTATTTCTGCACATATCGCGAAGATAAACTCTGGAGTTAAAAAAATGATTGATGCCAGAAAAGTAGCCAATAAACTAGAAGATATTGAAGAAAAAGCTTTCGCTTATTGCGACGATGTGAAACCCTATTTTGACGACATACGATATCACTGTGACAAATTAGAACTTCTTGTAGATGATGAACTTTGGCCGTTAACTAAATACAGGGAATTATTGTTTACCCGATAATTTCAGTACAGATTAAATTTTTAAAACCACGTGTAGCCCACGTGGTTTTTTTATGATGTAAATATTGCCAAAATATAGCCTTGCTACCCTCGTATAGACAAGCCATTTATAATCGTGTGAATTCAGTAGGAATATATTGATTTTAAGAATATTTCCTACAAAAACATTTTAATATCGAATTATTATATTAATAAAAAACACTTTTTTAATCGAAATATTCCGAATAACGAGTTTTTATAACCTTGTATCGAATAAAACAATAAAATGTAATCTCTTTGTTTAGATTAGCGACAGCTTAGAAGATACCTACCTACTCCAAGTTATTGCCCTATCATATTTTGCAGATAATAATTACGATGCTATACAGCTAGTATATAATAATTTTTATTTATTAATCTTTAATTCTTTCAAGTATGAAAAAAGTTATTTTAGGGACAGCGGCCGTTCTTTGTGGAGCCGTAGCATTTGCACAGAGCAATGAAAGTGCAGTAGATCAAAATGGAAATTCCAATCAAGCCGTTGTAACACAAATAGGCGGGGCTAATCTTTCTAGCATAGATCAGGATGGTGGTGACGTTGGTGAAACTGCCAATCATGTAGCAACGGTTAATCAGGATGGACTTGGAAATTCTTCCGCTATAGCCCAAACAAATGATGACCAAATTGCGGTGATCAATCAAGTAGGTCTTTTAAATTCTTCTGAAGTAGATCAAGATGGCTCATCAAACTCAAGTACAGTAGATCAAAATGGAGTGTTTAATGCCAGTTCTATTACACAGGTTGGCGACGCCGGGAGTATAGAGCCTAACAACGAAGCAGATGTAGATCAAATTGGATTTTTTAATACTGCGGAAGTTAGTCAGGAGGGGACTTTAAACGACGCAACAATTTTGCAAAACGGAGATTTCAACCAGGCATTAATCGACCAGATAGGAACAGAGAATACAGGAGATATTCGCCAATGGGGGAGTGATAATGCTGCATTTCAATTTCAAGATGGAACCGGAAATGAAGCTGAAATTAAGCAGGGTGAAGCATTGACAGGATGGGAAAGTTCTCAATACGGTTTTGGGCAACAGGAACAATATGGTAATGAAAACGAAGCTACCATCGTTCAACGCGGAACAGATCATGAGTCTCTTCAATTTCAGCAAGGCGATAATAACGAAGTGAAATCCTACCAGGGAAATGATGCAAATTTCTCCAGACAGGCGCAAGTAGGAAATGATAATTTTGCCAATACACAGCAATATTTTACCGAAAATATTTCTTACCAGGAGCAAACCGGTAATGAGAACCATGCGGTAACACGCCAAACCGGTGGTGGAGAAGGTTTTAATTTCTCTGTACAAACTCAATTTGGAAACAATAACGAAGTACTACACGCTCAAAACGGATTAATGAATGGAGCTAGCACTACTCAAAGAGGTGATATGCATATGAGTACTATTAAGCAAACCGGTTCTAACAATAGCGCCACTGTTTTTCAAAGTACTGTTCCAAATGTGCCAACACCAGGTCCAGGTGGCCCAACCCTATAATTTCTTAATACATTATGCTTGAGTCTTATTTTCAAGCTGGTATTATACCAAATTAAATATAATTTTAAAGCGGTATGTGTGAATCATACCGCTTTTTTTAATACATTTATAAAGAATTATGAAATATTTGCTATTAAATATTACTTTTCTTTTAATGTCTATGGGCTTGGTGGCACAAGTACAACAGCAAAAAAATAGTGATGTAGACAAAACGCAAATGATGATGCAAACTTCGGCTGTCCAAAAACAAACTGTTTCAAATGCTCCTTCAAACCAGGTTTTTATTGACCAGGTGGGCCGACAAAATAACGCTAACCTCCAAATAACTGCCCGGGAAAGCAATATACAATACAAGCAGGCCGGGATTGGTAATTCTATAGATGTAAGCGTTAACCTGCAATCTTACAACAGCACGGTGAACCAGGTAGGGGATTATAACCATGTTTTTGATCAAATGTGGGATAATGGAGCCAATGCCTCACTTCAATTAAACCAGCAGGGAGAGAACCTTCATTTTGAAAGGTTTGGAAGTAACAGCATAGGTAATAAACTAGAGTTCAATATGACGGGTAATGCCAGAAGTATCATTGTTCGAAATTTTAAATAGAAGCCTAAGATGAGTAGGTTGTTTTTAAATTTTTGCATTTTACTGGGAGTAATTTTGCTTCAGCAGAACGTGTTTGCTCAAAATTTTAATTCTAAAGTAGCGGCTATTATTAATACAAATGATCAAAAGGACGATATTTTAGAGGTAACAGGAATTGCTTTAAATAAGACCGAAGCCAACTTAAGCTTACGTTATGAACTCTCGGTAATCACTTCCAATCCTTCCGCTAAAAATTCTAATTCCTCAAAAAGCTCACAATCTGGCTTTTTTACTTTAAAGCCGTTTGAAAACGAAGAGCTTTCTGTAACTACGGTAAATATTAATCCCGCTATGCGTACCATTATTTTATTATTGATTTATAATGAAGATGATAAAATTTTGGGTACCGCAAGAAAGGTCTATAAAGCCAATAGAAACACTATTACAGAGCTTGATAAAAGTTTGTCTTACAAGAAAAAGAATGAAGGTATACAGCTCTACGGAATGGTAACGGAAAATACCAAGACTAAACCCGGAAAAGATTTTTACGATTTTTTTTATCAGAAATATCAATTAAGTCAGAATCCTGAAAATAAGATTATTCATATAGATGAGATGGTGAGTTTTGGAAGAACAACCAGGATCCTGGTAAAAGTAGATAATACAGTAATCTTTCAATTTTACGCCAGGCCAAAGCTCGATTATTTAAAAAAAATGGCCGATGCTGCGTTACAAAATGTCAATCGATATTTTCAGAATTTAAAACGTCAAAAACAACAAATCACACAATATTAACCTGCATAGAATGAAATTAAAACTACTATTCTTATTTTTCTTTGGAGCTGTAATCCAGGTATCTGCACAGGATTTGGTTTATCAGCCAACGAATCCCGCTTTTGGCGGAAATCCTTACAATTACCAATGGTTACTAAATTCTGCCGAGGCTCAAAATTCTTTTAAGGATCCCGATGCCACTAATCAAAGAGAGCAAATGACCGAACTGGAAAGGTTTACATCCAGCCTTAACAGCCAATTATTAAGCCAGGTAACCCGAAGACTGTTTACAGATCAATTTGGGCAACAGGGGTTGGAAGAGGGTACCTATTCTTTTGGCAGTCTTGCGGTAGATATTTATCCCTCTAATGAAGGCCTGGTTATTAACATACTCGATACCGAAACAGGCGAGCAAACGCAGGTAATTATCCCAAATTAAGGTATTTTATGAATGTATATAAAGTTTTGGCTGTTGCTTTGTTAACAGGCTTGTGCTGGTCTTGTAGCAGTTATTTTAATCAACCGGTAGATTTTCAAAATGCCAGGATTGGTGAAACTTCAGAAGTTACAAAACGCTTAAAACAATTACCACCCCCAAAGGAGAAAGTTGTGGTGGGCGTGTATAATTTTAGGGATCTCACCGGACAATATAAACCAAGCCAGGTGGGGAGTACTTTTAGCACCGCTGTCACACAAGGAGCCACTTCCATTCTTATAAAAGCCCTGGATGACTCTAATTGGTTTACCGCTATAGAGCGTGAAAACATTGGGAATTTATTGAATGAACGAAATATAATTAGATCTACCCGGCAGGAATACCAGGGAAATAAATCTAATGAACCACAACTTCCGCCACTTCTTTATGCCGGTATTCTTCTGGAAGGCGGTATTGTTTCTTACGATACTAATATCATGACTGGTGGTATGGGAGCCCGCTATCTTGGTGTGGGCGGCGCTACGCAATACCGGCAGGATAGGGTAACTATTTATTTGCGGGCTATCTCTACATCGAGCGGAAAAATTCTTAAGAATATCTATGTTTCCAAGACAATTCTATCTCAATCTTTAGATGCGAGCTTATTTAAATATGTAAGCTTTCAGCGTCTGTTGGAGGTTGAAACGGGTTTTACCAGAAATGAGCCAGTTCAAATCGCTGTTAAAGAAGCTATTGAAAAAGCGGTGGAAGGATTAGTAATTGAGGGGATAGAAGATAAACTGTGGTATCCAAAAGGTGGTGAAAACGCAGCTACCGGTTTAATCGCTAATTACAGGGCGGAGAAAGAGGAAGCCGAATTAACCGGGCTGTACAACCGACAAACGGTAAACAGAAATTTTGAAAATGCGATAGGTTTAACCTTAGGGGCTACTTTAATAAGTGGCGACTACTCCGGTGAAGAATTAGCGCCTGCGGTAGGGATTAACTATTCCCGGTACTTTGCCGATGCTTTTTCTATAAATCTAAATTCCAGTGTTTTTGAACTGAAAAATAAATCAGCTTTCTCCGAGCGTTTTATTTCGCTTAATGCAAATGGACAGTTTGATATTTTGCCCAGGGATGAAATAAATCCTTATGTCTTTGCCGGGGGAGGGGTGATCGCCGGACTTAGCAACGAAGATCTACCCGATGATATGAGCAACACCTTGTTTAAACTTCAATATGGTTTGGGGCTCGAGTATAAGCTTACCAACACCTTAAGTCTTAAAGGTTTTGCTGAACATAACATTGTATTGAGCGATGAGCTGGATTATGTAATAGGTGGTAAACGCGATGACCACTATTTTAATTTTGGCGTGGGGATCAATTTTTACTTTGGCAGTAATAAAAAGGCCAACAACAATATAGATAATTAGTAATGAAACCGGCATGATGCCCCGGATGTAAAAAAAATAGCAACACACAGGGAGATGATTATACGCCTGTGATAAATTCCCACATTGGGATTAAAATTATAAACAGATGAGAAAAATCAGCTATATCCTCTCCTTTTTGTTTTTGGCTGTTATTTATAGTTGTAGTGAAGATACTATAGATAATATTTCTACAGGAACAATTACCGGAACCGTTGTAACCGATGGGAATTTTGAACCGGTACAGAATGCAAAAATCTCAACAAACCCTGCAACTTCTACTGTATTTACCGATAAGAATGGAAAGTTTAAAATAGCCGATATTCCGGCAGTAGAATATTCTGTACAGGCGAGAAAAGATAGTTTGTTAACCCAGTTTCAGGGGGCCGAGGTTTTACCAGATGCTGAAGTAAACATCGTTTTCGAAATGAAAACTGAACAATCTAACAATCAGTCGCCAGAAACTCCTAATCTTATTGCGCCCAATGATAATGCTGAAGCCTTGCCAATTGCTTTAGATTTTGTTTGGGAAGCTTCAGATGCTGAAGGGGATGAGCTTACTTATCAGCTAGAAATTAAAAACGACCGAAATAACGAGATACTTAGATTTTCAGAAATCAGCGATACAACCTATCGTGTGGATAGCTTAAAGTATGGGTATAAATATTTTTGGCAAATAAGGGCGAACGACGGCACGAACGAAGATGTTTTGAGCGAGGTGTTTACCTTTAAAACCCTGCAATTTCCTAAAAGCAGAATAGCTTATGCAAAGAAAGTTAACGGAAATAATGTTATTTTCTCCCGTGATCTAAATGAAGAAGAATATCAACTCACTTCTTCCGAGGAAAATAGTTTTAGACCCCGTAAAAACAGACGTACCAACAAAATAGCATTTCTTAGAACAGTGGGAACACAAACTCAATTGTTTACCATGAATTTAGACGGTTCCAATCAAAAACAAATTACCGAAAATATTCCTTTAAATGCTTTTAATTTGAATCAAATAGACTTTTCCTGGGCAAATGATGGTGCCACACTTTACTACCCAAATTTCGATAAATTGTATAAAGTAAATGCAGATGGAAGCGGAACAGAACTTGTCTATAAAGAACCTAATGGCAAATTTATTACTGAAGTAGATGTAAGTGATGATAATAGCCGTATTGCACTACTCACCAACGGGGTAGATGGTTATAATGCTGAAATTTACATCATTGATAAACAGGGCAGAAGAATAAATACGGTAATTGAAAATGAGGCGGGAGCTCTTGGCGGACTTAACATTTCGGTAGATAATAAGCGCGTGTTATATACCAGGGATGTTTCAGGGTTTGAAACCGATGATTATCGTAGGTTAAATTCACAGCTTTTTATTCATAATTTAGAAACCGGTACTACCAAAAATATAAGCACGAATAAAACTGAAGGTACTAATGATCTAGATCCCAGGTTTTCACCCAATGAGGCCGAAGTTATTTTTGTAAATACCAGTAACGATGGGGTTTCGGCGCCAAGCGTACTTGCCACGCAAATAAATCCCGGTAGTAGTGAAGAAGTTAGAACAGTTTTATATGAAAATGCCGTAATGCCAGATTGGGAGTAGCTCATTTTTATAGCAAACTAAATTTTGATAGCTACTGAAGAGAATAGGCAATAGCAAAGATTTGTTAGTAATCTTCCGAATAAATAAATATGAAAAAACAGAATAAATTAGAAATAATTGGACTTATAATTTTAGCAGTTGGTGGAACATTATTTTTGACTGATAAATTCTTAGATATAGAATTCTTGAATTCAGCAATAGAATTTACAGAAATCATTTTATATTCCGGGCTTGGAATTTGGGCGTTGGGATTAATGCAAAAGGAGCATCTAAAAAGGAAAAAATCAACTGGAAGAGTAAATGACTAAAATAAAATCTTTTCAAGAAATACAAGGTTTTTTATCTGTTGGCTATATTTATTTGATTGTTATGGGAATTTTGAACGAAACCCTTTATTACAATCAAATAGGGATTGAATTTCTAAATTATTCTAGCATATTAGATGTTTTAATTAGTCCCATCTCTAGATTAACATCAAGTATCTCAAGATTAGTTATATTTATTGTTATCATCTTTTTTGCTTTTAAGCTTCCAAATATTTTAGCAAAAAATAAGGACAAGAAATGGTTTAAAAAGATTTTAAAATTTGAACCTGAGTTGACAAAAAATGAGATAAAACACTCTCTTCTAAAAACTTTTATGTTTATAGTTTCTCTTGGTTTATTTGGTTTTTATGTGGGTTCCGGACTTGGAAATGGATACAGAATGTCCGAGAAGATAGAAAAAGGAGAAATTGAATTTAATGACCAAATAAAATTTATAAATGGCGATGAATCCAATGTTGAGATAGTTGGGACAAATAGTACCTATATGTTTTACTTGGAAAAAGATAAGAAAACAGTACAAATAACACCAATTAGCGGAATAATTCAAAGCATTGTGAAAAATAAATAAACTATTTAATTGTTTTGATCGTTGCTTATTTGGAAAAGTAGGTAGTAGTTTTTTAGCTTTTTTCTCTACTAAATTAGTTATTTGAACACCCAGCTTACTATTCATAAAAGTAATATTTGAAAATCGTCTTTTCTCTTTAATAATTGCCGCCAAAAATTCTAATCTCATTATCTTTGGGGCTGCAACAACACAACAATTATGAGTGAGGAAGTAAGTAAAAGATATGCCCAGCGCGGTGTTTCAGCAGGAAAAGAAGACGTGCATAACGCCATTAAAAACGTAGATAAAGGATTATACCCAAAAGCCTTTTGCAAAATAGTGCCAGATCATCTTACCGGTGATAAAAATCATTGCCTTATTATGCACGCCGATGGTGCCGGTACCAAGTCTTCCCTGGCTTATATGTACTGGAAAGAAACTGGGGATTTATCGGTTTGGAAAGGGATTGCGCAGGATGCACTTATTATGAATATAGATGATCTCCTGTGTGTTGGCGCTACAGATCATATTATGCTTTCCTCAACCATTGGGAGAAATAAAAATAAGATTCCGGGAGAAGTGATTTCGGCAATAATTAACGGCACAGAAGAGTTGATTGCTGAATTAAAGGAATTTGGCGTAGAAATTCATTCCACCGGTGGGGAAACTGCCGATGTTGGGGATTTAGTGCGAACTATAATCGTCGATTCTACCGTTACCGCCAGGATGAAACGAAGCGAGGTAATAGATAATGCCAATATTAAACCCGGCAATGTGATTGTGGGATTATCTTCTTCTGGAAAAGCTTCTTACGAAAAAGAATATAATGGAGGCATGGGCAGCAACGGATTAACCTCGGCCCGGCACGATGTGTTTTCTAAAGTTTTAGCTGAAAAATTTCCGGAAAGTTACGACAATGATATCCCAAATAACCTTATATATTCAGGGACAAAATCTTTAACCGATGCGGTGGAAGATGCTCCATTAGATGCCGGAAAATTAGTGCTTTCACCCACGCGAACCTATGCGCCAATTATTAAAAAAATCCTGGGTAAATTCAGTAAGAAAGATATCTGCGGAATGGTGCATTGCAGCGGTGGCGCCCAAACCAAAATTCTTCACTTTATTGACGAACTGCATATTGTAAAAGATAATATGTTTCCGGTACCACCTTTGTTTAAGCTGATCCAACAAGAAAGTAAAACCGATTGGAAAGAAATGTACCAGGTTTTTAATATGGGGCATCGCCTGGAATTATATGTAGATCCAAAAATTGCTGAGGAGATTATCGAGATTTCTGAATCCTTTAATGTAGATGCTCAAATTATAGGTAAAGTAGAAGCTGCCAAAGCTAAAAAACTCACTGTAAAAAGTGAATTTGGTGAGTATGAATATTAGGCATCGTCTGGGTTTCTTAATGATTAATAGTATTTATACCTACTGAAGACTGCGACTGTCGATTAGCTGTTGCGGGTTGCAAGTTGCGGGTTATGTGATGCCCACTGAATACTGCGACTGCTTACTGGTTTGATGTTTTGTGATTACTGAATACTGCCACTGCCAACTGGCTGTTGCGGGTTGCAAGTTGCACGTTGGTTTGTTGTTCGTAGTTAGCGAGGACGAAGGACGATGCGGTTAATTGAACTTTGAACTTTGAACTTTGAACTTTGAACTTTGAACTTTGAACTTTGAACTTTGAACCAATTTAGAATAATTTCCGTAGAAAAATTTACTTTCAGCTTCGGAAATCGTAAATTTAACGAGTCTCGAATTTAAATTTTAGCAAATAAAGACGATGTTAAAGCACACTTTATTACTCTTTTAATATTTTAAAAGCTTAAAATTGACTAAATTCGCAAATATTAACCTTAAAATAAGCTTTCAATTAAAGATATGGCAAAGTTTGAACTTAAGCTACCAAAGATGGGCGAAAGTGTCGCCGAAGCAACCATTACCAACTGGCTCAAAGAAGTTGGAGACAGCATAGACGCCGATGAGCCTGTACTGGAAATCGCTACCGATAAAGTAGATAGTGAGGTTCCCAGCGAGGTAGATGGAAAATTAGTAGAAACACTTTTTGAAGTTGATGACGTGGTGCAGGTAGGACAAACCATTGCCATTATTGAAACTGAAGGAGAATTGCCCGAAACAGATGAGACCGATGATGATTTAGAGCTCGATCTTGAAGAGGAGGAAGAGGATTATACAGAAGAATTAGAAGCTAATGTTGCGGCGGCAAAAGAAACAGCCGGCAGCGAAGACTTCTCTGATGCCTCCAGGTTCTATTCTCCCCTGGTTAAAAATATTGCAAAAGAAGAAGGAATAAGTCTGGATGAGCTGGAAAACGTAAATGGTACCGGTAAAGATAATCGGGTGACAAAAGACGATATCCTGACTTATGTGGAAAATAGGGGGAAACAAGATTCAGGGCAAGCTGCACCTAAAAAATCTGCAGCTCCTGCGGCGAATACCAGTAAAATGGCAGAAGCCAAACAAGCTTCAGAAACAGTAGTACCATCTGGGGAAGATGAGATTATTGAAATGAGCCGAATGGGCAAAATGATTGCGCATCATATGGTTGATAGTGCCCAGACTTCAGCTCACGTGCAATCGTTTATTGAAGTAGATGTGACCAATATCTGGAATTGGAGAAATAAACACAAAAACGATTTTCAGAAGAAAGAGGGCGAAAAACTTACATTTACCCCAATTTTTATGGAGGCCGTGGCAAAAGCTATTCGGGATTTCCCATTGATTAACATTTCGGTAGATGGAGATAAGATTATAAAGAAGAAAAATATTAACCTGGGAATGGCAGCAGCACTTCCCGATGGAAACCTTATTGTGCCGGTGATAAAAAACGCAGATCAACTTAACCTGGTTGGTTTAGCTAAAAAGGTAAATGATCTTGCTAATCGCGCCCGGCAAAATAAACTTAAGCCAGATGATATTCAAGGTGGGACTTACACCGTGACCAATGTGGGAACCTTTGGCAGTATTATGGGAACGCCCATTATCAATCAGCCACAAGTTGGTATTTTAGCGCTGGGAGCCATAAGAAAAGTACCCGCGGTTATCGAAACACCCGAGGGTGATTTTATTGGCATACGTCACAAAATGTTTCTATCCCATAGTTACGACCATCGCGTAGTAAATGGTGCTCTTGGCGGACAGTTTGTGCAACGTGTGGCACAATATCTGGAAGGTTTTGATAAAAATAGGGAAATATAAATTTTAGAATATATCAAATCATTGATGTCCGATAAAAATATAACTAATTAGCATGTTCTCTTTTATAGCAAAGCCCAAAAGCGATTTCATAATTATCCACCTTGCTATTAGAAATCTTTACGAAAAAGAGTTAATTGAAGAATATCACTTATGAAAAAAGTTGGATTCTCAGTTAGTTAGAGTTTAGTCTTTTCTCTTTTTTCTTGCAGCGAAGCGATCTTGTTTCTTTACCGGACAATAGTGATATCAAACAAAAAACCGGCCAATAAAGCCGGTTTTTTTGTTTATAAATAAAAGTTTCTGCTATAAATTTTTTACGTAATTGTTTAAAATACTTAAAGCAGGATGTGATTTTGCGTCTTCGGTAGGTTCAAAAAGTTTATCGCTTTTCAGGTCTTTGTAGCCTAGAATTAAAGCTGCTTCGTCATCTTTTAATCTCTTAAAAGCCATAGACCAGTCTGAGAAAGCGCGTTTATTATTAGAACCAGAATCAAGTTCGGTCACGGCGTGGTGACGCTTATCTTTAGCAATTTTTTCAAAGATATTATCTACATGAGCTGCTTTTCCTTCTAAATACTGAATAAAAATTCCATCAAAATAAATAAGCATCCCGGTAACTTCAAGTTCATGGTTATTACTACGTGATTTTTGCAGCAATTCTTTTAGGTCCTTATCGCTAATCACGTGGCTTTGCCTACTTACGTATGTTAAGTATTTAAACATATCTTAAAATAAATCCAGATTGAGAAACCTCAAAGATAAGAAATGAGAATTGTTTTGTTTAAAAGACATTAAAATTGAAAGTTTCAAAAAAAAAGTAAAGCCCATAAATTATAGTATCTTTGTGCATTAAATTATCCCCTTTTTATGGAATTAAACTTAACCAAACCCATTTGTTTTTTCGATCTGGAAACTACAGGAACAAATGTCGCTAAAGATCGTATTGTAGAAATCGCTATCTTAAAGGTTTATCCCAATGGTAATAAAGAAAGTAAAACCTGGTTGGTGAATCCTGAAAGACCAATTCCAAAAGAAGTAATAGCCATTCACGGGATTTCAGATGAGAAAGTAGCCAACGAACCAACCTTTAAAGAATTATCAACTCAAATACACGAGATGATTCAGGGTTGTGATTTGGGAGGCTATAATTCCAATCGTTTTGATATTCCTCTTTTAGTAGAAGAGTTGTTGCGTGCAGGGATAGATTTTGAAATGAAAAATATGGTTGCCGTAGATGTGCAAACTATTTTTCATAAAAAAGAACAAAGAACGCTCGCCGCGGCCTATAAATTTTACTGCGGAAAAGAATTGCTGGATGCGCATAGTGCCGAGGCTGATACTACGGCAACCTATGAGGTCTTAAAATCGCAGCTGGACAGGTATGAAGATTTGCAAAATGACATGAAATATCTGGCCGACTATTCTGCTCGTAAACGTTTTGCCGATTTCGCAGGATTTATCGCTTATAATAAAAAGGGCGAAGAAGTTTTTTCCTTCGGAAAGTTTAAAGGTAAAAATGTAGCGCAAATATTAGAAGATGAGCCCGGGTATTATGGTTGGATTCAAAATGCCGACTTTCCTTTATACACTAAAAAAGTGCTTACCGCTATTAAACTTAGAAAGCTTAACACCAAGTTGAAATAAAATTTTTAATGCAGGCAAAAGTAATTTTTATACTTTTTTGTCTCGCAGTGGTAACAAGCTATGCCCAGTCGCGAGAGATTTCCGGAGAAATTGTTGATGAAAAAACCGGAAAATCCCTGGCGTTTGCAAGCGTGCTGGTAGCAAAAACAGAACAAGGTACATCGGCAGATGAAAATGGTGTTTTTTCATTAAAACTAAAAGATACTGCCAAAACTTTAAAACTTATAGTAAGTAATATTGGGTATGAAAGTAAGGAGGTACCAATCTTAAATAAGGAGCATCTATGCATATCCTTAAATCGACTTATTGAGGAGTTGGAAACGGTAAACCTTATTCGGCCAAAAAATACTAAAAGACACCGGGTGAATTCTTTTAGGTTGGGTAAACAAATAGGAATAGGGAATTTTAGTGGAGGAAAATATCCTTCAACAGTGGCTAGATATTATCAAAAGCCTGAAGATTTTGAAGCTCATTGTTTTATTAATGAGATTAAAATCAAGTTCTTTTCCATTCCAGAAAGGCAATACAAAACTGCTAAATTCAGATTAAGGATTATGGCGGTAGATAGCGCTGGGAAACCTGGTAAAGATATATTGTTTAAAGATTTGATATTGGAAAAACCAAAGACCAGGAATTCATTAAAAGTTGATATGTCGCAGTTTTATATTGAAGTGCCGCAGCAAGGTTTTTTTGTAGCGTTGGAACACCTTTTTATTCAGGAAAATGCTTATAAAGAGGTGCATAATTACCGGGTGAATGATACGATCTATAAAAATGTAGCCACTACGAAATATGCGCCCGTTTTTAAAGGTATTTTAGAAGAAAATGATGAGGATTTTAATTCTTATTATCTAAGTGTGGCGGGATGGCGTAAAATGAATAAGCTAAATGTAGCACAAAAGTTTGACGGGGAAATCCCGGCACCGGCATTTGTAATTAAATTTACCGATTAAAAAAGTACGATTTTGAAGATAATTTGCATAGGTAGAAATTATACAGATCATATTTCTGAATTAAAAAATGAAAAACCCGAAGATCCGGTGATTTTCCTTAAACCAGATACGGCCATTTTGTTAAAAAAGCAACCATTTTTTATCCCAGATTTTTCTAACGAGGTGCACCACGAAGTTGAGGTTTTGGTGAAAATAAAGAAGGTAGGGAAACATATTCAGTCTAAATTCGCTCATAAATATTACGATGAAATAGGTTTGGGTGTAGATTTCACTGCAAGGGATCTTCAGAAAAAATTAAAAGAAAAAGGATTGCCGTGGGAAAAAGCGAAAGCTTTTGATGGGGCAGCAGTCATAGGTGAAAACTGGTTAAATAAAAGTGAAATTAGTAATCTGGATAATTTAGGGTTCAGCTTAGAGAAAAACGGAACTCTGGTTCAGAAAGGGAATACTGCCTTAATGCTGTGGAAAATAGATGAATTAATTGCCTATATCTCGCAGTTTTTTACCTTAAAGATAGGAGATGTGATCTTTACAGGTACGCCTGCCGGTGTGGGGAAAGTGGCTCCCGAAGACCGCTTGACCGGACATATAGAAAATAAAAAAATCTTTTCAATTCAAATTAAATAATATGAGCAACTACAATCTAAGTGAAGTTAAAGAAATGGCCGATGGGGACGAAGATTTCATGAAAGTGGTGGTACAAACGTTTTTGGAAGAAATCCCACCAGACGTGGAATCTATGAATCAAGCTATTGATAACGATAATCCCACCCTGGCTTATCAATATGCGCATAAAATGAAACCAAACCTACAACTATTTGGATTGGATCTTATGGACCAGATTCAGGTGATAGAAGCCTGGGCCAAGGAAGGTAAAAAGAAGGATAATGTACCTGAAGCTGCTGCAAAAATTAGCAGAAAGGTAAATGTAGCCCAAATCGCTTTAAAACGAGACTTCGAACTGGATGAAAGCTGAAATAATTACTATTGGCGATGAGATTTTAATTGGACAAATAATAGATACCAATTCTGCTTTTATCGCAAAAGCATTAAATAAAATTGGCATAGCCGTAAAGCAAATCTCTACGGTAGAAGATGAGCGAAAGCATATTTTAGATGCTTTGCAGGAAGCGAAACACCGTGCCGATATCGTGATTCTTACCGGCGGCTTGGGACCCACCAAAGATGATATTACAAAAGATTGTTTGTGTGAATTCTTTGATGATTCCCTTGTTGAGAATAAAGCTGTTTTAAAGCATATAGAGCATCTTTTTGAAAAATATATAGACACACCCATTTCAGATCTTAACCGTAGGCAGGCGATGTTGCCTTCAAAAGCTTCCGTGTTAATTAATAAATACGGTACAGCCTCGGGAATGTTGTTTGATACTGGAGAAAAGGTTTTTGTATCCTTGCCGGGGGTACCTTTTGAAATGAAATCTTTAATAGAGACTGAAGTGGTGCCCAAACTTCAGCAAAGATTTAAAAGACCGGTAATTTTGCACAAAACCATACTTACTTATGGCGTGGGGGAAAGTGCTGTTGCTGAAAGAATAGAAGCCTGGGAAGATGCACTGCCCGCTTATATTCGTTTGGCATATTTACCTAGTTTGGGAAGAGTGAGACTGCGACTTACGGCCAAAGGAGAAGATGAAGCATTTTTAAGAAAAGCTATTGAAGCCCAGGTTGAAACCCTGCACGAACTCATTGGAGATATTATTGTGGGGTACGAAGAAGAGGATACTATAGAGGTGCAAATTCAGGGATTGTTGACTAACATAGGAGCTACACTAGCCACAGCAGAGAGTTGTACCGGCGGGCAATTGGCCAGCTTGCTAACTGCTAACCCGGGAGCTTCCAAATTTTTTAAGGGAAGTGTGGTGAGTTATGCGACCAGCGCAAAAATAGAGGTGCTGCAAATAGAGGAGGAGCTTATCGAAAAGCATTCGGTTGTGAGTGAAGCCGTAGCTATAGCAATGGCAAAAAAAGCAAAAGAATTATTTAAAACCGATTATGCAATTTCTACTACTGGCAATGCCGGCCCGTCTAAAGGAGATAGTGATGCCGAAGTAGGCACCGTTTTTATTGGAATCGCGACGCCAAACGAAACCTATGCCAAAACTTTTAATTTTGGAAACCATAGGGAAAAAGTGATTGGCAAAGCTGTAAATAAAAGTATGGAATTGATTCGAGCTGAACTTTTTAAACAGGATCAATAGTTTGCTGAAAAGAACAAGCTCAAGTTGGCAGTCACAGTTCCAGTTGGCAGTCACTGTATTCAGTTTACAGTCGCAGCTTGCAGTAGTGTGTCTAAACAACAAACACCAAACAGTTTCCACAACAGCAAGAGATCGCCACGTCCTTCGTCCTCGCGATGACTTTTTTGGTCAGACCTTGAACTTTAAACTTTGAATCTTGAACCAGAAAACTTGAATTTCAACAGCACTTAATATTTTTTAAATTTAGTGTTGTTTGTTAGATGAAAAAATCGTTAATTTGCAGCCTGTTTTGAAATAACGAGAAAAGAATAGAGCAATGTCAAGAGTTTGTGAACTTACTGGTAAAAAAGCAATGGTTGGGAACAATGTTTCTCATGCTATGAACAAAACCAAACGTAGATTTAATGCCAATCTGGTAAAGAAACGTTTTTTTATTCCTGAGGAAGATAAATGGGTGACTTTAAAGGTATCTACATCTGCACTTAAAGATATTAATAAAAAAGGCATCTCTGCTGTAATTAAAGAAGCAAGAGAAAAAGGATTTTTAAAAAAATAATCCGGCTAGTATAAAAACACATTACAATGGCAAAGAAAGGAAATAGGGTACAGGTTATTTTAGAATGTACCGAGCATAAAAACACCGACAAACCGGGAACTTCAAGATATATTACTACAAAGAATAAAAAGAACACGCCAGATAGGATGGAGCTTAAGAAATTTAACCCTATCCTTAAGAAAATGACGGTTCATAAAGAGATAAAATAATTAGTTATGGCAAAGAAATCAGTTGCATCGATACAAACAGGGTCTAAAAGATTGACCAAAGCAATAAAAATGGTTAAATCTTCAAAATCTGGTGCCTATACTTTTGTTGAACAAATTATGGCACCCGAAGACGTGAACGACTTTTTAAAGAAAAAGTAAGCATACAAATTCCTGAAAAGATACATTTTCAAAGCCGTCTGGATAATCTCTGGGCGGCTTTTTGTTTTTGTGTATATTTACATTTGAAAATCTCAGGATTTCAATGCTGAATTTTGTTGATTCTTAAACCTTCCAAAAAATGAGCTTATTTAAAAAGATATTTTCGAAAGACAAAAAAGAGAATCTGGATAAAGGACTGGAAAAGTCCAAATCCAGTTTTATGTCTAAAATGGGTAAGGCGGTCGCCGGAAAATCTAAAGTTGATGAAGAGGTACTTGATGACCTCGAAGATGTATTGGTGAGCAGTGACGTGGGCGTGGCTACAACTATTAAAGTGATAAACAGGATTGAAGAACGTGTGGCCCGGGATAAATACCTGGGGACCGATGAATTAAATAAAATCTTGCGGGAAGAAATTGCCGGACTTTTATCTGAATCTGAAACAGGTGAAGCCGCCAGCATTCAACTGCCAGATGTGAAACCTTATGTAGTGATGGTAGTGGGCGTTAATGGCGTGGGGAAAACAACTACAATTGGTAAACTGGCCCATCAATTTAAAGCTTCGGGTAAAAAAGTAGTACTGGGTGCTGCCGATACCTTTAGGGCCGCGGCTATAGACCAGTTACAAATTTGGGCAGACCGTACCGAGGTGCCTATCATAAAACAAAAAATGGGAAGCGACCCTGCTTCCGTAGCTTTCGATAGTGTACAAAGCGCTGTAAAACAAGATGCCGATGTGTTGCTTATTGACACTGCCGGCCGACTTCACAACAAAGTGAACCTTATGAACGAGCTTTCCAAGATTAAACGGGTGATGCAAAAAGTAATCCCAGATGCACCACACGAAGTGCTTTTGGTTCTAGATGGTTCTACGGGACAAAACGCTTTTGAACAGGCTAAGCAGTTTACTGCTGCTACCGAAGTGACTTCCCTGGCCGTGACCAAACTGGACGGTACCGCAAAAGGCGGTGTAGTGATTGGTATCAGCGATCAATTTAAGATCCCAGTAAAATATATTGGGGTTGGCGAAGCTGTAGAAGATTTGCAGGTGTTTAATAAGTATGAGTTTGTAGATTCTTTCTTTAAACAATAGCAACGAATTATTTCTTCTAATTTTTAGAGATCACTATAATCAAACAAACCGTTTAAAAATTATCTAAATGAGGCAACGGAATTTAAAAGCACTAATTAGTAAGATCATCTTATTTTACTGTGTTTTTTATGGCGTGATGAAGTTAATCGCAGTTTTTTTTCAGGGAGCCTGGCCTTTGCCAAACCTAATTATGGCCATTCCATTTATTGTCTTTGCAGTAATTGGCGGTCTCATGTTAAAACGCGATACCTATTCATGGATATATGTTGCTGCCGGCGTAATTGTGATAAGTATTGTACGTTATTATGAATTGGAATGGATACAGCAATTGCAACTTTATTTTAATTGAATACTATGAAACCTCAAAAGTATTTTCCAGATGAAGTTTACCTAAATGGTAAATGGCTAAAGCACGATGAGGCTTGTGTTTCGGTTTTTGATAGGGCGTTTATGCTTGGCGATGGTATTTATGAAGTGACTCCTTTTTACTACGGAAAAGCTTTTCTTTTAGAAGCACATTTAAACCGACTGCAAACCTGTCTCAACAAGATACAAATAGATTTTGATGCGTTTTCCCTGAAGCCTACCGTGAAAGAAGCCATCTCCCGTGCTGGTTTAGGTAATAAGGATGCCGCGGTTTACATTCAGGTGAGCAGGGGAGTGGCTCCCAGAACCCATTACTACCCCGAAAAAGTAAAAACCACAATTTTATTGTATGCCTTCCCGGTTACATTAGAAGGTTTTGAAAATAAAAATTGGGACGTGCTGGTTTCTGAAGATAAGCGCTGGCATCGTTGCGATATAAAATCTACCGCTTTACTCGCCAATGTGATGGCTAACGAAGAAGCAGTATCCAGGGGCTTCAATGAAAATTTATTGATTAGGAAAGGATATTTTACCGAAGGTTCCCATACCAGTATCTTTTTTGTTAAATACGGCATGGTTTTTACTCATCCTGCAAATAATGATATCCTGGAAGGTATCACGAGGAATTTTGTTATCGAGCTTTGCGCCGAACTGGATATAGAGGTAAAAGAAAAGGCTGTTCACGTAGATGAACTGGTAGAGATAGATGAGATTTTTCTTACCGGCACCACCACGCAAATCGTTCCTGTAAATACTATAACCCGCGTCGAAAAGAGGGTTTATACTGCCAAAAAAGACCAAATCACCCGGAGATTACAAAAGGTTTTTTTTGAGAGGACGAGGGCGAAATAGTCTATTATTTGTTTAAAAGTTTGCTTTTGCCAATTAAGTCTAGTGTTTTTGATGGATTAAATTTTCTATGGTTTTATCCTTGTTATAAATCATTTTTCGGCCAATTGAGAAAGTTTAGGAGTTCTTTACTTATTATGCTTACCTATATATGATTCGTAGTCGGTAGATTCTCCTTTTTTTATTTGATTTTGAGCAGTTTTAATCTCTTGTTTTTGCTCAGAAGTAAGTTCATTCCAGAAGTCGTCCGATTCTTCTTTCTTAAAAATGCTTTTTATAGATTGAATGATTCTGAGATTATTGGTGTTTAATAACAATTTCGCCAGTTCTTTTTTTTCGGTTTGAATATCCATCTTTTATCATTTATAACAAAAATAAGAATTCTTAAGCTTATTAAATTTTTTAGTGATCTTCTTTGAACGGTTGCCGATTTAAAATATCGTAAGTTGTAGAGTAGGGACGCGGACTTGTTAGATTAGCTTTTTTCTTTCTTGGTTTTAAAATTACATTTCTTCGGCAAAACCCGTTAATTGCGATGAGCCAATTTTAGGCCTAGTTAATCTTTTGTGCCAATTGGATCAATATTTACAGTTTGACTTTGTTTTAATTTCTCTTCAATTTTTGTCTTTTCCTTTTCAAGATTTTCTTTTTCAATACGAGAGTGCCAAATAATAAATAAGTTTAAGGTGTTTGCGAAATGTTTATTATTATCTGAAAGAGGAATGAGAATTGGAAGATAGGTTTTTACAGTGCTGCAATAACTCCTTCCTATTGTTAAAAAAGCGATATTTTCATCTGCTACGCCCGACACAAAGAAAACAGCAAAACTCTCTAAAGCATTGAATAATTCTAAAATAGGTACATCGTCGATTAATTTCAGCAAATCTTCTGGTTTCTTTAAATCAGGATTTACTGTAATACGTTTATTAGCAATTATAACTTCTGAATCTTCAAAAAACTTCACATTTTCTTCTTCCAATTTTCTATATATTAAATTCATTTTTGGGATCAAGTTATTTAAAAAATAATCACATTTTTCGGCTGAAAGTTTATAAGATTCTCTTTTTGAACTAAGCTGTCTACTTTTTCGTGATTCATCAATTTGGTTTTTCGTCTGTTTTATTTGCCCCAAAGCCTTGTAGGCAAAAAGAGCTAATAAAGGAGTACTCAAAAAATAAATAATTTCTAAAATGTCTTTCGTGAGTTCCATAATTGGGTGGTTAATTGGACATAATTTGGTTCATCTGCATAAATCACCCACATCCATAGAGATTTACTGGGATAAGCTAACTGTTCCCTCAAATATAAAGTAATCTAATGGTTTAAAACTACGGAATACCGTATAATGAATACTTTTTTTACACAGGGTTTTTAACATTGATTAATAAATGGAAAGGTCTAAATTTAGCTTCTTCGTAGATTGATTTAATTTAATCTCCAGAATTAGAAACTCCAATGATCTAAAATTTTACAAGCTATTCCAATAATTTTTGATGCTTCAGGAATTGAGCTATACTCATTGACATCTTTGCAGAAAATAGTAACTGCTATTGGCCTTGAATATTTCAGTATGAGACCCCCATATTTCTGGCTACGAGGCTATCAAGTTGCTCAAGGTCTAATATTAATGCTAAATGATCTTGTGTTAATGATGATTCCTTGTTTTTCCGTAGCCACTTTTTCAATTCGACCATTTTAAAATAAAATGATGGAGACTTTAATTCAAGCTGCAGGTTTGCCACCTTTTTTTCTATGGCGCTCTTTTTTTCTTTAATCGCATTGACAATCTCCACAGCAGAATCAAAGTTCAACTCCTTTTGTTCGAAATTTTTTAAAAGTTTGCATTCAAAACTGGCACATTGTTTCGGTCTCTCGGAATAAATAGTACATCCAGCGCAATACTTATTACATGGATTAAGAAAAAAGCCGTTACCATTGTCATCTATTATATCCATTACCTCTTTCATTCGAGGTAACTCGTCATTTTCGAGCTGTACGAAACCAATCAAGGTGCCGTCACAGCAAAGCCCACAAGACAAACAAATATTTGATGAATCTTTCATGTTTTCTCAATTTAGGTTCTGTCTTAGTTTTATCTTTTTAAAGCGCTGTGTTCTCTTAAAATTCTTAATACTTCCTCTTTTGGCAAGGCTTTAATAGTCCGGTTTTTAAATCCTGTGCAAGTTTCTGCCATAAAAAGCGAGTTTAAAATGGCTTCTTCCGTAGCTTCTATAGTCGCCATAAATAGGGGAGACATCAAGTCATTGGGGACTAATTCTTGCTGCAAACGTTTTTTAGTGATTTTGTACGGAATACGCATTTCTTTGGCAGTGGAAAACGCGATCACATAATCGCCGCTGCCGTTGGAAGCGATTCCACCGGTTTTAGCAAGTCCCAGGAAAGCGCGTTTCGCCAGACGCTCCAAATTCCGACTATCTAATGGAGCATCTGTCGCGACAACCATCATACAGGAACCGTCAACATTATTCAGTAAATTGTCCCTAAAACTATAATTTCCCAATTTTTGTCCCACGGGAACTCCGGCGATTTGTAAGACCCCCCCAAAATTACTTTGTACCAAAACGCCCAGAGTATATCCGCCAAGATCTTCCGGAAGTTTTCGGGAAGAAGTGCCTATCCCACCTTTATAACCAAAAGCAATGGTGCCGGTACCGGCACCCACATTTCCTTCAGCAACCTTTCCAGAGGAAGCATTTTTAATAGCTGCGATCACGTCTTTATTTTCAACGTGTTGTCCGCGAATGTCATTCAAATAGCCGTCATTGGTTTCTCCCACCACCGCATTCACCGAACGTACATTTTCGTTACCGGGAAGCTTGAGCGTATATTTTATTACCGCATCCATGGCGGTGGCTACATTAAGAGTATTGGTAAGGATTACCGGGGTTTCCAAATTCCCGAGTTCGGTTATTTGAGTACTCCCAGCTAATTTACCGAAGCCATTTCCCACAAAAACTGCTGCCGGAACTTTCTCCTGAAAAATATTACCGGCGTGTGGAAGAATTGCCGTAACCCCGGTTCTTACCGAATCTCCCCTTATTAATGTGGTATGTCCAACTTCTACGCCCAGTACATCGGTAATCGCATTTTGCTTGCCTTTTTGCATCACGCCAATTTGCAAGGGAAGTTCATCTACCCGCTGTTGTGCTTTTAAGCTGCTTAAGCTGAATATGATAAAAAATAAAAGTGGTATTATTTGCTTCATAAAAATGCTGTTGAGCCCCGGAAGGTACGAAATTGATGAAACTTACATTTAAAAAAATTGAGCATTAAAGCTTAACTTGTTGTAGTTCAAATTATAGGTTGTATCTTTGCACCCGCTTTTAAGAAGGCGAATAAGCTTAGGGAGACCTCACAGGTTTCAAAAATCTGTGAGGTCTGTAGTCTAAAATAGAATGGTATGAGGACAAAGACGTTAAAAAAGAATCGTATAAACGTAGTGACACTTGGTTGCAGCAAGAATGTGTATGACAGTGAGGTGTTGATGGGGCAGTTAAAAGCCAATAAAAAAGAGGTAGTACATGAGCAGGATGGAAATATTGTGGTAATTAATACCTGCGGATTTATCGATAACGCGAAAGAAGAATCGGTAAATACCATTCTGGAGTATGTAGACCAAAAACAACAGGGCGAGATCGATAAGGTTTTTGTTACCGGTTGTTTAAGTGAGCGTTATAAACCCGATCTTGAGAAAGAAATTCCGAATGTCGATCAGTATTTTGGCACTACAGAATTACCCGGACTTTTAAAAGCGCTAGAAGCCGATTATAAGCACGAATTGCTGGGCGAACGATTAACGACTACTCCAAAAAATTACGCTTTTTTAAAAATTGCCGAAGGTTGTGACCGGCCTTGTTCTTTTTGCGCTATTCCGCTTATGCGTGGTGGTCATAAATCTACACCGATAGAAGACCTGGTGCGCGAAGCAAAAAGCCTGGCGGCAAACGGTGTGAAAGAGCTAATACTTATTGCGCAAGATCTCACCTATTACGGGCTTGATCTTTATAAAAAGCGGAATTTGGCTGAATTGTTGGAAAACCTGGCAAAAGTTGAAGGAATAGAGTGGATTCGTTTGCATTATGCTTTCCCTACCGGATTTCCAATGGATGTGCTGGATGTAATGAACCGTGAGCCTAAGGTTTGTAATTATATCGATATTCCGTTGCAGCATATTAATACGGAATTACTAAAATCTATGCGCCGTGGTACTACCCACGAGAAAACCACAAAACTACTGAAGGATTTTCGTAAAAAAGTACCTGAAATGGCGATTAGGACTACGCTAATTGTAGGCTACCCCGGGGAGACCGAAGCGCAATTTCAGGAGTTGAAAGAATGGGTAGAAGAGATGCGTTTTGAGCGTTTGGGTTGTTTTACCTATTCTCATGAAGAAAATACCCACGCTTTTAATTTGAAAGATGATGTGCCGCAAGAAGTAAAACAGGAGCGTGCTAACGAAATCATGGAAATCCAAAGTCAGATTTCCTGGGAATTGAACCAGCAGAAAATTGGAGAAATCTTTAAAGTAGTGATTGATAGGAAAGAAGGGAACTACTTTGTTGGAAGAACCGAATTTGATTCACCCGATGTAGATAACGAAGTGCTAATTGATGCCACTTCGCGTTACCTCAAGACCGGCGAATTCTATGAAGTAAAAGTTACCGATGCTGCCGATTTCGATCTATATGCCGAGCCACTGGAAGAAACTCCCAAACCGGTGAGAAAAGATTTGAAAGTGAAGAGCTTTTAGAAAAGGTATAGTGTAGATTGATTGTGAATTGTATATTGTATAAAGTAGATTGTAGATTGATTTGGGAAAAACTAATTTTCTCTATTCTCTATTCTCTATTCTCTATTCTCTATTCTCTATTCTCTATTCTCTATTCTCGTTTTAATAATGTAAAAATATTCCCTGCGGAAAAGGTGTCCAAAGACAAGCTTTAAGTCCCGAGGATTTTAATGCGGTATTCGCCCAGGTATTGCAGGTTTTAAAAAGGCTGAAAGAAGTTCTGGCTGAATAAAATGCATCATTGCGGTAGTAATGTAAATCTGGGATAGGCTGAACTTCTTCAGAATTTTTCTCGCTTAATGTTTCTAAAATATAATCCTTTAGCTTTGAATATTGCTTTTCGTTAACCGAAATTTTTACCAGGTTTTCTGAAACCGGTGCTTTTTCATAAAACCTTGTGTGCAACGCACTTTGAGATTTTAGAAAAAGCGTTTTAAATGCTACGTCTGCTTTTAAATCTTCCCACTGCGGCGTATTTCTGTAAAATTGAAGGTCGCCCCAACCAAATCCGATAAATTTAGGGTTTTGGGGTTGCGATAAAGTATGTACCGGTTTAAAAATCGTATCCCAGGAAATGATTTTAGAATTTACCGGCAGCAAAATATCGGTATGCATATCCTGTTTATAGAGATAAATTTCCGTATAAGATTCCGTAGGTTTTAAATTGGAGTTTACAGGAATTAGTGAGCCTATAATTGCTAAAACCAGGTAAATAATTGGTAGTGCAACCAGGATTAAAAGTGATTTTAGGATAATGCGTAAACCTTTTTTC
Organism: Salegentibacter echinorum; assembly: GCF_900129445.1. Lineage (GTDB taxonomy): Bacteria > Bacteroidota > Bacteroidia > Flavobacteriales > Flavobacteriaceae > Salegentibacter > Salegentibacter echinorum. The sequence continues at coordinate 30,697 of NZ_FQVT01000023.1, forward strand.
ATAGGTTTAAGTTATTGAAATTTTATGTTTCCTTACAAACCTGACTTTTTTTACCGTGACAGACAGGATTTTAGAACGCGACGAACCCCTGCACTTATGAGATGGCCTTATGAATTCTCCACAGAAAAAAGAAGTGGCGTCATCTTTCTGGGGTGAAAATCCTTCTAAAATTTTAAAATATTTACTATATTTCCCGTAATATTTTGAAAACTTATGTCGCAAATTTCTAAAAAGGTCACTTTTTTCCGAAGAAACTATTTTTATATTATAGGAGTTGTTTGGTTGTTTCTAGGAGTTGTTTTATTGGTTGCAAAAGCTTATCCTTTTCTTAGCTATACTTATACTGTACTGGGGCTAATCTATGCCGGTTACGCTTATTTTAAAAAAGATCTGCCACGAGAGTTTATTCGATGGGATGATGAGAAAATTGAAATAAGCGAATGGCAACAAAGTACTAAAACTTATTTCTGGAAAGATGTTGATAGCATCTATGTTTCAGAGTTAAATCTTACTATTAAATCTGGAGTTGCCAATGGAACAATGGTCGCATTGGATAATTATTCTAAAGCAAAGATTAAAAAGTTGAGAACTGCGTTGGCCGATTTTAATAGTTTGGCAGTTGTATAATGTGTTGATGTGATAATATGCTAATGTGATGATTAGCAAATCAAACAACAAACCCCAAACAACAAACGATAGATTGCCGCGCTCCTGCGTCGCTATCATTGACGTATTTATGTAACCAACTGTTTTTCAGAAAGTTCATATCCGAGTTTTCTTGCTATTTTCAAGATATTTCGTTGTTTTTGTTCGA
>NZ_FQVT01000004.1 GCF_900129445.1 Salegentibacter echinorum
GACGCCAAAGGAAAATATATCCATAATGTTAAATCTAAATATTTAATCAAATATAGGATATTTTCCGGTATTTAGGAATGTTTACGGATATACAGTTGCGTAATAAGATTTAAACTACTTCAAAAATGATCTTGAAAATGTAATCATTTCCCTTAAGTTTGTTTTATACGCTTTCTGAATAAAATTGCTAAAAATGACCAAAAATAAACCGGAAGTATGGTTAAGAGGAAAGTTGCCTGGGATACCAGATTTACTGCAACCCGCTGCTCACGCCTTGTTACAATCTAAAGAAGAAGTAGTAAACTATATGCAGGATTTCCCCAAAGAATTACTTTGGAAGGAGCCAGGAAATAGGGCATCGGTAGCATTTCATTTGGAACATCTAACGGGGGTAGTAGATAGAATGTTAAGTTATGCTAAAAATGAAAAACTATCTAAAGCGCAATATGACTATTTGGAAAGCGAAGGGAAACCCGATGAAGAAATTAGTGTAGATATTCTAGTTCAGAACTTTAAAAGTAAGGTGGCAGAAGCTATAGTTTTTCTCGAAAATACACCAACGAGAGAATTAACAACATTTAGACCGGTGGGTAGAAAAGAACTACCATCAAGTCTTATAGGCTTGTTGTTTCATGCGGCAGAACATAGCCAACGGCACGTGGGGCAACTCCTGGTGACCATAAGTTTTGTAAAAGAAATTGAGCAGTTTAAAATGGGAGGTTGTTAACATCTACATTTCCGCCACTAAGAATTATTCCCAATCTATTTCCGCGAAAGTTTTCTTTCTCACGCAATACCGCCGCAAATGGAACGGCGCAAGACGGCTCTACAACAATTTTTAAGCGTTCCCATAGCAATTTCATCGCATTAATAATCTCATCTTCTTCCACGCGAATGACTTCTGCCACTTTATCTTTTATTACGGGAAAATTCTTATCTCCCAGGTGTGTTTTAAGTCCGTCGGCGATGGTATTTGTAGTTTCATTAAATTCAATTTTCCCGCTTTTTATAGATCTATAAGCATCATCTGCTTTAAAAGGCTCTACGCCTATGGTGGTGCAATCTTCACCATAAAAATCTACTGCCAGGGCAGTGCCGGCCAATAAACCGCCGCCGCCAACCGGGGCGAGGATTATATCTAATTCCGGAAACTCTGCTAAAAATTCTTTTGCAGCAGTTCCCTGCCCGTAAATCACGTTTAAATCGTTAGAAGGGTGTAGGAAAGTTGCACCGGTTTCTTTCTGAATCTTTTCCGCAGCTTCTTCCCGTGCTTTAATATTGGGATCGCATTCTGTTATCTTTCCGCCATAGGTTTTAACGGCATCTTTTTTCACTTGTGGAGCTGAAGAAGGCATCACGATATAAGCGGGAATCCCAAGACTTTTTGCTGCTAATGATACTGCCTGGGCAAAATTACCTGAAGAATGTGTAACCACCCCTTTTTCCCTTTCTTCAGCTGTTAAAGCGAGCATTGCCGAAGTTGCGCCGCGCATCTTAAAAGATCCTGTTTTTTGAAAATTCTCACATTTAAAATATACTTCGGTTTCAGCAAGCCCGTTTAAGAGTCGGGATTGTAAAACCGGGGTGCGGTGTATATAGGTGGAAATGTCTTTGTGAAGTTTTGAAAATTCTTTTTCTGTGATCATTTTATGCGGAATTAAAGGTTGAATTTTTTTCAGTGAACAGTCGTAATATGCAGTTTGCAGTTGATAGAACACCAAACTATAAACAATAAACCAGGAGTTAATAAACTGCCTTGTCTTTAGTCCTTAAAAATAACAAGCTCAGAACTCAAACCGATAACCCACAAAACTCACAACCGACAACTGAATTAAACTTCCTGAATGGGAATAGAGAGTAATGGTATTTTGGCATTTTTAAACAATTCTATCGATACGCTTTCATCAAACAAATTATAGAAAAAACTGCGTTGATGTGTGCCAACAATAAGTAAATCGGCCTTTAGTTTTTTAGCTTCTTCCAGCACCGTTTCTACGGTAGAACCCTGAATTAACAGCGCATCTGAGTCAATTTCTGGTTTTATGAACATTTCACAAATTTGCTGCAGTTTTTTATGTTCATCCTGTAACTCATCTGCTCGCAGGTCTCTTATATATTGTGGTCCCGTTTCATATCCTACAAAATCGGGGTTTGGGGCGGCCACGTGGACCACCCATAATTTTGCCCCGTGTTTTTCTGCAAAACTCTCTGCATAAGACATTAATTCCCCCACTGTGTCATTAAAATCTACTGCTACTAAAATGTTTTTTAAAACTTTCATCGTATTTAAAATTAGTGGTTAATGTTTTACAGATGGAATTTTGAAATCAAAAGGGAAGTTTTTAAATAACAACTTCAGTATTAAAAATTAATACCCTCTATCGCGCTCTACTACATTTTTAAGTGTTTTATCATCCTGCATATTCTCATAATTCTCTAAAATTTGAGGAACTACAGATTTTGGATGCGTAACACTCGCCACATGTGGAGTTACCCTAATTTTATCATGAGTCCAAAATGGATGTTCTTTTCTAATGGGTTCTTCCCAGAATACATCTAATGCAGCACCAGATAAGTGACCATCGTCTATTTTTGCCAGCAGGTCGTGCTCTACTAAATGTTCTCCTCGCGCCACATTAATGAAGTAGGCTCCTTTAGGTAGTTTTTCGAAGAGTTCTTCATCTAGTATTTGCTCTGTTTCTGGCGTTAATGGTAGCATGTTTACAAGAATATTAGACTGCTCCAGGAAATCATCTAATTCATCTTCCCCTGCAAAACTCTCAATATTTTCAATTTCCTTTTTAGATTTTGAATAACCTATTACCTGGAAATCGTGTTTAAGTAGAAAGCTGGCAACACTTTGTCCTAGATTCCCCAGTCCTAAAATCCCCACTTTAATTTCGTTATTACGGGTATAAGGAATTGGATCCCATTCTTCCTGAAGCTGTTTTTCACGATAGTGTAACAAATTTCTTTGGTGTGCTAAAATAAGTGTAAGAACAAAAGTTCCCATGTCCTCTTCCAGCCGGTTATCTACAACCTTTGTGATTTTTACATCTTCGGGAAGTTCGGGGTCACTGGTTATATGATCTACCCCGGCGCCCATGGAGGCAACAACTTTAAGATTTGGGTAATTTTGGAAAATACCGCGTGGATGGTTCCAGGTTAAGGCAAATTCAACTTCTTCTTTATCATGATCTTCGGGATAGACAATAACGTCTAATCCGGGATTTTGATTTCTTAATTCTTCAACCCAGGCTTTTGGATCTTTACCCGGGCTAATAACTAGTAATGACATTCTTTTTATTTTTTTGGAATGGTTAATATTAATTTACAAAGGCGCTGTAGCCGGTAATGGCGCGCCCCACAATTAGTGAATTTATTTCTTTTGTACCTTCATAGCTATAAATGGCTTCGGCATCGGCTACAAACCTGGCAACATCGTGCTCCAGTAAGATCCCATTGCCGCCCATGACTTCTCTTGCCCTGCTCACTACATCCCTGGTTCGCATACTGCAAAATACCTTAGCTAAAGATGCGTGTTCGTCTTGCAGTAAACCTTCGTCCTGCATTTCAGACAATCTAAATACCAGGGTTTGCATGGCGGTAAGATTGGATACCATTTCTACCAAATGGTTTTGTATTAATTGGTAGGATGCTATTGGCCTGTTAAATTGTTCTCTTTTTCTGGTATATTTTAAAGCGCTTTCATAAGCACCCCTGGCACAGCCTACTGCCTGCCAGGCTACCCCGGCCCGGGTCATTTTTAATACTTTGGCGGTATCTTTAAAGGAGTCTGCTTTTTGCAACCGGTCTCCTTCGGGGATTTTACAGTCAGTTAAGGTAATAAGGGCGTTTTGAACAATACGCAAGGCCATTTTATCCTCCATTTTTTTTGCTTCAAAGCCCGGATTTTCCTTCCTAACCAGGAAGCCTTTAACTTGATTGCTATCTTCATCCCTTGCCCAAATAACAATGACATCGGCAAAGGTTGCGTTACCAATCCATTTCTTTTGTCCGTTTAAGATCCAGTTTTCACCATCAAATTTACAGGTGGTCTCCAGGCCTCCTGCCACGCCAGAACCTACATTTGGTTCGGTAAGACCAAAGGCACCTATTTTTTCCAGTTTTTGCATTTTAGGGAGCCACTCCTGTTTTTGTTCCTCACTGCCACAAAGATAGATGGAGCCCATAGCCAGGCCGCTGTGTACGCCAAAGAAGGTTGAAATGGAAACATCTACCCGGGCAATTTCCTGCGCAATAATTCCTTCCATTAAAAAAGGTAGGTTAGGACAGCCGTAACCTTCATAAGGCACGCCGGTGATATTTAATTTTTTAAACTTTTCAATTATTTCATAAGGAAATTTGGCCTTATTCCAATGATCATTTACCAGAGGGCGTACTTCATCTTCCATAAAGTTACGCACTTCCATTTGTAGTTTGCGCTGCTCATCGGTTAGTTTAAGGTCTAGATTGTAGAAATCACCGCTAATTGGAGGAAGTTCACTTTGACCTTTTTTGCGCTTGGTTTTTAACATCTTCATCAAGCCTTTGAGTTGGGACTCATCTAACTCTCCAAGCTTTTTCATGGCTTCGGCAAGATCTATTTGCTTATTTATCTTTGCTAATTGATCTAAATCGACCGATTTTAATAAGTTGAAAGTGTTTTTTACCTTTTTGAAAACAGACATATACTAATGGATTGGTGTAACTTTAAAAATAGGAATTAAAATAGTGTCTGGCTGTTAAAGCTTTCCGAAGAAAAGAGAAAATAGGACTGTTTTAACGGATCTTTCAGTTTCATGTGATTTGGATTTAAAAATAACGGGTTAAGATTCCCTGGAAAACCTCAAAATCTACCGAAAATATTGGGCATAAAAAAACGCCTTCCGAATTAACGAAAGGCGTTTCTTTTAAAGGATTTTGTTTCCTTCTTGATCGTGAAAATGATATTCCATATACGTGTAAGCGTCTCTTGGTAAAATTTTCACCCATCGTTTATGGTCTAAAAACCATTGCGAACGGGGAGATGGAAAGCCTTTGGTTAGAAAGGCTGCAATAAATGGATGCGCACTTAAAGTGATCTTTTTTTGATCCTTTTTAAGTAGCTTTTCCAGGTCGGTTTTAATTTTGTTTACTAAAAGTATTGGTGCTTCAATTTCACCATTTCCGTTGGGGTTTTCCTCACGGGTTTTAATATTCATTTCCGGCCTTACGCGTTGTCTTGTAATTTGTATCAACCCGAATTTACTCGGTGGCAAAATCTTGTGTTTTGCGCGGTCGTCACTCATTTCTTTTCTTAGGTGATCATAGAGGGCTTTGCGGTTTGCTGCTTTGCCCATATCTATAAAATCTACTACAATTATGCCGCCCATATCGCGTAAACGCAATTGCCGGGCAATTTCTGTAGCACTAATTAAATTCACCTCCAGTGCGGTATCTTCCTGGTTTTTAGATTTGTTGGAACGGTTGCCACTATTCACGTCAACAACGTGCATGGCTTCTGTATGTTCTATTACCAGATAGGCGCCTTTGCTCATAGAAACGGTGCGCCCAAATGAAGTTTTTATTTGTCTTTCGATACCGTGTTTTTCAAAAATTGGAACATTGGATTGATGTAATTTTACAATCGATTCTTTGCTAGGGGCGATCTCGCCCACATAGTCTTTAATTTGTGTATATAGCGTTTCGTCATCTACAGTAATAGAAGTAAAAGTATCGTTAAAGATATCTCTTAACAGGGAAGATGCCCTGTTTAATTCTCCCAGTACTTTAGAGGGGTGATGCGGTTTATACATTTTTTTACACATTCCCGTCCAGCGACCCATTAAATTTTGTAGGTCTCTGTCTAGTTCTGCTACTTTTCTGCCTTGTGCTACGGTTCTTACAATAATCCCAAAACCTTTGGGTTTAATGCTCTTCACCAGTCTTTTTAACCGGTCCTTCTCTTCTTTGCTATCAATTTTTTGTGAAACTGAAATACGATTTGAGAAAGGGACCAATACAATATAACGACCCGCAATAGAAAGCTCTGAGCTTATCCTGGGACCTTTGGTGGAAATAGGTTCTTTTACTACCTGAACCAGTAGCGATTGATTTGACTTTAGAACATCGGTGATAACCCCATTCTTGTCAATATCTTTTTCAAAAGTAAAATTCTTGAGGGAATAATCTTTTAATTTACCTGTGCTTACACGTTTTATGAACTTAAGCATGGAAGAAATTTGCGGGCCTAGATCGTGATAGTGTAAAAAACCATCTTTTTCATAGCCTACATTTACAAATGCGGCATTTAGCCCGGGAACAGCTTTTCTAATTTTGGCTATAAAAATATCGCCAACATTAAATTTGTTGCTGTCTTCTTCCTTGTTGAGTTCAATAAGTTTTCCATCTTTTAATAAGGCAAAATCTACAGCAGAGGTTTCGGACCTAATAATTAATTCTTTGTCCACTCTATTAGATTTTTGTCCCGAAAGTAATCGGGATGGATTAAACATTATTTTATCACAGGGTTTTTAATCCTGAAGAAACCCTAAACGAATTAGGTGAGCAGGGTTTCGATTTCAATGAACATTTTAAATAAAAAAAGTAGTGTGAAACTACTTTTTCTTGTGTCGGTTAGCTCTGTTTCGCTTTTTACGCTTATGCGTCGCTACCTTATGTCTTTTTCTCTTTTTTCCACTTGGCATAGTGTTCCTTTTTAATTAATAAATTATTTTAAATAGAGGCGGTGTGATTACTACCTCAAATTACTTAACTTCTACGTTAGATTTAACCCCTTCAACAAAGATTTTGGCAGGTTTAAATGCAGGAATGTTGTGTGCAGGAATCTTAATAGTGGTGTTTTTAGATATATTTCTTCCGGTTTTTTCTGCTCTTGTTTTTACCACAAAGCTTCCAAATCCTCTTAAATATACGTTATCTCCACTTTCTAAAGAAGTTTTTACCTCTTCCATAAATGTTTCAATAGTAGCCTGTACATCACCTTTTTCCATTCCTAATTTTTCTGAAATGTTTGCTACGATATCTGCTTTCGTCATTTTCGTACTATTTAATATTATAATATTGGGGTTTCCAATTTTTCAAGGGCGCAAATATATGAATTAAATATACAATATTTCAAGCCTAATTCATTAAATAATAACGGAATAAACTTTTAATATTGCACAAACTCTTATTTATAGATGGTGTTTTCTAAAATATTGATTTCCTGGTATTTAAAAAATAAACGTGACCTGCCCTGGCGCAAAACCCGGGAGCCATATCGCATTTGGCTTAGTGAAATCATGCTGCAACAAACCAGAATTGAACAGGGATTACCATATTACAATCAGTTTATTGCCGCTTTTCCCAGCGTTTTTGATCTGGCTGAAGCTCCACAGGAAAAAGTACTTAAGCTCTGGCAGGGTTTGGGTTATTACTCGCGCGCCAGAAACCTGCACGAAACGGCAAAAAAAGTCGCGACAGAGTTTAACGGGAAGTTTCCAAAATCCTTTAAAGAACTCAAAAAACTTAAGGGAGTAGGGGATTATACCGCAGCGGCCATAGCTTCTATTTCTTATAATGAGCCGGTAGCTGTTGTAGATGGAAATGTGTATAGGGTGCTTTCTCGTTTTTTTGAGGTGGAAACATCTATAAATTCCACCGCCGGTATTAAAGAATTTAAAGAGCTTGCTTCAGAATTACTGGATAAAAACAACCCTTCCAATTTTAACCAGGCTATTATGGAGTTTGGTGCCCTGCAGTGTAAACCGCGTAATCCTCTGTGTGAGAGTTGTCCATTAAATTCGGGCTGTTTAGCTTTAAAAAATGGTAAGATAAAAGAATTGCCGGTTAAGCTGAAGAAAACGAAAGTTAAAAAACGCTATTTTAATTATTTGGTGCCTATTTCTGAAGAAAATGAAACCCTTATTAAGCAACGCAGCGGTAAAGGTATTTGGCATGGGCTCTATGAATTCCCCCTCATTGAAACAGAAGAAGCCTGGAAGCCTGGGGTAACTCTTTCCGAAGAAAAAATCAATGAACTTGTAGGGACTAAAAATTACACTTTGAGTCTTTATAATGAACAACCGGTGATTCATAAACTTTCACATCAACATATTTACACCCATTTTTGGATGGTAAAAATGGAAAACCTGGGTGTGGAAGCCGTACCTTTGCAAAAAATTTTGGAATATCCTGTGCCGGTTTTAATCGCTAATTTCCTTGAAGAGACGGCTCTGGAAAACTATTCCCTGTAAATTAATTAAAGTTTTATTGATTTTCGTTTTAAATAGCAAGAATTTTTTCAGTATTTTAGAGTATAATTAAATAGCCTAAATGGCAAAAACATAAAGAGATGGCAGGTACATTAAATAAAGTAATGCTTATTGGAAATACGGGTGATGATGTAAAAATGCATTATTTTGAAGGTGGCGGAATGCTCGGTCGTTTTCCGTTGGCTACCAGTGAAACTTATACTAACAGAAGCACAAACGAACGCGTTACCAATACCGAATGGCACAATATCGTAGTGCGAAATAAAGGTGCCGAAATTTGCGAAAAATACCTTAAAAAAGGAGACAAGGTTTATATAGAGGGAAGAATAAAAACCCGTAAATGGCAGGATGACAAGGGAAATGATCGCTATACTACAGAGATTCATTGCACCGAATTTACCTTTTTAACACCAAAGGGAGAGAGTGACAACAGCGGCGGATATTCGCAGCAGCAAAATTCCCCGGCGCAAAATCAACAAAACACAGCTAAAAATGATAATTTTGCCGGTCAATCTATGGCAAAAGAAGAAGAGGAAGATGATTTGCCTTTTTAAGTCACTACTGTCCAGTTAAAATAGACTGAGTGACAGTTGGTTATAATCAAGTTCTTTGACATTACTATAATCTATATTCATAAAAAGCTCATTTATAGGGGTTTTATCTAATAATGAGATGCCCAAAACCTGTAATATTTCGTAGGTTGAACGCTCCAATTTTAGTTTATCTGCCACAATAGAGACCAGACAGTAAGCACTTATCGCACAGTAGATCTGGATTTTTACGGCATTTTCAGATGTTCCCCAGAAGGATTTTATTTTCAAGTGTTGCTTGACCCATTTAAAGAAAAGTTCCACCTGCCATCTTTTTTTGTACAGTAAGGCAACCTCCTCGGCAGTAACCTTCATGTTGTTTGTCAAAAAGATAAAGGTTCGGTTTGACTCTTTATCATAATATTTCACTCTGCGAAGTTTTTCTGGATACTCTTGGGAGGTATAAAAACCACTTAATTTTCCAATCTGGTCACATCGGATCCCAGTTAGCTTATCAACTTTATTAGAGTACATCCGCCTGAATTTGGTATTCGATTTTGCCCGAACTACAAAGTAGGCTGAGCAACGTTCTATTTTGTACAACCTAGTGTAATCAAGATATGCACGATCAAATATATAGTGGGCACCCGTTTCATAAACCAGCTCATCCATTGCCTTCACGTCATGAACGTTAGCAGGGGTAATATGCAGAAAGGCTGGTATCTGGGTGTTTACATCATATAAAGTGTGAAGTTTGATTCCTCCTTTTGCCTTGCGAAATTTCGCCCACCAAAAGACATTTAGACAAAGATCTATGGTGGAGGAATCAAAGGCATAAATGTTTTCCTTTGATTTTAAAATCATCACTAGAATGCAATTCCCGGGCTATAGCGATCAGATGATAGGCAAAATCTTCAAAAATTTTTGAATTGCGAACTTCGTTGGCTTTTGCAAAATTACTTCTGGTAACACTTTTGCCCAATCCAAGATGATACGATTTTCCACTATGAGCATCAAGCGCAACGATTAGGTCTCGGAGGCTTTCTCGATTAGTCAGCTGACCGAATAGCATACAAAGTAGTTGATTCCAGCAAGTAAAATGTTTCACATACCTGTTTCCATCATGCTTTTTGACAAACCTATCAAAAACTCGTTGGGGTAAATATCCCGTCAATTGGGAGAAAACGTATTTTCCTTGATTCATGGTCGCCAAATTTTAGAGGCTAAACCTAATCAATTCAAATCGTCACGCGCCTATTAAGCTTGTAAAGTATAGATTATCAGTAATTTCAAAGAACAATTAAAATTTTTAATGGACACTAATGTTTTTAAGTATAATTTAAACCGCGTCATTTGGATTCAGAACCTCCCAGTTTAATTTTATTTTGGGCCGTTTTAGATTTTTCACAGCTAATAAGCTACCTGGTTCTATTATTGCTGTTGCTTTGTTCTGCCCTAATTTCTGGGGCCGAAGTGGCTTTCTTTTCACTTAGCCCGGCCGATATTATTACCGAAGATGGAAAACGCAGCAAAGCCCAGCAAATTGTTGTAAATCTGCTCGATAAGCCTAAAAAATTGTTGGCTACTATTCTCGTAGCCAATAACTTTATCAATATTGCTATCGTGCTGTTGTTTGATAGTATTACAGAAGATCTTTTTGGAGATATCAATATTGTTTTCTACGGAATTAACCTAAAGTTTATAGTAGAAGTAGGGGTGGTTACCTTTGTGATTTTACTGTTTGGAGAAATCTTACCAAAAGTTTATGCCAGTAGAAACAATGTGTTGTTCTCTAATTTTATGGCGCGTCCACTTAATTTTTTAGATACTATTTTTACACCTTTAAGTCAGCCAATGCGGGCAGTGACTATTTTTATGCATAAGCACCTGGGAAAACAGCGTTCCTTTATTAGTATAGATCAGTTGTCGCAGGCTTTAGAGCTTACCAGTGAAGAAGATACTACCCAGGAGGAACAAAAGATACTTAAGGGAATTGTTTCTTTTGGAAATACAGATACCAAACAAGCCATGCGACCTCGTATGGATATTTTTGCTTTTAATGAAAACCAGGATTACAAAGAAATTATCCCTGAAATTATTGAAAATGGATACTCCAGGATTCCAGTATATCGTGAGAATATAGATAATGTGATTGGGATTCTTTATGTAAAAGACCTTTTGCCATATCTGGATGAAAAAAGCTTTAATTGGACCGGGTTATTACGTAAACCTTATTTTGTGCCAGAAAATAAGAAGTTAGACGATCTTCTTAATGATTTTAAGCTGAAGAAAAATCACCTGGCCATTGTGGTAGATGAGTATGGAGGAACCAGTGGTTTGATTTCCCTGGAAGATATTATTGAAGAAATTGTTGGTGATATTAGTGATGAGTTTGATGATGAAGATTTGGTTTTTTCCAAACTAGATGAAAATACTTTTGTTTTTGAAGGTAAAACTCCTCTTAAGGATTTTTATAAAATCATGAAAGTGGAAGATCCGCAGGCTTTTGAGGAAAAAAAGGGAGAAGCCGATACCCTGGCGGGCTTTTTATTGGAAATTTCCGGAGGCTTTCCCAGTAAAAATGATGTGATCTACTTTTTGAATTATAGTCTAGTGGTAGAGGTAATAGATGACAAGCGTATTAAACAAATTAAAGTGAATATCTCCCCGGTTTAATCGCGGGGCAATAGCCAGGGATTTAACTCCCCGGTTTTTTCTCAAAATAGAAGAATTTTTTCGGAAGCAAGTGAGGGTCTGGAAAGCACTTTGGTTTGTCATTATGAGAAACGAATCAATCAACCGATACTTGGAAATCAATAAAGTAGATTACTTCATTTCGTTTGTAAGGACGTTATGTCTTGCTTTTGCGACAGCCACTGTTGATTGCACGTGATACGAAAGACAGGGAGACGTTTTGGAAGATGATTGTATAGCCAATAGGTCTGGCTAAAGTTAAAGGAATAAGACAGGAATGCTTAAAATTATAAACAGATGAGAAAATGTTGGGTTGTGATAGCGGCGATGTTTTTGATTGTAGCATGTGGGGAAGAAGAAACCAAACCAAAACCCCGCGGATTCCTGGCTTTAGATTATCCGGAAGCACAGTATAAGTTTACCAACTTTGATTGTCCTTATAATTTTGAAATAAATACTAATGCCCGGGTAAAGCCCTCTCGCAATAATATTCCCTGTTGGATAGATTTAGAATATAAGAACCTTAAGGGAACCATATTTGTTACTTATCAACCGGTTCATGGAAATTTAGATTCCCTGCTTACCGATGCGCAAAATTTACCATTACAACATACTATAAAAGCCGATGGAATAGAAGGAGATATTTATACGAACCCAAAGCGTAATGTATATGGTATGTTTTATGAAGTATCTGGCGATGCAGCCTCGCAGGCACAGTTTTATTTAACCGATAGTATAAATCACTTTCTTACCGCTTCGGCTTATTTTAAAACCAAGCCAAATTACGATTCTATCGTTCCCGCGGCCGCCTATCTAAAAAAGGATATGAAAAGAATGATAGAAACCATGCAATGGCAGGATAAAACCGATTAGTCCTTTAAATTTTATTGAATTGAGAGTTTCTAGTGACTCTCATTCATAACTTTTGTTTTTTGAGTCTTTAGCATTTTACTTTTATCTCTTTGAAACATTATAAGATAATAGATGTGAAATAACATCAATAATTCAAAACCCGTCTTATTTTCGCGATTTTCGATTGAACGGGGTAGTTCCATTGCGGCATCAAAAAGAAAAAATAAGGTTATAAATAATATGCCTGAAACCAGGTTTTTTAACCTAATTTCAATGTACCGTTTCCTTTCAATTTTTTCTTTTGAAAATGAAAAGAATATCAAGGCTAATAAGAATAAATATTTGGCCAACGGGATAAATATATCTTTGTTTAAATTTACTTGTTCAACATAGCTTAGTACACCCAGCACTACAGAGAGACCTGCTATTGCATAAGCTATTGTTTTAAAATAAGTTGGTAGAAGTTTTTTGTTGGGATCAAATTTCATAAGTATGCTTAAATTTAAAAAAAACCGACCCTAAGGCCGGTTTTTTCTAACATTAATAGAAAATCACTATTCTTCAAAATCTTCTGGCGAAACACCTTCGTTAATAAGGATTTCGTTAACTGTAAATTCAAAAGTTTGTGGGCCTGCGGCCTGCGTCATTTTAAAAGGAAATTTAACACCTTCTACCGCCTGGTAGTCGCTGTACCCGGTTGGGATACTCATAGTTTGCCCGCCCTGGGAAACCGTTTGCATTGTCTGTAGTTTTAATCCGCTATCTACACTGTAGTAAGCTTTGTAGTTTTCGTTTAGTGCAATAACATAAGCATCGGTACCCTCAACAGTTTCAATTCCTTCCAAAGTTTCATTACCAACTTTAAGTTCTGGAAACGGGTTGGCGTCTATTTTTGCAGTTTTAACCTGGTCTTCAGTATAAGGGATTTTTTGCCCCTGCGCCATCACAAATCCAGACTCCCCGTTAAAAACCTGCTTGCTCATTACATTACCGCCTACTGAAACCTCTTGATTTAGTTTCCCGTTTGTGGTTCTTTTCATAATAAGGTTTAGAGCCATTCCCTGTACGGTTGCTTCCGCTCTCATTACTACGCTTTCTACCTTTTCAACAGCATCCCTGCCGCCAATAGCTTCCAGATAATCCTGATATACTTTTTCAACAGTTACAGAAGCATCAACTTGCTTTTCTTGAGGTTTTTCTACTTCCTCACCATATTTATTAAAATATTTTACAGGAATTGTTTTTCCGTTAAATTCAATTTTTTCAAGATTTTCAGCAATTTCTGAAGCTTTTCCGGCAACGATAATTCGCATATTATCGGTTTGATAATATTTATTAGCTACACGTTTTATGTCTTCTTGCGTCACGGCATTAATTTTCTCGAGGAAAGTTTTATGAAAATCTTCAGATAGATCGTTTGTTTTAATATTTAGCGCATAGTTTGCAATGGTAGATGGGCGTTCTAAACGCAGTACAAAACTACCTGCAAATTTATTTTTCGCATCTTCTAAAACCTGCGGATCTACTTTTTCTGTCCTAATTCTTTTAATTTCTTTTAACGCCTCTACGACTGCGCTATCGGTAACCGCATTTCGCACACTAGCATTAGCAACAAACCGGGATGCATATTTATCTGCCCCAGTGCTTGAATAAGCGCCATAAGTATATCCTTTATCTTCTCGAAGATTGGCGTTTAGATAGCTGCCCAGACTGCCACTGCCTCCAAGAATTCTATTTGCAACCAATACCGGAAAATAGTCTTTATCTCCCATTTTTAAATTAATGGTGTTTTGAATTCTCAACTCACTTTGCACTGCGTTGGGAAGGTCTATAAGATTAATTTGTGTTCCATCAACATTGGCAACTTGCGGTAGTTCTTGTTCGTTTGGAGCTCCAGCTTTCCAATCCCCAAAGTTTTTCTTAGCTAACTTTTTAACATCCTTGGTTTTTACATCACCTACAACAACTAAATAAGCATTTCCTGGTTTAAAATAATTGTTGTAGAAATCTTTTACATCCTGTAATTCAACCTGCTCGGTATTTTCTACCGTTGCAAATTCGCCATAAGGGTGTTTTGCACCGTAAGCCAGGGCAGCGCTAACACGGCTTGCAATTGCGCCTACATCTTTATTCATTGATTTTAGACCTTCAATCTGCTTGTTTTTTTCGGCA
Organism: Salegentibacter echinorum; assembly: GCF_900129445.1. Lineage (GTDB taxonomy): Bacteria > Bacteroidota > Bacteroidia > Flavobacteriales > Flavobacteriaceae > Salegentibacter > Salegentibacter echinorum. The sequence continues at coordinate 14,507 of NZ_FQVT01000004.1, forward strand.
TCAAATTCTTCTTGAGTAAATTTTGGTCTTAAGGCACCTTCAGCCATTAATTCCATCACACGGGGGAAAAATTTAGACAATGAGCTAGCAGAAGCCCTTTCGGCCCCAAAGCTAATTCTAGCGCCTAAAAAGTCAACTTCTTCATTAAAGTCATCTTTAGAAATATTTTCAGTACCGGTCCCCATTAAAGCAGAAACCAGGTCGGCCGTGGCCGGTTTTGCTTCAGCGTGTGGTTTGTTGTCAATAATTAAGGAAGCAGAAACCCTTGGTAGTTTATGGTTTTCTACTACCATAACCGTTAAACCGTTATCTAAAGTAAATTCATCTGGTTCTCCCAGGTTGATTTTTGGTGCGGGTCCCGGCTCTGGTTGCTGGGATCTGTCTATTTGAGCGTTCACTCCGGTCGCAATAAAAAGCAATGCGAAAAGAGCTAAAAAATTATTTTTCATCTATATAAAGTTTAGTAACCTTTTTCTAACTTTTAGTAATGTAGAGAAAGGATTTTATATTATTTTAATTATTCTGTTTTATTGTCTTCGGTTTCAGGTAGATAATCCAATACCACCCGTTGGTTAGGCTTTAAATATTCCTGGGCCACTCTTCTTATGTCTTCCCTGGTGATATTTCTATAAATTTCAATTTCTTCGTTAATTAGATCTGTGTCGCCATATAGCAAATAATTTCTGGCCAGGGAATTTGCCACGCCGGCAATACTTGAGTTGGAATTCACAAAATTGTTTTCTGCTTTATTCTGAATTTTTTTGAAATCTTTTTCTGAAATTAATTCAGTTCTAAGTTTTGCGATTTCTTCATCAATAGAATTGCTTACGGCTTCTAAACTGTTTTCTCCCAGGGGCAGACCAAATATGAAATAAATACCATAATCTGATTGTTCTAAATTTTGTGCACCAACCTGAAGGGCTATTTTCTCATCATCTACTAATTTATTGTATAGCACAGAGCTTTTTCCATCGCTCAAATAGGTAGAGATCATATTTAAAACATAAGAATCCTTGTCTTGAAAACCTGGTGTTCTATAGGCTTGAATTAACGCTGGAATTTGAATATTTGAATCGTATGTTTTGGCATTTATCTGCTGGGTGATTGGATCTTCTTCTGGGAAGTTTCTGGAAACCTTTTTTCCCGAGGGGATTGGTCCAAAATAATCTTCAATCATTTTCTTAGTTTCCTTAATATCTATATCTCCGGCAACCACCAAAACTGCGTTGTTGGGCGCGTAATATTGATCGAAATATTGATTGAATTCATCTAAGGTAGCAGCATCAAGATCGTCCATATAGCCAATATTAGGATCTTTGTAAGGATGTTTTTTAAATAGGTTTTCGCTTACACTGGAAAGAAATTGGCCATAAGGCGCATTGTCCATTCTTAATCGTTTTTCTTCTTTTACAACCTCATTTTGGGTGTCAACTCCTTCCTGAGTTATTTTTGGATGGAGCATTCTTTCAGATTCCATCCATAGACCAAGTTTCAGATTATTGGATGGAAAAGTTTCATAATAGTAAGTACGATCATTAGACGTATTAGCATTATTAGTACCTCCATTAGCGTTTACAATATCCATCCATTTTCCTTTGGGGATATTCTCGGTTCCATCAAATAATAAATGCTCAAAGAAATGAGCGAAACCGGTTTTACCGTTTATTCTATCTTTTCCGCCTACATCATACATTACAGATGTTGTAACTACCGGTGTAGTGTTATCTTGATGTAAGATAACGTGTAAGCCATTGTCCAGGTTGTATTCGGTAAATTCTACCTCCTGGGCAGTTCCCGCTGCGCTACAAACTAATGCCAGGGCAGCCATCTTTAGGTGTTTAATCATTTTTTATGTGGATTTTTTATGAATGTAATGGATAAGTATTTAATTTGGTCTGTTTGTTACAAAGAATTTTATATTTTTAGTGTAAAATCATTGCTTTATGCGAAAACTGTTAATATTAACAAGCCTTTAGGCTAAAAACCAATACGTTTTTTAGAAATTTACCTGAAGAAAGATTTGAAAGCCTTATATCTCTTGTTAAAATGAGAAGTTCAATGAAAAAGACGAGCTTTAAAAAGGCGCCTAATTAAAAAAATAACTAACTAAACTATGAAAAACTTAAGTATTCCAATTAAGTATGGTCTTGCTATTGCAGCGGGTCTTATTGCTTATTTTTTAATTCTGTCTCTATTTAATGCTCATATCAACCCAATTTTTAGTTTATTTAATGGGGTGATTATGGCTTATGGAATGTGGGAGGCTATTAAACATTACCGTTTAGCTAAGGGAACAAAGTTTAAATACCAAAAAGCTTTTATGGCTAGTTTATTTACCGGCTTTAATGCTTCCCTAATTTTCACTATATTCTTCGGAATCTATGCCACCGAGTTAAATCCAGACTTTCTGGATAACCTAATTACCATGTGGCGCAACGATTATGATACCGGTATTGGAATTGTACTTTTTGTAGTGGCGATCATGGGATTTGCCACAAGCTTTGTGCTAACGCTTGCGTTTATGCAATTATATAAAGATTCCTGGAACACAAAAGAAGGGAAGAAGCATACGTATTGATAGTGCTCAGTTTGCAGTCATCACAGTGGGCAGTCTCAGTTGACAGCTTGCAGTCTCATCATCGCCCATAATTTAAGAGCGCGATAATATTTTTGCCAGTCTTTTTCGTTGTTCTAATCACTGCCTACTGCGACTGCCCACTGAGCACTGAAGACTGCGACTACTTACTGAACCTGCCTGCCGCTTTAAAATTTGGTAGAAAAGTTTGCCAGGCTTTGTGAATTAATTATTTAGAAGTATATTTGCACCCGCTTGCGAAAAAAGTAAGTGTAATTTTTTAGCATAAATTAATTAATCATAACACTATGTATGCAATTGTAGAGATAGCAGGGCAGCAATTTAAAGTTGCAAAAGACCAAAAGGTGTTTGTTAACCGTCTAAGCGGGGAAGAAGGAGATAGTATTTCTTTTGATAAAGTTCTTCTTACCGGCGACGGAGACAATGTAACACTTGGCGCCCCGGCTATAGATGGAGCTCTTGTAGGAGCGAAAATCACCCGTCATCTTAAAGGAGATAAAGTGATTGTTTTCAAAAAGAAAAGACGTAAAGGGTATAAGAAGAAAAATGGTCACCGCCAGGCTTTAACCGAGATCGTGATTGAAAACATCGATGTAAAAGGTGGGCAAAAAGCAACTTCTACTAAAAAAGAAGAGGCTCCTAAAAAAGCAGAACCTAAAAAGGAAGCATCATCAGATAAAAAATCTGAAGATTTAAGCCAACATACTGTAGCAGAGCTAAAGGAAATGGCTAAAGAACGCGGGCTGGAAGGTTATTCTTCTATGAAGAAAGCTGAATTAATTGAAGCCTTAAGTTAATTTATTAATCTACTTAAAACCTAAAATAAAATGGCACACAAAAAAGGAGTCGGTAGTTCCAAGAACGGTAGAGAGTCAGAATCGAAACGCTTAGGTGTGAAGATTTTTGGCGGACAAGCTGCTGTAGCTGGAAATATTATAGTTAGACAAAGAGGTACTGCACACAATCCAGGCGATAATGTGTATGCAGGAAAAGATCATACTTTACACGCTAAAGTTGATGGTCTCGTAAAATTCACTAAGACTAGAAATAATAAGTCTTATGTTTCTATAGAGCCGTTTGAAGCTTAAATATGCTCCCTAGCCCCCAAAGGGGGCAGGTAGAATTATATAAAAACCCCTTTCGTACTTCGGAAGGGGTTTTTTCGTATCTTTAGGTAAAGCCTAAGTTTATGAAATACGTAAATGTTTTTCGCACTTCAGATAGTAATGAACTCGCAATCATTAAAAACCTTTTTGATGATGCTGAAATAGCTTATCGCACCAAAGGCGAAGCTATGGACAGCGCCGCGAATATTGGGGGAATGGGAAATTATGGTTTACAAATAGAAGTAGAAAAAAGTGAGCGGCAAAGAGCAATGACAATAATAGAACACAGCGGATTTGTAAAACAACCACTGGAAGCCGAAAAACCAACGGGTAGAATGCCAAAAACAGGAAACTGGATAATTGTGGTGCTCGCTGCCTTAGTGATGCTTATTGCGATTGTGCTTTTTGTTTGGTTTATGAATGGATAGTTTGCGCAAGCTTATTTTGTTTAAATTTCTTCAATTTCTAAACATTCCAATTCCCATCGCAAAACCCTACCTTTACAGGATGCGTATTCTTTTAATGCTATTCTTTTTTTTAAGTTTTATTTCAGGTTGTTTTGCACAGTCTGAATCGCTGGCGCGTAACTTTTTTGAACAGGGAGAATTTGAGAAGGCCTTAAAAACATATGAGACGTTGGTGAAAGGAAATCCGCAAAATATAAGGTATTTTTTTGGCGTGGTAGAAAGTGAGCAGCAATTGGAAAACTTTGCCAAAGCAGAAGAGTTATTGCGCGACCGACTTAACAATTCGGCCAATAATCCCACCTTACTTATTGAGTTGGGACACAATTATGAACTTCAGGAACAGCAAAAAAAAGCAGAACAATTTTATAATGAAGCTTTAGCAGCGGTTGAGGGCCGACCTAATTATGCATTTTCTATAGCACGGACTTTCGAAAAATACAACTTGTTAGACAAAGCCGCGGCCACCTATGAAAAAGCCATGGTTCTTAGTGAGGATCAAAATTATAATTTGCAATTAGCAAGAATTTATGGGGAGCAGGGTAAAACTGAAAAAATGTTTGCCAACTACCTGGAGTTGATAGAAGCCAATCCCGATTTCTTTAATATTGCCAACAGGGAGTTTGGAAAGTATATTTCTGAAGATGCTTCAGCCGAAGCCAATACTATTTTTAGAAAACTATTACTCACAAAACTTCAGCAGAACCCTAAATTACTTTATAATAAAATGCTGAGCTGGCTTTTTGTTCAGGAGAAAAAATATTCCAGGGCATTTTCGCAGGAAAAAGCTATTTACAAAAGAGGTGGTAAAAGTTTGCAAAATTTATTGACACTTGCGGTAACAGCGCGGAAAGCGAAGGATTTTGAAGCAGCCCAAAAAATTGTTGAATATGTAATTTCACAGTCAAATTCTGAAAATTTGATTTTGCAGGGAAACCAGTTCTTGCTAAATATCCAGGTGGAACAGGAAACGGGGGAAGCCGCAGCCGAAATCATCAAAAAATATGAAGCACTTTTAGAACAATTTGGTACCGGAATTAAAACTTTGGCGCTTCAAATTGATTTTGCCAATTTTTTAGCCTTTAAAAAAGGTGAAAAGGAGCGCGGAGTAAGCTTGTTAAAAGAGCTTTCAGAAAAAACAAACAGTGATTTTAATAAAGCTATGGTAAAACTGGCACTGGCTGATATTTTAGTGCTTCAGGAGAAATTTAATGAAGCGCTTATTTATTATTCGCAGGTGCAAAATTTGGTGAAAAATGATAAAATCTCGCAAAATGCCCGTTTTAAAGTGGCGAAAACCAGTTATTTTAAAGGCGATTTTGAATGGGCGAAACAGCAGTTGGATGTTCTAAAATCTTCTACATCACAGCTTATCGCCAACGACGCTATGGAGTTAAGCTTGCTTATTGAAGACAATACAATTGAAGATACCACACAGGTAGCCTTAAAAAAATATGCCCGGGCAGATTTACTTGCTTTCCAGGAACAAGATGTAGAAGCCATAAAGTTATTAGAAGACATTCTAAATGAACATAAGGGCGAAAAAATTGAGGATGAAGCTTTGCTAAAACAAGCAAAACTTTTTGAGAAAACAGGGGAATTTGAAAAGGCAGCGGGGAATTACCAACGAATCATAAAGTTCTTTAAAGCCGATATCCTGGCAGACAACGCCTATTTTTATCTCGCCGAATTATATGCTAATGAGTTAAATGAACCCGAAAAAGCCAAAGCAGCATACGAAGAAATTATTTTTAACTTTGCCGACAGTATTTACTTCGTGGAAGCCCGTAAAAAATTCCGTTCACTTCGGGGCGATAAGTAGAATAACACTAAAATAATTGAGATGTATATATATAATGTTACTATAAATATAGAAGAAGGAGTTCATGACGAATGGCTGGAATGGATGAAAACCGAACATATTCCTGAAATGTTGGGTACCGGGAAATTTGTAAAAGCTTTAATGACCAGAGTGATGGTGAACGAACAGATGGGTGGAATTACCTATTCGGTACAATACACCGCTAAAAATAAAGCAGATATCGAAAAGTACCAGGAAGAAGATGCTGCTATATTAAAAAAGAAGAGTAAAGCTTTTGAAGGTAAATTTGTTGCTTTTAGAACAGAAATGCAGGTGGTTAGCGAACAGAAAGTATGAGCAAATACAAGAGGAAGAACAAAAAACCAGGACATCGGGAAGGGGAGGTGCGAGCCAAAAAGCACCTGGGGCAACATTTTTTAACCGATGAAAATGTAGCCGAAAAAATTGCGAAAACCCTAAGTTTTTCCGGGTATAATAATGTGCTGGAAATTGGGCCCGGCATGGGCGTGCTCACTAAGTTTTTATTGAAACAGGATGCCGAGGTACACGTGATAGAAATTGATACCGAAAGCGTTACTTACCTTCAGGAGAATTATGCTGAATTACAGGAAAGGATACATCAACAGGATTTCCTAAAATACAATTTGCAGGAGGTTTTTAAAGAGGAAGCTTTTGCGGTTATTGGTAATTTTCCCTATAATATCTCCACTCAAATTGTTTTTAAAGTTTTAGAGATGAAAGAGCAAATTCCTGAATTCTCGGGAATGTTCCAAAAGGAAGTGGCACAGCGAATTTGTGAAAAACAGGGAAGTAAAACTTATGGAATACTTTCAGTTTTGGTGCAGGCCTTTTATTATGCTGAATATTTCTTTACAGTACCACCCTCGGTGTTTAATCCGCCGCCAAAAGTAGATAGTGGTGTTTTACGACTAACCAGGAAAGAAGATTTTAGCATTGCCTGTGATGAAAAATTGTTTTTTAGGATAGTAAAAACTGCATTTCAGCAGCGTAGAAAAACCTTGCGAAATAGCTTAAAAACGTTCAATTTACCCGATAATATTCGAGAAGATACTATCTTTGGCCGTCGACCTGAACAACTCGGTTTTCAGGAGTTTATAAATTTGACGCTTAAAATTCAGCCTTATGCAATTTGAAATAAGTAGCGAATTAATTGAGAAAATACGGTTTCTCATAGAAGAGAACAACAACGAAGAAATTCTGTTGCATCTGGAAGACGTGCACCATGCCGATCTTGCCGAAATTCTTACCGAACTCTCACTGGAAGAAGCTACTTATTTAATAAAGCTGCTGGACCACGAAAAAACAGCCGAAGCGCTTATTGAACTGGATGAAGATGCACGGGAACGTATTCTTCAATTGCTCAATCCGCGGGAAATTGCCCAGGAGCTGGAAGAAATGGATACCGATGATGCCGCCGATATCATTTCTGAACTTACCCCAGAACGTCAACAAAGCGTTATCGCCGAACTCGTTGACGAAGAACACGCAGATCATATTGTGGAGCTGCTTAGGTATGACGAAGATTCTGCCGGTGGACTTATGGCAAAAGAGTTGGTGAAGGTTAATGAAAACTGGAGCGTTACCGGCTGTATGACAGAGATGCGCGAACAGGCAGAAAATGTGACCCGGGTGCATTCTATTTATGTGGTAGATGATCGCAACAAACTTAAAGGACGGCTTTCTCTTAAAGATTTACTTACCGCACCGAGCAATTCTAATATCAGGGATGTGTATATTCCTCAGGTAGATTATGTGAATGTGCATACCGAAGGGGAGGAAGTAGCCCGAATTATGCAAAAATATGACCTGGAAGCGATTCCTGTTGTAGATGAAATGGGACGTCTGGTAGGTAGGATTACTATTGATGATATTGTTGATTTTATAAAAGAAGAGGCTGAAAAAGATTATCAGATGGCTTCGGGTATTTCTGAATCTGTAGAAGCAGATACAGGGCTGTTAAGACAAACCCGGGCACGCTTACCCTGGCTGTTAATTGGAATGTTTGGCGGTTTGGGAGCAGCAAGTATAATTAATGGGTTTGAAACTATTATGACAACCTTTCCCAAGCTTTTAATATTTGTTCCTTTAATTCAGGCAACGGCGGGAAATGTAGGAGTACAGTCTAGCGCGATTGTAGTGCAAGGCCTTGCCAATGGTACTCTAAAAGGAAATATATTCCGTAGATTATTTAAAGAGATTATACTAGCCCTGGTAAATGGTTTATCTATAGCTATAATAGTGTTTATTATAAGTAGTTTTTGGTTTGAGACCAGTTATAATGAATCTGTTAGTATTGGGATTGCGCTTATGTCTGTAATCATTATAGCAGCTTCCATTGGTACCTTAATCCCGTTTATGTTAGATAAAAATAATATTGACCCGGCGGTAGCAACCGGTCCATTTATTACCACCAGTAACGATATTTTTGGGATACTAACTTACTTTCTTATAGCGAAAGCTATTTTAGGGTTTTAAAATTAATCTACCTGCGTGGTGGAATTTGCCACGAATCCACAAGTATTAATGTTTCTAATGTTTAAGTAGTAATGGGTGGAATTCACTTCTCAACCCTTTCAATTCATTCAGCTATCGTCGAAGAAGACACTTTCTTTCAAGGGAGGGAGCGCTTTCTTGTTATATACATAATTTAATAAAATTAGAGGCTCCAATTCAGTCTATTCTCATAAATTAAAAAAATTTGGTATTCAATATAATTCCGACGATAATATACTTCAAAACAGTATAACTTATTTAGTTTAATTTTAATTAAGCCGAAGTTAACAGCTCCCAGCTTCCTGAATTGAAATGATTTCATAACTTTGCATGCTTCGCGAAAAAGATGAAACCACCTATTTATAAAAGAAATTGCATTAAAATTACTTCAAAAACAATCAATACAAGATTTTCTTTTGAAGGTGATCATCTATACATAAAATTAAAAACTCAAATTTAGAGCAATGATTATTTTACATTCAGATACCAATCATCCAACATTACTTAAGCAACTGGAGGAAGCCGGGCATCACAATATCGAAGGCTATACGCAAACCAGGGAGGAGACTTTGGAGAACCAGCATTTGTATGATGGTATTGTGATTAGAAGCCGTTATACAATTGATAAGGATTTTATAGATGCTGCACCCAATTTGAAATTTATCGCCCGGGTGGGAGCAGGTCTCGAAAACATTGATGTAGATTATGCTGAAGCCAATGGAATCACCCTTTTTTCTGCTCCTGAAGGTAACCGCAATGCTGTAGGAGAACACAGTCTGGGAATGCTGCTATCGCTGTTCAATAAGCTAAACAAGGCCGATAGAGAGGTGCGTGAAGGACTTTGGCACCGTGAAGAAAACCGCGGTTTAGAATTAGATGGCAAGGTTGTAGGGATTATTGGTTATGGAAATATGGGAAAAGCTTTCGCCAGGAAATTAAGAGGTTTCGATGTAGAAACTATCTGTTATGATATTAAAGATAATGTAGGTGATGAAAACGCCAGGCAGGTAAATTTGGAGGAATTTAGGGAAAAATGTGATGTTGTTAGCCTGCATACACCATGGACACCAGATACAGATCAAATGGTCAATAAAGAATTTATTGATGCTTATAAAAAACCGTTCTGGTTTATCAATACCGCAAGAGGTAAAAATGTGGTAACCGAAGATTTGGTTGCATCGCTAAAAGAAGGCCAGGTGCTTGGTGCGGGGCTTGATGTTTTGGAATATGAAAAAGCTTCTTTCGAAAGTCTTTTTTCCAATAAAAAGAATGTTTCGGTAAGTGCTCACGAAACCATCCCAAAAGCTATGCAGGAGCTTATGTTTCTGCCCAATGTTATTTTGAGTCCGCATGTAGCCGGTTGGACTGTAGAATCTCACAAAGGCCTGGCTAGCGTAATCGCAAATAAAATTATCGATAAGTTTGGAAAAGGAGAGGAGAAATAATTTTTTTTCGGAAAATTAAATAGAAAACCTCACAGAAATCGTGAGGTTTTTTATTTGATACCAAAGGGACTGTTTCAAAAATACTAAGATTCATCAATGCGAGGCACGAAGCAATCTCTAATTTTTACTAAGCAGATTACTCTACTTTTTCCGATAATTATCGAGACGTAATGACGCTTTATCTTAGCTTTCTACACAGTCTTTTAGGTTTATAAATCTAATTAATTAATTGTTTTGACTTAGCTCGACTAGTGCCGATTTTATAGACTCTTTACCTTCTAAAGCCTGGAAAGCCATATTTTTTCCTAATGGATCGGCCAGGCACATTACTAATAAAAAGGCCACATCGTCACGGGAAATTTCTCCGCGCTCATTTAATTTGGGAGCAAGTTTCACCTTAGCTAGCCCCATATCATCTGTTAGCGCGCCCGGTTGCACAATAGTGTACACAATTCCACTATCTACAAGATATTCATCGGCTTCATTCTTAGCTTCAAGGTAATGTTGTAAGTCGCCACCTTTTTCTGGTTCATCTGTACCCATGGCGCTAAGCATAATGAATTTTTTTACTTTATGCTTTTTAGCTCCATCTACCATTTTCTTAGCGCCTTCCAGATCTACAGCGGTAGTTTTTTCCGGGCCGGTACTTCCACCAGAGCCCGCAGCAAAAATAGCCCGGTCTATTCCTTTAAAAGCGTGGTCTATATCACCTTCAAGATCTGCCATTACACTTTCTACGTTCATATCGTCAAAGATTTGCTTTTGCTCTTCTTTGCGAATCATCGCAACCGGTTTAAAATTTTCAGTATTATTAAGAATTTCAACAACTCTTTTTCCTGTTTGTCCGGTAGCTCCGGCTATCAATATTTTTTCCATTTCTTAATCTTTTAATTAAAATCAAATTGAAGATAAGGATGAATTAAAGATCATCATAATCATTTGTTTAGTATAACAAGAAATTAACAGGCTACCGGGAGTTGTTATTGTATTTGGCTTCCAATTCTTTTTGAAACTCTTCCATGACCGGTTTAACGGTGCTTTCGGGGAGATCGGCTATTCTTATATACATCAATCCATCTACCGAATTATTGAATAAAGGATCTACATTAAAGGCAATTACTTTAGCATTTTGTTTAATGTATTTTTTTATGAGAATTGGCATTCTTAAGCCTTCAGGTTCTATTTCATCAATAATTTTATCAAATTTATTGAGGTCGGCTTCGCTGGCATCAAAAACAAAATCTTTGTCTGCGTCTTTTAATTTTACTTTAAACTCTTTTTTCGGCTTAATATATTGCGCCACATAAGGATCGTAATAATGGGATTTCATAAACTCTATCATCAAAGATTTTGAGAAATTAGAGAATTTATTGCTAATACTTACTCCGCCAATTAAGTATTTATGCTCTGGGAAGCGCAAGGTACAATGTACAATTCCCTTCCAAAGTAAAAACAGGGGCATTGGTTTTTGCTGGTATTCTTTTGTGACAAATGCCCGTCCCATCTCAATAGAATTATTCATCATGCCATACAACTCTGGCTCAAACCTAAAAAGATCCTGTAGGTAAAATCCGTTAATGCCATGTGCTTCAAAAATTTCAGAACCCATACCCATCCTGTAGGCTCCCGCTATTTTTTTTGCTTCGTTATCCCATAAAAATAGATGGTAATAATAGTCATCAAATTTATCCAGATCGGTAGCATTATTAGTGCCCTCGCCAATGGCCCTAAATGTGATTTCCCGCAGCCGGCCCATTTCTGTAAGAATATTGGGGATAATCTCTTTTTTTGCCAGGAAGACTTCATAATTTCGACTGGCCAACAAGCGTTTGTCTAATTTTCTACAGTTTTCTATTTCCGTTTCCATTAGATTTTCGGCCGTTTCTGTGGCAATTTTGCTGGGAGTTTTAGGTAATTTTAAGTTCTTTGGCAGCTTTTCAAAAAGATTCTTCTTTTCAAAAACATTAGCGAGCATATAAGTTTTTCGACGTAAAAAAGCGGTAAAAGCTTCTAAATTATCGTGTTCAGTTTGATCTTCTACTGAAATAGGATTACCAATACGCACTTTTATCTTGCGTCGTTTTTGAGTGAGCATTTCGCTGGGCAGTTTTGCTGTGCGAAAAATATCGTTCATCGAAGCCAGGCGATAGAAAAAGGTGGAGTTTTTTGCGTGAAAATAGATTGGTAAAACCGGTACTTTTGCTTTTTTAATAAGTTTCATTGCCGATGGTTCCCAGGGTTTATCTACAATAACTTTTTCGTCTTTATAAGTAGAAACTTCACCGGCGGGAAACATCCCTAAAGGTTTTCCTTCTTTTAAATGGGCGATGGCTTGTTTTATACCTCCTAAACTGGACTTGGCGTCCTTGTGCTCTTCAAAAGGATTAACGGGCATTACATAAGGCTGCAAAGGTTTTAAGCGATGCAACAGGAAATTGGCTATGATTTTATAATCTTCCCGCTGTTCAAGTAATAATTTCATTAAAATTATACCGTCTATAGCGCCAAGGGGATGATTGGAAATAGTAATGAATGCTCCCGATTTTGGGATTCGTTTTAGATCTTTTTTTGAAATTTCAAAGTCAATCTCAAAACCTTCAAGAATGGAGTCTATAAATTCTAAGCCTTGCAGGTTCTCGCGCTTTTCATACTCTTTATTTATTCTGGAAAGCTTGGTTGTCCTTAATATTAGCCAGCCAATAGAGGTGCCCAATGGACCTAATTTATCCAGGTTCATGACTTTAGCGACTTCCTTGGCATTTACTACTCCCATGTAGGCTTTAGTTTTTTAATTATAATTAAAATTAAACACTTTTGATGCAATTACTTCCTCGATTCAGGAAAACATACATAAACTGCATGCCCGGTGCTTCAGTTTTGAAGCTTAAGATTATAGACAAACTTAAATTATTTTTTCTATTATAGCACAGCGTGTTTATTTCCGAAGCTAAAAAATGCTTTAGCAGAATTTAATCCCTGGTTACAATTTGCAGGGTGTTATGTGTGAGCTGCTTTAATAGAATTTGCTTGTCTTTCTCCAACTTTTCAATAGCTTCATCATTAAAATGTCTAATGGTAAAAAGACTAACGCCCGGTAAAAAACTCACTTTAAACCTGGCCTTTAAATGCTGAATAAGCTTGTCTAGTTGATTAAATTTATTGTTTACACAAACCGAAAAACTAATTGCCGAATTCTGGATAAGGTCCACCTTCATTTGATATTGATGGAATAATCTAAATACCTCGCTAATGTTTTCTTCTACCATAAAAGAAAAATCGAGTGTGGAGAGTGAAATTAACACCAGGTCTTTTTTTACAATAAAGCAGGGGATTTTTGGGAAAATTAATTCGCCTTTTCCAACGCGGGTTCCCTCCTCCTGCGGATTCAAAAAAGGTTTTACAAAAAGCGGAATTTCCTTTTGCTGTAAAGGTTGCAAAGTTTTTGGATGAATTACCGAGGCTCCATAAAAAGCGAGTTCAATAGCCTCTTCATAGGAAAGCTGCTGTAGTAGTTCTGGATCTTTAAATTCTCGTGGATCGGCGTTGAGTACGCCCGGCACATCTTTCCAAATTGTCACTTCTTCGGCATTTAGGCAATAAGCGAAAATCGCAGCAGTATAGTCGCTACCTTCCCGTCCCAGGCTGGTGGTGAAATTATTAGCATCAGAAGCGATAAAGCCCTGCGTAATATTAACTTGATCAACATCCAGGTGTTCTAAAATTGCTTCGTGGGTTTCTTCCCAATCTACTGCGGCATCACGGTAAACACTATCGGTTTTTATAAACTTCCTGGCGTCTATCCAATTAGTTTTAAGTTGTTGACTGTTGAGGTACTCGCTAACAATTGTTGTAGAAAGTAGCTCCCCGTAACAAATAACCTGGTCGTAAACAAAATCGTATTGTTCAGATTTATTATGCTGAAGAAAATTCTTCAACTCCCTGAATAACTGATGCACCTTGCCAAAAACCTGATGATTGGTATTTTGAAAAAGAGCTTCTAAATTTAGAAAATGACTATCTTCTATCGCTTGCAGGCTTTCAGGAACTTCTTTAGAAAACAAATAATCCTTTACAACAATTTCCAGGGCGTTGGTGGTTTTTCCCATTGCCGAAATTACGATAAGCTTGGGGCCGTTCCCCGTTTGTTGTAATACGTTTTGAACATTTCTTACTCCTGCCGCATCCTTTACTGAAGCGCCTCCAAACTTAAAAACTTTCATTATTTGTTATTCGATATTTTTCTTGATCCCGGTTTCGTCCATGTGCACCGTGTACCAATTCTTTTTAATGTCTGCACCGGTATTTTCATAAAACTCCTGGGCATTTTTGTTACCTTCAGAAACTACCCATTCTACCCTCTTAACGTTGTTGTCATGACCATATTGCACGATTTTTTTATACAAAGCGCCACCCAGGCCTGTTCCTCGCATTTTTTCTCTAACAATAAGATCCTCCAGGTGAACAGTGCGTCCTTTCCAGGTAGAAAATCTAAAATAAACCAATGCCATTCCTTCTATCTTGCCATCAACATCGGCTACAAAACATTTAAAATTCTTCTCTTCAAATCCCTCGTGCTCTAGATCATCAACGCTAATTTCTACCTGGTCTGCGGCATTTTCATAGCTCGCTAACTCTTTTATTAGCTTTAAAACTTCGGGCATATCATCCCGCCTGGCTTCTCGTATAACGTATTCCATAAGTTTGTTTTCCACAAAAATAAGAATAGAATTTAAAAAGTAACTTAGTTTTTAAGCCCTTTGGATATTATTAACGTCCTTTATTTAGAAAATCTTCTATCGCCGGTCCATCCATTTGTACCGTGCACCAGTTTGTGAAAACCTTAGCTCCACTGCGTTGATAAAAGTCGCGGGCGTGTTTATTCCAGTCTAAAACTACCCACTCGGCCCGTTCAACGCCCTGGTCTTTTGCAAATTCTATAACCCTGGTATAAAGGGCATTTCCCAGGCCCTTGCCGCGCATTTTTTCGCGAACAACCAAATCTTCAAGATGTACAGTTTTTCCTTTCCAGGTAGAATATCTAAAATAACATAAAGCCATGCCTTCAATTTTACCTTCCACTTCGGCGACAAAACAGGTGAAAGAAGGGTTTTCACCAAAACCGTCCCGAACGAGATCTTCCGCAGAAATAATAACCGCTTCAGGTTCTTTTTCAAATTCAGCCAGTTCTTGTATAAGCTCCAGAACGGCGGGCATGTCTTCTTTAGTACTTTTTCTAATATTGATGTTCATAGTTTATAGCATTTAAAGCAAAAATAGGCAATAGATTTTTTTACAATCAATTGTTCTGGCGGTAATTTTAATGGGAAGGAGACTTTTAAAATGAAAACTGAAGTTTAAGTAAATCCTCCGAATTTTAGTCTTGTTCAACATTCTTTAGCTAAAACGTTGTAGTAAGTGATAAAAATGAATATTTTTGAAGCAAATAACGATATTAGTAAATAATGGTTAAAAAAAATCAGACTTTAGGTGAGTTTATTATAGAAAATCAGGCAGCTTTTCCATATTCTTCGGGAGAACTTTCCAGGTTGATAAGATCTATTCGTCTTGCGGCAAAAGTGGTTAACCACGAAGTAAATAAAGCAGGATTAGTTGATATTTTAGGTCTGCATGGGGAGACCAATGTGCAGGGTGAAGACCAACAGAAACTTGATGTTTATGCCAATGAAAAATTTATCCAGACTTTAATAAATCGTGAAATTGTATGTGGGATTGCCTCCGAAGAAAATGATGATTTCATTACAATTTCAGGTAAGAATAACGACAATAAAAATAAGTACGTAGTTTTAATGGATCCTTTAGATGGCAGTAGTAATATAGATGTAAATGTATCTGTAGGTACTATATTTTCTATCTATCGCCGGGTTACGCCCATTGGCACGCCGGTCACTGCCGAAGATTTTCTACAACCGGGCAACAAACAGGTCGCGGCAGGCTACATTATTTACGGCACCTCTACAATGCTTGTTTATACTACCGGTTGCGGCGTAAACGGGTTTACCTTAAATCCCGCTTTGGGCTCCTGGTATTTATCCCATCCAGACATGAAGTTTCCTGAAAGCGGTAAGATTTATTCTATCAATGAAGGGAATTATGTGCATTTCCCTGAAGGTGTAAAGAAATATATTAAATATTGCCAGGAGGAGCAGGAGGACCGGCCTTATACTTCCAGATATATTGGTTCCATGGTTTCAGATATTCACCGTAATATGATTAAAGGTGGTATTTTTATCTATCCAAAAAGTTCTAAAGCAAATAACGGAAAATTGCGTTTGCTTTATGAATGTAATCCTATGGCATTTATTGTAGAACAAGCCGGCGGAAAAGCCAGTAATGGTTATCAAAGAATTCTAGATATTCAACCGAAAAAATTGCACGAACGCGCTCCTTTTTTCTGCGGAAGTAAAAAAATGGTCGAAAAGGCTGAAGCTTTTATGGAAGAATTCAGTTCTTAAAGTTCAAGGTTCAAGGTTCAAGGTTCAAGGTTGCGTGTTGCGAGTTGCGGGTGTGGAGAAAACTCGCTGGTCCTTGCGAGCGACGAAGGAGCGTGGCAATCTTTTTTTAATTAGTGATTTTGTGTGACCTGTTACGGTTGCGAGGGTTCAAGTTTTGAATCTCATTGTACGAATTAGTCTGGCCACAGATAATTAGGACTGTTAACTCGCAACTGAAAACTGCCACCTGTTTTTCACGCAAAGAAAGTGCAAAGTTTTCCGCAAAGCTCACAAAGAAAAATAGCGTTTAAAATAAAACGCAAGATCAAACAACCAGTTAACTGTTAAACTAAAAACTGAGAACTCACAACTGAGACTGCCAACTGAAACTACGCATTTTTCTTCAGCAAATAACGATAATCGTCGAAATCAAGTTGTCCTGAAAATATTTCGATAGAGCGTTTTATAATTTTTTCTGAAATTTCGCTGGAAAAGCCCAAACCTATAGAGTAACGCTTAATAAGTTCCTCTTCTTCTTTGTCGATTACATTATCGGCAAAAATAATTTTAAAAAGGTCGTGCAAGTGTTCCAAACGCTTTTCTTCACTATTATAAGAGCTAACCCGGAATTCCTGAGGATTTTCAACAATAGTTTTATATTCTTGTTCGGTAATATCTAATTTACGGGCGAAACGATCTACTACTATTTTTTCTTGTTCATTAATCTCTCCATCTACGCTGGCTAAATTAACTATAGCAGCAAAATGGTTCACATTTCTAAGGTGTTCCCCGGAATGAAATAAATCTGAATAAGCCATTTGTAATGTTTTAAAGCAAATATAGGTAAAGCCAAAATTATTACTATCGAAAATACTTTTAAAATTTTTGCATTTAATGTAATAGATTAAGATAAGCCTTTGCAATCATAATAAATATAAAACCGTAGTGCATAAAACCTGGACAATGAACATAAATATTCACTTTTCTAAAAGTTACAGGTCGCTAATCTTTTCTTAATCTTTTCTTCAGGCTTTTCAATTTTATTAATTTCAGAAAGAAAAAAATGAAAACACCATTACTGGTATTTGATGAAAAGGGAATTTTCTGCGAGCAGGCGGGGGTTTATCTTGATCCCTGGAAACCCGTGGATAAGGCGATTATTTCCCACGGGCACGCAGATCATTCCCGGTGGGGCCACAAGAAATATATTACACATCATACCAACGTGCCGATAATTAAACATAGGCTTGGCGATATCAAGGTTTCAGGCGTAGCCTGGGAAGAAACTTTTACAATTAATGGGGTCACATTTTCTCTTCATCCTGCTGGTCATATAATAGGATCTTCACAAATTAGAGTGGCCTATAAAGGAGAGGTTTGGGTTTTTACCGGTGATTATAAAGATGAGGTAGATGGTGTAGCGACTCCGTTTAAACCTGTAAAATGTCACACCTTCATTACCGAATGCACCTTTGGACTCCCTGCTTTTAAATGGCAGCCGCAAACAGAAGTGTTTTCAGAAATTAATAATTGGTGGCAACAAAATAAAGATGAAGGCACAACCTCGGTAATCTTTGGCTATTCTTTAGGCAAGGCGCAAAGGCTTTTAAAACATCTCGACACTTCTATTGGTGAGATTTTTACCCACGGTGCTATTGAGAATATGACCGATGTAATTAGGCCGTTATGCGAAATGCCAAAAACCACGAGAATTACACGCGATACAAAAAAAGCCGATCTTAAAGGCAATATTGTAGTAGCGCCACCCAGTGCCCACGGTAGTACCTGGATAAAGAAAATGACACCATACATTACAGCTTCTGCCAGCGGTTGGATGACTTTTCGTGGGGCCAGAAGACGTAGAGCGATAGATCGTGGTTTTGTATTATCTGATCATTGCGATTGGACGGGGCTTTTAAAATCCATAAAAGCTACGGGAGCCGAAAAGGTGATTTGCACTCACGGTTATACTGATATTTTTTCCCGTTACCTTGGGGAATTGGGTTATGATGCCCGCACCGAAGAAACTCAATATGAAGAAGAGAATGAAAGCCCCTCTCTAACCCTCCCCAAGGGGAAGGGAATTAAATAAAGTCCTCAAAATAATTTATGAATATGAAAAAGAAAGATGAAAATGAGGTAATTTCACCTGTCTCTGCAGGTGGTATGAGAGACTTCTCCCAACTTATAAAAACTTTAGACAGTACTAACAAAACTAACTTAAAGGTAGCTGCGTTAACCCATTATTTCAAAAATGCCCGGGATAAAGATAAAGTCTGGACTATCGCAATTTTATCCCATCGTCGGCCGCCCAGGCCGGTAAATACCACTTTAATGCGTAGCTGGGCGTCTGAACTGGCCAATATTCCGTTGTGGTTGTTTGAAGAATCTTATCATATCGTGGGAGATTTAGCAGAAACTATAGCCCTGGTAATCCCGGCGGCAAAAGAGGCTACAGATAAAAGTCTTCATCAATTTCTTCAGGAAATAATCGCGTTAAAAGCAAAGGGTGAAGAAGAAAAGAAAGCTTATTTACAGGAAAACTGGCTTGCTCTTAATTATTATGAGCGTTTTGTATTTACAAAATTAATCACTGGTAGTTTCCGAATAGGCGTGAGTCAAAAACTAATGACCCGGGCGTTATCAAAAGCTACCAATATCGATGAAGATATTCTGGCTTATAAAATGATGGGTAATTGGAAACCCGATAAGATTAGTTTTTCCAAGTTGATCCTGGAAGAGCATGAGGAAGATTATTTGTCTAAACCTTATCCTTTTTACCTGGCTTACCCCATAGATGGCGAGGTAGAAGAGCTGGGCGATGTTGCTGGCTGGAGTGCAGAACACAAATGGGATGGGATTAGATCCCAGGTGATTGTAAGAAATAACGAGTTGTTTGTGTGGAGCCGGGGCGAAGAACTGGTAACCGATAAGTATCCTGAATTTGAAAAATTTGTAGACTTGCTTCCAAACGGAACCGTTTTAGACGGTGAAATTTTACCATTTCCAGAAGGGAAAATCGGGACTTTTAAAGACCTGCAGACCCGAATTGGCCGAAAAAATATCTCTAAAAAGCTGCTAAAAAAGACTCCGGTGATCTTAAAAGCCTACGACGTTTTGGAATGGCAGGGAGAAGATATTCGGGATAAAGCTTTTGCTGAAAGACGAAAAATCCTGGAAAAATTATTCAAAAAAGTTTCTTCGGAAGAAATCCCCTTGCATTTATCAAAGCGTATTTCCTTTGAAAGCTGGGATGAGGTAGCCAAAGAACGGGAGCGGGCGCGAGAAGAAAAATCGGAAGGTTTGATGCTTAAAAAGCTGGGCTCGCCTTATTTAGTGGGAAGGAAAAAAGGCGATTGGTGGAAATGGAAAGTAGATCCCTTAACCATAGATGCAGTTTTAACCTATGCCATGCGTGGCCATGGACGGCGCAGTAATTTATTTACCGACTATACCTTTGGACTTTGGGATGAAGAAAAAAAGGAACTGGTCACTTTTGCAAAAGCATATTCGGGGCTTACCGATGCCGAGTTCAGAAAATTAGATAACTGGATCAAGAAAAATACCTTAGAACGTTTTGGTCCCGTGAGAAGTGTCACGCCACATCACGTTTTTGAAATTGCTTTTGAAGGAATTACCGAATCTAAACGACATAAAAGCGGTGTTGCCACCAGGTTCCCCAGGATGGTTCGCTGGCGCACCGATAAAAATATACACGAAGCAAACAATTTAGATGATTTAAAAGATTTGATTCCCGATTAAATTATTTTCGGTTTAAAATTAGTAAAGGTGATCAGCAAGCGCTCTTTCCCTTTAAAGAAAGGTGGCTTCTTCTGTGATAGCGGAAGGAGTCGGAAGGGTTGAGAGGTGAAATTGTATTTAAATTTTGAAAAACCACCCCGCCCTATCGGGCACCCCTCCTTAAAAAGTAGGGGAGCGGGCCTCTTTGGTTGCTAAGTGGAATTTATGAGAAAAGCTTAAAAACTTAATTGAAATGTGGATTTTGAAAAAAGCAAATCATAATAAAAAATATCTTGAGTCGTATCGTAAAACGCTAAGAGAAAATCTAACTCCGGCAGAAGCTTTTTTATGGAAACAGTTGCAACACCGAAAATTTGAAGGTAGAAAATTTAGAAGACAACATAGTATTGAAAATTTCATAGTCGATTTTTACTGTGCTAAAGAGCAATTAATTATAGAACTGGATGGAGATATCCATAATAATCCTTTAGCTGAAGAAAGGGATAAAAAACGAACAGAGAAATTGGAAGCTTTAGGTTTTAAGGTATTACATTTTGAGAATAAAATGGTGTTTGATTTTTTGCCATCAGTTTTAAAGGAAATTGCAGATAATTTTAAAAAGCAATAAAATATTGGCTTTGTTAAGTTACGAATGATATTAGCAAACGCTCCTTCCCTTTGAAGGGAAGGTGGCTTCTTCTGCGATAGCGGAAGGAGTCGGAAGGGTTGAGAGGTGAAATTGTATTTAAATTTTGAAAAACCACCCCGCCCTATCGGGCACCCCTCCTTAAAAAGTAGGGGAGCGAGCTTGTTCAGTTAGGTAGCTAAATTTAAGTAGCTCCTTCCCTTTTTTTAAGGGAAGGTAGCATATTCTGTTTTTACAGAATATGAGGGAAGGGTCAAAAAGGACACAATCATGAACAAAAAAAAACTCATCAACATAGCAGAAACATGGTTTTCCAATCAGGGGTGGAAGGCTTTTGCTTTTCAAAAACAAACCTGGGATGCTTTTCTTAAAGGTAAAAACGGACTTTTAAATGCGCCCACGGGAAGCGGAAAAACTTATGCGCTCTGGATTCCTATTGTACTGGCTTATCTTAAACAAAACCCAAATTATAAAACTAAACATAGAAAAGGCTTAAAAGCAATTTGGATTACGCCGCTTCGGGCACTTTCAGTAGAAATTGAACAGGCTGCGCAGCGTTTTGCTAACGAAATTGACAGCGGACTAAGCGTGGGAATTCGAACCGGCGATACACCACAAAAAATTAGGGCTGCTCAAAAAAAATCAATGCCCGATCTATTGATAACCACTCCCGAAAGTTTGCAGTTGTTATTAGCTTCAAAAGATTATGATAAAACTTTTAAAAATCTGCAAGCGGTAGTGGTAGATGAATGGCACGAATTGCTGGGCACTAAACGCGGGGTGCAAATGGAACTGGCGCTTTCGCGTTTAAAAACAGTTTCAGGAGAATTGCGAATTTGGGGAATCTCAGCGACGATTGGAAATTTGGAGCAGGCACGGGAAGTATTGCTTGGCCCAAATTCCGAAGCATTTGAAAATTCAGTATTAATAAAAGCCAGGCTAAAAAAGAAAATCAAGGTGCAATCTATTATTCCTAAAAAAATGGAACGTTTTCCCTGGCGGGGGCACCTTGGTTTACACTTGCTGGATGAGGTAGTGCCAATTATCAAAAATTCTAAAACAACGCTGTTGTTTACCAATACCCGTTCACAATGTGAATTGTGGTTCCAGAAATTAATGTCGAAATATCCCGAATTTGCTGGAGAGGTAGCTATGCATCACGGGAGTATTAACAAAGAAACCCGGCTGTGGGTGGAGCAGGCCATTAGGAACGAAACTTTAAAAGCCGTGGTATGTACTTCCAGCCTTGATTTGGGCGTTGATTTTGCGCCGGTAGAAACCATTATTCAAATTGGTGGCCCCAAAGGGGTTGCGCGGTTTATGCAACGTGCCGGGAGAAGTGGTCACCAACCGGGTGGGGAAAGTGTGATCTATTTTTTGCCTACCCACGCGATAGAACTCATAGAAGCTTCAGCCTTGCAAAAAGCGGTGAAAAAACAGGCGGTTGAAGATCGAATTCCATATTTGCTGAGTTTTGATGTCCTGGTGCAATATTTAACGACCCTGGCGGTGTCCAACGGATTTTTTCCGAATGATATCTGGCCCGAGGTAAAAGCTACATTTTGTTTTCAAACAATAACTAAAGAACAATGGCGTTGGTTGCTTAATTTTGTCACGAAAGGTAGCCAGAGCTTACAGGCTTACGATGAATATAAAAAAATTGAGATTGAAGAAGATGGCCGTTTTAAGGTAAATAACCGCGGGGTTGCTATGCGACATCGTTTGCAAATTGGCACTATTGTGAGCGATGCGATGTTGAGTGTAAAATATATGAAGGGTGGTTATATAGGTACTATTGAAGAATGGTTTGTTTCCAAATTGAAACCGGGGGATGTATTTACTTTTGCCGGCCGAAATTTAGAACTCGTTCATATTAAAAGTATGCAGGTGTTGGTGCGTAGATCTAAAAAAAAGACAGCCAAAGTTCCCAGCTGGATGGGCGGCAGAATGGCGTTTTCGGCACAAATGAGTGAATTGTTGAGAGAAGAAATGTATGCGGCTTCAGCTTCTTCGACTGTCACCTCGAACGCAGCTGGGAAATCAGAGGAATTGAAAGCTTTGCGGCCAATTTTAGATAGACAGTTGAAGGAATCTATTGTTCCGAAGCAAGACGAGTTTTTAATTGAAACTTTTAAAACCAGGGAAGGATATCACGCTATTTTTTATCCTTTTGAGGGTCGTTTTGTACACGAAGCCCTGGGAAGTTTGCTGGCTTATCGTATTAGTTTACTATCACCCATCACTTTTTCCATCGCTTTTAATGATTATGGTTTCGAGTTGCTTTCAGACCAGGAAATTGATATGCAACAGGTGTTGGACAATAATCTTTTTTCTGAAGCATATTTAATGGACGATCTTTACAAAAGTTTGAACGCTACCGAAATGGCACGAAGAAAATTTAGAGATATAGCGGTAATTGCCGGCATGGTTTTTACCGGTTATCCCAATAAAATGATTAAAAGTAAGCATCTACAAAGCAGTTCGCAGTTGTTATTTAGTGTTTTTAGGGATTATGAAGCCGATAATTTATTATACCTGCAATCTTTTCGAGAGACCTTTGAGCATCAATTGGAAGAAGGCCGTTTAAGACTAGCCTTAGATCGAATTTCCGGGCAAAAAATAGTTTGGAAAAACTGCGAAAAACCCACGCCGTTTTCTTTTCCTATTATTACCGATAGGTTGCGGGAAAAATTGTCTTCAGAAAAAGTGGAAGATCGTATAAGAAAAATGCTAAAGAGTTTGGAGCAATAATGTCAGTAGGCAGTCGCAGTGTGCAGGTATCACTCAATAGTGAGCAGTCTCTGTTTACAGTAAGCAGTAAATTTTTAACCGAAATCGATGAAAACGCCAAACAAAAAACACCAAACAACGAGTTTTTTATTCCTGTTCTTTTAAACTTTTTAATACGCTGCTTCGCACTACTTCTGCGGTGATTCCGAATAAAACGTGGGCAAACAATTCGTTTAATTGCATTTTAATGGGAACATCTATGGGTTTTGGCTCAAGTCCTAAAATAGGCAGGGAAGTTTCGTGGGTGGTGATCCAGGTGGAACTACCCAGTATAATTCCGGCTTTAATGTCCAATTTCTCATCATCTCTCTTGCTATAACCATAAGCAGCACCTACGCTAGCACCAATCGGGAAATTTACCAACTGTTCGGCCAGTTCTTCATTTTGAACACTTACCGGGGAACCGGTTATTTTGGTAGAAAGGTCATCTACAATCTCAAGTTGTGCAGATTTTTGCTCAACTTCCCTTACCGGTAAAAAATGTTCTACAAGGCTTTTAATAGCTGTACCGGCGAGTCCGCCAATGATACCTGCCAATAAACCTTTGCCTGCGGCCGAAGAAAAAGAATCTTTTTGCATTAAAGTCTGTACATTCATCTTAGTAAATTTTTAAAGTGCCAGAAGTTATAGGTTTAATTAGCTGGCGGGATTAAAACTATCAATTATCGTATTTTTGAGCAATTGTTTTAACAAGGATTTAGCAGCAAGAATTTAAAATTTGGTAAATTTGGGTATGGCACAAAAACTAAACACCGCATTGTTACAAGTGAATCTCAAATGGGAAGATGCCCAGGAGAACCGAAGCTTATTTTCGAAAGAAATAAAGGCGCTTTCTGAAGATATCGATCTAATAATTCTTCCGGAAATGTTTACCACCGGCTTTAGTATGAATGCATCAGAATTGGCTGAGGAAACCGATGGCCTTAGTTTACAATGGATGCGCGAAATGGCGAAACTTAAAGACGCCGCCGTTACCGGAAGCGTGATTATTACAGAAAATGGCAAGTATTATAACAGGCTATTTTTTGTTTTTCCCAATGGTAGCTATAAAACTTACGATAAACGTCACGCTTTTAGTTTTGCAAAAGAAGATGAAACCTTTACCGAAGGGAAAGAGCGTTTAATTGTAACATATAAAGGCTGGAAGATTTGTCCGCTAATTTGTTATGACCTTCGTTTCCCCGTTTTCTCCAGAAATACCGAAGATTATGATTTATTGATTTATGTAGCTAACTGGCCGAGCAAACGTGTGTTTGCCTGGGACAATCTCTTAAGGGCCAGGGCTATTGAAAATATGAGTTATTGCATTGGCGTAAACCGAACTGGAAAAGATGGCGATGGCTATGAATATAACGGACACACTGCCGCTTATGATGCACTTGGTCAAAACATCACCGAACTAAACCTGGAAAAGCCTTTTGTTAAAGAAATAGTTCTTGAAAAAGCTCATATAAGTGAAACCCGTGGAAAGTTTAAATTTTTACAGGATCGCGATGATTTTATTTTAAAATAAAATTTTCGTTCATATCCCAATTAGACCGTACCTGTATGGTGTCGTTATAATACTGGATCTCTTCCGGTTGTTGTTTTTCTAAATAATTTCCGGTATCCCATTTTCCGTTAGCGTTATCATCATAAATAACCCTAATGAGGTATTTTGCCGGTTTTAAAAATCTAAAATGAAAACTGTTTTCTCCATTAGAAACTTTTTCTGCCTGTAATTCTCCTTTCTCATTAGAAAGTTGAACGAGGATGGGATATTTTTTTACGTTTTGCAATCGTAAAATAATACTACCATATTCTGAGTAAGCTTTGGTGCTAAGGCTTTGCCTAATCGTATCATTGGTTTCTTCAAAAAGATCTGTGACTGCTCCCGGCAGAGCCAATACCTGGTATTTGGCACTTTCCTCTTTCTCAAAGGAAATGATAATTTCGTTTTCAAGCCTGCGCATTTTTGTCGTGAAAGGGACCAAAACAGAATCTTTGTCTCTAATTGTTATAAAATCTTCATCAAAACTTGTGATTGGCGTATTGGCTTTCAATTTAAAATCCTGGGCAAATTCAATATTCCCGGTGGGTTCAGTAGTGACCCGTAAGGAGTCCCTATCGGCTTTAGAAATTTTGGTAAATAACGTATCGCGTCGTTGCGGGCTTACCACTTCAAAAGAAAGACTGTCAGTTTCAGGTCTAATGTTGTACCAATAATAAAGGGTGTCTGTTTTCTCATCTTTTACGATCCTGGATTTATATCCGGCAGGTTTTGGAGTGAGTAGATTAATTTTAACACTATCTACTCCTTTCTTCCCTTCATAACCAAAAAGTATTTGATTGCCTTTTAATAACTTAGGGCGTTTAGGTTCAAAAGCCAAATTTTCTTTAAATAGGGTTAATTGATAAGTGCTGTCTGTAGGTAACGTAATATAATCTTCTAAAAAAGCTATTTTTTCATTCTTAGGATTAAAAAGATAATTGTCATTTTTATCTTCTATGGCCAGCATTTGGTAAGTCCCTTCTTTAAGGTTTTCCAATTTAAAATTAACGCTGCTATCTAAGGTATAAGTAATATATCTTGGGGTCTCCTTATAAACCAGGGAATCTGAAAAAGTGCTATCTACAGGATATAAGAAAATGGAAATAAATTCGGCAGGAGCTTTTAGATAAGCATCCTTAACATTACCCGAAACCGATAAAGAATCCAGGTAATCCCCGGTAGAAAAAACATATTTAAAATAAGGTAAGGGATTACCTTCATTGTTATCAACAATACTTTTACCAAAATTAATCGTGTACGTAGTATTTTCCTGTAATGAATCCAGGTTCTCTATCATTACATCTTTACGGGCCGTTCCCATAGGCATAATGCTGGGACGGGGTTCTATGGGAGGGGAAATCACGATTTGCTGCCGCGCATCTTCCAGTTTTATATATTCGTTAAAAAAGATCCTAATCTCATTTGCGCTAAAATTGGTATTGTAATTTTCAGGATTTGCCCTAATAAACTTTGGTGGCTCTTCATCCTCGGGACCACCTTCTGGCATCCCTTTTTTAGCACATTGCACACATAAAAGTAGTAGCGCAGCAACGATGATTATACCTGGAGTTCGTTTTAGCATAATTATAAAATGAAATAGAAAGACAAAGAAACAATTATTTTAGGTTTTTTGGTAGCTACATTCTTTTGTTTCTTATTTAAACGGAACCAGTAAATTTATAAAGTGCAGAAAATGCTCATTATTTTTTATTTCTGAAAGAATAAAATTTTCCGGTGAGTTGTAATTAAGTTTTTTCTCCTTTAGTCTTAGCGTCCATATTTCTCCTTCAATGTGTAATAGCCATCGTTGCGATACTCAGTTTAGTGTTTTTGATAGTCAATAATTTATTTCCGCAGGCTTCTAAAGTAGCCCCGGTAGTCACGAGATCATCTACCAATAGAATATGACGGTTTTCTAATTTCTGCCTGTTTTTTAACATGAAAGTTTCTTCCAGCATTCCCCATCTTCCAACGCGTTTTTTTAAAGTTTGCGTTAGGGAAGATGATTTTTTTACCAATACATCGTCAATATATGTTGCGTTTAGACTACTGGCCAGTTCTTTTCCGAAGCCGGCCACCTGGTTAAATCCTCTAGTTTTTAATTTTTTGCGATGTAAAGGCACCGGTACTACACAATCTACTTCTCTAAAATTGGAGCAATAGGCTAGTTCTTCGCTTAACCAACGTCCCAGAAAAGCGGAAACTTCTTCCTGTTTTCGGTATTTTAAGTTGTGAATTAAATATTGTACAAGACCTTTTTTACCAAAATAAAGTAGTGAAGTTGCATTTTCCAGGGAAAGTCGGGCATCAAATACTTTTTTAGTCGCATTTTCGTTATCATTGTGGTAACCGGTAAGGGGGAGCTGATGCAAACAAAGCGTACATATTACAGCTTCATGCTTTAATAAAGGTTTATCACAGCAATTACAAATTTGCGGATAGAACAAATTGAGTAAATCGTGAAACATTTGTTAAGTTATTACCTGTTACCTTCCGAAAATCCTAAATTTACAAAACAAATACTTATATGATGACCGAAAAGAAAAACAATACCGCGCTTAAAATTTTAACCGGGGTTTTAGCAGTAGCACTACTGGCTTTGGGTATCTACACAATTAAATTTTATAACGAAGAAAAGGAAAATAAAGCCATTCTCACCAAAGAAAAAGCAGTGATAGAGGATGAGCTCAATGATTTAATTGTAAAATATGATGAGGCGATTGATGAAAATGAAATTATGGATCAAAATCTGGTTGATGCCCGGGCGAGGATAGACAGGTTGCTGGATTCAGTAAAAGATAATGAAGCTAATATTGTTCTAATTTCTCGGTATAGAAGGGAAATTGGCAATCTAAAAGCCGAAAAGGAACGTTTGTTTAGAGTGGTTGATAGCTTAAACCGCCAAAACCAAATGATGTCCCAAACTTTAGACAGTACCAATGTAGTTTTAGAAGAACGAACAAAATTATCAGATTCGTTACAAACTACCAATCAGGATCTTGCCAATAAAGTAGATAGAGCTTCGCAACTAAAAATTACAAGTTTACGTGGGGAAGGAGTGATAGTTCGCAATAGCGGAAAACTGATTGTAAATGATCGAACCAGGCGTATAGATCAAATTAGGGCTTGCTTTACCATAAGTGCCAATGATCTTGCCGGCCCTGGAGAACGCAATATGTATGTACAGGTTTATAACCCAGACAATGAACTGGTGGGAGATCAAATAGTGGTGCAGCATGAAGGCGGGCCAATGGTTTACAGCGCATCTTCTAAGGTGTACTACGAAAATAATGAGTTAGATGTATGTATTCTTTCTAATACTGCTGAAGACAAATTGAAAGAAGGAACCTATAAAGTGTATGTTTATGCTGAAGCCAATCTTCTGGGGACAGCTTCTTTTAATCTTAGGTAATCAATAATAGTAGGTTTAAGAAGAAAAATTGACCAATTTTTCTTATGTTTATAGATTAATTAAACAGTAAAAAAATAATCATCCTTTATAGTGAAAGGATAAAAATAATTTTGAAGTCCGCGCTAATGCTTTTTAGCGCGGTTTTTCTATTTTTGTGATATGGCAAAACAAGAAGATTTTTTTAAAAATGTAATATCCCATGCTAAAGAGTATGGGTATATTTTTGCGTCTAGTGAAATCTACGACGGACTTAGCGCGGTTTATGATTACGGACAAAATGGAGCCGAACTCAAAAAAAACATCAAAGATTACTGGTGGAAAAGTATGGTGCAATTGCACCAGAATATTGTGGGCCTGGATGCCGCGATATTAATGCATCCTACCACCTGGAAAGCTTCCGGGCACGTAGATGCTTTTAATGATCCTTTAATTGATAACAAGGACTCCAAGAAGCGTTACCGGGCCGATGTTTTAGTAGAAGATCACGCTGAAAAAATCAACCAGAAGGCACAAAAAGAGATTAAAAAAGCGAAAAAACGCTTTGGGGATAAGTTTGATGAAGAAGAGTTTGTAAACACCAATCCCAGGGTGATTCGTTATAAAAAAGAAGAAAAAGAAATACTTGAACGCCTGGCAAAATCCCTCACCGATGAAGATTTGGCAGATGTAAAGGCTTTAATTGAAGAGCTTGAAATCGCCTGTCCCGAGACCGGTTCTAAAAACTGGACAGATGTAAAGCAATTTAACCTCATGTTTGGGACAAAGTTAGGAGCATCGGCAGATAGTGCTACAGATCTTTTTTTACGTCCCGAAACTGCCCAGGGTATTTTTGTGAATTTCTCTAATGTGCAGAAAACCGGACGAATGAAGATTCCCTTCGGAATTGCCCAAATAGGGAAAGCCTTTAGAAATGAAATTGTAGCGCGCCAATTTATTTTCCGCCAGCGGGAATTTGAACAAATGGAGATGCAATTTTTTGTACGCCCCGGGGAAGAACTAAAATGGTTTGAGCATTGGAAAGAAACTCGACAAAAATGGCATTCTTCTTTAGGACTGGGTGAAGAAAAATACCGTTTTCACGATCATGAGAAAATGGCGCACTATGCTAATGCTGCTACAGATATAGAGTTTGACTTTCCTTTTGGGTTTAAAGAATTGGAAGGAATTCATTCCCGAACAGATTTCGATTTAAAAGCACACGAAGAACATTCTGGGAAGAAATTACGTTTCTATGATCCTGAAATGAAAGAGAATTATGTGCCTTATGTAATTGAAACTTCCATAGGTTTAGATCGTATGTTCCTCGCTGTATTTTCAGGTTCTCTAAAGGAAGAAGAACTGGAAGACGGAAAAACCAGAACAGTTTTAAAACTACCGGCAGTGATAGCCCCAACCAAAGCAGCCGTGCTTCCATTAGTGAAGAAAGATGGTTTGCCAGAGCTTGCTAACGAAATTGTTGAGGAATTAAAATGGGATTTTAGAGTTCAGTATGATGAAAAAGATGCGATTGGCCGTAGGTACCGTCGCCAGGATGCTGCGGGAACACCATTGTGTATCACTGTAGATCACGATTCTTTGGAAGACAAGAAAGTAACGATTCGTTACCGGGACACTATGGAGCAAAAACGAGTAGCGATTTCAGAATTAAAAGAACTTATTCAACAAGAAATAGATTTTAAACATTGGTTAAAAAAGTGATTTTTTGGCTAATTAGTTATAGCAATTCTCTGAATTTTTAGAATGTATTTTTTAGATAAAGTGGAGCGATTAAGTAATTAGTCGCTCCTTTTTTATTGAATAATATTTTGCTTCTTCAGTGACAATTTTTATAGCATTAATAAGGAAATGTAGTATTCCGTTTCCATTAGCAATATCGCTAAAAATCCAAAACCCGAGATAATTTTCAACGGAACAAGGTGGAATAAGTTTAGTTTGTTTATTTTTAAAACATCATAGCTTTGAACATCTTGGAATGAAACACTATTATCTTCTTTTAATCTTTATTTTTGGGTTCTTTATTACAGCTTTCGGACAGGACAGAGAAAGCTCCGGGCCTGTGCATATAGACTCTGCCAGGGTAGTACCCTCGTTTTCCATGACAAAACGAAAAATAATTCCGCCTTCCAAAAAGTTTAAAATATACAATCCGCGGAATAGAGGGATAAACAAGATAGTTCCGGGAAAAGGGCTACCTAAAACCAAAGATGAGGCTATTCAAACAAAAATGGGGGAAATCCCCCTAAAATCACCAAAATTTACTTTCGAAGCTGTTTCTACCCAGGCAACTCCTACAGATCCCACCGGATCGGCAGGTCCCAATCATTACGTAAATGGATGGAATTCGGCATTTTCAATTTTCGATAAATCCGGAAAACAAATTTTACCACCTAGTTCCCTGGCTAGTATTGGTGGTGAATTCACTAATGAAACTTTAGGCGATCCCATTATTCTATACGATGAATTTGCCGATCGCTTTATCATCTCTCAATTTAGCGATACGCCAGAAAGTTTTCTCGTCGCTATTTCACAAGGCCCAAATCCTGTTACAGACGGTTGGTACACTTATAGGTTTACTACCAATGGTGTTTTACCAGATTATCCCAAGATCTCGGTGTGGGGAGATGCTTATTATATTACTACTAATAAATCTTCAAAAACCGCTTCTGAGAGTCCCGTGGTTTATGCAATTGAACGTGATGCGATCCTGGCAGGTAAAACAGCCAAATTTCTGTCTTTTCCTTTGCCCGGGATTAGAACCAACGGCTTCTACAGTCCGGCGGGCTTCTCTGGAATCGGTGAAAATATTCCACCGCGTGGCAATTCGCCTATCGTTTATTTACAGGACGACGCCTGGGCAGGGGTAAATGAAGATCATTTAAAAATTTGGTTAATTAATGTAGATTGGAATAATCCTGAAAACTCTAACATTGCTGAGTCACAAGAGCTGGCAAGTGCAGAAGGTGTGAGTGCCTTTACAGCGACTTTTGATGGTGGTGCATTTTCCAATCTTTCCCAGCCGGGGGACGATACGCCAGATGTTGATGTGCTACAGGCCACTATGATGTATATGACAACCTATCGGAAATTTCCTAATTATAATTCGGTGGTTATGAATTTTGTAGTAGACATAGATCCAACCGCTGCAGAACACGCGGCGATTCGTTGGTATGAATTGAGACAGCGACAAGATGGTGGTCCCTGGGAGGTATATCAGGAAGGGACTTATGCTCCAGATAACAGCGATCGTTTTAGCGCCAGTATTGGTATGGATGCCAATGGAAATATAGCCATGGGCTATACCGTTCTAAATGACAATCCTGCTAACCCCGTTTTTCCATCGCTGCGTTATACCGGGAGGTATGCGGACGATCCCGTTGGAGTGATGACCTTTGAGGAGCAAAGTATAGTTGAAGGCGAAAGTCCCAATCCCAACACGAGGTATGGTGATTATTCTCACCTTAGCGTAGATGCAGACGACGGACTCACCTTTTGGTATAATGGTGAGTATTTTGTTGGGACCCTTAGAAAAAACCGGGTAGGGGTGTTTAAACTTGCCCCCGATTTTGATAACGATTTAGGGATAGTAAGTCTGGTAGCGCCAAACAACTCCAGTCTTAGTGCCAATGAAGCACTCACTGTAAAGATTCGAAATTTTGGACGTAATGCGCAATCAGGTTTTGAGGTGAGTTATCGTTTGGATAATGGAGCAGAAGTAACCGAAACTTTTACTAAAAGTATTCCGGCTACGAGTGCCGTAGAGTTTACTTTTTCTGAAAAATTAGATCTTTCGGAAGTTGGAGAAACTTATAATTTTCAATTTTACACCAGTCTTAAGAATGATGCTAATAGAGAGAATGATACTTTAGTTAAGAAGATTAAGAACCTGCCGCCAAAAGATATAGGAGTCACTTCTATTGACGCCCCGCAAACCGAAGAAAATTTAGGTACTTCTGAAGAAATTACCGTAAGTATAGAGAATTTTGGTGGAGAACCACAAGAAGATTTTACGGTTTTCTATCAAATAGGAAACAATGCGCCAATAACTGAGACTTTTACTGAAAGCCTACCGGTAGGGGGGATTGTCGTTTATACTTTTAATCAAACTGCAGATATTTCACCCTCGGGGAGTTATGAAATCACTGCAGGCACCAGGTTAGAGAATGATTTTGATCCTACCAATGATAATACTGTAAAAAGTGTGGCCAATTTAGATTGTATTCCAGAGGGCGCCGATTGTAGTTTTGGTGACGGCATTGCTTTTTTCGAGCTAAATGAAATTTTAAATGAGCGTATTCCTTGCGGTAACGGTTATGCAGATTTTATTGATTTAACTGCAAATCTAGATAGGTCTAAAAGTAATTTTACGGTTTCACTACAATCCCTATTTGGAGAAACCACGAAACCTAATGATGAAAAATTTTCGCTGTGGATAGACCTTAATGATGATGCTGTTTTTAGCGAAGACGAGCTTTTAATTAATGCTGAAGTAATTCCAGAGGCGAATACCTGGTTCTCTTATGAGTTTAGTCTGCCACAAGACGCAAAATTAGGGCAACATTTATTGCGCATTAGGGCTGGTGATACCAGTTATGATGGCGATTTAAACAATCCCTGTGAAGTTATGGAATATGGTACAACGCATGATTATTCGGTAAATATCACCGATTCAACATTAGATATTGAAGACTTTATTTTAGAGGAAGCAGAACTGGTTGTGGTTTCTGGGAAGAACAAACAGTTTAGGATTATCATGGAAACCGATTATGAGGAAACCTTAAGAATTACTGTTCACGATATTTTGGGCCAGAAATTATTAGAAAATCAGGTGGAAAATAATGGTTCCGGTTATGTTTATGAACTCGATATGTCATACGCCGCCCGGGGTGTTTATCTTGTTAGGGTTGGAACCAGGAAAGTAGGAAAAGTAAAGCGCTTTATAGTAAAATAAATAGATTGAAAACTCAGGAATTTATAGACCGCGTAGAAGAGCTTAGTATAAAATTTAGCCGAGAATTTGGTCATTGTGATCTTGCTACACTAAATTTTAAGCCCGATGAAAAATCCTGGAGTATTGCTCAGATCCTGGCTCATTTAATAAAAGTAAACGAATCTTATTTTCCTTTATTTACGCAGCTTCAGGAGGGGAAATATTCGCTTCCTGTAACCGGAAGAATAGGATTCGTGGTAAATTTCTTCGGAAAAACGCTCTTAAAGTCGGTACAACCGGAAACAAAAAAGAAATCCAGCACTGTCCCGGGTTGGAAACCTGCAAAAGAAACATTTTCAGAAGAAATATTGATTGAGTTTAACGAAGTTCAGGAAGCTTTGAAGAATCATATTGAGAATTCTGAAGTTCTGCTTCATCAAAAAGCAATCATCTCATCCCCGGCCAATAAGTTTATTGTCTATCGTTTAGAAACGGCTTTTCAAATTTTAGTGGCACACGAAGAACGTCATTTTCAGCAAGCCAAAAGAGTACTTGAAATTGAGCAATCCCACTTGTAAATCTTAGTTTTAGCCTTATTTTTGGGGAAAATTGATTTTTAATGAAGATTATTTCCTACAACGTAAACGGAATTAGGGCAGCTGTAAGAAAAGGCTTTTTAGATTGGGTACAACAGGCGAATCCAGATGTGGTTTGTCTTCAGGAGATAAAAGCCCAACCCGAACAGCTAAATCTGGACGAATTTGAAGAAGCCGGTTATCCTTATCACTACTGGTACCCCGCGCAAAAGAAAGGTTATAGCGGCGTGGCGATTTTAAGCAAACATAAGCCTTTGCATATAGAATATGGCACCGGCATAGATTATATGGATTTTGAAGGCCGTACAATCCGTGCCGATTTTGAGGATTTTTCGGTGATAAGTTTGTATTTACCCTCGGGTACTAATATCGCACGTTTGGAACATAAACTGCAGTTTATGGATGATTTTCAGCAATATATAGACAATTTAAAACAAGATTTCCCCAATTTAATAATTTCAGGAGATTATAACATTTGTCATGAGGCCATAGATATTCACGATCCTGTTAGGCTTAAAAACACATCGGGATTCCTGCCGGTAGAGCGCAAATGGATCGATAATTTTATGAAAAGCGGCTTTATAGATTCTTTTAGGCATTTTAATAAAGAAGGCGATAACTATTCGTGGTGGAGTTACCGCGCCAATGCCCGCAACA
Source organism: Salegentibacter echinorum (assembly GCF_900129445.1). Taxonomy (GTDB): domain Bacteria; phylum Bacteroidota; class Bacteroidia; order Flavobacteriales; family Flavobacteriaceae; genus Salegentibacter; species Salegentibacter echinorum. The sequence goes on from NZ_FQVT01000004.1 coordinate 49,206, forward strand.
ATAACAAAGGCTGGCGTATAGATTATAATTTGGTTGCTGAGCCGTTACAAGAAAAACTAAAACGCGCCGTTATATTACCGGAAGCAAAACACAGCGATCATTGTCCTGTTTTGGTAGAATTGGCTTCCGAATTTTAATCGCGGGGCGATAGACAGAGATTTAATTTGCGGGGTATGCTTTATAGTTTTATGAATACCGACTTATATTAAAAATGAACAAGATGAGAAAATTAGGTGTTTTAATGATTTCAGGAGTTTTTATGTTGAACTCCTGTGTTTCTCCTAAAGATTATAAATCCCTGGAAGGGAGGCACGCCGATTTAAAAAGGGAAAATCGAGATTTGCAGGCCGATATGGAAAAATATAAAAACCTGGAGGAGGATTTTTCTAATTTAGAAGAAGACTATAAAGCGGCAGCCGCAGAACGGGACCGTTTAAAAGATGAGCTAGCAAGTACGGAGAGAAGCTATAAAAACCTGAAAAATTCTTATGATGCTTTAGAGGAAAACAGTTCTGCCGCTATTTCAGAGAATTCCCGGCAAAATAGGGAGTTACTGGCACAGCTGGAAGAAAAGGAAGAGGCTTTATCTAAAGAGCAGGAACGATTAGAAAAGCTTAAACGCGATTTGGAAGCTCGGTCTAAAAGAGTTGATGAGTTAGAAAGCCTTATCGCTGCCAAAGATGCTAAAATGAACGCTTTAAAAGACGCGATTTCCAAAGCTTTAACCAATTTTGAAGGCAAAGGTTTAACCGTAGAACAGCGGGATGGCAAAGTGTATGTTTCTATGGAAAATAAATTACTGTTCAGCTCGGGCAGCTGGGCGGTAAATGCTGAAGGTAGGCAGGCAGTAAAGCAATTAGGGCAGGTTTTAGCGCAAAATTCAGACATTGCGGTTTTAATTGAAGGTCATACCGATAATGTACCCTATAACGGAAGCGGAGCACTAAAAGATAATTGGGACCTTTCTACCAAAAGAGCGACGTCTATCGTTCAAATATTAAAAGAGAACAATAATATAGATCCGCAAAACCTTACCGCCGCCGGTCGCGGGGAATATGCACCGGTGGCAACTAATGAAACAGCTGCGGGACGGGCAAAAAACCGAAGAATTGAGGTGATTTTAACACCAAAATTGGATGAGGTTACTAAATTGCTAAACGAAGAATAATATTAATAATTGCTGAAGAAAAATTAATGAAATACACCAGCCTTCCCAACACCGATATTAAAGTTAGTAAAATTTGCCTGGGAACCATGACCTGGGGACAACAGAATACTGAAGCCGAAGGTCATGCACAAATAGATTTTGCCCGCGAAAAAGGAATAAATTTTTTAGATACGGCAGAGATGTATGCCGTGCCGGCTAAAGCCGAAACCCAGGGCCGCACCGAAGAAATTATTGGCACCTGGTTTAAGAGAACAGGGAAAAGGGAAGATGTAGTGTTGGCTTCAAAAGTGGCCGGTCCCAGTGAAGGAATGAAGCATATTCGCGAGAACCTGGGCTTCACGAAAGAAGGCATTAGGGATGCCTTGCATAAAAGTTTAAAGCGACTACAAACCAATTATATTGACCTGTATCAATTGCACTGGCCCGAGCGAAATAGTAATTTCTTTGGAAAAAGAGGTTATGAGCACAAGCCAGATGAAGCCTGGGAAGACAATTTTAAAGAAGTTTTGGAAACTTTAGATCATTTTATAAAACAGGGAAAAATACGACAAGTTGGACTTTCTAATGAATCTCCCTTTGGAGTGATGCGGTTTCTGGAAGAGGCGAGAAAACACAATCTTCCAAAAATGATTACCGTACAGAATCCCTATAATTTAATTAACAGAAAGGATGAAATTGGTCTTACCGAAGTCTTACACCGCGAGAAGATAGGTTTGTTTCCCTATTCCCCGCTGGGAATGGGCACTTTAAGTGGAAAGCACTTAAACGGGGTTGTGGAAAACTCGAGATTAGGTTTGTTTCCGCAGTATAAGAGATACTCTGGTGAACAGGCGGTAAAAGCAACCAGGGCGTATAGTGAAATTGCAAAAAAGCACAATCTAAATTTTGCCCAAATGTCTTTGGCGTTTGTGAATACGCGTCCTTTTGTGACCAGCAATATTATTGGAGCGACTTCTTTAGAACAACTTAAAGAAAATATTGACAGTATAAATTTAGAGCTTTCCGAAGAAATATTAAAAGAGATCAATAGCATACACGAAACTTATCCTAATCCAGCACCCTAATTTATAGATTCCTGTGACAGTGGATTTTGGAATCTCACCAAACTCTCATGAATAAAAGAAGCTTGATTGTTTGAAGTTCTAATATGAAACCAATTCTTAGATTTTCCGAGAAGCTGTAAGGTGTCACCGGCCTTCGCGGTGTTTAAAATTACCGAACCAGCAGTTGTTGGTCGGTTTCTAAGATTAGCCTTACTACTGCCCACAATTAAGTGGAGAGCTGTAATTTCTGAAATAGACTGATTAGTCTCGCTTTTTTCAGTTTTGTAAACAAAGTACAAGGGGTTTATAGCACCGCCATAGCCTTTATAAATACCAAAGTGGAGATGAGGAGCGGTGGTTTTTGCGTTTCCCGTGTTCCCAACAAAACCTAAGGTGTCGCCCCGTTTTACATTTCCTGAAACATTGGCAATACTATCTAAATGGGCATAATAAAGCAATTGCCTGCGTTTGCGGTCGCGTAGCCAAACCTGTTTGCCTCCCAATCCTTTTTCCCCGGTAAAACCAATTCGACCGTCGGTGGCGGCTAATACGGGAGTGCCGCGCCTGGCAAAAATATCTATTCCCTCGTGGCTCCTGGCGCCACCGTCACGATTTGCACCCCAATAACTTTGAATATTGGCATTGTTCGCTCCACTTACCGGAAAGAGATAAGCAGGTTTTTTCTCTATTTCTATGACAAACCTGGTATGTGCTTCAATTTCAGGTTGAATGACTAGTTTGTAAGTCGCCGATTTTTCTGCTTCAAATTTTAAATTTTTCTTCTGAAAATCGGTGCCGGTAACTTTCTTAAATTCAGGAATGCTGTCATTGGTTTTTTCAAAAAGTTCAGCAAAAATTAGTTGGTTTACGGAATCGGTTTTTATACTAAGATCGAGCACTTCGCCAGGCTGTAAATGAATTTCATAAGAATAAACCGGGAAACTTTTGGGAAAGAATTTACCGGTTTCAGCATAAGGAAGCGTTACACTAACACTATCCTGAAAAGCGGTTTTAGCCGAATTCTCCCAAATCTCAAACAATTCATTTGAAATATTAAAATTGCGTTTATACTGTTCTTTTGCGGTTGGATTAGTTATAAAATCTGATGCTTTATCCAAGTGCGAACAGCCGCAGATAATCAGGGTAAATAATAAGCTTAAGGTTTTCAACTGCTTCATAGAAATTCGTTTCCAGGGAATATAAAGCAGAAATTATACCAGATATTTTCAAAATTTCAGTACGCAATAATAGTTTTCAGGTTTATTTTTTACAGCTTCAAAAGCACGCTTTTGATTACCAATTTTTATTTTCTAGAGCCTACTAATATTTCATAATCGGATTTTTTTTAATGCACTTATATACAACAAACTAAGTTTGGTCTTCACATGATCGTTGAGCAAGTAGGGAAGTTTGTTAGTCTAAGCAGGCAATTTTTACATATTATGCTTTGAAGTGAAGAGAATTCAGTTTTGGAAAAATCTTTTTGTTAAGTTTTTTAAAAATGAATGGTGTTGAACCCATAAATTGTAGATTAGTAATTTTAATTCTGTAATAAGGTTAGGTTTAAATTAATAATACTGATAAAAATATGACAAATTCAAAAATTAATATATCCGGGGAATACGTCATTAAATTTTTAGGAATTATAAGTTTAGTTTGGGTAATACTCACTTATGCTTCTGCTCTTATTTTGCCAATTTTGGTATCGGTCATCATCGCTACCTTATTGGATAAGCCCACGAAGATGATGAAAAAGTGGAAATTCCCTTCCTGGCTGGCCATTAGTATTTCTATCCTTATTACTGCTATAATCTTTATTTTATTATTTTGGTTAATTAGCTCGCAGGTAAATAATATTGCAAACGATTGGTCGGTAATACGGGAAAAGGCGATGGAGAAATTTGAGCTTTTCAGCTCCTGGATGCAAAGTAATTTTCAGGTAAATCCCAGAAAGGTTTTTAATAAAAATGTAGATTTCTTTAACCAATTGCGAACCCTCGCGCAAGGTTTTTTGTCTTCGGTTACAAACATTTTTACAAGTTCCCTTCTTGTTTTAATCTATACCATTTTGTTCTTAATGCAGAAAGATTTTTTCATCCGGTTTTTTAAAAAACTTGTTAAAAATAACAGCGGCGCCGCTAATATTTTAAAAGATTCGGCTCAAATTATTAGCGGATACCTCCTGGGTAAGGTGAAAATTATGTTTTTTCTGTTTGTAATCTATTTTATAGGATTTAAAGTAGGACAAGTTCCTTATGCCTTGTTTTTAGCGCTATTTGCGGCCTTATTTTCTATTATTCCGTATGTGGGGAATATTATTGGTGGTGGGGTTGCAGTTATTTTGTCTTATCTATATGCCGGCGCCACTCCTGCCTTAATTGTAGTTGCAGTGATTTCTGCCACTCAATTAATAGAAAATTACATTTTAACCCCCTGGATTATTGGGGACGAGATAGATTTGAATCCGTTTATTACCGTTTTTGGCGTTATTTTATTTTCCAGCCTATGGGGAATAGTTGGGGCTATCATCGCCTTGCCTATTGTGGGGGTTTTAAAAGTTGTGTTTCAACATACCGAAGGCTTAGAAGCCTATGCTTATCTATTAAAAAAGCCAAAAAAATAATAATAAAATCTAATCAAACAAATGACTTACCACATCTTCAATTTTAGCCACTTTTACCACTTTAATATTAAAATTGGCTTTTGAGATTTTACTTTGTTTTGAAACCAGGATAGCAGCAAAGCCCAGTTTCTCTGCTTCAGTAATTCGTTGTTCTACGCGGGTAACGGGTCTAATTTCTCCCGCCAGGCCAACTTCAGCAGCAAAACAAATATCTTTTTCAATAGCAATATCTTCGTTGGAGGAAAGGATGGCGGCGATAACTGCCAGGTCTATCGCGGGATCATCAACACTGATCCCGCCGGTAATATTCAAAAAAACGTCTTTAGCCCCCAATCTAAAACCTGCCCGTTTTTCTAAAACAGCCAACAACATATTAAGTCGTTTTACATTATAACCGGTAGCCGAACGTTGGGGCGTACCATAAACGGCCGTACTTACCAATGCCTGGATTTCTATCATTAATGGGCGCATTCCTTCTAAAGTCGCCGAAATTGCCGTGCCGCTTAAATCTTCATCATTTTTAGAGATAAGTATTTCGGAAGGATTGCTCACTTCCCTAAGTCCGCTGCCCTGCATTTCATAAATGCCAAGTTCGTGGGTAGAGCCAAAGCGGTTTTTGTGCGCCCGCAAAATTCTATATACGTGATTTCTATCGCCTTCAAACTGTAAAACAGTATCTACCATATGCTCCAGAACTTTGGGGCCGGCGATGCTGCCTTCTTTTGTGATATGACCAATTAAAATCACCGGGGTATTGGTTTCTTTGGCAAATTTTATCAGTTCTGCAGTGCATTCCCTAATTTGAGAAATACTACCCGGCGCGCTTTCAATATAATCGCTGTGCAGGGTTTGTATGGAATCTATAATAATCACCTCGGGCTCAATCGCTTCAATTTGCCTGAAAATATTTTGAGTTTTAGTCTCGGTAAGAATATAACAATTGGCAGCAACAGGATTAATACGCTCAGCCCGCATTTTTATTTGCTGCTGACTTTCCTCTCCTGAAACATATAAGACTTTGTAATTTAACTGAAGCGAGATTTGTAACAGCAATGTACTTTTTCCAATTCCCGGCTCCCCGCCGAGTAGAGTGAGGGAACCCGGTACGAGGCCGCCGCCCAGCACCCGGTCTAATTCATTATTGCCGGTATTCCATCGATTTTGCGGACTATTCTCAATTTCAGCAATTTTCAATGGCTTTGCGGTGCGCTTTGCTTCTTTTGCAGCCGGAGATTTCCAGTCTTTTTTATCTGGTTTTTCTATAATATCTTCTGCAATGGTATTCCATTCCCCGCAAGCGCTGCATTTTCCCTGCCATTTTGAATATTGGCTGCCACAGTTTTGACAGTAAAAAGTTGTTTTAACCTTCGCCATCTTCTATAAATCTATTTTTTGTTTTAAATCTTGAACCTTGAACCAGACTAATAACCAAAATCCCTTTTAATCGCTTCAGCTTTTTCCAACATGAAATCGGTGTTCAGGAAAGCAATCTTTTGCTGTCCGTAGGCATTTTGGTAAATACGCATGGCTTTTTTGGGATTTCCGGTTTCTTCTTCATACCGGGCTTCAAAAAAAGTGCCCAACATGGTTTCGGGATAATTATCGTAAGCAAGTTTACTTAAGCCTTTGTAATCATCCCAGCGCCTGGTTTTTTCAATAGCGTTGTAGATGGCCATAAAATCTTTCACCCTAATTTGTTTTTCTATGCCGTACAGCTGTAAAATACTTTCATATTTATCTTGCAAAAAGCTTAAAGGCGACAAAGAAGTTTGCAACAAGATTTCATTGTAATCTTTTTCACTTATGGGCCTAAATACCGTAAACATGCTCTCCAGGGCAGAAGGAATCGCTTTTCCAACTAAAGTATAATGGGTAGCGTGTTGAAAATCATCGAATTTATAACTTACCAGTTCATTATCTATTGCAGCCAATTGGTTATTGAAGTTTTTAATATTCTCCTTTAATCCTGGGATATCATTGCTGCCGGTAGCAAGGTAAAACCACTTTTTAGTTTCAGATTTTGCCAGGGAACTGCTTATGCGATCGGCCATTTTTGGGGCGAGATCTGGGCTTAAGTTTATGTACCCATCAAAAATAGGGTGTGATTTCAGTAGGTAGTAATTAATAAAATTGGCGGTATAATCGTGGCCAACTATTACCCTAAAATTTGCCGTGCGATATTTCTCGTCGAGATAGGTCATTAATTCCATGCCTAGAAACTCAAAAAATGCAGCGCCTTTATCTGCCGGAAGAAAATTCATATCTTCATAATAAGCATCGTCCATACGAGTTCTGCTTTGATTAATGCCTACTACGATCATTTCTGGGGCATCTTCCCAATAAGAATAGTAATCTACATTTCCCGCCATAGGCTCAAAAAGGTAATCCCCATCTAAAACCAGCATTATTGGGTAGGTTTTCTCGGTGTTTTCTTCATAATTACGTGGAAGTTGGATTTTTAACTCTCGCGTTTCGTCTAATTTTTCAGAAGAAATTGTTTCATAAATAGTTTGTGAAAAACTCAACAAGGGAATGTTAAGTATCACAAATAGGAGTAGTTTTTTTATCATAGGTGTTTCTGTTTTAACCCAGACAAGGTAGTTATTATTTTTTTCTATTGAAAATGGGAAGAAATATGAAAGAGAGTCCGCCGAGAAGAATTACCAATAGAGTTTGAGTGCCCCAGGTAAGCCAGCCAAAGGCTTCCCCGTGTTCTTTTGATATATCAAACAAAAGCATAAATGCGCCAATACTAACGGGATAAACACCAATCCCGCCATTGGTTGCCGAGACCACAAAAGAACCAACTACAAAGGCACCCATTATTACAGAAAGGTTGGTTTTTTCCATTCCGGGTACGGCAAAGATCACTACGTAAAACATAAGAATGTACATGATCCAAATAAAGAGAGTATGGAAGATAAATGCCCATTTTTGTTTCATTTTAAAAATGCTTCGCATTCCTTCCAGAAGACCTTTTGCCATTTTTTTGATCTTAACCAGGAAAGAAAGCTTAGATCTTTTTATAAATTGTAGAATTAGAAGGCCAAATAGCAATAATATAGCTAGAATTCCTGCACTTAATAAGGGGTTTATATCGTGGCTTTTAAAATAAGCCAGGAGGTGTTCGGTTTGCATAAGAAATGTGATCGCCGTTACTGTAAGCATCACTACAACATCGGCTACCCTTTCAGAAATAATAGTACCAAAGGTTTTTTCAAAAGGGATTTCTTCATAGCTGGATAAACTGGCCGCTCTAAGTACTTCACCAGATCTTGGAATCCCAAGATTAGCTAGGTAACCGGCCATTACTGCCATAAAGCTATTTGCAAGCTTTGGTTTATAGCCTAGTGGTTCCAGTAAAAATTTCCAACGATAGGCACGGGAAAGATGTGAAAGCCCGCCAAAAGTGAAAGATAAGATTAAAAACCACCAATTGGCATTAGAAATATTTTGCCAAAGTTGAGCTCTTTCTTCAGGGGTGGCGCTGCTTAGAGAATACCATATTAAAAAAACTCCCAGGGATAGTGGGAGTGCAATTTTAAGTATTTTAAGCGTTTTTTTTTTCAAGGACCTGAAGCGGGTTTATATAATTAAGCTATTATAATTAGCTTATTAGGTTGGTTTCTTCATTTGGAAAAACCAGTGAAGGTTTAAATGCTTTGGCCTCTTCAAAGTCCATAATTGCATAGGCGATAAGAATCAATATATCTCCTTTGGCTACTTTCCTGGCTGCCGCACCATTTAAAGTGATTTCTCCAGAATTTCTTGGCCCGGGTATAACGTAGGTTTCCAAACGTTCGCCATTATTATTATTTACAATTTGAACTTTTTCGCCTTCAATAATGTTGGCAGCTTCCATGAGATCTTCATCTATGGTAATGCTGCCTATATAATTGAGATCGGCGCCGGTAACTTTTACACGATGTATTTTAGATTTTACTACGTGAACTTGCATGTTATAGTATTTAATTTGTTAAGGCGATATTGTCTATAAGTCTTATTTCGCCGGCATAAGCAGCAATAAAAGCCCTATAATCCTCGTCTTTTTCTTTACTAACTGTTTTCTTTAAGGTTCGGGTGCTGGCTATTTCAAAATATTCCAGAACCAGGTCCGGTTGTTTTTTGAATTCGCTAATCACCCAATCTTCAATATATTCTGCACTTTTTGTGCCAAATAATTCCCTGGTTTTAAGCAAAGTCTTATAAATAAAGGCTGCCTGGTTTCTTTGGCTGGCAGTTAATCTTTCATTGCGAGAACTGCGCGCTAAACCATTCTCTTCCCTTAAAATGGGACAGCCTATTATTTCTACCGGCAGGTTGTTTTTTTCGGTTAACTTTTTTACAATTTGTAATTGCTGAAAATCTTTTTCTCCAAAAAATGCCTTATCAGGTTTTATAATGGTAAACAGTCTTTTAACAATGGTTCCTACTCCGTCAAAATGTCCGTTTCTGTGTTTTCCTTCCATTACACCTTCCAAACCGTCAAAATTAAAGTGTTCTGAAGCGATATTTTCCCCGTATAATTCGTTCGCAGTAGGAGCGAAAACCCAAAGGTTTTCGTGGGTTTGTTTTAACATCTGGATATCCTGCTCTAAAGTGCGAGGATATCGTTCAAGATCTTCTGGGTTGTCAAACTGAGTTGGATTCACGAAGATACTGATTATCACGCGGTCACATTCTTTTAGAGCTTGTTTAACCAACGAAATATGGCCGTGATGTAATGCACCCATTGTGGGCACTAAACCCAGTGTTTTTCCTTGAGATTTCTCGGCTTTTACAGCCGATTGTAATGGGGTTTTTTCCTTGAAAACCTTCATTTTATTATAAAATTAACAGCGTGCAAACTTAATATATTACCAGCAATCTGCATAAAATTTTGTAATTTTGCTTGATTTTTGTTCGCAACCGCAATTAAAGTAATCAATTATATGAAAGACAAGAGGATATTATACGTATCATCTGAAGTTATTCCTTACCTACCTGAAACCGAAATTTCATCTACTTCTTTTGAAGCTGCTAAAATGGTAAACAATCTTGGTGGGCAAATTCGGATTTTTATGCCCCGGTTTGGTAACATTAATGAACGTCGTCACCAATTGCACGAAGTGATAAGGCTCTCTGGGATGAACCTTGTAATCAACGATTTGGATATGCCTTTAATTATTAAAGTAGCATCCATTCCCAAAGAGCGCATGCAGGTCTATTTTATAGATAATGAAGATTATTTTAAAAGAAAAGCCACATTGACCGATGAAGATGGGAATTTATTTGACGATAATGACGAAAGAGCTATTTTCTTTGCCAAAGGAGTAATAGAAACCGTAAAGAAATTAAATTGGTCGCCAGATATTATTCACGTGAATGGTTGGCTGGCTTCCCTGTTGCCATTATACCTAAGACGATATTACGGTAATGAGCCATTATTTAATAAAGCAAAAATTGTGACTTCTATTTACAATGAAGGCTTTGAAGGAACGTTAGATGAGGAGATGCAGGAGAAAGTCTTGTTTGACGGGATGGAAAATTCCGACGTTAAACATTTAAAAACGCCTAATTTCGAAAATCTAATGAAGCTTGCTTCCCTGCATTCCGATGCTATTATTATGGCTAGTGAAGATTTGCCAGACGAAATTACAGATTATGTGAAGAAGCTTAAGAAACCAGTACTTCCTTATAAAAACAAAGAAGAATTTAACCAGGCTTATCAGGATTTTTATACCGATAAAGTTTTATCTGAATAGTAAAAAATACCGAATGAATTTTAAGAAAGTAATGTCTAAAGCAACAGCTATACTTGGTGTTGTTTTTGTTTTTGCGGCATGTGATGACGAGTTTAGTAATGTTGGGGGTGATATTATAGAAAACCCCAGCGACCTGGAAGTAAAAGAGGTAGAAGTTCTCGCTTATAATAAAAAGCTTAATGCGGTACAAACCAATACCCTTAATAATAGTTTATTAGGAGTATATAGCCACCCTGTGTATGGGCAATCTACGGCGAGTATTCTTTCACAAATTTCACTAAGTACTAAAAACCCCACTTTTGGAATAGAGCCAGAATTGGATAGCGTGGTCATGACTATTCCATACTTTAGTACAAAAGGAGAATTGGATGAAGACGGTAATTTGGAATATAGCTTAGATTCAATTTACGGAAGCGAGCCTATTAAAATCACTGTTCAGGAATCAAATTATTTCCTAAACGATTTGGATCCCGATGCTGGTTTTGATAATAGTAAGTACTATTCCAATCAACAGGAACTTTTTGAGCAAAACCTGGTTGGGAATGTGATTTATGAAGATGCTAATTTTGTACCTTCTGAAAAAGCTATAGTTTCTTATGAGAAGAATGAAGATGGCGTGGAAGATACTATTACCAAAGCTCCTGCTCTAAGAATAAAATTGCCAACGGCTTACTTTAAAGAAAAGATTATCGATAGGGAAGGCTCTAATGTGCTGAGTAACAATAACAACTTTAGAAATTATTTAAGGGGACTTTTTATAAAAGCTGAAGCTACCGGAGAAAACGGTACTATGATGCTTTTGGAAAACTTAAGACAAAACGGCGATATTAAGCTTTATTATACTTCTGAAGTAAAAGGAACAAACGATGACGGTGAAGAGGAGACCACTCGGGAAAAGCGCGATTACACCTTAGGTTTTGGGAATAGCATTGTAAATACTTTTGAAGGGGATTACCCCAGCGATATTCTACAGGCGATCAACGATTCTAATGAAGAAACAGGTGCAGAAAACCTCTTCTTAAAAGGAGGAGAAGGTAGTATGGCTGTAATAGAATTATTTGATTCTAAGACGCAAATTGAAGATTTAAAGGAAAATAATTGGTTAATTAATGAAGCGAACCTCATTTTTCACGTAAATCGTGATTTTGTTAATAATGTGAATGAAAACAACAGGTTGTATTTATATGATCTTACCAATGGGACTTTCCTTGCAGATTATGGTTTCGCTAGGAATTTTGTAGGCGACTACATCGCTGGAGAACCTTTAAATTCACTAAAATCTTTCTCGGCTCCAATAAAGGAAGATGAAGAATCTGGCGATTATAGTTACACCGTGAATATCACCCAACACGTAGCAAATATCATTGAAAATGATGCAGATAACGTGAAATTGGGATTAGTAATTGTCGATAATATTAATAATGTAGCTACCCAGAACCAGGATGGTACTATATTGCCCATTCAAACTGGGGTGAAAGGTGTTGATTCTGTCGAGACCTTGCCTGTTGAGACAGTGTTAACACCAGAGGGTACGGTGCTTTACGGTAACCTGGCAAATGATGAAGAAAAACGTTTAAAATTAAGAATTTACTATACAGAGACAGAATAGAACAAACCATAACTAATTTAACTTAATCTAATAGAACTACATTATGTGCGGAATTGTAGGTTATATTGGACATAGGGATGCTTATCCCGTTGTCTTAAAAGGACTCCAAAGACTGGAGTATCGCGGCTATGATAGTGCCGGAATCGCTATTTACGATGGCGAAGAGCTAAAACTTTGTAAAACACAAGGTAAAGTAGCCGATTTAAAAGAAAAATTGGAAAACACCATAACTACCCATGGTAATGTGGCAATAGGCCATACCAGGTGGGCAACTCACGGTGTTCCTAACGATGTAAACAGCCATCCTCATTATTCTAACTCGGGCGATCTTGTAATAATTCATAATGGAATTATTGAAAATTATGATGCCTTAAAAAAAGAGTTACAAACCCGGGGCTATACTTTTAAAAGTGATACCGATACCGAGGTTTTGGTCAATCTTATCGAAGATGTGATCTTAAAAGAGAATGTCAAGCTGGGAAAAGCAGTGCAAATTGCTTTAAACCAAACTATTGGGGCCTACGCGATTGCGGTTTACAATAAGAGCAAACCAGACGAGATCGTAGTTGCCCGTTTGGGTAGTCCCCTGGCTATTGGAGTAGGGGAAGACGAGTTTTTTATCGCTTCTGATGCTTCTCCATTTATTGAGTTCACTAAAAACGCGATTTATCTGGAAGACGGGGAAATGGCGGTGATTAGAAGAAATAAGGAGGTTAAAGTGCGTAAAATTCAGGATGATACTTTGGTAGATCCTTATCTTCAGGAATTACAATTGAACCTGGAGCAGATAGAAAAAGGGGGGTACGATCATTTTATGCTAAAGGAAATCCACGAACAGCCTACAGCTATAAAAGATACTTACCGCGGAAGAATGTTGCCAGATGAAGGCCTAATTAGAATGGCCGGGGTAGATGATAACCTGGAGCGTATTGCCAATGCCAAGCGTATTCTTATTGTAGCTTGTGGTACCAGTTGGCATGCCGGGCTTGTGGCCGAATATATTTTTGAGGAATTAGCGAGGATTCCGGTTGAGGTAGAATATGCTTCTGAATTTAGGTATCGTAATCCCATTATTTCAGAAAAAGATGTGATTATTGCCATTTCACAAAGTGGAGAAACGGCAGATACTATGGCGGCTATAAAGTTGGCTAAAGAAAAAGGTGCTTTTGCCTTTGGCGTTTGTAACGTAGTTGGTTCTTCTATTTCCAGAGAGACAAATGCGGGTGCCTATACCCACGCTGGTCCAGAGATTGGAGTGGCTTCTACCAAGGCTTTTACCACACAAATCACAGTGCTTACTTTAATGGCACTAAAGTTGGCAAAACATAACGGTACGATTTCAAATACAGATTTTCGAACTTATTTACAGGAATTGGAGTTAGTGCCAGGGAAAATTGAGAAAGCCCTGGAAGCCGATGAACACATAAAATATATTTCTGATATTTATAAAGATGCCAGGAATTGCCTGTATTTAGGTAGAGGTTTTAACTTTCCGGTAGCTTTAGAAGGCGCACTTAAGCTAAAAGAAATTTCTTATATCCACGCCGAGGGTTACCCGGCAGCCGAAATGAAACATGGTCCTATTGCGCTTATTGACGAAGAAATGCCGGTGGTGGTAATTGCAACCAAGAAAGGTCATTATGAAAAAGTGGTAAGTAATATCCAGGAAATTAAATCTAGAAAAGGTAAAATCATCGCCATTGTTACTGAAGGTGATACTGAAGTGAGAGAACTTGCAGATCACGTGATCGAGGTGCCGGAAACTATAGAGCCGCTTACCCCGTTAGTGACTACCATTCCGCTTCAATTATTATCCTATCATATTGCGGTAATGCTAGGGAAAAACGTAGATCAGCCACGGAATTTGGCAAAATCGGTTACGGTAGAGTAATATTTCAGCAATAATCATTGGGAAATTATTTTTCGATTGTTGGATAAATTTAAAGGTTGAGCCGGGTATTTTTTTAATTCTGGTTCAGCCTTTTTTGTTTATGCGAATAGCTGTAGTTTGAATGAGCTATTATAGCTGCAATCAGCTCTCATCCCGAGGTAGGAAGAATCCTTTCTTTTAAAATAAAGATTCTTCCCCGGCCGTCCTCAATTTTTAAACTTGTTAGCATAAGCTTTTTAGTAAAAATCCGTCTTCATTTTAAGCCTATTTTGATTAAAATATTCAGGTATATATTGTCCTGAAAAGCACGAAATAAAGCACTTTTTAGAAAGCATAAAAAACTTATTTCACAGAGGGGTGATTTTATAAAGAAAAAACTATCTTTGCAGCCTTAAAATGCCATTTCATGAATTTAATTTGTTGTGAATTATTCATTTGGGGTTTTAAGATATTTTAAAATAAGAAACATTAAAGAATTAGATAATGTCTAAAGTAACAGGTAAAGTTTCCCAAATTATTGGCCCTGTAGTTGATGTTGTTTTCGACTCAGAGAATGCTGAATTACCAAAGATTTACGACTCTTTGGAAATTACCAGAAAAGACGGTTCCATCTTGGTTTTAGAAGTGCAATCGCACGTAGGAGAAGAAACCGTACGAACAGTTTCCATGGACTCTACAGATGGTTTAAGTCGTGGGGTAGAAGTAGTCGCAACCGGTGCTCCTATACAAATGCCAATTGGTAAAGATATTTATGGGCGTTTGTTTAACGTAGTGGGAAGCGCTATAGATGGTCTTGGCGAATTGCCAAAAACTGGAGAACACGGATCGCCGATTCACCGGGAAGCTCCAAAATTTCAGGATTTATCTGTTTCTACTGAAGTTTTATTTACCGGTATTAAAGTGATTGACCTCGTTGAGCCTTATGCAAAAGGTGGTAAGATTGGTCTCTTTGGTGGTGCCGGGGTTGGTAAAACTGTACTTATTCAGGAATTAATTAATAACATTGCGAAAGGCCATGGTGGATTATCTGTATTTGCCGGGGTGGGAGAGCGTACCCGTGAAGGAAATGACCTGCTTAGAGAGATGTTGGAATCTGGTATTATAAAATACGGTGAGGATTTCACAAAATCTATGGAAAAAGGTGGCTGGGACCTTAAAAAGGTAGATAAAGAAGCCATGAAAGATTCTAAGGCAACTTTCGTATTTGGACAAATGAACGAACCACCGGGAGCTCGTGCTCGTGTGGCACTTTCTGGATTGACCATTGCTGAGTATTTTAGGGATGGAGCCGGGGAAGGCCAGGGGAAAGATGTACTTTTCTTTGTGGATAATATATTTAGGTTTACCCAGGCCGGTTCAGAGGTTTCTGCACTACTTGGGCGTATGCCGTCTGCGGTAGGATATCAACCTACTTTGGCCACAGAAATGGGGGCGATGCAGGAGCGAATTACTTCCACTAAAAATGGATCTATTACTTCGGTACAGGCTGTTTATGTACCTGCCGATGACTTGACAGACCCCGCTCCAGCGACAACTTTTGCTCACTTAGATGCCACTACGGTACTTTCCCGTAAAATTGCCGAGCTTGGTATTTACCCTGCGGTAGATCCTTTAGAATCTACTTCCAGAATTTTAAATGCCGAAACTTTAGGGCAAGAACATTACGACTGTGCGCAACGTGTAAAAGAGCTATTACAGCATTATAAGGAGCTACAGGATATTATTGCTATTCTTGGGATGGAAGAACTTTCTGAGGAAGATAAATTGGCTGTATCCCGTGCAAGACGGGTGCAACGTTTCCTTTCTCAGCCTTTCCACGTGGCAGAGCAGTTTACCGGTCTTCAAGGAGTTTTGGTAGATATTAAGGATACTATTAAAGGTTTTAATATGATTATGGATGGTGAGTTAGATCACCTGCCAGAATCTGCCTTTAACCTTAAAGGTACTATTGAAGATGCTATTGAAGCCGGAGAGAAAATGTTGGCTGAAGCTGAAGAAAACTAAAAAATAAAGGAAATTGTTAGTGGCATTAGCATATGCTAACTGCAAATTGCAAACTCTAAACCAGAAAATATGTATTTAGAAATTGTTACTCCTGAAGCAGTAGTCTTTAAAGCTGAAGTTGATGCGGTAAAGGTTCCCGGAAATGAAGGAGAGTTTCAAATGCTTAACGATCACGCACCTATAGTCTCAACATTAACTAAAGGTGATGTGAAAATTCAATTAGCTGCTGCCGCGAATGCAGAATTTGAAGAAGAACTTTCTGATGCTTTTAGAAAAGAATCTGGCAAGGGCAATGTCTATTATTACACTATTAAAGGTGGAGTATTAGAGATGAAGGATAATAAAGCAATTATTCTGGCCGATTAGCTTTTTGAAAGCATTATCATAATAAATATAAGCCGGGCAATCGCCCGGTTTTTTAGTTTATGTATTTTAAAAAGGTTTAAAGAAATAGCAATTTTTGCCACTAAAGAGAAACCGGAGAAGTCTGGTTTAAAATTAATTTCAGCTTTTTATTTCTTCGGAAAAAGTTTTTCTCTAAATCATAATTATTTTGAATAAGAATTTTACCCGCGAACTAAATGTCTTGAGTTATGAAAGAACAAAATAAAGCTTATTTATATGCCATTATTGCGGTGATACTATGGAGTACGGTTGCTGCAGCAATGAAATTGGCGTTGGGTTATTTTGATTATTTGCAACTCCTCTTTCTTGCAGTATTTGCATCGCTAATAGCTTTGTTTTTCATTTTAGTTTCGCAAAATAAACTAAAAGAGATTTTTAGGTTTAAGCGTAAAGCTTATTTGAGATCGGCAGTATTTGGGTTGGTGAATCCCTTTGTTTATTATGTCGTGTTATTTAAGGCTTATTCTTTATTACCGGCCCAGGAAGCCCAGCCATTAAATTACACCTGGCCCATAATGATAACCTTATTGTCTATTCCAATTTTAAAGCAAAAGATCACCATCAAGAATTTTATTGCCATTGTGATTAGTTTCCTGGGGGTAGCAGTAATATCTACAAAAGGTGACATCCTGGGCTTCTCTTTTAGTAACCCTATTGGGGCACTTTTAGGTTTGGCTTCAGCAATAATCTGGGCTTTGTTTTGGATCTTCAACATTAAAGATAAACGGGATGAGATAAGTAAGTTGTTTCTTAACTTTCTCTTCGGAATGTTTTACATCAGCATATCTCTATTTATATTTTCCGATTTTCCTGAATTCTCGCCTAAATATTTTGGTGCAGCGGCCTACGTGGGTCTTTTTGAGATGGGTATTACCTTTGCGATATGGTCTTTAGCATTAAAAAAATCTTCTCATACAGCGAAGGTCAGCAAGTTTATTTACCTGGTGCCTTTTCTCTCATTAATAGTAATCTATTTTGTGTTGGGTGAAAATATCCTCCTTTCTACCGTTATAGGGCTTGTATTTATAGTTACAGGTTTGATTTTTGATAATATTAATTTCTCCAAATTATTAACGAAAATTAAAAAGAAAAGTAAGCTAAAGCGAAAGTTGAATTAAGGTTGATACGCTAAAATATCTCCCGGTTGGCAATTTAAAGCTTCGCATATCGCTTCTAAAGTAGAGAATCTTACTGCCTTTGCTTTACCTGTTTTTAGGATTGAAAGGTTTGCCGTAGTAATACCTATTTTTGCGGCAAGTTCATTACTTTGCATACCTTTTTCTTCTAAAATTAGATCTAGATTTATTAGAATTGGCATAATTAAACGGTTAATTGGTTTTCTTCCATTAAAGTATTTCCTTCTTTAAAAATTTCTGCAAGAATAAAAGCAATTAGAGCAATAAGTATAACATCCAGGGGAGCCGCAATGCTACTTTTAGTGTATTTTTCAAAATTCCAGTAATTAAAAAAGGAAAGTACGGCAATGCCCAGGCAATAGTGGCCAATTTTTCTAAAGGCGCATACATTTATAGCTTTGAAAGTCTTTAATCTCCGCACCGATTGCAATACCTTACCAAATTGATGTATCGCTAAGAAAAACAAGATTAAAGTAGCTGTGAATTTAAAATAGGTGAAATATAAAGAGATAGTTTTCCACTCTGTTACTTTTAACTTTTCAAAATCTTGAGCATTTTGTCCTAAAAATGCTTCTGTTTCAAAACGTATCACAGAATCGTTCTCTGGTTTTTCCATACTCCATTCATTATAAAAATCCCTATCAAATTGAAAATGAATAAAAGCTATAGTAATAGCAATAATCAAAATTCCAATTAATAATTTGAAGAAATTACAGAAAAAATTAACGATGCTCAATAGGGAGTTTTTATTCATAATCACCATTATTATCGTTTATCAATAACAAATATATTTAAAATTATCGAAAAACAGTAATTGTCTATTAAATTAGAATATTTTTCTTTTAATCCTTTAAGAGAAAAATTAAAATTAAGTCAGCAAAAATCCAGAAATATGTGAAGTTTTGAAATCCGGCATTTTAGTGCTCTAAAGTGATGTTTGGAGTATTAAACTTAAATAATATCTCTTATATTTGCTGGAAACGGACTTTTTGAGAGAAAATATATGCTAACAGCAATACTATTAGGTTTTTTATTCGCATTATTCCTGGTCTTTACAGGGAAATTTTTTAGAGGAAAACTAGCTGTTCTCTCTGCATTAATTCCTGCCGGATTGTTCGCTTATTTTGCAAGTTTTATTTCAAAAATTAGTGCCGGCGAAATTATTACAAAAACTTATGAATGGGTGCCGGCCTTTGGGGTGAATTTAAGTTTTAAATTAGACGGACTCTCTTTACTTTTTTCATTGATGATCACCGGGATTGGTTTTCTGGTTTTTAGTTATACCGCTTCCTATCTTAAAGGACATAAATACTTAGATCGTTTCTATGGGTACCTTAGTGTTTTTATGGCGGCAATGCTTGGCCTGGTGCTTTCAAATAATATTATTTCGCTTTTTGTTTTTTGGGAATTAACCAGTATTAGCTCCTTTTTTCTAATAGGCTTTAATAACGATAGCGCAGCTTCCAGGAAGTCGGCTTTAACTGCGCTGGGCATTACCGGGCTGGGTGGTTTTTTCTTATTATCGGGTGTTTTGCTCCTGGGTAGCATGACCGGTACCTATAATATTACCGAAATGCTTAGCATGCAGGAAGCTATTGCGGGGAGCGAGTATTATATTCTGGCTGCCAGCTTATTTTTTGTTGCTGCGTTTACTAAATCGGCACAATTTCCTTTCCATTTTTGGTTGCCCGCAGCGATGAAAGCACCAACGCCGGTTTCTACTTATTTGCACTCTGCAACTATGGTTAAAGCGGGAGTCTATTTACTTATGCGTTTCACTCCAATTTTAGGAGATCATCCTTTTTGGAATAATACCCTTATCATTGTTGGAGGTATTACTATGGTTTACACAGCCATACATTCGCTGTTTAGAACAGATCTTAAAGGCATATTGGCTTATTCTACTATTTCAGCCCTTGGGATTTTAGTGTTCTTAATTGGGCTGGGTACAAAAGCGGCTTTTTTGGCTGCAGCTGTTTTTATTATGGTTCACGCGCTTTATAAAGCGACATTGTTTTTAGTTGCCGGTATTATAGACCATCAAGCCGGTACGCGTGATGTGACCAAACTTGCGGGACTTCGAAAAGTTATGATGCCGGTGGCAATCGCCGGGTTTCTGGCGGCTATTTCCAGTGCCGGGATTCCACCTACTATTGGATTCCTGGGAAAAGAACTCACGTATGAAGCGAGTTTAAACTTTGGCACGGGGACGATCATTATCGTGATTGCCATAGTGCTTACAAAAATATTTTTACTTTGGGCCGGCTTTGCAGCCGGGATAAAACCTTTTATGGGAAAACTCCCCGAAGCACAAAAGGAAACAAAAATGCCTGGTTTATTAATGTGGTTCCCACCTATAATCCTGGCAGTATTAAGTATTCTTTTTGGTATATTTCCTTCCTTAATTGAATCGGCAATCGTTAAACCAATGGTTTTTGCCCTTGGTGCAGATGCTTCAGAAGACCACCTGGCCTTATGGCACGGCTTTAATACCGTATTGTTATTAAGTGCTGTTACCATAGGAGTTGGTTTGTTGCTTTATTTTCTAGTGAGACCTTCTAATAAATTAGAACAAAAAGTTGCCAAATTAGAGTTCATTTCTCCGCGTAGTATTATGGAGAAAGGAAATTATTATTTTGTAATATTTTCGCGTTTCTGGACCAATGTTTTTCAGAATGGATATTTAAGAAATTATGTGACCAGCATTATATTGTTTTTGGTAATTCTTGTAGGTTACATTTTATTTGGGCACCAAAGGTTGGTGATAGATCATTCCCAGCTTGCCGAGATAACGGCTTATGAGCTTGTAGTTGCATTGATTCTTGTAGCTGGGGTGCTTTACACAGTTTTTACAAAATCAAGATTGGCTGCCGTGGCAGCAATGGGCGTGGTAGGTTTGTCTATCTGTCTAATTTTTGTTTTCTATAGTGCGCCAGATTTGGCGATGACGCAATTTTCAATAGATACCTTAACGGTAATCCTGTTTGTGCTAGTGCTGTATAGACTGCCAAAATATTTAAGCTTGTCAGATTATAAAATGCGGCTTCGGGATGGAGTACTTTCCCTGGCTCTTGGTACTATAATATGTGTCCTGGCGCTACAGGTATTGGCAGAACCGGCGAATAATGAAATTGGGGATTTCTATGCTAAAAACGCTTACTTACTGGCACACGGAAAAAATGTGGTAAATGTGATCCTGGTAGATTTTAGGGGTACTGATACTTTAATAGAAATTTCGGTATTGGCAATTGCTGCCATAGGCGTATTCGGACTTTTAAAATTGCGGTTAAAAAGTACAGATAGAACGCAATAAAAATAGGCAAGCTTAGAATGGCCTGATCGGCTAAAAAAATCCAGAATTAAGATTATGTCTCACTAAGTGAGTAAATTTTTAAAATTATGAAAACCTTAATATTAAAAACCGCTTCTGCTTATCTCTTACCGGTGCTATTGGTGTTTTCCGTATTTATTTTATTGCGGGGACATTATCTGCCCGGTGGTGGATTTGTAGGCGGACTTATAGCGGCGATCGCCTTTGTGCTTCACGCTTTTGCCAATGGCTTAAAAAACACTAAAGGTTTACTTCAGTTTCACCCGGGATTTTTAATGCCGGTAGGTTTAGGGCTCGCATTTTTAAGCGGTCTCGCCCCGGTACTTGGGTTTGATGATCCTTTTATGACCGGGCTTTGGCTACCTTATGATGTGCCAGTGCTTGGAAGCGTGGGGTCTGCATTATTTTTTGATATAGGAGTCTATTTCGTGGTGATAGGAGTTACGCTTACTATAATATTTACAATTTCAGAATCAGCTTAAACTATGGAAGTTCTTTTAGCGATAATTATTGGAATTCTCTATGCCGCCGGTGTATATATGATTCTGCGAAGAAGTTTAGTGAAGCTTATTATCGGGATTATTTTGCTGGGGAATGGGGCGAACCTTCTTATTTTTCTCCTCGGAAGGATTACCGAAGGGGCACCACCTATTATTCCTGAAGATTCCAGTGTTTTCACCGAAGCTTATGCAGATCCTGTTCCGCAGGCATTAATATTAACCGCAATCGTGATTAGTTTTGGTTTACAATCTTTTGCCATAATCCTGGTGAAAAGAGCTCACAAAGTAGTGAAAACCGACGATCTAGATGAAATGAACGCAACAGACGAAGATTCATGACACAACAAATTATTTTATATCCTTTACTGCTGCAATTACTACTGGCTATTTTGCTCATGTTCTTCTGGAACAAAATTAAAGCCCAGCGTGTAATAAGTATGGTAGGTAGTGCCATTCACTTAGTGGTGAGTATTGTGGTGTTCGCTTATATTTGGAACAATGGCACCCAGACCTTACAGGCGGGTAGCTGGGAAGCTCCATTTGGGATTACGTTTATTGCCGATACTTTTGCGATAACTATGGTGCTGTTAACTTCTATTGCCGGTTTTGCGGTTTCGGTCTTTTCTGCCGGCTCGGTAATTAGTGGTCGTTTAAAATTTGGGTATTTTCCCATTTATCATTTTTTATTATTAGGACTAACCGGGGCTTTCCTTACGGGTGATATTTTTAACCTCTATGTATGGTTTGAAATTATTATTATTAGCTCTTTTGTTTTAATTACTATTGGTGGGGAAAAAGCCCAGCTGGAAGGAGCTGTGAAATATTTTACGCTCAATTTCCTGGCTTCAATGATTTTCCTCACGGCAATTGCCGTACTTTATGGCCTAACCGGAAGTTTAAATATGGCCGATCTTGCCAATAAAGTGGCCGCGGTAGAAAATAGGGCTTTGGTAGAGATTACTGCGATTTTATTTCTTATTGGCTTCGGAATTAAATCGGCATTGTTTCCCTTGTATTATTGGTTGCCGGCTTCTTATCACACTCCACCGTCTGCCGTTTCAGCCATTTTTGGAGGTTTGTTGACTAAAGTTGGCGTTTATGCCCTAATACGTGTCTTCACGCTAATTTTTGTGGAAGATGTATTTTTAGATCAAATCCTTTTAGTGCTGGCTATTTTTACGCTGTTTAGCGGTGCATTGGGCGCCCTGGTACAAAACAATATTAGAAAGATTTTCTCTTACCTTATCATTTCTCATATAGGTTATATGATTATAGGCTTGGGAATGTACACCGAAGTTGCGATTGCCGGGGGTGTTTTTTATCTAATTCACGATATTATGATTAAAACTAACCTGTTTATGGTAAGCGGACTCATATACCGAATTAAAGGATCTAACAGTATGCGGGCGTTGGGCGGTTTTTATGCCAATTATCCTAAACTTAGTTTGTTGATATTTATCCCCCTGTTTTCCCTTATTGGAATTCCGCCTTTATCTGGTTTTTGGCCTAAAATATCCTTGATAACTGCTACTTTTAATTCTGAAAGTTACTGGAGTCTGGCAGCAATTATCTTTGCAAGTTTTCTTACCTTGGTGGTTATTGCAAAACTTTGGGCCGAAGTATTTTGGAAAGATGCTCAGGAAATTCCCGAACGTCCCAGGTTTCGTTATTTTCATAAAGTTAAAAATATAAAAAGAGTAGAGATGGTAGTGCCCATCATATTTCTTAGCTTAGTAACACTGTATATAGGATTTGGAGCAGAACATGTACAAACACTTTCAGCACGAATTGCTTCAGAATTAATGGATAGTCAGCAATATATAGATGCGGTACTCAACAACTCACAAATAACCGAATAATGAAGAGCAGATTTGTATCAAATTTATTACTCACCTTTGTTTGGGTAGCCCTTACAGGAAACTTTACGTTTGCTAATTATTTTTTCGGCTTTGTACTTAGTTTTTTTATATTATGGGTAATTACCCGGGGAGATAGCGATGCAAAATATTTTACGATCATTCCAAAATTAATAGCATTGTTTTTCTTCTTTCTTTGGGAACTTTTTAAAGCGAATTTACAGGTGGCATACGAGGTGGTTACACCAAATCTCAAGATGACTCCGGGGATTGTGAAAGTGCCACTTACCATACAAAGTGATTTGGGTATTACCATGTTAGGAAATATGATATCCTTAACCCCTGGGACGCTTAGTTTAGACGTCTCTAATGATAAAAAAGTCTTATATGTACACGCGATGTATATAACTGATAAGGAGGAGTTTATAGACGGAATAAAAAATGGATTTGAGAAACGTATTTTGGATATATTGAAATGACATTAAACGAATACTTATCATATATTATTTTGCCGGTGCTTGGTATCGCGGTCTTGCTTATTGTTTACCGCTTTATTAAAGGCCCCAGTATGGCCGATAAAATTATTGCCCTGGATGTATTAATTACTACGGGAATTGGTATTATAGGCGTTTATAGCATCACTCACGGTAGATCTACGTTTTTAGATACTGCTTTAATACTGGCTCTAATTGCCTTTTTGAGTACGGTTGCATTTTCATATTACCTGGAAAAAAGAAATAGAAAAAAATGACTTCAATAATTATAGGAATATTGGTAACCCTGGGAACATTGTTTATCCTACTTTCAGCTATAGGCTTATTGCGTATGCCCGATACTTATTTGAGGATATCGGTGAATACCAAAGCGGCAACCCTTGGGGTTGGGTTGGTTCTAGTAGGGACGGCAATCTTTTTTAACGATCTTTCCACAACCTCCCGGGCTCTGGTAATTATTCTTTTCGTGTTTTTAACTGCGCCAGTGAGTGCACATTTAATAGGCAGGGCTTCTTATTTTATGGGAGTGAAATTATGGGATAAATCTGTGATGGATGATCTAAGGGGGAAATATCAAAAACATTCGTACGTTTTAAAAAGTAAAACCGATGATACGCCACACGATAATATAGATCACACCAAGAATGATATTCATACCCGCATAGATGAAGATGTGAAATAGCTATAATTAATCTTCCTGGTGCTTTTTTCCTTTAATCATCTTTTTTTGAATTAAACTGAAGATAATATTTATCAACACGATAGTACCACCCACTATTAATAACTCCCAGTATAATCCAAGAGCAGCAAGCCCGCCGGCCCCGGCACTGCACCAAATGGTTGCGGCTGTAGTTAATCCTTTTACATTTTTACCGTGTTGTAATATAGTACCCGCGCCAATAAAACCAATTCCTGTGACCACCTGGCCTATTACCCGGGTTGAATCTACAAACTCTTCGCCTTCAAACCTAAGAGAAAGCAGTATGAACACGCAAGATCCAAGGGCTACTAGAGCATTGGTTTTTAAACCTGCGCTTTTTCCACTAAATTCTCGTTCCATACCTATAAAAAGTCCGGCAATAGCGGCTAAACCTATTCTTAGGCTAAATTCTGCGAGTTCCATATTTCAGTTTTAGAATTACAAAGCTATTTTTTTAAATAAATTTACAAAATATGGATGAATAATTTATCCATATTTTTAAGTGGGAAATAAACATTGCTTTCGTTTTAAATTAAGACTCAAAAGGTAAAAACTAAAAAGAATTTCTATCTTTAAGAATGAAAAATACTTTTGTAACCCTGGCCAGGTATCAATATTCCTCTGAAGCACAAATTGTAAAGGGGAAATTACAGTCCGAAGGAATTCCGGTTTTTCTTGTAGATCAGGTTTTAATAGATACAGACCCTTTAGTAAGTCAGGCGATTGGGGGAATAAAATTAGACGTACGACAGGAAGATGCTGCCAGGGCTAGTGCTATTTTGGAAGACATCCAAAACTACTCGATTGACGATGCCGGTAATAGCCTTGTTTGTCCCAATTGTAATAGTGATGAGGTTAAAGTTTATACCCACATAAGGGATATGCGATCTTTCCTGCCGTTTTTATTTTCTTTCTTAACCTTTACGCTTCCTATTCATACCAGCTACGATTACCATTGTGAAAACTGCGGAGAAAATTTTAATTTAGACCGGGATTAAAAGCATGGTCTGAAGATATAAAGTGTTGTGAATTGAATCTATTCATTCAGCATAATTAAGATTTTTTCCTTCAAACCTTTATCGATCCATATTCCTTTATTTTGCATTTCTTCCAAAAGTGGTAAAACATTATTTATTAATTTCATCTTTTTTGCTTTGATTAAAACACCAATAGTTCCGGTAACTATTAAACCTGCGTTTTTTGCGAATTTTCTGCCTAGAATTTCATCAATTATCACTAAATCAGCTCTAATTTCCCTGGCAAGAATAATAACTTCAGCTTCCCCAGAATCTAAATAGTTTAAGTTAGTAACTGCATTTTTGTTTTTTATTTCCATAACCTTAATCCAGTCGAGTTTAGAAATATCAGTATAATAGTCTTTATTTTTACCTCTTTCTATTTCTTTAAAAACTGCTTCGGGAATAATAATAGATTGGTAAGCTTTATGCAAAATTTCCAATTCATTAATTTTTAATAATGAAATGATCGGGGTAGTATCAGATATTATATCAGGCATTGGAAATTTCGTCATTTAGTTCCTTTTCATTCTGAAAATTAAAAATAGAAACTTGATATTTACCAATTAACTCTAGAAATTCAATGCGATTAATTCCTAAAACTTTTGAAGCCTTTCCAGATGAAACCTTCCCTAATTCATAGAGTTTTACCAAGGATACAATTTTCATCTCATTCTCAAATTCCTTTTTTGCTAGTTTTAAGGAAGAAGCCAGTGACCTGGGATAAGTGATGGATATGTTTTTTTCCATAATACTTTTTAATAAAATTACAATTTTTAAAATATAAAGTTACTTATATCCGGTAAAAACAAGATTAATTAACAAAATTTCTCTTATAGGAATCTCTCAAGGGGATTTCATAATATTCCTCTTGCTATTTGATATCTTCAAAAAAAGTTAGTTGAGAAATATTATTTCTGAAAAACAGAAGTTTTCAGTTAATTACAGCTTAGTCTTTTTTCTTACAGCAAAGCGTCCCTATAATATCGGATTGGCTCTATAAGCGGACGATAGTGATTCTTTATTAATGGTTAGCTGTTGTAAAGCAATGTCAAAACTACAAGAGATCGTGAACTTTTCGCGGTAAAACTTCCCTTTACCGTCTAGTTTTCATTAATTTTGAAGATAAAGATTTGTTGGTAATAACTTTCAGTATAACCGAAATAATTAAAGAGTTTCTTAATAGCAGGATAGTTCCGGGAAGTCTTTAAAATGTTGAAATGTTTTTACCGTTTTTATTTAAATTCCTATAATTTTGAAATTAGTATTAGAGGATATTCCACGAGTAAAGAGCCTTTCAAAGGAAGCGTTCCAGGAAGACTATTTTATCCCCGAAAAACCAGTGGTTTTTGAAAATCTTTCCAAAGATTGGCCTGCGGTTCAAAAATGGGATTTTGATTACTTTGGAGAAAAAGCGGGTGAGGTGGTAGTCCCACTCTACGACGGAAAACCTGCCAAAGCAAACGAAAACTCCCATGGTCCTGTGATGAAGGTGCCTATGAAAGAGTATATTGATATGCTAGAAAAAGGCCCTACAGATTTAAGAATGTTCTTCTTTAACTTGCTTCAAAACTGCCCCGAATTAATTAACGATTTTGAATATCCAGATTTGGGCGTGAAATTCTTTAAAAAACTTCCGGTTTTATTTGTTGGCGGTGAGGGCAGTAGTGTGGTGATGCATTATGATATGGACCTGGCCAACAACTTTCACTTTAATTTTGTTGGCAAAAAGCGGGTGATTTTATATCCACCTTCCCAAACAAAATATTTATATCACGTTCCTCATTCTATTGTGAGTATGGAAGTTATAAATATGGATAATCCTAATTTCGAAAAATATCCGGCACTGGCAAAAGCCCGGGGGTTTGAAACCTATCTGGGACACGGAGAAGCACTCTACATCCCCAGTAAATGGTGGCATTACATAAAATATGAGTCAGCCAGCCTGTCCATGACTTTAAGATCGTTACCAAAAAAGCCGGGAAGGATAGTCGAGGTGCTCAAAAACCTTTTGCTTACACGTAACTATGACAATTTAATGCGAAAAATAAAGGGACAGGACTGGATAGATTATAAAAACGAAAAAGCGGTGAGAGACACACATAAAAATGCGGGAATTTAATCATGAAAACGAAGAATAAATTACAATTGGCGCCAATTCCAAGGTTGGAGAATATCTCGAAAGAAGATTTTAAGGAGAATTATGTGAAGCCACAAAAGCCGGTTGTGATAAAGCATTTGGTAGATGATTGGCCGGCTACGCAAAAGTGGGATTTGGATTATATAAAAAAACTTGCTGGAGATAAAGTGGTGCCTCTTTATGACGACAGGCCTATTACTTCAAAGCAAAAGTTTAACGAACCACACACTAAAATGAAGATGGCCCAGTACATAGATTTGCTGGAAGCTGGTCCTACCAATTATCGTATATTCCTCTATCATTTACTAAAAGAAGTTCCAGAATTACAGAAGGATTTTGACTTTCCAGATCTCGGGATCCGGTTTTTAAAACAACTACCAACCTTATTCTTTGGAGGTGAAAATGCGAAAGTCTTTATGCATTACGATATCGATTATGCCAATATTATGCACTTTCATTTCCACGGAAAAAAGCAATGTATTATTTATCCGCCTTCAGAAAGTAAATACTTATACAAAGTGCCGCACGCGTTAATTTCCCGCGAAGACATCGATTTTAATAACCCCGATTTTGAAAAATTTCCGGCACTAAAAAATGCAAAAGGTTTTATAACCGAGCTTAATCACGGAGAAGCGCTGTATATGCCAGAAGGTTATTGGCACCAAATGACCTACCTAACGCCGGGGTTTTCAATGAGCCTTAGGGCAACGCCGCGTAATCTCACCAATTTTTCCAAAGCAGTTTATAACCTGGTGGTGATGCGCAATTTCGATAATTTTATGCGTAAATGGAAAGGACAAAAGTGGATAGATTATAAAAATGAGCGGGCTGTAAAAGCCACACATAAAAAGAATAATATTCAGGTTTAACTTAGAGATAAAGCCCTTTTGGCGTTAGGATTTATAGTTTTAAAATATAGAACATTAAACTAAAAACTTTCTTTGTATCCCAATGGGCGAGGATGGAAGTTGGAAGCGTAAAAAAGTTGCCACTAATACACGAATTTTTTTATTATTAGTAAATGCCAGACTTGTTTAATGCCATGAGAGGAAAGCTCAAAGATGTACCAAGTTGCTTTGGTATTTTTTAGTGTCGTGGAGTCTTCGTAACAATGAATATGGTTCTATAAAGCTATGATTTTAAAACCTCATTTACAACATCATAAACCAATGCGCTTTCATAACCCCGGCGCAGCAGGAATTCTATTAATTTGCGCTTTTTCTTGTAGGGGTTCGGTTCTTTAAGCTGTTCCAATTTCTTTTCGGCAATATCATAAAGCGTTGCAATATATTTTTGCTTATCAATTTCAGTAAGACCTAACTTAATAATAGGCGCGGAAACCTCCTTAGATTTAAGCTCTTGTGTAATCTTTATTTTTCCCCATTTTTTTATCCTGAACTTTCCTCGCACAAAGCTTCGGGCAAAACGCTCTTCATTTAAAAAATCTTCCTGCATGAGCTGAATGATAATTTGCTCCTTAGCTGCGGGAATCATACGCAGTTCGGTTAGCTTTTCTTCAACTTCTTTGTGGCATCTATCCCTGTAAGCGCAATATTGCATTAATTTTACAGTAGCTTCTTTTACACTATAAGATTTTTGGTTTTCCTTCAAAGCTAAATTTGATTATAACACAAGTTTGCCAACGTGTCGTCTAAAAATAGTGAAAACTTGCGGGCTTGATTGCACGCAGAACCATAATACCCTGTAAGCAGCGAACACAAACTTTCTATGGGAAACTGATTTAGCGTGTTTATTTCATCGATAGCTCTCTCAGTGTTTTTTTACCTTTCCTAATCTGCTATTATCCCAGGTTTTTTAATAAAGTGTTAGCCTTGTTCACATCAGATTCCCTTACTTTTAGACGTATTGTGCTTGGAGTTCCTCCAATGAACCCGCCAATATTCCCCGACTGGAAATCATTCTGAATAATGGATGGAATTTCTTCTCCCTCCAAAAGGTCTTTTATTCGGAGTACCTCGATTTCGGTTCCAGAATAAAAGTTGATGTAATTGTTTGATCCGCTCATTTCATTAAGGGTTTAACAGGAATATTTGTGTCAACGTAAAGTGTCTTTAAATTTTACAACTCAAAAACCTCTTTTATTTTATCTACGTAATCCAGTTTTTCCCAGGTAAATAATTCCACTTCCTTTTTAACTTCCCCAGAGTAAGGGCTTTTAAAAATCTTTGTAACAGTTCTCGGGTCTTTACCCATATGGCCATATGCCGCTGTCTCACGGTAGATAGGATTCCTAAGTTTTAAGCGTTCCTCAATCGCAGCGGGGCGCATATCAAAGATTTCGGTAACCTTTTTGGCGATCTCTCCGTCTTTCAGTTTTACGTTAGAAGTGCCGTTGGTTTCCACTGAAATTGAAGTGGGTTCTACCACGCCAATCGCATAAGAAACCTGCACCAGTACCTCATCGGCAAGTCCTGCAGCTACAAGGTTTTTTGCAATATGCCTGGAGGCATAAGCGGCAGATCTATCTACTTTACTTGGGTCTTTTCCAGAGAAAGCTCCTCCGCCGTGGGCGCCTTTTCCGCCGTAGGTATCAACAATAATTTTTCTTCCCGTAAGCCCCGCGTCCCCATGGGGGCCGCCAATTACAAATTTTCCGGTTGGGTTGATATGAAAAGTGATATCGTCATTAAATAATTTCTGAACGTATTCCGGGAATTGATCTTTAACCCGAGGAATAAGAATCTCTTCAACGTCTTTTCTAATTTGTTTCAGCATAACCTCATCATCCTCATCAAATTCGTCATGCTGGGTAGAGACAACAATGGCTACGATCTTTTGCGGTACATTTTCATCGCTGTATTCAATGGTTACCTGGCTTTTAGAGTCTGGTCTTAGATAAGGGATTTCTTTACCTTCCCGTCTCAATTTGGCCAATTCTATTAAAATCTTGTGAGAAATATCTAAAGCCAGGGGCATATAGTTTTCGGTCTCATTAGTGGCGTAGCCAAACATCATGCCCTGGTCGCCGGCTCCCTGTTCCTGTTTCTCCTTTTTATCTACTCCCTGGTAAATATCATCAGATTGTTCGTGGATTAAAGAGATCACGCCACAGGAATCCCCACTAAATTTATAAGCTCCTTTAGTGTAGCCTATGTCATTTATTACCTCGCGGGCAATGTGTTGTACATCTATATAGGTGTCACTACGCACCTCCCCGGCAAGTACTACCTGGCCGGTAGTTACAAGGGTTTCACAGGCAACTTTAGAGTTAGTGTCAAACGCAAGAAAATTATCGAGTAGTGTATCGCTTATTTGATCGGCGATTTTATCTGGGTGTCCTTCAGAAACACTTTCTGAAGTAAATAAGTAAGCCATATTTTAAATTATAATTGATTTAAAAATACGGGCTGAATTTGACGGGAAAAGCAAAGCTGAAGTTATTACTGCTTTAGCATTTTTAATACGCATTTATGCATATTTCAGGGTTGCAATCAGTCAAATCCTTCCCTTAAATAATTCATTTGCAAATGTATGAAAATAAGCAGAACCCAAACTTGCTTTAACGTTATTTTTTATTTTGATAAGGTTGGCTAGCTTCTCTAGAGAGATAGTTGGGATTAGATTCAAAATGCGACCAGGTTTTTTATAGCTGTTGGACAAAAATTAAAGCCTGTTGTTAGTAAGCTGAAGAATATGAAGCTGCAAAGAATACATAATTCTCATTAAGAAGGCTGTTTGAGTATTAAAATGCAAATAAAATGATTTCAAATAAAATTATTCGTAAAAATGCACTTCCGGTTTGGATATTAAAAAAATCTACCCTTATCTTTGTGTCAAACAAAACGAAAAATGTACCAGGTAATTAACAATATGATGCGAATGATGATGTGGATGACTTCCGCAGCGCGCTCTATTGCTTAATCCTGAAACGATATAAATTGCAAAAAGCCGCTGCCTACCGCAGCGGTTTTTTTATGAGTAAAAGTTAAAAGTAGATTTTTATAGAGAAAATCTAAAGTGAAATAAAATCGAGTAAGATTTAAAAATTAAAAATTAAAAATTAAAAAATGAAAAATATAATGGCAATGCAAAATATGATGATGCGCAACACTATGATGATGTGTATGCAAATGACGCGCTATTGCCAAAACAGGATCTAACTTACTTTGTTTAGAGTTTGATTTTAAGTCCCCTTGGTAATAGCTACTTAAGGGGACTTTTTTATTTAGCAAATTTTCACTTTCGCAAATGCGGAAATCAAAAAAAAAGAATCAAGCTTCTTTAAAATAGAAGCAAAACTTAAAAAAAATAGAAATTATGAGTAAGCCAAATTTTTCAACAGATGCCCTTCACGCCGGTCACGATTTTAACGCCCACGCCGGCACCCGTGCGGTACCATTATACCTCACCACTTCTTATGTTTTTAAGAATGCCGATCACGCCGCAAATGTGTTTTCCCTGGCCGAGCCCGGTTATATTTACACGCGCTTAAACAATCCTACCAACGATATTTTAGAACAACGTCTCGCAGCTTTAGAAAAAGGAATAGGTGCAGTAGTTACTGCCTCGGGAATGGCTGCCATAAATACCACATTGTTAACGCTATTAAAAGCCGGTGATCATATTGTGGCTTCTAACAGTTTATACGGTGGTACTTACAACCTGCTTAATGTAACCCTGCCCAGGTTTGGAATTACTACAACTTTTGTAAACCCCGAAAATCCTGAGAATTTCAAAAAAGCTGCAAAGGAAAATACCCGCGCTTTTTTCGTAGAATCACTTGGGAACCCCAAGCTGGATGTGCTAGACCTTAAAGCGATTTCTGCGGAAGCCAAAGCCTTTAAAGTACCTTTTATTGTTGACAATACCGTAGCGACCCCGGCATTATTGAAGCCAATAGAACACGGGGCAGATATTGTTATAGAATCCCTTACTAAGTATATTAATGGAAACGGTACTGCCCTGGGAGGAGCTATTATTGACGCCGGTAATTTCGACTGGGCTAATGGCAAGTTCCCGGAGTTCACCGAACCCTCTCCCGGTTACCACGGCCTGATATATCACGATGCATTAAAAGAAGCAGCTTTTATTGCAAAAGTGAGGGTAGAAGGCTTAAGAGATCACGGCGCAGCTTTAAGTCCGTTTAATGCTTTTCAAATTATACAGGGGCTGGAAACTTTAAGTGTACGGGTAAAACAACACAGTGAGAACGCCCTGGAGCTGGCAGAATGGCTTGAACAGCAGGAGCAGGTGAAGTGGGTTAATTACCCCGGTTTAAAAAGTAGTAAATACAATAGCCTGGCGCAGGAATATCTTCCTAAAGGCCAAAGTGGGATTGTAACCTTTGGACTGGAAGGTGGCTTTGAGTCGGCGAAAACGGTTGCCGATGAAACTAAAATCTTTTCCTTACTGGCCAATATTGGTGACACCAAATCGCTAATAATCCATCCCGCCAGTACTACCCACCAACAATTAGATGAACAACAACAGGCATCTACCGGCGTAACCCAGGATCTGGTTAGGCTTTCTGTGGGACTGGAGGATATTGAAGATTTAAAAGATGATCTTAAAGAAGCATTTAAAAGTATTAAAAATCTAAAAACTGTTTAAAAAAATGGGACTTACAAATATAAATATATCGGCAAATGCAAAGCCAAATGAGCAATTGGTTGTAAATGCACAAAATTTTGAAATTAGAATTGGGGAAAACCGGGAAAATGCAGACCTGGATGCACCCTGTCCTGTTGAGTATATCCTAGCCGGCCTCGCGGGTTGCCTAAACATAGTTGGTGGGATAGTTGCCAAAGAACTCAATATTGAAATTGAATCATTAAAGATTTCGATATCGGGAGATTTAAATACAGATAAATACCTTGGTTTGGGATCTAAAGAACGTGCCGGTTTTCAGAAAATCGAGGTTAATGTGCAACCCGTTTCAAACGCTTCCAGTGAAGCGATAAATGAGTGGATAGAGATTGTTGAAAGTAGATGTCCTGTTCAGGATAATCTTTTAAATGCAACGCCAATCTCCCTTAAACTTGGGCGCCAACCAAAAGAACCTGCATTAGCGTAAAGCTTTGCCGGGTCTTATTCGTTTTGTGAAAATAAATAGGAAAAGAAAAGGAT
Source organism: Salegentibacter echinorum (assembly GCF_900129445.1). Lineage (GTDB taxonomy): Bacteria > Bacteroidota > Bacteroidia > Flavobacteriales > Flavobacteriaceae > Salegentibacter > Salegentibacter echinorum. The sequence goes on from NZ_FQVT01000004.1 coordinate 82,953, forward strand.
TTTTTTCCGGTTGTTATAGCAGGCGATTATCACACTAATTGCCTGCTAAAAACAACTTCCAAAAAATAATAAAATGCTTCAGGAACTCTATATTACAAACTTTAAAAACGCTGCGGGAACGGTACAGGATATCTCTTTAAGTTTTCAGCAATTTGGAAGGGATCCCCATGATGCGCCGGTGGTTTTAGTGAACCACGCTCTTACCGGAAACTCACAGGTTACCGGGAAACTCGGTTGGTGGTCTAACCTGGTAGGGCCTAAAAAAGCCATTAATACCAAAGAATTTAGTATTCTGGCTTTTAATATTCCGGGAAATGGTTTTAACGGAAAAAAAGAGAATCTAATAGATAATTACAAAGAATTTACTTTAGGTGATATTGCGAGGATACAGGCCCTGGCTTTAGAAAAACTTAAAATAGAAAAATTGTTCGCTATTATTGGTGGATCTATTGGCGGTGCCCTGGCCTGGGAATTGGCTGCTTTAAAACCAGAGCTTGCTACTCATATTATCCCAATCGCGACAGATTATAAGGCTACAGACTGGGTTCTGGCTAATTGCCAGGTGCAGGCGCAAATTTTAAATAACTCTACCACGCCGGTGAAAGATGCCAGGATGCACGCAATGACTTTTTATCGCACCCCACAGTCGTTAAGTAAGAAATTTAACAGGACTAAGGAAGATGTTAAGCCCTGCTATAAAGTTGAAGGCTGGTTACAATATCACGGGGATAAGTTAGAAGAACGTTTTCAATTGGCTTCCTACAAATTTATGAACCACCTTTTAACGACAATCGATATTAGCAAAGGCAGCGGGAAATACCTGGAAACTGCAAAGAAAATTGAAGGGGATATCCATATAGTTACTGTAAATTCAGACTGGTTTTTCCTGGCAGATGAAAACTGGGATACTTATGTAAACTTATCTTTAATAAAAGAGAATGTGAGTATTCATGAAATACGTTCTATTCACGGGCACGATGCCTTTTTAATAGAAGCTTCGCAGCTGGCCAGGTTTTTAAAGCCAATTTTTATAAACAATAATAACAATACTAAAGCAAATGAATCCGGTCTAAAGCTGGGAGCAAAAAGTTTTAATCGCGGGGCAATAGCCTAGGGTTTAATTCCCCGGGGCTGGCCTCGAAATATAAGATTTTTTCCGGAAGCATACCTTGTATCCTGGTTCGAGGTTGTTGTTTAAACAGGTTTCTGTAAATAGTTTTGTTACAAATTCCCAAATTTGGGGTTAAATTTTAAATTAATGAAGAAAGTAAACATCATCTTGTTTGGAATAGGTAATGTAGGTAGTACCTTAATTGAGCAATTATTTGACACAAAAAAACAATGGGAGGAACATTTTGGAGCTTCTATAAATATCCCGGTAATCGCAAATTCTACGAAGGCTCTATTTAAAGCTGAAGGAATTAATGAAAACTGGGAAAAGGATTTCAAAAAATCTGCCGAAGCTTACAAACTGGAAGATATCCTGGACTTTACCAAAGAAAATGATTTTGAGCATCTCATCGCTATAGATGCTACAGCGAGTAAAGAGTTTGTAGAGATCTACATTCGGTTGGTGCAAAATGGCTTTAGCCTTGTGGCTGCCAATAAAGTGGCGAATACATTATCGGCCGATTTTTATAAGAAATTACGCAAAGAATTGGAGTATCACGGCAAACATTTTCTTTATGAAACAAATGTTGGCGCCGGTTTACCTATTGTACAAACTATACAGGGATTGCACCAGGCAGGAGAAAAAATCACTAAAGTACGCGGGGTTTTCTCTGGTTCTTTAAGCTATATTTTCAATACTTTTTCTACCAATAAAGAGCGTTTTTCTGAAGTTCTGCAGAAAGCCGATAAGCTGGGTTACACCGAGCCAGACCCACGGGAAGATCTTTCGGGAAATGATGTGGGAAGAAAACTTTTAATTTTGGCCCGGGAGCTTCAGCTGGAAAAAGAATTTGAAGAAGTGGAGATCCAATCGCTTATTCCAGAGCACTTAAACGGGGAGACTTCCGCAGAAGAATTTCAGGAGAATTTAGGGGATTTGGATGAAATATTCCAACAGCGAAAAAAAGATCAGGATACAGATCACGTGCTGCGTTATATTGGCGAAATAGAAGTGAAAAAGGCGGCTTTGGAAGCCAAATTAATTTCAGAGCCAAAGAATACTGCACTGGGACAAATTAAAGGCGCCGATAATATTTTTGAAATTTATACTGAATCTTATGGTGACCAGCCGCTGGTAATCCAGGGAGCGGGCGCCGGCGCAGCTGTGACGGCAAGAGGCGTGGTAAGTGATGTATTGAAAATCGCACAACAACTATAAAATTTAGAAAATCAATGCATTTTGAAACCGAAGCCATAAGAACACAAAGTGAACGCACCCAGTTCCAGGAGCATTCTACGCCCTTATTTTTAACATCCAGCTATGTTTTTGAGGATGCCGAAGAGATGAGGGCTTCATTTTCTGAAGAAAAAGAACGTAATATTTACAGCCGCTTTACAAATCCCAATACTTCAGAATTTGTTGAAAAGATGGCAAAGATGGAAGGTGCGCAGGCCGGTTTTGCTTTTGCTACAGGAATGAGTGCGGTGTTTTCTACCCTGGCAGCTCTTTTAAATAGTGATGATCATATCATTTCTGCACGTTCTATTTTTGGATCTACCCATAGCTTGTTTACTAAGTTTTTTCCTAAATGGAATATCTCACACGACTATTTTAAGGTAGATGAGGTCGATAAGATTGAAAGCTTAATTACGCCAAAAACAAAGATTATTTTTGCTGAAACCCCAACGAATCCCGGGGTAGATGTATTGGATTTGGAGCGGCTGGGAGAAATTGCTAAAAAACATCAACTTATTTTGATTATAGATAATTGTTTCGCTACGCCTTGGTTGCAAAATCCTATAAAATTTGGTGCAGATTTAGTGATTCATTCGGCTACAAAATTAATCGATGGGCAGGGCAGGGTGCTTGGCGGCGTTACCGTGGGGAATGCAGAATTAATTAGGGAGATTTACCTGTTTTCAAGAAATACCGGGCCGGCTTTGTCGCCGTTTAATGCCTGGGTTTTATCCAAGAGTCTGGAGACTTTGCCGGTGCGATTAGACAAGCATTGTGATAATGCTTTAAAAGTTGCAGAGTTTCTGGAAACCGAACCGAATGCTGAAAATATAAAATATCCTTTTTTAAAGTCGCATCCACAATATAAAATTGCTAAAAAACAAATGAAAAAAGGTGGGAATGTGGTTTCATTTGAAATTAAAGGTGGAATTGAAGCAGGCAGAAAGTTTATAAATGCGATAAAGCTTTGCTCGAGATCGGCTAACCTGGGAGATACCCGCAGTATAGTGACGCATCCTGCTTCGACAACCCACGGCAGGCTTAGTGAAGAAGATAGGTTGGAGGCCGGGATCAAACCGGGTTTAGTGAGAGTTTCGGTAGGGCTGGAGCACGTAGATGATATTATTGCAGATTTACAGCAGGCTTTAAAATTAATTTGAGTGAGAGAATTGTAGCGATCCCGGTTTTGATATAATTGCGGTGAGAATGTATTTTAAAATGCTGAAAAGTCAAACTTTAAGTATATTCGCTGTATGCTTTCAAAAAAGACTAAATACGGAATTAAAGCCCTGGCGTTTATTGCCAGGAAAAAAGATAGAAAACCAGTACAGACTTCAGAAATTGCTAAAAGTGAGAATATTTCTCAAAAGTTTTTGGAGAGTATTTTATTAGAATTGAGAAAATCTGGATTTCTAGGCTCTAAAAAAGGAAAAGGTGGAGGATATTATCTTATACAAGAGCCCGAAGATATCGGTATGACAGCGGTGATAAGGGTGCTGGAAGGACCAATAGCGATGGTACCTTGTGTGAGTCTTAATTACTATGAAAAGTGTGACGACTGTCCCGATGAAAAAGCCTGCTCTGTAAATAAGTTGATGGTGCAGGTTAGAGATAGTACTTTAAAAGTGCTGGGCGATAACACTTTAGCCGATGTTGCTGCTACAAAATAAGCCAGCGGGAAAGATGTTAAATTTATAAATTAACCTAAAAATTAATTGGTGTACTAAAAAAACAAAATTACTTTTGAGTCTAATTCCTAGTAAACCTATAGGTTAATAGAATTAAATAGAATAATAATGATATTGGATCACCTAAAAACGAAAAGCACTTATAAAAAGGACCGCACTTCAGAAAAACCACTGCGCAGTATTTTAAAAACGGTGAGTTGGAGAATTATAGGGACTATAGATACTGTTGTGATATCGTGGGTGCTTACCGGGCAAATTGAAACTGCGCTAGCCATTGGTTCGGTAGAATTGGTGACTAAAATGATCCTGTATTTTGCGCACGAGCGGGTTTGGAATTTAATTCCTTTTGGAAAATAAAAATTATCCATTTAAGAAAACTAGAAAAATGAAACGATATAACGAGAAAGAGTTAAAGGTTTTAAATCAGCAATTTAAAGGGATTACTCCGGCAGAAATTGTACAGTGGGTGATATCTAATGCGGCAAAGCCAGTGGTAACCACAAATTTTAGACCTTATGAAGCGGCACTTCTGCACGCGGTTTCAGAAATAGATGAGGCTATAAAAGTAATTTGGTGTGACACCGGTTATAATACCCCGCAAACCTATAAACACGCCAGGCAGTTGATTGATCAGTTAGGTTTAAATGTAAAACTTTACACCCCAAAGCAAACGGCTGCCTACCGGGATGCACTATTTGGAGGTATCCCAGATATTAATAATCCGCAACACGAAGAGTTTACGAGACAGGTAAAACTAGAACCTTTTCAACGTGCCATGCGTCAACAAGATCCCGATGTTTGGTTTACCAACCTAAGAAAGGGGCAGACCAATTTTAGGGATAGCATAGATATTTTAAGCTATAGCAAAGACGGTATTTTAAAAGTGAGTCCATTTTATCACTGGAGTGATGAGAAATTGGATAAATACCTGGAGCAGTACAGCTTACCCAACGAGTTTAAATATTTTGATCCTACCAAAGTATTAGATAATAGAGAATGTGGTTTACACGCATAAATTAAAGATATATGAATTCAATTTTAAATCAAAATTCACTTGAAAGCGAGGCGATTTATATCCTTCGGGAAGTAGTGGCACAATTTGACAATCCTGTCTTATTATTTTCGGGAGGGAAAGATTCTATTAGCCTGGTAAGGTTGGCTCAAAAAGCTTTTTATCCGGCAAAAATTCCTTTTCCTCTTATGCATATAGACACGGGACATAATTTTCCAGAAACTATCAAGTTTCGGGATCAGCTTGTTGAAGAGCTGGGGTTGCGACTTATTGTTCGCAGCGTTCAGGATGATATAGATCGAGGTATTTCTGTGGAGGAAAAAGGAAAATACTCCAGCAGGAATTTACTTCAAACCAATACACTATTAAATGCTATAGACGAATTTAAGTTTGATGCTTGCATTGGGGGAGCACGCCGCGATGAGGAAAAGGCAAGGGCAAAAGAGCGAATTTTTTCCATAAGAAATGATTTTGGAGAGTGGGATGAAAAGAATCAACGTCCGGAAGTTTTTGATATGCTAAATGGAAAGATAGATATAGGACAGAATGTTAGGGTGTTTCCAATTTCAAACTGGACCGAATTAGATGTTTGGGAGTACATAAAACGGGAAAATATTGAGATACCTTCAATTTATTTTGCCCATGATAGGGAGGTTTTCGAAAGGGATGGATTGATATGGACCGCTTCTAAATATGTGTATAAAGATGAAGATGAAATTACAAAAACCAAAAGGGTGAGATTTCGAACTGTGGGGGATATTAGTTGTACCGCTGCTGTAGAATCCAATGCAGATTCCATCGAGAAAATAATTGAAGAGATAAGGGATTCAGCAATATCAGAACGCGGTGCCAGGATAGATGATAAAAGATCTGAAGCCGCAATGGAAACCAGAAAACAACAAGGTTATTTCTAAAAAAAAATTGATATGGAAGTTTTAAAAATAGCAACAGCAGGCAGTGTAGATGATGGTAAAAGCACTTTAATAGGAAGACTGCTTTACGATACTAAATCATTAACTTTAGATAAAATTGAAGCCATAGATAGGCTAAGCAAAAAGAATGGTCTGGATTATTTAGACTTCTCTTTGGCAACAGATGGCCTGGTAGCCGAAAGAGAGCAGGGAATTACCATAGATGTCGCCCATATTTACTTTTCTACCCCAAAAAAAAGCTACATAATTGCAGATACCCCGGGACATATTGAATATACCCGAAACATGGTGACGGGAGCATCTACCTCTCAAGCCTCTATTATTCTCATAGATGCGAGAAAGGGAGTAATTGAACAAACCTATAGGCATTTTTATATCAATAATTTGTTGAGGGTTAAAGAGGTGATTGTGGCTATTAACAAGATGGATCTTGTTAACTATTCCGAAGAGGTTTTTAATAACATTATTCAGGATTTTGAGGAATTGAAGGCCAGGAGTGATTTTAAAGATCAGAAGCTTACTTTCATACCGGTAAGTGCATTATGGGGAGAAAATATTGCTGAAAAATCTAATGCGATGTCATGGTACGATGGTCAAACCATTCTTGAACATTTAGAAGATCTAAAAACAGAAGATTTTGTAGAGCAAACCCAGGCAAGATTTCCGGTGCAAACAGTAGTTAGACCAAAAACCGACGAATTTCACGATTATCGAGGCTACGCCGGGAAAATTAGTGGAAACAGTTTTCATATTGGTGATGAGGTAACTGTACTGCCTTCCGGGACTAAATCTACAATAAAAGAAATTCATTTCTTCAACGAATCCTTTAAGGAAGCTCCTGCAGGAAGCTCGGTAACCATTAGTCTTACAGACGATATTAATGTCGCCAGGGGAGATATGTTAGTGAAAACTTCAGAAGTTCCCAATGAAAAGAAATTACTGGATGCCACCGTTTGCTGGATGGATAACAAACCGCTAATCCCAGGTGCAAAATATGTAATACAGCACAATACTAATAGCGTTCTTGCAAAGATTGATAAGGTTGAAGGAAATGTAAATACAAATCCAGAAGTAGTAAGCCAGGAACCTAATCTTAAATTGAATGATATTGGCAATGTAAGGCTAAAATTAAGCAAATGTATTTTTGCTGATAGTTATAATTCAAATCGCGCCAACGGAAGATTTATTTTAGTAGATACCCAAACCAACACCACTGCCGGAGTAGGTTTTATTAAATAGTTTAGATAAAAATGAAAATAATAATGATGAACATTTTGTCTTACATGCGTATGTGTTATTTATCTAACACTTAAAAGTCCATTTTATAAATTCAATTATAAAAGCCCTTTTAAGAAATTTCTAAAAAGGGCTTTTTTTTAAATCATAAATATTATGCAAAGCTTTAGAACTGAATTGGAAAACCCAATTGTAGAAGAAGAAATCCTGGAACTGGAAAAAAGGATTAGAGCTTTTAAAGAAGGAAAAGAAAGCGACGACAAATTTAAGAGCCTACGGTTGGCACGAGGCGTTTACGGTCAACGCCAGGCCGGGGTGCAAATGGTGCGCATAAAATTGCCGTTTGGAAGGGTAACTTCAGAGCAGCTTCATAAAATATGCAATGTATCTGATGAGTATTCGCGGGGACGGTTGCACATTACCACCCGCCAGGATATTCAAATACATCACGTGAGTTTGGAACGAACCCCGCAACTGTGGGAAGAACTTGCTAAAGACGATGTGACAATAAGGGAAGCCTGCGGCAACACGGTAAGAAATGTAACCGCTTCTCCTACCGCTGGGATAGATGTGAACGAACCATTTGATGTTTCGGCCTATGCCCGGGCTACTTTTCAGTTTTTTCTAAGAAATCCCATTTGCCAGGAAATGGGCAGGAAATTTAAAATTTCCTTTTCTTCTTCTGAAGAGGATACAGCGCTAAGTTATATTCACGATTTAGGTTTTATTGCTAAGCTAAAAGATGGAAAACGCGGCTTTAAAGTGGTTTTGGGTGGCGGACTCGGCTCGCAACCAAGACACGCCGATGAGCTTTATGATTTTATAGAAGCCAAAAAAATAATTGAATTAATAGAAGGGGTAATAAGGGTTTTTGATCGTTATGGAGAACGTTCTAAGCGTATGAAAGCAAGAATGAAATTCCTTATCAAAGAAATTGGGAAAGATGCTTTTATGAAATTGGTGGAAGAGCAGAAAACAGCCCTTTCGGGGGTAGTGCCAAAATTTGAAACCGAAAAATATGAAGCTGCACCGCCTCTGCAGGATGTGACGGTACCCGCAGTGAAAATAGATGACGACGAAGCATTTAAAACCTGGAAAAGCACTAATGTAATTCCGCAAAAACAGCAAGGCTTGTTTGCTATTGGAATTAGGGTTTCCCTGGGCGATTTTTACACCCCCGAAGCTAGAAAGTTGGCCGATTTAATTAAAAAATATGCAGGGAATGAGATGCGGTTTACCCTGCGCCAGGATATTCTCTTGCGCCATGTGCGGGAAGAATTTCTGCCTTTTTTTTATACCGAGCTTAAAAAACTGGGATTTGCAGAAGCCGGTTATAATAAAACCGTAGATATTACCGCCTGCCCGGGTACCGATACCTGTAATTTGGGAATTGCAAGTAGCACCGGGATTGCCGCTGTTTTAGAAGATCTCTTAAAAGAGGAATATCCGCATTTTGTAAATGGACGGGACATTACCATAAAAATAAGCGGTTGTATGAATGCCTGTGGCCAGCATAATATGGCCGAAATTGGTTTTCAGGGAATGACAGTGAAATCGGGCAAGAGCGTGGCGCCTGCACTTCAAGTCTTGTTGGGTGGCGGACAATTTGGAGACGGAAAAGGACGCTTTGCCGACAAAGTAATAAAAATACCCAGTAAACGTGGCCCCCATGCGTTTAGGAGATTGCTTAACGATTTTGAAAAGGAGTCTGGAGAAGGTGAACGTTTTACCGAATATTACGAAAGACAGGGCAAAACTTATTTTTACGATTTATTAAAGGACCTGTCCGATACTTCTAAGTTAAGTCAGGATGAATTTATAGACTGGGGACACGATGCGCCTTATATAAAAGCTATTGGGGTTGGCGAATGTGCCGGTGTGGTAATAGATCTTATCGCAACATTGCTTTTTGAAAGTGAAGAAAAGATAGATAATGCCAAAACAGCCTTGCAAAGAAAATCCTGGGCAGACAGTATTTACCATTCCTACACTTCTATTGTGAATTCAGCCAAGGCTTTATTGTTGGCCGAAGATGTAAAGACCAATACACAGGCCGGAATCATTTCTCAGTTCGACGAGTTATTTGTGCAAACCGGTAAAATAGAATTATCAACTTCCTTTAAAGAATTTGCTTATCAAATGAACGAAAATGAACCCGGCGAAACTTTCGCAAACAAATATTTAGAAGACGCGCATTTATTTTTGAAAAGGGTAGATGCTTATAGAACAAAGGAGGTACAGGATGCTTAATATTCCAAAATTAAGCGTAGTAGGCGCAGGGCCTGGAGACCCGGAATTGATCACGATTAAAGCACTAAATACTTTAAAAGATGCCAAAGTGGTGCTTTATGATGCGCTTATTAATCGCGAATTACTAGAATACGCGCCTCAAGCCGAGCATATTTTTGTTGGAAAACGAAAGGATAAACACAGGTATTCCCAGGATGAGATCAACAAACTTATCGTGAAATATGCTTTGGAAAGAGGTCACGTGGTAAGATTAAAAGGTGGTGATCCTTTTGTCTTCGGAAGGGGTTCTGAAGAGTTAGCTTTTGCTAAACGCAAAGGTTTGGAAACCGCAGTAATCTCGGGGATTACTTCTTCAATTGCAGTACCGGCAAATGTTGGAATTCCGCTTACGCAACGAGGAGTTTCAGAAAGTTTCTGGGTAATCACGGGAACTACTTCACGACGTAAATTGTCTAATGATGTTAAGCTGGCTGCACAGTCAACCGCAACGGTGGTAATCCTCATGGGAATGGGAAAACTGGGAGAGATTGTAAAGGTTTTTAACCACTTCGGAAAGGAAAATATTCCGGTAGGCATTATTCAAAATGGCACTACCGATAATGAGAAGTCGGGTTTTGGAACGATTAAAAGTATAGAAAAAGTAGTTGCTGAAAAACAACTTACCGCGCCGTCAATTATCGTTATTGGCGAAGTAGTTCGGGAAAGCGGAAAATTAGAGGCGGTAATGCAGAACGCAATTCAGGAATCAGTAATTATAAATTCCCCCTTTGGGGGCTAGGGGTGGCTTATGGAAGATAGAAACGAATTATACCCGGTTTTTTTAAAGGTAAACAAGTTGAATATCCTGGTAGTTGGCGGCGGAAATGTAGGACAGGAAAAGCTTCATTTCTTGTTTAAATCCAGCCCCAATGCGAAGGTGGAAGTTGTAGCAAAACACTTTTTACCGGAAACCGAAGAACTGGCAAAAAAGCACGGCGCAAAACTCGTTAAAGGTCGTTATAAAAAGAAATATCTAAAGAAAAAACACTTTGTCATTGCGGCCACCAATGATGCTAAACTGAACAAAAAGGTACACCGCCATGCTAAAAAGCGTTATTTGCTGGCCAATATCGCAGATACGCCAGAGCTTTGTGATTTTTATATGGGTGGGATTGTAAATAAAGGGCATGTGAAAATTGGTATTTCTACCAATGGAAAATCCCCAACGGCAGCCAAACGGTTGCGTCAGTTTTTTGAGGAGGTGATTCCGGAAAATGTAAACGAGATGGTAGAAAACCTCAATGAATACCGAAGTACCATAAAAGGCGATTTTGAAGCCAAAGTAGAACAAATGAATAATATAACCGAAACTTTAAAAGTTAAAAATAAGCGTGATGATTAAAACTGATATTCTAATAATAGGAGCCGGTCCAACCGGATTATTTACCGTTTTTGAAGCGGGTTTACTAAAATTAAAAACTCATTTGATAGACGCCCTGCCACAGCCGGGCGGACAATGTTCTGAAATTTATCCCAAAAAACCAATTTACGATATTCCCGCTTTTCCCGAAATTCTGGCGGGGGATTTGGTAGGAAACCTTATGGAACAGATAAAGCCTTTTGAACCGGGATTTACTTTGGGTGAACGCGCCGAAACTTTAGAAAAATTAGATGATGGTACTTTTATCGTGACCACCAATAAAGGAACCCAACATCACTCTAAAGTAGTGGCCATTGCAGGAGGTTTAGGTTCTTTTGAACCCAGAAAACCCCCAATTTCAAATATCACCGATTTTGAAGACAAAGGCGTGTCTTATTTTATAAAAGACCCGGAAGTTTACCGCGATAAAAAAGTAGTGATTGCCGGTGGCGGGGATTCGGCCTTAGATTGGGCGATTTACCTGGCCGATGTTGCTGCAGAGGTTGCCCTGGTACACCGCAGGGCAGAGTTTCGCGGTGCATTGGATTCTGTAGAACAGGTTTCTGAACTGTCTAAACTTGGGAAAATAGAAATGATTACCAATGCCGAGGTGGTTGGTTTAAGAGGGGAGGATAAACTGGAGCAAGTAGTAATTAGGCATAAAGATGAAGCACGTGGGGAAGAGTTTCGTGAAATAGATGATTTTATCCCGCTCTTCGGACTTTCTCCTAAGCTTGGTCCGCTGGGAAGTTGGGGGCTGGAGATTGAAAAGAATGCCATAAAAGTTGATAATTCTTACGATTACCAAACTAATATCCCGGGAGTTTATGCCATTGGGGATGTAAACACGTATAAAGGAAAACTTAAACTTATCCTTTCCGGTTTCCATGAAGCTGCGATTATGTGCCAAAGTGCTTATCAGCGAATTTTTCCAGATAAAAAATATGTACTTAAATATACCACCGTGGGTGGCGTAACCGGATTTGACGGCTCTAAAAAAGAAGCCAAAAAAGAAGTGGTGCAGAGTATTGGATAGGCCCCTGGCCTCCCGAAGTAAATTCGGGACAGGCTCCGAAGGGGGAATTAATTAAATAAGTAAGATTTTTTTAAAGCTTATTAGCTCCCCTTCTTTTTAAGAAGGGGTTGTCGATAGGCCGGGGTGTTTAAGCCTTTCAATTAGTCAGTTTAATTATTTTCTTTCTAACGGTTCCGGCTATTTGCTATTAACCGATGTAAGCAGTTTTGAAAAGATATTAATCCAACATATAGTTTTCCTTATGCTGATATACCAAATCTTTAAATAACTGACTTTGCCCACTAGAACCAGGTTTGTAAAATTCTGTTGTGAATTGTGTATCGGGAATGTCGATAAGTTCTAATTGTTCCGAAAATTCACTTTCCGACATATTTTCGTCAACTTTATTTTTGTAGTTATATAAATATCTCATAAATCTAAATAAAGCTACTATTCCGGTTGATTTTTTTAAAATATTCTTTTCAATAATTGGATAATTTTTCCAAGCTCTGGACCATTTTCTTGAAACAGCATTGTAGAAGTTGTTAATAATAAAATATATCGTGTCATCATCCTCTTCAATAAATAAATTTCTAAAAATTCTTCTTTCTAACTCCTTTCTATCTGTCTCCTTTTTTAATCCGGAAGAATTAAAAATTGATTTTTTCCTTAACAAATTTCTATCAACCATTGGCTGTTTTGAAATACTATCAATGATTAATTCTGCTAATGTTGCTTGAGCTATAGTTTCAAGTTCCTTGTCCTTTGCTGTTCCTAAAATTTTCACACTTTTATATAAAGCACTCTTTTCGGATTTATTTAAAACTCGAACTATATCGTGAGCTGTTTTCTGTGGACTTCTGTGCTTTGCATATTCATACAGATCATAAACTAGAGATTTGTTAACTTTAGTTTGAGCTTTGTTGATAACAGAAAATATTTGAGCTTGATCATCTAAGTCTAAGTCGACAAAAACAGTAACGTTAAAGTCAAAATCTTCTATTGTCTCACCATTATCAATTGCGTTTCGAAATCCCTCAATTCGATGCTGGCCATCTAAAATTTTTGCTATTTGCTCACTCCGTCTAATGTAAATTTTGTTATCCTCAATTTTCACATTAGTCATTTCTTCAATTTCGCTTTCATTATCTTGAATAAATTGATCATCATAGTTTTCAAGGAGTTCACCTTTGTGGAATAATGAGGTTGATCTAATATGTAAAATAATTGAAGTAGGAAAAGTTGCGTCCAAATTCGTGACATAGCTGGAAATCTCTTTTATTCTGCCTTTTGAGACTTTCCTTTGAATACCTAGGTAGTCGTCAAATTCACTATTCTTACTTGATTCGTCAATATCCCTTATATCCGCGTAGGATATATCTATCAATTGTTGCCATGACATTTTGCAGACGTAAAATGTACCTATTGGTTGTTGGATTTTTATAAAAGGAACTTCGATGTATTCTGAGTTGTTCATTTTTCTACTCTTTTTTGTAGGTTATTTACGGCTTTAGATCTTTCCTCAACAAATCTTATGTCCATTTTGTCAAATATTCTTGAGACAAATACGGCAACAACAATCCAAATAAAAAATCCTATTGAAAAGGTAACAATTCTATTTTGACCTTTTTCGGCTGCAGAAATTTCATTTTCCGCTTTTTCTTCTCTTGTGAAGGAAGTATTATATCTACCAGATTCATAACCTTGAGAATACTCTGTGTTATTATGGGAATTAGCAATATATATATCCATAAGTGAGGATGTGTAAATTGAAACTCCAATTATAAATAGTAATAATGTTGGCCAAAAAATTAAATGAAGTCCAAAATAAGAAGCTGTTTTATAAACTGCACTTCCAATTTTGTAGGCGTTACCAATTAATGTATAAATCACTCCAATTCCGAGACTAATACAAACGATTGCTAATTCTCCATTACCAATCAATTTTCTATATTCTGGAATATCCTGTCCATTAAAGTAAATTAGAGCAGCTAGAAGAAGGAATGGTATGATACTACCAATGACACTAACGGTTGTATATAAAATAGATTCCCAAGTATTACTCATATCGCATTTGTAATTATAATCTCATTATACTTTGACCTTTTTGCACCCTTACCACCAATTAGGCTAGAACGACTAACATTGTGAATGTTCCCTATTCCTTGATATAAGTGCTCAATAGAGATATGTTTTGCGTTTGTGAGGATGTAGTTTACACCTCTATTATCAAGTCTTTCAACCATATCTTTTAATCTAATTTGATCCTCCCATGAGAAGATTTTTTGGTTGTATTTTACAAAGCCATTATTCTCGTGTGCTACGGTATAGGGAGGATCAAGAAACACAAGATCATCTCTTTCTGCAAAATTATCGATGTGAGCGAAATCTTCATTTTCAAAAAGTGTATTTTGAAATATTTCGCTCAAATAATAGATTTGATCGTAATCAAATAATTGATCGTATGACTTTTTACCGTAAGGCACATTATATTCACCTTTTAAATTTTCACGATAAATTCCATTGAAGGATGTTCTATTTAGATACAAAAATTTTGCAGCTCTAGTATGATTTGTTCTTCTATTTTTTGCCCTCTCTTTGTAATAATTATCTTCTGTATTTTTAAAGGATTTGAGTGAATTTATTAATCTCTCAGGATCCTGTTTAAGAGTATTATAAAAATTGATAAGATGTGGATTGGTATCAGATGCAGTTGATATATTTCTAATTTTTTGATTATTTAACAAATAAATTAGTATAGATAATCCTCCAGCAAATGGTTCATAATAATTATTGATATTCCCTGGGAGATAATCGTTAATTTGTTTGATAAGCCACCTTTTACCTCCTGCCCATCTTAAAATAGGTTTTGTCATATTGAACTATAGGTTTAGAAGTCTTCCATTCATATCAGGGTTAATATCAATTTTTAAAAATTATTTTTAGACGACCTCAAAGTTAGATTAATTATTCTAAAAGTAAAACTTTGTTCAATGGCACCGTTTCTACAATAGTTCAAATTATTAACAATTTCTTTTATCCCCAGCTTTTCCAAACTATAGAAAAGTTCGTATTCAGAATAAAAGTTTTTATTCTAAGCTTTCTGTAAATCTATTAAAAATTTGTTAATGGCCTTTATAGAAAACCCTAAATGGGTATAAGCTTTAGAACTATGAGGTTTTCTAATTTGCTTTACTTAAATTTGTTTAAAACACGATTCCTATGAAAGTTACACTTAAAAGACTCAATAAAGATTATCATTTTGAAACTGTAAACGAACGCGGAGATATTGTTCAATTAGACAATAAAACCGATGCCGAACCAAAAGGAGCCAGTCCTATGGACCTGTTGCTTCGCGCTATTGCCGGGTGCAGTAGTATCGATATTGTAATGATTTTAAGAAAGCAACATCTAGAATTAGACGATCTCCAGGTAGAGGTGGAGGGCTTTAGAGAAGACGGTGCTATTCCCAATGTTTTTAAGAAGATTCAACTTAATTTTGTGTTAAAAGGAGATTTACCATCAGCCAAAGTAAAACGGGCTGTAGATCTTTCTATGGAAAAGTACTGTTCGGTTTCTAAAATGCTCGAAAAATCGGCCGAAATTAATTACGCGATTATTCTTAACGACGAGTTTATAAATTAAAATTAGTATTGTCTGGTTAGAGCAATCCCGATAGCCTTCGGGGACGCTGCAAGACAAAAGAGCAAAGCCTAAAGTATTACTTACTGAGAATTTTGCTTTTTCATTTATAAAATAAACGAAACCGCATTACATTAGCCCTTACAGTCTCCCATAGCTATCGGGACTGTGAGGACTCTCATACTCAGGTCTTTTGTAGCGGCTTTAGAATAGAAAAACTTTATAAGTTTTATTGCCATTCGCAGATATTCAGTAAAAATTCAATATAAAAAGTATAAGACTTATTCTTTCTAAAAGTTCTGTTGAATAACTTGCAAATTAGGAGCTTAGTCTTATCTTTGAAAATTCAGTTCATTTTTATAATATCGTTATCAAGAAAGGTTGAGGGATTGGACCCAATGAAGCCTTGGCAACCCTCCTGTAATGGGAGAAGGTGCTACCTTCTACTTCGTTTTGGCGAAGATAGATAACAGAAAAGAATACTTTCCTTTCTTCTTTTTTTGATAGTGAATATAATTGTAATTATATGTCGAAATTAGAAGAACAACTTCATAAAAAAATACTCATTTTAGACGGTGCTATGGGTACCATGCTTCAGGATTTTAAATTTTCTGAAGAAGATTTCCGTGGAAAACGTTTTACAGACTGGCCGGTTTCAGTTAAAGGAAATAACGATTTGTTATCCCTTACCCAGCCCGAAGCGATTGAGGAAATACACCGTAAATTCTTTGCCGCAGGGGCCGATATTGTAGAAACCAATACTTTTTCTGCTACCACTATCGCAATGGCCGATTATGAAATGCAGGAGTTGGTAGATGAACTTAACTACGAGTCGGCTAAAATTGCAAAAAAAGTAGCCTTAGAACTCACTGCACAAAACCCCGATAAACCCCGTTTTGTCGCCGGCGCCATGGGACCAACCAATAAAACGGCCAGTATGAGCCCAGATGTGAACGATCCCGGCTTCAGAGCTATTTCTTTTAATGAATTGCGTAAGGCTTATAAACAGCAGGCCCGTGCCCTAATTAAAGGGGGCGTGGATATCTTATTGGTAGAAACTGTTTTTGATACTTTAAACGCCAAAGCTGCCCTTTTTGCCATAGACGAGCTAAAAGAGGAACTTCAGTTAGATATTCCCATTATGGTAAGCGGTACAATTACAGATGCTTCGGGACGTACGCTTTCCGGGCAAACCGCCGAAGCCTTTTTAATTTCGGTTTCCCATATTCCACTATTGAGTATTGGTTTTAATTGTGCTTTGGGGGCGAAACAACTCACCCCTCATCTTGAAGTTTTAAACCGGTTTGCCAGCTCGGGCGTTTCGGCCTATCCCAATGCAGGATTGCCAAATGCCTTTGGGGAATACGACCAGGATGCGCAAGAAATGGCGAGCCAGGTAAAAGAATATTTAGAAAAAGGCCTGGTGAATATTTTAGGCGGCTGTTGTGGTACCACGCCAGAGCATATAGCCGAAATTTCAAAACTCGCCGAACAGTATGAGCCAAGAAAATTACATGAACCAGATTACTCTACCGTTTTATGATTGTTGAAAAAGATAAAAATAAGACCTCTGAAGAAATTATTTCTTCCAAAAAATTGAAAGCAGATATTCGTCCGCTAAAATTATCTGGATTGGAACCCCTGGTAATTACGCCAGATAGTAATTTTGTAAATGTTGGAGAACGAACCAATGTGGCGGGGTCTAAGAAATTCCTTCGGTTAATTAAAGAAGAAAAGTTTGAAGAAGCCCTGGAGGTAGCCAGAGACCAGGTAGAAGGAGGCGCCCAGATTATAGATATCAATATGGACGATGGCCTTATTGAGGGAAGAGAGGTCATGGTAAAGTTCCTAAACCTTATTGTTTCTGAACCCGATATTGCCCGTGTTCCTATTATGATAGATAGTTCGAAATGGGAAATTATAGAAGCCGGGCTACAGGTGGTACAGGGAAAATGCATTGTAAATTCCATTAGTTTAAAAGAAGGAGAAGCTGAATTCCTGGAGCATGCCAAAAAAATAAAGCGTTATGGCGCTGCAGTTATTGTCATGGCCTTCGACGAAGTGGGGCAAGCCGATAATTATGAACGCCGGGTAGAAATTGCTAAACGTTCTTATGATATTTTGGTCAACAAAGTGAATTTCCCTCCCGAAGACATCATTTTCGATCTTAATATTTTCCCGGTAGGAACCGGGATGGATGAGCATAAGAGAAATGCTATAGATTTTATTGAAGGTACGCGCTGGGTAAAAGAAAATTTACCGCATTGTAGTATAAGCGGGGGCGTGAGCAATGTTTCTTTTTCTTTCCGCGGAAATAATCCCGTGCGGGAAGCTATGCATTCTGTTTTTCTGTACCATGCGATTAAGGCCGGGATGAATATGGGAATTGTAAATCCTGCCTTGTTGGAGGTTTATGATAATATCCCAAAAGATCTTTTAGAACATGTAGAAGATGTGATCCTGGACAGACGCGAAGATGCTACCGAGCGCTTATTGAATTTTGCGGAAACTGTAGTAGGTTCTAAAAAAGCTAAGAAAGCCGATCTTTCCTGGAGGGAAAATCCGCTTCAGGATAGAATTACCCACGCCCTGGTGAAGGGTATTGATTCTTATATAATTGAGGATATAGAAGAAGCGAGGCTGGCTGCTACCAAACCCATAGAAGTTATTGAAGGTAATTTGATGATTGGAATGAATGTAGTGGGCGATCTATTTGGAAGTGGAAAAATGTTCTTACCCCAGGTAGTGAAATCGGCGCGGGTAATGAAAAAAGCAGTGGCTTACCTACTTCCTTATATTGAAGAAGCGAAAGAAGCCCCCCAGCCCCCAAAGGGGGAGCAATACTGGCAAAAGACTGACCCGGAATTGCACGAAACGATGAAGAGGTTTGCCCAGGATAGAAGAAATAATAATCCTACAGATGCGGAAACTGTACTTTGGAATGCTTTAAGTAATAAACAACTGGAAGGATATTCGTTTAAAAAACAACAAATAATTGGAAGCTATATTGCCGATTTCGTCTGTCTGGAAGAGAAGCTTATCATTGAAATAGAAGGTCTAATTCATCAATTACCAGAGAATAAAAAAAGTGATAAAGAAAGAGCGGATTGGTTAAGACAACAGGAATTCAGGGTAATCAAATTTAGCAGGAATGAGGTGCTTTCCAATTTGGATGATGTATTGAGTAAGATTTTTCGCACACTGAAAAAGGCTCCCCCTTCGGGGGCGGGGGGGGCAGGCAAAGTTCTAATGGCCACCGTAAAAGGAGATGTACACGATATTGGAAAAAATATTGTGAGCGTAGTTTTGGGCTGTAATAATTATGAAATCATCGATTTGGGCGTAATGGTACCTCCTGAAAAAATTATTGATACTGCCAAAGCCGAAAATGTAGATGCGATTGGTTTAAGTGGACTAATTACACCTTCTTTGGATGAAATGGTGTTTTTGGCCAAAGAAATGCAGCGACAGGAATTTGATGTTCCGCTTTTAATTGGCGGGGCAACAACTTCACGGGCACATACTGCGGTAAAGATAGACCCGCAATATGGAAATGCCGTGGCCCATGTAAATGATGCTTCCCGCGCGGTTACGGTAATTGGCGATCTTTTAAAAGAAGATACCCGCAAGAAATACATGAGCGATCTTAAAGCCGAATATGATAAATTCAGGGTTAATTTTAAAAAACGAAGTAAAGTAAAATCTTACCTGCCAATTGAAGAAGCCCGAAAAAACAGGTATCAAATTAATTGGGAAGAAACTTCTATTAAGAAGCCTAATAAGTTAGGAATCCAGGTAATTGATGATTTCGACTTATATAAATTACTGGATTTTATTGATTGGAGCCCATTTTTTAGAAGTTGGGATTTACACGGTAAGTACCCAAATATTTTGGAAGATGAGGTTGTTGGGGAACAGGCAACTTTGTTGTTTGAAGATGTGAAAAAGCTATTGCAAAAAGTTTTGGATGAAAAGCTGTTAAAAGCAAAGGCTATATTTGGGCTTTTTGAGGCGAATACCATTAATAATGATGATATTGAAATAAAGTATCAGGAGGGGTCTGAAGAAAAAGTAATGGTTTTTAGAACCCTGCGGCAGCAACTAAAGAAATATGGTGAAAAACCAAATTTCGCATTAGCAGATTTTATTGCTCCAAAGGGAAATGAACTTCAGGATTATATGGGTTGTTTTTGTGTAACAACAGGTTTTGGTACTGCAGAATTGGCCAAAAAATTTGAAGAGGATCTGGACGATTATAATGCCATAATGATTAAAGCCCTTGCCGATAGGCTGGCAGAAGCTTTCGCTGAGTATCTTCATAAGCAAGTAAGAATAGAAGAGTGGGGGTATGCTTCCGAAGAAAATTTAAGCAATGAAGAATTAATCAAAGAAAGTTATAAAGGCATTCGCCCGGCGCCCGGCTATCCTGCCTGTCCAGATCATTTGGAGAAAATAAGCATTTGGGAAGTGTTAAAGGTAAAGGAGAAAATAGGTGTTGAAATCACCGAAAGTCTTGCCATGTGGCCAGCAGCCAGCGTGAGTGGTTATTATTTTGCAAACCCTGAAGCCAGGTATTTTGGCCTCGGAAAAATTAAGGAGGACCAGGTTAAAGATTACGCAACGCGAAAAGGCATTTCCTTAAAAAAGGCCGAAAAGTGGTTAAACCCTAATATTGCAGATTAAAAAGCCCCACCTAACCTCCCCAAAGGGGAGGAATGAAAATAGTATAATTAAATTATAGTTTACACTATATAGTATTCAGTTTACCACAATATATGAAAGTTACCGAGCATATAGAAAAAGCAAATGGGAAAACCTTGTTTTCCTTCGAGATCATTCCGCCAAAAAAAGGTAAGAATATTCAGGAATTATATGATAATATAGATCCGTTAATGGAATTCAAACCGCCGTTTATAGATGTTACCACCTCTCGGGAAGAGTATGTTTACCTGGAGAAAGATGGTTTGTTAGATAGGCATATTACGAGGATGCGACCCGGTACGGTGGGGATTTGTGCGGCTATTAAACATAAATATAATGTAGATACCGTGCCACATGTTTTATGTGGTGGATTTAGCAAAGAGGAAACCGAGTACCTCCTGGTAGATTGTCATTACCTGGGGATAGAAAATGTGATGGCCTTAAGAGGAGACGCGATGAGCCATCAAAAATATTTTGAACCGTCTAAAGGCGGGCATAATTATGCCTGCGAATTGGTACGCCAAATAAGGGGGATTAATAATGGAAAATACCTGCACGATGTAGTGGAAGTAGATCATAAATCAGATTTTTGTGTTGGGGTGGCCGGATATCCCGAAAAACATTTGGAGGCACCTTCCTTAAAGACAGATATGAAACGTTTAAAAGAGAAGGTTGAAGAGGGGGCAGATTATATTGTGACACAAATGTTTTTTGACAATTCAAAGTTTTTCAAGTTTGTAGAAGATGCGAGAGAGGCGGGGATTAGCGTACCTATTATTCCGGGGATCAAACCAATAGCCGTTAAACGTCACCTTCAAATATTACCACAGGTTTTTAAAATAGACCTACCGGAGGAACTCATCTTTGAAGTCGAAAAATGCAAGTCAAATGCCGAAGTGCGACAGGTGGGGGTTGAATGGTGCATTCAGCAATCTAAAGAACTAATGGAATTTGGTGCGCCGGTACTACATTATTATTCTATGGGAAAAAGTAGTAATATCCAGAAAATTGCAAAGGAAGTATTTTAAAAAATACCGGGGAGAAATAAACCATATCGTTATTTTTAGCGTAATTATAGTAGATTTGCTCCCCGTATGAAAAAACTTTTACTGCTCCTTTTCTTATTTTCCTGTTTTATAAATTTTGGGCAAGAAAAATCCAGGAAATATTATGCTTTCGATGCCAATTATTTCTACGGAAGCATTCTGGAACACAATCCAGATATAGCCCATCTTATTACTGGTCATCCTACCGGGGTGATCCTTGGTTTTCAGCAAAAAACTTATGGGCTCAAAGCTTGGGAGCGTCGCTATAATTACCCCGATTTTGGTTACTCCTTTACGTATCAGGATATGAAAAATAAATACCTGGGAGAGAATTATGGTCTATACGCGCATTTTAACTTCTATGCTCTAAATCGAAAATTAATGCTGCGCATAGGTCAGGGACTGGCTTATGCTACCAATCCTTATCATCCCGATAAGAATTACATTAACAATGCCTATGGTTCACGCATTTTGAGTTCCACCTATTTAATGGCCAATTATTATAAAAAGAATATATTTAAAGGTTTTGGCTTACAGGCCGGGGTTTCGGTGATCCATTACTCTAACGCCGATTTTAAATCGCCCAATAATAGTACTAATACTTTTACTTTTAACCTGGGGGTGAATTATCTTTTAGAGCACGAAAATGAACCGGCTTATGTTCCAAAAGACCCTAAAGAAAAAAGATATACCGAACCCATACATTACAATTTTGTATTGCGGGGAGGAATAAATACTACCGGGGTTATTGGTTCTGCGCAGTATCCATTTTTTACAGCTGCCGCTTTTGCAGATAAGGTGATCAATAAAAAAAGTACTTTACAGGCGGGGGCAGAATTCTTTTACTCCCGGGCTTTAGAAGAGTATATTTATTACCAATCGGTAGCATTTCCTTCCGGTCATACCAGTGGCGATGAGGATGCAAATAGAGTTGGAATTTTTGTAGGGCATCAATTAAATTTTAATAAAATGTCCCTAATTACCCAGCTTGGTTTTTATGTGTATTATCCATATACAGAATACGTAGATCAATTGTATAATCGAGTAGGATTAAGAAGGAAACTTACAGAAAATTGGTGGACTTCGATTACGGTAAGGTCCCACGGCGCGAATGCCGAAGCGGTAGAACTTTCTTTAGGCTATAGATTGTAAGAAGTATGATAAAAAAGATTTTTTCCATAGGAATTATTTTAAGTTTTGTGCTGGGATGTAGTCCAGATGAAGCCGGGACTTGTTTAAAAGGTGCAGGGGATATTGTAACCTATGAAGTTGAGGTAGCACCGTTTAATGAAATCATGGTTTATGAGCGGGTAAAACTTTTTATTGAACAGGGAGACAAACAAAAGATAAAAATAGAGACCGGGAAAAATTTAAAAGAAGAAGTTTCAGTGGAAGTAACAGACTCCCGCTTGAATATTCGCAACAATAATGCCTGTAACCTGTTTAGGGATTATGAAGTGACCAAAGTGTATGTGACGGTAACCAATTTAACCTGGTTGCAAAATAGCAGCGGTAGTGCCATAGAAACTTTAAATACTTTAAAGCAGGAAAATTTGTGGTTGCGATCGGTAAACCAGGAAGACGATTTATCCATTCATACCGATGGCGATTTCAAACTGAGCCTGGATGTAGGGAATTTAAGGATTACCAACGATAACTATTCCAATTATTTTCTGAAGGGAGTCGTGGAGAATTTTAATGTTTTTTTCGCCGCCGGAGATGGTAGGTTGGAAGCAAGGGAACTTGCGGTTCAGCATTACGATATTTTTCACCGTGGCACTAATAAAATGTTTCTGAATCCAATAAAAACGCTTTCCGGGGAAATTAGAAGTAGTGGTGATGTAATTAGTATAAACCGCCCTACTGAAGTTTCCGTAGAAAGTTTTTATACCGGAAAGCTTATTTTTGAGACGCCATAACTTAGTTCAGGATTTGTTCGTAGTTTTGTTTATATTTATGAACTAAGGAAAAATAAGGAGCGATATGGTGACGATAGAAGTAAACGAAAGAACAAAGGCCGGAAAAGCTATTTTAGAACTGGTAAAGCTTTTTTCTGATAAAGAAAAAGGAGTGAAAATTGTTGAACCGGTAAATAATCCCAGCGCGAAAGAATACCCCGTTTCTAAAAATACCCCGAATGCCATAACGCGCAAAGGAATGAAGGAAGCTGAAAAAGGGATTGGGGTCTCTGAACCAAAAGAGGTAGATGAGTTCCTAAAAGAAATGGATAGTTGGTAATGTATAAAATTACAAATCAAAATCGTTTTAAAAAAGGATCTAAAAATTTGTAAAAAAAAGAGGGTATGAGTATGCCCTATTAAGAAAAACGGTTTTAAAACTAGCTGAAAAAGGTAAACTGCCAAACAGCTACAAGCCACATAAATTAAGCGGAAATTATAAAGGGTACTGGGAATGCCATATTAAACCAGACTGGCTGTTAATTTGGTTACAGGATGATGAAACAAAGAAATTACCTTAGTGCGCACCGACACACACAGCGACCTTTTTAAGTAGAAGTAAGCATTGCAGTGATTCCCCCTTTGGGGGTTAGGGGGCTATTGTTGCTTTAGTCAATTCGGCAAAAAGGCTTTCGAGGTTTTTAGTTTTTTGATTTAGCTGAAGGGTTTTTAATCCGTTATCGTGAGCAAAATCGAAGACAACAGGACGCATATCCTTTTGTGTGTTGAAGGTGAGTTCATAAGCAAAGCCGCCAACATTTTTAGAATTTACAAGGTTAGGTAACCTATTTAAGGCAATTTGCTCAATGCGATAATCAAACTCTACAAGAATTACCTGCTCGTTATTTTGCCGTAGCTCTTCTAATTTTTTGTCGGCAACTACTTTTCCTTTATTAATAATAATCACCCGGTCACAAAGCGCCTCTACTTCTTGCATAATATGGGTAGAAAGAAAAATGGTTTTGCCCGATTTTTCTTTTCCAATATTTTTAATAAGGTTTCTAATTTCCACGAGTTGGTTAGGATCTAATCCCGTTGTGGGTTCGTCCAGGATTAAAACCTGGGGATCGTGAAGAAGTGCGGTAGTTAGGCCAACTCGTTGCCGATAACCTTTAGAAAGTTGTTCTATTTTTTTATTGGCCTCTGGTTTTAATCCGGTAAGCTCAATCACTTCTTCGATTCTGGAAGTATCGGTTTTATAAACTTTCGCATTAAAATTTAAATATTCCCGCACATACATTTCGGTGTATAAGGGATTGTGCTCGGGTAAATAACCAATTTGCTGCTGAATTTTATGTAAATCTTCTTCCAGGGAAATTCCGTTTACAATTGCTTTTCCTTCTGAAGCAGAGAGGTATCCGGTTAAGATTTTCATTAAAGTTGATTTTCCGGCACCGTTGGGTCCCAAAAAACCAACTATTTCTCCTTTATTCAGCTTAAAAGAAACTGAATCAAGCGCCTTTTGCTCGCCATAAAATTTAGAAATCGCTTCAACAGAAATAGACATAAAACATTTTTTTCAAAAGTAAGGATTTTTGTTGCTATTAAAGACAAAGCTTATTTTCATAAATATCAAATCATTTTTTAAGACTAAATAAAGTAATCTAATTTATTTGGTTAACGCAATCTGCTGTCTAGAATATTTATTTTGGTTTAAATCGCTACTATATTGTTTTCAATACTTTAAATTCGATTGACAGTTTCAATTTTGGTTCGAAGCTTTATTGTAATTTTCAGAATCCATCCCCTATATTTTTAGCTAAAATTATATAATCCTTAATTTTATAGTCAAAAACAAAATACTTCACTAAAAATTTAAAAAAGTAAGAGAAATGGTTTTTCATTAGGAAATTATATTCTAATTTAGCCCTGTAACAAAGAAGTAATGAACAGCTTAATTAATTGGAACGCATTTTATTTTTTTTATTTCTATTTCTGGAATAGGAACGGGAATGCTATGTAATTAATTAAGAAATTATATTTAAGAGTCCCGATGTGAAATCGGGACTTTTTTTTTAGCACTAAGTGAGATTTATAAAAGAATTAAATGGAAAAAATTATCGCAATTCAGGGAGTGCAAGGCTCATTTCATCATCTGGTAGCCCAGCAATACTATGGCAGGGAAATTCCGGTTTTAGAATGTATGTCTTTTTCAGAACTCACTAAAAGCCTTATGGAAAACAAAGCAGCAGAAGGGGTGATGGCTATAGAAAACTCGATCGCCGGCTCTATTTTACCAAATTATGCGCTTATAGATGAAAATAAGTTAAAGGTGGTAGGCGAACACTACATTCCCATCGATATGAATCTTATGGCAGTGCCGGGACAAAACATTTCAGAGATCAAAAAAGTGTATTCACACCCTATGGCCTTATTGCAATGTAAGGAGTTTTTTAAAAAACACCCGCATATCAAATTAATTGAGGACGCCGATACTGCAGAAGTGGCCCGTAGAATTGCCGAAAAAGGAAGTACCAAAGTAGCGGCAGTAGCGAGTAAAGCCGCGGCACATCTCTTTGATTTGGAGATTCTTGCTGAAAGTATTCACACCAAAAAGAGCAATGCAACTCGATTTTTAATAATTAGCAAGCAGAAAAAAGAGCCTAATGGTGAAAAAATAGATAAAGCTTCTTTAAAATTTGAATTGGAAAGTAAGCGAGGCAGCCTGGTTTCAGTATTAAACATTTTAAGGGATTTTAATCTCGATATGTCCAAGATCCAGAGTATGCCTATTATAGAATTTCCCTGGAAATATTCATTTTTTATAGATGTGACCTTTGATGATTACACCGAATTTGAAAAGGCAATGAAGATTCTGGAAGTGATGACCGAACGATTAACAATATTAGGAACCTACAAAAATAGTTTGTAATGATAGCACAGGCCAACAGGTTAAACCAGGTAAAAGAGTACTATTTTTCTTCAAAACTAAGAGAAGTACGTGCTATGGCAGCCGCCGGAAAAGATATAATTAACCTGGGCATTGGTAGTCCAGACCTACCGCCACCGCCACAAGTGATTTCGGCTTTAAACGAAGCATTGGTAAATAACGGCGCCCATCAATATCAACCCTATAAAGGAACTGCGGATTTTCGTGAGGCCATTGCCGAATTTTACCAAAATCATTATCAGGTACAATTAGATCCAGACAAAGAAATTTTACCTTTAATGGGAAGTAAAGAGGGGATTACCCATATTTCTATGGCTTTTCTAAATGAAGGCGACGAGGTATTGATCCCCAATCCCGGGTATCCTACTTATTCCTCGGTTACCGAACTGGTTGGTGCGAAGGCTGTTTATTACGATTTGAATGCCGAAGGTAATTGGATGCCCAATCTAAAAGACCTGGCGCAAAAAGATTTAAGCAAGGTAAAAATCATGTGGGTAAATTACCCGAATATGCCTACCGGGGCTTCTGGAAACGATTCACTTTTTGAAGAATTGGTGGCTTTTGCCAAAGCGCATGAAATTCTCATTGTAAACGACAATCCATATAGTTTTATCCTTAACGATAATCCTAAAAGTATTTTGAAGGCTAAGGGAGCAAAAGAAGTGGTACTGGAGCTCAATTCTTTGAGCAAAAGTTTTAATATGGCTGGCTGGCGAATAGGGATGCTCTGCGGAAGTGAGAAAAACCTAAACACCGTTTTAAAAGTAAAGACCAATATGGATAGCGGTATGTTTTATCCATTGCAGGCGGGGGCGGCTTCAGCGCTACGGCTTAATGGTAATTGGTTTAGTTCTCAAAATGAAATCTATCAACAACGAAAAAATAAAGTTTTAGAACTAGCGAAAGCTTTAGATTGTGTGCCAGAAAAAGACCAAATTGGTATGTTCGTTTGGGCTAAAATTCCGCAGGGAAAAACGGCAGAAGGATTTGTAGATTTTCTACTGAACAAATATCACATTTTTACCGCACCAGGGTTTATTTTTGGAAGTAATGGAGAAGATTATATTAGATTTTCCCTGTGTGCCACCGAAGAGAATATTGAGCGGGCAATTAAAAGAATAGAAAAATGAAAGTTCATATAATTGGAATAGGACTTATTGGTGGCTCGTTTGCACTGGCCATGAGAGCGGCATTTCCCGAAACAGAAATTTATGGCAGCGATGCCAGTGAAGAAAATCTCCAAAAAGCGAAAGAGCTTAAGTTGATAGATCAATTTTCTACCACTAAAGAATTACAGGATGCAGATGTTGTTTTTATAGCGGTACCTGTGAATGTTGCAACCAAGGTTGTTAGCGAAACGCTGGATAAGGTTGGGGATCAAAGCCTGGTGCTCGATGCAGGATCTACAAAATCTGGACTTTGTAAAGCTATTGCAAATCATAAAAACAGGCGCAATTTTTTAGCAGCGCATCCTATTGCCGGAACAGAGTTTTCTGGTCCCCAGGCAGCAATACCAGATCTTTACAGGAATAAAACAAACATTATTTGTGAAGTTGAAAAAACTGCTTTTAGGTTACAGGAAAGGGCCCTTAATATTTTTCAAAATCTTGGAATGAGAATTCGCTATATGGATCCTGTATCTCACGACAGGCATATCGCGTATGTTTCACATCTTTCGCATATTAGCTCCTTTATGCTAGGGAAAACGGTACTGGATAAAGAGCGAAACGAACGGGATATTTTCGACCTGGCCGGCAGTGGATTTGAATCTACCGTACGGCTGGCAAAAAGTTCCCCCGCGATGTGGTCTCCCATTTTTGAAGAAAATAAAGAAAATGTTTTAGAAACTTTAAATGAATACATAAATAACCTCACGCATTTTAAAGAGCTGATAGAAAATGAAGATTTTCAGGAGGTTTACAATGAGATGCAAAGAACCAATCATATAAAATCAATTTTAAACGGAATTAACTAATCAGGATTAAATTTTAAATTATGGAAAACAAGAAAGAACTTAGAAACTGGCTGGACGATTTTAAATTAGACCATCCTTTGGTAATCGCGGGACCTTGTAGCGCAGAAACCGAAGAACAGGTATTAAAAATTGCTCATCAATTAAAAGACAGCGATGCTACGGTATTAAGAGCAGGAATTTGGAAACCCAGAACCAGGCCCGGAAACTTTGAAGGCGTAGGTGCCCTTGGGTTAAAATGGCTTAAAAAAGCGAAAGAAGAAACCGGTATGTTAACCACTACCGAAGTAGCAAATCCGCATCACGTTGACCTGGCTTTAGAAAATGATATAGATATTCTTTGGTTGGGCGCCAGGACCACGGTTTCTCCTTTTATTGTACAGGAAATCGCCGATGCGCTGAAAGGCACAGATAAAACGGTATTGGTTAAAAACCCCGTAAACCCAGACCTTTCCTTGTGGTTGGGCGCTGTAGAGCGATTATACACGGCCGATATCAAGAACTTGGGGGTAATTCACCGCGGATTTTCTGCTTACGAAAAGACCAAATACAGAAACAACCCGGAATGGCAAATTGCGATAGAACTGCAAAATAAATTTCCAGATCTTCCGCTAATCCTGGATCCGTCACATATTGCCGGTCGCAGAGATATTATTTTTGATCTCTGTCAA
Organism: Salegentibacter echinorum; assembly: GCF_900129445.1. Classification (GTDB taxonomy): domain Bacteria; phylum Bacteroidota; class Bacteroidia; order Flavobacteriales; family Flavobacteriaceae; genus Salegentibacter; species Salegentibacter echinorum. The sequence continues at coordinate 111,712 of NZ_FQVT01000004.1, forward strand.
ACCGCTTTAGACCTTAATTATGACGGCCTAATGGTAGAAACACATCATACGCCAGATGATGCCTGGAGCGATGCTGCACAGCAAATCACGCCGGCCAGACTTATCCAAATCATGAAAGATTTAAAGATTAGAAAGGAAGTTTCAGAAAGTGAAGAGTTTCAGAATAAATTAAGCAATCTAAGAGCGAGAATCGATGTAGCCGATAATACACTTATTGAGTTAATGGCTAAACGAATGAAAATTTCAGATGAGATTGGTCGGGTTAAAAAATCTCAAAATGTATCGGTGTTACAAACCAAAAGATGGAATGAGATTCTTGGAAAAATGGTACTGGAAGGGGAACAACACGGTTTAAGTGAGGAGTTTATTTTACGTTTGTTTAAAGCCGTTCACCAGGAATCTATTAATCACCAGGAAAAAATTATGAAGTCTTAAGGTATCAAAACCGGAATATCAGCTTAAGATTTTGTAAATTGATAAGGAATTAATGAAGTTTATCCGCAAAAATCGTATGGATAAGGTTAAACCTGCCCGCCTTACAACGGGTGGGTTTACATAGAGAATACTTGCTTTGGAAGTTAAACCAAATTTTAAAACTATGAAATCTTTAAATATTCAAATTTCAGAAGCGGAATTCGATCAATTAGGTTTGGATAAGACGGAAGTTTCTTTTTCTGAACTTGTGGAGCTTATAGAGCGAAAAATTAACAAGCGAACTTTAAAAAATAGTATTCGATTAGCCGATAAATACGAACTTTCCAATATGACTATGCAAGAAATTAGTGAGGAAGTAAGAGCTTATCGACATGCAGAGGATCATTCTTGATACTAACGTATTGATCTCGTCCCTCATTCAAAAGAATTATCCTCATTTGATTGTTGAACATTGTTTTGACAAAAACGCAATTATTTGTCTTTCGGAAGCGATTTTAAAGGAATATTTTGAAGTGCTCCAAAGACCAAAGTTTGCCAGATTTCCTGATTTTAAAAATAATGCTGAATTTTTATTGATGCGTTTAAGTGAGATTGCTGAGATATATAAACCTAAGAAACGAATACAACTCATAAAAGATGATCCCGATAATAGGTTTTTAGAATTGGCACATATTTCTAAAGCCAGTTTTATTATAACGGGAAACACTAGGGATTTCAACTTTGAATCTTATCACGCTACAAGAATTGTCACTCCCAGGACATATTGGTTTAAGTATAAATAAATCTATAAGGAAGTTAAATTGTATAATAATTTTATCGGAATTGGCTGAACATTAATTCTTGCTTTTGCTATTTTAGCAAATCTCACAGTCTCGATTAGTTATTGGGCCTGTGAGGTTTAATAAAACCCACATTGTGAATGAAAGGAACCGTGTACAAATCTACCGGCAGTTGGTATCAGGTAAAAAGTGAGGAAGGAAAATTTTATAATTGCCGAATTAAAGGTAAGTTTAGAATTCAGGGTATTAAAAGTACCAATCCCGTGGCTGTAGGCGATCGCGTAGAATTTGATCTTGAAGATAAAGATGCCGAGGCCCAGGGAGTGATCAAAGAAATTGAGGCCCGTGAGAATTATATAATTCGTAAATCGGTAAATCTTTCTAAGCAAGTGCATATTATCGCAGCCAATATAGACCAGGTTTTCCTGTTGGTAACATTGAACAATCCGCCTACTTTAACCACATTTATAGACCGGTTTTTAGTCACTGCGGAAGCCTATGGTGTAAAAGCTGTAATTCTGTTTAATAAAACAGATACATATAACGAAGAAGAGTTGATAGAGGTTAAATACCTCGCGGCAATCTACAGAAATGCCGGTTATGAATGTATAGGGATCTCAGCAAAAAATGGCAAAAATGTAGCTAAGGTCAAAGAATTGATGCTAGGGCAAACCAGTATGTTTGCCGGGCATAGTGGCACGGGAAAATCTACACTCATCAATGCCATTGCACCGGGGTTAAATTTAAAGACTTCGGCGCTTTCAGAGCAGCATAAACAAGGGCAGCATACTACTACTTTTGCAGAAATGTTCGATTTAAAATTTGATGCAAGGATTATTGACACCCCGGGAATTAAAGGTTTTGGTGTAGTAGAGATAGACCGTGATGAGCTGGGAGATTATTTTCCGGAATTTTTTAGTAGAAAGCAAAATTGTAAATTTAATAATTGTCTGCACCTGGAAGAGCCTAAATGTGCGGTTAAAGAAGACCTGGAAGCCGGGGAGATCGCCTGGAGCAGGTATAAAAGTTATTTGCAGATTCTGGAAGGAGAAGAAGACAATTATAGAACAGATATTTATCCAAAAAAATGAGAGTAGTTTTACAAAGAGTTTCAAAAGCATCGGTAAGTGTAAACCAGGAAATTAATGCGGTCATGCGCCAGGGCTTGTTGATTTTATTGGGTATAGAAGCAGAAGATACGCAAGAGGACATCGATTGGCTGTGCAACAAGATTGTAAAAATGCGTATTTTTAATGATGACGACGATGCTATGAACCTTAGTTTATTAGATGTTGAGGGCGATGCCATTGTAGTGAGTCAATTTACATTACACGCTTCCACAAAAAAAGGGAACAGGCCAAGTTTTATAAAAGCTGCAAAACCAGATATGGCATTTTCTCTCTATGAAGATTTTGCAAAGAAGTTAAAAGAATGCCTGGGAAAAGAAGTGGGAACCGGGAAATTTGGTGCCCATATGAATGTAGAATTAATCAATGATGGCCCCGTGACAATCATTATAGATTCAAAACAAAGAGAATAAAATGAAAATAGAAAATGCCCAGCAAGCGGTTGATGACTGGATAAATGAACACGGCGTTCGTTATTTTAATGAGTTAACCAATATGGCACAACTCACCGAAGAAGTGGGTGAAGTTGCGCGTATTATCGCAAGACGTTATGGAGAACAGAGTGAAAAAGAATCAGATAAAAACAAAGACCTGGGAGAGGAGTTGGCAGATGTTATGTTTGTAGTGCTTTGCCTGGCAAATCAAACCGGGGTAAACCTACAGGAAGCTTTTGATAAAAAGCTGGATATTAAAACAAAAAGGGATCACGACAGGCATCATAATAACGAAAAGTTAAAGTAATGAAGTTCAAAGAAATGATTGCTAAAAAAGCTTTTTGGAAATCGGTGGTGCTCCTGGGAGTGGGGTTTCTTATCGTTTATAATTTGGTAAGTATGCTGTTTGAATATGGGGGGTTTGATTTTAACCGCTTTTTCACCGAACGTACTGAAAATGGAAAACTTTTCCGTTTTATCCTGGGACAACTTTTAGCAGCTTTTTCCTACGGATTTATCATTGCGTTTGGTCAATTTAGAATGAGGGGCAAGAAAGATAAAGATAAAAAATAGTCTGTAATGAATGTGAAGATTTCAAATGCTGAAAAAAATCTTTCCGGAAATATTAAAATTACCGGTTCTAAAAGTGAATCAAATAGATTGCTTATTTTACAGGCATTATATCCTACTTTAAGAATTAGTAATCTTTCTAATAGCGATGATACAAAATACCTGCAACAAGCGCTACAAAGTGAAGCAGAGCTTATAGATATTCATCACGCCGGTACCGCGATGCGTTTCCTCACGGCCTATTATGCAATTGCTGAAGGCCGGGAAGTTGTGCTCACAGGAAGTAAGAGGATGACAGAGCGTCCTGTAAAGTTACTTGTTGATGCTTTAAAAAGTATGGGAGCCGAAATTGCTTATGAAGAGAATGAAGGTTATCCTCCCATAAGAATAAAGGGTAAAAAACTGGACGTGGCGAAAGTTTGTTTGCGCGCCAATATTAGCAGCCAGTATATTTCGGCTTTAATGCTTATAGCGCCTGCTTTAGAGAACGGCCTGGAAATAAAATTAAAAGGTGATGTAACTTCAACGCCTTATATTAAAATGACGCTGCAAATTCTTAAACGAGCCGGCGTAAAAGGATTTTTTAATGGCGATACCATTATTATTGAGCCTACGCAGGAATTACCAGAGAAAGAACTGGCTGTAGAGTCAGACTGGAGTTCGGCTTCCTACTTTTACAGTTTGGCTGCGATAAGTGATTCGGCGAGTTTTAAATTAACCACTTATAAAGAAGATAGCCTGCAGGGAGATTCCTGCCTGGCACAAATATATAAGCAATTTGGAGTTCATACTACTTTTAATTCCGATAGTATTCTTTTGGAAAAACGCCCGGGAAAAAGGCCTATACGCTTAGAAGAAAATCTGCAAAACTCTCCAGATATCGCCCAAACCCTGGCTGTTACCTGTTTAGCTTTAAACACTCCTTGTTTCCTTACAGGTTTACACACGCTTAAAATTAAAGAAACCGATAGGTTAGTGGCTTTAAAGACCGAAATTGAGAAATTTGGCAGTAAAGTAAAAGTCACTCAAAATAGTTTGGAGCTTTTACCTTCAAAAGATTTTGCCAGAGAAGTTGAGGTTGCGACTTATAACGACCATCGTATGGCTATGGCATTTGCTCCATTGGGATTGAAAGTTCCTTTTAAAATTAATGATGCTGAAGTAGTTTCTAAATCCTATCCCGGCTTTTGGGAAGATTTTAAGAAGCTAAGCTTTAAGATCATAAAATCTCATGAATAATGCTTCATCTAATGTAGATTATTAAGGTGGGAATCGAGATGAATTCTTGTAGCGAGTTTTAATCGAGAATCGAAGTGTAAATACTGCGTTCCGATAGTAATCTGATGCTTGGAAATCAAAATAACCTTCCTCAATAATATCTCGTCTCGCTCCGTGGGAGTTATATGCCCCTTAAATAGAACTAAAGAAGTTCAACTATAATCTAATTTGGGGAGTGATACTTAAGATCATTCCAAATGTTTAGGATAATTTGGGATTAACCGACCTAAGAAATCACTTCTCAATACTAATCTAAATTATGCGCATTAAATAAACCGTTAAATACTTGACAACGCCTATCTTGAGATTGTATATTTGCCGCTTCTAAAAATGAAATTATGGGAATGAAACTTTCAAACTTCAATTTTGAACTTCCACCAGAACTTCTTGCGGAGTATCCTTCAGAAAACAGGGATGAAGCCAGGCTAATGGTTCTCAATAGGAAAGAACAAACAATTGAACATAAACAATTTAAAGATATCCTTGATTATTTTGAGCCGGAAGATGTGATGGTATTGAACAATACTAAAGTTTTTCCAGCTCGCTTGTATGGGAATAAAGAAAAGACAGGGGCCAGGATTGAGGTTTTTCTGTTGAGGGAATTAAATCCCGAAACCAAGCTATGGGATGTTCTTGTAGATCCCGCCCGTAAGATAAGAATTGGGAATAAGCTTTATTTTGGAGAAGATGAGAGTTTAGTGGCCGAAGTTATAGATAACACTACTTCCCGTGGGCGAACTTTGCGTTTTCTGTATGACGGTTCTTATGAAGATTTCAGAATAAAACTAAAAGAACTGGGAGAAACACCGCTACCAAAATATATAAAGAGGGATGTACAGCCCGAAGACCAGGAGCGTTACCAAACAATTTATGCAAAGAACGAAGGGGCGGTAGCAGCACCAACTGCGGGGCTACATTTTTCCAAGCATCTTCTAAAACGTTTGGAGATTAAAGGTATTGATTTTGCTGAAGTTACCCTACATGTGGGACTGGGAACTTTTAGTCCAGTTGAGGTAGAAGACCTTTCTAAGCATAAAATGGATAGTGAAGAAGCTTTTATTGAAAAGAGAGCTACTGAAACCATCAATAAAGCTCAAAAAGAAAACAGAAAAATTTGCGCGGTAGGTACTACTGTAATGCGTGTGATGGAAAGTGCAGTTTCTTCTAACCATACTTTAAATGAATTTAGTGGCTGGACCAATAAATTCATCTTCCCGCCTTACGATTTTAGTATTGCTAATTGTATGATCACTAATTTTCATACGCCAAAATCAACGCTTCTTATGATGATTTCGGCATTTGCCGGGCATGATTTTATGAAGCGGGCTTACGAAGAAGCGGTAAAAGAGAAATACAAATTCTACACCTATGGTGATGCGATGTTGATTATCTAGCTTTACGAAGTTTTTAAATGCTAAGAGCCTCAACCTTTTAATATGGTTGTGGCTCTTTTTATTTTTAGTTAAAAAATAAAATCAGAGTTCAAATTCTAAAAATTTGTATCTGCATGGATTCACACTTTTTAAAATATTCCGCTCCTCTGGAGCTTTTATCTCATACTAAAGTATCTTTCTAGAAATATCTCGCTTCGCTGAAGCTCCCAGAATTTCATCTTTTTCATTAGGTTTGATGATATTATTGAATTATGTAGGTTTAAGTGAATCTCAAAAAATATAGGAGGTAGAAATCTTTAGAATCTCCCAGCCTCGTCGAGGCGATATGTTTGTAGTAACGTAAATAAAATTTCTAAGAGCTCCAGCGGAGCGGTATAACTTTTTCAATTAACCAAATAATACCACTTGACAATTAATAACTTAGCATCGTTCTTACCTAAAATCCTTTATTTCTTTATACTTTTGCAGCGTGAAAAATAAGAAGAAAGACATACGGGCGCTAACTAAAGCACAGCTTCAGGAGTTTTTTGTTGAAAACGGTGATAAATCCTTTCGCGGAAGCCAGGTTTATGAATGGCTATGGAATAAAGGTGCGCATAGTTTTGAAGCAATGACCAATATCTCTAAAGCTACCCGGGGAATGCTGGATGAGAACTTTGTCATTAATCATATTCGTGTAGATCGCATGCAGCGCAGTAGCGACGGCACTATAAAAAATGCGGTAAAATTGCATGACCAATTAACCGTAGAATCGGTTTTAATTCCCACAGCTACCCGAACCACAGCTTGTGTTTCTTCCCAGGTAGGTTGCAGTTTAGATTGTCAGTTTTGTGCCACGGCAAGGCTTAAACGTATGCGTAACTTAAACCCCGATGAAATTTACGATCAGGTAGTGGCGATAGATAATGAAAGTCGGTTATATTTTGACAGGCCACTTAGCAATATTGTTTTTATGGGCATGGGCGAACCGCTTATGAACTATAAAAACGTGATGAAAGCGGTAGAGAAAATCACCTCCCCGGAAGGTTTGGGCATGTCTCCCAAAAGAATTACCATTTCCACCTCTGGAGTACCAAAGATTATTAAGAAACTCGCCGATGACGAGGCTAAAATTAAATTGGCTGTTTCCTTACATTCTGCAATTAACGAGGTAAGAACGCAAATCATGCCTTTTAATGCGACCTTTCCTTTAGAAGACCTTAGGGAGTCGTTAGAATATTGGTATTCAAAAACCAAAAGCCGAATTACCTACGAGTATATTGTATGGAAAGATATTAACGATACCCGCAAAGATGCTGAAGCTTTGGTTCGCTTTTGTAATTATGTGCCTTGTAAAGTAAACCTCATTGAGTATAACCCCATAGACGATGGAAACTTTCAGCAGGCATCTGGAAAAGCTACAGATATGTACCAGAATATGTTGGAGCGCAATGGAATTACCGTAACCGTGAGGCGTTCTCGCGGGAAAGACATAGACGCCGCCTGTGGCCAATTAGCTAACAAGTCGGCTTAATTTATAATACGGTTGCTTATTTTATAGAAAAATTTCTGAATTTTCTTTCAAAAAAGTGTATCAGGGAATATTGGGATAATTAACTATCTTTGCAGGCTTAATGAAAGTAATTTCCCAAATAAAGCTACCGGTAGAGAAAGAGATGGACCTTTTTGAAAAAAAGTTCCTGGAATCGATGTCTTCCAAAGTAGCGCTTTTAAACAGGATCACACATTATATTGTTAATCGCAAAGGAAAGCAAATGCGACCTATGTTTGTTTTCCTGGTTGCAAAAATGGTTTCTGATGGTAGCGTGAACGAGCGCACCTATCGGGGCGCCGCGGTTATCGAGTTAATTCATACCGCAACTTTGGTGCACGATGATGTAGTGGACGATTCCAATCGCAGACGTGGTTTTTTTAGCATAAACGCACTGTGGAAAAATAAAATTGCTGTTTTAGTCGGGGATTATTTACTGTCTAAGGGACTATTACTTTCTATAGATAATAATGATTTTGATCTGCTAAAGATTATTTCGGTTGCGGTGCGGGAAATGAGCGAAGGAGAGTTGTTACAAATTGAAAAAGCACGGCGCCTGGATATTACCGAAACCGTTTATTACGATATTATTAGACAAAAAACAGCTACGCTTATTGCCGCGTGTTGCGCACTGGGAGCTGCTTCAGTAAAACCCGAATCTGATGAGATCGCCAAAATGCGACGTTTTGGAGAGTTAATTGGAATGGCATTTCAAATAAAAGACGATCTTTTTGATTATGGTAATGAAAAGATTGGAAAGCCTACCGGAATCGATATCAAGGAACAAAAAATGACCCTGCCTTTAATATATGCGCTAAATAATTCCTCGAAGAAAGAGAAAGATTGGGTAATTAACTCAGTGAAAAATCATAATAAAGATAGAAAACGCGTAAAAGAAGTCATTCAATTTGTAAAAGATAAAGACGGACTCAAATATGCAGTGAAGAGAATGAAAGAGTTTCAACAGGAAGCTTTGGTTATCCTGGAGAGCTACCCAGAATCTCCGTTTAAAGATTCCCTGGAGCTTATGGTTAATTATGTAATCGATAGAAAAAAATAAAAGCCATAAAGCAACAGAATTTGTAGTTTATGGCTTGGTATTCCAAATCAGCAGAGTTGTTCCTATTTTATTGGATTCGTAAAATCAGACTTTAGCCTGCTGGGTGCATTTATCGTACAAAGTGAACCTAGTGATCACTTTTATCATCTATTTTTTCAATTTCTTCATCGATTTCTTTTCCAACTTTCCTGGCACCATCTTCCACTTTTTCGGCACCTTCTTTAACTTTATCGGTGGCTTTATTTACATTGTTTTCAATGTCTTTACCAAATGCTTCAACGGCTTCCTCAGTTTTTTCCTGGGTATTCTCACGGCAGGAATAAAGAGTTGTAATAGCCACGCACATTAGTGCTAAAACTGTTTTTTTCATAATTTAAATTTTACAAAAAAAGCCACAATTGTAACAAAAGTGGCTTTAAATCATCATTTTAAAAAACGATTACATATTATCGTCTTCCTGTACTTCCTGCTCAACTTCGTCAGCAGCATTGTCGATAGCATCACCTGTTTCATCGGCAGCCTCTTCAATATCTTCTCCTGCAGATTCCATTGCATCTTCAGTTTTCTCTTCTGTTGTTTCTCTACAAGAATAGATGGAAAGCGACATGGTCGCTACAGCAAATAATAAAAATACCTTTTTCATTTTGAATTTGTTTAATTAGTTGAAGCGACAAATTTAAACTATTTTTTAAATATGCAAGGGATTCTTTTCAATCAAGTATTGCCAGTATCTTTTGGGAACGTGTTGGTGGTGTAGCTTCTTGTTAATGCGGGATTTAATAGTTGTAGATTGAAAATACTCCTTCCATAAATGCTGAAATTCTATTTCTGAAGCATCAAAAAAACCTTCATTTTTTGAGGTTGAGCTCCATTCTGCAGAAAAATCTAAACTGATAACTTCAGTCTTTTTTAGATCGTAGTAAAGTCCGAATTTTCGTTTGATATCATAGATTAACCATTGTTGATCGCTGTAACGCGTAGTAAAATGACTTTTTATAACGGGTAATACATTAAAATCTGGATTTATAGTAGCAAAATAGATATCATCTTTAGTCAATTTAAATCTTACAAAAGCCTCCATTCTATGTTTTTCCCTTCCTAACTGTTTGGCTGCTTTGGCAATCTTTAAAACGTGCATATTCGTATAATCCCCATCGATACTCGCTTTTAGATAAAAAGTATGTTCCAAATATTTTAGAATATCTATTTCCATACCCGAAGTTTCAGTAAGGTATGCGTAATAAATATTCTGCTGTCCCGTCGTTGTAGCTATTCTTTTAAAAGCTTTCCAAACCCGTTTAGCTTGTTCTGGATTCGTCTGGATTTCGGTAACTTCAGCAAACATATCATTTTGTGAACTTCCGGGTGGTTGAATACTGGTAACCTTCAGCTTCTGCTCAAAGCTCGCAAAAACACAGGTGAGCAAACCATTAAAACTGCCGTCATAAATAAGGGAGCTGGTTTTCATCTAAAATAAACTTAATTGACTGCTATAATCCTTTCTAAATTTTCCTTCAGAATTTCTTAAAATCAAGCTTTTGATTTTTGCTGAAGTAAGATCCCTGGTTTCCCAGCCTCGGGAATCACAAATAATAAAATACCTGGCCCGGTTTAAGGCAACACCAATACTTTTTAAATGTTGAAAATTTAGTTTTCTGAATCGTCTTGCTTTTATGATTTTTGAAACTGATTTCAAGCCAATGCCGGGAACTCTTAAAAGCATTTCTTTTCCTGCGCGATTAATATCTAGCGGAAACTGATCCATATTTCTTAATGCCCAACTCAATTTTGGATCTACCTCTACATCTAAATTTGGAAATTGTGTATTGAGAAGTTCATTTACGTTAAAGCCATAGAAGCGCATGAGCCAATCGGTTTGATATAACCTGTTTTCTCTAAGCATTGGTACTTGCGCACCCAGCGATGGTAACCTGGGATCCATGCTTATGGGGACATAGCCCGAGTAATAAACCCGTTTCATATTATAATTTTTATAATAATGATTGGCAGATAACATAATTTCCCGATCGCTCTCTCCCGATGCGCCAACAATCATTTGGGTGCTTTGTCCTGCCGGTGCATATTTGGGCGTGCTTTTTATCAATTTTTTCTCAGATTTATAAAGTATAATTTCATTTTTAACTTTGGTCATTGGTTTGGTAAAGTCGCTATGCTCTTTCTCTGGCGCTAACTTTTTTAGCCCGGAAATTGTGGGGATTTCAATATTTACGCTTAGTCGATCTGCATAAAGGCCTGCTTCCCGCATGAGCTCGTCACTCGCGCCGGGAATGGATTTTAAATGAATATAACCATTAAAGTTTTCTTCCAGCCTAAGCTTTTTAGCTACCCTTATTAACCGCTCCATCGTAAAGTCTGGACTTTTGAAGATCCCGGAACTTAAAAACAGACCTTCAATATAATTTCTTCGATAAAAATTAATGGTGAGGTCTACTACTTCCTGTACTTTAAACGCAGCGCGTTTAATATCATTACTACGCCGGGTAACGCAGTAAGCACAATCGAAAATACAGTGATTGGTAAGAAGGATCTTTAACAGGGAAACACAACGCCCATCTTCGGTGTAGGAATGGCAAATACCCATACCATCTGAATTTCCAAGTCCGTTTTTTGTGTTTTTTCTATTACTGCCACTACTGGAACAGGAAACATCATACTTGGCGGCATCGGCGAGAATGTTGAGTTTCTCCTTAATTCGATCAAACATCATAACTTTAAAAGTTTCCTCAAAAATAGGAAAAAATCCCATTAGTTGGATAAAATACAATATTGAATATTTTTACTATAGCGAAAAAGGGCTTAAGTGAAAAAAATTGCCACGAATGCACGAATTTTTTTTAGAACTTTTACGTAATTCAGTAATTTTAGTAAAAGTCTCCGCTTATGAGCCACTAGAGTATTTGTGGTCGCTTTTAATTTTCTAGCGTTGGTTTTGGAAATGATAGTAATAAGAAGAGTAAAACCGGTTGAATCTTAGGGATTGTTGAATAAAATATTCAGGTGAAATGTAAATGTTTCAGGTCAAAAAATTGTCAAATTCGATCTGAAACAGTTTTATTCTTATTTAAAATTTTTAGAGCTTCCAGAGATAAAAAAAAGCGCAACCGAAGCTGCGCTTATTAAAAATATTATTCGATAATCGGTATCTATACGTTCCGAAGTATCTTACTTAAGAAGATTACTTCTTTTCTTCTTTTTTCTTCTCATTCCTAAAAGCTGGATATTTATCTGGATCTTTACCGGCCAGTCTGGCAAAATTTCGATAAACTCTATCGATTTTTTCTTCCGAAGATGTGGCAAATTCTTCTTCAGTTACGTTATATTTTTCCTGTAAAGACTCCAGTTTATTATGTAGTCGCTTTTGTACATCGGCATAATCTTTATTGCCGTAAATATTGTTCATTTCATTGGGGTCATTCTTTAGGTCATACATTTCCCATTCGTCAATATCATCGTAGAAATGTATTAATTTATACCTATGGGTCCTTACTCCATAATGTCTTTTCACCATATGAAACGCCGGGAAGTCATAGTAATGGTAATAAACGGCGTCGCGAAAATCTTTATCGGCAATAGCATCAGTCAATAACGGTTTAAGTGATTTACCCTGCATATCCTCTGGAATTTCGGCTTGCGCCAGGTCTAGAAATGTTGGTGCAAAGTCTAAGTTTTGGGTTAGGGCATCTATTTCACTTCCGGGTTCTATCACGCCGGGTAGTTGCATAAGCATTGGCATGGCGAGGGATTCCTCATACATAAAACGTTTGTCAAAAAACCCTTTTTCCCCTAAATAGAAACCTTGATCTGTGGTGTAAACAACCAGTGTATTTTCAGCTAATCCAGACTCTTCAAGATAATCTAAAATTTTTCCCACACCATCATCAACCGCAGCAACTGTAGCCATATAATCTCTTATATAGCGTTGTCCTTTCCATCTAGCAAGTTCTTTTCCGCTTAAATTGGCCTCGTGAAAAGCGTCATTTTTAGGTCGGTAGCCTTCATTCCAGGTGGCACGTTGTTCATCGGTCATTCTTCTAAAATCTGTTTTCCAAGGATTGTGTTTAAGGGAATCACTTCCTTTCGCAACCGTCATTTTTAGGTCGTGACCTTCATACATATCCCTGTAGATTGTTTGTAGTTGCTGTTGTGCTGCAACCTGTCCTTCGTGATCGGCAAAATAGCTATCGGGAAGTGGAAATTCTACCGAGTCATATTTGTTTATATGTCTTAAAGGTGGCATCCAGTTTCTATGCGGCGCTTTATGCTGCACCATAAGCATAAATGGCTTATCTTTTTCTCTTTTGTTTTTTATCCAATCCAGACCTTTATCGGTAATAATATCTGTAGCATAACCTTTAATGCGAGTAGTATCTTTTCCATCAATAAAATCTGGGTTGTAATAATTCCCCTGATCTACCAATATATTCCAATAATCGAATCCTTGTGGCAGGCCGTGTAAATGCCATTTTCCAATAAGGGCAGTTTGATAACCTGCTTCTTCCAAATATTTTGGAAGGGTAGGTTGGGAGCCGTCAAAAACTTCACCGTTCATCCTAAAACCATTAACGTGACTGTGTTTCCCCGTTAATATTACAGCACGGCTGGGACCACAAATAGAATTAGTCACAAAATTATGATTGAACTTTACACCATTTTCGGCAATCCTGTCAATATTAGGAGTTGGAGCAAGTTGACTTATGGGATGACCATAAGCACTAATTGCCTGGGCGGCGTGATCATCGGTCATGATGAAAACGATATTGGGTTTCTTCTGTTTTTCTTTTTGGTCTTCTTTATTTCCTTCAGAAGAATTCTTACAGGAATTGAAAAGTAAAAGAGAAAACATCAAAAAGAAAACTAAGTTGAGTGGGGATTTTTTACAGCGCATATTTAAATATTTGTTTCAAATAGGAGAGCTAAAATACAAAAACTGTGTAATTTTGTTAGAGAATTCACCTATACAAAAACTGCACAAAGCCATAAATGAAGTATCTCAACGCCCATATTGTTTTATTTATAAATCTTTTGTTACTAAGTTTTTATGGCTTTTCACAAGAGCTTACGCCACCTATACATAATTATACATCTACAAATTATAAGGCAGCTAGCCAAAATTGGGGAATTGATGTTTCTTCAAATGGGATTATCTATGTAGCGAACAATCAGGGTTTACTAAGTTTTGATGGACAGACCTGGGAGTTGCATCCTTTACCTAATGGAGGTATTGTTCGATCTGTATTTGTGAATGAGAATAGAATTTACACGGGATCCTATAAAGAATTTGGTTATTGGACAGAAGATGCTACCGGGGCCCTTTATTATACTTCCCTAATTCCCAGTGTAGAAAAAAATAGTATGAAGAGCGAAGAAATATGGGGAATTCTTTCTTATAAGGGAAGGATTTACTTTAGGTCTTTCGGCGGGATTTATAAATATGAAGATGATAAAATAAAAGAAATTGATAATGTAGTAAGCAATAAAATGATCGTTTACCGGGATAGCTTAATAGTTGCGGTGCGAAATAAAGGCTTGTTTTATTTAAACGATGAAGATAAGCTGAAACCAATGGCTAATCAAAAACTACTTCAGGATCAATTAATCGTAGATATGGCTGTGGATAATGAAGCACTGCTTATTGGAACCCGGGAGGCGTTATACACTTACACCAAAAAAGGGGCACGCTTGTACCCAGATAAAAAGTTATTGAACATAATACGGGATTCAGAATTGAACCATATTATGACTACAGATCAATCTTTAATCATTGGTACTGTAAAAAACGGACTTGTAGATTACGATAAAGAAGACAGAACACAGCTGGTTTTGAATAGAAATAACGGACTGCAAAATAATACTGTGCTTGGTTTTGTACAGAAACATGGTAATTTATGGTTGAGCCTTGATAATGGTATTGATAGGATAGAACTTGATTCTCCTATACATTATTATACCGACGATACCGGAGAATTGGGAGCGGTTTATGATTTGGCATTCCAAGATGGGAGGATGTATCTTGGTAGTAACACCGGGGTTTATACATTTAAAAATAACAAATTAAGGCTTATTGAGGGAGCTAAAGGGCATACCTGGAATCTGTCTGTTTTTAATAACACTCTTTTTGCCAATCATAATACCGGCACTTTTAGAGTAGTAGATGATTCTTTTATTCCTATAGAAAATACCACCGGAAGTTTTAATATGACGCCTATTTCTGGCGATTCTTATTTTATTAGCACCTATACTGGTATCATTAATTTCAATTTTACCAATAATTCGCTAACCCGATTGGATCGTGTAGATTTTCCCGTGAAAAATATTGCTTTTGAAGATGATAATATCATTTGGGCTGCCCATCCCTATGAGGGTATGTATCGCATTCAACTTAATTCTGATTTGAAAAGCGTAAAAGCCCTAAAGAGAATAGAACTACCAAGAGGAGGAAATACTATAAATACCAATATCTACAGAGTGAATAATCATCTGGCTCTGTATAATGGAAAACAGTGGTTAACCTACAATTCCTTTAACGATAGTATAGAGGGGTTTGAAGAGCTGGCCAAATTCAATGGGCATAAATTGCTGCTAAAGGATCGGGAGTTCTATTGGTTTAACGACACCCGTAAAAACGTTCTGGAGTTAACTAATTTTGATAATAGCACTATAATTGCTTCTGAAAAGTTAAATACCAGGCTGGTTAAAAATTATGAGAAAATCGTTAGAAAAGAAGACTCTGTTTATTACGTAGCTTTAAATGATGGTTTTGCAAGCGTTAATCTTAAAAAGCTTTTTAAGGATATGGAGCTTATTTCTATAAGTAAACCTGTGGTTAAAGGATTTCAGGATATAGAAAAGCGTTATAATTTAAATGAGCTTCCGGAGATACCTTTCAAAAATTCACGGAATATAAGCGTTATGACTTCCCTACCTGTATCTGATGCTGTAGGCTTAAGTTATGAATTAAAAGGTGAGGATTCCAGAAGCGGCGTGATTAAAAACGGAAGTTTAAATCTCCATAATTTAGATCACGGTGAATATACAGTAATGTTCACAGCCCTGGGGCCACAAGGGAAGCTCAGTGAATCCAGTAGCTTTGATTTTGTGATTAGTCCGCCCTGGTATTTGTCTTCCTGGATGAAATTTGGTTATGTGATTTTATTTTTAGGTCTTGTTTTTTGCATCTACTGGTTCAATAAGTTAAAGCTTAGAAAGCAACAATTATTGCTGGAGCAAAAATTTGAAAAGGAGCATAAAGAACGTTTAAGTGCTTTAGAGAAGGAGCGTTTGTTAAATGAAATTACCTTAAAAAGAAAAGAACTGGCAAATACGACCATGGTGGCTGCTAAGAAGAATGAAGTGCTAATGGAAATTCAAGATGAATTGGGGAAAGATAAAAACAATTTTTCCAACCAGTTTAAGGTAAAGCATATCATGAATAAAATTAATAAAGCCGTTAAAAATAAAGATGAATGGAAGGTTTTTGAAACGAATTTTAATGAATTGCATGCCGATTTTTTCAAAGATATCCTGGAAAGATACCCTAAGTTGAGCAGCAAGGATCTTAAGCTCTGTTCTTATTTAAAAATGAACCTAACTTCAAAGGAAATCGCTCCTTTAATGGGGATTTCGGTACGTGGGGTGGAGGTGCACCGCTATCGGTTAAGAAAGAAAATGAAACTCGATAAAAAGGAAAATTTATCAAATTTTTTAATAAAAGAGTTTTAGAAAAGTACGGTTTTAACTACTATTTTGAATAAAAAATATTACATCATTACTACATCAAAATCAATGACTTTATGGGGTTTATTGATTTTTACAATTTTAACTTTCTGATAAATAGACATTTACACGCATGTGTGATTTGAAGTAGCGGTAGTGTACTATAACGTTTGCGTAGATTTTGCAAAAGGACGTATCTTTATGTTAAAATTAAGCAAAAATTCAACTTATGAAGTTAAAACTATCTCTCATTCTATTGGTTTTCTTTTCAGGTTTTGGTTTCGCTCAGGAAACTAAAACGGTAACAGGAACTGTTATAGATCAAAACGATGTTCCTTTATCTGGGGCTCAGGTAAAGGTAATAGATAAGGAAATATTTTCTGTCGCCGATTTCGATGGAAATTTTTCCCTGGAAAATGTTGAAGTTGGTGATGTTTTTCAAGTTACTTTCCTGGGCTTTAAAGCACAAAACGTAGAAGTTACCCAGCAGGATTCTTACCAAATAAATATGGTGGAAGATGCCGGCCAGCTAGACGAAGTGGTTGTAGTGGGTTATGGTACTCAAAGCAAGCAGGACGTAACAGGAAGTATAAGCAGTGTTAAATCTGAAGAAATTATTAAACAGCCTTCATCCACGGCTACCCAGGCTTTGCAGGGTAAAGTTTCTGGTGTAAATATTGTGAATAGTGCCGCACCTGGGGCTACTCCCACTGTAACTATAAGAGGATTGGGTACTGCCTTAGGTGGTAGAAATCCATTATATGTAGTAGATGGTGTTCCCGTAAGTGATATTCAAAATATTAGCCCAGGTAATATTGAGTCCATAGACTTTCTTAAAGACGCTTCCTCTGCTGCGATCTATGGTGTAAGGGCTGCAAACGGTGTAATAATAGTTACAACGAAAAAAGGAAAATCAGGTAAAGCCAAGTTTGGAATTAGAAGTTATTATGGAGCTAAGCCTACTTTGAATCCTGTGAAAATGGCGAATGCTGAACAGTATGTGACCTACTTCAATGAGGAAAATGATGCGATAGGCGGTGATCGTTTAAGTCAGGATCAACGCTATGATACAGACTGGTATGATGAAGTTACACACATTGGTAGTGTTAACAATACGTCTTTTGATGTTTCTGGTGGTTCTGAAAATATAGATTATTTCTTTAGTTATGATTACTATGAAGAGGAAGGACTGTTAATTGGTCAAAAATTTAGAAGATCTACTATTACGAATAATAATACTTATAAATTATTTGATAACAGACTTAAAATCACACAAAATTTAAACCTTGCTTTTAGGGATGAAACGCCTAAACCATTTGGAATTTTTAATACCGCATTTAGGCAATCACCTTTAGTGCCGGTTTTTTATGAAAATGGCCGTTATGGAGGAGCTTATTATAATAGGACTACCGGCGAAGCTACTTATATTGCTGGCTCAGATGAAAGTATAGGTAATTTAACCAGTCATGGGAATCCAGTTGCAGCCCTCAACTTCTCAAATGAAAAAAATAAGTCTTTCAATATTCAGGGTAGTGTTACTGCGGAATTAGAAATTACTGAAGACTTTATTTTCACATCACGTTTTGGTGCAAGGAAAATATTTGTTCGCAGTAGAAGTTTTAATCCTAATAAGGCTAGGTATTTGGCCAATGATCCAACGAGAACTGAGGAGCAATTTGAAGGATTAAAGAAGGATAATCCTGAAAACACCCAATATGCTAATAACTCGCTAAGATTCAATTCCAGAGAAAGTTTTAAGTACAACTGGGATAATTTTATAAATTATAAAAAATCTTTTGAAGATCATAGTTTAGATGTTACCCTGGGTGGCTCGAAAGAACAAATAGGAATTGGAATGACCGATAGTTATACTGCCTATGATGTTCCAGAAGCAAGTCAGTATTGGAGTATAAAGCACGCTACAGACCAATATGATAAGCAAGTGAACCAATTTAGTTATACTCCTACAAATTTCTTGTCCTATTTTGGAAGGTTGCAGTATAATTATGCTAGAAAATATTATTTGACAGGCACTATTCGCAGGGACGGCTCAAGTACCTTTCAAAATAATTCTGATTACTGGGGGACATTTCCCGCGGTTGGTGTAGGATGGACCCTTTCAAGAGAGAATTTTTTAGAAGGTAATGAGGTAGTAAATTTCCTAAAATTAAGAGGCTCCTGGGGAAAACTGGGCAATGCTAACGTACCATTAAATACTACACAAATCCTCACTGATCCAGACAGTGGCTCACAGAATTATGTTTTGGGGCCTGACCAGGATTTGGTTTTCGGGGCATATATTGGTTCTTTAGCTCGTAACCTTAGTTGGGAAGTAGTAGAAGAATTGAGTGTAGGACTTGATTATGAACTAATAGATAATAGACTTTCTGGTAGTCTGGACTATTATCGAAGAAATACAGAGAATACAATTCTTGAAGTACAGCCACTCTTAAATTCTACATTTGCAAATAGATTTTTTGATCACGGTGCAGAAGTGATTAATGAAGGAGTTGAATTTGCAGTAAATTGGAGTGACCAAATAGGAGATAAATTTTCATATAATGTGGGAGCTAATTTTTCTTATAATCATAATGAAGTTTCCAATGTTCAAAGGAATTATGATGGTCAGTTAGGTGGAAGTACTGGTTTAGGCGGAGTTTCTACAAAAAGGTTGGAAGAAGGTCAGCCATTAGGATCTTGGTGGATGTATGATGTTGAGGGGGTTTGGCAAAGCCAGGAGCAAATTGATAACAATGCATCACTTGGTGGTGCGAGACCCGGTCATCTAAGGTATATTGACCAAAATGATGATGGTGCTATAGACGAAAGGGATAAAGTATTTCTGGGAACCTACATTCCAAGCTATAACTATGGAATAAATATTTCCCTTAGTTATGATAATTTCGATTTTAGTGTTGATGGATATGGTGTAGGTGGAAATAAAGTGTTTAACGGATTAAAAAATGCCCGAATTGGCGGTGAAAATATCACGGCAGATACATTTAATAATCGTTGGACAGGTGAGGGTAGTACAAATAGTAATCCTGGCGCAGATCGTGATATTCAAGCTTCAAGCTACTATTTGGAAAATGGTGATTTTTTTAGAATCAACAACATTACTTTAGGCTATACCCTGCCGTCCTTTTCAAATTTTATAGATAATGTAAGGGTATATGTCTCTGCTCAAAATCCTATATTGATAACTGAATACTCTGGATTCACCCCAGAAATAAGCGGTTATAATCCAGATAATTCGAATGCGCAAGGACCTTATGGTCGATCTGGATTGGAGCTTGACGCTTATCCTCTTTCAAGTACTTTTTTGGTTGGGGTAAATATTAAATTATAAAAAATCAATTATGAAAGATAAATATATTAAAACGGCAGTCTTCGGAATTTTTGCTTTATTTCTAATTGGGTGCAGCGAAGATTTCCTGGATGTAGAATCGAAAGAAAATATCGCAGCTGAAGATAGAGATGAAAATTTTGTGCCAGAAGATTTTGTAAACGGTATTTATGGAATGTTTACAGAATGGCCTTATGCATTTTCTTATTTGGGAATTACTGAAATTATATCAGATAATGGTGATAAAGGAGCCAATCCCGGTGGAACTGGTGCAGATAAACATTTTTTGGATGATCTGAATTTTACAAGTACAGTACCATCGGTGGAAGCTATGTACACGCACTGGTACAAAACTATTGGTAGAGCTAATTACGCTATTGCGTATTCCGAGCTGGAATCTACCGATGCTGAAATGCAGAAGCGAATAATAGGTGAAGCGAGGTTTTTGAGGGCTTATACCTATTTCTTTTTAGTGCGATCCTTTGGGGCTGTCCATATTCAGGGAGAAATAACATTTGAAAACGGAGAACCGGTAATTGACCCCGAGGCAGATCTTTCTGTACGAAACTCTAAAGAAGAAGTATATAACTATATAAAGCAAGATCTTTTATATGCTATGGATGCCCTGCCCGCTAAAAGCGAATATTCAACAGCAAATCTTGGTCGTGCCACAAATGGTGCTGCGACAGCTTTATTGTCTAAGGTACATTTATATCAGGAAAATTGGGCTGATGCACTGAAATATGCAGATGATGTAATTTCATCTGGCGAGTACAGTTTAGAGCCAAATTACGAGGATATTTGGCGTGAATATTCGGAAAATGGGTCTGAATCTATTTTTGAAATTCAAGCACGTGGCGAACCTATCGCCCATGGAGTGCAACAGTATTCTACCACCCAGGGAGCTCGTGGCACCAGTGGCTGGGGCTGGGGATTTAATAATCCCTCTCAAAGCCTTGTCGATGCATTTGATGCCCAGGGTGATGAGATTAGGAAGAACGCAACTATAATTTTTGCAGGTGAAATACTGTGGGATGGGAGAGAAGTGAGCTCTTCTGTAGAAAATCCGCGCTACAATGAGAAAGCATATTCTAGTGCTAATGCAGGTGCCGGGGATGGAGATAAAAATATAAGGGTGATTAGACTTGCCGAAGTTTACCTTATTAAGGCAGAAGCTGCAAATGAATTAGGACAGACCGATGTCGCTGAGACCGCTTTGAATAAGGTACGAAATAGAGTGGATTTAAATAATGTAACTGGATTAGGTCAGGCAGAGTTGAGAAAACAAATTTGGGAAGAACGAAGACTTGAATTAGCTTTTGAACATGATCGTTGGTTCGACCTTATTAGAACTGGTCAGGCTGAGGCTGCCATGGCAGCAGACGGTAAAGACTTTAAGGAAAAACATAACTTGTTTCCTATTCCTGAGGATCAATTAATTCAAACACCAGATATGCCTCAAAATCCAGGATGGTAGTTTGAATATATTCTTGTTGTTGAATTATGAAAGCTGTTCTTAGAATGATTAGAGCAGCTTTTTTTTAAATATAGTAGTAGAAAATAATCACTGTAGTGTAATCTAACTATTACTTGTGAGATGAGGTGTCTTTCCAACTAGGAGGAACTTTTTCTCTTGTGGAAGGAATGAAAATTTTTACTCCGATAACTGCTAATCTTGAACCTTTCTACTGCCCGTCAAGATAGGCTATAGCCGAAAGGTTCTGAATGAATAAATTAAGATTAAGATATTGTCAACGACTGTTAAAAATTGGAGTCAGAAATAATGAGTTAGTAAATTTGCTTATTTCTATAGAAACAAAATTTTTGATTTAGCTAAAAAAGATGACATTTTTCAGAATTATGATAAGGTTGTTTTTGTTTAAGATGTGATAGTATTCAAGTTTAGAAACTCTTAATCAAAAAAAATAAGTAATAATATCACTTAGAGTTTTACTAACAAAAATTAAAGGACTAATTAAGCGCTTTTTGTTACCATTTAGGAGTGAAATTATTTAAAATAACGGTTCAATAAAACATCATAACTAGGAATTTTCAAAATTATATTTAACAAATAAATCAGTCATAAAATTATGATATTTTTAGTTTTGAGTAGTGATTTTTATGAAATTTTACCACAACAATACTACTACAAATAGTTTTTTACGGCGTTTTTATTTACATCACCTAGTTGCTAAGTGTTTGTCGATCAAAATTGTATGTGTTTTTATATTATGATGTATCAGTTGTGTACTACATCGTTTGCGATTTCAGTTCATTCGGGCTTATCTTTAAGTTAAAATTCAGTAAAATTTAACCGTATGAAACTAAAGCTATTTTCCATTTTTATGATCCTGATTTCAGGTTTTGGATTTGCTCAGAATTCCAAAACAGTGACAGGGGTTATTATGGACGAAAATGAAATCCCTTTACCGGGAGCAGAGGTAAAGGTGATTGACAAGGAAATTTATTCTGTAACCGATTTCGATGGGAATTACACCCTGGAAAATGTCGAAGTAGGAGATGGAGTAAGGGTAACTTACTTAGGTTTTGTTGCCCAGGAATTTACTATTCAGCAAAAAAATGAGTACAACATTACGCTACAAGAAGATGCAGCTCAATTAGATGAGGTTGTAGTAGTTGGTTATGGTAAAGCAAAATCGCGGGATTTGGCAGGAACTATAAGCAACCTAAAAGCAGACGAAATTAACGATTCGCCAACCAACTCAGTATTGCAGGCTGCCCAGGGAAAGCTGCCCGGGGTGCAGGTAATTAACGATGGTGCACCGGGAAGTGTAGGCCAGGTAAGAATTCGTGGTTCTATCTCAGTTCTGGGGGGAGCAGATCCTTTGTATGTAGTAGATGGTGTGATTACCGATGATATTAGTGGTATTAATAATAACGACATTCAAAGTATGGATGTACTTAAAGATGCTTCATCTACCGCAATCTATGGTGCCAGGGGTGCTAATGGGGTAGTATTGATTACTACTAAATCTGGTAAAGGAAAATTGAAAGTTTCCCTTAGTTCCACTACCGGTGTAAACGTACTATCCAATCAGGTAGATCTGGCAAATGCCAGGGAGTATGCGCAATATACCAATGAAGCGCTGGCCAGAATTGATAAGGATCCTGCGTTTACAGAAAGTGAAATTGCTAATTTGTCCTCTACCAACTGGATGGACAATATTACCAGGGATGGGATCTTTCAGAAATATTCAGTATCGGTTTCAGGAGAAACCGACGAAGCCGATTACTATCTTTCTGCCGGTTATTTAGACGAAGAAGGTACACTTAAAGGAAATTCCTACGAGCGTCTATCTGTTCGTTTAAATAATACTTATAGGTTAAATGATAATATTAGGGTGGGGCACAACATCAACTTAATAAGGTCAAGGGGTTTCAATCCCTCTACCGCCGCTTTTGATGGTGATGTGCCTCCATTAAATGTATTTACTACTGCCTATAAACAATCACCAACTATTCCTGTAAGGAACGAAGATGGAACGTTTAGAAATACCAACCTGAACAACGTTGGGAACCCGGTAGCAGAAGGACAAAACAACAGTAGTGTAAATGAAAAGGTGCGTATCTCTGGAAATGTATGGGGAGAAGCCGATATTTTCGACTGGTTGACTTTCCGCTCAAGTTTAGGGGTAAACGTATTGAGACAAAAAATTAGGGCTTATGCAGCGCGTTATCAAATTGCTAACGAAAGTAGTACGCAATTTAATAACCAAAATCAAACTTTAAGGATTCAGGATAATGATGCTGAACGCTTTAACTGGGATAACTTCTTTACTATAGATAAGAGGTTCGAGAAGCACAGCTTCAACTTAACCCTGGGCTTAACTTCCGAACGTTTTACTTCAGAATACCTATCTGGTTCAAGACGAGGCGTGCCACCTAGTGACAACCTTTTATATTTAAACCTTGGAGAGAAAGAAGGACAGAATGTAGAGAACGGAGGGGATAAATCTACCAGGGTAGCTTATTTTTCCAGGTTACTATATAACTATGATTCCCGCTATGTTTTTAACGCTACGATTCGTAGGGAAGGTTCTTCTAAATTTAATAAGAATCAACGTATTAAATATTATCCTTCTTTTGGTCTTGCCTGGAATATTAGCAACGAAAGCTTCTTTGATAATCAAACTACGCTAAGTAATTTAAAATTACGTGCCAGTTATGGTCTTATAGGAAATGATAGGATAGACTCCGGTCAATTCTTGCAATTGGTAGATTTTAGCCAATATCCATTCCCTGGTGGTGTGGTTACCGGTGGAACATCTATTGAGCGTTATGACGACAATCTCAAATGGGAAACTACCAAAGAACTGGACCTTGGTCTTGAGTTCGGATTCTTTCAAAACCGCTTAACCGGTCAGTTTACTTATTACAATAAAGAGACAGAAGATATTCTTTTCCCACTTGCCCTGCCGCAAACTTCTGGTGATAATGAGTTTATCACTAACGCCGGAAATATTAAAAACGAAGGAGTAGAGTTTTCTATTAACTGGGGGGAACAAGCTGAAGATGATGGCTTTGGGTATAATATTGGCTTTAATATCACTGCCAATGACAACGAGCTTTCTAAAATTAACCCTGTAATTGAAAATGCATCGCCTTTTATTACCAGTGGTAGTTTGAACAACGGTAAAACAGTTACAAGAACCGTTGAAGGAAGAGAGCTGGGAACTTTTTGGTTATATAAAACCGATGGTGTTTTTGAAACTCAAGAAGAACTGGATAACAGTAACCAACCAAACGCTAAAATTGGGGATTTCCGTTATGTTGACGTAAATGGCGATGGTCAAATTTCACAAGATGACCGCCAGTTTATGGGCTCTTACCAGCCAGATTTTTACTATGGTATAAACGTGTCGCTTAATTACAAACAACTGGATTTCTCTACAGATTTATTCGGAAACGTAGGAAATAAGGTGTATAACGGACTTAGAGCGAACCGTTTTAATGGAGAAAACATTGACAAGGCGCTATTTAACGAACGTTATGTACCCGGCAATGGCTTCCAGGGAGGTCCGGCTGCTTTTAATGCGGTGCCAGAACCATCAGATTATTACTTAGAAGATGGTGATTTCCTAAGGGTAAATAACATTACGCTGGGATACACATTTAATCAGGACTTTTTAGACCTTATTAAAATATCACGATTACGTATTTATGCAACCGCACAAAATGCGTTAACCTTTACTAATTACAGTGGTTACAACCCAGAGTTGCCAAGAGGTGTGCTCGATTCTGGTTTAGAATTGAATGCTTACCCAACTACCGCTAAATATTTGTTAGGTATTAATCTTGACTTTTAAAAAAAATAAGAAATGAAGAATTTTAAAATAAATAAAACGAACTTAATCAAAACCATGGCTGCTTTTGTAGCCGTGGGGATGGTTTCCTGTTCAGACGATTATCTGGAAGTGCCAACCGAAGGAAAGCCTACGGTAGATAGTGGCTATTTTCAGGGAGACAATATTATCAAGCCTTTATACTCATCATACAATCATTTATTAGATTACAGTCAGCATTCTTTTTCTTACATAGGAGTGACCAGTATTACTACAGATGATGCAAACAAAGGAAGCGCACCGGGAGATACGGGAGCAGATAAGGATAAGTTAGAAAACTTCACTTTTGATGCTACAGATCCTTCTTTTGAAGGTTTATGGGGTGCAAATTATAAAGGTGTGGCTTATGCCAATACCGGAATAAACATTGTAACCGATCCCGTAAATGGAGCAGAAGAAGCAGAGAAAGACGCTTTAGTTTCAGAGTTTCGCTTCTTTAGAGCTTACCATTACTGGAGCCTGGTGCGCATTTTTGGTGGAGTGCCAATTGTAACTGAAGATACAGACCCTAATGATGAAAAAACCTTGTTAACTCGTAGAAGCAAGGAAGAAGTTTATGAGTTTATTGTGGCCGATTTACAGAATGCTGCGGAAGGCTTACCCTTAACCCCACCGGAAACAGGCCGGGTTAGTTCTGGTACAGCCAAAACACTTTTAGCCAAAGTGCAAATGTACCGCGGTAACTGGCAGGAGGTACTTGAGCTTACTAATGAGGTAATTGCTTCTGGACAGTATGCACTTCATCCTAATTATGAAGAACTTTGGAGAATTCAGAATGAAAACACTGTAGAATCAATTTTTGAAGTACAGGGTAGCGCTTCAGAAAACCTGGCGATAAATAATTTTTCTGCAAGTCAAAGTGTTCGCGGTCAATGGGGATGGGGCTTTAATACTCCTTCTGAAGACCTTGATAATGCTTATAGGGCTCAAAATGATGACATAAGAAGGGAAGCTACTATTATTTACAGGGGTGAAGTGATGTATGATAATGAGCTTTACAAAAACGATGAAAACGTAAGCGCAATCGTAAGTGAAGATGCACCTAATCCTCGTTATAGCGAGAAAATGTATTCCAGCCCGTTAAACGTGAATAGAGCAGAGCAAAATATGATCGTTTTACGTTATGCCGATGTTTTATTAATGAATGCTGAGGCAAATAATGAACTGGGTAATTCTGGAGAGGCTTTAAACAAGCTTAACCAGGTGAGAAGCAGGGTAGAACTTCCTGCAGTGACCACTTCGGGACAGGCAGAACTTAGAAAGATTATTTGGCAAGAACGCCGTCTGGAATTTGGGATGGAGTTTGATCGTTATTTCGATGTTGTGCGCCAGGGCAGGGGACCAGAAGTATTTGGTCCGCTTGGGTTCCAGGCAAACAAACACGAGGTTTTCCCAATTCCGCAGGAACAGATTAACCTGTCTGGCGGTTTACTGGAGCAAAACCCGGGTTACTAATTTTAAAATTATGAGTTAGCTTTAAAATATGCTGCATTCTCACCATACAGTGCAGCATATTTTTTCCTTTATAAACACAGAACAATGAAAATATCCAGGCTTTTTAATATCATTCTCTTAGGCTTACTTCTGGTAGCCTGTAATAATAAGAAGACAAAAAACACCGATTCTTCAAATAATACTGAAGAAGAAACTACAACATTAAGTGATGAAGAGTTGTTGGATATTGTACAAAGACAAACCTTAAAATATTTTTGGGACTATGCCGAGCCAAATTCCGGAATGGCACGGGAACGCTATCATCCAGATGGAGTTTACCCAAAAGATGACGCCCACGTTGTCACTACCGGAGGTTCTGGGTTTGGGTTAATGGCGATCGTTGCCGGGATTGAACGGGGTTTTATTCCCAGGGACGAAGCCGTGAAAAGATTAAATAAAATTGCCGATTTTCTTGAAAAAACAGAAAAATACCATGGGGCATTTCCGCATTGGATAAATGGTGAAACCGGTGAGACTGAAACTTTTGGAAATAAAGATAATGGAGGGGATATTGTAGAAACCTCTTTTTTAGCCCAGGGTTTTATAGTGGTTAGAGAATACTTAAAAGACGGTAATGAAGAAGAAAAGAGCGTTGCTAAGAAATATGATCAACTCTGGAAAGGAATAGACTGGAATTGGTACACTAATAACCGGGAGGGTCTAATTTGGCACTGGTCTAAAGAGTATGATTTTGAAAAGGATTTCTTTATTGAAGGCTATAATGAATGCCTGGTAACTTATGTATTGGCAGCAGCTTCGCCAACGCACGCAACAAATCCAGAGGTATATCACAATGGCTGGGCGCGAAGCGGAAATATTGTTTCCAATAAAGAAGCCTATGGTATTCCGTTAATTCTAAAATACAATGTTGTTGGGGATAAAACAGGGCCTTTGTTTTGGGCACATTATTCTTATACGGGGCTTAATCCCACCGGTCTTTCAGATAAATATGCCAATTACTGGGATTTGAATGTAAATAATACCAAGATTAATTATGAATATGCCCAGGAGAACCCTAAAAACTTTGAAACCTACAATGAAAATTCCTGGGGCATAACGGCTAGTTACACCAGGAGAGAAGATAATAGTATTGGCTACACGGCCCACGCGCCAGATAATGATAGAGGAGTAGTAGCGCCTACCGCAGCAATTAGTTCTATTCCTTATACGCCAGAATTATCCCTGCGGGCTATGCGCTATTTTTATGAAGATAAGCACGATCTTTTATGGGGTCCTGCAGGTTTTTATGATGCCTATAGCTTAGAAGATGAAGACTGGGTGGCGCAAAAATATCTGGCAATAGACCAGGGGCCACAAGTAGTGATGATAGAAAATTACCGTTCAGGGCTTATTTGGGACCTGTTTATGGGAGCACCTGAAGTAAAAGAGGGACTGGATAAATTAGGATTTAAATATTAAAATTGATTTTAACAGAAACCTCACAGGTTTTTGAAACCAGTGAGGTTTTTAGCTTAATTAGCATACTAAAACTGATGAAGATGAAAAGAAAATTAATTTTATTGTTTTTATGTTTTCCGGTACTGGTTTTTTCTCAGAACCATGAACAATTTAAGAAAGAACAATTTACCAAAAACGGCGACACCCTGAATTATCGGGTGATGTTTCCAGAAGGTTTTTCTGAAGAAAAAGAATATCCATTAATCTTGTTTCTTCATGGAGCGGGAGAGCGAGGAAATGATAATGAATCACAATTAACCCACGGTAGTGAAATGTTTCTGAAAAATCGAAATAAGTTTGAAGCTATTGTAATATTTCCGCAGGCTCCAAAAGAGGATTACTGGGCGAGAGTAGATGTAAATAGAGAAACCATGCCGCTGCAATTCGATTTTCAGAATAAAAAAACAGCGACAAAATCCCTGCAATTGGTAATGGGTTTAATGGATACTATGAGTAGCAAGGACTTTGTAGATACTAACAGGATTTATGTTGGCGGTCTATCTATGGGAGGTATGGGGACTTATGAGATTTTGTATAAAAGACTTAATATGTTTGCTGCGGCATTTGCCATTTGTGGCGGCGCAAATCCCGAAATAGCCAAAGCTTATCCAAAAGATTTCAATATTTGGATTTTCCATGGAAAGAAAGACGATGTAGTACAGCCAAAGTATTCTGAAGCTATGGCCAGGGCTATTAATCACCATGGCGGGAATGCGAAATTATCGCTTTATCCAAACGATAATCATAACAGCTGGGATTCAGCTTTTGCCGAGCCTAATTTGTTACCGTGGCTGTTTTCACAAAAGCGCACGCCATAGAAAAACAGTTAGCAATTATTAATCTGCTTAAGATATAAAAAATGAAAAGTTTCAATTACATATTTATTACGGCGGCTTTATTATTTAGTTTCCTTGTTCAAGCGCAGGAATCAGAGGAAATAGTGCCAGAAACTTATATCAACCCTTTAGACCTGGACTATACTTATATGGTTTATAACTCCCACCGTAACCTTTCCTATCGTTCGGGTGCCGATCCTGCGGTAATAGAATTTCGTGGAGAATACTATATGTTCGTTACCCGGTCTTTTGGTTATTGGCATTCTACCGATTTAATAAATTGGGAATTTATAAAACCAAAACAATGGTTTTTTGAGGGCTCCAATGCCCCAACCGCTTTCAATTATAAAGATTCCCTGGTTTATTTTGCCGGTGATCCTGCAGGTTATGGAAGTATTCTCTATACCGATGATCCTAAAAAAGGAGAATGGACACCAACTGCATCTATATCAAACAATATCCAGGATTCAGAATTATTTATAGATGATGATGGGAAGACCTATTTGTATTGGGGCTCGTCTAATGTTCATCCCATAAAGGTAAAAATGCTGAATAAAGACGATCGTTTTATTGAAACCGGCGTGGAAAAAGAGCTTATTAATCTGGTAGAAGAAGAACACGGCTGGGAGCGTTTTGGACAGAATAATTACCATCCCACTTTAAAAGAAGGTTATATGGAAGGTGCTTCCATGACAAAACACGATGGTAAATATTATTTGCAATACGCAGCCCCCGGGACGCAATTTAATGTGTATGCCGATGCCGCTTATGTAGGAGAATCGCCGTTAGGACCATTTAAATATATGAAAAACAATCCTATGAGTTTTAAGCCCGGCGGCTTTACCAATGGTGCCGGACACGGGATCACTATGCAGCAAACTAATGGGCAGTATTGGCATTTTGCCACCATGGCCCTGGCCTCCAATTCCCATTGGGAGCGTAGGTTAGCTATGTTTCCTACCTATTTTGATGAAGAAGGTTTAATGTACACGATTACCGCTTATGGGGATTATCCTTTGTACGGTCCAAATCATCCCACGAAAGCGGGGCTACACAATGGTTGGATGTTGCTTTCTTATAAAGGGAAAGCCACGGTTTCCTCTTCACAAATGCAGGTGAGAAAGAGTACCGCCACCGACGGTGATTATGATATTACTGAAATGCCACTGGAAAAAAACGGTAAAGGTGAAATTATTTCGAAAGTATTAACCGATGAAAGTCCGAAATCTTTTTGGGTAGCTGAAGCCAATGACGATAAACAATGGGTTGAGATTGAAATGCTTTCCCCCGGTAATATTTATGCTTTTCAGTTGAATTTTCACGATCAGGAGTCGGGTATTTATACCCGTACTGAAGGTCTGCGCCACCGGTTTACCATAGAAGTTTCAAAAAACGGTAATGACTGGGAAACTGTTGTAGATAGAAGTAATAGTTTTAAAGATACGCCAAATGCTTACATCACCTTAAACCAGCCTGTAGAAGCAAAATATGTGCGCTATAATAATATTGAGGTGCCGGGAAATAACTTTGCATTATCAGAAATTAGGGTTTTTGGAAAAGGTCTGGGCAGGAAGCCAGGAAAGGTTAGAGGCTTTAAAATCTCCCGGCAAGAAGACCGTAGAGATGCTTCTTTTTCCTGGAATGCGGTAAAGGGAGCCCAGGGCTATAATATTCGCTGGGGTATTGCGCCAGATAAATTATACCAGTCGTGGTTAATTTATGATGAAAACGAACACTTCATGCGCAACCTGGATCGGGATACCGAATATTACTTCAGTATTGAAGCTTTTAATGAAAATGGAATTTCAGAACGCTCTAAAATAATACACGTAGAATAAAAATTTTGTTGATTAATTAAACCTATAAATATGAGAAATATTGTAATGTCAATTAGCCTATTTCTTCTGGCAGGAACATTCGTGCTACAGGCACAAACAAAAATTCCGGAAGTAGAAGAAATACTCAAAAAAATGACCTTAGAGGAAAAGATAGGTCAGTTAAACCTGGTTACTCCCGGGGGCGGTGTGGCTACCGGCTCGGTAGTGAGTGAAGGTGTGGAAACCAAAATTAAAGAAGGTAATGTTGGCGGTGTTTTTGGCGTTTCCAGCCCTGAAAAAGTGCGCCAGGCGCAGGAATTGGCCGTAAAAGAATCCCGTTTGGGAATTCCTTTATTAATTGGATCTGATGTGATTCACGGGTACAAAACTACCTTTCCTATTCCCCTGGGACTTTCGTCCAGCTGGGATATGGACCTCATTAAAGAAACGGCACAAATTGCCGCAAAAGAAGCAACTGCCGATGGGATTAACTGGAACTTTTCACCAATGGTTGATATAGCACGGGATCCTCGTTGGGGTAGAATAGCGGAAGGAGCAGGAGAAGATCCATATCTTGGTTCGCAAGTAGCCAGGGCCATGGTAGAAGGTTACCAGGGCAACGATTTTACAAAACCCGCAACTATGCTGGCTACTGTGAAACACCTGGCTCTCTATGGAGCATCGGAGTCTGGGCGTGATTACAACTCGGTAGATATGAGTAAGCTAAAAATGTTTAACGAATATTTGCCACCTTATAAAGCCGCGGTAGATGCCGGTGTTGCCAGTGCGATGACCTCTTTTAACGATATTCACGGCGTGCCCGCCTCCGGTAATAAATGGTTATTAACCGATCTATTGCGTGAGCGTTGGGGGTTTGAAGGTTTTGTAGTTTCAGATTATACTTCGGTAAATGAAATGATTGCCCACGGCCTGGGAGATTTACAGGATGTTTCAGCTTTAGCGATTAATGCGGGGCTGGATATGGATATGGTTGGGGAAGGTTTTCTAACTACATTGAAAAAATCTGTAGATGAAGGAAAGGTTTCTGAAGAACAGATTACCAGAGCAGCGCGAAGAATCCTTGAAGCAAAACATAAATTGGGGCTTTTAGACGATCCTTATTTATATTCAGACGACAGCAGGCCCCAGAAAGATATTCTTTCCGAAGAAAATAAAGCAGTAGCCAGAAAAGCGGCAAGACGTTCTTTTGTTTTACTTAAAAAACATGAGAACACCCTACCCCTGGCCAAAGATGCTAAAATTGCTTTAGTGGGAGCTTTAGGCAACAATAAGAATAATATGCTGGGAACCTGGGCGCCAACCGGAAATCCACAACTTTCCACGCCTATTTTAGAAGGAATGAAAAATGTGGCGCCAAATGCTAAAATTACGTATGCAAAAGGGGCTAACATTAGCAACGATACGGCATTCGCTAAAAAAATTAATGTGTTTGGCCCTCGTATTGAAATTTCAGATGAATCTCCCGAAGAATTACTAAAAGAAGCCATGGAGACTACAAGAGATGCCGATGTGATTGTAGCAGTGGTTGGAGAAGCTTCTGAAATGAGTGGAGAGTCTGCCAACCGTACCAATCTTAGTATTCCAGACAGTCAGAAGAAGATGATCCGTGAATTGGTAAAAACAGGAAAACCTGTGGTGTTAGTGTTAATGAGCGGAAGACCTTTAGTTATTTCTGAAGAAATGGATTTGCCGGTAAGTATTCTTCAGGTTTGGCATCCCGGTATTGAAGCCGGTAATGCTGTGGCCGATGTACTTTTTGGAGACTACAATCCCAGCGGAAAACTCACCGCTACCTGGCCTCGCAATGTAGGACAAATTCCTATTTATTACAGGATGAAGACAACCGGAAGACCGTCTGCTTCTCCAGATGAATTTCAGAAATTTAAATCGAATTATTTAGATGTGGGAAATAGCCCTTTGTTGCCATTTGGATATGGTTTGAGCTACACCGAATTTGAATATGGAGAAACCACGCTAAGCGCCGATAGTATGAATGAAAACGGAAGTATAACCGTGACTACTACTATTAGCAATACCGGCGATTATGATGGAGAAGAAGTGGTACAATTGTACATTCACGACAAAGTGCGAAGTATCACTCCGCCCATGAAGGAATTGAAAGCGTTTAAGAAAATAATGCTGAAAAAAGGCGAGTCTAAAGAAGTGACTTTCCAGCTAACGGCCGAAGAACTTAAATTTTATAACGCAGATTTGGAATATGTATTAGAACCCGGGGAATTTGAAGTATTTGTAGCCGGAAGTTCAGATCACGAGTTTACCAATACGTTTTCGGTAACCGAATAAAACCGCATAATAGAGTATAGAAATTTCTTTTATTGATTTTTTAAAACCGTTGAGTTATTTATTAGCTCAGCGGTTTTTTTTGTGAAATGTCTTTGTTTCTTTTAGACAGCTACAAAAATGGGCGATATTGAATTAATGCATTGAAGTTTAAAGAGTAAGAAAAGTTGCCACGAATACACAAATATTTAGTGTTTTAAAGGCTTTTAGCTTTAAAAAAATGATCCACGCCGATTAAATTTATCTGTTTTTCTTTACAACACTAAGCGCTGCTCCCATCCTTGAAATCGAAAACTTTTTGAGTCAATATTAAGTTTCGACCTGCGCTAAATTGAACATACGCCCTATTTTTAAACTTTGGTATATGCAAATAAAATTAATGTCTAGAAATTATTTCCAAACTTCTACCTGTAATTTTTCTTCATTAAGAAAAACCGAATTAAAGAAATCGAATACTTCAGATAAATAGTCAAAAGGCATCCCGGAATGTTCGTGTTTTCCGCCTTCAAAACTATAAAGCATATAAGAGGTATTCAATTCTTTTAATTTTTCAGTAATTGTTTTGGCACCATCCAACATAATATAGCCTGGTTGTTTGCGGTTGCACCAGTGATGAGGAGCGGTTCCATAAGGTACCAGATTATCTTCGGTTCCGTGGAAAAAGACCCCTGGAATGGCATTTTCTTCGTTAATATACCTTGCATCCACCAATGCGCCGGCCAGGGAGAAAACCCCAGCGAAATCAAAATTTTGGTATCGTGAGACATCGCTAAACATTAAACGTTCGTTGTAAACTGCATTTAGCACAGCTTCTGCACCAGCACTACTTCCGCCAACGATAACTTTAGATGGGTCTATACGATACGTGTCTTTTTGCTGAACCATATAATTTACAGCATCCATAAAATCTTCTGCAGCCAGTTGAAAAGTTTCCATTTTTCCTTCAGCTTTATAATCGCAACCAAAAGATTTGCCTTTTCGGGTAAGACGATAGGAAATTTGCACGGCAACATAGCCTTTTCTGGCTGCTGCTTTGGCAAAATTAACTTCGTTGGGATTGGTGCGCGTACCACCTGCAAAGCCCCCGCCGTGCATAAAAATGATTATCGGACGGTTTTGCATGGTGTCTTTTGCCGGTTGATAGATATCGAGTTTTAAATCTACGCCATCTTTTGTTGCATAGGTTTGGGTTTCGATGTTTTGTAGCTGAAAAATATCTTGCGTAAATCGACTCTGTGCTGACCCTGAAACACTTATAAATAACAATAGGATAAAGAGAAGCTTTTTCATAAATAATGGTTTTAATAATTTTCAAGTTACTTAATTTTGAAGCAGGAATTAGTGCTAAAATTAATTTTAAAATTTTATCTTCGCTGCTGAAATTGATTTTCTGTACAATCAGAAATAAATAGGAAAAGAGTATGAGTCTACAAGATAAGGTAATGACAGAGATGAAGGTGGCGATGAAAGCTAAAGATCGCGAAAAGCTGGAAGCTTTAAGATCTGTAAAAAGTGCTATTTTGTTGGCAAATACCGAGAGTTCTGCAAAAGACGGGCTTACCGAAGAAGAGGAATTAAAGCTTTTACAAAAACTTGTAAAACAGCGTAAAGAAAGCGCGGTTATCTATAGGGAACAGGGCAGGGAAGACCTGGCAGAACCCGAAGAAAAACAAGCTAAGGTAATTGAAACTTTTCTCCCCGAACAATTAAGTGAAGCTGAGATTGAAGCAAAAGTTGATGAGATAATTGCTAAAACCGGTGCTAGCGGAATGAAAGATATGGGAAAAGTGATGGGAATCGCTTCCTCTGAACTAACCGGCAAAGCTGACGGAAAAACAATTTCGGCAATAGTTAAAAAGAAGTTAAGTTAGCAGTGAATTATAAAAAGTCATCGCGGTCACGAATTATTCGTAATTTTTGACAACTGAATACCGGCCCCGTGGCGCAACTGAATAGCGCATCAGATTTCGGCTCTGAGGGTTGCAGGTTTGAATCCTGCCGGGGTCACTTAAAAAAAACGCAATTTGCTTTAAAATAGTGGGTTGCGTTTTTGTGTTTTAAGAGGTTAGTTCTTGTGTAGTCCACATTTTTATACTTAATACCAGTTTTTTGTATAGATCTATAAAATAAATGTCTTGTTTTCTGAGGTTCAAAGTGATAGCTGTTTTTACTCGTAAAAGGAATTATATGTAAGCAAAATTGAATGTAATACTAGTTTGAATCTTCTTTTGAAAAATCAATTGAATTGATGGGTTTTAAATAATCGCCAGCTAGATTTCATAACTACTTCTCTACTATTTTATGAACATTCTGGAAAGATTAAAACTTTTTAAATTCTATAATAGAATTATAGAATTTATTTAGAAATCTTAAATGCATAGCCATAGGTAGCTTCTGGTTTTAATCCATCACTGGGGAATTCTGGTAATTCAATAACTATATCCTCGCCATCTTGAGACCATTTTAAACTTTCTCCAGTATGCAGAAAGTTTACTTTAGCATTTGGTTTGGGTTTAAAACTTTTAATACGAAGTTTCTTTCCCGGCCATTTAGGGGTTATAGCGAAATATGCTTCCTTATTTTGAGTAAAGAATATTTCTTTTACTGCCTGACCTTTTTTTGGTTTTAGAGTTTGTCGAATAATATAATCTCCTCCAAGGTAGTGTTCGTTAGATTTAAACTCTTTGCTGCCATTAGACCATTGGAAAGATCCTTTCCAGGGCCTCGTTTTGAAAATAGCTTCTCCGTTTACGTCTAACCATTTACCCATTTGCAACAATCTTTCCTGCATAATAGGAGGTATTTTTCCCCGGGCATCGGGACCAATATTAAGTAATAGGTTCCCGCCAGTAGATACAATGTTAACCAGCATAAGTACTAAAGCCTGTGGCGAGTTATAATCCTGACTATCTTCATTTTGGTTATATCCAAAGGAAAAACCCATGCCACGAGTTTCTTCCCAGGGTCGGTCAAATTCTGGAGCTTCAGCTTCATATTCGGTAGTAAAGTAACCACCGTGATTTTTCCTAACGTTTTTGCCCCACCTATCGTTAACTACGATCGATTCTTTTACCTTAGATTCATTGAAAAGCCAGGCCAGAAGTTTTTTCGACTTCCATTGCGCTGCAGTTAGATCCCACTCTCCATCGCCCCATAGCAAGTCCGGCTCATAGGTTTGCACTAAATCTTTAACCTGAGGCAAGAAATGTTCCTCAACAAAACGTTCTTTATCGTTTTGCCACCAGGGATGATACCACTCATATAAAGAATAATAAACCCCCATTTTTAAACCAGCCGATTTTCGGATTGTGATAATTCTCCCACCAAGTCTTTTTTTGCACCTACTTCCATACTATTCCAGGGAAACCCTCTATCGTTGGCCTCTTTGCTAGGCCATAAGGTAAAGCCGTCGTGATGTTTGGAAGTTAGAACGACATACCGGGCTCCAGCTTTTTTGAATAAGGAGGTCCACTCATCAGCATCAAATAGATCGGCTTTAAACTTTTTTCCAAAATCATAATAGCTAAAATCTTCCCCATATGTTTTATTATGATAATTGTACACTTCTTTCCCTGTGAAACTTCCGTTACCAAAAAGTGTTTTTTCTTGCAGCCAGTATTGGTACCATTCCGAATAGGTGCCCTTAGGTGACCAGGCCGGTACTGAGTATGGTCCCCAGTGAATAAAAATACCGAATTTCGCATCTTGAAACCAGTCGGCAACTGGTCTGGAATCTAAGGATTTCCAGGTTGGTTTATAATGCTCTTGCGCCTGTACAGAAATCATACAGACGCTCAAACAGGCTAATAAATATACTAATACCTTTCTTTTCTTAATTTCTATCATCCTTAACTTTTTTACGACCTACATTTTAGAGAGTGAGGTAATCTGAATTAAACTGGTTTATGTAGAATTTATTAAAACACCGATGCTAAACCCTTTTAATTTATAGTTGGCATATCGGCCGACCTTTTGTGTCTCAGTACTTGCAATTAGAAATTAAAAGGATCGGAAAACAGCTTAAAATTAGTTGAAAAACAGGTGGGATTCCAGTTTATATTTTGCAAAGACTAATACTTTTTTAACTTATATACGGTTTGCGGTATGTGTTATTAGTCATCTATTTCCTTACAACCCAAAAGGTTTAATGAAAAAAGCATACTGTACCGTAACCTATAAAGCAGGAGAAGAATACTTGAACAAAACAAAAAGCATAGCAAAAAAAGTATCATTGTTAGTTAATATTAAGGTATATATTATCTAAATATTAACATAATTTGGCAGGTCGATTCTAAAAAATAGAAAGAACGCTTTCATTTCAGTAAGAATTCTTTACAGGATTTAGAAAGATAAACCATTAATCTATTTTCCTGTTATCTCGTATTCATCAGGAAATAGTCGTAGTCTAAATTTTAAGGATTAATTCGTTAAAAGAGGAGTGGTTTGCTATTAGGTAGGCGAGTGGCGTAATAATAAATGAAATTGTAATAGTAAGTCTTGTAGAGCTGAGAAAGATACAAAGTTTAAAATCAACAATATTATTGGGAGATTAACTTTGTTATTTTGACAAAGTTATTTCTAATAGCTATAAAACCAACTAGAGGAATGGGGTTCGCTCAATGTAATTTAGAGTAGAGCGTTAAATTAAATCTTAGATATGAAAAGAATCATAGTGTTTGTCCAGGTACTTAATACTGCTAGAGCTCAACAAGCTTATGCTTTTCCGATAAAGGGTTGAGTGAACAGTTTTAATCTATATTCGTGATGGAGGTATCTAAAACCAAAAAACTATAAGTTATGGTTGAAATATTTAAGAAAAAATAAAACATTAAAATGAAATTGAATTACAAAGCACTTCTACTGTTAATTTTCTTACCGTTAATTACTTTTTCCCAGGAAAAGAAGAAAACCGACAATGAACTTTGGTATGCACAACCGGCAACAGAATGGATGCAGGCTTTACCCGTTGGAAACGGTCGCCTGGGAGCTATGGTATTTGGCGATCCAAACCATGAGCGTATTCAGCTTAACGAGGATTCCATGTGGGCTGGAGCACCGCATTGGGACGATGCCAAAGGTAGTCCCGAAGACCTTGCGCAAATAAGAAAACTATTGAAGCAAGGTAAAAACCATTTAGTAGATAGCCTAATCGTCGAGCAATTCTCCTATAAAGGTACTGTACGTTCGCACCAGACCTTGGGAGACCTTTATATAGATTTCGATAGGGAAAAACAGGTGGAAAACTATACGCGGTCTTTAAGTCTGGATGATGCCCTGGCGAGCGTGAATTATACGTCTAATGGTTATGCTTATTCTCAAAAAGTATTTGCGTCCAAACCCGATGATGTTTTGGTTATTGAGCTGAATACCGAGTCGCCCAAAGGAATGGATTTTACACTGCGGTTAGATCGGCCCGACGATACCGGGCGAAAGACGGTGAAGCTTTCCAATCCTTCCAATACCGAAATAAGTATGCAGGGCACAGTCACCCAATTCGGCGGGAAGAAGTTTTCAAAACCTTTTCCAATAGATCATGGTGTAAAGTTCGAGACCCGGATTAAGGTTAAACACGAAGCGGGAACAATGACGGCCAAAGATGGCAAACTAATCCTAAACGACGTAAAGAAGGCTACTATATATCTTGTGGGAAGCACCTCGTTTTATCACGATAAGAATTATGTAACAGAGAATAACAAAACACTTTCTAAAATAGTTAATACCTCTTTTCAAGAACTATTGGAAAGGCATAAAAAAGATTATCAGAAATTATATAAACGGGTAGATTTCAGTTTAGGCGGAAAAGCAATGGATAGTCTTCCAATAGATGCCAGGTTGGAAAGGTTTCGGAGCGGTAAAGAGGATCCTGATCTTGCCGCCAAATTATTTCAATACGGAAGATACTTATTGATTTCCTCCTCCAGGCCTGGAACCAATCCCGCGAACCTACAGGGAATTTGGAATGAACATATAGAAGCCCCCTGGAACGCCGACTATCACTTGAATATCAACCTGCAAATGAATTATTGGCCTGCAGATGTTACCAACTTAAGTGAATTGAACCAGCCTTTTTTCGGTTTGATGGACAGGGTTTTTGAACGTGGAAGAATAACTGCAAAGAAACAATATGGTATAGATAGAGGAACCATGGCGCACCAGACCACAGATTTATGGGCAACAGCTTTTATGAGGGCCGAACAGGCCTATTGGGGTTCCTGGATACACGGGGGTGGCTGGGCGGGCCAACATTATTGGGAGCATTACCGGTTTACAAAGGATGAGGAATTTCTGAAAAACAGGGCATACCCAACCTTAAAAGCCCTATCTCAATTTTATCTGGACTGGTTGGTATGGGACGAAAAAAGTAAATCCTGGGTTTCTACTCCGGAAACCTCTCCGGAAAATTCTTATTTCGCAGAAGATGGAAAACCGGCCGCAGTTTCTTTTGGCAGCGCAATGGGGCATCAAATTATTGCCGAGGTCTTTGACAATACCCTGGAAGCAGCTAGAATTTTGAATATTAAGGACAACTTTACCCAGGAAGTTTTGAAGAAGCGTAAAGATT
This sequence comes from Salegentibacter echinorum, assembly GCF_900129445.1. Classification (GTDB taxonomy): domain Bacteria; phylum Bacteroidota; class Bacteroidia; order Flavobacteriales; family Flavobacteriaceae; genus Salegentibacter; species Salegentibacter echinorum. The sequence continues at coordinate 151,252 of NZ_FQVT01000004.1, forward strand.
TGCATCCTGGGGTTGCTGTAGGAGACGATGGGCGTATCCTGGAATGGAACGAACCATATGAGGAGCCAGAGAAAGGTCATCGGCATATGTCACATTTATATGCACTGCATCCCGGAGACGCGATTACGGCAGCCGACCCCGAGGTTTTTGAGGCGGCACAAAAGACCATCGATTTTCGACTTGAACACGGTGGAGCAGGAACAGGATGGAGTCGTGCCTGGATGATCAATTTCAATGCGCGATTGTTAGATTCGGTTGCTGCTACTAAAAATATTAGGAAATTTCTGGAAATCTCAATAGCAGATAATCTTTTCGATGAGCATCCACCCTTTCAAATTGATGGTAATTTCGGTTTTACAGCTGGAGTTGCAGAATTATTACTACAGTCTCATGAAGCTTTTTTGCGATTGCTTCCGGCTTTGCCGAGTACCTGGAAAGATGGAAAAATCACCGGATTGAAGGCGCGAGGAAATGTGGAAGTAGCTATGGAATGGAAAGATGGAGAATTAGTGAAATTAGGTCTGCAATCACCAGAAACGAAATCTATTAAACTAAAATATCAAAATAAGAAAATAGAAGTTGAACTACCCGCTGGCAAAAAAGTTTGGTTTGATGGCGGTTTAAAAGAAGTTAAATAAACCTTTACCGGGTTTCCGGTTGTTAAATGGGGTGTTATATATTGAAAATGAATCTATTAGCTTCAAATGTTTAAGATGACTTCAGTATTTTGGTAATTGTTTTGAATAATCTTTAAAGAGATACTGAACTACTTATTAAGCAACGAAAACTTTTATGCTATTGAAAAATTTAATCTTTAAAGTCTAGACCGACTTGAGGTTACAGCGTTATAACTTTAGTTCAATAATAAAAAAAATCTTACAAGTTCAGTAAACCTTAATATTTTATTAAAGTTAGGTTTGTTTTTAGCAAAAAATAAACATAAGTTAGTAGTTATAAAATTATTAAAATAAATAATTGTTAAAAGGTTGCTACTTCGCTACCACTTTTGAATAAAATAAATTAACAGTATGAGAAATCAGTAGTTTTTTAAATCGCAACGGAAATTTTATTTACATAGCCCCCTAAAGTATCATATTGGATAAGTAAACTGGAATGTATTCTTTGGAAAAAATAAATTTTAAGTTATAAAGATAATTCTACCGGAATTTTATGGATAATTCAAATTTAGCGGATAAGGAACTGGCTGGTTTATTAAAAGGAGGCGATCGTTATGCCTTTAGAGCTATTTTTAATCTTTACGAAAAAAGACTTTATGCTTTTGTTTTTTCCATTACTAAATCACATTATTCCACGGAAGAGCTTTTGCAAGAAATATTCATAAAACTATGGCGGCAGAGAAAAAAAATAGACACATCTAAATCGTTTAACGCTTTTATTTATACTATAGCACGAAATCTTACCTATAATCATTTAAGGAAAATAGCTAATCAGGAGAACTTAAAACAAGAATTGTGGAAGAATATTTCCTGTATTAATGATGTTGAAGATCAATTAATATTTTCTGAGTATGAAGATATCCTTGAAGATATCTTAGCGAATCTTCCCCAAAAAAAACGTAGTGTATTCATATTATCCAGACAGGAGGGAAAAAGTAATCAGGAAATTGCAGATTTGCTTGGGATATCACAAAAAACTGTAAAAAATCACCTTTGGCAAACGCTAAAGCTTATTAAAACGCAACTACAACCACATCTCGGACTTCTTTTTCCTGCTTTTTTCTACTTTTTTATTTGAATTCCAGAACCACAAAATCAAATATTTAAAAATAAATCGATTTTGGTTGGGACTTTTTACTTTTCCAAGTGTACTATTAATAAAGGGGAGAGTAAAACCGCCAAATGACTGATAAAAAATATATCGATAATCTTTTCAATAAGCTGGTTAATAATCAGCTTACGGAAGAAGAGTACAATAAACTCATCAATATTATAGAAAGAGCTGATCACGAAGAAGAAATAAAGCAGTTCCTAGAGAAGTATCTTAAAAGTGAACAGGTTCTTAAAAATATTACTTCAGAAAGAAATGATGATGATGTAGAGAAACTATTCAGTAGGGTTATAGATGGCATAGAGGATGAAAAGAATGTTTTACAATCTAAAAAGTGGAATTTAGGGTTAGAAAAAAACACTACACACAAATATTATAGAGTAGCTGCGGTTTTAATCTTATTGGTAGGAGTGTTTTATTTTTTTAAAAATGACTTTATTCCATCTCAAAAGCCAGCCGTAGTAAACACTACTAATGATGTAGAAAACATCACGCTTAAATTAGCAAATGGAGAGGTGAGAGTTATTTCTCAAAGTGGAAAAAAAGACATTATAGGTGAAAAAGGTAGTCTGGTAGCTTCTCAAAATGGAAGACAGTTAAATTATGCTAATAAGAATGATTCTAAAGATCTTGTTTACAATGAGTTGTCGGTTCCTTATGGAAAACGATTTGATTTGGTTTTGGCAGATGGAACTCAAGTAACACTGAATGCTGGAAGTTCTATTAAATATCCTACTCGGTTTGCTAAAGCTGGAAATAGAAAAGTGTATTTAAAAGGAGAGGCATATTTTGATGTGGTAGAAGACAAAGTTCGACCATTTATAGTAAACACCGGCGTGATTGATGTTGAGGTACTGGGTACTCAATTTAATGTGTCCCACTATCCTGAAGACACACATATCAATACCGTTCTGGTAGAAGGTTCTGTGAAAATATATGAAGAAAACAATAAGGAAGATGAAACTTCTTCAAGGCTGCTTACTCCTGGGCATATGGCTGCATGGGACAATGAGAAGAAGAAAATGACCGTAGAAAAAGTAGATGTTTCGGCATATATCGCTTGGAAGCAGGGAGTCATGGAATTCAACAATATATCTTTTCATGAAATAAGAAAAAAGCTGGAGCGTCATTTCAATGTAGAAATAGAGAATAAGAACCAATTTTTAGAGAACCAGGTTTACACAGCTACTTTTAAAGAAGAAAGCCTCGAAGAAATACTAAATGCTTTTAGGGAAGATACGCCCTTTAAATATGAAGTAAGTAAAAATAAGATAGTCATCACAAGTAATTAATTTCAAAAAAATAAAAGGAATGAGATAAACCATTTAAAATGTAAGAGAAGTAAATCACTATTATAAAAAACCGGAAAATGTTGGCCCATTTCCCGGCTCAAAAAAGTGATTTAAGTAAAAAACGTTAAATCACCTAACCACTACAAAAGTATGAAAAAAAAACACCATCGGTGCAGGCTTTTTAAATCTGAAAAGCTACCTAACCTTAGTCTAAAAATGAAACTTACTACGCTTTTATTAATAATTTCATTATTTAAGATCCATGCCAATACCTATTCACAGAATAAAAAAATCACGTTAGACCTCAAAAATGCTACAATAGAGGAAGTGTTTCAAAGTATAGAGGAACGCTCGGAATTCAGTTTTTTGTACAATCAAAGTAAAATTGATATTAATCGAAAAGTGTCCTTGAATGTGCACAAAAAAACTATTTCTGATATTCTAGATTCTTTATTTTCAAGTACAGATATTTATTTTAAAGTAAAGAAGAAGCAAATTATCCTTAAAAAGGGAAAGCCTAAAGAAAAAATCATGCCGGCCACTACTAATGTAATTCAGGAAACGATCACAGTTACCGGCACAGTTACCGAAGCTGGTTCAGGAATGCCCGTCCCAGCTGCCAACATTTTGGAAGTAGGTACTACTAATGGAGTGATGAGTGATTTTGATGGTAATTATTCCATTGAAGTATCTGAAGGCGCCACCTTAAAAGTGAGCTATATTGGTTACGCTACTCAGGAAGTTGAAGTAAATGGTAGTAACGAAATCGATATCGCATTAGAGCAGGATGCCGCAGCTTTAGATGAGGTTGTTGTTGTTGGGTATGGGACCCAAAGTAGAGCAAATATAACAGGAGCTTTATCTTCTGTAAAAGCTGAAGATATTGTAACAGAAGGTGCTGGTACAGTGGAAAAGTCACTACAAGGTCGTATTCCGGGTGTGCAGGTGGAATCAGCAGGTGGTAATCCTGGTTCGGGAGTACGCATTCTTATAAGAGGAACAGGATCTTTTGGGAATAATGCTCCATTATACATTGTTGATGGGGTTCAGGTAGAGAATATTAACAACCTTGCACCAGGTGATATTGCTTCCATGGATATATTGAAAGATGCATCAGCTGCTGCCATTTATGGATCTCGCGCTGCTAATGGTGTCGTTCTGATTACAACAAAAACTGGTGAAAAAGGAGAAAATCGATTAAATTTAAGTGCTTATTATGGCGTGCAGAAAATTAGTGATAAGCTAGACGTGTTAAACGCGAAAGAATGGGCAATAGTTAGCAATGCTGCGCACGATAATGCAAATTTAGCTAGATTAGAAATTGCTGAAGAAGCTTTAAATAATGGTAAAGGAACAGATTGGCAGGATGAAATATATAGAGTAGCTCCTATGCAAAATTATAATTTATCAGCTAGTGGAGGAGGAGAGAATTTAACTTATAGTATATCAGGTAGTTATTTGGACCAGGAAGGTATTGTGGAAGAAACTGGTTATGACCGTTGGAACTTAAGACTCAAATCTACATTTAGCAAGGGAAGATTGAAAATTGGAGAGACCGTTATTCTCTCTAAAGAGAATTGGCAAAATATTTCTGATGGTTTTGGTGGTCAAGGTGGAAATCCCGTAGGTTCAGCTCCTAAAATGATACCTGCTTTTAGTGTTTATAATGAAAATGCTGTTGGTGGTTATGGCGGGGCATATGGTCCAGTTGTAGATGTCGCTAGTCCAGTAGCTCACCTAAATTTGGAAAATAATGAGTCACAAGCTAAAAAAGTGATTATTAATGCTTTTGCGGAGTTTTCTATTCTCGACGAACTAACTTATAAGCTTAATACGGGATACACCAGTGTTTCCCGTCACGATTATATTTACACCTATCCTTATGAGGTGGGAAGTCATTTTAGAAATTTAGACTCCGATTTATATGAAAGTAGAGGTGAAACAGTTAATAAGTTAATGGAGCATACTTTATCTTATAATCAAAAATTCGGAGATCATAAAATTGAAGGTTTGCTTGGTTATTCTTATCAAAATAATGAATATAGAGGGCTTACTGGAAGTAAGAGTGGTATGCCACCTGGAGTAATGGTACTTGATGGAGGAACCACAAATATAGCTTCGGGAAGTAACGCTTGGGAAAGCGCACTTATATCTTACTTTGGAAGGGTCGTTTACTCTTTTGATGATAAGTATATGGTGACAGGAATAATTCGAAGAGATGGCTCTTCTCGTTTTGGTAGTGGTAACAAATATGGTAATTTTCCTTCTATTGCTTTGGGATGGAATTTTTCAAATGAAGATTTTTTTAATTCGGAAGTTATTAATTTGGCTAAGTTCAGGACAAGCTACGGTGTCTTAGGAAATCAGGAATTTGCAGATTATCGATTTAATCCTGCAATTGATTTAAATACTAATTACGTGATGGGATCCGGACAGCAATTATGGCCTGGAGCTATTCAAACAGCGTTTGCAACACCAGACATTAAATGGGAAACTTCAAAAACACTTAATTTCGGTTTGGATTTAAGTATGCTGGATCATAAACTTGATTTTACTGCAGATTATTTTATTAAAAAAAATACTGATGTATTACTTCAGGTGCCTATTCCTTTATCCACTGGAGCTAGTGGAGATAGTCCTTTTATCAATGCTGGAGAGATTACTAATAAAGGATTTGAGGCCGTTTTATCGTACGGGAACGTTGTGAAAGATTTTGAATATCAAGTTACCGGAACTTTTTCTTCGGTTGATAATGAGGTAAATCAATTAGGTACTGGTTCCCAACAGATTTTTGGAGGTCAACCTACGCATCATGGAGCTTCTGCTACGGTAACCCAGGCAGGGCTTCCTGTAGGAGCCTTTTATCTAATAGAAACTGATGGTATATTTAATTCACAGAGTGAAATAGATGCTCATAGTGTCAATGGAGATCCAATCCAACCAAATGCCAAGCCTGGAGATATTAGGTTTAAGGATATGAATAATGATGGTCAAATTGATCAAAATGACCGTAAATATGTTGGTAGTCCAAATCCTGATTTTTCTTTTGGATTAGGCGGGAATTTTCGTTGGAAGAATTTTGATTTAAATCTATTTTTTCAAGGAACCAGTGGAAATAAAATTTATAATGGATTAAGACAGGATTTGGAAGGAATGAATTTAGAATATAACTATGCTAAATCCACTCTCAACGCCTGGACACCGGAAAACACGGAAACTAGTATTCCTCGAGCTGTTATAGACGATCCTAATCAAAATGCTAGAACTTCAGATAGATTTTTAGAAGACGGATCTTATTTAAGATTGAAGACCTTACAAATCGGGTATAATATTTCGAGTTCATTTCTAGAGTCAATCGAAGTGCAAAATGCAAGAATTTATGCAAGTGCAGATAACATATTTACTTTAACTAATTATTCAGGGTATAACCCAGACATTGGACGTGGTGGTTCTGTACTGGATAGAGGAGTAGATTTTGGACATATAGCCTATCCTTTATCTAGAACTTTAATGATTGGTATGGATATTACCTTTTAAAACTTAATTTTTAAAACTTTACAACTATGAAAAGATTCGTGCACATATATATATTGTTTATTTTATTATTCAGCGCCTGTACTGATGACCTTGAACAGTCTAATCCAAATGTAGTTACTGAAGAGAATTTTTGGGAAACTGAAGATGATGTTCTTTCTGGGTTAGCTGCAACATATAAAGTTCTTCGTGATGTAAATAATGGTTACTGGGGTGTGAGAGGAGTTGAATTGGCGAATGGTCGTGGAGATGATTTCTATCTTAGAAATGATGTAAGAGCCTTGTATCAGCTATCTACATTTACTAATGATGCTACAACTGGAACACCTGCAGCAATGTTTACTGGTTTTTATACTGGGATTTTTAGAGCAAATCAAATTATAGAAAACACGACCGAAATTGCATCGATATCGGAAGGTAAAAAGAAAGAACTTATAGCAGAAGCCAATTTTTTAAGAGCATTAAATTATTTTCATTTAACTATTAATTTTAAAAGCGTACCGATTATAACAACAGTCCCGGAAATGCGAGAAGATTATTTCGTTGAAAAATCTTCTGAAATCGAAGTGTGGGGTCAAGTAGAAAAAGATTTGAAGGTTGCAAAGGAAAATTTGCCAGAATCTTATCCAGAAGAATGGAAAGGTAGAGCTACTAAAGGAGCAGCAATAGGATATTTAGGTAAAGCTTATTTGTACCAAGAAAAATGGAGTGAAGCGGAGGCTGAATTCTCTTTACTTTCTGAACCTAATGGAAATTCCAAAGCACCATTTGATTATAACCTTTTGGATAAATATGGAGATAATTTTATTGCAGAAATGGATAACAATAAGGAGTCTTTATTTGAGATTCAGAATCAGGATGTTGGAGGAAGCGATCCTTGGGCGGGTGAGAATGCTGATGAATCACAAGGGGTTACTACAGCTCAAGAATTTGCGCCTCCAGAAGTTGGCGGATGGTTTGAGGCTTTTCCAACCAATAAAATTTTTAATGAATTCAAGAAAGAAAAAACAATTGATGGTGATTATGACCCTAGAATGTATGCAACCTTAATTTGGGATTATCCAGGTGCCACTTTTTACAATAAACCATTCTCTGAATTTGAATTACAATTTGGATTTAATTCCCTCATAAAAAAATACCAAAATTATAATGATGATAATGAAGGTATTTGGATATCTGAGATTAATGAAAAAGCTTTACGTTATGCAGATATACTTTTAATGTATGCCGAATCCCTAATTATGCAAGGAAAAACGCTGGAAGCTTATCCATTAATTAATAGAATCAGAAATAGGGCCAATTTAACTGATCTAAAAACTGGCTTAAATCAAGAGTCTCTTATGGAAGAAGTAAGACATCAAAGAATGATTGAATTTTTCAGGGAAGGTCTAAGATTTTATGATCTAAAACGTTGGGGACTTTTAGAAGAAGAGATACAAGATAGCGATAAAGTTGGACGAGAATACTTTAACCTATCTAAACACGAGTATTTTCCAATACCACAAAATGAATTAAACACTAATCCAAATATTGAACAAAACCCTAACTGGTAGTATTTTAATTAAAAAAGAATTAGAGTGCTACATAGCTATCGTTACTTGTACAAAGTTTACTAAAGTCTGATTAATTTGATTTTGAAAGTGTATTTTAATTATTATGGTGCTGATATAGGTAGCGAAACAACAATTAAATCTAAATGAAAACATTTATTGCTCTTTTTATTTTCCTCATTACCCTTTCATCTTGCAAAGCCCAGGATATAAAGAAGACCCCTTACAGCCTGTTCAACGGAAAGGATCTTACGGGATGGCATGTTGATGTTCCTGAAATGGATAGCAACCCACAAACAAAAAATCCTTTTATAGTTCGCGATCAAATGCTGGTAAGCCTGGGCGATCCCAGGGGTCATCTAATTACCGACAGTATTTACCAGGATTATAAGCTAGAGGTTGAATACCGGTTCTCTGGGGCGCCGGGCAATTGTGGCGTTCTGGTACATGCATCCACTCCAAGAGCCTTGTACAATATGTTTCCAAAATCTATTGAGGTACAAATGGAACATAACAATGCAGGAGACTTTTGGTGCATCGTAGAAGATATTGAAGTTCCTAATATGGAAGAACGACGTGGTCCCAGGAAAGATTGGGGCGCAACCGAAGGTAAAGAACGAAGAATAAAGAATCTTACCGATGACTCTGAAAACCCACTTGGGCAGTGGAACACTATGGTAATTGAATGTCTGGCGGACACTATTAAAGTGTGGGTGAATGGGGAATTGGTAAATAAAGGTTTTAATGCTACCGCCAAAAAAGGTCATATTGCCCTTCAGGCGGAAGGTGCAGAAGTGGAATTTAAAAAAATAGAAATTACTCCCTTATAATCCAAATTCTAAAGTTTTAATATTCAAATAATGAGAATTACATCAAACTTATTTATTTTGCTGTTTCTTTTGCAGGCGCCGGTAGCTTTTACACAGGAGGTGGGAATTGAGGATTACACCCAGGAAATAGCAGGATCAGATTTAATCATTGAAATGGTATCCATTCCCAAAGGCACTTTTACAATGGGAAGTCCGAACGATGAAACATATCACAATAAAGATGAAGCACCTTCACATAAAGTGACAATTGATGCTTTCTTAATGTCAAAATATGAAATCACCTGGGATTTGTATAATTTGTTCCTGAATCGAGCTATAGATACTGTAGAGAATACCACTAAATCTTCCCAGGTTGAGGTTGAGATAGATGCAGTTTCCGGGGCCACCATTCCTTATGTAGATATGAGTTTAGGTATGGGGACCGGTGAAGGTTTGCCGGTTGCCAATGTCACCCATCATGCCGCTTCTAAATTCTGTGAATGGTTATCAGCTAAGACAGGACATTTTTATCGATTGCCTACAGAAGCCGAATGGGAATATGCCGCACGGGCGGGCACTACTGCCGCTTTTCATTTTGGGGACGATGAGGAGATGCTGGGGGAATATGCCTGGTATTACGAGAACAGTGAGGACACTTACCATAAGGTAGGGCAAAAAAAACCGAATCCCTGGGGACTTTATGATATGTATGGAAATGTAGCGGAATGGACCCTGGACCAATACCTGCCGCAAACCTATAAAACTAGAAAAGCAATAAGCAACAATCCAGTGGTATTTCCGGTAAAGGAATACCCACGATCTGTAAGGGGTGGCTCCTATTATGATGATGCCCGGTATCTTAGGAGTGCCGCTCGTTTAGGTTCTACGGAAAACTGGAAAATGCGGGACCCACAATTCCCTAAGAGTAAATGGTGGAATACCGATGCTCCTTTTGTGGGCTTTAGAATCGTAAGAGTAATAACTCCGCCGAAAGAATCTGATTATAAAAAATACTGGGGTTCGAAAGCCCCATAACCTGAAAAAATAAATGATGAATAATTCTAAAAAGGACCAAAAACCTATTTTACAATCTTCAAGAAGAAATTTTGTTAAGAACACCAGTCTTGTTGCTGCGGGGATGATGTTACCGGGGATGGAGATGAGCGCTATGACCAATGTTTTTAATGATAAAACTTTAAAGCTTGCGGTGGTAGGCTGTGGTGGTAGAGGTTCGGGAGCAGCGAACCAGGCATTAAAAGCCGATGAAAATGTTCAATTAGTCGCTATGGCCGATGCATTTGAAGATCGGTTAAACAGCAGCCTTCAAAATCTTCAAAAGGAATTTGAAGGAAGCAAAAAGGTAAACGTTCAGGAAAAACACCGATATGTAGGTTTTGATGCTTATAAAAAAGCAATCGATCAGGCAGATGTGGTTATTCTTACCACACCGCCGGGCTTTCGTCCTTATCATTTTGAATATGCCGTAAATGCCGGGAAGCATGTATTTATGGAAAAACCCGTTGCTACCGATGTGCCGGGAATAAGGAAAGTATTGGAAATGGCTAAAGTTGCCAAAGAGAACAAGCTAAACGTGGTAGTTGGTCTTCAACGTCGTTATCAAAATAATTACCGGGCAATTGCAGAGAAGGTAAAACAAAATGAAGCCGGCAGAATCCTCTCGGGACAGGTTTACTGGAATAGTGGCGGGGTTTGGGTGAACCCCAGGGAAGCAGGACAGAGTGAAATGGAGTACCAAATGCGAAACTGGTATTACTTCAATTGGCTTTGTGGCGATCATATCCTGGAACAGCATATACATAATATAGATGTGGCCAACTGGTTTATTGGGGAATATCCGGTTTCTGCCCAAGGTATGGGCGGACGCCTGGTAAGAACAGGGCCGGAGCACGGCGAGATATTTGACCACCATGCTGTAGAATTTAAATATCCCGGGGGCGCTGTGATCTCCAGTCAATGTCGCCACCAACCAGGAACTTGGTCTAAAGTAGGAGAAGCTTTCCAGGGAAGCAAAGGCACTATAGATATGAATGATGCAGGAGCAGCAAGTATTACAGATCTTGAAGGGAATAATATTTTTAAATATAGAAGCCAACGGGATCCCAATCCTTATCAGGTAGAACACGATAAACTTTTTGCATCTATAAGAAATAAAGAGGTTATTAGTGATGCCGAAAATGGAGCTAAAAGTACAATGACTGCAATTATGGGAAGAATGGCAACGTACTCCGGCCAGGTAATTAATTGGGATGAAGCATTGAAGTCAGAAAAAGTCTTAATGTCTAAAGAGGTGACCTGGGATTCCACTCCGCCTACGATACCGGGAAAAGATGGGTTATATCCTATTCCAACACCGGGTAAAACAAAGGTTTTTTAAGCATAAAAACCTCGAGTGTATTTTTAATGTACTTAATAAACAAGTCTTAGTACAATAATGTATATTGTACAATTCTAAAAACAACAGTTAAATCAACCTAATTCAATATTTTATGAGACGTAAACCAGTTCGATTCCTAGTCTTTTTATTTTTATCTACTCTAAGTCTGGGCGTGTTTTCTTGCAAAAATCAAGAGGACAAAAACAAGAATGATAAAAACCTCACCGCTAAAACCGAAGAACAAGCCGAACCTTTTTTTAAAATCTCATTAGCACAATGGTCTTTGCACAAACCTATTTTCGCCGGCGAAATAGATCCTATGGATTTTGCTGAAAAAGCAAACGAGATGGGGTTTGAAGGGATCGAATATGTTAGCGGTTTTTATGCGGAAAAAATAAAAAATGCTGAAGACCCTGAAAAAGCTATGCAAAAAACATTAGATACCTTAAAAGCTAAAAGTGAAGAATTTGGGGTTGAAAATGTTTTGATTATGGTAGATGGTGAAGGTGAATTGGCTTCCACCGATAAAGAAACACGTAAACAAGCGGTAGAAAACCATAAGAAATGGGTAGATGCAGCTCAATTTTTAGGAGCTCATACCATTCGGGTAAATCTATTTGGTGCTAAAGAACCGGAAGCATGGAAAAAATCTGCAGTTTCGGGACTTAAAATGCTAAGTGAGTATGCTAAAGAAAAGAATATCAATGTCCTGGTAGAAAATCACGGTCACTTCTCCTCAAATGCCAAACTTTTGGTGGAAGTAATTAAAGAAGTAAATATGGACAATTGCGGTACGCTACCCGATTTTGGTAATTTCTGTATAGAAAGAACAAAAGATGGATGTGCAGAAGAATACCCAACATACCAGGGAATTGAAGAAATGATGCCTTATGCCAAGGCGGTTAGTGCAAAATCCTACGATTTTGATGCTAAGGGGCAGGAAACCGACTTAGATTATAAACGCATTATGCAAATTGTAAAAGATGCGGGTTACACCGGCTTTGTAGGTGTAGAATATGAAGGCCAAAAGCTTTCGCCAAAAGAAGGTATTATGGCTACTAAAAAACTTTTACAGGAGGTTGGTAGCGAACTAAACCAAAAATAACACCTACAGCACATGAAAGGTCTAACCAGATTTCAACTTTCGGCCATGATGTTTCTCGAATTCTTTATTTGGGGCGGATGGTTCGTTACCTTAGGGACTTTTTTAGGACAGAACCTAAATGCCACTGGTGCAGAAACAGGAATGGCATTTTCCACCCAATCCTGGGGTGCAATTATAGCCCCCTTTATTATTGGCCTCATTGCCGATCGTTTTTTTAATGCCGAGCGTATTCTTGGGGTACTTCATTTACTTGGCGCAGGTTTACTGTATATGATGTACCAATCTCCAGATTTTACCAATTTCTACCCCTTCGTTTTAGGCTATATGATTTTATATATGCCAACCCTGGCTTTAGTGAATTCCATTTCATTTTACCAAATGACAGAACCTTCTAAACAATTCTCCAGCATAAGGGTATTTGGAACTATAGGCTGGATCGTTTCAGGTTTAGTGATAAGTTATGTGTTTTCCTGGGATTCGGCGGAAGGAAGGGCAGATGGGATGCTTAAATATACTTTCTTAATGGCCGCAACTGGTTCCGCATTATTAGGAATTTTTAGTTTTACCTTGCCTAAAACCCCGCCGAGCAGTAAAGGGGAAAAAGTTTCCATTTCTGATATTCTAGGTCTGGAAGCTATTGGTTTACTAAAAGGAAAAAATTTCCTGATATTTTTTATTTCTTCCATCCTAATTTCCATTCCGCTGGCATTTTATTACCAAAACGCCAATCCGTTTTTATCGGAAATTGGGATGGAAGATCCTACGGCAAAAATGTCTATAGGCCAGGTTTCCGAAGCATTGTTTTTATTGCTTATTCCTTATTTTTTTAAGAAATTCGGATTTAAAATTACTATTCTTGCGGGGATGTTGGCATGGACCGTGCGGTACCTGCTTTTTGCTTATGGCGATACCGGGGAACTTGCTTTTATGCTAATTATAGGAATTGCATTACACGGTATTTGTTATGACTTTTTCTTTGTTTCCGGGCAAATCTATACCGATTCCAAGGCCGGTCCAAAAATTAAAAGTGCAGCCCAGGGATTAATTACCCTGGCTACTTACGGTCTGGGAATGCTTATTGGGTTTTGGGTAGCCGGCCAGGTGAGCGATATGTATTTAAATGCCGATGGGACTCACGATTGGGAACAAATATGGATCGTTCCCGCAGGTTTTGCTTTTGTAGTGATGATCCTATTTGCTATCTTCTTCAAAAATGAAAAAATAGCAAAAAAGGATATAGAAATATAATTGAATAAAAAGATTGAAAAAATTATGAGTAAAAAAATAAAGTTAGGAATTCTTGGCGGCGGTGGGGACTCCCTTATAGGCATCCTGCATCGCGTAGCTTCTTCCATGTTCGATAAATTTGAAGTAGTGGGCGGTGTTTTTAATCCTGCATTGGAAGAAAGTGAAAAATTTTCCGAAGAAATAGGGATCAACAGGGATAAAATCTATAAAGACCTGGATCACCTCATTGAAGAAGAAACAAAACTTCCTGCTGAAGATCGCATTGAGGTCGTTTCTATTCTTACGCCAAATTTTCTGCATTTTCCCATGGCAAAAAAGCTTCTGGAAAATGGTTTCCATGTGATTTGTGAAAAACCAATGACCACTTCATACAAGGAGGCGAAGATTTTGGAAGACACGCTAAACAAAGCAAAGACTATTTTTGCTGTCACCTACACTTACACGGGTTATCCCATGATTCGGCAGATGAAAGAGATGATTGCGGCAGGCGAGCTTGGGGAAATTCAAAAGATAGATGTACAATATTACCAGGGATGGATCAATCCTATAATTCACGATGAGGAGCAAAGAAATAGTATATGGCGGTTAGATCCCGAAAAAGGGGGTATTAGTTGTTGTATGGGCGATATTGGTACCCACGCTTTAGATATGGTTGAGTATGTATCGGGACTTCAGGTGGAAAAACTGCTGGCCGATCTCAATTATGTATATTCCGATAATAAAATGGATGTGGACGGTACCGTTTTACTCCGTTTTTCAGAATATGTTAAAGGTGTGATAAGGACAAGTCAAATCGCTACAGGAGAGGAAAACAATTTTACGGTAAAGATCTACGGAAAGAAAGCAGGATTGAAGTGGGAACAGGAAAACCCAAATTACCTGTATAAGCTGGAAGATGGGCAGCCTATGAAAGTTTTAAAACCCGGGCATCCATATAATTCGGCATTTTCTTTAGACGGAACAAAATTACCTCCCGGCCACCCTGAAGGCATCTTCGATGCTATGGGGAATATTTACAAAGGCGTAGCTAAAGCTATAAAAGGAGAGCAATACCATCCCGGGGAATTTCCCGGTATAAAAGATGGCGTTCGCGGCATGAACTTTATTGAAAAAGTGGTAGATTCTCACGCCAAAGGAAATGTTTGGGTAGCAATGGATAAGTAAAGATTGGCGAGTAAAAAATATATATAAAATGAAAACGATAAAAGGACCCGCGGTTTATTTAGCTCAATTTATGGATAACAAAGCCCCGTTCAATAGCCTGGACGGTTTGTGCAAATGGACGGCAGATTTGGGGTATAAAGGAATACAAATCCCAACCTGGGAATCGGCTTTAATCGATTTAACAAAGGCCGGAGAAAGCAAAGATTATTGCGATGAAATAAAAGGAAAAGTAGCCTCTTATGGTTTAGAAGTTACCGAGCTTTGTACTCATTTGCAGGGACAATTGGTTGCTGTGCATTCTGCATACGACACTATGTTTGATAATTTTGCGCCAGATGAAGTGAAAGGTAATCCCAAAGCCCGAACAAAATGGGCGGTAGAGCAACTTAAAAGTGCGGCAAAAGCCAGTCGGCATTTTGACCTGGATGTTCATGGTACTTTTAGCGGTTCCCTACTTTGGCATACTGCGCATCCCTGGCCCCAGAGACCGGAAGGCTTAGTAGAAATGGGGTTTCAAGAGTTGGCCAAGCGCTGGCTACCTATTTTAAATGAATTTGATGAACAGGGGGTAGATGTTTGTTATGAAGTACATCCCGGGGAAGATTTACACGACGGCGTTACTTTTGAGCGTTTTCTTGCCGCGACCAATAACCATAAACGCGTAAATCTTTTGTATGATCCCAGCCACTTTGTATTGCAACAGCTGGATTATATCTCTTACATAGATCATTACCACGAGTTTATAAAAATGTTTCACGTAAAAGATGCCGAATTTAACCCCACCGGGAAAAAAGGATCTTTTGGCGGCTATGGCGATTGGATAGATAGGGCAGGCCGTTATAGGCATCCAGGAGATGGCCAGGTAGATTTTAAAACGATCTTTTCTAAATTAACAGAATATGGCTGTGATGTGTGGGCAGTATTAGAATGGGAATGTTGTATAAAATCTCCTGAACAAGGAGCACGGGAAGGTGCATCGTTTATTCAAAACCATATTATTGAAGCCACCGAGAAAAAATTTGATGATTTTGCCGGAAGTGAAATTGACGAACAAAAATTAAAACGAATTTTAGGAATTAATTAAATAGAAATCGAGTTTATTAAAAAAAATATAAGAACGTGAGTAATTTTTATGAAAGTGAGATCTATGATGCCATAGTTGTAGGTACGGGAATTAGCGGCGGTTGGGCTGCAAAAGAGTTAACAGAGAAAGGATTTAAAACCCTGGTATTAGAAAGAGGTCGTATGGTAAAACATATTGAAGACTATCCTACGATGAATGATGATCCCTGGGATTATAAATTTAAGGGACAACTTACTCCAGAAGAGAGAGCAAGACAAAAAAAGCAATCTCGAACAGGTTATACTATTAATAAAGCTAGTGCTCACTGGTTTGTAGATGATATAAAACATCCTTATAATGAGGAAAAGAGATTCGATTGGATGCGTGGCTATCACGTGGGTGGTAGATCGCTTATGTGGGGAAGACAAACTTACCGGCTAAGTGACCTGGATTTTACTGCAAACAAAAAGGACGGCTATGGGGTAGATTGGCCCATTCGCTATAAAGATATTGCTCCCTGGTATGATTATGTAGAATCTTTTATTGGCGTAAGCGGGGAAAAACTAGGATTAAGCCAGTTACCAGATGGAAAGTTTCTTCCACAAATGCAACTTAACTGTGTAGAAGATCATCTTAAGAGTAAAATAGCAGAGAATTTTGATGATGGCCGGTTATTAACTATAGGCCGTGTAGCCCATATTACCGGAAATAAAGAATTCGAAGGTCGTTCTAATTGCCAGTATCGAAATCGTTGTATTAGAGGATGTCCCTACGGAGGTTATTTTAGCAGTAACTCTTCTACTTTGCCGGCAGCAGAAAAAACGGGAAATATGACCTTGAGACCCAACTCAATAGTTAGTGAAGTTGTATATGATGCTGATAAAAAACGTGCTACCGGGGTTAAGGTAATCGATGCAGAAACCAAAGAAGAGATAGTTTATAAAGCGAATGTGATTTTCCTATGTGCTTCAACTGTGGCCTCTACCAGTATTTTGATGCAATCTAAATCTGACAGGTTTGAGAATGGTTTAGGAAATGATAGTGGGGAATTGGGACATAACCTTATGGATCATCATTTTAGGGCAGGAGCATCAGCCAAATATGACGGTTTTGAAGATAAATATTATAAAGGAAGAAGGCCCAATGGAATTTATTTACCACGCTTTAGAAATTTAAAGAACAATGAGAACCGGGATTTTATAAGAGGTTATGGTTACCAGGGAGGTGCCGGAAGAGGAAATTGGACCGAAGCAATTGCTGAGGCTTCTTATGGAAAAGAACTCAAAGAAGCCATAGTGAAACCTGGCGGTTGGACTATGGGCTTAATGGGCTTTGGAGAGACCTTACCTTACCATGAAAATAAAATGTACCTGGATCAGGATAAAAAAGATGAATGGGGATTACCCACGGTTACCTTTAATGCCGAGTTTAAAGAGAACGAACTTAAGATGCGAAAAGATATGATCGAACAGGCTGTTGATATGTTAGAAAAAGGAGGATTTAGAGATGTGCAAGGCTACGATAATATAGGCGCACCGGGGCTTGGAATTCATGAAATGGGAACTGCAAGAATGGGTAGAGACCCAAAAACCTCAGTTTTAAACGGGAATAACCAGGTACATACAGTGCCAAATGTTTATGTAACCGACGGTTCTTTTATGACCTCTGCAGGATGTCAAAACCCATCTTTAACCTATATGGCTATGACGGCCAGGGCAGCAGATCATGCGGCAAAAAACTTTAAAAAATCTAACGCTTAAAAATCAGATAATGAATAGAAGACAGGCATTAAGGAATTTAGGACTTGGGGCAGGCGCTATAATTATAGGCCCCACAACTTTAAATTTATTACAAAGCTGTAAGAGTGATGCGCAACATACATGGAAGCCGGTTTTTTTAAGTGCTTCCAATGGTTTTGCTTTAAAACAAATCCTGGAAGTTATCCTTCCAAAAACCGATACCCCGGGGGCTGAAGATTTGAATATAGCCGAATTTATTGATTCTTATATGAATGAAATTGTTTCTGAAGATAGAAAGCAGAATTTCAATGAATCTGCCAATGCTTTTTCCCGGGCTTTTAAAAATGAATTCAACAAAGAAGAGGCAGAGGGAACTGCTGAAGAATATGAGCAAATTGTTGGTAAATACTTAAAAGCAACGCCGGCAGAAAAAGAAAAGATTGTGAAGCGAAACACCGAAACCCAGGATCCACAGGACAAAGACCCCGGAATAGAAATAGATCCCGATGCCGGTTCACTGGCCTACCTGCAAGAAGTACGCGGTTTGGCGATATGGGCATATAAAACAAGTGAAGAAATTGGCGAAAACGTAATGTGGTATGATCCCATTCCGGGAGAGTATATCCCTTGTGGTTCAATTGATGATCTTGGCGGTGGGAAAGCGATGTCCCTGTAAGACTAACTAAAACATCACATAATCATTAGTTGAATCTTTTCAATTCGATTATTTAAAGCTGTTTTATGAAGTTTTTTATACTATGAAATCTTTATGACTTAAACCTTATGTTACTATTATGAAAAAAAGAATACCATTTTCTGTTATCCTAATAATTTTTACTTCTTTTATTTTTTTAGGCTGTTCTTCTAAATCTTCCAACCAATGGGAACCATTGTTTAACGGTGAAAATCTGGATGATTGGCAAATAAAAATAAGAAAACATGAACTCGGAGATAATTTTGGAAATACTTTTAGGGTAAATGATGGTCTTTTACAAATAAGATATGATCAATACGAAAACGGATTTGAAGAAAAGTATGGACATCTATTCTATAAAAAACCTTTTTCTACCTATTTATTAGGGGTAGAATATCGATTTGTAGGAGATCAGGTGAAAAATGGTCCGGGGTGGGCCTACCGTAATAATGGAATTATGATTCACGGCCAGAAACCTGAAACTATGGAGAAAGACCAGGACTTTCCCAATTCCATCGAAGTGCAATTGTTGGGGGGAAATGGAAAAGAGGAACGATCAAATGCCAATGTATGTACTCCCGGCACCCAGTTCGTTAAGGATGGGAAACTTATAACTACTCATTGCACAAATTCAAATTCTAAAACTTTTCCCGGGGATCAATGGGTACGTGTGGACGTATTGGCAGTGCGGGATTCGCTAATTGTACATTATGTAAACGGAGAGGAAGTGCTTCGTTATAATAAACCACAAAAGGATGATGAGACATTGTTAACGGGGGGAACTATTTCCTTACAAAGTGAAAGTCATCCTACAGATTTTAGAAAAGTAGAAATAGTTGATCTTGAAAAATATGCAGATGATCCCAAAGCATTACAAGCTCAAGTGGATAAGTTGCTTAATGAGAAAAATTGATTTAATCGCGGGGCGATAACCAAAGGTTTAATTCCCCCGGTGGCTTGCCTGGAAATAAAAGATTTTTTTTCGGTAGCATACCTCATAGCCCCCTGGGTCGAGGTTGTTGATTACAATTTATAGCACTACACTATATTAAATAAGAAAGCGTAATAGTTAAATCCCCATCTACGATGTAGTTTTGTAGGGGGATTTAATTGTTTAAAGAGTGCTACCTTATCTGTTGATGTAGTTACATTGTTAAGGTGATATAAGTTGTCAAAACCACAAATTTTTACTACTTCACAACATTTTTAAAAATCGCTTGATATAAGATTCTTTAGATTTTAAGTCTTACAGAGATGGGGTGCTAAATTCCTATGCTATTTTATGTTTTGGATAGTCTTTAGCATTAGAAAACTAACCTTAATGAACAATATAGGTGCTATTGCTTTAAATGTACCACAGATGCAAAAAAAGTATCACTATTGGTTAAAATTAAAGTTTCTTTTGGAAGAAAATAGATATAGTTTGGCCGTATAAACTTTCATAGATTTATAAAGATTTTCCTTTACAACTATTTAGTTTATAAATTGAACTCATTTAAACTTTTCGCTTTGAAGTGAAAATTAGCAATTTTTTAGCCAATGACGATGGTTTAAACGAGTTCATTACCCGAGAATAAGAAATCGTTGTAGTAGTGGTAACTTTTACAAAATTAAAATAGAGCACTTCGTTATCTTATAGCTTCAAAAGATTTCTGAATAAAAATAATGGAAAAGTATTATAAAAAACAAGAATGAATTTAAGATTAAAAGATAAAATAGTGGTGGTAACCGGGGCAGCCGGAATAAAAGGAAGTATAGGTGAAACCATTGTAGAATCCCTGGCTAATGAAGGTGCCGTTCCGGTACTTGTAGATCGGAACGATCGTGGTATAGGTTATGCCAATCAGTTAAAAGAAAGAGGTATCGACAGTATATTTATTAAAACCGATTTGGCAAATCACGAACAGATAAAAAAGGCTGTGGAAACCATAGAAAGAAAATACGGTCGTATAGATGTGCTTATTAATAACGTTGGTGTGAATGATGGAGCGGGCTTAGATAGTTCTATAGAAGATTTTATTTCTTCCTTAAAACTAAATCTAATTAGCTGTTTTGCCATGACCAAGTATGCTTTGCCGCTTCTTAAGAAAACTAAAGGAAATATTTTAAATATTGGTTCGAAAGTGGCCTTAACCGGGCAGGGTGGTACTTCCGGTTATGCGGCTTCCAAAGGTGGCGTTTTAGGACTTACCCGGGAATGGGCGGTCGATTTAATCAAAAATGAAATACGTTGCAATGCGATTGTTGTTGCTGAAAGTTGGACCCCGGCCTATCAAAATTGGTTGGATACATTAAAAGACGGGGATGAGAAAAAGAAAGCCATAGAAAGCAAAATCCCCCTGGGAAAAAGAATGACTAAACCTAAAGAAATTGCAGACACTTGCCTGTTCACTATCTCAGAAAAATCTTCCCATACCACCGGTCAGTTTATTTTCGTTGATGGAGGGTATGTGCACTTAGACCGTTCATTATTGACTGAATAATTTCCGGAAAATCGTCCTAATTATAATTTTATTCCTCAAAGATTGCTATACCTAAAAATAAATGTATGAAACAAGCCAATAGAACACCAGTTGTTCCAAAAAAAATGCTTTTCCCATTTATAATCATTACTTCCTTGTTTTTTCTATGGGGCGTTGCTAACGATTTGACCAATCCTATGGTCTCCGCTTTTAAGAAGGTAATGCCAGAACTTTCTAATTTTGAAGCTGCCCTTGTGCAACTGGCTTTTTACGGCGGGTATGCTACTATGGCTATTCCTGCTGCTTTATTTATTCGAAAGTTTAGCTATAAAAAGGGAATTATGCTTGGACTAGTGCTTTATGCGATAGGAGCATTCCTATTTTATCCTGCGGCCGCTTATCAGGAGTTTGCTTATTTTTTAGTTTCTCTTTATATTCTCACATTCGGGTTGGCGTTTCTGGAAACAACTTCAAATCCCTATGTATTAGCTTTAGGTGACAAAAAAACGGCCACACAACGTCTTAATTTGGCCCAGTCTTTTAATCCCGTAGGTTCTTTATTAGGCATGTTAGTGGCACAGGTTTTTGTGATTCAATCACTTAAGTCCGATAAATATACAGTAGATGCTTATGAAGCTTTAAATGCTTCCCAAAAAACGATGATACGGGAAAATGATCTGGACATAATTAGTTACCCTTATATTGCTTTGGGGGTTTTGGTATTGGTGATATTACTAATTATTGTCCTTACGAAATTCCCGGTATTTAATAGAGAGGTGAAAATATCCTCAAAAGAAGCCCTATTGAAATTGCTTCGAAATAAAATTTATTTAAAAGGTGTTTTAACCCAGGTTTTTTATGTAGGAGCACAAATTATGTGCTGGACGTTTATATTTCAGTATGTAGATAATTTAAATCTGAACAGAGGCCCCAATGAACAGTTAACGGCGACCTGGTATAATATGACCGCAATGATTTTCTTCCTGGCGGGAAGGTGGATATGCACATGGTTGATGAAATATATAAGCCCGGCCAGATTAATGTTATTTTTTGCGACCGGTGGGGTATTATTCGCCGCAGGCGCAATCTTGCTTCCGGGTGTTTTGGGCTTGTATTCCCTTGTGGCTATTAGTCTTTGTATGTCGCTTATGTTTCCTACAATTTATGGGTTGGCCCTGGAAAATATGGGCGACGAAGCCAAATTAGCCTCGGCTGGTCTTGTTATGGCTATTGTTGGTGGCGCATTATTGCCGCCCCTTCAAGCCTGGATTTTAGACTGGGGAGGTCCGGGGTTTGCAGATGTGCAAGTACTTGGATTTATTCCTGAAGTAAAATTTTCTTTTATCCTACCGCTAATTTGTTTGCTGGTTGTTGGGATTTTTAGTTACAGCGTTTTAAAGAGTGAAAAGCACGAAAAATGATTACTTTTCTACCTTTTTAATTCCATTATTTATTTTATAAATATAAGCGGTTTAAATGCACACAAAGGCTTGAAGTTAAAGACCGGGTAGCTTTTTAATTATCGTTATCCGGTTAATTATTTTGATGTATGAATAATTGCTGAAGACATACTTGCGACATTATGGTTGCCTGGTTTTGCAAAGCCGGGCTGTGTCGTTTCACAATTCAAAAGTTTCATTCAAAAAGATTGTTTTTTTAATTCAAGCTGTTCAAATTACAATCTACAATCTATTAACCTGTTTTCTAATAAGGTGATTAGGGAAATCCTGCACTTTTTCGCAACAAATTTGATCCATAACTTGTTGTAATTGGATTTTTAATAATGAAATAGTATGATCCCCGCCTTTTTTACCTAAAGCAGAAACTCCATACATAAACGATCTTCCTAAAAATGAAAATTCGGCACCACTGGCCATAGTTCTCGCGATATCTGGCCCAGATCGTAAACCGCTATCCATCATTACGGTAATTTGATCTCCGTATTTTTCAGCAATTCGGGTTAATGGCTTTATGGTTGATTCTCCTGCATCTAATTGCCGCCCTCCATGATTGGAAACAATAATCCCATCGAAGCCCAAACGTATTGCTTTTTCAGCATCAACTTCAGTAGAAACTCCTTTTAATATTAGCTTTCCTTTCCACATATCACGAATGGGGGCAATTCTTTCTTCATTCAATCTGCCGGAGAAGGTTTCATCCATAAATTTCCCCAGCTGCTTTAAGTCTAAACCTTTCGGCATATAGCGTTTTAAGGTTTCAAAAGTTGGCTGTCCATGCATTAACGTTTGCGTAGCCCATTGTGGTCTTGCTAAAACTTGCAATATGTTTGTTAGTGACATTTTTGGCGGCATTGCCAATCCACTTTTAATTTCTTTAGCCCGGAATCCAAACGTAGGTACATCGCATAAAATCACCAATGCGGGACATCCGGCATCACCTGCACGCTTAATAATATCGTCTCTTAATCTGGCTTCTGTTGGGTGGTATAGTTGAAACCAGGCCTGTCCTTCGGTAATTTCAGCAATACGTTCTATGCTGCTTGTGCTTACGGTGCTGAGAACAAAAGGGATATTATGCTCAAAAGCGGCCTTTGCTAAAATTTCTGGAGCATTTGGCCACATAAGTCCCTGAAGTCCCACGGGGGCTATGCCAAAAGGCGCATCATAGGTATGCCCAAAAAGCGTGGTTTTCATACTTGCGGCACTATGCTCATTTAAATAATAAGGAGAAAGTTCAATATCCCTTATTTCTGCTGTATTTTTATGTAAGTTTATTTCTTCATTACAGCCGCCATCCAGATACCCAAAGGCAAATTTTGGAATTTTTTTCCTTGCTTTTGCCCTAAGAGATTCAATAGAGGGATATTGAGAGTCAAATTTTATTTCCTTTTCTGCGCTTTTCATAGTTTTTTCGAATTAAATTTAAACTATATAATTTTTGGATACGTGTAATTTTAGTTTTCAATTCTTCTATCTCTTAGAGACTTAGAACTATTTTGATACAGACTGTTTCAGGATTGTATGTAAGTCCTTAAAGTTTTTATTCCAATTGAAAAATTTTCTCCATAAGCGTCCATTTTTCTCCTTTTTCGGCAGAAGGAACAATTTTTTGATATTTGCTCATCAAAGTTTCCCATTCCTGTACCTTTGGGTTTTTAGCATCCATTTTTGATTTTTTATCAAAGGAAAATAAAGCATCTACTTCCATAAGCATAAATAATCTATTTCCTGTAAGGTAGATTTCCATGTTTATTATCCCGGAATTTTTAATGCTATCAATAACCGCAGGCCAAACTTTACGATGTGCTTTTTTATAGGCATTTATTAATTCGGGGTCATCAATTAAATCGAGGGCTAGCGCATATCGTTTATTTTCCATAAGCTATTTTTTTAGGTTATATATTTTTACCGCATTTTCACCCATAATCGCAGCTTGTTCTTTTGCTGAAAATTTTGAGATGTATTTTTCTACAAGCTGAAGCACTTCCTGGTAGCTCCCGGCGTTTAAGCACACAGGCCAGTCAGACCCAAACAATATTCTTTTGGTGCTAAAAACCTCAAATAAAATATCAAAATATGGAACGAGATCTTCATAAGTCCAGGTCTCCCAATCGGCTTCTGTTATTACCCCTGAAATTTTACAATATACATTAGGCAATGCTGCCAAAGCACGAATATTTTTTTCCCAGGAGATAATTTCTTCACCCTTAATATTTGGTTTTCCTAAATGATCTAGAACAAAAACCTGTTGGGGATGATTTTTCACCAATTGAACAGCTTCTTCCAATTGGTTGTAATAAATTAATATTTCATAGACCAGCCCAAAGCTTTTTAATTGAGAAATACCACGCTGAAAATCGTTTCGTAACATAAAACCCGCCGGTTCAGCTTGAACAATATGCCGAATTCCTTTTAGTTTTTTAAATTTAGAAAAATATTCCAGCCGGTTCTCAATATTTTTATGCAGAAGATCTACCCAACCCACTACACCTTTGATAAAGGCATGCTTTTTAGCTAAACCTAACAAGAATTCTGTTTCTTGTTCAGATTGATCGGCTTGCACGGCAATGCAACCATCTATTTGGTTGGCTTTTAATAGTAAAGCCAAATCTTCAGGTAAAAAATCTTTCTTCAGCACAGCCATTGAATCATCGATCCAGGCATAACGTACCGGATCGAATTTCCAAAAGTGTTGGTGGGTATCTATTCTCATCGTTACTTAGGGTTTGATCATATACTTAAGTGTAAGGTTTAGAAAAATTGAGCATAAGGCTTGCGAAATTTTGAGAATCGAAGAATTTGCTTTTACAAATGAGTGTTTTCAAAATGAGCGTATCGCAGTTGTCCGACTTTATCGACAGACACTATTTATAAGCTACTGCTTCTTGTTTTGATGTTCCTAAACCATCAATACCCAATTCCATAATATCGCCAGGTTTTAAATACTTTGGAGGTTTTAAACCTAAACCAACACCAGAAGGAGTTCCCGTTGAAATCACATCTCCCGGCAAAAGGGTCATAAACTTACTAATATAAGAAACAACTTCTTCTACCTTAAAAATAAAGTCGGCTGTGGTCGAATCCTGTAGACGTTCCCCATTAAGCTCCAACCATAACTTTAAATTATTGGGATCTTTAATTTCATCTTTAGTCGCAATAAATGGCCCTAAAGGAGCGAACGTGTCACAGCCTTTTCCCTTGCACCATTGACCGCCTCTTTCTCCTTGAAACTCCCTTTCTGAAACATCATTGTGCAGCACATAACCGGCAATATAGTCTTGAGCGTCTTTTTCTTCTACATAAGACGCTTTTTTGCCAATTACAATCGCCAATTCTACTTCCCAATCTGTTTTTTTACTTCCTTTTGGAATAGTAACAGAATCATTTGGTCCTGTGATAGCTGTAGTAGATTTAAAGAACAACACGGGTTCTTTGGGGATATCTGCGCCACTTTCTTCAGCGTGCTTCTCATAATTGAGTCCCACGCATACTAGCTTGGATGGTCGCTTTAATGGAGGACCCAGTCGTGTGTCTTTTGAAATACGCGGACTATCATCGGCATTTTTATCCAGCCATTGTCTAAGTCTATCCAGGCCGCCGGTTTCAAAAAATTTTTCATCGAAATCTTCCCCGAATTTCGAAACATCTATTCTTTCGTCATTTTTTAATTGGATACCCGGTTTTTCTTTTCCGGCTTCGCCAAATCGTATTAATTTCATAAGCTTTATATTTTTGAGTAAAGGCCTAAAAAGACCATTAAGTATTTGATATATCTTTAACCGTTAAGAGTAACAAATCCTCCATCTATGGCATAGTTTGATCCCGTAACAAAGCTTGCTTCTTCAGAACAAAGGAATAATGCGAGGTCTGCAATTTCTGCAGGTTTTCCCATTCGCCCAATGGGTTGGGTCTTAGAGAGGTTTTTAAACATTTCATCTTCTTTTCCCGGATAATTTTTAGCAATAAAGTTATCTACAAATGGGGTGTGCACCCTTCCGGGAGAAATGCAATTACAACGAATATTGTCATTTACATAATCTTTAGCAAGGGAATAGGTCATGGTCAATACTGCTCCTTTGGTCATGGAATATGCAAACCTATCGGCCACTGCTACTGAAGAGGCAATTGAGGCCATATTTAAAATAACACCTCCGGTTTTTTTCATAAACTTGATGCTGGGCTGGGTGCAGTTGTAAATACCTTTGATATTGACATTGTATAATTTATCCAAATCTGCTTCCGAAGTATTTTCAATATTGCCCACGTGGGCCACTCCGGCGTTATTGACCAGGATATCTATTTGACCTTGTTCTCCAAGCGCATTAATTATTTTCTCAGTTTCTTGCTTGTTAGCGATGTTGCAAAGATGAAAGGTTGCCTGTAGCCCATTACCTTCCAACTCCTTAACCGTGGCCTGTCCATTTTCTTTATCTAAATCCAGGATATGGACGTGGGCACCTTGTTGGGCGAAAGTTTTAGAAATTGCTTTGCCAATTCCGCTTCCGCCACCGGTTATAATTGCTGATTTGCCTTTTAAACTGAACTTCATCTTATATTTTTTTAATTAATTTTTCCCTTCATCTTTCCACATTTCGCCATTTGGAAAGCTATAAGCTTCTAAAGAATCCCTTTTCATGCTAATGCTATAGCCGGGCATCTTTGGTGGCATATACGCTCCGTTTTTTATAACCACCGGATCTAAAAAATGCTCGTGCAAATGATCTACATATTCAATAATCCTATCTTCCTTCGTCGCACTAATGGCAATATAATCGATCATGGAGAGATGTTGTACATATTCGCATAATCCTACGCCACCTGCATGAGGGCATACCGGTATTTCGAATTTTGCTGCCATTAACATAATTGCCAGAATCTCGTTGACACCGCCAACCCTACAGCTATCTATTTGACAAATTCCCATGGCCTCGGCTTGCATTAGTTGCTTAAAAATTACGCGGTTTTGACAATGCTCTCCGGTCGCCACTTTTATGGGAGCTACGGCTTTGGCAATTTTAGCATGACCCAATATATCATCTGGGCTCGTGGGTTCCTCAATCCATAATGGGTTGAATTGTTTCAGCGATTCCATATCTTTTATAGCTTCATCGACATCCCATTTTTGGTTAGCATCCATCATTAGATTTAAGTCATCTCCTATTTCCTCGCGAATAATAGTTGCTCTTCGAATATCATCTTGAAGGTCGGCACCTACCTTTATCTTCATATGTTTAAAACCAAGCTCTTTTGCCTCTTTGCACAACTGCCTCATTTTATCGTCTGGATATCCCAACCAACCTGCCGAAGTAGTATAAGCTGGATAGCCTTTTTCCAGTAAATTATCAATACGCTCTTGTTTTGAGCTTTCATTGGCTTTTAATAATTCCAGGGCTTCTTGTGGGGTAATGGCATCTGTAATATAAGTAAAATCGATGCAGGAGACCAACTCTTCCGGGGACATATCTGCCAAAAGTTTCCAAAGCGGCTTTCCTTCTACTTTTGCGTAAAGATCCCATACCGCATTCACCAGGGCCGCTGTAGCCAAATGAATTACCCCTTTTTCTGGTCCTACCCAACGCAATTGGCTATCTCCGGTAATCATTTTCCAGAAGGCTCCCATATCCCGGGTAAAGGATTCCAGACTTTTGCCTAAAATTAAAGGAGATAAGGAATGTATTGCTGCTACGCAAAGCTCATTTCCTCTTCCTATGGTAAAGGTTAGGCCGTGGCCTTCTATGTGTTCTGGGTGATTGGTCTTAAGAATGACATAAGCTGCGGAATAATCTGGATCTGGGTTCATGGCATCTGAACCATCCAGTGCCTTGCTGGTGGGAAAGCGTACGTCTTTTACTTCAATATCGGTGATTAGCGTTTTATCGTGCATGTTCTATAAGTTAACTAAAACAAACTTAGTATAAACTTTTCTCTTGTTCTTTGCACTCATGGACGTTTAATGATGCTTTTTTTGCCCTAAGGAAATGGTACGAATTAACTATACCATTTTGACTTGCTTTTTTGCATCTTTACTTCCTGAAAAAACCTATTTTTAGCTATAGCTGTTTTTTTTTCTTGTTAATGCACAAAATAGCATCGTCAATTCCAGTTATTTTATTTCACTCCAATTCCTAAACTATTGTTTAGATGGTTGTTTTTATAAAATTTTTGAAACTGCGTTGGAGTCATGCCACGAATAAGCTTAAATTGTCTGTTGAAGTTAGAAATATTTGTGAATCCACAATCAAAGCATACGGCTATAATTTTATGTTTTTCTTCTATCAAAAGTTTGCAGGCGTAGCCAATCCTTATTTCATTTAGGTATCTGGTAAAAGTTTTTTTATGAATTTTTTTAAAAAACCTACTGAAAGCTGCCGGATTCATACGTGCTATTTCTGCCACTTCTTTTAACTGAATTGGTTCGTCAAAGTTTTTAAAGATATATTCGTAAACCTGTTTTAAATTATTAGTATCTTTTTGATTGAAAGAATTTATAAAGCCTTCACTAGACAAATACTCATAAGAAGTTGTATTGCAGAGTAGGTTTAGCAACGTAAATAGTTTTGTGAGTCGTTCAATACCCCGGGCGCTAAGTAGTTCCCACATTATTGTTTTAACTTCTTCGTTAGGCTTGTGAAATAATATCCCCTGGCGGGCTCTCTCTAATAAGTCGGCTACTTTAAGTAGTTCTGGAGAATTAAAAAATTCAGGCCCTAGAAAATCGAGTTTAAAATGTACCGCAATAGCTTCAGCCTTTAATTGAGATTCTTTTTCGTAATACTCTGGGTCATTAAGCCACATATGCGGTAGGTTCTCTCCAAGTAGTACAAGTTGACCCGGTTCAAAAGTTTCAATACTATCGCCAACAAAACGAGTTCCTGTACTTTTAAGCAGAAATACCAGCTCTATCTCGGGATGATAATGCCATACCTTTAGTAAAGAAGGGTAATTGTGGTGACTTACCGTAAAGGAACGATTATTACGGCTTCTTCTATCTACTAAGTGAAGCTTCATTTAAACAAATATAATTTTAATAGTATTAAAGATTATAAACATAGTTATTTTTATGAGGACCAGCGGTTAATATTCTCAATTAATTTAGTGAACCCAGTAGGTTTGTGAAATGTCTAAACAATAGAATACAAAAAATGCAAGGCGATTAATCCTCTTTTTTGTGTAAGTAGCTGATTTTAAGTTTTATTAATGATTTTAATGTTCTTCTGAAGCAGAATTTAAAAGATAGATATACAGAATTAAGGCCTAGCGAAATAGCTTTCCTGTTATGCGTAAGAAGTCAGAAATGAAATATGATAAAGAAATAAATTACGTATTACCTAATAAATAATTCAGGCGAGGAGCCAGAATTAAATACGAAGCCACATTTCCAGGTTTTTAAGTCATCTTTTAAGAACAGGGTATATTCAAAAAACCTTCACTCCTAAACCCGTCTTTAATTCACGTTATCAACTGTTATCTTTTGCTGTTTTGTGATTTTATTTATAACCAAAGAAATAGCGCCATCTCCCGTAATATTACAGGCTGTACCAAAGCTATCCATTGCGATATAAAGAGCGATCATTAAGCCTAGCATTTCTTCGTTAAAGCCTAACATAGACTGCAAGACGCCGGTAGCAGCCATAATAGCCCCTCCCGGAACTCCCGGTGCCGCGATCATCGCGACTCCCAGCATAAATATAAAGCCGGCAAATAAGCTAAAACTAAATGGCATTCCATTTAAAATCATAAGTGCCATCGCACACGCAGTAATCTTCATAATACTGCCAGACAGGTGTATAGTTGCACACAAAGGAACTACAAAACCTGCTATTTTTTCTGAAACACCATTTTTTTGAACCTGCTCTAAGGTTACCGGAATGGTTGCGGCCGAAGATTGTGTGCCCAGTGCCGTAAAATAAGCCGGCATCATATTTAGTAGTAATTTGAAAGGGTTTTTCCTGGCGAAAAAAGATGCAATAATATATTGAAGAATCAACAGAAGTATGTGCAAGGCAAAAATAACACCTATAATATTTACAAAAACCGATAGTATGGAATACACTTGTCCGCTATAGGCCATGCTAGTAAATATGCCCAAAATAAATAACGGTAGTAAGGGAACGATTACTTTTTCAATTAGTTGCATGATGATCGTCTGGAAGTCTTTCACAACCAGTTTTAGGCTGGATTTCTCCTGGTAGGCAAGGCCTAAACCAATCAAAAATGACAGCACCAATGCAGACATCACATCTAAAGCCGGGGGAATGGTTATACTAAAATAAGGTTCTAGTTGCTTTCCGGTTTCGGTGACATTAGCTGCGGCATTTGCGTGAGACTCCAGTAAGCTGGGAAAAATATTGGAAGCGGAAAAATAAGTCATAAAACCAGAAAAAAGTGTAGAACCATAAGCTATTGCCGCGGTTAGTAATAGTAATTTCCCTGCTCCTTTGCCCAGGTCTGAGATGGCGGGCATGATGAGCCCCAGAATGATTAGCGGAATTGCAAAATTTAAAAATTGACCAAAAACTGTATTAAAAGTCGTGAAGATTCTATTTATGGATTCGGGCAAATAGAGTCCAAAGACAATTCCAAGAATAATTGCTAAAAAAACTCTAAATAGTAGGTTGGAGAATATACTTTTCATTATAAAATTTGCTTAAACAGAAATAGGGAAAATGTATTCAAAACAGGCTCGCGAAGATACAAGGAATGTCTGCAAATTATATTCTTGCATCAATTTTTTTAGACTAAACTTTTAACAATAGTTTCTCAAAATAAAGGTAAGTGCTTACATAAAATTTATTGTATATTTGCGTAAGCACTTACGTATATTTTAAGTCTTATGAAGTAGTATAATTTTTGATTTTCTGAGATATGATTGTAGAAAGAAATTTAAACAGCAACCTAAAAGTAGAGGAGTTGCAATTGAAGGATTTAGGCTCTTTGGCAGGCTTATTTTTAAATAGACCTTCAGGTCTTTGTATTGATGATGTCTCCTTTAATGCAGGACTTATAAAACTCTTTAATCATCTTAATATTCAACATAATTTTGATGAAAATATTCAAGAGACCCAATATTTTAAATTAACAAGAGATAACTGGCAAATGGGATTTGTTGCCCTAAGTGATATTGTTGAAGCTCACCGCGCAAAGCTTCAGCTGAAACTGTATCAAGATCACGATTTTACTTCCGAAGAAATAGAGAAGTTTGTGGAGTTAATGCTTGCTAAAATTAAACAAGGTTATGATTTAAAGTGGCTGGAAATAAATATTCATAACGATATAAATCCTTTAGAAAGCATGCTTTTAAAACAATATAAATCTTACAGGATAGGTTTTGTTAATTTAAATAACGCGAGTAGTAAATATGTGGTTAGTCTAAATAATGAATCTAATTTTTATAAAGAATAAATCAAAAATTTTAAATATTTACGTAAGTGCTTACCTTTACGGTGTAAAACTAAAATTATGAAATCAGACTTTCTTATTGAAATGCAGGTAAATGGACTTACCGGCAGGCTAAAACGGCTTAGTGACTCTTTTATTTATTCCACCAAACAATTTTATCGCGATCACGATTTAGAAATTGAACCTAATTGGCATATGATTTTCCTTCTATTGGAAAAGCATGAGTTTTTGACCATTATGGAAATTGCCGAGGTTTTAAATCTTTCACATCCCGCGATTGTACAATTGGTGGATAAAATGAAGAAGAAAGGCTATATAGATTCCTTTAAAGATCCTGAAGATAAAAGGAAGTATAAACTAAAGCTTTCTAAAAAAGCTAAAGAAAAGCTCCCCGAATTTGAAGCCTACTGGAAAGCCGGTAGGGAAGCGGTACAGGAAATTATGGGAGAGCGAACAAGAATTCTCGAGGAATTAAAAATATTAGAAGAAAATATTGCAGACGAAGACTTTAGAGAACGCTCTGAAAGACTTCTTGAAAAACACAAAAAATAATTTATGACGATCACAATGGACCTCCTCGGCTGGAGCGGATCATTTTTTATCATCTTATCTTATAGTCTAACGCTTTCCAAACAACGGGATTTTACTAAGACTTGTAAGTACCTTAACCTTTTTGGTGGTGCCCTGGTAGCTTTAAACTGTTATTACTACAGCGCGATGCCTTCATTTATAACCAATGCCATGTGGAGTGGAATTGCAATTCTCTCCCTGTTTAAGACTCAAAATGTAAATAGATCTTAAATTTTATTTTTCATTATTTCTGAAAAAATTTGAAAAGACTTAATGCGATCCTTATGGTTGTAAATATGGGAAACAGCCATCACTTCATTGACCCCTGTTTCGGCAATAAAATTCCTGGTTTTTTGTTTTACTGTGGAGGCATCCCCTATAAATGCATATTTCACCATACGTTGAAATTGCGGATGTGCTAAAATTTGGCGGTGCTCATTGGTAAATTCTTCCGGAGGTTGCATATAATCGATATTGCCACTCATCACTCCCAACATCATTTGAATTAGGGAAGTTGATATTTTCTCGGCTTCCGCGGTAGTATCTGCTGCGATAATATTTACACCTGCAATGGTATAAGGTTTTTCCAGATATTGGGAAGGCTTGAAATTATTATGGTAAATATGCAGGGCTTCGTGCAATTGCGACGGGGCAAAATGACTTGCAAAGACATAAGGTAAGCCCTGTTTAGCAGCCAAATGTGCACTATCTGTGCTCGAACCTAAAATATAAATGGGTACGTTTACCCCCTCGGCCACTGCGGCACGAACCTTAGCATTTTTGTTATCTTCAGAAAAATATTGCTGAATTTCCTTAATCTCCTCCGGGAATTTAAATACCGATTTCATCCGGTCAGACCGAATGGCCTGTGCGGTCACCTGGTCTGTTCCCGGTGCCCTTCCTAATCCAAGGTCTATTCTATTTGGGTATAGGTTTCCCAGCGTTCCAAATTGTTCAGCAACAATTAATGGAGAGTGATTTGGTAGCATAACCCCACCAGATCCTACTTTAATGCTTTTGGTTCCACCCGCAATATGACCAATAAGTACAGATGTTGCCGCACTTGCAATACTAACCATATTATGATGCTCTGCTAACCAAAATCGGGTATAACCCATTTCTTCGGCCTTTTGTGCTAAATCAAGGCTTTGTTTAAAGGTTTCTTTTACGTTGCTTTCTTTTCCTACTGTCGCAAGTTCAAGGATGGAATAAGGTATTTTGCTAAGATCTACAGACATTACTAATTAGTTTGTTTTATTTGTCAGTGGCAATTGCTAATACAACAACCCACCGTCCTGCAATAGCCGAAATTAATCATAATTCCTTACAAAAGGATATATCTAAATAGCACTAAAAATATAAGATTAATAGAAAGTTAATCTTATTACTCTTTATATTTCCTAATCCGTTATTATAAAAGGTTTTCGAGTGTTTTTATGCTAAAAATATTACTGTAATATTTAGAAATTTTTAAAGCTTTGAGTTAAACTAGCTATAAATAGTTTTTAGTAGTTGCGGTATCCTATAATTTAGCCAACAAACCACTAAAATTTAACACCTATGGCAACTTATTTAAACGATCAGGAAATTAGAATTTCCTTAAAGAAATTGGTACAACAATATGTTGAAGAGTGCGAAACCTGTAAAGAAATGCCCGAA
Organism: Salegentibacter echinorum; assembly: GCF_900129445.1. GTDB lineage: Bacteria > Bacteroidota > Bacteroidia > Flavobacteriales > Flavobacteriaceae > Salegentibacter > Salegentibacter echinorum. Next base: position 185,183 of record NZ_FQVT01000004.1, read on the forward strand.
GAATTTATTAGCTTAATTAAGCATAATTTTTTGGCAAAATTTGTTTATTACAATAAACAGGAAAAACAAATAGAAATTGGTACAGACGAATCCGAATCACCAAACACCTATCCTAAAATTAAAGTTTTTAAATTTCCGGTTAAGAAAGCAGTTAAATGGCTGGACAAATCTTTTAAGGATAATAAAAATGATCTGGAATTTTATGGGAAATTACTTAAGCGCAATAGTGAGTTAGATGCTTCAGAAGTTGTTCTTGTGAATAAATAAGCTTTTAAAAGAAATTTGGAACCGTATTTTTATAAGGCAATTTTTATCTGTAATTTCAGAATTAATGAAGAGAACGAATCATTATCTAATTAAACTTTACTATTATGAATATTACTGTAGATAGAATTCACGAAAATAAAAAATCTTCAAACGAGGTTAGAATTCTTGTAGATAAACTTTGGCCCAGGGGCATATCCAAAGAAGAAGCCCATTTAGATGAATGGTTTAAAGACTGGGCACCCAGTGACGATTTAAGGGATAAATTTCACGATGATAAGATAAATTGGAGTGATTTTAAAAAGAAATATAAGCAGGAATTAAAAGATCAAAAGGATCAAATAAAAAAAGATCTTGAAGAAGTAGATAAACGAAAAAGTCTTTTGTTGCTTTATGGCTCTAAGGATGAAGAGCACAACAATGCTGTTGTGCTAAAAGACTTTCTTGAAAATTTATAAAATTCGATTAGCTATTTCCAAACAAGAGATTAAGGATAAAAGTTTCTATACTAATTTTTTAGACACCAATTCACGAATATTTAAAGTTCCTATAGAACGCTGATGACGCAAACTTATTTGCGACTAAAACAGAAAAACACTAAGATGCACCAGGACATTCTTAGTGTTTTTTTATTTTGGAGTCTCTGTGGTTAAGATTAATAGTTTGTAAAAATCATTAAATCTAAGCAAGAAGCAATGACAAACTTACCGGAAGATCAAATTATTCAGCAATATCTTCCATAATCATTTTTGCGTGGACCCGGGAATTTTCAATAAACCATTTATGGGTTTCTACACCACCGCAAATTACGCCGGCCAGGTAAATTCCTTCTACATTGGTTTCCATAGTAGCTTCATCGTATTGCGGAATCTTCCGACCATCTTCAGATAAATTAATTCCCATTTTTTTGAGAAATTCAAAATTAGGCCTGTACCCGGTAAGGCTTAACACAAAATCATTTTCCAGGGTTTTTTCTCCTTCCACAGTTTCAATAATTACCTCCTTCTCCTTAATTTCTTTAAGGTTGGCATTAAAATATGCTTTTATACTGCCTTCTTTTATCCTGTTATCAATATCTGGCCTTACCCAATATTTAACACGAGGACCAATCTCCTTTTTTCTTACGATCATTGTTACATCCCCGCCTTTACGGAATATTTCTAAAGCGGCATCTACAGCCGAATTACTCGCACCAACAACAATGGTTTTTAAAGTCGCATAATAATGCGGGTCGCCATAGTAATGGGCAACTTTTGGCAAATCTTCCCCGGGGATATTTAGATAATTGGGAATATCGTAAAACCCGGTGGCTACTACTACGTTTTTTGCCGTGTATTCGCCTTGCGTAGTGTTTAAAGTATGCAAACCATTATGAGAAGAAACCCTGGTCACTTTCTCAAATAGATTAATATTGATTTCGTTGGAAGTCGCTATACGGCGGTAATACTCTAAAGCTTCTGCTTTTCTGGGCTTGGGATTGTTACTAATAAACGGAATATTATCCAGTTCCAGTTTTTCTGAAGTAGAAAAGAAGGTCATATTGGTAGGATAATAGTATAAAGAATTTACCAGGCAACCTTTTTCTAAAATAAGATAAGAAAGGTTTTTTTTCTGGGCTTCCAATCCGCAGGCTATGCCAATAGGGCCGCCACCAATAATAATAACGTCGTAAGTATTATTTTGAGTTTGCAAGTGTCTTAAGATCTTTTATTGTTTCCATTTGATTTTCGGCCTTAAAAACAAAGCTACCGGCAACGAGAATATCGGCTCCCGCTTTTGCAAGTTGGGCAGCGTTTTTATTGGTCACCCCACCGTCAATTTCAATTAGGGTAGGAGCATTGTTGGTTACAATGATTTCCTTTAAACGCTGTACTTTTTGGTAAGTGTTTTCAATAAAACTTTGGCCGCCAAAACCGGGATTTACACTCATTACACATACTAAGTCGATATCTTTAATCACATCTTTCAATAAATCTACATTGGTATGCGGGTTTATGGCCACACCGGCTTTCATTCCCGCTGCTTTTATAGCCTGAAGCGTGCGATGCAAGTGAGTACAAGCTTCATAGTGCACAGTAAGATTAGTCGCGCCTAAATTGGCAAAATCTTCAATGTACCTGTCTGGATCGGTGATCATAAGGTGAACATCTATGGTTTTTTTTGCGTGCCTAGAGATGGCTGCAAGTACAGGCATTCCAAAAGAAATATTGGGTACAAAAACGCCGTCCATAATATCTATGTGAAACCAATCTGCTTCACTTTTATTTACCATTTCAATATCGCGCTGAAGATTGGCAAAATCGGCGGCTAAAATTGAGGGGGCAATTAATTTCGTTGTCATAAAATAAGTTGTGTTTGTGCTTGCAAAAGTAACAAGATTAAATGTAATTTATGTGCTGTTGTGTGACTTATAACTGCTTTGTTGTAGGAGAGAAATTAAAACTAAAAACATGGTTAAAGCATTCCTCATTCTTCTTTTACGCTGTGTTAGCATTTTGTTGTTTCACAGCATTGGCTACCATTCTTAGCTTGCCATAGCTATATTTGCCACCGGTTTTCTGATATATTTCTGAAAGTCCTGAATCTGGATTCTTTTTAAAAATTGCTTCTAAATCCACAATATCCGCTTGCTCCATTAAGTTTTCAATTTTTAATGCTCCTGAAGTAATTCCTCTTGCCAAATGCCCTTCTATAGTGCCTAGTGTGAAACCTCTCTTTTCAGCTATTTTTTCTGCATTAAAGCCCTGCTTCAATAAGCTGAACGTAATTTGATAAGTTTCCCCTTTAGTTGAACTCTTGCGCGTGCGACCCGACTTGTTCTTGAGGTTTTTTGGATTGGCTTTTATATATGCTGCTACTTCGTCCAGAAGTAGCAGTCTTTTTTTTCGGCGTGAAGTTCTTAATTCTTCGTTCCGTTTTATTTCTTTTCCTTCTAAAATACACCTGCAAACAAAAGTGGATTTCTGAACTTGTTCTATCTTTTTTGAGATAACCTGGTCTATTTCTGCCAGGTAATTCCTATAGGTTTTGGTGCGGGATAATTGCGCCACTTCCTTTAAATGTATAAGAAGTTCTTTATTTCGTTTGTATAAATATTCAAGGTAATAATTACTGCCTTTTTCTATTCTTTCCACTAATTTTTCCTGTTCGTTTTCTTGCAATAATTGTTCAATTTGCCGGTTAAACCGGTTAGTGATTGCCCTTTCAGAACCAAAGTTTTCTTTTAATTGCTGAAGCGCCTCTCTCATAGCTTCGTCTTCAAACTCCAGTTTCCCGGCCATCTTCTTTTGCGTGTATTCAATTTGACTGGTAATTCCAGTAAAATCGAAGCTTTTGAGCAACAGCGTTTTTAGGAAATCCATTTGACTGTTCTTTAAGCGATCTTTTAAAGGCGGTTGTTTTGCTTTGCTTTCAGAAAAATTCACTACATCTTTATCACTGGAGATTACAGCTTCAGAAATTTTATTGCTTAGAACCAACCCGTCCAGCGAGCGCAATCGGGATAAAGCGACATAAACCTGTCCGGCAGCAAAAGCCTGTTCTACATCAATAATAGCTTTTTCAAAAGTGAGCCCCTGGCTTTTGTGTACGGTAATCGCCCAGGCCGGTTTTATGGGATATTGCTCAAAACTACCAATGACTTCTTCTTTAATTTCTTTAGTTTTAGGATCAATGTTGTATTTAATATTTTCCCAGCAATACCTGTGCAGCGAAAACTCTTCTCCACTCTCTGTAATCACAGTAATACCTTCCGAAGAAATCTCATTTATTTCAGCAAGTTTTCCATTGTAATAACGCTTTTCTTCGCTGTCATTTTTAATGAACATGACCTTCGCTCCTTTTTTAAACTCCAATGTTTGTGGTAGCGGATAGATGTTCTCCGGGAAATCACCCTTTATTTCTGCTTCAAAAAAATGTGATTCTGCCGGCAATTTATCCAGTGCTTTTTTATTAATACCGTCTGCCTTATAATTGTGGGTGGTAATGGTAATGGCATTTTCTTCTTTTTCCTGTAAAGCCTTAGAAGAAAAGTAGCTGTTCAATACAGCTATATCTTTACGCTGGCAATTGTTGTTGCGAATGTTGTTAAGGATATTGATAAATCGCTGGTCTTCCTGCCTAAAGATTTTATCAAGTTCTATATAAATAAAGCCAGCCGACTTTAAAGCCGAAGCTTCAAAAAAATGCGGACTTTTATAAAAAGTCTTTATATGCTCCCATTCGTGATTTTTAACAATGGGTTGTAATTGAAATAAATCACCAATCATGAGTAGCTGAACACCGCCAAAAGCCTGCTTAAAATTGCCTTTCACAGATTTTAACCTGTAGTCTATGGCGTCTAGCAAATCTGCACGCACCATACTTATTTCATCTATAATAAGTAAATCTATATTTCTAAGAACTTGTTTTCTGGCGCTGTTTAAAGGATGTCTCCGGGCTAATTGAGTCCGCGTATAGAAATTTCCTTGTGGCGGTTGTTTAAAATTTATGCTGTCCTGTAAAAATGTGCCAAACGGAAATAAAAACTGGGAGTGAATAGTGACTCCCTTGGCGTTTAGGGCGGCGATACCGGTAGGGGCTACGATTACAAAATCTTTGTGTGTTGCTTTTGCTAAATCCCCTAAAAAGGTTGTTTTTCCTGTACCAGCTTTTCCTGTAAGGAAGATATGACTGGCTGTGGAATTTACAAATTGTGCCGCAAGCTCGATCTTTTCGGTAGAAATTTTAGTCATAACCAATAGGAGAAAATTGCAACTAATTTAGCAAAAGTAAATTTGAAATTAGGTTGGGGAATTCTCTAAGATTTGTTTTTGCAACTTAATAAGTTCTTCAAGCTAAATAATAAAAGCTTTCAGCATATTTTCAACCGCTACCTGGGTAGGTTTATCCAGTACTTTTAAATAGTTGAGGTAATCTTGAAATTTTTCGGGATTAACATAAGAATTTTCCGATATAAAATCTGCTTCGTAGCCATCATACGCTTCTTTGTGAATTTCTTTTGATATGATTTTTATGATATTTCGATGTCGGTCATCATTTTTAATCTTTTCATATAGTGCTAAAACCTTTTCTTTCTTTCCTTCTAAAACCTGAAAAAAGTTGCCTTCAGAAAATAGTAAGATCCCTGTAATATCATCGTCGTTGTTGCTGTGCTTGCTATATTTCAATAATTCTGAAATATCCTGTGCTGTGAGGCTTTCACTTGCCGTACTAACATAAGTAATTGCGTAGTGCATGTTTGAGGAAAATTAATTTTAAATTTTAAAAACTACAATTTTAATTTAATAATTATTATTGAAAAAATGTTTGTTATTATTGGAATGAGTAAGTGTTTTACAAATATTTTTTAGCTCTTTCTACATTATTTGAAATCCTATACTCTTCCTGCTTTCTCTAAAAATTAATGTGAAATAAAACACTTCCCTAAATCTAACAATTCTATTTATTTTGTTGAATATCTTATTTGAAAAATCATTATTTAAAAATGCTTTTAAGAACTGCTTCCGCAGCGTGAAAGCCGCACATTCCGTGAACGCCGCCCCCGGGAGGAGTAGAGGAGGAGCAAATAAAAATCTTTGGATTAGGTGTTGAGTAAGGTGAGAGACTGGCAATGGGACGGGTGAATAATTGGGTTATGTCTTGTTTTCCACCGTTAATATCACCACCAATAAGGTTGGGGTTAAATTGTTGAAGCGCTTTGGTATTCATAGTGCTTTTACTAAGGATACAATCTTTAAATCCTGGTGCCGCCTTTTCAATTTGAGCTTCAATCGCTTCAGTATGGTCGGTAAGATTTCCATTGGGAACGTGGCAGTACGCCCAGGCAGTATGCTTGTCTTTTGGGGTTCTCGTGGTATCGAAGATTGAATGTTGCGCAACCAGGACATAGGGCTTTGTGTTATCCCGGTTTTGATGTGCTGCAATTTCAGAACTTTCAATTTCTTTTTGGCTGAACCCTAAGTGCACAGTTCCGGCTTGCCTGCATTTTTTATTTCTCCAGGGTATAGGCTCACTTAAGGCCCAGTCTATTTTAAAAACCCCTGCTCCATATTTATAATTTTCCAGTCGTTTTTTATATAAAGAGGGAAAATTTGTGGCTTTTATTCTCAGTAACTGTTTCGGAGTGATGTCAAAAACGTAGGCTTTTGCTTTTGGAAGTTCGTTGAGGTCTTTAACGTTGTGGCTTAATTCTAATTCCCCGCCCAAAGATTGATAATAAGATAACAGCGTTGTTATAAAATTCCCCGCACCACCTTTTGGAAATGGCCAGCCATAGTTATGGGCCATGCTGGTTAATACAAGTCCAAAAGCCCCGGAAGCCAAATTATTTAAGGGTAACGTAGCGTGTGCAGCCGCGCCATAAAATAAGATCTTTGTCTTCTCTTCTTTAAAATAGTGATTTACCAACTGCTTTGCCGGTAAAAAAGCTTTAAGTCCGAATTGTGCAAGTTTAAGGGGATGTTTAGGCAATTTAAGCGGTCCCAATAAACTATTTTCCAATTGCGACCAATTTTTTACAATAGGTTGCAGTAGTTTTTTATAGGATTTTTCATCTTTATTAAATTGTGCAGCGGTTTTTTCGAGATCTTTATAACAGGCATAAGCAGAACCATCCTCAAATGGGTGGGCGAAAGGAATTTTAGGAAAAATCCATTCTAACCCGTGCTTTTCTAAAGGTAGCTCACGAAAAAAAGGAGAAGCATAAGCCATTGGTAATATCGCCGAACCGAGATCGTGTTTAAAGCCGGGTAGGGTAATTTCCTCTGTTTTAGTCGCACCGCCAGCGATAACACTTTGTTCTACGATTATTGTTTTTAAACCTTGTTTTTGTAAATGAATAGCAGCTGCAAGTCCGTTAGAGCCGCTTCCTATAATTATAACATCGTAATTTTTGCTCATTATACCTTCTAAATTTGCCTCCTGGTAAATTTAAAAAAATATAATGGAGCAATAGGAAAAGAAAAAACCCCGGTTCATCACGCCGGGGTCATTCATCAATCAAAAAACGAACAGTTATCCCAATCCCAAAATTATCGGGATCGGGACTGTTGTCATCTTAAATATGTTATCCTAAATAAGTTTTTAGGATTTTACTTCTGGAGGTATGTTTTAGCCTTCTAATGGCTTTTTCTTTAATTTGTCTTACACGTTCTCTTGTAAGGTCAAAAGTTTCTCCTATTTCTTCCAGCGTCATTGGATGTTGATCTCCCAGGCCAAAATAAAGACGAATAACATCGGCTTCACGCGGCGTTAAAGTTTCTAACGCCCGTTCAATTTCTGTTCTTAAAGATTCATGTAGTAGTTCTTTATCTGGATTTGGGGATTCCCCGGAACGCAGAACATCATAAAGATTGGAGTCTTCTCCTTCTACTAGAGGTGCATCCATAGAGACGTGACGCCCAGAATTCTTCATGGATTCTTTAACGTCGTTAATCGTCATGTCCAGCTCTTTGGCAATTTCTTCGGCACTTGGTGGGCGCTCGTGAGATTGCTCTAAGAAAGCAAAAGTTTTATTGATCTTGTTAATAGACCCAATTTTATTGAGCGGTAAACGAACAATACGGGATTGCTCGGCCAGTGCCTGAAGAATTGACTGGCGAATCCACCAAACGGCATAGGATATAAATTTAAAACCCCGGGTTTCGTCGAAACGCTTCGCGGCTTTAATCAATCCTAAATTTCCTTCATTAATAAGATCGGGGAGGGTTAACCCCTGATTTTGATATTGTTTTGCTACAGATACCACAAAACGTAAATTTGCTTTGGTAAGTTTTTCCAAAGCGCGGTCATCACCCGCCTTAATTCGTTGCGCCAATTCTACTTCTTCATCAGCAGTAATTAGGTCAACTTTTCCAATTTCTTGCAAATACTTATCTAGCGAAGCAGTTTCACGGTTCGTTACCTGCTTCGTAATCTTAAGTTGTCTCATCTATCGTCTCCTTGGATTTAATTGTGAATAGCTCTTGTATATACTTATACGTAAAGAGTAGTCGAAATGTTACAAAAAACCTTAATAAATTTTCTGAAAGCATTTATACCGGGTAAGAAACGGCGCTTCAAGCCCTGGGATTCCAAGCTAAACAATAGTCTGTAAAACGTTATTTGTTGTTGAAAGAAAAATAAAAAACCCTGAAGTTTTAAAACTTCAGGGTTTAATAAATAATCAAATTCTAAGAGAATTAATCATTGTCTCTTCGATTTCTATTGTCTCTTCCTCTACGATCGTCACGACCACGGTTATCACGAGAACCACGGTTGTCGCGATTGTTATCTCTTGGTGGACGAGCCTGGTAACCTTCTGGTTTTTCCAGTAGCGCTTTTCTAGAAACTTTTTCCTTACGGGTTTTTGGATCTACGCCAAAATATTTCACATCTAAAACGTCTCCCATATTAAGTACATCGGTTACGTTTTCGGTACGTTCCCAGGCAAGTTCAGAGATATGCAGCAATACTTCATTTCCTGGGGCTTCCAGGTATTCTACTACCACTCCAAAATCTAAAACTTTAATTACCTTCACTTCATAAACACTGCCTTTTTCTGGCTTAAAAGTAAGGGAATCTATTTTGGCAAGTACTTTATCAATACCTTCCTGACTGGTTCCTAAAATTTCAACAATACCTTCTTCGGTTTCAGGGTCTTCGTTAATTACGATCTCAGTTCCTGTGGTTTTTTGAAGTTCCTGTATTGTTTTTCCACCGGGACCAATTAAGCCACCAATAAATTCGCCGGGTATTCTCCTGGTGATAATTTTTGGAGCGTGTGCTTTAACGTTTTCATTAGGTTCAGCAATCGTCTCGGTGATTTTGTCTAAAATATGTAATCTCCCATCACGAGCTTGCTTTAAAGCTTTAACTAAAATCTCGTAAGGAAGACCTTTTACCTTAATATCCATTTGGCAGGCGGTAATACCATCTGCTGTTCCGGTTACTTTAAAATCCATATCGCCAAGGTGATCTTCATCTCCTAGAATATCTGAAAGTACCGCGTGACGCTCCCCATCAGAAATTAATCCCATAGCGATACCAGAAACTGGTTTCTGCATCTTCACGCCCGCATCCATCATTGCCATTGTTCCCGCACAAACGGTAGCCATGGAAGAAGAACCGTTAGATTCTAAAATTTCAGAAACAACTCTTACCGTATAAGGATTGTTTTCTGGAAGCATTCCTTTTAAAGCGCGTTGTGCCAGGTTTCCATGACCAATTTCCCTTCTGGAAGTTCCTCTAATTGGGTAAGCTTCCCCGGTACAAAATGGTGGGAAGTTGTAATGCAAATAGAAGGTTTCTTCACCCTGGTGCGTTGGCATATCTATGGTGTTCGATTCTCTAGAGGTACCCAGGGTTACTGTAGCTAAAGCTTGTGTTTCCCCACGGGTGAAAATGGAAGAACCGTGCACTGAGGGCAGGTAATCTATTTCACACCAAATTGGTCTAATTTCGTCGGTTTTTCTACCGTCTAATCTAATTCCTTCAGCAAGAGTAAGTTCTCTAACTGCTTCCTTCTCGGTTTTGTTGAAATATTTTTTAATAAGTTTTTCGTTTTCCTCTAGCTCTTCTTCAGAAAATAAAGCTAAAACGTCTTCCTTAATTTGATCAAAAGCATCGGTACGTTCTTTTTTACCGTGACCACCTTTTGCAACTTCATAAATTTTGTCGTAAGCCGCTTCGTGTACTTTTTTCTCAATACTTTCGTCTTCTTCGCCTACGGCATATTCCCTAACCGGTTTTTTACCAAAAGCTTCTGCGAGACGCAACTGTGCTTCGATTTGTTTTTTAATAGCTTCGTGAGCGAATTTAATAGCCTCGGCCATTTCTTCTTCTGAAATTTCTTTCATCTCACCTTCTACCATCATTACAGAATCTTCAGAAGCACCAATAATCATATCGATGTCTGACTCTTGTAATTGAGCGCGGCTTGGATTAATTACAAATTCACCGTTAATCCTACCTACCCGGGCTTCAGAAATAGCAGTTTCAAAAGGAATATCAGAAAGCTGGATAGCGGCAGATGCTGCCAATCCTGCTAAAGCATCGGGCATTACTTCCTCGTCATGAGACATTAACTGAATCATTACCTGAGTTTCTGTTTTGTAATCTGAAGGGAAAAGTGGTCGCAATACGCGGTCAACAATTCTCATAGTGAGGATTTCACCATTACTTGGTCTTGCTTCTCTTTTAAAGAAACCGCCGGGATAACGACCTGCAGCCGCAAATTTTTCCCGGTAATCTACCGTTAATGGAAAGAAATCCATAGTGCTTTCTTTGTAAGAAGACACTACTGTACAAAGCAACATGGCGTTGCCCATTTTAACAACAACCGACCCGTGAGCCTGTTTTGCTAATTTTCCGGTTTCGAGGGAGATTTCTCTTCCATCTCCAAGATCGATAACCTCTTTAAATGTTTGTGGAATCATAAGTTTTTGAATTCTTCGTTTGATCTGAATAACTTCACCAGATCTTCTTTGTTAAACAATGGTCTTCGCCTAAAACCCAGGCGAACGGGTGTTGTGTTGTTGTGTGTATTGTGTATAGACCAATGAAAAACTACTCTCTTTGAGCGACAATTTTACTCGATAATCGAGATTTACTCACTAGGTGAGAATTAAAATACTCCAATATTTAGATTAGAATATTCTTATTTTTGATATTGAGTGCCGTAGAATCATCACGGAGTAACTTACAATATCATTTTTATATAAAAAAAGGGGGCGTAAAGCCCCCTTTGAAATTTATTTTCTTAATCCTAATTCTTTAATGATGGCACGATATCTCATAATATCTTTCTTCATTAAATAATCAAGTAAGCTTCGTCTTTTACCTACCAGTCTTACCAGGGAACGCTCAGAGTTATAGTCTTTACGATTCGATTTAAGGTGCTCTGAAAGGTGTGCAATTCGATAAGTAAATAGGGCGATTTGTCCCTCGGCAGAACCTGTGTCGGTTTTACTCTTACCGTGCTTTTCAAAAATTTCTTCTTTCTTTTCTTTTGCTAAATACATTCCAATATTAATTTTAATGATTTTTATGTATTGACAGTTTATCCATCAGGCGGCAAAGATACTACTTTCTTTAAAAACACCTACTTTAAGTTTCTTTTTTTGAAAAAAAGTTAAGCTCTTACAGGATTATTCTGAATAAGATCCAGGTAAAGGTTTACTTTGTCTTTAAGCTCGGACCTTTTAGTGATAAAATCCAGAAAGCCGTGTTCTTTAAGAAACTCTGAAGTTTGAAAATCTTTAGGAAGATCTTTTCCTGTGGTATCTTTTACAACCCTTGGACCCGCAAAGCCAATTAAAGCTCCGGGTTCAGAAATATTAATATCGCCTAGCATGGCAAAGGAAGCAGTGGTTCCACCAGTGGTGGGATCTGTTGCGAGGGAAATGTATGGCAACCTGGCTTCAGCCATTTGCGCTAATTTTACCGAAGTTTTAGCAAGCTGCATAAGCGACAGAGCTGCTTCCTGCATTCTTGCACCTCCAGATTTAGAGATAATCATTAAAGGAAGTTGGTTCTTAATGGCATAATCTGCAGCGCGAGTAATTTTCTCGCCCACTACAGATCCCATAGAACCTCCAATAAACCTAAAATCCATACATGCAATTACTAATTCTTTTCCTTTAGATTTACCAACCGCGGTGCGAACGGCATCCTTAAGTTGGGTTTTTTCCTGGGCTTCTTTTAGGCGTTCGGTGTATTTTTTTGTGTCCTTAAAATCTAAAGGATCTTTAGAAGTCATATTTTTATCTAACTCCTTGAATTCATTATCGTCAAAAAGGATCTTAAAGTATTCTTTACTGCCAATTCTTACGTGATAACCGTCTTCAGGACTCACATAAAAGTTACTTTCCAGTTGTTCGGCATCTACAATTTTCCCCGTTGGGGATTTGTACCAAAGCCCTTTGGGAACATCTTTTTTTTGCTCTGTTGGGGTTTGAATTCCTTTTTGTGTTCTTTTAAACCAAGCCATTTATTTTCAGGTTTCAGGATTAAATTTATTCACTCGATCATCGAGAGTAAAATGCTTCGAGACATGCCCGAGGTATTTTATTGCAAAATAAACTAAAAAATTTCTAATAATCGAAATTAAAAAAGCAGCCGGAGTTTTAATTCCAGCTGCTTTAAAAATTAGATTTTATAAAGTGTTTACGTTGTTAAGATCTTCAAAAGCCTTTTTAAGTCGGGCTTTAAATGTTAATTCACCTTCACGTAACCATTTTCTTGGGTCGTAATGTTTTTTGTTAGGTACATCTTCTCCTTCAGGATTACCTATTTGGTTAGCAAGGTAATCTTTCTTTTCTCCCATATAATCGCGAACGCCTTCCAGGTATGCATATTGAAGATCTGTATCGATATTCATTTTAATTACACCATAGCCAATCGCCTCTTTAATTTCTTCAACAGTAGAACCGCTTCCGCCGTGGAAAACAAAATCAATATGATTCTCACCTACATTGTAGTTTTTGGTAATATACTCTTGTGAGTTTTTAAGAATTTTTGGCGTTAGTTTTACGTTTCCGGGTTTGTAAACTCCGTGAACATTACCAAATGCTGCAGCAATGGTAAACTGGTCGCTAACTTTACTTAATTCCTCATAGGCATAAGCAACTTCTTCTGGTTGTGTGTATAATTTTGAAGAATCCACATCGGTATTGTCAACACCATCTTCTTCACCACCGGTAATTCCAAGTTCAATTTCTAAAGTCATACCCATTTTGCTCATGCGCTCAAGATATTTCTTGCAAATTTCCATGTTCTCTTCAATAGGCTCTTCAGATAAATCTATCATATGCGAGCTATAAAGTGGCTTGCCAAACTGCTTGAAGTGTTCCTCGCTGGCATCCAGTAAACCATCTATCCAGGGAAGTAGTTTTTTAGCACAATGGTCTGTATGTAGAATAACTGTTACCCCATATTGTTTTGCCAGTTCGTGAATATGCTTTGCACCTGCTACACCACCTGCGATAGCGGCTTTTTCATTTTCATTAGATAATCCCTTACCGGCATTAAATTGTGCACCTCCATTGGAATATTGAATAATAACGGGTGAGTTTAATTCGGCCGCAGTTTCCATAACCGCGTTAGCGCTACTGGAGCTTATTACATTCACTGCGGGAAGGGCAAAACCTTTTTCCTTGGCAAATTTAAAAATTTCCTGTACTTCTTTTCCTGTGGCTACGCCGGGCTTAATGTTGTGACTCATAATTTTTAGTTGAATTAGAACCACAAAAATACGAAAATATGTTGGCTTAAAAAGGATAATTGATACCTACATTATATACTGCATGGCCAAAGTTGTAATCCCTAAACCATCTGTTCTCTTCGGGAAGGGCAGGATCGTAAGTTTTAAAGCCAATATCAAAGCGAAGTACAAAGAAATTAAAGTCATATCTCAAGCCGAAGCCAGAGCCTACCGCTATATCTTTTAAATCTGAAAAAGAAGTGAATGTGGCGGCTTCTTCTTCTACAATATCCAGTACATTCCAAATATTACCTACATCAATAAAAATGGCTGAATTTAACGAGCCGAAAAGATTGTATCGATATTCAGCATTTAAAGCAAGTTTAAGGTTGGCTTCATTAAATTCATTGCGGCCACCGCTGCTGCCCGGGCCAAGATCATAAGCGCGCCAGGCTCGGTTATCATTGGGGCCGCCTGCAAAAAAACTTCTTACAAATGGAATACTATTGGCATTACCATAAGGAATAGCAATCCCACCAAAAGCCCTAACTGCAAAAATGTTTTTGTGCCCCAGGTCCCAGTGTTTAATAAAATCCAGTTCTGTTTTTATATACTGTGAAAAGTTTACTCCTAGAATTTCGTAATTTCCGGCTCTGTTTTTTTCCATTCCCCCAAGTGCAGATGCCGCCTGCAAAATATTTCCAGCGGCTTCTATCTTAAACCTAAAACGGGTGAATTCCCTGTCGTAGAGATTCTTTTTGGTGTTCCAGAGGTAAGTATAATTTGATGCGAATATTAAGTTGTTTTCGGTTAACCTGTTTTTTCGTTCCCTAATATTTTTTACCAGCTGGGTTTGATCTTCGTTTAGTCCGGTGGTGCCTCCTGTTTCTTCGGTGACATCTTCAATGAAATTTTCGGCCCCGGTAGGGATACTCAATAAACCATCTTTATCTAAATAAGAAGGTTGTGTTACAATACTTCCCGATTGCAATATTTCATTTAACTCGTTATAGGAATTGCGATACACATTAAAATAATTGTCGGTATTTAAATTCCTTACATATTGGATGTTCAGTAAATCCAGCCTATTTGAAAGTTTTTTAGAAGGCGTCCACCGGTAATTTAAAATCCCCGAGAGGTTACGTTTGTCTAACCCAATATTGGTCTGAGTACTTATGCCGACACTTAAAGATGTAAAGGGCGACATAAACTTAGGAATTAGTTTTTCGGTATTAAAAGGTAAGAATATTCGGGGGAACGTAAGTTTTAGATCGGCTCCTATTTCAGAAATATCAAAAAAGTGGTTGGTGTTCTTGCTGGCGGCAGCATCGGTAGCGGCACCAACGCTTCCACGTCCCGAAATTTCAAAATTTTCGGCCCCGTTAAAAACGTTCCTAATTAAAAGAGAACCTCCAAAGCCAATTCCGAATTTCTGAATATTACTTTGCGAAAGATCAAAATCGAATCCTAAAGAATACTTAGGCTGCGGACTCAAAAAGATATTCGCTTGAAGATTGGTTTGAGTAGAATCAGAAGGATCTGGGGTGAATTGAATATTGGGGTATTTAAAAATGCGCAAAGAGTTTAACCTGCTATAGGTGCGACTTCTGGAGAGGTCGCTATAAATATTACCGGGTTTGATGAAAATTGCATCGGTAATTGCTTCAGGCTTGTAGCGCAACTCCTCAAAACTGTAAATAGAATAGCCTTCATCTGTAGTCACACTGTCGCTAATTGGCTCGTTCCTATTGGCATATTTATAATCTGTAAAAATGTTAACCTTGCTTATTTTATGGACCTTAAAAGGAACTCTATTGGTGGTGTCCTGGTCTGAAGCAAACCTGTTTTTTATAATTATTTTTGTATTTACTTTTTTATTGGTGTTAATAGTATCTGCTTCAAAACTAATGTATTCCTGGTCAAAATTATAAACACCATTATTCCTGAATAATGAAGTAAGCCTGTCTCTTTCATTATTAATGGCAATAGTATTATATTGCTGTCCCTCGTTTATAATAGAGTTTTGCTCGTATTCCCGATATAACGAATCAATTACTTTTGAAGAAATTTGGGTGGTGATAGAATCTAAATGATAAGGTTCACCTGTGCTTACATTATATTTAACTTTAGCCCTTTTTCTTCTGTTTTCCAGTTGAACTATTTCATAATCTGTCTCTACATTAAACCAACCATTGTTCCAGTACCATGAATTAAGCCGGTTTACCGATTTCTTAGCATCTTTCTTGTTTGCTAAAACCGGCGCTTCCCCGCCATCTTTCAACCATTGGTTGAATCTTTTTCTGGAATTAAGAAATTTCTCAAACTGTTTGTGAGAAAGTATATAGTTTAATTTTTTCCTTTTGCTTTCGTTCTCCAGGAATTTTTCACTTAGGATAGAATCAATATTAGGCCGGGCAAGGTTGTAAAAATAGAGTTTTAAAGGAAGTCCCAGTAACGTGGTATTCGGTTTTTGGTCTAGTTGATTGTATATTTTGGCATCATTAATCTTCTCTCTATTTAAGAATATTTCATTGTCCGTAAGCAATTGTTTATCTCCCGGTACACGTTTAACGGCATTACAGGAAACTAAAAAAAGCAGGCTTAAAAAAAATAATGATATTTTTGTGAAATGCCGATTCAAACAATCATTTTTTAAGAATTCAAAAGTACATTTTTTGTATGGTTAGTAAAAGCCAAATTAAGTTAATAACCAGTCTTGCACAAAAAAAATATCGCTCACGCCAGGGCTTATTTGTAGTAGAGGGTTTAAAAAGTATTAGGGAATTCTTAGCGGCTAATTTTGTCTTAGAAGTTCTTTACACCACGGGGGAACGTTTTAATGTTTCGGCGAGTAAATTAAATGAAGTGAATGAAGCAGCATTAAAAAAAATATCTTTTTTAAAAACACCTCAAAAAGCGCTGGCTGTTTTTAAAATTCCCGGAGAGAAGAATATAGATTTTCCACAATTTTATCTGGCTTTAGATGGTATTAGGGATCCCGGCAATTTAGGGACAATCATTAGGCTTTGTGATTGGTATGGTATGCAAAAACTGGTGTGTTCTAAAGATACGGTAGATTGTTTTAACCCGAAGGTAGTGCAGGCTAGTATGGGCTCGCTCGCCCGGGTAAATGTGGTTTATACAGGGCTTACCAAGCATTTGGAATCTTGCGGCTTACCTGTTTTTGGTGCTTTTATGGACGGGGAAAATGTTTATACTTCAAAATTACCGACGCAGGGAGTTTTAGTCATGGGCAATGAAGCCAATGGGATTTCCGAAGAAATTTTACCGCTCATTACGCATAAAATCAGTATCCCGCAATTTGGGGAAATTCAGGAAACCGAGAGTTTAAATGTAGCCACGGCTTCAGCTATTCTAATGAGCGAATTTAAAAGAGCTGACTTTACCCGGTAATTATACTTTTGAAATAATTAGCTTCACTTGTTGAATACAAATGTTCCTAATAATTTATTCTGAAGTAATTCTTATTGAAAAGTGAAATTTATAAATATTGCACGCGATCGCAAAGCGTCTACTTGTCTTAATTCTGCACCACTAAGTTTATTCTTCTCATCATTTATAGTGAAAACGCCGCGTATTGACGGGGAGAACTTAAAATAGTATAGGTATAAATCTACTCCCAGGCCAATTTCATAGTTATAATTAATCGTTTTTAAACTGAATTTTTCTTCTGGGTTGTCTTCACCACTGGAAAGGTTTATCGAAGTAGATAATCCACCAATAATAAACGGTTTAAAATTATTCTTTCTATCTGCAGAAAATTTCAATAATAACGGAATATGAATATAGGTGGAGGTGATTTCATCAAATTCACGGGTTGATGGACTTCTAAAATTACGGGTGTTAAAATTCACTCCTGGAGCTAAACGTAAATCCAGATTATTGTTTAATCTTAAGTTTCCTAAAAGACCAACATTAAAACCAATAGACTTGCTAATTATAAGATCTCTACCGCTGGGTTGCGGTTCATCATTATAATCGAATTTAAAATCGTAGGTGTTAAATCCCAGGAAATAACCCCAGGAAAATCTTTGTTTATCAAAATTTGCGTTATTAATAATCTTATCTCCCGAGAATAATTGGGCATAACTAAATTGAACACAAAAGAGTAGGCTTAGGACAAAAAATTTCTTCATAGTATTATTTTGAAGCAGTATAAATGGTGGCAACCCCAAAAGTTTGTGGTTTGTTTTCTACATTTATAAACCCCGTTTTCTTTAAAATATTGTTGAAAGCTTCCCCGTGAGGAAATGCTGCGGCACTTTTACTCAAGTAAGAATAAGCTTCCCGGTCTTTCGAAAATACCTTGCCAATTAAGGGTAAAATAGCCCCCGAATATAATTTATATCCCTGTTTAAAAGGAAACCTGGTAGGTACAGAAGTTTCCAAAACTACAAAAATTCCACCGGGTCTCAACACCCTGTGAATTTCTGAAAGGCCTTTTTCTAAATTTTCAAAGTTTCGCACTCCAAAAGCAACGGTGATCGCATCGAAAGAATTTTCCTCAAACGGCAAATCTTCAGAATCCCCCTGAATCATTTCTACTTTGCCATCCAGGTTTTTAGCCGAAATCTTTTTTCTACCCACGGCTAACATGCCTTCCGAAAGATCTAAACCTATAATTTTTTTGGCGTCGATACCAGTCATTTGTATAGCTAAATCACCGGTGCCGGTAGCAATATCCAGTACTGCTTCGGGCTTTTCTGCTGCTACCAGGGCAATCACTTTTTTTCTCCAACTCACATCGGTGCCAAGGGAGATCACGCGATTAAGTCCGTCGTAGTTGCCAGAAATCTTATCGAACATCTGTTCAACCTGCTTTTTCTTATTCAGCTTAGATTCCTGGTAAGGAGTAACCTTCTTACTCATAGAAATGATTTTAGCGCAAAGATACACGATAAGAAATAATTGAGGTTAAACTTTTAAATTTTGTTACAGGAGTTCAATCATTTTTGGTTCTTCGAAAATAACTTACATTTGTGCAATTTTCAATTTCAAGCTGTTATA
The DNA here is from genome assembly GCF_900129445.1 of Salegentibacter echinorum. Taxonomy (GTDB): domain Bacteria; phylum Bacteroidota; class Bacteroidia; order Flavobacteriales; family Flavobacteriaceae; genus Salegentibacter; species Salegentibacter echinorum. The sequence goes on from NZ_FQVT01000004.1 coordinate 203,655, forward strand.
TGAAAATAATTGTTGCGGGCGGGGGAGAAGTTGGCTTTCATTTGGCTAAACTGCTTTCTTATGAATCTCAGGATATTACTTTAATAGATACCAGTAGGGACAAGCTTGCCTATGCAGATACCCACCTGGATATCCAAACGATTCGCGGAGACGCTACCTCAATTTCGGTTTTAAAAGAGGCCTACGTAAATCATGTAGATATGCTTATAAGCGTAACCTCCAGTGAAGCTATAAATATCACTGTTTGTGTGCTTGCAAAGCAATTAGGGGCCAAAAGGACCATTGCCCGTATTTCCAATACCGAATTTCTAGAAAATAAAGAAGAGATTGGTTTTACACGTTTTGGAATTGATGAACTTATTTCTCCAGAGGCACTTGCAGCGCGGGAAATTGGTTTGCTTTTAAATCAGTCTGCCTTTAATGATAGTTACGAGTTTGAAAATGGTGCGCTTACTATGATTGGGCTTAGTCTTTCCAGGGACGCTCTTTTTGTAGGTAAAACCATACAGGAGGCTGCCAATATTTTCCCCGATCTGGATTTTGTGCCAATTGCCATACAGCGCTATGGGACGCAATATACTTTAATCCCCAGAGGGGATACCCAGTTTAAAGAGGGCGATCAAGTGAATTTTATCACCTTAAAAAGTGGGGTGGAAAATTTGTATAGGCTAACCGGAAAAACCCGGCACGAGATAAAAAATATTATGATTTTAGGCGGAAGTAAAATTGGCAAAAAAACCGCCATAGATCTTTGCAGGAGCAACTTTAACGTCAAGATCGTAGAAAGCGATAAGGAAAAAGCCTATGACCTGGCCGATGAGCTTCCCAATGCTTTAATTATTAATGGCGATGGTAGAAATGTAGAGCTGTTGGAGGAGGAGAATGTGCACGACATGGACGCTTTTATCGCGGTTACCGGGAACTCTGAAACTAATATCATGTCCTGCCTCGTAGCCAAATCAAAAAGTGTAAAGAAAACTATTTCCCTGGTAGAGAATATGGATTATTATCAATTAAGCCATTCTATTGGAATCGATACACTTATTAATAAAAAATTACTGGCCGCAAACAACATTTTTAGGTATGTACGAAAAGGGGAAGTGGTTGCTATGACCAAAATTAATAATATGAATGCCGAAATTTTGGAGTTCATAGTTAAACCAAAATCCCAGGTCTGCGATAAAAAAATTAAGAACCTGGATTTTCCAAGATCAGCGATTATTGGCGGTATTATAAGAGATGGTAAAGGAATTATTGCTCTCGGGGAGTTTACGATTGCACAAGGCGACCGCATTGTGGTATGTTGTTTACCAAGATCTATTAGGAAGGTCGAAAAACTCTTTTTGTAATGCCAAGGCTCAACAATCAGATAATTATACACCTAATGGGTCTTTTGCTGCTGTGCAACGGCGGTTTTATGCTTACGGCAGTTTTGGTAAGTTGGTTCTATAAAGATGGGGTGACCCTCGATATTTTGGGTGCAGCATTTATAACCTTATTTGTGGGAGTTGCTTTTATGTTTTCCACACGGGGACATAGAAAAGAAGTGAAAAAACGAGAAGGTTATATCATTGTAACTTTTGGTTGGATTTTTATGGCCTTAAGCGGAAGCCTGCCTTATCTTATTAGTGAAGCAATTCCATCTTTTACCGATGCTTTTTTCGAAACCATGTCTGGCTATACCACTACAGGCGCCACTATTTTAAATGATATTGAATCTATTCCCAAAGGGATTTTATTTTGGCGAAGTTTAACCCATTGGATTGGTGGTATGGGAATAATTGTGCTCGCTATTGCTATTCTTCCCTTTTTAGGGATAGGAGGGATGCAGTTATTTGCTGCGGAAGCGCCCGGCCCAAGTGCAGATAAAGTGAAGCCAAGGATTAGCGATACTGCAAAACGTCTTTGGTTAATTTATGTGAGCTATACTGCTGCTGAAACTATTTTGTTAAAAGCAGCCGGGATGAGCTTTTTTGATGCAATTAATCATTCGTTAAGCACCTTATCTACCGGTGGGTTTTCTACGAAAAATGCAAGTCTTGCCTACTGGAATGATCAACCAATTATTCAGTATATCATTATCCTGTTTATGTTTTTAGCAGGGGCAAACTTTGTGTTGAGTTATTACAGTTTTAAAGGAAAAGTGCAAAAGGTACTGCACGACGATGAGTTTAAATGGTATTTTGTTTTTATAGGTGCCTTTACCGTAGTGGCTTCCCTGCTTATTTATTTTAAAGCCGACGTTAGCCTTTCACAAATAGCTCACCCAATGGTATGGGGTGAAGCCGAAAGTGCCTTTAGACATGCGTTGTTTCAGGTGGTATCTGTAATAACCACAACTGGCTTTGTTAGTGCAGATTACACCTTATGGACGCCTTTTTTAACAATTTTCTTCTTCGGAATGTTCTTTTTAGGAGGTTCGGCAGGATCTACCGCCGGTGGGGTTAAAGTGATGCGTCATATAATTATGATAAGAAATAGCGGAATTGAATTTAAACGCGCGTTACATCCCAACGCCATTCTTCCGGTAAGGTTTAACGGGAAATCTGTTAGAAAGGGAGTGACTTTTAATATTCTGGGCTTTTTTATATTATATATGCTTTCTTTTATAATTGGTGCAGTTGTGCTGGGAGGCCTGGGCTTAGATTTCTCTACCGCTATAGGAGGAGCGGCCTCTTCCCTGGGGAACGTGGGGCCGGCTTTTGGAGCCCTGGGACCGGTGAATAACTACGATATGTTACCAGATTTAGGAAAGTGGTGGACTGCGTTCTTAATGATGATAGGAAGATTAGAGCTTTTTACCGTGCTTATAATACTTACACCATATTTTTGGAGAAAAAGATAAAATTAGTGGAATTCCCGCTAAACCTATTTGCGAAGAACCAGTTTAATTTCACTATTATTGAAGTTTGGTAGTTCTATTTATCCTTTTTAAGGATGATAGAAGTGCTTATTTTCAAACCGACTTTAAAAATTAACTGGAATGGATAAACTTTTAGACGATAATAATATTCGATTAAACCTGCCAATAAAAATAGCCTATACGGTATTGGAAAATGTGCTTCGGGAGAAATTGAGAAACGAAAAAATTGGGAAAGAAGATAAGCAAGGAGAGACAAAGCACTATGCTAAAATTATAGATGTTTCGTTAGAAAAAGCGAGAAAAGCAGAATTTGACCTTTCACTTAACCTCCAATTAAAAACTTTAACCACAATATTAAAAAATAAATACGTAAATCTTTGGGTTCACGTTTCATTGGGTTTTAATGAGGCAGAACAAACTATAGCTGTAGAACGATATGAACTTGAAGGACAGAGCAAGAATTGGTTAATAGATAATACCCTGGAAACCCTGGCCAATACTTTAATATATAATAAGCTGAAGAATAAAATGCAGTTCGATCTTAAACCGCAAATCACAGAGCAGCTTGTAAACGTAAATAAGAAGTTAGAGGGAGAGTTGGAGACAGCAGAAGGAGTATTTCTTTCGGGAAATGTAAATGATTTAAAAGTAGCAGAAATCATTCCCGGGGATAGTCTTCTTCTTATTATATTAGAAATTAGAGCCTATGGTTTTGTTAATGTAAAAGAAATAAAACTATAGTTTTTTCCTGGTTGCTCTTTGCATAATTAGCATCAGGCCTCAAAGGTTTTTAATCGCGAATAGTTTAGTTGACGGGACAGTGAGTTCTAGATGGAGAAAAATGCACACTTGCACTAATTCGCGGGGGCAGGAACTTCAAATACCTCCAGTGTGTTCTCCAGTGCCATGCCGCGGGATCCTTTAATTAGAATATGATAACCTTGAATTTTAGCCAATTTTAAATGTTTCTTAAGGCTTTCTGTGTCCTTAAACTTAATAATGTTAGCCTTACTGCTGCTGGTCTTTTTGAAGTTTTCACCTACTAAATAGATCTCTGAAATATTTAGCTCCTCTAAAAAGTTTACCATCACCTGGTGCTCGGTTTCCGAGCTGTTGCCCAACTCTTTCATATCACCCAATATCGCAATTTTTTGTTGATTGGTCTTAGATATATTAAAGTGTTGCAGGGAAGCCATCATACTGGTGGGGTTGGCATTATAGGCATCTAGATAGATCGTATTGCTGCCTTTAGAGAGTGTTTGTGAACGGTTATTTGTAGGTTTATAGTTGGCTATAGCTTCTTTTATATCTTCTACGGGAACCTTGAAATAAAGTCCTATACAAAGGGCTGCTGCAATATTTTGCGCGTTATAGGAGCCGCTTAACTGGCTTTTGAATCTTAGCTTGTTAAAGATTATTTCTGCCATACCAGGAGCTTCAGGATATTCAATTTTAACCTGTGCTTTAGAATGGGTTCCAAAGCCAAAAGTATGCTTGTACGCTGTGTGTAAAAATTGTTTCTCATCATCCATATTCAGAAATAACAATTTGTTTTTCGCTTTTAAATGATGGTATAATTCGGTTTTTGCCTGTACTACGCCTTCCAAACTTCCGAACCCCTGTAAATGCGCTTTGCCAAAATTGGTAATGAAGCCATAATCCGGTAACGCGATATTGGAGAGAAAATCTATTTCACCGGGATGGTTAGCGCCCATTTCGAAAAGACCAATTTCTGTATTCTGGTTCATTTTTAACAGGCTAAGAGGCACTCCTATATGATTGTTGAGGTTTCCATGAGTTGCAGTTACCCGGTATTTCTTATTTAGCACAGTTTGCAGCAATTCTTTAGTCGTTGTTTTTCCATTGCTACCGGTAATAGCTATTACAGGAATACCTAAATATTTTCTATGAAATGTTGCCAGCTTTTGAAGCTGTTCCAGGCAGTTATCTACAACCAGGTGCTTTTTATCTTCTAAAGCGGGTTGTTTTTCATCTACAATTACATAGCTGGCTCCTTTTTCCAGGGCTTGCAATGCAAACTGGTTTCCGTTAAAATTATCACCCTTTAAAGCGAAAAATATATTTCCTGGTTTTAGATACCTGGTATCGGTAGAAACCCCGGTGCTTAAAAGAAACTGTTGATGTATAACTGCGGTTTTCATCTGTTTGTAATTTTAATCCCATTGTGGGAATTTGTCACAGGAGCATAATAAAATCTCTCTGTGTGTTGCCTATATTTTGCGTCCAGCATCTTGCCGGTTCATTTATATATTTTTCTAAAGCGCTTTAATTAATCATAAATATTAGAATCAGGGTAATAATTAAACCGTCACAGCTTAATTAGTTTTAAATTAAAACGTCCAGGTTCTAATGTATTACTTGTAATTCTATTAGTATAAAACTATAAAAAAAGCCCTAACTATATAGGGCTTTTAATAAATATTTTGGAATCTAAATTTTTAATTTCGGGCTTTTTTCTTTTCCCCCAGGGATTTAGAACCAACCCGCGACATGGCATTTCTAAACCCAATATAGTCTGTTGCCATACCTTGTGGGAAATACCTTCTCTGTGCCGGGTCTAGCCAATAAGCTCTATCTTTCCAGGAGCCACCTTTGTAAACCCTAACCTCATCGCTAATAAGCGTGGTTCTTTTCTGGTTGTCATATCCGCTTCCCGCAATGCTGGTGCTATCGTTTCTGTTTGGCGCATTGTATTGTGGTGAGTTGTACATGCGCTTAGATTCGTCTGTTTCCTGATAAGATTGGTAGTATCTAGAAGATTGCTTGTCACCATCTCTAAAGTTTCTTTGGTCACTATTTGTGTAATTAGTGCGCATATAAGTATCTTCCTCGGTAACCGGAACCTGGGCAATTTCACCAGGGAAAGATCTGGCTACCAGTCTTCCTGTGCTTAGTGTATCAAACTGAATATCTTCCAACCCTACAACTTTTACGGTACCATCTTCGTTTATGGCGTTTTTGGTATAAACGTTTCCACGGTAATAATTGAAGTCATTAAATTCATCATCAATTTTTGGGCGGTACACATCGGCTACCCACTCGGCAACGTTTCCAGCCATATCATAAAGTCCAAAATCGTTGGGATTGTAAGATTTTACTTCAGCGGTAATATCGGCGCCATCGTCGCTCCATCCTGCAATTCCACCATAATCTCCTTTTCCTTGTTTAAAGTTGGCTAATTGATCGCCCTGAGCCCTCATATCATTATTTCTGGTATATTGTCCATCCCAGGGGTATTTTTTTCTTCCGCGGTAAGCATTGTAATCTCTTATGCCTACAAGCGCTAAAGCCGCATATTCCCATTCTGCTTCGGTAGGTAAGCGGTATTCCGGTAATAGCACTCCGTCCTTGCGTTGTACATACGTTTGTCCACCTAATGAATTCCCAAGGCTGTCCTGAGATTGGTTTTCAATCATTTTCTGGGATTCTTTTCCTCCCTGGCTAATCTCTGTGTTGCCTCCGTAAGCCAGGCTAGGTGCATTTAAGTAAGTTTCTGTGCTAAAGGTGCTGCCGGCCTTAACATCGGTATAGCGTGCCCCTTCTTTGGTATAGCCTTCTTCTTCCAGCCGCAATTCGTTAACGCGGTCTGTTCGCCATTTGCTGAATTCTACAGCCTGGATCCAGCTTACTCCAACTACAGGGTAGTTTCCATAAGCGGGATGTCTTAGGTAATTGTTTACCATAGTTTCATTATACCCTAAACGATTTCTCCATACCAGGGTATCAGGAAGCGCACCGTTGTATATTTTGCGATAGTTTTCCTCGGTTGGCGGAAAAACTTTTTTAAGCCAGTCCAGGTATTCCATATACATCATATTGGTTACCTCGGTTTCGTCCATATAAAAGGACTGTACGTGTTGCTGGGTAGGAGTGTTATTCCAGTCATGCATAACATCGTCCTGCACCTGTCCCATGGTAAAAGTACCACCTTCCACAAAAACGAGCCCGGGGCCAGCCTCCTGCTCTTTGTAATCTGTGTTGTATTGAAAACCACCTTCGTCGGAATTTATATCCCAACCAGTTGCTCTGGAGTTGTTTTTGTAATCCCGGGAATTATTACAACTAAGTAACCCAACGGCTAAAAAGAAGGTTAAAAAGGCTTTAAAAGCAATGTTTATTTTCATATTCATAATCTCTTTTGGTAGAAATTTTAGGCGTCGCAATATAGTAATTAACGTTTAATGTACAAGTTTATTTTGTTTGCCTTAAAAGTGCTTCACGGGTTTAAAATCCTGAAAGCCTTGTGTATTAAGGAACTTTAAAGTGTCACTGTTTAAGTGTTAAATTATTTTTTATAAATCCTGCTGGCAAAATTAAATGTTTTTTATTTAATGAAAGCTTTCGCTACATAAAATTCTATACATTTTAAACGAAAGGCAATATTTGTTGAAATAATTTGTTGTTTAATTAAGATGAAGTTCATGTATATTCATCCTTGTTTACTAAAGTATATACTGGTTTTTAAGCTGAAATAAATAGAATTTGTCAATATAATTGCGGGAAATAGCCGGTTTATATCTGAAAGTATTCAGAAAAAAGGCCGTACCGTTACCCCTGAAGCTAATTGCTGCTACTAGTTCTAAATTTCCCGGAAAGAATCTTTTAGTACAGGTTTTATGTTTTTAAGTATCGACTTAGAAAAAGTGGATTAACATCAAATATAAAGGTAAAGCTTTCTAAAATTTATTGGTAATTAATTCCCAGGGCTTTTTCGGTAAAAAAATATTAGTATATATTTGTTAATCATTAAGTAATATGATGAGAAAAATTACATTCTTACTGCTTGGCCTTGTTTTAATACCTCATTTTAAAACAATAGCCCAGCAAGAAAGGGATAGGGTAATTACTACTGCAGTTCCTTTTTTAGTCCTTGCCGCCGACGCCCGCTCTGCCGGAATGGGTGACCAGGGTATAGCGACTTCACCAGATGTTTTTTCCCAACAATGGAATCCCGCGAAATATGCCTTTGCAGCACGGGAACACGGGGTTGGGGTTTCTTACACTCCTTATCTTAGCGATATTGTAAACGATATTTTTCTGGGGAATATTAATTATTATAATAAAATTAATGATCGCAGTGCTTTTGGAGCGAGTTTGAGATATTTTAGTCTTGGCACCATAGAAACCCGAATGAGTTTTGAACAAGATGCTTTATTAGTAAATCCCAATGAGCTTACGTTCGATTTATCTTATTCCCTTAAATTAAGTGAAAACATCTCCATGGCCGTTGCAGGTAGGTATTTGCGGTCAGATCTTGGTTTGCAAGACCAGGAAGATCTTGGTGCTGCCAGTAGCTTTGGGGTAGATGTTGCCGCTTATTACCAAAGTGATCAATTGGTATATAGAAGTTTTAATGGTAGATGGAGAGCAGGAGCTAATATATCTAATATTGGTCCCAAAATGAAATATGACGATTCGGGGCAGGAAAATTTTATTCCCACCAATTTAAAACTGGGAGGTGGTTTTGACTTTATTTTCGACACCGAAAACCGTTTGGGGACTTATGTGGAGTTCAATAAACTGTTGGTGCCTACCCCAAAAGATTTTAACGGTGATGGCAAGATGGATGCTGAAGACGCTGCCGAATATAATGATATAGGAGCAATACAAGGAATCTTTAAATCCTTCGGTGACGCTCCGGGTGGTTTTAGTGAAGAGCTGCGGGAAGTTACCTGGGCACTGGGTGCAGAATATCTGTATCGAGATGCTTTTGCGTTTAGGGCTGGTTATTTTAGCGAAAGCGAAACTAAAGGCTCCAGGCGTTTTGTGTCTTTTGGTGCAGGCTTTAAATATGAAGAGGTACAAATAGATATTTCCTATTTATTTTCAACTTCCAATGTGCCTAGTCCTTTAGAAGGTACTTTGCGCTTCGGGCTCACTTTTAATTTTGGAGATCGTTATCCTGCGTATTAATAAAATGTTTTTCGATAAAGAATATTTGCTTCGAGAAAAAAGAGAAATGAGGAAAGACTAAAGTTTAACTAACTGAGAATCCATTCTTTTCAGAAGAAATATTTCTCGATTAACGTCTTCTCTGAAAACCATGTTGATTGATCCATCCCGATGACCTTTAGGGTAAATCCCGATTATCGAGTAAAAATTGTATAAAAGCCTTTTCAGGCCTCAAATGATTCCTTTATCTTCCATCTTTCAATAGAAATTTATGAAACCATTAAAAATAACTTCAAATTTTGAGGTTTTTGAGTCTTTAGAAGCACTGCCTGAAGCAATTCAGGAATTAATGAAAAATGCTTTTGAAGCCAGGGATAAGGCTTATGCCCCTTATTCTCAATTCAATGTAGGAGCGGCAATCGCACTGGATAATAACGAAACAATTACGGGAAGTAACCAGGAAAATGCATCTTATCCTTCCGGTTTATGTGCAGAGCGAACTGCAATTTATTATGCCGGTGCAAAATACCCAGATGCCCGGGTAAAGGATATTGCAATTTCTGTGAGGTCCGTAAAGCATAGAGTAGAGACCCCGGTGCCTCCTTGTGGTGCCTGTCGGCAGGCTTTAGTGGAGTATGAAGTAAAGCAAAATGAAGCTATAGCGGTTTACTTTATGGGGGAAACCGGCCAGGTAATGAAGGCTAATTCAATTAAAGATTTGTTACCTTTGGTTTTTGATAAAGATAGCCTATAACGTTTTCGTTATTTTTTGGCTGAAAACTGTTTTCCATTCATACTTAAAATAGTATTTTTGTTCTCCGCCCGGTAAGTCATTTTGCCTGGTCTAAAATTTATATGTTAAATGAAGAAAGTTACAAAAGCCACATATTTAAAGTGGTACGAGGATATGCTGTTTTGGCGTAAATTTGAAGACAAACTTGCGCAAGTTTACATTCAGCAGAAAGTTAGAGGTTTTTTGCATTTGTATAATGGGCAGGAAGCTATCCTGGCTGGAGCCCTTCATGTGATGGACCTGGAGAAAGACAAAATGATCACTGCTTATCGTAACCACGTGCAGCCAATTGGTTTGGGAGTAGATCCCAAGCGGGTTATGGCCGAGCTTTACGGGAAAGCAACAGGAACTTCCCAGGGACTAGGTGGTTCTATGCATATTTTTTCTAAAGAGCATAATTTCTATGGGGGTCACGGTATTGTAGGGGGGCAAATCCCTCTGGGCGCTGGTCTGGCTTTTGCAGATAAATATTTTAAACGTGATGCTGTTACCCTTACTTTCCTTGGTGATGGTGCTGCGAGACAGGGCTCATTACACGAAACCTTAAATATGGCCGTGAAATGGAACCTGCCAGTAGTGTTTTGTGTAGAGAATAATGGTTATGCCATGGGGACATCTGTAGCCAGGACTTCTAAAGGAACAGAAATTTGGAAACTTGGCCAGGGTTATGAAATGCCTTGTGGGCCTGTAGATGCTATGGATCCTGTGAAAGTTGCCGAAGCTTTGGATGAGGCAATCAAAAGAGCAAGAAAAGGTGAAGGTCCAACTTTCCTTGAATTGAAAACTTACCGTTATAGAGGTCACTCCATGAGTGATGCTCAAAAATATAGAACAAAAGAAGAAGTTGCTGAATATCAGGAGTTAGATCCTATAGCCAAAGTTTTAAAGGAAATTCAGGATAAGAAATATGCTTCTGAAGATGAAATAAAAGCAATAAATAAACGCGTTAAAGATAAGGTTACTGAATGTGAGAAATTTGCCGATGAGTCAGATTTTCCAGAGAAGAACGTTATGTACGATGTTGTTTACGAACAGGAAGATTATCCGTTTTTAGCACATAAACCTCAGTAAATTATGGCAGAAGTAATTAATATGCCACGCTTGAGCGACACCATGGAAGAAGGTACGGTTGCGAAGTGGTTGAAAAAAGAAGGTGATAAAGTAGAAGAAGGAGATATCCTTGCTGAAATTGAAACCGATAAAGCGACAATGGAGTTCGAATCATTCTATGATGGTACCCTGTTGCATATTGGAATTGAAGAAGGAGATACCGCTCCTGTAGATAAGCTGCTCGCTATTATTGGTGAAGAAGGTGAAGATATTTCAGCATTGTTGGAAGGTGGTGGTGATGCCAAAAAAGCCAATGATGATGAGAAAGAAGATAATACCAATGATGAGGAGGAAACTTCTGGTGGCGGGAACGACGAAATTCCAGAAGGAGTAGAAGTAGTAACGATGCCACGTCTTAGTGATACTATGGAAGAAGGAACTGTTGCTTCCTGGTTGAAAAAAGAAGGTGATAAAGTAGAAGAAGGAGATATCCTGGCAGAGATCGAAACAGATAAAGCCACTATGGAATTTGAATCTTTCTATGAAGGTACCTTATTGAAAATAGGATTGGAAGAAGGAGAAACTGCTAAGGTGGATAGTCTTTTAGCTATAATTGGCCCGGAAGGTACCGATGTTTCTAACGTTTCTGCAAACGGAAAACCTAAAGCCGATAAGAAAGCTTCTTCAGAAGAAAAAGAGGATAAGAAAGAAGATACTGCTAAGAAGGAGGAAACTAAATCTACAGAAACTTCAAAAGACGGAGGAAGAATTTTTGCTTCTCCACTGGCTAAGAAAATGGCCGAGGATAAAGGCATAGATCTTTCTGAAGTAAAAGGAAGTGGAAATAATGGTCGTATTGTGAAGAAGGACATTGAAGACTTTAAGCCTTCAGAGAAACCAGCACAAGCACCAAAAGAAACAGCAGCTCCTGCCGCACCGCAGGCATATGTGCCAGCCGGTGAGGAAAGCTTTGAGGAAATTAAGAACTCTCAAATGCGTAAAACCATCGCAAAAAGACTTGGAGAATCTAAGTTTAATGCACCACATTATTATTTGACTATAGAAGTGGATATGGAAAATGCAATGGCTTCGCGTAAGCAAATTAACGAGATGCCAGATGTGAAGGTTTCTTTTAATGATATGGTGATAAAAGCCAGTGCAATGGCATTGCGCAAACATCCGCAGGTGAACAGCCAATGGACAGGAGATAGCATGAAAATTGCTAAGCATATCCATATGGGTGTTGCCGTAGCAGTAGAAGAAGGTCTGGTAGTACCGGTATTAAAATTTGCTGACCAAATGTCTATGACCCAAATTGGTGGAAATGTAAAAGATGTTGCAGGGAAAGCCAGAAATAAAAAACTGCAACCCCAGGAAATGGAAGGCAGTACTTTTACAGTGTCTAACCTTGGTATGTTTGGAATTGTAGAATTTACAAGTATTATAAATCAGCCAAACTCTGCTATCCTTTCTGTAGGAACTATTGTGGAAAAACCGGTAGTTAAAAATGGAGAGGTTGTAGTTGGGAATACGATGAAGTTGACCCTGGCCTGTGACCATAGAACAGTAGATGGTGCAACCGGAGCGGCTTTTTTAAAGACTTTAAAGACTTATATGGAGAATCCTGTGACAATGTTGGCCTAGTTTCTAGCTTAGAAACTCAATACAGAGCACAGAATTAGTATAACAATTATTAAAAATCCCGCAAAATTGCGGGATTTTTTTATCTTTAGCCGTATGAGAAAAACGATAACTAAACTATGTTGGCTTTTTGCCTTAGCCTTGTTAATTTCCTGCGGAAATTCAAAAAAAACCAAAACCACTTCAAAAGCTGAAGCGGCTGTTACCAAAACCGAAAATTTAAATCTTGAAATTAATAAAAATGAGGTAGCAGATTTGCTGCAATACCTTTCATCTAACGAATTAGAGGGAAGGGCAACCGGTAGCGAAGGAATTGAAAAAGCTGCTCAAAAGATTGAAGGTATTTTTAAAGAAAACAACCTTAAACCTTATTTTGAAACTTACCGTCATAATTTTGAAACCGAGGGTGTGGAAGGCTTCAATATAGTAGGAGTATTACCGGGCAATGATCCCCAGCTTAAAGAAGAGTTTATTATTTTAGGAGCGCATTATGACCATATTGGAATTCAAGATCCCATAGATGGCGACTCTATTGCCAATGGTGCTAACGATAATGCCGCGGGAACGGTTGCAGTTGTCGAGATGGCAAAAAAGTTTGCAGCAATAGACGATAATAAACGAAGTATTATGTTTGTGCTTTTTTCTGCGGAAGAATTAGGGCTGGTAGGTGCAAAAAAACTGGCAAAACGTCTAAAAGCTGATGATCTGGATCTCTATACCCTATTTAATTTTGAGATGATTGGTGTGCCCATGGCGAACAAGGATTATATTGGCTATCTTACCGGTTATGAAAATTCTAATTTTGCTGAAAAGTTTAATGAATATTCCGAAGAAAAAGTTTTGGGCTTTTTACCACAGGCAAAGGAGTATCAACTTTTTAAGAGAAGTGATAATTATCCGTTTTATGAGGCTTTTAAAGTGCCGGCACAAAGTATTTCCACTTTCGATTTTACCAATTACAACTATTATCACCACGTAGCAGATGAGGCTGAAAAGTTGGATATACCACATATGGTTAAGGTAATTAAAAGCGTGATTCCCGGCATATATAAAATGGCCAATACGCCAGAAAAGGAAATAAGGATGAATGAGCAATAATAATAGCTTATTCTAGTAGAAATAAATGATTTAGAATATTTCTCAGTGAAAATTTAATATAAACAGATAAAAAGATGTGACGGCAAGAAGCGGGGAAGTAAAATGTTGATTTTAAAAACAATATCACTTCGTTACTTGTTCACAAAATCACAACAAATAAACATATGAAAAATATTGTCATTACAGGTACCAGTCGTGGAATTGGTTTTGAAATGGTAAAACTTTTTGCTGAAAAAGGATTTTCCGTCCTGGCGCTTTCCCGAAATGAGCAACCGGTTGAAGCTTTAAATTTAGCGCATGTGAAAAGCATGTCATGCGATCTTTCTAAGGAAGAAGATTTAAAAGCAGCTTCAGCGTATATTTCTTCTGAATGGAAGCAAGTGGACGTTTTAATTAATAACGCGGGGGCATTTATAAATAAACCTTTCGAGGAAATCACTTCTGTAGAATTTCAGGAATTATATAGTACCAATGTGCTTGGAGTGATTGCACTTACGCAAAAGTTACTGCCTTTTATGAAGCGGGAATCCCACGTGGTAAATATAAGCACTATGGGTGGCGTACAGGGAAGCGTTAAATTCCCGGGACTTTCTGCCTACAGTTCCAGTAAAGCTGCGGTTATAACGTTAACCGAACTACTGGCCGAAGAATATAAAGAAAAAGGTCCAGCATTTAATGTCCTGGCTTTGGGCGCTGTGCAAACCGAAATGTTTGAGGCAGCTTTTCCCGGGATGCAGGCTCCACTTTCAGCAAAAGAAATGGCAGAATATATTGTGGACTTTAGCCTAAACGGCAATAAATATTATAATGGGAAATTGCTACAGGTTTCTAATAGCACACCGTAGATTATGAGAAGTATTCTTGAGAGATATCTTCCCGAGCGTTCTGTGACACCTATTTTCAATTTAATAAAAGAAAATAACGTGCATTTAAAGATTGTGAATGAGCGCAAAACAAGACACGGGGATTATCGCAAGATGCCAAATGGCGCCCATCAAATTACAGTAAATGCTAATTTAAACAAATACAGATTTTTAATTACATTAATTCACGAGATAGCACATTTACTTGCTTTCGAAGAATTTGGGCGACAAATTAAGCCGCACGGCGGCGAGTGGAAGTTAACTTTTAGGAATTTAATGTTGCCATTTATAAGACCCGAGATCTTCCCCACGGGATTGTTACCGGTGATTGCCCGGCATTTTAGAAACCCAAAAGCGAGTAGTGATACCGATGCAGAATTGGCAATTGCCCTAAAAAGTTTTGATCCTGCCAATGATAAGAATTATATTTTTGAAATTCCCGGGGGAGCAATTTTTAGAATTTATAATGGGAAAACCTTTAAAAAAGGGAGGAGAAGAGTAAAGCGATATGAATGTATTGAAATTGATAGCGGGAAGATATATTTGTTCCAGCCTAATGCGGAAGTGGAACTCATTAAATGACCTCAAAGTTGAGAATTTATGAAGAATAAAAATCGTTATGCAATATTAATGGCCGGTGGTATTGGTTCAAGATTTTGGCCAGATAGCACCACTAAATCCCCTAAGCAATTTCAGGATGTATTGGGGGTGGGACAAACTCTTATTCAAACTACCTTTAAACGTTTGGTAAAATTAATGCCGGCAGAAAATATTATAATTCTTACCCATTTGGGATTTAAAGACACGATTAAAGAGCAATTACCCGAGGTGAAAGATGACCAAATAGTGTTGGAGCCCGAAATGCGAAACACGGCTCCCAGTATTTTATTGGGTGCCCTTAAGATTAAAAAACGAAATAAAGATGCTTTGATCATTGTAGCACCAAGTGATCATTGGATACAGGGGGAGATGGAATTTCAGCAAAATATCGAGGAATCTTTTGATATTGTTGCTAAAAATGACAAACTAATTACGCTGGGGATTGAGCCTACATTTCCTAATACCGGTTATGGGTATATAAAGTATAAGAAAGATGGAGACGGGGCACAACCCGTTTTAAAATTCACTGAAAAACCATCCTTTAGTCGTGCTGAAAAATTTCTTGAAGAAGGCAATTATGTATGGAATGCCGGTATTTTTATTTGGAGTGCTTCATTTATTATAGAAAGCTTTAAGCAACATCAACCAGAAATGACCCGTCTTTTTGAAAAAGGGTTGTCGGTTTTTAATACTTCTGAAGAAAATAATTTTCTTCAGAATAATTACTATAAAGCACAAAATGTTTCCATAGATTATGCAATTATGGAAAAATCTGAAGCGGTTTACATGCTTCCGGCGAAATTCAAATGGAACGATTTAGGTACCTGGAAGTCACTTGAGGATGAATTACCAGAGGATGACTATGGGAATACCGTGGTAAATGCCCGTTTTTTTCCTATGGAGGCTTCTGGCAATATTGTTAAAACGTCAAATGCTAAAGTTGTTGTTTTAGAAGGCTTGAAGGATTATCTTGTGGTAGAAAATGAGGAGATTTTACTAATTACTCCCAAAGAAAATATTCAGAAGGTGAAAAAAATTAGAGAAGACGTCATGGATAAATTTGGAGAAGATTTAGGCTAAAATAAATGGATAACTACCAAAATTCTGATAAACCTCCGGTTGATCCCAATAACAATTCGGGACATCTTGAACATAGGGCAGAAGGCATCTGGGAAAGCATTAAACTTTTCATTAAAGATCTGCTTGAGATTCGTCATGACACCGACAGGGAATCTACTATTGAGGCCGTAAAGAAAGATATCTCTTTTAAGGGGCATAATGCCTGGATTCTTATATTTTCCGTTTTTGTCGCTTCGGTAGGGCTCAATGTAAGTAGTACCGCAGTGGTAATTGGAGCGATGCTTATTTCTCCGCTTATGGGGCCTATTGTTGGAATAGGGATGTCTATAGCGATTAACGATGTATTAACCCTTAGAAAATCTTTTATCAATCTTGGGGTCATGGTTGGCTTAAGTGTTCTAACCGCTTATATCTATTTTCTGGTTTCTCCGGTTAAGGAAGAAACCCCCGAGTTACTTGCCAGGACATATCCAACTATTTTAGATGTTTTGGTCGCAATTTTTGGGGGGCTGGCACTTATTGTGGCTAAAACCAAAAAAGGAACAATTGCCAGTGTGATTCTTGGGGTAGCTATAGCTACGGCGCTTATGCCACCTTTATGTACCGTTGGTTACGGTCTCGCAATTGGCAACTGGTCTTATGCCGGGGGAGCTTTGTATTTATTTTCTATCAATACGGTGTTTATAGCACTTTCCACCTTTGTCGTGACCAAGATTTTAGGCTTTCCCCTGGTTAAATATGTAAATAGTAAAAAGCGAAGGAGAATAGCCCAAATAGCTTCAACTATTGCCGTTATTGTAATGATTCCCAGTGTGATTTTATTTGTTTTCCTGCTTCAGGAACAAGTATTTGAAGCCAAAGCCAAAGAATATGTGAGCAATGTGGTTACTTATGATGGTACTGAAACTATTAAATCTACCTACGATTATAATAAAAAAAGTATAGAAGTATATCTTATCGGGAAGTTGGTGCCCCAGGGCACAATTGCTACCTGGAAGAAACAGTTGGGCGGTATTGAAGCTTTAAAGGAATCGCAATTAATTGTGCATCAGGGATCGGATCCATCGGGGAGTTTAGATGAACTTTCTACACAGGTGCGAAGTGGGATTTTGGAAGATCTTTATGTTAAAAATCAGGAGCTTATAGAGGACAAGGATGCGAAAATCGCTTTACTTGAAAATGAACTATCTAAACGTAGCGGGAGTGAATTCTCGTTTAGTGATGTGAGCCGGGAGGCTAAAGTTAATTATGACGGATTGCAGGAACTGGGCTATTCCAACTTGATTACTACAAATTTTGAAAAGACAGATACCATTCCCACGTTTAACCTTACCTGGAAAAAAGGGATTTCTGAAGCTAAAATTGCTGCTGAAAAACAACGCTTCGAAAAATGGATAAAACTACGTTTAAAACTCGATACCCTTAAGGTGAATTAATCTTGAGAATTTTAAAAGTGAAAGACCCAATTAGGGTATTTAAAATCCTTGATGTGAATTAAAGTCCCTGTAATTGTGCTTTTCTTACTTTCTTAAAAAGATCGGAAGAATACACAAAATCGGTTACAGTTTCATCATCAGTTTTGAAGATTTGAGATTTATCACCTTTCCAGGCTAAAACCCCGTCTTTTAAGAAGGCTATTTTCTGGCCTATCTCCAGTACCGAGTTCATATCATGCGTAATGATAATAGTTGTAATATCATATTCGTGTGTGATCTCCTGAATTAAATTGTCTATTACCGTAGCCGTCTTGGGATCCAGCCCCGAGTTAGGTTCATCACAAAATAAATATTTAGGTCGGTTTACAATAGCGCGGGCTATAGAAACCCTCTTTTGCATCCCACCACTAATTTCCGAAGGCATTTTATCTTCAGTGCCATCCAGGTTTACTCTTTTTAAAACTTCCCGAACTCGTTCTAAGTTTTCCTTCTTCTTATTTCCTTTAGTAAACATTCGCAATGGGAAAAGCACATTCTCTTCAACTGTCATAGAGTCAAAGAGCGCACCTCCCTGAAATACCATTCCTATATTTTTACTAAGATCTTTCTTCTCGTCATCGGTAAATTCAGCATAAGGTTTTCCGTCATATTCAATAATACCTTTTTCAGGAGTAAATAGCCCTAGCATACATTTTAAAAGTACACTTTTACCCGAACCAGATTGGCCAATAATAAGATTGGTCTTGCTTCTATCGAAAGTAAAATTTATTCCTTTCAAAACCTCCTCGCCATTAAAACCTTTATGTAAATCTTTTACTTCTATCATGCTTAGCTTAATAATAATTGGGTTACAATATAATTGGTAATAATAATTACCACACTGGTCCAAACAAAAGCGGTAGTACTTGCTTCACCTACTTCGAGAGCTCCCCCTTTCATATAATAGCCGTGATAGGCAGGTACCGTAGCTAGTATAAAAGCGAATAAAAATGTTTTAATAAATGCATAGACCAGTTGAAAAGGAACGAAATCGTCTTGCAAACCTTGCACAAAGAGATCTGGCGCTACAAACCCGCCAAAAACGGCTGCGGTATAAGCGCCCAGGATTCCAAGAAACATGGAAATAGCAATCACAAATGGATAAAACATCATGGCGACTATCTTAGGAAATACGAGGTAATTAAGTGAGTTAATTCCCATAACTTCCAGGGCATCGATCTGCTCGGTCACATTCATTGAGCCAATACTGGAGGTAATGTAAGATCCTACTTTCCCGGCCATAATAATAGAGATAAACGTTGGGGCAAACTCCAGGATAATACTTTGTCGTGCGGCAAAGGCGACCAGCGATTTGGGGATTAGGGGGTTATTTAAATTAAGCGCAGTTTGCAGTGCCACTACAGCGCCTATAAAGAACGAAAGGAAAGAGACAATCCCCATGGAGCCGATAATAAGATCGTCTAATTCTTTTAAAATCAAACCCCTTAAAACCGATCCTTTTGTCATTCGGTGAAAAGTTCCCTTGAGCATTAAAAAATATTCCCCAATGGAGTGTAGATAGTTCATTAAGCAATTTTTGTAAAGCTAAAGTACTAAAAAAATACAGCAAAGTATTTAACGTAGAATTAATCTTTAGCTCAAAATGTTTAGTAATTTTGAAGAACACTGTATAATAAGATTTTTCAACTATAATATGAGCAGAATTTGTGCTTTATCGATTCATTTAAACACCAAACCTTTAATACAAATACAATGAAACAAATTACATTTTTACTATTTATATTAATCTTTTCATTTAATGCTATAGCGCAAATACCAGAAGAAAAGCCAAAGCTGGTTGTGGGCGTAGTGGTAGACCAAATGCGTTATGACTATCTTACCCGCTTTTGGGATAGATTTGAAGATGACGGATTTAAAAAACTAATTAATGAAGGTTATAATTTTAAAAACAATCATTTTAATTATGTGCCCACGTACACCGGTCCTGGCCACGCTTCGGTCCATACGGGTACCAGCCCTATGAATCACGGAATTATTGGAAATGGATGGTATGATAAATTTTCCGGCCAAGATGTCTATTGTGCGGGTGATGATTCTGTACAACCATTAGGTACTAAGTCCAAAGCAGGAAAAATGTCGCCGCATAGAATGAAAGCGACAACTGTGGCAGACCAAAATAGGTTGCATACCCAAATGCGAGGTAAAACTATAGGTGTTTCTATTAAAGATAGAGGCTCTATTTTACCGGCGGGGCACACCGCAAATGCGGCATATTGGTTTGTTGGAAAAGATGAGGGAAGCTGGGTTTCCAGTACTTTTTATATGGATAAATTACCAAAATGGGTTAGAAAGTTTAACAAGTCGGGTAACGTAGATTCCTATTTAAAAGACTGGAACACCCTGCACGATATCGATTCTTACAAAGAAAGTGGTAGTGATGTTAATACTTTTGAAGGCGGATTTAAAGGAAAAGATGAAGCTTCATTTCCCTACGATTTAAAATCTTTGAGTAAAGAAAATGGCGGTTATGATATTATTTTTAATACCGCTTATGGAAATGACATTACTTTAGACTTTGCTCTTGCCGCTATTGATGCTGAAGAGCTTGGCGAGGATGAGGATACTGATTTTTTAGCGCTTAGCTTTTCCAGTACCGATAAAGTGGGGCATAACTTTGGTGTTAATTCAAAGGAAGTAGAAGATACTTATCTACGTTTAGATCAAAACATAGCGAGCTTACTAAAACACTTAGATGAAAAAGTTGGAGATGGAAATTACACGGTATTCTTAACCGCAGATCACGGTGGGGTAAATGTGCCTGCTTATTTAGATTCGGTGAAAATTCCAGCCGGTTATTTTAGTAATTCCGAATTTCAAAAAGCTGTAGAAGATTATGTTTCCGAAGCATTTGCTGCAGATAACCTTATAGCCGATTATAGCAATAGTCAATTCTTTTTCAATTATGAAGCACTTCAAAAAGCAGGGATAAACCGCTCTGAATTGCAGGAAAAACTCGCACATCACATTTTGCAAATGGACCAAATAGATAAGGTGTACACGCGCGATCAATTAACCGGGGCGTCTTATACTGCAAATTCCGGTACTGCTATTCAAAATGGATTTAACCAAAAGAGAAGTGGGGATGTAGTTGTAGTTTTAGATGCTGCCACCCTTACTTACGGTAGAACGGGATCCAGTCACGGTAGCGGATTTACCTACGATACGCACGCGCCACTCTTATTCTATGGCGCGGGGATCCCACACGGGAGCACCACGCAACGCAGTGAAATTGTAGATATAGCCCCAACTATTTCAGCCTTATTGGGGATTGCTTTTCCCAGCGCTGCCACCGGAAAGCCTTTGTATATCATGTTAGATGCTGAAAAATCAAAATAATTTTTTCCGCATTTTTCTCCAGCGTAAATTTCTAATAAAACGACCTTCATCTTTAGTAACGAGATAAGGTCGTTTTTCTTTTTTTGCTTTCAGAAACCCACGAATACAATCCTTAAAGAAACCGGGTTGTCGCTTTTTAAGAGCTAATTTTGCCGAAGCTATGGCAGTAATGGTAAAACCATATCTAAGCCTATAGAAAGCTATGCCTTGTTTATACTTGGAGGTTTTATTATAATTTTTCCCCGTGGGTTTTAAATGTTTTACTCTAAGTTTAGAGTCGGTTTTAATTTCCCAACCGTGGTATTGCGCCAGGAGTTCATCTACCGTATCCCAGCCCATGGCCGGTTTTAAGTTGTCAATATCATTAAAACACTCTTTGCGATAGGCTTTTAAAGCTCCGCGAATATGATCTTTTCCGGTAAGGTTTTCCAGCACCCAGGTGTTGTTTTTTTGTATTTCACAAAAGCCACCAACCATTCCCACCTTAGGATTTTCGTGAAAATGCTTTACAATATTTTTTAAATAATTCTTCGGAAAAATTAGATCAGCATCAAATTTACAGATGATGTCGTAAGCGTCATCAAGGTTTTTTAATCCTGTGTTAAAGGCCTCTATTACTTTGCTGCCGGGAGAATGCCCCGGTGCCGCTTCTTTCTTTATTAAACTGATAAAAGAATATTTTTCGCTGAATTGGGAAGCAATCTCAGCCGTTGTATCGGAGGAAGCATCATCTACTACCAAAACTTTTGTGGGAAGCAAGCTTTGTGTCGCTAAAGATTGAAGCGTTTCTGCGATAAAACCGGCTTCATTATGGGCGGGTATGATGATGTAGATTTTCAAAATTTTAATCTTTTTTACGCTAGTGTAACTAACTTTTTAAATATTTCGGACTTCTTTTTCTGCGTCTTAATCTTAATATGCCCCATACGATTAGGCCGGGGATAGTGATTAACGGAATTGTGGTAATTGGGGCAAGTGTTTGTGCCGAATCATTGGAAACTTTCTTTAAGGCAATTTGTTGATTTTTTGTTCTTTCATTTTCTTCAAAAAAACCACTTTTGTTGAGATCGTAAGCTTCTAATTGATGTTTGTAGTATTGTTCCCGCAGTAGGATAAACGTGTTTACCACTAAGTATAGAGCAAAGGAAAATATCAAACTGTATTTGATGGAGTTTCTCATAATAAATTTTTACAAGCTTGGTTGATTTGTATGAGCTTTTGCGAAAGCTATTCTGATTAGAAAGTTTTTAAAATACAACTTTAAAGAACCGTAGTGTAATTATATTGGAAAATGGTAAAACCGTCCGTTTACTGGTATGAAACTATATTTTCCTATTCACCCAGTTTTCAATAGTTATATTAGAAATTTTTTCAAACTCTCTGGTGTTTTCCGTTACCATTGTCAACTTATTTTCTACCGCTGTGCATCCGATAAGCAAATCAAAATCACTTATCATTTTACCAGTTTTTCTCAATCTTGTTTTTTCTTTTCCATATAACATTATTGAGTCGTAAATTGGTAGTACTGGTATTAAATCAATTAATTGTGTGATGAGCAAATGATTTTTAGAGGGATTGTTACTATTTTCAGCACCATAAACAAGTTCTGCTAAAGTTATTTCAGAAATGGCGCAATTTTCAGCATTTTAGGTTTCAAATCTTTCTGTAACTCCAAATTTTCCACGAAAAAAATGTATAATAATGTTTGTGTCAAGTAGGTAATTCATTAGAACTTTATACCATTATTTTTTTTCAACTCTAGAATCTTTAATCTCTTTAATTATTTCATCTGAATCTCTTGAGTCTTCCCATGCCCCCGATAAATTTCTCAAGCGGATTACTGGTTTTTCCTTGTTCTCCATAGATTGCTTTAATTTTAAAATTAATCTTTTTTTTGATTCATTATCCAGACGTCGAAGAAAACCGAAGTATTTGTCAACCGTTTTATTTTTTAGTGCTAATCCCATACCATTTTTTTTCATTCTGAAAGATACAATTTTTTATGCTATCCTATTTTTTTAATCGTATACAACGATTGTAATTAAGTGAGTTGATGTTTTATTAGCAATGTCCAATAAAAACTGGTAAGTGCCCTATTAATCCCGATTTCAAGCTGATTCAAGCTTTATTTACATTTTTGGCGTTTGTAATTAATTTATAGAGAAAATATACGGGTTCTGAAGTATAAAAAAGTAGTTATTTCTGTTTGTCAGTTACAATTAAGTCTTGTTTCTATGAGCGCAGCGTCCCGATGGCTATCGGGATTGATTCTTTATCGGACAGCAGTAATGTTTTGTCCTTTAAATGGAAGTTGGAGGAATAAAGGTTGGCAAGGGATCAAATAGGCTACGACCAGTAAATTTATAATGCTTGCTGAAAGATTACCTTTCAGCATAAACAGCATAATATCTCGGGGTAAAATGTCTTAAAACAGGTCTAACTCCTATTTTTTTGACAGGATTGGTCCATTTTTTTCGGCGTTTTATGTTCCAACCGGCTTTTTCCAATAGCCAATCGAATTGCCAATCTTCAAATTCGTGAAAATGCCGGTCACGCATATCGGTCTTGCTACGATATGCGTTGGAAAACCATAACTTGAGTGGGACGGTAGCCACCAATTTATTGGCTTGAATATCCTTTAAAACATTATAGGGTGCTACCAGGTGTTCAAAAATTTCAAAGGCGGTTACCACATCATAACCGGAAGTTTGTACTGCGCTGGTATCTATGTCTAAATCTTCTCCCTGTGTATTTTCAACTTTATAGTTATGTTCTTTAAGAATTTTAGAAAAAGGATTCTCTACCCCCAGATCCAAAATCTTTTCAGAAGGATCTATCACGCTTTCCAAAAATTCTAATGTTTCTTTATAACGTTTGTTCGGGAAAGTTTTTTCGTACATTTTAATGCTGGTAAACCATGGCGTTAACGTTCATTCCTGCGCCAACGCTGGCAAACATAACTACATCGCCTTTCTCCAGCTTTTGTTCATCAATTTTATTATGTAGCACGAGATCATAAAGAGTAGGGATAGTCGCCACGCTACTATTGCCCAGTTCCTTGATGCTCATTGGCATAATATTCTTTGGCATTTCCATCTTATGAAGCTTGTAAAAACGTTTTACGATAGCTTCATCCATTTTCTCATTAGCCTGATGAATAAAAATTTTCTTTAAGTCGGTAATAGATTTTCCGCTATTTTCAAGACAGGTTTTCATAGCAGAGGGAACGTGTATAAGCGCAAATTCATAGATCTTGCGGCCGTTCATTTTTATATACCTTAAATCATCTGGTGCTTCTGTTTTATTTGACTTTGCAAAGTGGATGTAATGAGCTTCATTAAAAGCAAAAGTGCCAGATTCATGGGATAGAATGCCACCGTCTTCTTCAGTTTCCTCAAGCACTACTGCGCCCGCACCATCAGAAAAAATCATAGAATCGCGATCGTGTTTATCTACTATACGCGATAGAGCTTCGGCGCCAATAACGAGACATTTTTTTGCCATTCCCGCTTTAATAAATGCCTGTGCCTGGATTAATCCTTCTATCCAACCGGGACAGCCAAAAAGAATATCGTAGCCAACAGATTTAGGATTTTTAATACGCAATTTGTGTTTAACCCTGGTGGCAATACTTGGCACGGTGTCACTTTGAAAGCTTTGATGTTTAATATCACCATAGTTATGGGCTACAATAATGTAATCTAAAGTTTCTGGATCTATTCCCGA
This sequence comes from Salegentibacter echinorum, assembly GCF_900129445.1. Lineage (GTDB taxonomy): Bacteria > Bacteroidota > Bacteroidia > Flavobacteriales > Flavobacteriaceae > Salegentibacter > Salegentibacter echinorum. The sequence continues at coordinate 228,114 of NZ_FQVT01000004.1, forward strand.
ATTTTCCAATGCTCTTTCGGCTGCTAAGATAGCCATATCTGAAGTATTTAAATTTTCTTCAAGATAACGCCGTTCTTCAATTCCGGTAATCGCTTTAAATTTCTCTATAATCGTTTTATTATCCTGCGGAAAACCCGTTCCATCAGGATTTAAAAACTCGTGATTATCAAAGTCAGCATTTTTAGTGATAACTTCTGGGATATAACTACCTGTGCCGGTAATTCTAATATTCATCTGACTTATTTGTTAAAATTAGACTCTAAAATAATAAATACAATTTTAAACTCGCTGGCGCGAATTTAAAAATTGGATTTCAGCTGAGCAATATCATAAAAAATTGCCTAAAAAAATACTTTCCTATTATTTTTTTAGGCAATTTTAATTTTATACTTCCATATACTCTTCAATAGGTGGGCAGGTACACATTAAATTTCTGTCTCCATAGGCTTCATCAACCCTTCTTACACTTGGCCAAAATTTATTTTCGGCAACGAAATCTAAAGGATAGGCTGCTTTCTGCCTGGAATAAGAGAACTTCCAATCATTGGCGGTTAGCATGCCAATGGTATGCGGTGCATTTTTAAGTACATTGTCTTCTTCGTTTTCCAGATCTAAGATCTCTTGTTTAATAGAGATAAGTGCGTCACAGAACCTATCCAGTTCAGCCTTGCTCTCACTTTCGGTAGGTTCTATCATCATAGTGCCGGCCACCGGGAAGGAAACCGTAGGGGCGTGAAATCCGTAATCTATTAAGCGTTTTGCGATATCTACCACCTCAATGCCATTTTCTTTAAAAGGCCTGCAATCCAAAATCATTTCGTGAGCCGCGCGCCCGCGCTCTCCAGAGTATAAAGTCTTGTAATGCTCACTTAAACGTTCCTTTACATAATTTGCATTAAGTATGGCATATTCGGTAGCTTTTTGTAAGCCTTTAGTTCCCAGCATGGTAATGTAGCCATAGGAAATTAAGCATACCAGGGATGAACCCCATGGTGCAGACGAAATAGGTCCAATGGCTTTATCCCCGCCTGTTTTTATTAATGGATTTCCTGGTAAAAAAGGTTTTAATTGTTCTGCTACACAAATTGGACCAACACCGGGACCACCGCCACCGTGAGGGATGGCAAATGTTTTGTGGAGGTTAAGGTGACAAACATCGGCACCAATAACCCCGGGATTGGTCAAACCAACCTGGGCATTCATATTTGCGCCATCCATATACACCTGCCCGCCATTATCGTGAATAATTTGCGTAATTTCTTTAATGGCAGATTCAAATACACCGTGGGTGGAAGGGTAGGTAACCATTATCGCAGCGAGATTATCCTTGTGCTTTTCTGCTTTTTCGCGCAGGTCATCTACATCTATATTTCCGTTTTCTGAAGCTTTTGTTACCACTACTTTCATACCAGCCATAACTGCAGAAGCCGGGTTGGTGCCGTGTGCCGAAGAAGGGATTAAACAAATATTCCTATGTTTTTCTCCATTAGCCTCGTGATAAGCCCTAATGGTCATTAGTCCCGCATATTCGCCTTGTGCACCAGAGTTTGGCTGAAGGGAGGTTGCAGCAAATCCCGTGATCTCGGTAAGCTGATCTTCTAATTTCTTAAGTACAATTTGATAACCTTCCGCCTGTTCTATTGGCACGAAAGGATGGATATTCCCCCACTGAGGATTGCTCAACGGAAGCATCTCTGAAGCTGCATTAAGTTTCATAGTGCAGGAACCCAGTGATATCATAGAATGATTTAAGGAAAGGTCTTTTCGCTCCAGTTTTTTAATGTATCGCATCAATTCGGTTTCTGAATGATACATATTAAATACCTCGTGGGTTAAAAATTCAGTTTCTCTTTTTAATGCCGAAGGAATTGCTTCCTCTTCAACCAAGCTTTCAATGTTTGCTGAATTTTTATTGGAAACCGTCGCAAAAACCTGAAGAATAGCATTTATATCTTCCCGGGTAGTAGTTTCGTTTAAAGAAATGCAAACCGTTTCAGCATCAGGATAATAAAAATTGATCTCGTTTTTTTCTGCTTCAGTTTTAATTTTTTCTGCATCAGCTTTCACCTTAAGCGTATCGAAATATGCTGAATTTAACTGTTCTATCCCCATTTTCTTTAACTCTTCAGCTAAAGTAACGGCAGAGAAATGCACGGTATCTGCAATATATTTTAAACCTTTAGGGCCGTGATAAACAGCATACATCCCAGCCATCACTGCAAGTAAAACCTGGGCGGTACAAATATTGGAAGTGGCACGATCGCGTTTTATGTGTTGCTCACGGGTTTGAAGCGCCATTCTTAAAGCATGATTATCATCAAGATCTTTGGTTACGCCAATAATCCTACCCGGAAGATTGCGTTTATAAGCTTCTTTAGTTGCAAAATAAGCAGCGTGTGGACCGCCGTAACCTAGAGGAATGCCAAAGCGTTGCGTAGTTCCTACTACAACATCAACCCCAAGTTCTCCCGGGGCCTGTAGTTTTACCAAACTAAGAATATCGGCAGCAACCGCAACTTTTATATCGGCATCTTTACAATTAGCCACAAAATCTTTATAATCATAAATTTGTCCGTGTTTTCCGGGATACTGTACTAAGGCACCGAAGAATTTCTCATTGAAATCGAATTCTTTATGATTTCCAATCACAAGATCAATCCCCATAAAATTGGCACGGGTTTTTATAAGTTCTATGGTTTGTGGCAGCGTCTCTTCAGAAACAAAGAATTTATTAACATCATTTTTCTTTTGCTTTCTGTCTCGAACGGCAAACAACAATCCCATAGCCTCGGCTGCTGCAGTAGATTCATCTAAAAGGGAAGCATTGGCGATTTCCATCCCGGTAAGGTCGCTTACCATTGTTTGAAAATTGAGTAAAGCTTCTAAGCGTCCCTGAGCAATTTCTGCCTGGTAGGGCGTGTAGGCAGTGTACCAACCCGGATTTTCCAAAACATTTCTTTGGATTACAGCCGGCAGGATTCCCTGGTGGTACCCAAGACCAATGTAGGTTTTAAAAACCTTATTCTTAGCCGAAAGTTTTCCAATATGTTCGGCATATTGATTTTCACTGAGCGCAGATGGTAAATTTAAAGGGGATTTTAAACGAATATCATCTGGGATAGTTTCATAGATTAACTGTTCTAACGAATCTACACCAATGGTGTCTAACATTGACTGGAGATTGCTTTCTCTGGGGCCAATATGGCGTAGGGCAAAAGAATCTGTTCTCATTAAAATAAAGTTGTGTTTTGAGCTGCAAAAGTAAACAAAATTGATGTATTTTTTGAGGTTTTATATACGATACTTCGCAGTTTTCATAAAGCCACAATACTGGCAATTTACCTTATTTTAAAACTCATATTTTTACCATATTAGTCTTGCTTCTTATTTTTAGTAGTGAAGCGTTTCTGTTTTCCTTTTCAGCTTATTTTGGAATTATCAATAGCTTAGAATGCTTAATTTTGTAGGATGCAATTCTTTCGGTGTTTTTTAAATTTCTATATAAACAGCAGTATTCACGTAGCGTTTGCGGTGGTATCCCTAAGTTTACTTAGTTTTCTTGAATTTAACCTTGTTGTAGATTTTAACCTGCTGCTTTTTATTTTCTTGGGAAGTATTACGGGCTATAATTTTGTGAAATATGCAGGTATTGCCAAATTACATCATCGCAGCCTGGCTCGAAATTTAAAATTAATTCAGGTGTTCTCCTTGCTTTGTTTTTTGGGCTTTGTTTATTTCGCGCTTCAGCAAAAATTAGAGATACTATTTGCTGCTGCTGTTTTTGGGATCTTTACCTTACTTTATGCCATTCCTCCTGGAAAAAATAATCAAAACTTAAGAAATACCAGTGGTATTAAAATTTATGTGATCGCGCTGGTTTGGGCCGGGGTCACGGTTATTTTTCCACTACTGGATAAGGTGGAATTAAACCAATTAATATTAGAATTTTTACAAAAGTTTTGTTTTGTGATCGCCCTTACCATTCCTTTTGAGATTAGAGACTTAAAATTTGACGCGGGAACTTTAAAAACATTGCCGCAACAAATAGGGGTGCGAAGAACAAAAACTGCCGGATATTTGTTACTGGCAGTGACCTTATTTTTGGAGTTTTGGAAGGATTTCGTTTTAGTAGAATTGATTGCACTGCTACTAATTATAGGGGTTACCGGGCTTTTTGTAAAATATTCTAAAACGAATCAGCAAGATTATTTCGCTTCATTTTGGGTAGAAGGCATTCCTGTACTTTGGTTGTTAATTTGGTGGGGAGTTAGCTGTTTTTTTTAGAGATTTCTTTATTTAAGCGATTTTTCCACGCTTTCTTTTCCTTTTCGGTGCAGGTTTTTATGCTGCATTTTTTTAGCAATGCCGTGAGTTTAGTGTTTTTAGATGTATATTTTCTACAAGGCTTGCATAAGAGAATATGAAATAAAAGAGAAGCTTTTTCACCTTTTCCTGCCTCGTTGTACTGTATTTTATCGCAACAATTTCTTGCTTTAGTACAATTAAAAATAAAAAAATTTGTATTCGGCATAATTTAGAACCAGTTTTTTTCAAGACAGGCAGCCAATGCGGTGCGCGCCCTGTGAATAATTACCCAAAGGTTAGACGGACTAATATTAAATTGTTTACAAACAGCTTCGGTATCTGCATTGTCAATAGTTTTCATTTTAAAGATAGCCGCGTGTTTCTCGTTTATTTGATCTAGACACTCTAAAATAGCCATCCCTAATTCGTGGTTTTCCAATTCATCTTCTGCAGTACGATCAAAAGAATCGGCTACTTGCTCTTCCAACCAGTCTCCTTCATTTTCAGTATCAGAATAATTTATCCTAACTTCAGCCTGACCTTTTTGCGAATTTATTTTCCGGTAGTAATCTATTATTTTTCTTTTTAAAATAGAAATTAACCAGGTACGTTCTGCAGCACGACCTTCAAAATTATCTTTAGAATTTAACCCGGCAAGAAAAGTTTCAGAAATTAAATCGTTGGCCACCTCACGATCGTTAACCCTAACAATTGCGTAGTTAAATAGATAATCTGAATATTTATCAACCCATTTAGTAGGATCGAGTTTATGAGTTGGCATAGGCTTGTTTAAAAAGGCTAATCAAAATTAACGAAAATTCTATTAAATGTAATCATGGATAATTGGTTTTAAAATCAAAATGCACCGCTCAAACACTGGTTCTAATAATGATTGAACGGTGCCTTTAATTAATTTGCTTCAAGCTAAATTAAGCCGGCGCGTTTTAATAGGGCATCGGGTTTTGGTGCTTTTCCGCGGAAATTTTTATAAAGCGTCATGGGGTGCTGTGTTCCGCCCTGTGATAAAATATTGGCCTTAAATTTATCGGCGATTTCCCTACTAAAAATACCGTGCTCCTTAAAGTATTCAAAAGTATCGGCATCTAAAACTTCGGCCCATTTATAGGAATAATATCCTGCTGAATAACCTCCCTGGAAAATATGGGAAAAAGCGGTACTCATACAGTTTTCTGGCACGTTGGGATAGAGTTTTGTAGGTTCAAAAGCTTTGTCTTCATTGGCTTTTACGTCTGTTATGTCCGTAGGGTCAACTCCGTGCCAACTGAGGTCCAGTAAGCCAAAGCTTAATTGTCTTACCGTGAACATTCCTTCCTGGAAATTAGCCGAATCTTTAATTTTCTGAATTAATTCCATGGGAATCACTTCTCCTGTTTTGTAATGTTTGGCAAATAGTTGGAGCGCTTCTTTTTCGTAACACCAGTTTTCTAATAACTGGCTGGGCAGTTCTACAAAGTCCCAATATACGTTCGCGCCAGAAAGGCTTGGATACTGGGTGTCACCCAACATTCCGTGCAGCGCGTGACCAAATTCGTGAAAAAGCGTGGTTACTTCATTAAAAGTTAATAATGAAGGTTCATTTTTTGAAGGTTTGGTGAAATTACAAACAATGGAAATGTGGGGCCGCTCTATTTTTCCATCTTTTTTAAATTGTGGTTTGTAGCCCGTCATCCAGGCACCGTCGCGTTTTCCGGGCCTTGGGTGGAAATCGGCATAAAAAAGTGCTATCTCGTTTTTATCTTCATTTACAACTTTAAAAGTTTTTACATCTTCGTGATATTTATCGATATCGAAAACTTCTTTAAAACTTAGGCCATATAATTTATTGGCTACCGTGAACACACCATCAATTACACTTTCCAGTTTAAAATATGGCTTTAACTTTTCATCATCTAAGGCAAATAGTTTTTGCTTTAACTTTTCACTGTAATAGGCAGCATCCCACTTTTGCAGTTGGTCAATATCGTCGAGATCTTTAGCAAAATTTTCAAGTTGGGCAAATTCCTTTTCGGCTGCCGGTTTTGCTTTTTCTAATATTTCGTCAAGAAATTGCTCGACTTTTTCTGGCGTTTCGGCCATGCGTTCCTCAAGTACAAAATGAGCGTGGGTTTGATATCCTAAAAGTTGTGCTCTTTGGTATCTTAATTTTGCAATCTTTAATACGTTCTCCTGGTTGTCCAGTTTATCGTTATGAAAACCTTTAGCACCAAAAGCCAATGCCATCTTTTTACGTAATTCGCGGTTTTTGGCATATTTCAAAAATGGTAAATAGCTTGGATACTCTAAGGTAAATATCCAACCTTCTTTCTCGCGATCTTTAGCTACCTGGGCGGCTTCGTCTTTAAAGCTATCGGGTAAACCATCTAAATCTTCTTCCTCGGTAAGGTGTAACTCAAATTTATTGGTTTCAGCAAGTACATTTTGACCAAAAATTAGACTTAGTTTAGAAAGTTGCTTGTCCAGATCTCGCAGTTCATTTTGCTTATCTAAAGCTAGATTGGCCCCATTTCTGGAAAAAGCTTTATATTTTCTATCTAATAAAGTCTTCTGTTCGGTGTTAAGGGATAAGTTATCCTTATTATCGTAAACCGACTTTACTCGTTCAAATAGGGCTTTATTAAGAATAATATCATTACTGAATTCCGATAGAAGTGGAGAGACATCCTGGGCTATCTTTTGAATTTCTTCATTGGTTTCAGCGGAATTAAGATTAAAAAAGATTCCGGCAATCCTATCTAACTTCTCGCCACTAAATTCTAACGTTTCAATCGTATTGTGAAAAGTGGGTTCTTCTGGGTTTTCTGTGATTGCGTTTATTTCTTCCCGGGCTATTGCTATAGCTTTTGAAATGGCCGGTTTAAAATGCTTGTTTTCAATTTTTGAAAAAGGTGCATAATTAAAATCCTGTAATAATGGGTTATTTTCATTGCTCATGAGCGCTCTTTAATTTTGATTATAAAAACAGGACAAATTTATTTAATAAAAACTGCTTGAGCCATCATTTAAAACTGCTTAACCTAACTTTGACGTTTTTGACTATATTTTTTAACACAAAAGCTTATTTTTCTAATAAAATCTCCTACATTTGCATTTCGAAAATTTGAAAAAAGAATAAGCTCTGAACTTTTAAGTTAAAAGGGTACAATTTAAACCTGTATTTCAGGGTTAATTTAATACGATATTGTAGTAGCTTTTAGAGTTTTTCTGGTTAAATATTTAGAATGGTTAATAAATAATTTGTACAGAGTTAGGTGAGTTTACTACAATTAAGCCACGTTTTGAACGTGGCTTTTTCTTTTACTCGATAATCGAAATTTATTCCTAAACATATTGGAAGCTCCAAGGTTTGCTTCGAAATCATAATAACCCTCCTGTTATATACCTCGTGGATTTTCCCTTAGCTAATTTATTGAGACTATTTACTGCCCACTGCTACTGCAAACTGCTTACTGAATACTGCCAACTGCTTACTGAGCCCCGCTAACTTCCTTAGCTCCATCCACAACTTTTTTCTTAAGTGCTTCTTTATAGCTAATTATATTGTTTAAGGTTTTCTCGTTGGAGGTTCCAATAATTTGCGCAGCGAGAATTCCGGCGTTTTTAGCGCCGTCTAAGGCTACTGTTGCTACGGGAACGCCACCGGGCATTTGTAAAATAGATAAAACAGAATCCCACCCATCTATGGAATTACTGGATTTCACCGGCACTCCAATAACCGGAAGCGGGGAGAGGGAAGCGATCATCCCAGGAAGATGTGCAGCGCCACCGGCTCCGGCAATAATCACTTTTATACCGCGCTGGTGAGCGTTCTTGCCATATTCAAATAGTTTTTCTGGGGTGCGATGCGCCGAAACGATATCTACTTCTACCTCCAGTTCGAGTTCTTTGAGAACATCTATTGCATCCTGCATTACTTTTAGGTCGCTGGTGCTCCCCATAATTACTGCTACCTTGCTCATAGTTTTTTATTCTTTCGAGATTACTTTAATTGAATTTTTAACTTCTTCGGCTATTCTTCTGGCTTCAGCTAAATCTTCGTTTACAATGGTCACGTGCCCCATTTTTCTAAATGGCCTGGTGATCTTTTTGCCATAGATATGCGGGGTTACCCCGGGCATCTTCATTATTTGCTCAATATTCTTATAAATCACTTCTCCTTCGTGTTCAGCATCGCCTACTAAATTTACCATAATTCCGCCAACTTTACTTTCGGTGTTGCCAAGCGGAAGATCTAATATCGCCCTAATTTGTTGTTCAAATTGATTCGTATAACTGGCTTCAATACTGTAATGTCCGCTGTTATGAGGTCTTGGCGCTACCTCGTTCACCAGGATTTCATCTTCTTCAGTTTGAAACATTTCTACAGCTAATAAACCCACGTGTTCAAATGCTTGAGAAACTTTTACCGCCAGCTCGCGGGCTTTCTTAGCTACTTTATCTTCAATCCTTGCCGGGCATATTACATATTCTACCTGATTGGCGGTGGGGTGAAACTCCATTTCCACGACCGGATAGGTTTTAACTTCTCCTGAAACAGATCGCGCCACGATCACTGCCAATTCGTTTTTAAACGGAATTAAATCTTCCACAAGACATTCGCCATCGCTTAATTCCTGTAGATCTTTCTGCGATTTAATTACCGAAACTCCTTTCCCATCGTAGCCTCCGGTGGTGCTTTTCCAAACAAAAGGCAGGTTTATTTTTTCGGTTTTTAAGGCTTCTAATAAATCGTTTTTGGTTTTAAAAACTTGAAAATCGGCCGTTGGGATTTGGTGCTCTTTATAGAAATTTTTCTGAATTCCCTTATTCTGAATTTTCTCTAGAGTATCAGCCGAAGGCCAGGTTTTAATTCCTTCCTGTTCTAATTGTTTAAGGGCTGCTACATTTACTCCTTCAATTTCAAAAGTGAGCACATCTACTTTTCTTCCGAAGTTAACTACCGTATCGTAATCCATAAGGTCGCCGGTAGTAAAATGGTCGCAGGCAATTTTACAGGGAGCTTCTGGATTTGGGTCTAAAACCCTGGTTTTAATATCGTATTTTCGGGTTTCATAGAGCATCATTTTGCCCAGTTGACCACCACCTAGAATTCCTAAACTAAAATTTGAAGAAAAATAATTAAGCATTGTATTAAGTTTTAGCAAAAATAAATTTTTAATCCGGATTATTCATCAAAATTCCTAAATGGTCTAAAGCGATTAAGTTCAACTATCCCAAGAATTCGAGATTGATACTCAAGAAAGATTCTGAATGCTCGGGATAATTCGGGAATATCCCGCACTAAAGAAACACTTTTCATAATTGAAGTGGATTGTGCGGGTTAAGCTTAGCTGCGCTATTATTCTTATGAAGATCTGGCAGTTCGGTTTTTTAACCCGGTATATTTGCGAAATTGGTTTTATGCCGTGACTGCGACTAAGTTTTACCATCTCGAGTTCTTGGGATTGATCCTAAAAAAATGGGTACAACAATCCTTATGAGATATTGGGAGGGATTTACCTATATGATTAGAGAAACTACTTGATAAATATGAATAATGCAGGTTAAGAATCCTTATCTTTGCCTTTTTAAAAAAATAAAGTTTTGGTAAAATTACACGATTTAGAATTTGAACCTTATATTTCAGAAGAAGAAATTAACACCGCCATAGATAAAGTGGCTCAAGATTTAAACAGGGATTACCAGAATGATAATCCTATCTTTTTGGGCGTTTTAAATGGTGCTTTTATGTTTGCCAGTGAAGTAATTAAAAGGTTTAAAGGAGATTGTGAAGTAAGTTTTGTAAAGTTGGGTTCTTATCTGGGTACTAATACTACCGGAGAGGTAAAGACCCTTTTAGGGTTAAACCAATCCTTAGCAGGTAGAAGGGTGATCTTATTGGAAGATATTGTAGATACTGGTAATACTTTGCAGGAGATAAATAAGATTCTTTTGGATGAAAAAGTAGTGGATTATGAAGTTGCCAGTTTATTTTACAAACCCGAAGCTTACAAAAAAGAATTTAATATAAAATACAGGGGAATAGATATTCCCAATAAATTTATTGTAGGTTACGGCCTGGATTATGATGGTTTAGGCAGAAACCTCACAGAAGTCTATAAACTTAAAGAAAGCAACATGACAAATTTAGTTTTGTTTGGCCCACCCGGCGCCGGCAAGGGAACTCAGGCAGAAGTTTTAAAACAAAAATATAACCTGGTACATATTTCTACCGGTGATGTCTTTAGGCATAATATTAAGAATAAAACCGATTTAGGTGTTCACGCTAAATCTTTTATCGATAAAGGACAGTTGGTGCCAGATGAAATCACGATACAAATGTTGAATGCTGAAGTTGATAAGAATATTGGAGTAAAAGGCTTTATTTTTGATGGCTTCCCAAGAACTGAAGCACAGGCAGATGCCCTGGCAGAACTTTTAGCAAAAAAGAATACTGCGGTAACTGCAATGATTGCCTTAGAATTAGATGATGAGGTATTGGTAAAACGTCTTTTAGAGCGCGGGAAAACTTCGGGCAGAAAAGATGATGCCGATGAAGCGGTAATTAGAAATAGGATTAAAGTATATTATGATGAAACTGCTATTTTAAAGGAGTATTATAAAAAGCGGGATAAATTCTACGGAATAGATGGCGTTGGTTCTATTGAAGAGATTACCACCCGTATTAGTGAAGTGATCGATAAATTGCAGGCGAAAAAATAAATTTTGTTTTGAATTGATCCTGAAAATTATCAATAGGAATAAACCCGTTTTTGTAAAACGGACTGAAACTTTTTATTATAACTTGTAGCGCTTTTTCAATAAAATAGTGAACGCTACAAGCTAGTTTTTTAAATTATGACTGAAGGAAATTTTGTTGATTATGTAAAGATTCACGTCCAATCTGGAAAAGGTGGTAGTGGTTCATCACATTTACACCGTGAAAAATATATCGCCAAAGGTGGTCCCGATGGGGGAGATGGTGGTCGTGGAGGTCACGTAATCGTAAAAGGAGACAAAAATCTTTGGACACTTTATCATTTAAAATTTAAAAGACATATTAGGGCCGAACACGGCGGAAATGGAGCCAAACAACGAAGAACCGGTGCCGAAGGAGCAGATGAGTATATTGAAGTTCCTTTAGGAACTGTAATTAGAGATACCGAAACCCAGGAGATTATACATGAAATCACAGAAGACGGTAAGGAATACCTTATCGCTGAAGGTGGTATGGGCGGAAAAGGAAACTGGCATTTTAAAAGTTCTACCAATCAAACACCCCGCTATTCCCAGCCCGGTATTCCCAGTGAGGAAGTAGATATTACGCTAGAGTTAAAAGTGCTTGCCGATGTTGGTTTGGTGGGATTTCCAAACTCAGGTAAATCTACTTTACTTTCTGTAATTACTGCGGCAAAACCCAAAATTGCCGATTATGAATTCACAACCTTGAAACCCAATTTAGGGATTGTAGAATACCGTGATTTCAAAACTTTTGTAGTAGCTGATATTCCGGGTATTATAGAAGGTGCTGCTGAAGGTCGAGGGATTGGCCATAGATTCTTAAGACATATAGAAAGAAATTCTACTTTATTGTTTCTAATACCTGCCGATGCGCAAAATATCATAAAACAATATGAGATTCTGCTGGATGAACTAAGGAGATATAACCCCGAAATGTTGGATAAAGACAGGCTTGTTGCAATTTCAAAAAGTGATATGCTAGACGCCGAGTTGAAGGTGGAATTAAAACATGAGCTCGATAAAAATCTTGGTGCCCCTTACTTATTTATTTCTTCTGTAGCGCAACAGGGACTTACAGAACTTAAGGATAGGCTTTGGGAAATGTTAAATAAGGATATTGTTTGAAATAAATAGTTTCATACTTTTATTGAGAATATATTAGAGTGCTTATATACTTTGCTCTGAAGTATCGAAACTTTTGAAGTTTATAGTGATAACCACAGTAAGCGAATTTTTATTTTTTGATTAGATTTATTGAATGGTCTCTAATAAATTTTCATCATAAGTATGCAAATAATGAAACGAATTTTGATTACCGGTGGAGCAGGGTTTATAGGCTCTCATCTTTGTGAAAGATTACTTAGAGAAGGCAATGAGGTGATTTGTCTTGATAATTTTTTTACCGGCAATAAGCAGAATATCGTTCATTTAATGGATAATCCTTATTTTGAATTAATAAGGCATGACCTCACTAATCCTTTTATGATTGAGGTAGATCAAATATATAATTTTGCCTGCCCTGCCTCTCCCGTACATTATCAATACAATCCCATAAAAACAATAAAAACTTCGGTAATGGGTGCTATAAATATGTTGGGCCTAGCCAAAAGAATCAAAGCAAGGATCCTTCAGGCCAGTACTAGTGAGGTTTACGGTGACCCGGAGGTGCATCCACAACCAGAAACTTACTGGGGAAATGTGAACCCGTTAGGAGACCGTTCTTGTTATGATGAGGGGAAAAGATGTGCGGAAACTTTATTTATGGACTATCACTTGCAAAATAATGTAGATGCAAAGATTATTAGAATATTTAATACTTACGGGCCTAACATGAATCCAAATGATGGAAGAGTTGTCTCGAATTTTATTGTGCAAGCCCTAAAAGGAGAAGATATTACCATATTCGGGGATGGCAAGCAAACCCGTTCTTTCCAATATGTAGATGATTTGGTTGAAGGTACCATACGTATGATGAATACTGATGATTTTATGGGGCCGGTTAATCTTGGTAATCAAAATGAATTTACCATGCTTCAATTGGCTGAAAACATTCTTGAAATTGTGGGTTCAAAATCTAAACTTGTGTTTAAGCCTTTACCCCAGGACGATCCAAGACAGCGACAACCCGATATTTCATTGGCAAAGGCAAAGTTAGATGGATGGGAGGCAAAAATCACCTTGGAAGAGGGGTTGAAAAAGACGATCACATATTTCGATTCAATTATCTAATACATCCAAATCAAGTCGTTTAAACCCGCATAATTTTTGTTGTTATGGGTGGATAGTATGAGTTCACTTATATTTTGCGGTTTTCCCGAAAATTCTAGCTTCTTCTGAATAATAAAGATTGATGCTTCATTACATCTGTTTTAAAATGATTAGAATTAGGTAGTTTAAAAGGTTTTCTATTTTGTTAATCTATACTACTTCGGAATAAATTTTGCTTAAATTTAGGCAATAGCCATATGCACAATAGTGCTTCTGGCTTAAAATACTTGCTTATGAAACTAATAAAATTACTGGCTTTGTGTTTAATCTTAACTTCCTGTAATGCGCCCAAAGCAGTATATGATTATGATAGTACCACTAATTTTAGTACTTATACAACCTATCAACTTTTTCCCGATTTCCAATCTGGACTTTCCCAATTGGATGAGACCAGGCTTATTGCAAGTTTAGAAAAGAAATTGCAACAAAAAGGAATATCAAAATCTAAAAAACCAGATTTGTATATAAATGCTTACTCCCAGGAACGAGTTGATAGAAATAGAAGTAGTCTGGGAATAGGAATAGGAAGCGGTGGTAGAAATGTTGGAGTAGGGGTTTCTGGCGGAATTCCAATTGAAAGTAATAGGTTAATTCTTGAAATCACTATAGATTTTATTAATGTTGAAAAAGATGCATTAATATGGCAAGCCGTGGTAGAAACTAAAGTGAACCCCAAAGCTTCCCCCCAGGAACGCCGTGCTTTGTTTAATGAAATCGTCGAGAAAGCTTTAGAAGGATATCCACCCGAATAGTATTTTAGCTCGTGAGTCATTAATTTGGCAATCGGGATTCGTTAGTTGGGAAATATGCAGTCTTTTCCAGCCTGGATGAAGAATATTTACCAGGTTAATTTCTATATTAATTTTGATTAAAAAAGTCTGTAGTTTAATAAAGCGACAACGGTTATAATGAGTCGTGATCCCGTCGCGATAATCTCGATGGCTCTAGGAATTAGGAGGGGAATCTTTTATTTTAGAATAAGGGTTCTTTACCCTGCAGGCTGTTTTGAACCTTTCGATGGCCGCGAAGGCGGTAGGAAAGAAGGTGGGGGAAGGTCTTGAGTGACAATTCGCGATATTATTAACGCGATGTGAAACTAAAGCTCTTAGAAATAAAAAAGCCCCGGAAAATTTTCCGGGGCTTTTCACATTTGGTTGGTTAGTTAGTAGTCAACCTGGTAAGACTTAGTTTTGTCTGCCCATTTCTTCAGCATTCATAGTCTTCACTATTCATTGTTCATAATGGTGAATTCACTACGTCTGTTTTTAGCATATTGTTTCGAAGTACAACCTGTAGGTTCGGTACAATCGTTAAGAGGCATAGTTTCACCATAACCTTTAGAAGTTAACCTGCTGCGGTCAATACCATTCTCAACAAGGTATTCTAAGGTAGAAGCTGCACGTCTTTCAGAAAGACCCATGTTATATTTATCAGATCCTCTGGCATCAGCGTGAGAGCCAACTTCAATTTGAAGTTCAGGATATTTATTCATGATGGCTACAACTTTGTCTAGCGTTGGTTCAGATTCTTTTTTGATTGTTGACTTATCAAAATCGAAGTAAATATTACCAACATCTCTTAATTGTTGTCTTCCTGTTTCAAGATTGGTTTCCCTGTCATCATAATCTACCACCGGTGGTACATAATCTTCCCTGGAGAAGGCATAAAGATTGTCTGTACCTCTTCGGTTAGAAGCTAGATAGCCCTTGCTGTTTTCTTCATCAACAACGAAAGCGAAATCATCGTGGCCACTGTTTACAGTGTTCCCCAGGTTTTGTGCTTCAGTAAAGTCTCCTTCACTTCGGTAAACATCTAAATTACCGTATCCCTGGTGACCATCAGAAGAAAAGTAAAGAACGCCGTCTTTACTAATGTGAGGGAATTGTTCACGGTGTTTTGTGTTAACTCCCGTTCCTAAATTTTCTGGTTCACCAAAGGTCCCATCTTCATTTACGTCAACTACATAGATATCAAAAGAACCATGAGATCCCGGCATGTCGCTGGCAAAATAAAGTTTTGTGCCATCTGCATTAAGGCTTGGATGCTCAGTGGAGTACTCGTCACTAGAAAATGGAAGTGCTTCAATGTTATCCCATTCACCATCTACCATTTCGGCACGAAATAGTTTGATATGGGCAACTTTTACATCATCTTCATTTTTTACGCGATCTTCACTGGTGCGGTCAAAATACATCACCTGTCCATCCTGGCTAAAAGTAGCAGAACTCTCATGTTGGTCTGTATTGATATTTTCTGAAAATAATACGATATCGCTTAACTCACCATCGTCTGAAATTTCAGCACTATATAAATCTAAAGTTGGCTTCTTGTTCCATGGATAAATTGGGCGCTCCTGGTTTCTTGTAGAAGCAAACGCAATCCTATCATTGTAAAAAGAAATACCGAAATCTGCTGAAGCACTATTGTTCATGATCTGGTTGGTAGTGTAAACGTGTTTATTTACCGTGTCCATTTTCTTAGCGAAATCCTCATAATTGATATCTTCACCGGTATAAGCACTCATATACTCGTCGGCTTTATCCTGTTTGTTTACCGCGCGCAATGCGTGTGCAAACCTAAACTGATATTCTGGAGCGGTATTCGCTTCATGTCTTAGAAAAAGCATTTGATAAACATCGACAGCTTGTTCCATTTGGTTCGTGTAGAAATAAGCATCTCCCAGGTTTTGTAAAACTTCCTGGTCTTTATCTACAACTTTCTCATAAGTATTGGCAGCATCAACGTAAGCTCTTTTCGCAAACATTTTATTGGCCTTTCTTATTTCAGCCTTCTGGCCAAAAGCCGTAATGCTTATTAAGAGAATAAAAAGGGTACTATATAAATTTTTCATATTTATCGATTTTTAGAAGAATCTTGGTGATTTGTCATATCCTTTGGTAAGTCCAAATAGGTCGAGATCAAACAGCAACATAATTTCGTGTGTTCCACCTAAGTCATAGGTAGCAAAATCTGAAGTAAAGTGATCGTAAGCATAGCCTACTCTTAGGGAAGGGGTGATTTTAAAATTAACCAAACCGGTAATGGTTTCGTTAAATCGGTAACCAACACCAGCTTCCAACCTGTCATATAACAACACGTTTGCAGTAACATCTACTGCTAAGGGTGCACCTTCAACTCCTCTGGCCATAAAGGCCGGCTTTAATTTAAGATTTGGGTTGAGTTGAAAAACATATCCACCGGTTAAATAATAGTGAATCGCTTCTTCACCAATGGCTTTCACTCCCTCTGCATCGTCAAGATATTTTGACGTAAAAAGATTGGGAACAGAAGCACCAAGATAATAGTTGTCTCCAAACCAAAACGCACCAACACCAACCACCGGAAGCACTTCGTTTATATTTTGAAGTGCGGGGTCAGATGGGTCGTTAACGTTTAAACCTGTTAGGTTGGCATCATAAGTAGTAAGCCCCCCTTTGATACCAAAGGAAAGTTTACTTCTTTCTGAAACCGGTAGTACATAAGCGAAATCTGCAGTGATATTGTTTTCTTTTACAATATTTCCAATTTCATCGTGAACCACTGTTAAACCTAATTCAACTCTTTCACGCACCGGAGTGTGGGCAAAGAAGTTGGCGGTGCTTGGTGCACCGTCAACATCCTGCCATTGAGATCTATAAATACCCCCCAGGTTTAGCATACCGGGATCATCGGTAGCGTAGGCCGGGTTAATGACACTCATATTGTACATATATTGAGTGAACAGAGGGTCTTGCTGGGCCATACCTTTAATTGAGAAAAGGATAATGCCTGCGAATATTAAATATTTTGTGATTATTTTTTTCATTTCTTTCTAATGTTTATCCTTTTATATTATCTGCTTAAGTAAACTCTTCCCTGACGTGGCTTAGTGCTTCCGTCATTGAAGTCCACTACATAGAAATATACACCTACAGGTAGTACATCGTCACCGAGGTTACCCGATTGGTTTGAAGTTCCATCCCATTCTGGAGTTGAAGCATTGCCTTTATAAACAGCATTACCCCATCTGTTAAAGATTGTGATGTTGAAATTAGGATATTCCCCTTCAATTTTTTCAACTACAAATGTGTCGTTCCTGCCATCTCCGTTTGGTGTAATTGCCTCTGGGAATAGTAACTCACAGTCTTCTAGAGTAACTGTAACAGCTAATCTTTCTGAACTCTCACAACCGTTTTCTGAAATAAGAGTAGCATAGTATGTGGTACCATCGCTTAACATCTCATTGTTGCTCAATGGTGTTGTAGCATCGGCAGCAGCATACCAGGTTACTTCACCGCTTTCATTAATTTCGGCAGTAAGATCTGCAATTGTAGGATCATCAAACTCACATAGTTCGTAATCTGAATTAATGGTTGGTGCAGGAGAATCTACAACATTAACCGTAGTCATTGCTGCATTGGACTCACATCCTTCGTCTGAAGTTTGAGTTACATAATAATCACCGCTCTCCAATACATCTTCATCGCTAAGCATAGTGGTTAACTCAGCATCGGCATACCAGGTTAAATTGGTACCCTCTGCACTAAGCAATGCTACTGTTGGAACATCTATAGTACAGAAAGCTCTGGTTTCTGCTGCAACAGGTGCTGCAGGGGCTACTCCTAAGTTTACCGTTATGGTAGCGGTATCATCACCACCACATTGGTCATCATCTGAGGTTACTGTATAAATGAACTCATAAGAACCAGCATCGTAATCTGCAGGGTTAAAGATTCCATCTGCAAGATCGGTAAATGTACCATCCATATCTGCATCTGCAGAGATGTAATTATAAAGGTCTTGTGCTTCCTCATTGTCACACAAAGCAACCTCCATATCATCCCCGGCATTAGCACCTTGAATCACGTCTATTGTGAATGTAGTACTTGCCTCACCTGTAACACAAGGAGCATCTTCGGTAACTGAATAAGTTACTTCATACGTTCCTGCTCCAATTTCAGACGGACTAAAAATACCATTAGTATAACCTTCGAAAGTACCATTGGTATTAGCATCATCTGACAATAAGCTATAAAGATTCAAATCGGCATCACTTGAGCACAAGGTTTGGTCTTCAATCTCCCCCGCGTTTGCATCAATTGCATCAATAACATTTACGGTTAGTTCTACTGAATCTGAACAAGAACCGCTACCTAAAGTATAAGTAGTTGTAAATGTTCCAACCTGATTTTCTAAATACGCTGCACGAATTATTTCAATACTTGGTTCAAAAGTTCCATTAGTTGGAACCCCACTTGATAGTAAGTTAATATAATAACCTCTTGCCGTTTCCAGGCTTGGATTGGGGTCTAAGGTAGCAGCACATTCTGTTACACTTGCATCATCTCCTGCATCGAAGTTTTCTGAAGTTACGTTGATAGTGAAATCAGCCGTAGCCTCCCCTTCAACACAAACTAACTCTTCTCCACTTATAGAATAAGTAAAGTCATAATTACCTTCTTCCATATTGCTTGCATCAAAAGAACTTCCTTCAAAGGCTTCACCATTTAAGGTAAATGATCCTCCCGGGGTTGTATTGTCCGACAATGCATTGAACAGGTCATAAGTTGTTTCGCTGGTACAAACATTAATTGCTTGATTATTAGCTTCAGCAACTGCTTCACCGTCTTCAATCACTTCGATATCAAAACTTGTCGAGTCTGAAGTTCCTGGTGTTACACAAGGAGCGCTATCGTCAACTGTATAAGTGATGGTATAATTGCCTTCACCCATTGAAGCGTTAAACATATTGTCCTCAACTCCGTCTCCAGAGAAAGTTCCGCCCATTTGAGCGTCTGTACTTAAAAGGTAATCATTTAAATTGATCATTCCTTCGCTGGCACAAATTACCTGGTCTGCAATATCTCCTGCATTTGCATCGCCACTTGGCTGTACGGTTACAGAAATTTCTACAGAAGCTTCACAAGAAGTTCCTTCGCCTACGGTGTAGGTAGTGGTATAGGTTCCCAGACCATCTCCATTATTATAACGGGCAGTCATTTCAGCTATTGAATCATCGTCAAAGCTTCCATTTCTGCTTACTTCCCCGCTCAATAGTCCCAGGAAGTAATTTTTCACTACAGTTTCAGAATACTGGTCATTAAGATCTGCCCGGCAAAGTGTACTTGTTATAGGTCCTTCCAGGTTAAAATCTGAAACTACATTAAGGGTGAAATCAGCTTCAGCCTCACCTTCTATACACTCAAGTTCATCACCGTTTACAGAGTAAGTGAAGTTATAATCACCTTCTTCTAAGTTAGATGCATCAAAGGAACTTCCTTCGAATGCTTCTCCGTTTAAAGTAAAGCTTCCTCCCGGGGTCGTATCATCACTTAAAGCATCAAACAGGTCAAAGCTTGCATCGCTGGTACAAACATCAATTGTTTGGTTGTTTGCACTTGCAATTGCCTGTCCTCCTTCGATTATCCGGATATCAAAGTTGGTTGAATCTGAAGTGCCTTCAATTACACAGGAAACGCTATCATCTACGGTGTAGGTAACAGTATAAATTCCTGTCTCCATGGAAGCATCAAATTCTCCATTTTCATTTACTCCGTCCCCAGAGAATACCCCGCCTTCTTGAGCGTCTGTATCTTGTAAGTACTGAGAAAGGTTTATCATTTCTTCAGAAGCACAAATTACCTGGTCTGCAATATCTCCTGCATTTGCATCGCCACTTGGCTGTACGGTTACAGAAATTTCTACAGAAGCTTCACAAGAAGTTCCTTCGCCTACGGTGTAGGTAGTGGTATAGGTTCCCAGACCATCTCCATTATTATAACGGGCAGTCATTTCAGCTATTGAATCATCGTCAAAGCTTCCATTTCTGCTTACTTCCCCGCTCAATAGTCCCAGGAAGTAATTTTTCACTACAGTTTCAGAGTACTGGTCATTAAGATCTGCTCGACAAAGAGTGCTTGTTATAGATCCTTCCAGGTCAAAATCTGAAGTCACATTAATGGTGAAATCAGCTTCAGCCTCGCCTTCTATACACTCGAGTTCATCACCATTTACAGAGTAAGTGAAGTTATAATCACCTTCTTCTAAGCTAGATGCATCAAAGGAACTTCCTTCGAATGCTTCCCCGTTTAAAGTAAAGCTTCCTCCCAGGGTCGTATTCTCACTTAAGGCGTCAAACAGGTTAAAGCTTGCATCGCTGGTACAAACATCAATTGTTTGGTTGTTTGCACTTGCAATTGCTTCTTTATCATCTGTAATAGTAATACTAAATTCTGCAGAATCAATACCGCATTCGCTTTCAGCTTCACCTACGGTATAAGTCCCTTCTAAAGTTAAAGAAGGAGCTCGGTCATCATTGTTATAATATGCTAACAATTCCAAACCTAAAGCAGTGGGGCTTGGCGCAAATGTTCCATTAAGATCACCAGTCCAATTAAACCTTTCAAATAAATCTGTTAATGTAGCATCTGGATTTTGAGGATTAAAATCATTGGCGATTTCTTCAACTTCACTAAGACAAAGAGAACCCTCAACATCATTTCCGGCATCTGCCGCTCCTGTAACAGTTACAGAAAGTTGCGCGGTATCTTCACATGATGTACCTTCTCCTACTGTATAAGTAGTAGAATAAGTGCCAGTTCCGTCTCCATTATTAAAACTTGTTGTAATATTTGCAATAGATTCATTATCGAAAGTACCATTGGTATCAGCATCAGAACCTAAAAGTCCTCTAAAGAAGCCCTCAACTTGTGTTTCAGTCGGACTTTCAGGTAAATCTGATCGGCAAACCGTGGTTGTATTGTCATCTCCAGCTTCAAATTCTTCAACTATTTCTAAAGTAATTTGCACGGTATCCTCACAACCTGCTTCAGTAGTTACTGTCGCGTTGGTTGTAAAGGTTTGAAAAGGATTACTGTTATAATCTGACACGAGGCTGGAAATGGAGGGGCTAAAAGTTATTCCAGCTATTTCTTCTTCTACCTCAATATAGCTTGAAAAAATTGCAGTTGGAGTTTCCCCGGCATCAAGTCTTGTTTGTATTTCTGACTGGCAAAGTGTTTCATTAACATCGTTCCCTGCATCAAAATCTTCTAAAGATACCGTTACTGGAGCTCTATCTTCTGCAGGGGTTTCACAAGGAGGCATTGGGCTTCCTCTTTCGTTAACTACCTGGCCAACATAGTACGTTGCTCCGTTAATTAACTCGGTATCTTCTGCTAATGGGGAATTTCCATTTTGAGAACGGTACCATCTAATATCTTGAGTGTTGTTGTACGTTCCTTCGACTTGTAAATCGGCTATGGTAGCATCTGCACAGAAAATTTGGGCATTTTCGGTGTCTGGCGCCCCAATTTGATTGGGATTAAAACCAACAGCAACCCTTTTAGATGGGCATACATTATTCTGGGCATCTTGAGTGTTTGGTACCTGAGCTACAAAATAACTCCCTCCAGGTTGAAGCGTTCCGGTAAATGGAGTAGTGCCAAACTCAGAGTCGTAAACTTCAATGGTATATCCAGATATTGGATTAAATAAGTCAGCAAGTGCAACATTATCAAAATCTGCCGGGGTACAAGAGGATATTTCAAATCCTGTAGTTATACTGCCGGTAACATCATTAGAAGGTCTTGTCGCACTATTCACGGTTACAGTAACAGGTAAACGGGTGCAGGTACCAGAATCTCCTCCTACATAATAAGTCACGCCATCTACAAGGAGTTCATCATCCGGAAGGGCTTGGGTGTCATCTTGGTTCTTATCCGTTTGGTAAACCGGATAACCGTTAGTATCTAATTCACTTACCGTTTGTGTAAAACAAAAGGTTTGGGAAGTGGGAAAATCTCCTACTTCGGGGCAGTCATTCTGCCCAAATGAAGGCAGAGTTCCAATTAACAATAAAAAGGTGAAAAGGAACCAGTTCGTTCCCTTTCTACCAAAAGTAAAATTTTGCATAGGCTAGGTGTTAAAATTCAATATTAGATTTAAAATTAGCAGCGCAAATATCAAAATAATTTTTAACATTACGCGTTAAATTAAAGCTCAGTTTGCGAACTTTAACCATTCATAGCGCAGTTTATGATATTATGTTAAAAATATTAGCATTTGATGCAGTAGGAATTTTTATAAAATTAAGAAAAAATTAATAGTATGTGGCAGCAAAAACTGTTTTTCGTGTTTTTAAACTTGTTTATCGTGTCTTTTGTCCAGAGTCAGAGCCTGGGAGGGGTAGAGGAATACCTTAAAAATAATGAACTTAAAAAAGCTAAAAGTGAGCTTCAAAATCATCTTAAAAACCCTGAGGCGATAGAGTATCTTGGTGATATTGCTGTTTTTGAAAAAAAATGGGATAAAGCTATAAAACATTATAGGAAATTATTAAAAACAAGACCAGAATCGGCTAATTATAATTTTAAATTAGGTGGTGCCATGGGGATGAAGGCTATGGAAGTTTCTAAGTTTTCGGCGGCGCTTATGATTGGTGATGTAAAAAAGTATTTAAACCAGGCTGCTAGTTTAGATGCTAATCACGCCGAGGTGAGACGTGCCCTGGTTGAATTATATATGGAGTTGCCTGCTATTGTAGGAGGAAGTAAAGAGGTTGCGCAGCAATATGCTTTAGAATTACACAATTTAAACGCAGTAGATGCGCATCTTGCCGAAGCTTACATACATAATTATGAAGAAAATGAGGAGTTAAAACGTAAGGCTGTTGCAAAAGCCTTAAATGCCGCTGCCCAAAATAGGGAGCTGTTAGTGAGAAATTATCTTTTTTATGAATTGGGGGAGCAGGCAGCCAACTTAAACCTTAAGCCTAAATTGGCCGTCGATTTTCTTAACAGCTATATTAAAAATTACAGTTATAAAGATTTAAAATCCCCGGCATGGGCCTATTTTCATATCGCTAAAATTGAAGCGAAAGAAAATGACAAGAAAGAGGCATTGTATAATATTAATAAGGCCCTGAGTGTGAAATTTGGTTTCCCGGAAGCCGAAAAACTTAAACTTAAAATATTAGAGATGTAAATGCTTATTTCTACAGGCCTTATTTATATTTGTATTCCTAAAGAATAGAGCCAACGCTTATTTAAAAGGCTCGATAAACTAAGTAAGGAATGAAAATTCATTTTATAGGTGTTGGAGAACCAATTTTGTGTGATCTGGCAGTGATTTTGAAAAATTTTGGGTACAAGATTAGTGGTAGTGACCAGGTAATTGAAGAACCAGCGCTAACAAAACTTAAAAAATATAGTCTTTTGCCGGAAGAAAAAGGCTGGGATCCAGATAAAATTAAAAATGATTTTGATGCAGTAATTATAGGAACAGAGGTTCAGGAAAATAATCCCGAATTAGAAAGAACCAAAGATTTAGAGGTGAAGTTTTTCACCTATCCAGAATTTTTATTTGAATTTTGCAAAGATAAAACCCGGGTGGTAATAGGCGGTTCGCAAACAAAGAGTGACGTGGCTGCCGTGATTTTACACGTGATGCAATATCACCAGAAAGATATTGATTTCTTAATCAATAAACCCTTAAATTCAGAAGAAGAGAGTTTAAACCTTAGTGCCCACAATGATTTTATTTTAATTGAAGGCGATGAGTTTTTACAGGGTACAGGAAATGACACTCCCGCATTTCAAGTTTATCAGCCAAACATCGCGTTATTAAGTGAGATTAAATGGAATAATCAAAAAGGTTTTCCTTCTGAAGAAAAATATATAGCAAAATTTCAGGAATTTATAGCTTCCATTGTAAAAGGAGGAATACTGGTTTATAACGAAGAAGATGAAACGCTGGTAAAACTAGCAGAAGCGACAGAGAATCAAATTAGAAAACATCCTTACGCTACCCCGGCTTATCAAATTGTGGACAACGAAATTTACCTCGAAACCCCCGAAGGGGATATGCCGCTTGAAAATTTTCAGAAAAAACAGCTTTCCAGTTTGGCTGGTGCAAAGTGGATATGCCAACATATGGGGATAGATGAAGATGATTTTTACGAAGCTATCATAGAATTTGAGCCTTAAATTTTGCAGAGGTAAATTGCAAAATTAAGTTAGTTTTGGAATAGAACATCTAAAGCGTTACTTAGGATTTTAAATTCTGAATATCCTGTAAAAGTAAAGAGACATTTTTTTATCTTTATACAATGGGGGAGGAGAAACAGCATAATTTTGGAATTAAATCCTGGGCAGAGACAGATCGACCCAGGGAAAAACTTCTTCAGAAAGGAAAATTAAGTTTAAGTGATGCAGAGCTTATTGCCATTTTAATTGGTTCTGGAAGTCGCAATGAATCTGCAGTGCAATTAAGCCGGCGTCTTTTAGCTTCTACAGGAAATCAACTTGGTGCCTTGGGGAAACTTTCCATAAAAAAACTTTGTGAATTTAAAGGAATTGGCCCCGCTAAAGCGGTGAGCATTGTTGCTGCTTTGGAATTGGGGCGTCGCAGGCGCACCGAAGAGGCCCTGGAGAGGAAAAAAATAACTTCCAGTGCTTCGGTTTTTGAACTTATGCAACCCGTAATTGGTGAATTGGCTCACGAAGAATTTTGGATAATCTACCTCAATAATTCTAATAAGGTAATTGTGCAAATGCAGTTAAGCAAAGGCGGCATTACTGGTACTCTGGTAGATGTTAGAATTACGCTCAAAAAAGCGCTGGAAGTTGGTGCAACAGCCATAATTTTAGCCCATAACCATCCATCTGGCACCTTAAAGCCCAGCGAAGCCGATAAAAAACTAACACAAAAGCTTAAGACAGGAGCTCAAAGTTTAGATATTAAAGTGCTGGATCATCTTATTGTAACCGAAAAATCATACTTTAGCTTCGCAGATGAAGGCGTACTCTAAAATTTCCAGATGCTACTTATTTATACCCAAAAAATCACTCCGCGAATAGTATATGTTTTTAAACATATTTGCACTAATATTTTGGGAATCCCAATAAAGTTCACCACAAAAATTGAAGAATTTATAGCCCATGAAGGTGTAAAGCTTTCCTACGGAAAACAAGCGCTGGGAAATGAACTGTTTATCGAAAAAATAGACCTGTTATTAGCGCAGGGAGTTAGCGAAGTTGAGATAAAAGTACAACCTTGGGGCGACAGCTTTTGTTTCTTTCCTGTTTCAGAAAAAAGTGCACTACCTTTCGATATTTTTGCGGCCTCGTTTTTCTTATTGAGTAGGTATGAGGAATACCTTCCCCACGTAAAGGATGAACAGGGACGATTCCCTGCTTCAGAAAGTGTGGGTTTTCAGGAAGATTTTTTGAGAGCACCGGTAGTAGATATTTGGGCATATAAGTTTAAAGAACTTGTTGAAGATCGTTTTCCGAACCTAAAACTTAAAAAACGCAAATACGATACCAGGGCGGTTATTGCGGTAGATCATGTGTTTAGTTTTCAAAATAAAGGTTTTATAAGGAGCCTTATGGGGTTACAACGGGATTTTGTGAAATTGCAGTTTCAAAAAGTAGCACATAGGATTCAGGTTTTACTTCGGCTAAAAAAAGATCCTTACAATACCTTTGAAGCGCTTATCAACTTTCACAAGAAACAAAAAGTGCCCCTGGTATTTATGTTTCAATTAAGTGATTTTTCGGTTCACGACCGCAATATAAATTACAATCGCAGTCCCTATAGATCGGTGATTAAGTACGTGGGAGATTATTCTGAAGTAGGACTTATTCCCGGGCACTATGCTTTTGAAAGTAAAAAAACACTTCGAAAAGAGAAGTTGCGAATGGAAAATATTGTTCATATGCCTTTAGAGCGCGTCATGAACCTTAACCACAATTTAAATATTCCCGAATTCTATAACTTTTTGACTGAACTGGAAATTTCCAAAGACTATTCCATGGGTTATCCAGATGCTCCCGGCTTTAGAGCCGGCACCTGCAGACCTTTTTTATTTTACGATATAAATACTGAATCTACTTTGCCTTTAACTGTTTATCCCTACATGTTCGATTCCAGTTTTGCTGAAAGAAAAGAAGCAAAAGAAACCGCTAAAGTCCTTTCTAAATTAATTAAGCAGGTAAAAGCCGTGGATGGAAGTTTTAAAGCGGTTTTTAAAAATGAAGATTTCTCTGAATATGCCGACTATAATCAATATTTCTCCCTTTTAAAAAAGGTTTATAAGAAGTAACTTCCCGGTTCATAATCTATGGCTCTCCTATGAGGCTAAAATACCACTACTTAAAAAGAGGATAATCATCTTCAAGTTTTTTAGCCCTTTATAGGTAGTGATATCCGTAGGTCTTAGCACAAATAATAATTTCTACTTAAAAAAGTATAACAATGAAAATTAAAAACATCTCTCACGTCTTTTTCGATCTCGATCATACGCTTTGGGATTTCGATAAAAATTCGGCGCTGGCATTTCAAAACATTTTTAGTAACAGGAAAATAGACTTGAATCTAGCAGATTTTCTCAAGGTTTATCAGCCTATAAATTTTGAATATTGGGAGCGGTATAGAAAAGATGAAGTGACTAAAAAAGCTTTGCGCTACGGGAGGTTAAAGGATAGTTTTGATAGCTTAAAATATACAGTAACCGATGATCTAATTGATGAACTGGCGGTAGATTATGTAGATTTGCTCCCGGCAAATAATCACTTGCTTGATGGAGGAAAAGATATCCTTGACTACTTAAATAAAACTTATCAGTTACATATTATTACCAATGGCTTTGAAGAGGTTCAGCATAAAAAACTTAAAAATGCCGGCATTAGTGATTATTTTTCAACAGTAACAACTTCAGAAGAAGCGGGGGTAAAGAAACCTCATCCTAAAATTTTTGAAACTGCTTTAAATAAATCGGCAGCCCGGCCAGAGAACAGTCTTATGATTGGCGATAATTACGAAGCCGATTGTACCGGTGCCAAGACCTGTGGTATAAAATCTATCTTTTTCGACTATTACGCTAATCGTGAAAAAATCGACGTAATACAAATAAAAACGTTAAATGAACTAAAGACCTATTTGTAGCTATAAAATTTTGTTAATTTTGTTGATTGAAAACTCAATTTAATCAACTAATGAAATCTTATCTCCTGGCCTTTAAAAAGCTTAGTTTGCTGGCGATACTTGCCACGACTTTTTTGGCCTGCGTGAAAGATGTTGATATTAATCAAAAAGATGACATTGTGTTAAGCCCCGCGGCAGATGTTGATCTTGTAATTTATCAGCTTGACGAAAATGATTTTAAAGATTCCCTTACCGGTGCTTTAAAAACCGTTATTAGCGACACAGTGCGACTGGAATTTCTGGACGATGATTACATCCAAAAAGACCTTACTTCTGTGGAGCTTTTCTTTAAGCATAAAAATACATTTCCCAGGGAGATAGAAAGTAAGATAAGGTTTCTTTCAGAAAGAAATCAGGAGCAGTTTTCTAAAAACTACACAATATCTGCAGGAGCACATAATAATCCTAAAACTATAGAAAGAACAAAGTTAATTGAAAATGATAGTATTCAGTTGGTACGCAGGTCGATTAAAATGGTGGTAGAATTAGAGGTGCAACCAAATGGAAGCACATTTGAAGGGGAATTAGATTTTGCCTCGCGAGGTCTTTTTAGGTTTGATTTTAAATGATAAGACTTGTCTGCTGTCTCATATCAATAGTCATAATAAAATCGGCTTTTGCCCAGGATAAACCACTGCTTTATAATGTAGATGATCTTCCCCAAACCTTAATGACCAATCCCGGGGCACAAATAAATTTTACCGGACATATAGGCTTACCTTTTTTTTCACAAATACACCTCTCGGCTGGATCTACCGGGGTCACTTTACACGATATCTTTCGGGACGATGGGTCTAATATAAATATGCGTATTAGGCAGGCGATGCAAAAAATGGACAATACCGATTATTTCTCGGTAAATCAACAATTGGAGGTGCTCTCCCTGGGCTGGAAACTGGATAGAAAGAATTATCTCTCTATGGGGATCTACCAGGAACTCGATTTATTTTCCTATTTTCCAAAAGATCCGGCAATTTTAGTGAATGAAGGAAATAGTAATTATTTGGATGAAAATTTTTACTTCGACGACCTTTCCCTTACCGCCGAAATTATGACGGTGTATCATCTGGGGATAAATCATAAATTCGATAAACGCTTAACCGTAGGTGCCAGGGCCAAACTATACTCCAGTATTTTTAATGTGGAAAGCACGGGAAATACTGGAAGATTTATCACAAGAACTACTCCCAACGGAAGAAACTATTATAAGCACGAAATAGATAACCTTGATGTTTTAGTAAATACTGCTGGATTTGCCCCATTAAAGGAAAAAGATAGTATGACAGTAGAAAAAGCTACCGCTGAGTTGTTGAGTAGATCATTTTTTGGCGGAAATGTTGGTTTTGGCTTGGATCTGGGTTTTTCCTATATCGTTGACGAACAGTTTATAGTGTCTGGATCGGTACAGGATGTGGGAGCTGTTTTTCAAAGATCTGAAGTAGAAAATTACCGCTATTTTGGTTCTTACAAAACTAGTGGTATAGAACCGCTTTTTCCTGAAAATGGCTCAAAGCCTTATTGGGACGAATTTGAAGACGAAGTAAATGAAAATTTACAGGATGAAACTACTAATGAATCTTACAGTACCTGGCGACCGGTAAAAGCAAATCTTGGAATACAATTTGGTTTTGGCGCCGCATTTTTGCCCTGTAATTACCTCACAGTAAAAAAAGTGCGATATATGAACTTAATTGGGATGCAGCTAAACGGGGTAAGGCGGCCAAAAGGATTTGTGACCCGGTTTACAACCTATTGGGATCGTAAAATTAATGAAAAACATCGCCTTAAAGTAGGCTATTCCATAGACGATTATTCCTTTACTAACATAGGTTTAATGTACACGACCACATTTAAAAAATTTAATATCTATCTTGCAGTAAATAATCTTCTGGCTTTTCCTAATTTGGCCAAAGCAAATAATGCTTCCCTGCAGTTGGGCATGCAATTTGTTTTTAACAGGGAAAATTAGTGTAAAACCACAGGCTTTATTTTCTTTGGTGAGAAAAGATAAATTCACATATTTTTCTTACTTTAAATTTTGCTGAAAAAATAAATAAAATGAAGAAAGGATTTTCTATTCTATTGTTTTTTATGGGATTAGGGTTAATGCCTGCCCAAAATATTAATGATTATAAATATGTAATCGTTCCAGATACTTATGAGTTTTCCAAGGAAGAAGACCAATATCAATTAAATAGTTTAACGCAGTTTCTTTTTGAAAAATACGGGTTTGAGGCCTATATGAAAAGCGAAGAAAAACCGCAGGATCTGCAAGATGATATTTGCAAGGGTTTAAAAGCAAATGTTATTGAAGATTCTGGTTTGTTTGTTACCAAATTAAGGGTACAACTGGAAGACTGTCGTGGAAATATGGTATTTGAAAGTGACGAGGGAAGAAGTAGGGAGAAAGATTATAAAAAGGCATATCACGAGGCGCTAAGAGATGCTTTTAAAACTGTGGCTGCCTTAGATTATAACTATACACCTGCAGAGGTGGCAGCTGCCGCGCCACAAGCCAATAATCCTAAACCATCATCTGTAGAAGAAGCTGAAGTTTCCAGTAGTGTACCAGAAGAGGAGCCGGGCGAAGAAGATAAAAATGCAACCCCGGCCGAAGTTGTGGTGCAAAACCCAACGAATAGTAAAGAATTTAGAGAAAAGCAACGCGGGAACAATGAAGCCGTACTTGCAGATATTATAATGCTCAAAAAAGATAATCAGGAGTTTACTTTAAAGAAAAATTCTAATGGTTATGCGTTATTTCAAAAAAATGGAACAGAACCAATAGCTGTTTTGGTATCTTCTAGCGATAAAAACAGCTTTATTTATAAATCCCTTACCAGGCAGGGGGTTGCCCGCTTTAATTCTGCCGGGAATTTGATTGTGGAGTATTTAAATAATGAAACCAATAAGCCGGTAAGCATCACTTATAAGCTTTTAAATAAATAATTCAGCTAAATTTTAATGGGGTTATTTCTGTGTAATTAACCATCATTTTAACATAGAAGAAATACCTGCTTATTGTTGAATTATCATAGCGGATTAGTCACCATAAACCGGTAATTAATACCGGTATTTAGTTTTCCAGCGTTTTTTTAAAAATTCCCGTTGTGCATTTTCCCGCGGATTATTTCCCGGGACATAAAATGCAGTGCCTTTGAGTTCATCGGGTAAAAACTCGGCTTCGGCAAAGTTGTTTTCATAATTATGAGCATATTTATAGTCTTTTCCGTAGCCAATATCCTTCATTAATTTGGTAGGTGCATTTCTAATGGGTAATGGTACCGATAAATTCCCCGTTTTCTTTACAGCGCTCTGGGCCTGGTTAATCGCCATATAAGCCGCGTTACTTTTTGGAGAAGTCGCTAAATAAGTGACACATTGGCTTAAAATAATCCGGGCTTCGGGAAAACCTATCGTAGTTACGGCCTGGAAGGTGTTATTGGCAATAACAAGAGCAGTAGGGTTAGCATTGCCAATATCTTCACTGGCTAAAATTAGTAATCTGCGGGCTATAAATTTTACATCTTCGCCGCCTTCTATCATCCTGGCGAGCCAATAAACAGCCGCGTTGGGATCGCTCCCGCGAATAGATTTGATAAATGCTGAAATGATATCGTAATGCTGTTCACCATCTTTGTCGTATAATACAGTATTTTGCTGAACTTTTTCAAAAACGAGCTCGTTGGTTATTTCGGTTCCTACTGCTGCAGAAGTCACCAAAAGTTCAAACATATTTAGTAATTTCCGCGCATCGCCACCACTTAACCTAAGCAAAGCTTCCGTTTCTTTCAGCTTTACATCTTTTTCAACAATAATTTTATCGTCTTTCATCGCCCTGTTCAATAAGGCTATTAGATCATCTTCGCTGAATGGTTTAAGGATATAAACCTGGCAACGTGAAAGTAAAGCCGAGATCACTTCAAAACTGGGGTTTTCTGTGGTGGCGCCAATTAAAGTAACCCACCCCTTTTCTACGGCTCCCAGCAGGGAATCTTGCTGAGATTTACTAAACCGGTGAATTTCATCGATAAAAAGAATAGGGTTTTTTGTGGTAAATAAACCATCACTTTTCTTGGCCTTTTCAATAATTTCCCTTACATCCTTAACGCCGCTACTAATAGCACTTAAAGTAAAGAATGGTCTATCTGATGTATTGGCGATAATATTGGCCAGGGTGGTTTTACCTACTCCCGGTGGTCCCCAAAAGATGATTGATGGGATTATCCCTTGCTTTAGCTGTTGTCTTAAAGCTCCTTTTGGGCCAACCAGGTGCTGCTGACTCAAGTAATCGTCTAAGGTTTGCGGCCGTAATCTTTCTGCTAATGGTTTATTCATGCTGCAAAATTAGTGAAACGCACAGCAGTCCGCAAAAAAGGAAGTTGATCAATTTTAGAGTTTAAGCTATCAAACACCAAAACCCAGTATGCAGACGCAGCTTGCAGTTAGCAGTTACAGTATGCAGTTAGCAGTAGATACCAAACACCAAATACCATTTTGAATCTGACAATTTAACCTTTCCCGTTAAAATGGATTCTTTTTTGTAATATTAGAAGAAACTAAAACCTTTGGAAAAGGCTTCACCATTTCAATTCACAACCGGCGTTCTGGGCTATCCAGTACTGTTTGTGCTGCTCATTTGGATTGTCTTTTGGTTTGAAGTACGTTTTGGGGTAAGTTTTAATGATTTTGGCGTGCGTCCCCGGGAAATAAAAGGTTTACGTGGAATTCTTTTTTCTCCATTTATTCACGGGGATCTCAAACATTTGTTCAATAATACTATCCCGCTTTTTGTGCTTTCTATGGCGCTTTTCTATTTTTATAAAAGGATAAGTTGGCAGGTGTTGCTCTTTGGTTTATTGCTCACCGGTATCCTTACCTGGGCAATTGGCAGGCCGGCAAATCATATTGGTGCTAGCGGGATTATTTATATGCTCGCTGCTTTTTTGTTTTTTAAAGGTATTTTTTCCAAACATTATAGATTGGTAGCGCTTTCCCTAATTGTTGTTTTTCTTTATGGCGGTATGCTTTGGTATGTAACGCCCATTAATCCTGAAATTTCCTGGGAAGGTCACCTTTCAGGCTTGATTTCTGGTTTTACACTTTCTTTAATCTACCGTACTAAGATTGCAAAAAGCCCTAAATATGAATGGGAAAAGCCCGAATATAACGAGGAAGAAGATCTCTTTATGCAGCATTTTGATGAAAACGGTAATTTTGTGGAACAAAGACCGGAACCTCCCGAACCGATAGACGATTCAACTTTTCAGGAAGATAGAGAAGGTGAAGCAGGGGTTACCTATCGCTATCATTATAGGAAGTCTGAGGAAAAGGAATAGGTTAATGTCATTTTCGTTAGTAGATGTAGAGAAGGGGTTTTTTGGTATTTTTTCGTTTTTAAGTTCTCTTTCTTATTTAAAAATAGCGCAAAAAAATAAACAGCTTCGAGCAAGCCTCGAAGCTCCCGATAAGTATTGAGGTAAATCTCAATTATCGAGTAAAGTTTTTAATACATTTAGCTTGTGAAAATACAACTAGAAATAAATAAAAAGGTCTATAATATTGACCTTTCGGAGCCTCTTGATATTTCCATTGGTTTGCGCGGGAATGAAAAAAATCCTATCGCCTGGTATTTAAAGCCACCAAAAATAAATGCAGTAAGGGATGGGGATTTTGTGGGGAAAGTAAGCGAAGGTGCTTCAGTGAATTTTAATAATATTCAGTTTAATCCGCACGCCCACGGGACACATACCGAGTGTGTGGGGCATATTTCTACTGAATTCTTCAGTATTAACCAGGCTTTAAAACAATTCTTTTTTCAGGCTAAATTGATCTCGGTTACACCCCAAAAGAAAGGTGAAGATTTAGTGATTTCTGAAGAAATACTTCAGAAGCAACTTCAGAAAGGAATTTCCGAAGCACTTATAATCAGAACGCTTCCAAATCCACAAGAAAAAATAGGACGAAATTACTCCCATACCAACTGGCCTTATTTGACTGAAGCTGCTGCGACTTATATTCGAAATAACGGTATAAAGCATTTGTTGATTGATTTGCCTTCGGTTGATAAAGAGAAAGACGACGGGAGGCTCTTAGCTCATAAAGCGTTTTGGGACTATCCAAAAAACATTCGCCACGATGCCACGATCACAGAATTGATCTACGTGCCCAATGTAATTCCCGATGGGGATTACTTTCTAAACCTTCAAATTGCTCCTTTTGAAAACGATGCAACCCCATCAAAACCAGTTTTATATAAAATCATAGAAAAATGAAATTTACGCTTGAATTAGAAGAATTTGCTTTGTTACTGTTGGGGATCTTTGCTTTTAGTCAATTAAGCTTTAGCTGGTGGTGGTTTTTAGTGCTGTTTTTTACACCAGATTTCGGAATGATAGGTTATCTTTTCAATAGGAGAATTGGAGCCATTACCTACAATCTTTGTCACCATAGGGGTATAGCCGTCTTAATATGGTTTGCAGGATTTTATCTTAAGGATGAGCTTTTTCAATTAATAGGCGTAATTTTGTTCTCACACGCCGCTTTTGATCGTATTTTGGGCTATGGGCTCAAAACTCAAAAAGGTTTTAAATTCACTCATTTGGGAGAAATAGGAAATTAATATGGAGTTTTTATTTATCGGTTTGGCCGTGGGAGCAGTAGTAGCTTACTTTGTTTTTGCCCGGTTCAACAAAGAAAAATCTAAATCTAAAACCAATGAACAATCCTTGGTGATTATGGATAAAATAAAAAGTGTCTGTAAATTTATTACGGTAGAAGGGGATTTCTCTGAAATTTACCATTACGAAAACCTAAAAGAAAAATACCTTAGCTTATTATTGGGTAAGAAAAAAGCCATTGTTCTTGTGAATGCCAAAGCTCACGTAGGTTTCGATTTGAGCAAAATTAAGATGAGTAGTGAGAACGAAAAGCGGGTTATTATTCTCACTAATTTTCCGCAACCCGAACTGCTTACCGTAGAAACCGATTTTAAGTATTATGACAAGCGGGAAGGCTGGGCCAATCCTTTTACTACTTCAGATTTAACCGATATTAACCGGGATGCCAAAAGCTATATTGTAGATAAAATCCCGCAAAGCGGATTAATGGACCAGGCGCGGAAAGAAGCACTGGATACGATTTTGCTTATGGAGAAAATTGTAGGAACTATTGGTTGGCGTTTAGATTATACCGCGTTAACCTTAGGAGATAAAGCACAGGAAAAACTGGAAAATTAGTTTCGGGATTACCGGGAAAAATCGACTAAATATCAGGTAAAATGAATATTGAAAACCTTAGGGATTATTGCCTTTGCAAGAAAGCGGTTACAGAAGAATTACCTTTTGGTCCAGATACCCTGGTTTTTAAAGTTATGGGCAAAGTTTTTGCACTAACAGGTCTTGATAAAGTACCACTTAGTGTAAATGTAAAATGTGATCCAGAGAAAGCGGTAAAATTGCGTGAAGCTTACGAAGATAATATTTTGCCGGGTTATCATATGAATAAAAAGCACTGGAATACGGTTATTTTAGATGGGCGTTTAGCTCCAAAATTAATCCTTACTATGATAGACGATTCTTACGATTTAGTGGTGCGTGGATTAACTAAAAAACAACAAAAAGAAATTAAAGATTTTGACGAATAATAAACCCCTTCAATTTTATAAAAAACAGAGAGAAGCCCACCAGAAAGCATTAGATAAAATTTCCAAAAAACTTTTGGTTTCCAGCCTGGTTAGGCTTTTGCTGTTTCTGCTTATTTGCTTTGCTGTATATTATTTCTTCGGAAATATGAATATCATCGTGCCGGCGGTAATTGGCGGTATTGCTTTATTTCTTTACCTGGTTTCGCGGCATAGCGATTTAAAAGATGAAAGCGATAAACACAAAGAAAGCATTCGACTTAATGAGTTGGAAATAGAAATTTTGGAGCATCGCAATTATCAGGATTTGCCAGATGGGAGTCAGTTTGATGATCCCCTTCACGCTTTTAGTCAGGATGTAGATTTATTTGGACGAGGGTCTTTTTTTCAATATGCCAACCGAACCGCGCTTTATGAAGGTACCAATAAACTTGCTGCAATTTTTACTGAAAATAGTATTGACGATATCCCGCGAAAACAGGAAGCGATAAAAGAACTAGCGCAAAAACCAAAGTGGCGCCAGGAATTTACTGCGCTTGCAGGTCTTGTGAAAACTGAAACTCCTTCTAAAGTAGTGGTGAATTGGTTTAAGAATTATAGAAAATTTGTACCAAACTTTATCAAATGGTTACCGCCGGTTTTTTCGGTAATTTCTGTAATTTTTATCGCGGCCTATTCTTTCGATTATATTAAGGGAATTCACCTGTTACTGTGGTTTTTAGTAGGTGTACTCTTTACCGGTATCTATCTTAAAAAAATTAATTTACTTTCTGGAAGTGTAAGCAAAATACAGGACACTTTCCATCAGTATCATTTTTTAATGGAATTGTTGGAAAGAGAAGAATTTTCTTCGGAAATTTTAAAAAAGAACCAGGCCAGGATTCACGCTGAAAAGAAAAAGGCATCTCAAATCTTCAGGGAATTTTCAAGGGCGATAGATTCACTGGACCAAAGAAATAATTTTCTCTTTGGAGTGCTTGCCAATGGCTTTTTACTTTGGGACCTCAAGCAGAGTTATAAGTTGGAAAAATGGATTACAGCTTATGGGCAAAATGTAGCCAATTGGTTTGAAGTTATAGAATTTACCGATGCCTACAATTCCCTGGGAAATTTCGTATTTAACCATCCTGCCTATGTATTTCCGGAAATACAACCGCAAAAAAATGGAATTTCAGCTAAAAACCTCGCACATCCATTATTGGACCCCAGGAAACGGGTTGCGAACGATTTTAATATTGGGGACGAAGAATTTTTTATCATTACCGGAGCAAATATGGCTGGGAAAAGTACCTTTTTAAGAACTGTTTCCCTGCAAATTTTAATGAGTAATATTGGCTTGCCGGTTTGCGCCGATGCCTGCCAGTATTCCCCAATAAAATTGATAACCAGTATGCGCACCAGCGATTCATTAAATGACGATGAGTCTTACTTCTTTTCAGAATTAAAACGCCTTAAGTTTATTGTAGATGAAATTAAAACCGACCGGTATTTTATTATTCTCGATGAAATTTTAAAAGGTACCAATAGCAGTGATAAAGCCATTGGTTCCAAAAAATTTATACGAAAACTGGTCAAATCGAATTCCACAGGAATTATCGCCACACACGATTTAAGTTTATGCGAAATCACTTCAGAATTAGAGCAGGTAAAAAATCACTATTTCGACGCTGAAATCATAAATAATGAGTTGCATTTTGACTATAGGTTTAAAGATGGTGTTTGTCAAAATATGAATGCTTCTTTCCTGCTGCGAAAAATGGAAATTGTAGACGATTAATCTCTCGACTGCGCTCGAGATGACGCTTGGTATAAATAAAATATGGATTCATTAACTCAAATAGTACTTGGCGCCGCGGTAGGGGAGGCTGTACTCGGTAAAAAAGTAGGAAATAAGGCGATGCTTTATGGCGCGATTGCCGGCACCATCCCAGATTTAGATACCTTTGCAAGTGCCTTTACAGATACCATAACCGCTACCGAAATACACCGCGGCTTTACCCATTCTATTGTTTTTTCGGTCTTGTTTGCTCCCGTGTTTGGTTGGCTTATTTCCAAAATTGAGCGAAAATCTATAGCCACCTGGAAAAACTGGTCTTGGTTAATGTTTTGGGGGTTTTTTACGCATCCGCTTTTAGACGCACATACCACCTGGGGCACTCAGCTGTTTTGGCCATTGGAAACACGCCTGGCGTATAAGAATATTTTTGTGATAGATCCACTTTACACGCTGCCTTTTTTGATTTTTCTAATCCTGGCAATGCGACAAAAAAGGGGCACTAAAAAAAGAAGAAAATTAAATAATCTCGGGCTAATTGTGAGTAGTATTTATTTGTTATTGATCACGCCGGCATTAAAACTTTATACCTTTAATAAATTTACCGACGCCCTGGAAAATCAGGAAATCAACTATCGTAAAATTGAAACCAAACCGTCACCTTTAAACGCTATGCT
Source organism: Salegentibacter echinorum (assembly GCF_900129445.1). GTDB lineage: Bacteria > Bacteroidota > Bacteroidia > Flavobacteriales > Flavobacteriaceae > Salegentibacter > Salegentibacter echinorum. The sequence goes on from NZ_FQVT01000004.1 coordinate 265,483, forward strand.
CTGGACGGCAAATGTGGAGGTTGAAGATGCCTATTTAATTGGAAATTATTCAATTTTCGATACGCAACCTATTCAGTTTGTTTCTTATCCCAAAAATCACCAGTTACTGGGAGATTGGAAGGATAAACGAAACATTAACCGACTCATAGCAATTGCCGAAGGCTGGTACACTATTTCTAAAAAAGATGGAAATCTGTATTTTAATGACTTACGTTTTGGAACTTTAAGTCCCGTAGCAGATACCAACGCAGACTTTGCTTTTAGCTATAAACTGGAAGAAGAAAACGGCGAAATAAAAGCAACAGAAACCAAAAAAAGACCCAGCGACGCTAAAAAGTTATTGGGGCAATTAGGACAACGTATTTTGGGAAACTAGAAATTCAGGACTGCCTGAACTTATTCAGGTTTCAATTCTTCGTTAATAGCTTCTATGTACTCTAAAATTTCTTCCTGTCCCAATTTAGAATTGGCAGAACTCACAAAAAATTCTGGCATGGCTACCCAGGTTTCCAGCATTTTATCTTGATAAGCATTTATATTCCTTTCTAAAACTTTAGGCTTCAGCTTATCTGCCTTAGTAAATATGATATTGAAAGGAATGTTGTTCTCTCCCAGCCATTGCATAAACTCCATATCTATAGGCTGCGGGGCGTGCCTGCTATCTATTAAAACAAAACAACAAACCATTTGCTTGCGTTCCCGGAAGTAGGCCGTGATAAATTTCTGAAAAACCTTTTTTGAAGATTTAGAAACTTTTGCATAACCATACCCGGGCAAATCGACTAAATGCCAGTCTTTATTGATTAAAAAATGATTTATAAGTTGCGTTTTGCCGGGTTTCGCCGAGGTCTTGGCCAGAGATTTACGGCCGGTAAGCATATTGATTAAAGAAGATTTGCCTACATTACTACGGCCTATAAAAGCGTATTCGGGTAGCTTGCTATCGGGACATTTTTCTACTTTAGCATTGCTTATCACAAATTCGGCCGACTTGATTTTCATTTTTGTAAAATTTGATTAAGCTTTGTGTTGTCTAATGGATTAGGAAACAGCTTATTGCTTGAGATTAACTCTTTTGGAATTCCTCATTACTCCGGGAATATCAAAATAATTTTCTATTTAAAAATTCCGCTTTTTTAACCAGGTGTGCAGCACTTCATTAAAAAGATCTGGATGTTCCATCATCGCTGCGTGGCCACATTTATCAATCCAGTAAAGATCGGCATCGGGAAGTAATAGATTGAAATCTTCGGCAACTTCAGGAGGGGTAACATTGTCATCTTTTCCCCAAATGATACAGGTTGGAGTTTCCATCTTTGGAAGGTCCTTAGCCATATTATGTCTTATGGCGCTCTTGGCAATGGCAAGGGTTTTTACCAGCTTGTTGCGATCACTTACCGTTTTATAAACATCATCCACAACTTCTTTGGTGGCTACTTCGGGGTCATAAAATACGTCCTGTGCTTTTTTCTTTATAAATTCATAGTCTCCCCGTCGCGGGTAACTTTCACCCATAGAATTTTCGTAAAGTCCAGAACTCCCGGTTATGATTAAAGCCTTGACGGTTTCGGGGTATAATTTGGTAGCTAATAAAGCGATGTGGCCTCCCAGGGAATTTCCAAGAAGTATAACTTTTTCATAACCCTTATAATCTATAAACTCTTTTAAAAATTTTGCGAAGGTTCCCACACTGGTCTTTAATAGCGACATGGAGTATAAAGGAAGCTCTGGTATAACTACCTTATAACCCTGTTTTGGGAAGTAATCTATCACTCCATCAAAATTGCTTAGTCCGCCCATAAGTCCGTATAAAATAACTATTGGGGTTCCTTCTCCTTGCTCCAGGTATTTAAACTTTCCCTCTTGCCTTAAATTACTTTTCATTGATTGGCTTTGCGTTTCGCAATCGCAAATATAGCGATTTCATTACAAGTATAATCATTTTTAAGAAATAGCAAAGTGATTTTAAAATGCTTTTTTTAGCCGTTTTTATAACTTTTAACAAGAAAATTGCAATAAAAACCAAGCCTCTGAAAGTTAAACAAATAGCGCTATTGCAAAGTCTTTCAGCTAAATAGAATGGGAAAACTTATTAACAAAGTGGTAGAAAGTGGTAAAATGTGGTAAAAATTTCAATATATTTGGCTTTATAAAGGAAGACTGTGGTAAATCTAATTGGAACATATGAGTGCAAAGCAGATGCGAAGGGCCGCTTAATGGTGCCTTCAGCATTAAAAAAGCAGCTTGCGCCTATGCTTCAGGAAGGTTTTGTGCTAAAACGTTCGGTTTTTCAGCCTTGTTTAGAGTTATATCCTATGCAGGAATGGAATGTTTTAATGCAGAAAATAAACGGACTAAACCGTTTCAAAAAGAAAAACAACGATTTTATAAGAAGGTTTACCGCCGGTGTAAAAGTGGTGGAAGTAGATTCTAACGGTCGTTTGTTGATTCCCAGGGACCTTATTGGATTTGCGGGGATAAGCAAAGAAATCGTGTTGTCTTCTGCTGTGAATATTATTGAAATTTGGGATAAAGAGAAATACGAAAGCACCATAGACGAGAGCCAGGACGATTTTGCAGAATTGGCTGAAGAAGTTATGGGTAATGACGATTTAGATGCAATATCATAAACCTGTTTTGTTAAAAGAATCTGTAGATGGCCTTAATATTAGGGAAGATGGCGTGTATGTGGATGTGACCTTTGGCGGTGGCGGCCACTCACGGGAGATTCTCAATAGGTTGGGGCCTAACGGGAAGCTTTTAGCTTTCGATCAGGATAAAGATGCGTTGCAGAATAAAATTGAAGATCCCAGGTTTACACTTATCCATGAGAATTTCAAATTTATAAAACGCTTTTTACGTTTTTATGGCGTAAAAAAAGTAGATGGTATCCTGGGGGATTTTGGGGTTTCTTCTCACCAATTTAATGAAGCTGAAAGAGGTTTCTCTACACGTTTTGATGCGCGTTTGGATATGAGAATGAATCAAAATAGTGCTTTAAGCGCTTACGAAGTGATTAATGAATATGAAGAAGAACAGCTTAAGGGTATCTTTTACGCCTATGCCGATCTTAAGAATGCGCCAAAACTGGCCCACTTAATCGTAGAAGCCCGGGAGCAGGAACCTTTAACTAATAGTGAAACCCTAAACGAATTATTGAAGCCTCATTTGTTTAAAGGAAAGGAGAATAAAATCCTGGCGCAAATATACCAGGCGATTCGCATAGAGGTAAACCAGGAGATGGAAGTATTAAAAGATTTTTTAAAGCAAACCGAAGACCTGGTGGTAAAAAATGGGAGAATAAGTCTTATTTCTTACCACTCGCTGGAAGATCGGTTGGTGAAAAGATATATAAGAAGCGGACTTTTTGAAGGGGAGCCAGAAAAAGATTTCTACGGAAATATTTCTGTTCCGTTTAAGAAAGTAGGAAAATTAATTGTGCCTTCTTCCGAAGAAATAAAAGAGAACAACCGGGCGAGAAGCGCAAAACTTAGAATAGCGAAAAAAATATAATGTGGATTTCAGGTATTCTGAAATTTGAATAGGAAAAGATGAAAAAAGGTTTTTACAACATACTAAGAGCTAATTTTTTAATTAGTCGTGATGCTAAAAACAACTGGTGGTTTATAGTTTTTTGTACCGGGCTGGCCATTATTATGATTGCCAGTTCCCACAGTGCAGAACGCAAAGTGCATAAAATAGCTAAGCTACATAAAGAAGTGAGGGAGTTAAAAAGTGAATTTGTAGATAGACGATCTGCTTTAATGCGGGTGAAAATGGAATCTACAATAACGCAAAAAATGAAAGAACGTGGGGTTTTACCTTCTGAAAATCCGCCGTATAAAATTAAAGTAAAGATTAAGGAGTAAATGGCAACAACCGAAAAAGGCATATTGAATAGATTGTACTTCGTGGCAGCTTTTATGTTCCTATTTGCTATAGCGGTGGGTATTAAGCTTCTGGATATTCAGTTTGTAGATGGGGATCATTACAGGGAGCTTGCCGAAGAACGTACGGTGCGGAGTTTTAAAATTCCTGCCAGTCGGGGGAATTTATATGATTCCAATGGAAATTTGCTGGCTACCTCTGTACCTAAATATGATATTAGGTTTGATGCCGTGACGGTTTCCGATAAAGATTTTCAGAATAATATTAAAGGTCTTTCAAAAGAATTATCAAAGATGCTGGGAAGATCGACTACTTATTATTCGCAGCGGTTACGTCAGGCACGCGCCAACGGGCAACGCTATCTATTGATTACCGAAAACCTGGGATACTCAGATTATTTAAAAATAAAATCTTTTCCCATGTTCAATCTTGGCACTTATAAAGGCGGGATGATCGTGGAGCAAAGAACGGTTAGGGAGCATCCTTTAGGTAAGATGGGAGAGCGAACCGTGGGGTATGAGCGCCAGGACGAAAATGGATATTTCACACGGGTTGGTTTAGAAGGAGCTTTTAGTTCTTACCTAAGAGGCACCGATGGTCGTCGCTTAAAACAAAAGATTGCCAAAGGCCAATGGAAGCCAATTAGCGACAATAACGAAGTAGAGCCCAGGGACGGTTATGATGTGATTTCTACCATAGATGTAAATATTCAGGATATTGCTCATCACGCATTGTTAAAACAACTGGAAGATTTTAAAGCCGAACATGGGACCGTAGTAGTGATGGAAACCAAAACCGGTGAAATAAAGGCGATGTCCAACCTAGGACGCACCGAAGACGGGAATTATTTTGAAAAAAGGAATTATGCGGTTTATGAATCTCACGAGCCGGGTTCTACTTTTAAATTAATGGCGTTAACTGCTGCTTTAGAAGATAATGTGATAGACACCAGTGCTGTGTTGGATACAGAAAATGGGGTTGTGCGGTATTATGGAAGACCGGTGCGGGATTCCCGCCGCGGCGGTTATGGGAAAATCTCTGCCGCCCGTGCTTTTGAGGTTTCTTCAAACACCGCATTTACCAAAATTATTACCGAAGGTTATAAGGATAATCCTTCAAAGTTTGTGAACACTTTATATGATATGGGGCTCAATGAGAAGATTGGCCTCAATATAAAAGGAGAAGGGCAACCCAGGATTCCTCACCCTAAAGATAAAAATTGGAATGGATTAAGCCTTCCCTGGATGGCTTTTGGCTATGGTGTTTCCCTTACACCTTTGCAGACTTTGAACTTTTATAATGCGATTGCGAATAACGGTGAGATGGTAAAGCCTCGCTTTATAAAAGAAGTAAAGGAATGGGATAAAACCATACAAAAAGTAGAAAAGGAAGTAATGAACCCGCGAATTTGTTCTCCGGAAACTGCTAAAAAGCTTCAGGAGATCATGAAGAATACGGTAGAGAAAGGTACCGGCTCTGGTATATATACGCCAAACTTTTCTATGGCCGGAAAAACCGGAACCTGCCAGGTGGAGTATTGGATAGAACCGGGAAGGTATATAGCATCCTTCGCCGGATATTTCCCCGCAGAAGATCCCAAGTATTCCTGCATTGTGGTAATTCATAAACCAGATAGAAGAATTGGTTATTACGGTAGCACTGTTGCGGCACCCGTTTTTAAGAAGATAGCTCAAAAAATATATACCGATACCCCTGTAATGGATACCCTGCCGTCTTTAGAGGTGCAGAATAAAAAGGTAATAGATGATTTCGAAACCTATTATGCCAAAATAGAAGCCGAAAAACTAACCATGCCAGATGTCACCGGAATGCCCGCCATGGATGCAGTTTCTTTACTGGAAAATATGGGTTTGAAAGTGAATTTTAGAGGTACGGGCCGGGTGAAGAATCAATCGGTGGCAGCAGGACAGAAAATAAAAAATAATCAACAGGTAAAATTAAATATAGGTTGAAAGTCTTTAAAGACATATTATATAGGGTGCAGATAGAAGCCGTGGTAGGAAGTACTTCGGTAAGTATCAATAAACTTCAATTTGATTCCAGGAAAGTGGAGTTAAACGATGCTTTTGTGGCCATTAGAGGTAGCATTTCAGATGGGCATAAATTTATTGAACAGGCTGTAAATAATGGAGCACTTGCTGTTATTTGTGAAGAAATTCCAGAGCAAATAGTGAATGGAGTAACCTACGTTGAGGTTAAAAACACCCAGCAGGCGTTGGCATTTATGGCCGCTAATTATTACGAAAATCCTTCTGAAAAATTAAAACTAATTGGTGTAACAGGAACCAACGGCAAAACTACTATCGCAACCTTGCTCTACAATCTATTTACCAAAGCGGGGTTTAAAGTTGGTTTACTATCTACCGTAAACGTAAAAGTAGGAGATAAAGCTTTTGACGCGGTGCGCACTACACCAGATTCTATTACCATAAACGCCTATTTAAAGCAGATGAACGATGAGGGTGTGGAGTTTTGTTTTATGGAAGTTAGTTCCCACGGAATAGATCAACATCGCACTACAGCACTCGAATTTGCCGGTGGTATTTTCACCAATTTAAGCCACGATCATTTAGATTATCATTCCAGTTTCGTTGAATACCGCGATGTGAAAAAACGGTTTTTTGATGAATTGCCAGCTTCGGCCTTTGCGCTGGTAAATACAGATGATAAGAACGGCCAGGTAATGTTGCAAAATACAAAAGCACAAAAATATACCTATGCCTTAAAATCTTACGCCGATTATAAAGCGCAGATCCTGGAAAATTCTTTCACTGGTTTATTGCTAAAAGTTAACGACCAGGAGCTTTGGACCAGGTTAATAGGCTCTTTTAATGCTTATAATGTTTTGGCGATTTATGCTGCTGCAGAATTATTAGGCCTGGAGACTTTAGAAAGCTTAAAGATAATTAGCGAGCTCAATTCGGTTAACGGGCGTTTTCAATATGTGATTTCTGCGGAAGAAAAAATCACTGCGATTGTAGATTATGCCCACACGCCCGATGCTTTAAAAAATGTATTGGAAACTATAAATAACATCCGCACCAAAAACGAAGAATTAATTACCGTAGTGGGTTGTGGCGGGGATCGCGACAGTACTAAAAGACCTAAAATGGGACATATCGCATCTGCTTTAAGCACCAAAGTGATTTTTACCAGCGATAATCCCAGAACAGAAGATCCAGATAAAATTGTAGAAGAAGTAGAGGCTGGCGTAGAACCGCAAAATTTCAAAAAAGTTACCTCGGTAACCAATAGAAAACAGGCTATTAAAGCCGCTTGCCAAATGGCTAAGCAAAATGATATAATCCTTATTGCCGGGAAGGGTCACGAAACCTACCAGGAGATTAATGGAGAGCGAAAAGACTTTGATGATCTAAAAATAGTGAACGGGTTTTTAAAACAATTAAACAAGTAATACCAGGCTTTTAAAAAGCGCAACCGAAGATATGTTATACTATTTATTTCAATATTTAAATGAAAATTACCAGGTGCCTGGTGCAGGGTTGTTTGAATATATTTCATTCCGCTCTGCTATGGCGATTATTTTGTCCCTGGCAATTTCTACCATCTTCGGTAAAAGAATTATAACTTATTTGTTGGCTAAACAGGTTGGGGAAAGCGTACGGGATTTAGGTTTAAGAGGACAAAGTGAAAAGGCCGGGACTCCAACAATGGGAGGGGTTATTATCATTTTTGCCACCTTAGTCCCTGTTTTATTGTTCGCTAAATTGGAAAATGTTTATGTGATCCTGCTCATTATCACTACTTTATGGATGGGAACCATAGGGTTTATAGATGACTATATAAAAACATTTAAGCAGGATAAAGAAGGACTCCAGGGAAAATTTAAAGTTATTGGCCAGGTGGGGCTTGGGCTTATTGTTGGCGGTACTATGTTCTTTCACCCGGGAATTACAGTAAAAGAGGAGACAAACAAACCGGCGCAGGAAGAGCAACAATTGGTGCAAACCTTTCAGAATGCACGGGAGCTGGGACCAGAAGAAAAATCTACTGCGACCACCATTCCTTTTGTGAAAAATAATGAGTTTGATTATTCCAGTTTAATTACCTGGATAAACCCTGCCCTAAAAAACTATGCCTGGTTAATTTTTATACCCATAGTGATTTTTATTGTAACTGCCGTTTCCAATGGTGCTAATTTAACCGATGGTATAGATGGCCTTGCCGCGGGTTCTTCGACAATAATTGTGCTCACCCTGGGGATTTTTGCCTGGGTTTCGGGGAATATTTTTTTCTCAGATTATCTAAACATTATGTACATCCCCCGCTCTGGGGAGATGACAATTTTTATAAGTGCCTTTGCGGGTTCTTTAGTAGGATTCTTATGGTACAACACCTATCCCGCCCAGGTTTTTATGGGCGATACGGGAAGTTTAACCATTGGTGGGATTATAGCGGTAATGGCCATCGCCACCCGAAAAGAATTATTGATTCCTCTTCTCTGCGGAATTTTCTTAGTGGAAAACCTCTCGGTGGTGTTGCAGGTGGGATGGTTTAAAATCACCAAAAAGAAATATGGTGCCGGAAGACGAATTTTCCTAATGTCGCCATTACATCATCATTACCAGAAACGGGGCTATCACGAGAGTAAGATTGTAGTTCGGTTTTGGATTATAGGAATTTTCCTGGCCATTGTAAGTATTATCACCTTGAAGATAAGGTAGTGGAATAGAGAATCGCAAATAGAAAATAGAGAAAAGAAAATAGATAACAAATAACAGGATAGAAGCAAAATATAATATCCGGAATCAATAAGTAAGGTTTAGGATAGAATTAAAAGAGCTAATCAAATATTTAAAACTGTGTCACAAGAAAACCAAAATACTAAAGATCTAAAGCGCTCTTCCTGCGGGAGATATGAGGGGAATGCTTTAGTGATTCTCGGTGCCGGCGAGAGCGGGGTGGGGACTGCTATTTTAGGTTTAAAACAGGGTTTTGATGTTTTTGTTTCAGATAAAGGAGCGATTAAGGAGAAGTATAAAACGGTACTAAACGAGTTGCAGGTGGACTGGGAGGAAAACCAGCACAGTGAAGAGCGAATCCTTAAAGCCGATGTGGTGATGAAAAGTCCCGGGATACCGGATACTGTAGCTATTGTTAAAAAACTAGAGGCAAAACATATACCTGTAATTTCAGAAATAGAATTTGCGGCTGTTTTTACTTCAGCAAAAATAATTGGAATTACCGGTAGTAACGGGAAAACTACGACCACAAAATTTATATATCACATTCTTAAGCATGCCGGGATTAAAGCCGGGATGGCCGGAAATGTAGGCGATAGTTTTGCAAAAATGGTAGCAGAAACCGCCCCTGATTGGTTTGTACTCGAGTTAAGCAGTTTTCAGCTGGATGGGATACGGGATTTTAAACCGGAAATTGCCGTTTTAACCAATATCACACCAGATCATTTAGACCGGTATGAACATAAGCTGGAGAATTATATCGCTTCAAAATTTAGAATTGCAGAAAACCAATCGGCAGAAGATTATTTCATCTACGATTTCGATGATGAATTGATTAAGTCCTGGTTAGAAGATCATCCCATAAAGTCAGAAAAAATGCCGTTTTCCCTTCAGCAAAAAATGGAAAACGGAGCTTATATAGAAAACGAAAATATTATTGTCAACATTAAAAACGATCAATTTAATATGCCAACATCAAGTTTAGATTTGCAAGGTAAACACAACACAAAAAATGCAATGGCTGCGGCCACAGTATCTAAATTACTGCGCATTAGAAAAAATACTATTCGTGAGAGTATGGAGAGCTTTCAGGGAGTAGAACACCGGCTGGAAAATGTGCTAAAAATCAATAATGTACAGTACATTAATGATTCTAAAGCCACTAATGTAAATGCTACTTTTTATGCCCTGGAGAGTATGACTACGGAAACTGTTTGGATAGTTGGGGGTACCGACAAAGGAAATATCTATGATGACCTTTTACCACTTATCAACGAAAAAGTAAAAGCGATTATTTGTCTTGGAGTAGATAATGAAAAGCTGTTTCGCAATTTTGGTAATTGTGTAGATACCATTCTAGAGACACAATCTATGCGCGAAGCGGTGAGCATGGCTTACGCTATTGCTGAAAAAGGGAACTCGGTGCTACTTTCTCCCGCCTGTGCAAGTTTCGATCTATTTGAAAATTATGAAGATAGAGGGCGACAGTTTAAAGAGGCAGTAAGAAACCTCTAAAATGAAGTGGCTTTTTAAAAGGTTGAAGTTAGAATAGACTTTTTTACAAAGCAAATAGTCACTAAAATAGTATTAAAGTAAACTATCTCGTAAAAGAGATTACGAGATATTATAAAAGAAGATTTTTAATTTTGAGATAAACTTTAAAATATTTAAATCTCGATTATCGAGTAGAAGTTAAATGAGCAACATTTTTTCAAATCTTAAAGGTGATAAGGTTATCTGGGCTACGGCCGGGCTGTTGGCGATATTTTCATTTTTGCCCGTTTATAGTGCCAGTAGTAATCTTGCTTATTTATATGGAGACGGTAGCACGTTCCATTATGTGGTGATGCATTTTTTCCACTTGCTTTTGGGCTTTTGCCTGTTATTTGCCGTGCACAAAATACCCTATCATTATTTTAGGGGGCTTTCCATATTATTGTTGCCGGTAATTATTGTGTTGCTAATCTATACTGTAGCGCAAGGTACTGTCATTGAGGGTGCTTATGCCAGCCGTTGGATTCAGATACCGGTTGTAGGGGTGACCTTTCAATCTTCTACTTTGGCCTCGGTTGTGCTCATGGTTTATGTAGCGCGTTACCTATCTAAAAAAACGAATGAAAATCTTAGCTTTAAAGAGTCAATTTTACCGCTATGGTTGCCCGTAGGTGTGGTATTATCACTAATTTTGCCGGCCAATTTCTCGACAACTGCAATCATTTTCGCTATGATCCTGGTATTGATGTTTTTAGGAGGATATCCCATAAAATATCTAGGAATTATCATGGCGGCAGGTTTGCTATTGTTAACCTTATTTATTTTAACAGCCAAAGCATTTCCCGGGGTTTTGCCCAATAGGGTAGATACCTGGGCTAATAGGATTGAGAGTTTTACCAACGGGGAAGATACCGAGGCAGATTATCAAATAGAGAAAGCGAAAATTGCTATTGCAACAGGAGGAGTAGCCGGTACAGGAATTGGAAAAAGTGTACAACGTAACTTTTTACCACAATCTTCTTCAGATTTTATTTATGCGATTATAGTGGAGGAAATGGGACTTATTGGAGCTTTTGGAGTGATGCTGGCTTATTTGATGTTGCTTTTTAGAATTGTGATTGTAGCTACTAAAGCCAATACGGTTTTTGGGAAATTACTGGTTATGGGAGTAGGTTTACCGGTGGTGTTTCAAGCGCTAATAAATATGGGGGTCGCGGTAGAGTTATTTCCAGTAACAGGTCAAACCTTACCGCTTATTAGTAGCGGTGGAACCTCCATTTGGATGACGTGTATGGCACTGGGCATAATTCTAAGTGTAAGTGCAAAGCGTGAAGAAATGAAAGAACGGGAGGAAGCAGAAAAAGAGGTAGATGAAGAAAACCCGTTAGATATATTAAGTGAAGCAATTTAGCCAGACTAATGCTGAGGGCAAAAAATAAACAAAACGCAGGAGATGATAGTTTCCTGTAATAAATTCCCACAATAGGGGGCAAGATTATTAACAAATGAAAAAGGATTTACGTGTCATATTATCTGGAGGTGGTACCGGCGGGCATATTTACCCGGCGATCGCTATTGCCAATGAGATAAAAGCGCGTAATCCTAAAACTGAAATATTGTTTGTAGGTGCGAGCAATAGGATGGAGATGGAAAAAGTGCCCCAGGCAGGCTATGAAATTGAAGGATTATGGATTAGCGGAATTCAGCGGAAACTAAGTTTAGATAATTTGATGTTTCCATTTAAATTAATGAGTAGTCTCGCAAAATCCAGAAGAATTATTAAACAATTTAAGCCAGACGTGGTTATTGGAACCGGTGGATTTGCCAGCGGACCATTACTAAAAGTAGCGGGTTCCCTGAGAATTCCCAGCCTTATCCAGGAGCAGAATTCTTTTCCGGGGATTACCAATAAACTTTTGGCAAAAAAAGCAGATAAAATTTGTGCTGCTTATGAAGAGGTGAAACGGTTTTTTCCGGCAGATAAAACGGTGATTACCGGTAATCCTGTAAGACAGGATTTGCTAAAAATTGATCAAAATAAGGAAAAAGCCTTGTCTCATTTTGGGTTGAATAAGGATAAGAAGGTTGTTTTGGTGCTTGGTGGAAGTCTTGGCGCCAGGCGAATTAACCAATTAGTAGAAGAAAATTTAGAGCTGTTTAAGGAAGAAGATATTCAGGTGATTTGGCAGACAGGGAAATTGTATTATGAGGAATATAAAAAATACCATTCGGCTTTAATACAAACTCATTTGTATTTAAATGAGATGAATCTGGCGTACAGCGCTGCAGATGTGATTATCTCACGAGCTGGCGCAGGTACGGTTTCAGAATTAAGTATTGTGGGTAAGCCGGTTTTATTTGTGCCCTCGCCCAATGTTGCCGAAGATCACCAGGCTAAGAATGCAAGCTCGGTGGTAAAAAAAGAAGCCGCATTAATGCTGAAGGAAAATGAATTGGATGAAAAGTTTAAAAATATTTTTCTGGAATTAATGGCTTCGGATGAGCAACAGCGAAAAATGGGAAGGAATATTAAGAAATTAGCGTTGCCTCATGCCACAGCTAAAATTGTAGATGAAGTTGAAAAATTGATAATAAAATAAAGCATATTCGAATTAGACCTCACGGGTTTTTAAAACCTGTGAGGTCTCGGTCTCAATTAAGACAAAAAATATAAATGCAGGATTTAAAAGACATAAAAAACATTTATTTTATCGGTATTGGCGGTATTGGAATGAGTGCGCTGGCGCGTTACTTTAAATTTCAGGGTAAAAATGTTGCCGGTTACGATAGAACTACTACCTCGCTTAGCAAAGTCCTGGAAGACGAAGGTATTCCTGTATTTTATGATGAAAGCCTAGCCGTAGTACCGGCAAGTTTTAAAGAAAAAGAAGAGACCCTTATAGTATATACCCCGGCAGTACCTCAGTCGCACGAACAGCTTCAGTTTTTTGAACAGAATAAATTTAGTTTTAAAAAACGCGCCGAAGTGCTGGGCTTAATTTCCAAAGGAAAAACAACCCTTGCTGTGGCGGGAACCCACGGGAAAACGACGACTACCGCGATTTTGGGGCACCTGTTAAAAGAAACGGGAGCAAAAGTTACCGGCTTTTTGGGCGGGATTTCTGAGGATATTCAAAGCAACCTTATCTTAAGAGGAGATGAAGTAATTGTTGTGGAAGCCGATGAATTTGACAGGTCTTTTCTACATCTTTCTCCAAATATCGCGGCGATTACTTCTATGGATGCCGATCATTTAGATATCTATGGCGCAAAAGAAGAACTTGAAAACACTTTTAGAAGCTTTGCAGCGCTGGTGCCAAAAGATGGAACTCTATTTGTGAAAAATGGCCTGGCTTTAGAGGGGAAAACCTTTGGTATTGAAGATAACGCCGATTATTCAGTAATCAATATTCAAATAAGCAATGGTACTTATCATTTCAACCTAAAAACGCCTCATGGAATTTTAGAAGGTTTTACATTTAATTTACCCGGGAAACATAATTTGCTAAACGCTGTTACCGCCCTGGCCATGGCTATTCAGTATGGCTCCCCAACCACTGAGCTGGCCAGGGCGTTAAATAGCTTTATGGGAGTTAAGCGAAGGTTTTCCTATAAAATAAAGACAAATAATTTGGTGCTGATAGATGATTATGCACATCATCCTGCCGAAATTGCCGCGGTGCACCAGGCAATACGCGAAATGCATCCGGGGAAGAAAGCTTTAGCTGTTTTTCAGCCACATTTATTCAGCAGAACTAAAGATTTTGTTGATGATTTTGCTGAAAGTCTAAGTGTATTCGATGAAGTAATGCTATTGGATATTTATCCTGCACGCGAAGAACCCATACCGGGAATTAATTCGCAGTGGCTTTTAGAGAAAATAAAAAATCCTTTGGCCAGGATAATAGGTCTAAAAGAAATTTCAGAAGAAGTAAAAAAATGCAACCCAGAGGTGGTAGTGCTTATGGGCGCAGGTAGTATTGGAGAAGAGGTAGAAACAGTAAAAAAAGCATTGGAAGATGAAGTTTAAATGGAGTTACATACAGCTTCCTTTTTTGTTGGTTTTAGTGGCCTTCCTTTATGGTTTTTCTGAACAAAGGAATAATGCGCGCAAAATCAATGGAGTGCACGTAGAATTTATGATGGGTGAGAACCTTTATGTAACCGAAGAAGCAGTTAATAAGTTGTTGATACAAAATGAGGTAGCCTCGGCAGAGATAGGTAAAGAAATTTTAGATTTGAATAGGGTAGAAAAGCTGTTGAACCAGCATGATATGATAGAAAACGCTGAAGTTTTTTTAAGCTTAAATGGTAAGCTTCAAACTAAAATAAGTCAGCGAAAACCTATTGGTAGAAGTGTAGGGGAAACCTCCTTTTATCTAGACCGAAATGGAGAAGTGATGCCGCTTTCTACACATTATTCCGCCAGGGTGCCTTTATTGGAAGGAATGAGTAGTGAGAATGTAAGAGAGGCTTTTCCATTGGTAACCTATATTCATAATGATGAATTTTTAACCAGGAATATTACAGGAATTAGGCGTTTGCCGGGAGCAAAATTTGAATTGGAGTTGCGGGAAATGGATTTTAAAATTTACCTGGGTAAGGCCGAAAACCTCGATTTAAAATTCAACAATTTTAAAGCTTTTTACAAAAAAGCAATGAACGACGAAAAATTAGAGACCTACAAAAAAGTGAATTTACAATTTGGAGATCAGGTTGTTTGCACTAAAAAGTAAATTATGGAACACAGGGAGATAGCCGTAGGATTAGATATAGGGACCACTAAAATTGTGGCCATGATTGGGCTTAAGAACGAATATGGAAAGGTAGAGATTGTAGGGATTGGGAAATCTAAAAGCCTCGGGGTACACCGTGGTGTGGTAAATAATATTACGCAAACTATCCAGTCTATACAACAGGCCATACAAGAAGCAGAAGCAGATTCTGGATTACAAATAAGTGATGTGGTAGTAGGAATTGCCGGGCAACACATAAGAAGCCTGCAACACAGCGATTACATTACCAGGCCTAAACCGGAAGATGTTATAGATGCCGATGATATTCACAGTTTATGTAACCAGGTTCATAAATTGGTAATGTTGCCGGGAGAGGAAATTATTCACGTTTTACCGCAAGAATTTAAGGTAGATGGACAGGCCGAAATCAAAGAGCCTATTGGAATGTATGGCGGAAGGTTGGAAGCAAACTTCCACGTTGTAGTGGGGCAGGTTTCTTCCATAAGAAATATAGGGCGGTGTGTTAAAAGCGCCGGCTTAGAACTTTCCGCAGTGACTTTAGAACCATTGGCATCTGCGAATGCAGTTTTAAGTCAGGAAGAAAAAGAAGCCGGGGTAGCCTTAATAGATATAGGTGGTGGTACCACAGATTTGGCCATTTTTAAAGATGGCTTGATAAGGCATACCGCGGTAATTCCTTTTGGAGGAAATGTGATTACCGAAGATATAAAAGAAGGTTGTTCTATAATTGAAAAGCAAGCCGAGCTGTTAAAGATTAAGTTTGGTTCTGCCTGGCCGGGAGAAAATAAGGATAATGAGATTGTTTCTATTCCCGGACTTCGCGGAAGGGAACCTAAGGAAATAACCTTAAAAAACCTTTCTAAAATTATTCACGCCCGCGTGGTAGAAATTATTGAACAGGTTTACCTGGAGATAAAAAATTACGGTCACGAAGAGCAAAAGAAAAAATTGATTGCCGGCATGGTTTTAACGGGTGGCGGCGCACAATTAAAGCATCTTAAGCAGCTGGCCGAATATATTACAGGAATGGATACCAGGATTGGTTATCCCAATGAACACCTTGCAGGTAGCAATGATAGCGAGACCACGAGCCCTGTATATGCTACAGCAGTTGGCCTGGTAATGAATAGCCTGGAGCACGGCGAGAAGAAATTTCAGGAAGAAGCAGTACTTAAAAGTAAGGAAGAAAGAGAAAAAGAAGAAGAGGAGCTACAGAAGGATTTTGAGCAGAAAGTAGCTGAAGAAGATGATCTTAAACAAGATGAAGAAGCTCCTAAACGTCCCCCGAGAAAAAGTATTTTTGATCGATGGGCCGAGAAGTTTAAAGATTTTTTAGATAACGCAGAGTAGAATATTTCGATATAGGCTTTAAAAGCTTTTAATCGAAAAAATAAAAAGTATAACCTCACGTAGTGAGTATAAGATAAAACCAGTAAAACAGAATTTATGAGCAGTACAGAATTCGACAACATTGCATTCGATTTACCTAAGAATCAATCGAACGTCATTAAAGTTATTGGTGTAGGTGGTGGCGGTAGCAACGCCATAAACCACATGTTCCAATTAGGGATAAAAGGAGTAGATTTCGTAGTTTGTAACACAGATGCACAAGCTTTGGATAATAGTCCCGTTCCCAACAAAATACAGTTAGGGGTGAGCCTTACCGAAGGTTTAGGTGCGGGAGCCAATCCACATATTGGAGAGCAGGCCGCGGTAGAAAGCTTCGATGAGATCAAGCAAATGCTGGATGTAAATACCAAAATGGTATTTATCACCGCCGGAATGGGAGGGGGAACCGGTACCGGTGCCGCTCCTGTTATTGCTAAACAGGCAAAGGAAATGGATATTCTTACCGTGGGTATCGTTACTATTCCTTTTCAGTTTGAAGGGAAGATGAGAAACGAACAGGCCCAGGTAGGGGTAGAAAACCTTAGAAGCCACGTAGATTCCTTGGTGGTAATTAATAATAATAAGCTTAGAGAAGTGTATGGAAACCTTGGTTTTAAAGCCGGTTTCTCTAAAGCCGATGAAGTATTGGCCACAGCTTCCAGGGGGATTGCCGAAGTAATAACCCACCACTACACGCAAAATATTGACCTTAGGGATGCTAAAACCGTATTGAGCAACAGTGGTACTGCAATTATGGGGTCTGCCCAGGCCACAGGTGCCAGCAGGGCCCAGGATGCGATTGGACAGGCTTTAGACTCTCCATTGTTAAACGACAATAAGATTACAGGAGCACAAAACGTGCTATTACTTATTGTTTCAGGTTCCGAAGAAATCACGATTGATGAAATTGGGGAAATAAACGATCATATCCAGGCAGAAGCAGGTCACAGTGCCAACATTATTATGGGTGTTGGGGAAGACGAAGGCCTGGAAGGAGCTATTTCGGTAACTATTATTGCCACCGGATTTAACGTAGAGCAGCAAAACGAAATAGTTAATACTGAAACCAAAAAGATAATCCATACTCTGGAAGATGAGCAGAAAGCCGAGCAAAATTTAAATCCGAAGAAAACACGTTCTTCTTATGCCGAGTTGGGTACTAAAGCTAAAGAAGAACCTGCAACCCAGGCAGAACAGCCGAAGAGTAAAGTTGTGCATACTTTAGATGATAGTGTGGAAGAAGTAGATGCGGTAGGAAATATTCACACAAAAGAGGAAGAGTTATATAATACTCCACAGGCTGCCCGCGATATGGAAGTGACTGCTGAAGAAGTAAATCCAGAGGATTTTATCATTAATGATACTTCAGAAGAAACTAGAAGTGTTGAGGTAAACGAGCCGGAAGAAATACAGGACGAAAATGATGACCAATTTATGTTCACTTTCGATTTTCCTATCAATCAGGAAGAAGAAGAAAACAAACCGGAAGAAAGAACAGAAAAGCCCAGGCAGGAAGTAAGGCATCAATTAGAAGAGGATAAGTCTAAAAATATAGAGGTTAATGAACCGGTAGAAGTAAATACCGGGGAAACCAGAGGTTCAACCCAGGCAGAAAAGCGCTATAGTTTAGACGATTATATGGAAGTAGAGCAATCTTTAGAGAGTTCAAAACCTAAAAAAAAGGAAGAACCTAAAGATGAAACTGTAGCTTTTGAGAAAAGAACAGTAAAGCCGCAACCTAAAAAGGAACCGGAAGCACCCCAGGAAGAAGGAGATGAAGACCCAATGAATAATCCTATTTCTGAGGTTTTGATAGAACGCGCTGCAGAACGAAGAGCGAAAATGAAGGAATTTAATTACAAATTTAGAAGTAATGCCGCGCGAATTGATGAGATAGAAAAGCAACCTGCTTACAAAAGACAGGGAGTAGATTTAGACTCTTCTAATCCCGGGGAAGGGAAGTTATCCCGAACCTCGCTGGGAAAAGATGATAATGATGATCTTCATTTTAGAAGAAATAATTCTTTTCTACATGATAATGTAGATTAACCTGTTGTTATACTGCTCAAAAAAAAGGTGCCCGAAAAGGCACCTTTTTTAATTCTATTTAGGCTCATCGGTATCTTTGCGCCGTTTTATTAGAGAGATTCCCGAAATAAAAAATATAAAGCCTATAATGGCTAAAGCCCAGGGGCTTATCGCCAGACCAATACTTCCAAAAATTCCCAGAATCCCCATAACTAGTGCTATAGCTCCTCCTACGGTTAAGATTATTCCTAAGGTTTTAATCATAATTAAAGGTTTTATACCAATTTAACATGAAAATATATTTAAAATCGGTATTCGTTAGTAATTTAAAGATAAATAAAGTTTTTTGGTGGAAATGGGAATTAACGTGTTTTTAGATATTCATTATATTTATCTTCACTAATGTGCAATAAAATGACATCCAATTAGCAAGTGCTCATTATAGCAAATTCTACAAGCGATTTCCTGATTAACCTCCTTGTTATTAGAAATCTTAACGAAAAGAGTTGGTTGATAAGTATTCCTTGTGAAAAAACAGGATTCTCAGTTAGTTAGAGTTTAGTCTTTACTCTTTTTTTAGCCGCGATCATGCTTGTTTCTATACCGAACAATAGTGATTGTAAAACACATCCCTTACTCCCAGTAAACCATAAAGTATTTGATTTTTGCATCATCGGGAATTTGAGAGGCCATAATTTTAGAGTTGGTGTCATACCTAAGATCGGCGGGAAGTTCTTTTTTATCTATAGTAAGGTAAACATTAATTTCATCGATAAAAACAACTGCCGCATTTAAGGTGTTTTCAATTCGGGAGATGTTGTAGTTTTCCATAACATCTTTAAACGTACTGTTGGTATTGAGCCCGCTTTTGGTTTTGTAACGTGGGTCTAAAACCCTAATATAACCTACGGTACTTGTAGTGTCAAACTCCTGTAAAGGTTCCAGGATCATTAAAGCTTTTCCGCCTTTTTCAAATACTTTAATCTCATCGGTAGCGCGCAATTCACGAGTGCCGCTTTTTTGCTTTACCAGGGAATCTTCAGCAAAAATAGAATCCAATTGGTTTATTCTAACATCTTTCTTTACCGGTCCCACCTGGTTGGCAGTAATTCTAAATGGATTATCCTCTTCTTTCTGGCAGGAGGTAAATCCCAGGCTTAATCCTATTACGAGTAATAAATATTTTCTCATTGATCTATAATTTAATTTTATACCTCCCAGGAGGCTACAAATATGAATTGCTGTATTTAACTTTTTATTTCAATAATTTATTTAAAACCCCCATCACGCCCCTAATAAATGCTGCGCTGGTGAGTACCTTGAGCAAAGCTCCTTTGCTTTTTTTTGAAGTCCTTGAAGTAGTTTTACTTACTTTTTTCAACTTTTCTGCTTCTGCTGCCGCTTTCTCTTTACCTTCCCTTGCTGTTGCCTCTTCAATTTTTTTGTTCAACAGTTCGTAAGCGCTCTCGCGATCAATATCTTCGCTGTATTTAGCTTTTAATTTAGAAGATGCAATAAGTTCTTCCAATTCGCCTTCGGTAAGTACATCCATTCGGCTCATTGGCGCCCTTAATATAGTAGCTGCCAGGGCAGACGGCCTTCCTTTCTCATCTAATGCCGAAACCAGGGCTTCTCCAATTCCCAGTGAAGTGAGTTCATTTTTAGTGTCGTAATATGCTGAAATGGGATAGTTTTCTGCAGTTAATTTAATGGCCTTACGGTCTTTGGCCGTAAATGCTCTTAATGCGTGTTGAATTTTTAATCCCAGTTGTCCCAATACTTCGGAAGGAACATCGGTAGGGTTTTGTGTGACAAAGTACAAGCCGACTCCTTTAGACCTAATCAATTTTACGATGCTTTCTATTTGATCCTGCAATGCATCTGAAGCTTCTTTAAAAATAAGATGAGCTTCATCTATAAATAGCACCAATTTTGGTTTGTCGCTGTCACCCTCTTCGGGGAAAGTGTTATAAATTTCGGCAAGTAAGCTTAACATAAATGTTGAAAACAGCTTGGGTTTATCCTGGATATCGGTAAGACGCATGATATTCACAAACCCATTCCCGTTTTGATCTTTTCTGGTAAGGTCCTGTACTTCAAAAGAGCGTTCCCCAAAAAAACGCGAGGCTCCCTGTTGTTCCAGGGCAACAATTTTTCGTAATAAAGCCCCTGTGGAAGCTTTAGAAATTCTTCCGTAGTCCTCTTCAATATTTTCGCGTCCCTCATTGGTGACGTATTGAAGCATCTTTCTTAAATCTTTTAGATCTAAAAGAGGAAGTTGATTATCGTCACAATATTTAAAAATTACCGCCAGCACACCTTCTTGCGTTGGTGTGGCATCTAAAATTCGAGAAAGGAGGATAGGACCAAATTCACTAACGGTAGCCCGCAACCTAACACCGTCCTGTTCTGAAATTGTAAGAAATTCAACCGGGGATTTGGCTTTTTCGAATGGGAAGCCCAGTTTTTCATGTCTTTCGTGCAGAAAAGCTTCTCCTGAAGATTCTTTAGCTATTCCACTTAAATCCCCCTTTACATCCATAAGTAAAACCGGTACACCTTTTTGCGATAGGTTTTCTGCCAGGATTTGCAGGGTTTTACTTTTTCCGGTTCCCGTGGCCCCGGCGATGAGACCGTGACGGTTCATCGTTTTTAAAGGAATCTTTACGGCAGCATCGGCATAGGTTTTGCCATTTTGCATGGCTGCACCCAAATGGATAAAATCTCCTTTAGTTTGGTAGGATTTCTTAATATGTGTTATAAATTCCCGGGTTTTATCCACGTTTTAATATTTTTAAAAAATAAGAATGTTCACAAAAATAAGTCGGTTTTACTTAATTTCCTCACTAAAATAGCTATTTGACGGCAGCCTGCAACAATTTAATGCTGCCTTTTTTACTATCTATTCTGGCTTCCAGACCGTTGGGAATGGTGAAATTATCATCTATATGTCCAATCATACTTCCCGAAAAGGCAGGAATCTCCAAAGGCTTTATATAATGGTCTATCACTTCTTCCATAGTAAGTGACCCATAACCGGAACCGCCGGGTTTACAATTGGTACATTTTCCAAAAATAAAGCCGCTAATTTTATCTAAAACTCCTCCCAATTGCAACTGACTCATCATGCGATCTACAGCATAAATTTGCTCCCCTACATCTTCTAAATATAAAATATTGTCTTCCCAGTTTGTGGGAAAATAGGGGGAACCCATAATCCCGGTTAATACTGAAAGGTTGCCGCCAATTAGCTTGCCGGATGCCTTCCCGGGAGTTATAGTTCTAATCCTGTTAGTTGTTTGTGCGAGGTTATCGCCTTTGGCGGTAGGATTGGAAAATGTAATTTCCTCTTTGTTAAAAAGCAGTCGCTTAAAATAATCACTACTAAAAGAGTTCCAGGTAGAAACCGCCAGAGGTCCGTGGAAGGTAACCAGTCCTGTCTTCTCATAGATTGCGAGATGCAACGCAGTGATGTCGCTATATCCCATAAAAACTTTAGGGTTATTTTTTATAGCGTTATAATCCAGTTTATCTAAAATTCGGGCTGCACCAGAGCCGCCACGAAGAGCCATGATACCATCAATATTTTTATCCTTAAACATCTCATTTAGCTCTTCGGCCCTTTCCATATCGGTGCCGGCCAGGTGCCCGTAGCGAGCCTTGGTAAATTCTCCAAATTTCACTTTTAGCCCCATGGCTTCCAGGCTTTCCCGGGCGATTTCGTAAGGTTCGGTTTCAAAAATAGCGCTCGATGGACTTATTACTCCTATAGTGTCTCCTTCTTTTAGTCCCTTCGGGATTATAATATCGCTCTTTTTAAAACCAGTCTCAAAATCACTAAAATTTGCCAGGGGAAAAGCCAGGCTCCCTATTCCTATATTTTGAATAAATTTTCTACGCTGCATGATCTATGAATTTTGGAATTTAAAGTTAGTAATTATCGCGAATGTTAAGCAGCACCTGCTCCATTTCTGCTTTTAAAACTTTAGTTGGAACGGTGTAATTACTATTCATAAAACTGAAAATTAATAATTTACCGCTTTTTGTTTTTAAATATCCACTAAGGCTGTGGTTGTTTTTTAGCGTTCCAGTTTTGGCGAAAACGTAGGGTTTATCGGCTTTGTAATAATTTTTGATTGTTCCAGAATGTCCGCCGGCCGGCAACATATCAAGTAATTTTTCTTCCGGCACTTCTTCTTTGATCTTCTCTAAAAGCTTTACTATACTAGCCGGCGTAAAAAGGTTGTATCGGGAAAGCCCCGAGCCATCGTACCACATAGGCTCGTCTGGCAGGTCCTTTAGGTAAAACTCTTTCATATAATCTATGGCGATTTGCGATTTTAGAGTGTCAGAGGTTTTTTGGGCTGCTAGTAAGAGAATTTGTTCAGCTATAAAATTATCACTTACTTTTAGCATCTTTTTATAAATACTATCTGCAGGAATACTGTAAAGCGTCTGGGTTAATTCTTTGGCTTTTTCTGGATCTTCCAATAAAGCAACCGGTTTCTTAAGGGTATCGGCAAGGAGGTTAATAAATGTTTCCGAAGAAAACTTTAAAGGGATATTTTGAGAAAAACTGGCTCCCTTATTTTTATTATTAAAATCAAACCGATTTTTTTCCAGAGCTCTTTTTAAACCAGAACCGTCTTTTCTTTGCATTGATACAGCGATAGAGTCCTGAAAAATTCGGGGAGTTACCGTTGGGAATTCTTTATTCTTTTGAAACTGAAAATGGGCTAAGTTCCCATAAATAGGAAAGGCACTGCGTTCGGCAGAATAATAGGCGTTATAGTCATCCCAACCCCAGCCCGGGCCGAGATGTTTTTCGGTGAAATATGGTGGTACATAAGCCAATTGCTCCTGGCTGTCTTTTAAAAATTTATACACCTGTGATTCTGGTAATTCATCATTCAAAAAAGAAGGATCCCCAGTTGCTTTAAAGAAAAGTGTGTCATTTTGCTTTATATAGTGTAAGGCCGGCACCGAATCTCCCAACATCTTTAAACCGGCATAAAAAGTAAAGAGCTTGGTATTTGAAGCCGGCGTAAAATATTTATGGGCATTATGCCGATAGAGCACTTTTTCTTCCGCTGGGTCAATTAATTTAAAACCAACGAAACCTTTTTTAAAGACCAATGAATTCTCAAATATATCATCAAGTGGTTTCTTAATTTTTCGGTTAGCAGCACAGGCGTTTAAAATAAAAATTAAACATAAAAATAGACTAAATTTTAAAAGGTTACGAAATAGGTGCAGACATTTCACAATACAGGGGTTTAATTAAATGAGTACAGTTTGTTTATTTTTTTTAATAAGAAATAATTTAAATAGCTAATATATATCGAGAAATTTAATCATTGTTTAAGAAATGGGATATTTTATTGAATTTTGAGGTTTTTCCTTGCATGAGATAGGTGTTTTTGGCTCTTTTTGAGGTTATTTCTCGAATAACTTGCGCTAAATACAGAAGTTTGCATATATTTAAGTTTTAATTCAGAAAATTTAACACAAAAAGAATGAGAAACAAAATTACATGTATTGCCTTGTTGTTGTTTTTTCAGGCCTTCAATATGATGGCGCAGCAAGGGGAAGTGAGTGGTACAGTAACCGTAGCCAGTGATGGGATGACTTTACCGGGCGTGAATGTCGTGGTAAAAGGAACCAACCAGGGGACGGTGACAGACATGAACGGGAACTATGCAATTAATGTAGCAGCCGATGCTACATTAGTGTTTTCTTCCTTAGGTTTTGAAGACCAGGAACAAGCCGTAAATGGAAGAAGCGAAATAAATGTCGCTATGGTTGAAGATTTAGAGGGACTGGACGAAGTGGTAGTCACCGCACTTGGTATTTCCCGGGATAAAAAATCTTTGGGTTATGCTACCCAGGAGGTAGATGGGGAAGATATAAATCTTACCAATGAACAGAATGTTTTGGGGTCATTAGCCGGGCGGGTAGCCGGGGTGCAGGTAACAGGATCATCTGGCGCCAGTATGGGTGGAACTCAAAAAATAAAGATTCGTGGTGTAAATTCAATTAGTGGGGGCGACCAACCGCTTATCGTGGTAGATGGAACACCAATCTCAAACGCGAATTTCTCCGGTAGTGACGGCGCAGATTATGGAAACCTGGGGCAGGATGTAAATCCCAACGATATTGCTTCGGTAAACGTTTTAAAGGGGCCTGCGGCTTCAGCTTTATATGGAATTAGAGGTCAATATGGGGTGATTATGATTACCACCAAGAAAGGAAAAAAGGGCGTTAAAGATGTACAGGTGCAACTTAATTCTTCTTTTACTTTAGAACACGCTGCAGATTTTCTTCCGAAACAAAATTTGTATGGAGGAGGCTCCAGCCAGTCTTTTTCTACCTTACCTAATGGCGACCCTTATGTTGCGGTGAGTGTAGATGAAAGTTGGGGACCAAGAATGGACGGCACCCCGGTGCGGCAGGTTTTTAGTTTTTATCCGCAAGATCCAACTTATGGACAGTTAACACCATTTGTTCCGCATCCAGATAATATTGAAAATTATTATGAAACCGGTTATAATCTTAATAACGGAATCACCGTTTCCGGCGGAAATGAAAATACTACTTATAGGTTGAGTTTGAATGATACGAGAATTGAGGGCGTGGAGCCAAATTCTTACTTAGATAGGAATAACCTGAGTTTAAGCGCCAGTTTAGATTTAGTTGAAAATTTAACAGTAACCACCAATATTAACTATGCCAGGAACGATGCCAGAAGACCGGGCCAGGGTTCTGAAGTTGGAGCAGCTTATCTAAACCAATGGTTTCAGCGTAATTTGGATATGAAGCGTTTAAAGGATTACAAATATGACGACGGTACTTTTTTACACTGGAACTTGCGAAACCCCAGCTCTACAACCGGGGAAATCACAAATTTTGATCCTTTATATTGGAACAACCCTTATTTTAACGCTTATGAAAATACTTCGGAAGATAGGCGGGATAGGCTTTTTGGGGATGTTTCTTTAAAATACCAGATCACCCCAGAGCTTGAAATTTCTGGAGCGATAAGATCTGATATGTACACGCAAAATATAGAAAGTCGCCAGGCTTTTGGAGGTACAGATACGCCAGAATATTCTGTGGGTAAATATCAAAACAAAGAATGGAACTATGAGTTGCTCGCGCAATACAACAAAGATTTTGATGAGTTTTCTCTAAATGCCACTTTGGGAGGAAACATTTTTAGTCGAAAATATTCATATTTATATATGGAAACCGTAGGAGGTTTATCATCTCCCGGTTTTTACAATATAGAAGCTTCCATTGACCGTCCCGAAACTACTTCTTATTTATTGGAAAAACAGATAAGAAGTGCTTTTGCGATGGTTTCTTTGGGGTACCAGGATACCTATTTTCTTGATGCTTCCATAAGAAATGATAATTCATCTGCACTGCCAGAAGACAATAATTCTTATTATTATCCTTCTGTTTCTGGAAGTATGATTTTTAGTGAATTAACCGACTGGGAGCCGCTTAGCTTCGGAAAAATAAGAGCGAGTTATGCCCAGGCTGGGTCAGACCTTAGTCCGTATAGAACTACACCGGCTTTTGGAGTGGGTACCGTATATGGCAGCACTAACACTTTGTTTGTGCCAAATAATTTAAATAATCCAGATATTGAACCCTCTTTCTCTCATTCTTATGAAGCAGGGCTGGATATGCGGTTCTTTAAAAATAGGTTAGGTTTGGATTTTACGTATTACATGCAAAAGAATAAAAACCAAATTATTAACCTGGATGTTTCAGGAGCAAGTGGGTATTCTTCAAGTACTATTAATGCAGGACTTATCCAAAACCAGGGGTTTGAGATCACCCTTACCGGACAGCCAATTAAAACCGAAGATTTTTTATGGGATGCCGTTTTTAATATTAACAGCAACAAAAGTGAAGTGGTGGAGCTAGCCCCGGGAATCGATGTTTATACCTATGGTTCATCAACCTATTCTAGCGTTACTACTTATTTAAATTCTTATGAAGGCGAGCCTTTTGGTAGTTTAGTGGGACAGGCTTATCAGCGTGATGAAGCTACCGGCGAAATCTTATTAGGTTCAGACAATATGCCTTTATACACCGATGCTACCCATAATTTTGGTTCAGTTTTACCAGATTTCACAGGAGGTTTTCAAAATACTTTTCGCTATAAGAACTTTAGCCTGGCTGCAATGATAGATTTTCAGGGTGGTGGGCAGTTTTTTAGCCGATCGAAACAGCTGGGGGTAAGAACCGGGCAGGATCCAATTACTGTTCAAATAAATGATAGAGGACAAAACGTGAGGGATCCATTAGAAGATGGCGGTGGTGTAAAGGTTACCGGAATTTCTGCGGAAACAGGTGAGCCAGTAGAGGCTTATGTAAATGCAAGGTCTTATTACAGAAATGTTGTAGGAAGAAGAATTTATGAGGAGTGGTTATATGATGCTTCCTACATTAAATTACGCGAAGTGAAATTAGGTTATAATTTTGGAAAAAACTTAATAGATCGTTTACCGTTTGATGCAGTAAATGTGGCATTAATTGCCCGTAATCCTGCAATGATTTGGCAAAAAGCGCCAGATGGGATAGATCCTTCTTCTATTTCTACCGGAAGTCAGTCTATAAGCTGGTATGAATCTGGGCAATTGCCTACAGTAAGATCTTACGGAATTAACCTTAACATTACATTTTAAAAAATTAGCACAATGAAAAAAGCATATATATTATTTTTAATTTCAGGCTTTTTGTTGGGGAGCTGTAGTGATTTTGATGAAGACATCAATAAAAATCCAAATTTACCCAACCAGGCTTCGGGCACCCAGTTAATTGCCAATGCACAGCTAAGCCTTCCCGGGCTGGCTTCGTCTCCTAAAGGATCGTCGATGGCACAATACCTTGCCGAGACGCAATATGTTGGCCTAACCCTATACCCGCAAGAAAGTACTAGTTTCTACGGATATTACCAGGGACCTTTAGAAAACCTGCAAACTGTACTGGATGCTGAAGATCTCAATGCTGCCGATGGTCCTATTGATAATCAATTGGCCGTGGCCAAAATTTTAAAGGCTTATTATTACTGGAACCTTACCGATCGTTGGGGCGATATTCCTTATAGCGAAGCGCTACAGGGAGCCGATAATTTTACCCCGGCTTACGATACGCAAGAGTCTATTTATAATGATTTGTTTGCTGAATTAAAAGAAGCCAATAGTATGATGGTTTCGGGGAGCATTACCAATGATATTGTGTATGGCGGTGATATGGATAAGTGGAAAAAGCTTGCCAATACCATAAGACTGTTTATGGCTTTGAGACTTTCTGAAGTTGACCCGGCGATGGCTAAAACCGAATTTTCGGCTGCCCTAAGTGCCGGTGTTTTTACTTCAAATGATGACAACCTGGTGTTTGAACATTTGGCAGACGCCAATAACCAGAATTACTGGTATAGCCAGGTTGTAGAAAGAAACCGGGAATGGTGGGCATTATCTGAAAATTTAGTAGAAGAAATGAAACCCGTAAACGATCCCAGGTTAGCTGTGTATGGCGATCCGGCCAGGGAAACCGGGGAATATACCGGACTGAAGTTTGGAGAAGAAGACAATATTGGAACTGAAGAATTTGCCTTACTTGGCTCAAAGATCTTTGCACAGGATGCGCCGGTTTATTTGGTAACTTATGCCCAGGTTTTATTCGCAAAAGCTGAAGCAGCACATCGTGGTTGGATTGAAGAAGATGCTGAAACAAATTATAATATGGCTGTTGAAGCCTCTATTGAACAATGGACAGGAAGCTCTGATGGAGCTGGAGATTTCCTGGCAAATCCTAAAATTGCTTTTGATGCTGGTAATGCGCTGGAGCAAATTTCCAATCAGCGGTGGGTACATCTTTATATGTTTGGTTATGAAGCCTGGTCTGAATGGAGAAGGACAGGCTATCCCAATGACCTGGTAGAACCCAATGGAAACGAAATTCCTACCCGCTTAAGCTACCCAGATAATGAAGCTTTTAATAATGAAGCTAATTATGAGGCAGCCGTGGGGCGTCAATTTAACGGTGATGATAGTATTTACGGCAAAGTTTGGTGGGATGAATAAACTGCTAAAAGCATTAAAAATAAAGTTTCAATAGTTTAGAAATTGATTATGTTGAAGGTCTCCCGGTGAAAACGGGAGATTTTCATTTAAAAATTTAAGGATGAAAAATGCATTGATCATATTTTGTTTTCTCGTGCTAGGATGTAAATCGGGGTCAATTGAACCAAATATTATAGATAGGCCAATTATTTTTAATGAAGAACGCACGCAGCTTAGCCTTGATTATTTAGAAGATCGCTATGGTTTGGAAAAATCTTATCCTGAAATTGTTCCAAAAATGATTGTTTTACACTGGACGGCGATTCCAGATTTAGAGGGTTCCTTTAGGGCATTTAATCCTGTAAAATTACCCGGTGCTCGGCAGGATATTCAGGAAGCCGGAGCTTTAAATGTCTCTGCACATTTTTTGGTAGATCGTGATGGCACCATTTATAGGTTAATGCCAGAGACCACTATGGCCAGGCACGTAATTGGCTTAAATCATGCTGCAATTGGTGTTGAAAATGTAGGAGGAACAAAAGATACACCGCTAACCAATGCCCAGCTGGAAGCCAATATCGTTTTAGTAAAGTATTTGAGTAAAAAATATGAGATAGATTATCTCCTGGGACATTACGAATATCCAAATTTTGAAGGTCACGAATTATGGCTGGAAAAAGACGATGGTTATCGCACTCAAAAAACCGATCCCGGTGTAGATTTTATGCGAAAAGTTAGAGAGAATACGAAAGAATTAAACTTCAAGTCAGTACCCAAAAAATAAAAGAAATGCAGAAGATTATTAAAATAAGAGTTGGTCTTTTTTTATTTGCTGTAATGATATTCAATATAACTTCAGCTCAAGAACAATTTCACGAAGATCTTTTTGATGCCTACAATGATTTTAAAGAAGCCAGTATTGAGAAAAGAAGGTTTACCCATAGTCAAATACTACCTTTAATTAAAAAGTTTAGCGAGAAAGAAGGCTTCACAGTAAAAAAAGTAGGAGAGTCTATAGAAGGACGTACCTTAAACCTCATTTCCCTGGGAACGGGCGATACCAATGTTTTTTTATGGTCACAAATGCACGGTGACGAATCTACTGCTACAATGGCTATTTTTGATCTGCTCAATTTTTTTGATGCTGAAGCTTTTTCCGAAGAAAAACAGGAAATATTAAGTGAGGTAACACTGCATTTCCTTCCTATGTTAAATCCCGATGGGGCACAGCATTTTCAACGTAGAAATGCCCTGGGAATAGATATAAACCGGGATGCGTTAAGATTGCAGTCCCCGGCGGGTAAAATCTTAAAAAGAGTTCGCGATAGCCTGGACGCCGATTTTGGATTTAACCTGCACGATCAAAGTACTTATTACAATGCCGAAAGAACACCAAAACCGGCTAGTGTTTCATTTTTGGCTCCGGCTTATAATTACGAAAAGTCTGTAAATAAAGTGCGTGGAAATGCCATGAAAATCATTGTAGCAATGAATAAAGTACTACAGGAATATGCGCCCGGGCAGGTGGCACGGTATAATGACGATTTTGAACCCAGAGCTTTTGGTGATAACATTCAAAAATGGGGTACCAGTACTATTTTAATCGAATCTGGTGGTTATCCCAACGATCCCGAAAAACAGGAGATTAGAAAATTAAACTTTGTAAGTATCCTCTCTGCTATTTCTACCATTGCCAATAAAAGTTATAAAGATATAGCGGTTAAAAAGTATGAGGAAATTCCCCATAACGATCGTAAGCTATTTGATCTTAAGTTAACCGGACTTACCTGCGAATTAAAAGGAAACGATTATATTTTAGATTTGGGGCTTAATAGGCGGGAGGTTCAACTTGATAGTCTTCACTATTATGAGCGTGGGTATATTGCAGATCGTGGTGACCTTTCTACCAATTATGCCTATAAAACCTTAGATGCTACTGGGTATAGATTGATAAAAGGAAAAGTTTATACGGAAAGCTTTCAGGATATTGCTGAATTAAAAAAAGAGGATATTAAAGAACTGCTTAAAAGTGGGTTCGCTTATGTGCGATTAAAGGAACTTCCGGAACAAAAATTTTCTGACTTACCTATAAATATTGTTGCTGAAGATTTTGAGGTTTCAGATGCATTAGGTGCAAATTTATTTCTTCAGAAGGAAGGAGAGTTGAAATATGCAGTTATAAACGGCAATTTGATAGATTTATTTGGGACAGAGTTTGAAATAAATAATGCGTTGATTCTAAGATGAAAGCATCCGAATATTAAGTTTTGCTTCTATACTTGATGGAAGTTCCGAAGCTTTTCTCGAGGTGGTTTCTTGCCTTTTACTGAAGATTAGTAAACCTTTTCTTTTGTTGAGGTTGGGTAAAATAAAGCTTAACCGCAAATTTTCTTCTATGGCAGAATCTAATTGCGATCTTTTCTCTTCCCGATATAATTACAACCCTTAAGTAATTCCTATAAATCCCGATTTAAAAATAAGGGATTTCGTATCTTTGCCGGTTATGATTACAGAAGAGACGAAGACATTGGTAGATGATGGGATAATGCTTCCGCTTATGGAAGAATTTTATACCATCCAGGGAGAAGGATATCATAAAGGTACCGCAGCATATTTTATACGCATTGGGGGCTGCGATGTGGGCTGTCACTGGTGCGATGTAAAAGAAAGTTGGGACCCGGCTATTCATCCGCCAACGCATATTGGCGAAATTGTGGAGCATGCGATAGCCAAAAGTAAAACAATTGTGATTACCGGTGGAGAGCCCTTAACCTGGGATATGACAAGGCTTACCGGGGCTTTAAAAGCAAAAGGCTGTGCGATTCATATAGAAACATCGGGAGCTTATAAATTAACAGGACAGTGGGACTGGATTTGCCTGTCGCCCAAAAAAATTAAATTACCTACAGAAGAAATTTATCCGTTGGCTAATGAACTTAAAGTGATTGTCTTTAACAAGCACGATTTTAAATTTGCAGAAGAACAAGCCGCGAAAGTAAGTAAAGATTGTCATTTGTACCTACAACCAGAATGGAGCAACAGGGAAAAAATGATGCCACAAATAGTTGATTTTGTGATGGAAAACCCCAAGTGGAAAGTTTCGCTGCAAACCCATAAATATCTAAATATTCCTTAGAAAATAAGTCGCTACGCTAAGAGACCTCACGGTCTTGTCCCAATAACCGTCTGGAGCTATGCGGGATTAAAAACTGTGAGGTCTAGTGTGATTTTATAAATAAATACTAACCTTAAAAAGGTTTGTTATTTATCCTGCCGGGCTAAATGGAACTTTTACATATTTGTTGTCCCATCCCATAAGCAGGTTGATTCCTTTGTCTTTGTTAGCTGGTTCTAAAGTCATAGAGAAATTCTCCAATGGATGATCCAGGTTTCTAACGGGAACTTTAATTCTAACCATGTCTTTCTCATCGGTATATTCATAAGCTCCCCAGGTATGTTGACTCTTATTTAGAATAATAGTCCATTCTTTCTCGTTTGGAATGGTATAGAGGGCATAAGTGCCGGCGTCAAAGGTTTTTCCACCAATTTCCATGTCCTTATAAAAGGCGATTTCGGTTGTTTCATTTGCGCCGGTTCTCCAAACTTCTCCATAGGGTACCAGTTTGCCAAATACTTCCCGATCTCGCTTTTGGGGGCGGCTATATATAACCCGCATTAAAATTTCATTATTATCATTGCGATAGGCTACCATATCCATTGGACTCGTGTCCATTTTTGGAAAGTTTATACCTTTTTTTGATTGTTCCTGTTCCTGTGCCTGTAAATCTTGAAATCCAAGGAAGCCAAGGAGACATAAAGTAGTTAAAAGTAATCTCTTCATAGTAATATGTTTTATTTATAAAGATACTTCAGAAATAATGTTTTTATGTTAAAAATTTACTTAGATGCTGTTAAAATACCAGATTTTTACAATCGTAAACTTTTTAAAGGGATTTCGGATGAATTTCTAATATTTGAACTCTAATTTAATTTTTAATCTTTCCATTTAAAACCATTTCCGTTGGTTCTGTTTGTTTGTTGTAACCTATGGCCCATATTTGTATCAAATTATTAAAGCAATTATTATGTGTGGAATTTTAGCAGTAATCGGAGAACGATTATCAGAAGAAAAGATTAGCGGACTTTCAAAAAGAATGTCACACCGCGGTCCAGACGAAAGTGATGTGCATGTAACCGAAGAAGGTTATGTGTTAAGTCACGAAAGATTATCTATTGTAGATCTTAAAACCGGAAAACAACCAATTCAAGGTACTTCAACTGCCTGGATGATTCATAATGGCGAGATCTATAACCACCGTGCTTTAAGGAATAATGAGCTAAAAGACCACCAGTTTAGAACAGAAGGAGATTCTGAAGTGATAGTTCACTTATATGAAGAATTTGGGTATGATTTTGTAGATAAATTAGACGGGGTATTTGCTTTTGTAGTAACAGATGGTAAAGATTTTATTGCAGGTAGGGATCCAATTGGAGTAAAACCACTTTATTATGGTACAGATGATGACGGTGCGATTTGGTTTGCCAGTGAAATGAAAGCCCTGGCCGATCATTGCAGCAGTTTCGCTCCTTTTCCTCCCGGGCATTATTATACGCCAAAAACCGGTTTTGTTGAATATTATACGCCAGATTGGTATGATTATTCTAAAGCCACTAAAGACTTAGATCTTACTAAACTTAGGGAAGATTTAATGGAAGCAACCCGTAAAAGATTAATGGCCGATGTTCCTTTAGGGGTGTTGTTAAGCGGAGGTTTGGATTCTTCTTTAACTTCTTCTATCGCAGCCCGTTTAATGAAGGATAGTGGACAAAAATTACATTCCTTTTCCATAGGTTTAGATGAAACATCTCCAGATCTAATCGCCGCTAGAAAAGTAGCCGATTTTCTTGGAACAGATCACAAAGAGTTCAATTTTACGGTAGAGGAGGGGATCGCTATACTTAAAAAATTAGTTTGGCACCTGGAAACTTATGATGTGACTTCTATTAGGGCTAGTACCCCAATGTACTTTTTGTCTAAAGGAATTAAAGAAACCGGGGTAAAAGTAGTGTTAAGTGGAGAAGGTGCCGATGAGATTTTTGGAGGTTACCTTTACTTTAAAAATGCGCCATCGCCAGATGAGTTTCAGAAAGAAACCATTAGAAGGGTGCAGCGATTGGCCACGGCAGATTGCCTAAGAGCAGATAAGTCTACGATGGCTCACGGCCTGGAAGCCAGGGCTCCGTTTTTAGATAAAGCATTCTTAAAAACAGCCATGGAAACCGAAGCAATACACAAAATGCCAACAACTTATGATGGTGTAGAGAAATTTATTTTAAGAAAAGCATTTGATACGCCTGAAGAGCCATTTTTACCAGAAGAAGTGTTGTGGCGACAAAAAGAACAATTTAGTGATGGCGTTGGATATAACTGGATAGATGAGCTTATCGCCTATGCCACCGCCAGGGTAAGTGATGAGCAAATGGCAACCGCTGAAACGCGTTTTCCACATAACACTCCTGCAACAAAAGAAGCCTATTTTTACCGCGAAATTTTTGAAAGCCACTTCCCGCAGGAAGAAGCTGCAAAAACCGTAAAGAGATGGGTTCCTAAATGGCAGGCAGATTTAGATCCCAGCGGAAGAGCAAACACTTCTCACGTAGCAACAAATGCTAAAAAAGAACTTGAAGAATTAGCCAAAGCTTAAGTTAAACAATCGTGTGGTTTGTTATGCCCGTAATACAGAGTGAAAACTTTGTGTTGTGGGCTTTTTTTTGCACAAATTGTTAATAACTTAAGGCGCGTAACGAGCCTGCCTGCTTAATACCAGTGCGCGTTTTGTTATATTTGTTCGTTATTCAAATTAGACGAATTTAATTATCAGAATATATGAGCGAAGAAGCCAAAAAACAGAATTACTCGGCCGATAGTATCCAGGCTTTAGAAGGGATGGAGCATGTGCGCATGCGTCCCTCTATGTATATTGGAGATACCGGTACCAGAGGTTTGCATCATTTGGTGTATGAGGTGGTAGATAACTCTATAGATGAGGCTATGGCCGGTCATTGTGATTCTATTAAAGTTACCATTAATGAAGACGGCTCGGTAACTACCGAGGATAACGGTAGAGGAATCCCAATAGACCTGCACAAAAAAGAAGGTGTTTCTGCCTTGCAGGTGGTGATGACCAAAATTGGTGCCGGGGGAAAGTTTGATAAAGATTCTTATAAAGTTTCCGGGGGACTCCACGGGGTTGGGGTAAGTTGTGTGAATGCACTTTCTTCCTCTTTAAAGGCTACCGTTTACCGCGATAATCAAATTTGGGAACAGGAGTATGAATTTGGAAAACCATTGTATCCGGTTAAACCCGTTGGGGAAACCGAACTTAACGGTACTATGGTAACTTTCATGCCAGATACTTCTATCTTTCAGCAAAGTGTAGAGTTTAGTTATGAAACGCTTTCCAGTAGAATGCGGGAGCTTGCTTATTTGAATAAGGGAATTGAAATGATCCTTACTGATAAGCGGGAAACAAACGAAAAAGGGGAGTTTCTTTCAGAAAGATTTTATTCCGAAGAAGGTTTAAAGGAATTTATAAAATTTCTCGACGGAAACAGGGAGCCAATCATTGCCGATGTAATCGCTATGGAAGGCGAGAAAAACGAGATTCCTGTAGAAGTGGCTATGGTTTATAACACTTCTTTTAACGAGAATTTACATTCCTACGTAAATAATATCAATACCCACGAAGGTGGAACGCACTTATCTGGATTTAGACGGGGTTTAACTACTACGCTTAAGAAATATGCAGATGCTTCCGGGATGTTAGACAAATTGAAGTTTGAGGTAACGGGAGACGATTTTAGAGAAGGTCTTACCGCGATCATCTCGGTAAAAGTAGCCGAACCTCAATTTGAAGGGCAAACTAAGACCAAGTTGGGGAACCGTGAAGTGACTTCGGCGGTGTCACAGGCCGTTTCAGAAATGTTGGAAAACTACCTGGAAGAGAATCCTAATGACGCTAAAACTATTATCCAAAAAGTAATTCTTGCGGCCCAGGCCAGGAATGCGGCTAAGAAGGCCCGCGATATGGTGCAGCGTAAAACAGCGATGAGTATTGGTGGTTTGCCGGGGAAATTATCTGACTGTTCTGAGCAGGATCCTACGCAAAGTGAGGTATTCCTGGTAGAGGGTGACTCTGCGGGTGGAACAGCAAAACAAGGTAGGGATCGTAGATTTCAGGCTATTTTACCTTTAAGGGGTAAGATTCTGAATGTTGAAAAAGCAATGACTCACCGAGTTTTTGATAACGAGGAAATAAAAAACATCTATACCGCACTTGGGGTAACTATTGGTACTGAAGAAGATAGTAAAGCTTTAAATACCGATAAATTAAGATACCATAAAATTGTGATTATGTGTGATGCCGATGTAGATGGTAGTCACATTGAAACACTAATCCTAACCTTTTTCTATAGGTATATGAAAGAACTTATAGAAGGTGGGAATATTTATATTGCAACCCCGCCACTATACCTCGTGAAAAAGGGTAGCAAAAAACGCTATGCCTGGAGTGAGGAAGAACGTGATGAAATTGCTGAAAGTTATAGCGGTGGTGTACAAATACAGCGTTATAAAGGTCTTGGTGAGATGAATGCTGAACAGCTTTGGGATACTACTATGGATCCTGAACGCCGTAAACTTAGACAGGTAACAGTAGATAACAGTCTGGAGGCCGATAGGATTTTCTCTATGCTTATGGGGGATGAGGTGCCGCCAAGACGGGAATTTATCGAGAAAAATGCCAAGTATGCAAATATTGATGCATAATAGCCAATAATATTACATTGTTTAAAACCCGCAGAATTTCTGCGGGTTTTTTATCTTTTGGCTAATTTGTTATAAAAACAGTTTTTTTCCTATTTTTACCCCACCTAATCTAAATACCTACTTATTTTGAAGAAAAACTACACATTCTTTATCGTATTATTTTTTATGATCACTACCTCTTCCGTTTTTGCGCAAGAGGGTAAACTAGACCGACTGGCCGACGAAATGTTATTTCTAGCCGATCAATTTGCCAGTCCTGCCGCAGAAGGTGCTGCTTATGAAGCCGGTGCCGGTTGGTTTACCTCGGCAACGGCATTAAAGCCCTGGAAAGTGGATATTTCATTTAAAGGGAACGCTTTATTTGTACCGTCTAATAAACAAACTTCAACAATTTCTAACAGAGATTTTCAAAATGTTCACTCCAATGGTGGGGATGCAGTAATTAGTATTATTGGTGAAGAAAATGCCGTGGTACCTACAGCTTTGGGGGGAGAGACCAGTGTGAGGTACGGTTTTGAATTTGCCGGTAAAAATTATGAGTTCAACGCTTTTCAGGGGGCAAATAAAACTGTTTTAGCTTATCCTTTTATACAGGCCAATGTTGGGTTGCCTTATGAAACCGAATTTGCCGTGCGTTTTTTACCGCAGCTCACCGTAGATGGCGTGTCTTTTAGCACTTATGGGGCAGCTGTTAAACACAACTTTTCTCAATATTTTAAATTTAACGACGAAGATGATTTTCAGGCAGCAGCTATCATCGCTTATAATAAATTTGATGTAGAATATGAATTTGGCCCGGTAACTTTAGACGCCGGCGATGAAAATCTCGGTTCTTTAGATCTGGTAGATGTAAATTCAGATCTTTGGATGGCTTCGGTTTTGGGCTCAAAAAGATATGGCGATACTTTCGAGGTTTTTGGAGCACTGGGGGCTACTAACTCTAATTTTACTTATGCGATGGGTGGTAATGGCACCCTTTTACCGCTAATTAATAAGCGTTTAGACGATTTGGATAAGGATAATACACAGTTTAAAGCCGATGTTGGTTTTAATCTTTATTTTAACCGTTTTAAGGTGAGTACCATGGCTACGGTTGGTAAGTTTTTTCACATTAATGCAGGGCTCCATTTTAGGATATAATCGGGCAGATTTATCAATATCTTATGGCTAAACTAGGGCAATATTCGTATTTTTGAGGGTGAAATATTAACCGATTAAAATTTAGAATATGAAAGTTACTATAGTAGGTGCAGGTGCAGTTGGTGCCAGTTGTGCAGAGTATGTTGCTATTAAAGATTTTGCTTCAGAAGTAGTGATACTCGACATTAAAGACGGCTTAGCCGAAGGAAAAGCCATGGACCTTATGCAAACCGCCAGCCTAAATGGTTTTGATACTAAAATTAAAGGCACTACAAATGATTACTCAACAACTGCCAACAGTGATGTTGCGGTAATTACCAGTGGTATTCCTCGTAAACCTGGAATGACGCGTGAAGAACTTATTGGGATCAATGCGGGAATTGTAAAAGAAGTTTCAGCAAACCTTATAAAACACTCTCCAAATGTAACCATAATCGTGGTTAGTAATCCTATGGATACTATGACCTATTTGGTGCATAAAACCACCGGACTTCCGAAGAATAAAATTATTGGAATGGGTGGAGCTTTAGATAGCGCCAGGTTTAAATACAGGTTAAGTGAAGCTTTAGACTGCCCAACATCAGATGTTGATGGGATGGTAATTGGTGGTCATAGTGACACGGGAATGGTGCCCCTAACAAGACTTGCTACGCGTAATTCTGTGCCGGTAAGCGCTTTTTTAAGCGAAGAGCGTTTAAATAAGGTTTCAGAAGATACTAAAGTTGGTGGTGCAACCCTTACAAAATTATTGGGAACCAGTGCCTGGTATGCTCCTGGAGCTGCAGTTTCTGGATTGGTACAGGCCATTGCCTGCGACCAGAAGAAAATGTTCCCCTGCTCGGCTATGCTAGAAGGTGAATATGGCCTAAACGATCTTTGTATAGGAGTGCCGGCTATTATAGGTAAAGACGGTCTCGAGAAAATCGTTGAAATTGAATTAGACGACAAAGAGAAAGCCAAAATAAAAGAAAGTGCGGAAGGAGTAAAGAAAACTAACGGACTTTTAGAGCTTTAGTTATAAAAGTTCATATTTATAAGAATTACAGGCTGTCTTAAAGGTAATGTGATTCGTCATTTCGGGGAACGAAGCAATCTCCAGCTTGTTGGAAATCAACAGATAGATTACTTCGCTGCCCCAATAACCCCAATAGTTATTAAGTTTGGGAGTTAATGGCGTTTACTTACTTTTAAGACAGTTTTTTTGTGGATACAGAGCCTGGTTTTGGCTGTATGTTAACCTCAGTTCCTCCTAACTTGAAGTTCAAAGCCCATTAGTTTGAGACTCCTTACCAAAATTTTTAAAAACGGTAATGTTGCCTATTATGGAGCAAGAAGGTGATGAATTTAGCTTCGCTGAAGAAGGGGTGGTTGCGTGATTTTCTTGGTTTGAATTCAGGGTATTAGCAAGATGCAACAAAAAACTGTTGCTGTGTTCTATGTGTGCATCCCGGTGCTCTTTGCAGTCAATTCTTTCCTGGCCAACACGGTTTTAAAAGTTAAATTATTCAAAAAAAAATTGTTGGCATTTCATTTTTGAAACCCTATATTTGTCCGTTTTTAAAATTGACCTAATTATATAATTTAAGGAATAATGCAGAACAAAGGACTGATTAAGGTTTTTGCAATTTTATTTGGGCTGGTATGTTTATATCAGTTGTCTTTTACTTTTATTACTGCTGAAGTAGAAAGGGAAGCTGAAGATTTTGCCAGGCAAAAGGTAAGCGAAAATGTTGAGGATTACTCAGCGATAAGAGACGCTGAAGAGCAGAAGTATCTCGACTCTATTGCCAATAATGAGATTATTGCAGGAATTACTTACAACGATGCAAAAGGAAAAGAACTAAATAAAGGACTGGACCTTAAAGGAGGGATTAATGTGATTCTTCAAATTTCGGTAAAGGATATTCTTGCTGGACTTGCAAACAACACCAACGATCCTGCTTTTAATAAGGCACTTGCCGAAGCAGACGAAGCTTCTAAAGACAGTCAGGATGATTATATAGACCTGTTCTTCCAGGCTTTTAATAATATTCCAGATGCGAAATTGGCTTCTCCAGATGTTTTTGCCAATAAGACTTTAAGCAACGAGGTTAATTTTGAAATGTCCAATACTGAGGTAGAGGGCATTATTAGAAGAAAAGTTGACGAATCTATTACTTCGGCTTTTGAAGTATTAAGAAAACGTATCGATAAATTTGGGGTTACGCAACCTAACATTCAACGTTTAGGAAACTCTGGTAGGATCCTGGTAGAATTACCGGGAGCAAAAGATATTAACAGGGTGAAAGGTTTACTGCAAAGTACCGCCCAGTTAGAATTTTGGCATGTTTATAAAAATACCGAACTCGGTAACTTTTTAGGACAGGCCAATAATGTGCTAAAAAACATTGTAAATAAGGATAGCAAAAAAGCTGAAACTCAATCAGATTCTACTGCTACCGATGATGCACAAAGTGATATAGACGAATTACTTGCCGAAAGCGAAGATACTACCGATGTAAGTACCGGGAACAATCCGTTGTTTGATTTGGTACAGGGTCCCGGCTTTCAGGGTGGTCCGGTTTTAGCTTATTTCTCTGCCCAGGATACGGCAAAGGTGAACGATTACCTTGCTATGTCTCAGGTAAGATCACTTTTACCTTCTTCACAGCGCTATGCGAAGTTTGTATGGGGAATCCCAAAAGACGAATCTGATGCTGTAGGGCTTTATGCCCTTAAAGGAAATCGTAATATGGAGCCGCCACTTAGCGGGGACGTAATTACCGATGCCCAACAAACTTACGACCAGATGGGACGTATCGCGGTGTCTATGCAAATGAACGGCCGTGGAGCAAAGATTTGGGAAGATATGACCGGGCAGGCTTCTAACCAACAAAGTAATATTGCGATTGTCTTAGATAATACGGTTTATTCTGCACCGGGGGTTTCTACCGGGGCAATTTCCGGGGGACGAAGTGAAATCACCGGGGATTTTGGAATTACCGAAGGTCAGGATTTGGCCAACGTACTAAGGGCCGGTAAATTGCCTGCTTCCGCAGATATTATTCAGAGTGAAATTGTAGGGCCAAGTTTAGGTCAGGAAGCCATAGACAGCGGGATTTGGTCTTTTGCCATTGCTTTGGTTTTTGTATTGATTTGGATGGTTTTCTACTACGGAAAAGCTGGGCTTTTCGCCGATGTAGCCCTGGCACTTAACATCCTGCTTATCTTTGGAATCCTTGCAGGACTTGGTGCGGTATTAACTTTACCTGGTATTGCCGGTATTGTGTTAACCATTGGTATGTCTGTAGATGCTAACGTACTTATTTTCGAAAGGATTAAGGAAGAGTTGGCAAAAGGTAAAATGCAAAAAGACGCCATTAAAGACGGATTTAGCAATGCGCTTTCTTCCATTTTAGATGCGAATATTACCACCGGTCTAACTGGTTTTATCCTTTTAATTTTAGGAACCGGGCCAATTAAAGGTTTTGCAACTACTTTACTTATTGGTATTGCAACCTCTTTATTTACAGCTATTTTTATTACCAGGTTGTTTATAGATGGTTATGGTACTAAAGGAAAATCGTTGGAATTTGCTACCGGGGCTACCAAAAACTTATTTACCAATGTAAAAATAGACTGGCTTAAAAAGCGTAAGATGGCTTATGTGATTTCCGCAGTGCTATTGGTTATTAGTATTGGTTCGCTTGCAGTTCAGGGCTTAAACCAGGGAGTTGATTTCGTTGGAGGTAGAACTTATACAGTTCGATTCGACCAGGATATAAACCCAACCGATGTTGAAGAAGACCTGGTAGAGGTATTTGGAAGTGCCGAAGCAAAGACTTTTGGTCCTAACAACCAGTTAAAAATTACGACAAAATATAAAGTAAACGAAGAGAGTACTGCTGTAGATAACGAAATTCAGCGTAAACTTTACGATGCTTTACAATCTTACCTTCCTTCAGATTTG
Organism: Salegentibacter echinorum; assembly: GCF_900129445.1. Taxonomy (GTDB): domain Bacteria; phylum Bacteroidota; class Bacteroidia; order Flavobacteriales; family Flavobacteriaceae; genus Salegentibacter; species Salegentibacter echinorum. The sequence goes on from NZ_FQVT01000004.1 coordinate 306,759, forward strand.
AGTTACGATGACTTTAACGCCGGGGGAGCAGGAAAGGATCTTGGAATTATGCAGTCTATGAAAGTAGGTCCAACAATTGCCGATGATATTAAGAACGACTCGTTCTGGGCGATTTTAGGATCGCTGGTAGTGATTTTCTTATATATTTTATTACGATTTAGAAAATGGCAATTTAGTATTGGAGCGGTAGCTGCAGTAGCGCACGATGTTATTATTGTACTGGGTATTTTCTCCCTGCTATATAAAGTGATGCCATTTAATATGGAAATTAACCAGGCGTTTATCGCGGCAATTCTAACCGTAATTGGTTACTCGCTTAACGATACCGTGGTGGTGTTTGATAGGGTAAGGGAATTTGTAAACGAGCACACCAGCTGGCCACTTGGCAAAACAGTGAATGTGGCTTTAGATAGTACCATAAGCCGTACGTTAAACACCTCGCTTACCACCTTAATCGTGTTACTTGCCATCTTTATCTTTGGCGGGGAAAGCATTAGAGGCTTTATGTTTGCCTTGATTATTGGGGTGATAGTTGGTACTTATTCCTCTTTATTTATCGCAACGCCCGTAATGTATGACAGTGTAAGCGATAGATCTAAGATCGAATCTAAAAAGAAAGAAGTAGAAGAAGATAAAGAAGTAACTGCTTAATTAAGAAAAATTTTCTTCGGAAATTAAATAAAAAGCGTCCTTACCGGGCGCTTTTTTTGTTTGAATGAATGCAGTTTGGTTTACACCTAATATTTCAAATAAATAAAACAAGCTAAACCTGCGTTTATTCCGAAATATTTCTGATTAAATAATTATATTGTGCAGGATATAACGAGTTACTTCAATTTGATGAACGACGAAGAAAAAGAATTTATTGAAACCACAAATTTAGTTTATACTGAACTTGGTAAATTTAATGTTGACTTTGAACAGACTACTCATTATTTCAAATCTTGTGTTAAAAGCATTCTTATAAACAACGGACTAAAAGACCAGATTTATGCGGATTTCTTTACTGAAAAACTAACGGCAGAACCTATCAAATCAATTTTCCAGTCGACTATGAATCATAGTTACAACAGTGAAAATGACAAACAGAGAATAAAAAAGATGATTACTCTCTTCTCTGATTTGATTGAAATTAGAAATGTCGTAACTCATTGTTATTGGGCGATTGGAACAACTGTTGGGGAACCTGTAAAACCATTTATTTTTGGATTAAAAACTAGGATTTCTGGAACAGGAATAAGTCAATACAATTTAAGTATGGAATTAAACGAGTTAAAAAATATAAATAAAAAGCTCGACCTTTTCAAAACTGGAATGTATGAACTAAGTAGACATATGAGAAAGAAAAGAGAACATCTTACTAAATTCAAATTTGATAAATTAGAAAATTTAAGCTTCCGAGAAGAATTGATAAAAATGAAAACTGACAGGAATTAAAAACTGCAAGTAACATTGTATAACCGCAATTACGGCGGATTCGACTACGTCCGAATCCACGCGGAATTGCTAACGTCTGTGCCAAACCGAAAATTAACGCATATTAACCCGTAGCTGACGGTTATACAAAACCGTTAGTCATAAGCTAAAACTAAAATACGTGTTTTTATTAATAAATTAACACGTGTAATAAAATTTCTACTTATATTTGTATTTTAGTAAACGAAAACTATTCTGATATGAATACTAAATTAACACTTACGATTGAACAAGAGATCATTAAAAGAGCTAAAAAATACGCAAAGGATAAGAATCGTAGTTTGTCAGATATAATTGAAAACTACTTGAAAGTTCTAACTAAAGAAGAGCAAAAAGTAAAAGCTAAAAAACTCAATCCAATCGTTAAGTCTTTAAAAGGATCTTTTAAAATGCCAAAAACTGATATGGAATATAAAAAAGAACTTAGAAACAGGTTAGAAGAAAAATATTCATAAATGGATAAAGTTCTTATAGATACTGACGTAATTTTAGATTTCTTTTTTGATCGTGAGCCATTTGCTGAGTTTGCGACTGAAATTCTAAATCTTTGCGAATCTGAGACAATTAAGGGATTTACAACACCCGTAATAATTTGTAATGTTTATTACTTGCTTAGAAAAACAGCAAAACACGAAATCATAATTGAGAAAATTAAACAGCTTTTAAATATTATATATATTACTTCTATGGATAAAGAAGTTGTTTTTGGAGCACTAAACTCAAAATTCAAGGATTTTGAAGATGCATTACAAAACTTTTCAGCTATAGAAAACGGACAAATAAGTATTATACTTACAAGAAACGTAAAAGATTATAAAAAAAGTAAACTGGCTGTGTTTACACCTGAAACATATTTGAAGGGAAAAGCCAGTAGCTAATAACTAAGCATTCCCCGATAAAAATGGGGGCCGGTACGGGCTGTCCCGATTTTTCGGGAGCCTAACATGAATGTCCCGCACTTGCGGGATTAACTAAATCGGCTGTTCGTCCAGTGTCCCTATGGGGAGTGGTAAGCTTTCCCCGATGAAAATGGGCCATCTTGTGTCCAGCTAACTAAGCTTTCCTCGCTAGTCGACTTCTTTTAGAAATAAGAATATTTTGATAATTATTACTTACTTTAGAAGTCAATCTTAAAATAGCTTTTCAGCATAAAACCACCAGCTTATGACTAAAGCCAGCGCAGAACCAGCCAAGCGAATTGCCGCGATAGACCTGGGAACAAACTCTTTTCACGCCGTTTTGGTAGATATCTATCCCGATGGTAGTTTTAGAACGGTTAATAAATTAAAAGAAATGGTGAGCCTCGCCGAAAAGGGCCTGGAAGATAAGTTAAGCCGGGAAGCGATGAACCGAGGGCTGGAAGCACTGCGGCGTATTAAGTTTTTATGCGATAGTTATGAGGTGGAGAATATTCTTGCTTTTGCGACCAGTGCCATTCGGGAGGCCGAAAATGGAGGGGATTTTATCCAGGAAGTTAGCGAAGAAGTAGGGATTAAAGTAAGGGCGATTTCCGGACAAATGGAAGCCGAAATGATTGGCTTTGCGGTAAGGCACGGGATCGCGTTGGGGGAGGAAATGGTGCTTATGATAGATATTGGCGGCGGTAGTGTAGAGTTTATCATTGGGAACAATAAGGAATTTATTTACTATAATAGTTTAAAACTTGGTGTGGCCAGGATGGCGGCAGCTTTCGTTGCGTCTGATCCTATTAAAGAATCTGAAATAGAAGAACTGCAAAAACATTTTAGGGAAGAACTCACCGAGGTGATCAAACTGGCTAAAAAACATAAGGTAAAAACCATCATCGGCTCCTCGGGCACTATGGAAAATATTGGGGCGATGGTTGCTTCAAAAAATGAGATTACCGCCAATAGAAGTCTGAATGAACTGGAATTTAGTGCTAAGGACTTTAAAAACCTGTACGAAGATTTTATTCAGCTGGATAAAAAACACCGACTTAAAGTAAAGGCATTAGAAGAAAAACGGGTAGATATCATAAACCCGGGAATGGTATTATTAAAGTTCTTGGTCGATGAATTTAAAATTAAAAAAATTAGAATTTCTGAAGAAGCGCTTCGGGAAGGGATGATCTTAAACTTTATAGAAACAGAAAAAGATCAGCTTAACTTAGACCTGGTTGCCAATTTTAAAGACCCGCGGCGTAGAAGTATTTTTGAATTACTGCGAAAATGCGACTGGCTGGAAGCCCATTCTACCCACGTAGCTAATTTTGCCCTACAGCTCTTCGATGAATTTAAAGCTGAATTAAAGTTAAAAGAAGGTGATAGGGAACTGTTGGAGTATGCCAGCTTAATGCACGATATTGGGTATTATATTTCTTATAGAAAACACCACAAACACGCTTTATATTTAATCAAGAATTCAGATTTACTTGGTTTTAAAGAAGACGAAGTAGATTTAATGGCCAATGTAGCCAGGTATCACCGTAAATCGGCGCCCACCAAGAAACATATTCCTTATAAAGAACTGAGTAAAAAGCTGCGAAAAAGGGTAAAAAAGCTTTCGGCACTACTAAGGGTTGCAGACGGCCTGGATCGCAGTCATTATCAAAATGTCCAAAAACTGGAGATTGAAAATAACAAAGAAAGTATAAGGCTTTTAATTACCACCCACAGCGCCCCCGAACTTGAGATCTGGGGATGCTTGAGGAAAAGAGATTTGTTGCAAAAAGTAACCGGAAAAGAACTAAAAGTCTTTCAGGTAGTAGAAAAATCTTAACTCTGAATAATTTTAAAGTTTTTTCTAAGGTGTGTTTTAAGTCTAGTTTTATTCTTTATGTAGTTTTAGTCTTGATTCTATATTCTTGCAGCGAAAGCGATCTTGTTTCTTCGATTAACCCAGGTATTTCTTAAAATATCTTCTGGCTTCTTTCATCACTTTTGGCGCGAGAATCAATGTGGCAATCATTGTAGGGATAGCCATTAGGGCAAAAAAACCGTCAATGAGGTTAATCATTGCGCTCAAAGAAGTGGTCGCGCCCAATAAAATACTTACAATATAAAAGTAGTTATAATAATGTTTATTTTCGGCTCCCGCGAGGTAGGAGAGACATTTGGTACCGTAGTATGAAAAAGAAAACAGCGAAGAAATACTAAAAGCGGCAATACACAGCAATAGCAGGTAATCGCCCACGTAAGGAATAGAATCCTCGAACGCGGCAGCGGTTAAACTCACCCCGTTAACATCTGTAGTTTGCCAAATCCCGGTAACCAGAATACAAAGCGCGGTTAAGGTACAAACCACCAGGGTATCTATGGCAGGTCCCAACATGGCTACCAGTCCTTCTCTAATTGGTTCTGAAGTTTTACTGGCGCCGTGTGCCATAGTCGCAGTTCCAATTCCGGCCTCGTTAGAGAAAGCTCCCCGGCGTACGCCAAGAATAATTAAGCCGCCCAGAACTCCGCCCAGCATAGGTTCGCCTTTATAATTTTCGGCCGCAAACGCATCGGTAAAGATCATAGAGAAATACTGGGGCACTACATCAAAATTAACCACTAAAATAATTAATACTGAAATAAAGTAAAGCACCACCATTGCCGGTACTAATCGGGAAACGGTTTGGCTAATCCGTTTTAATCCGCCTAAAATCACTACAGCCGTGAGTATCACCAGGATAATGCCAATGATAAGGTTTGTGGTAAATCCCGTAGGAACATTATTGGGCTCTAACAAAATAAAATTAATGGCCTGGGTAAGTTGGTTTACATTAAAAACGGGCAAGGCCCCAATTAAACCGGCGACACTAAAAAAGATGGCCATAAACTTCCATTTTTTTCCCAGTCCTTCTTCTATAAAATACATCACCCCGCCCTGAATGTTTCCCTGTGTATCTTTCCCCCGGTACATCACGGCAAGGCTATTGGTGAAAAATTTGGTAGCCATTCCTACAATGGCGCTTATCCAAAGCCAAAAGATGGCACCGGGCCCGCCAAGGGCGATAGCTACGGCTACGCCGGCAATGTTCCCCATACCCACGGTAGAGGAGAGGGCAGTAGAGAGCGCTTGAAAATGGTTTATTTCCCCGGGATCGTTCGGGTTATTGTATTTCCCCCTTAGCAGGTCCAGCGAATGTCCCAGGTATCTAAACGGAAGAAATTTTGATAAAATAAGTAAGTAAAATCCGCCTCCTATGAGTAAAATTACCAAAGGAAGACCCCAAACCGCCGATGCGAATTGGGAGATAAGTTCGTCTAATGTATCCATAAACCACAATTACGCGGAAAATATATGAAAATATGCGGTAATTTACACTCCGTAAGTCTGTCTTTATTTTTAACAGGAGCTTTTTTTAGAATTCCCACGAAAGAAAAAATCTCTTCAATCAGGTTTATGAAAGATTCTTCGCTTCGCAAGCTGCGCTCTGAATGACAGGGGAGCTGTCGTTGTACCGCTTTGTCATTGAACCGCTTTGTCATTCCGAGACTTTTGTCATTCCGACGAAGGAGGAATCTCTTCACTCAGGCTTGTGGAAGATTCTTCGCTCCGCAGGCTGCGCTCTGAATGACAGGGTGCTGTTAAGGCTTTGTCATTCCGAGACTTTGTCATTCCGACGAAGGAGGAATCTCTTCACTCAGGCTTGTGGAAGATTCTTCGTTCCGCAAGCTCCACTCTGAATGACAAGAGTGCTGTCGTTGTACCGTTTTGTCATTGTACGACTTTGTCATTCCGACGAAGGAGGAATCTCTTCAAGCCTCACTACTATGAATCAAATCTCATCATTTAAAAACCGCCATTCAGGATTGAACGCTGATATCAGTTTATTTTTTTTCTTTCGTGACCAGCCTTTAATAATCTTTTCTTTCCGAATTGCTGTTTCCGCATTAAAAAAATGTTCGTGATAAATAAGAAAAAAGCATTTGTATTTTGTAGTAAAAGCTTTGGAGAAGGCTTCTGGATTTCTATGTTCAAACAAGCGTCTCTTTAAATTGTTAGTTACACCGGTATATAAAACGGTTTTATACCTATTAGTTAAGATATAAACATAGTAATTATGGGTTCCCAGAGTTTTCATTGTTCTAATTTAAATAAAAATAAGAAACTGAGAAGCACGATGAAGATTCTTCGCTTCGCAAGCTGCGCTCTGAATGACAGGGTGCTGTTATTGTAAGGCTTTGTCATTCCGAGACTTTGTCATTCCGACGAAGGAGGAATCTCTTCACTCAGGCTTGTGGAAGATTCTTCGCTCCGCAAGCTGCGCTCTGAATGACAAGGGTACTGTCGTTGTACCGCTTTGTCATTGTAAGACTTTGTCATTCCGACGAAGGAGGAATCTTTCACGTTAGGCTTATGGAAGATTCTTCGCTCCGCAAGCTCCACTCTGAATGACAGGGTGCTGCCGTTGTAACACTTGGTCATTCCGAGACTTTGTCATTCCAACGAAGGAGGAATCTTTTCAATCTGGCTTGTGGTAGGTTCTTCGCTCCGCAGGCTGCGCTAAGAATGACAAGCGTATTGTCATTTTAACGCTCTGTCATTCCGACGAAGAAGGAATCTCTTCACTCAGGCTTGTGGAAGATTCTTCGCTCCGCAAGCTGCGCTCTGAATGACAGGGTGCTGTCGTTGTACCGCTTTGTCATTGTAAGGCTTTGTCATTCCGACGAAGGAGGAATCTTTCACGTTAGGCTTATGGAAGATTCTTCGCTCAGCAAGCTGCGCTCTGAATGACAAGGGTACTGTCATTGCAACGCTTTGTCATTCCGACGAAGGAAGAATCTCTTCAATCAGGCTTGTGGAAGATTCTTCGCTTCGCAAGCTGCGCTCTGAATGACAGGGGTACTGTCGTTGTACCGCTTTGTCATTGTAAGACTTTGTCATTCCGACGAAGGAGGAATCTTTTCAATCAGGCTTGTGGAAGATTCTTCGTTCCGCAAGCTCCACTCTGAATGACAAGCGTACTGTCATTGTAAGACTTTGTCATTCTGATTAAAAGAGGGATCTCACCAATCTGGCTTATTGAAGATTCTTCGTTCCGCAAGCTCTACTCTGAATGACAAAGTCTTATCTTTTATAAAACCAACCCGTTATTGTTTTCCGGAGCTTAAAATTCTGAAGTAAAATGGAATTTAATGGATGGATATTTATCGCGGGTCATTTGCAAAGAGAATTGCGAATCGGCGAGAAATACCAGCTGTCCTTTTTTGTCTTTGGCGAGAAATTTAGATTTTAATCTTTTAAAATCTTTAAACTCTTCGCTTTTTTCATCTTCAGCTTCAATCCAGGTCGCTTTGTGAACATTTAGGTTTTCGTAGGTACATTTGGCACCATATTCGTGTTCCAATCTATATTGAATTACCTCAAATTGTAGCGCACCCACGGTTCCAATAATTTTTCTGCCGTTAAGTTCTAACGTGAAAAGCTGCGCAACCCCTTCATCCATCAACTGGTCTATTCCTTTTGCCAGTTGTTTAGATTTCATAGGATCGGCGTTGTTAATATACCTAAAATGTTCCGGGGAGAAACTTGGAATTCCGCGGTAATTTAAAGCTTCTCCTTCTGTGAGTGTATCTCCAATTTTAAAGTTTCCGGTATCGTGCAATCCTACAATATCACCGGGATATGAAACATCTACAATCTCTTTCTTTTCAGCAAAAAATGCGTTGGGACTGGCAAACTTTAGTTTTTTATCGTTTCTCACGTGCAGGTAAGGCTTATTCCTTTCAAAAGTACCCGAAACAATTTTCACAAAAGCGAGTCGGTCTCGGTGCCGGGGATCCATATTGGCGTGAATCTTAAACACAAAACCTGTGAATTTATCCTCTTCAGGCTTAACGATGCGTTCTTCACTTTCTTTGGGACGCGGGGTAGGGGCGATGCTTATAAAACAATCTAACAACTCCCGAACTCCAAAATTATTTAAGGCCGAACCAAAAAACACCGGTTGCAGCTGTCCTCTTAGATAAGCGTCTTTGTCGAATTCAGGATAAACACCCTGCGCCAGCTCCAGTTCTTCCCTTAGCTCGTTGGCGGCCTCATCACCAATTAAATCGTCCAGCTCGCTAGAAGTAAGATCTGAAATTTCTATGGTGTCTTCAATATCTTTCCTGGGATCACCGGTAAACAGGTTTACATTCTTTTCCCAAATATTATAAATTCCCTTAAAATCATAGCCCATCCCAATGGGGTAGCTCAAAGGGGTAACGGTAAGGTTTAATTTTTGTTCAATTTCATCAAGCAACTCAAAAGCATCTTTCCCTTCACGATCCATCTTATTAATAAAAACGATCATTGGGATATTTCGCATTCTACAAACCTCCACGAGTTTTTCGGTTTGCTCTTCCACTCCCTTGGCAACGTCTATCACCACAATCACACTATCTACCGCGGTAAGGGTTCTAAAAGTATCTTCAGCAAAATCCTTATGCCCGGGAGTATCGAGAATGTTGATCTTTATATCCTTGTATTCAAAGCCTAAGACCGAAGTTGCTACAGATATCCCCCTTTGGCGTTCAATTTCCATAAAATCACTGGTTGCGCCTTTTTTAATTTTATTGGATTTTACCGCTCCCGCTTCCTGTATCGCGCCCCCAAATAGCAAAAGCTTTTCGGTGAGGGTGGTTTTACCGGCATCGGGGTGAGAAATAATCCCAAAAGTTCTTCTTCTGTTTAATTCTTTCTGAAAACTCTTCATCTATAAAATATATTGGTGCTACCTGTCTTTCTTTATGCTCGACAGGAAATTGACTTTTTATAGCCTATTTTGCAAAGGCAAAAGTAATATTAATTTAATGAAAATCACTGATTTTTATAGCTGATGAATCTGGGGTAACTTCAAGAGAGTCGAAGAAAAAGTTTCTTTATCTCAATATTCTACTCACGGTCTGTTTTTTAGAATCCTGAAGGCATATTGAAGCGAACAAACTTTAGACGATTCATAAAATTACCGGGTTTGACAGCTAAAAAAGGCTTATGTTTATAAACACTTGCAAATGGCGTTAGCTATTTTGTACATTTGAGTTTGAAATAAAAAAATGGAAAAAGAAAAAGTAATTTTAGTTAACGAGAAGGACGAGCAAATTGGGTTAATGGAGAAGATAGAAGCCCACGAAAAAGCTCTGTTACACAGGGCGTTTTCGGTATTTGTCTTTAATAAAAAAAATGAATTGATGATCCAGCAACGGGCACTTTCTAAATATCATACGCCCGGCCTGTGGACCAATACCTGTTGTAGTCACCAAAGGGAAGGGGAGAGCAACATTGAAGCCGGGAAGCGAAGGCTTCAGGAAGAAATGGGGTTTAGCACCAATTTAAAAGAAGTGATGTCCTTTATTTATAAGGCACCTTTTAGCAATGGTCTCACCGAGCATGAGTACGATTATATCATGATTGGAAATTATGAAGACGATCCAAAACCCAATCCAGATGAGGTGGCCAACTGGAAATGGATGAGCCTGGAAGACATAAAAGCTGATATAGCGGTGAACCCACAGGAATATACCGAGTGGTTCAAGATAATTTTCGATAAGTATTATTCAAGTATTAAAAAATGAGATTAAGCGTAAATAGAAAAGCTCATTTTAATGCAGCACACCGCTTGTATCGCAAGGACTGGAGTGACGAAAAAAACCGGGAGATTTTTGGGAAATGCAGCAATCCGCATTATCACGGGCACAATTACGAATTAATCGTTAAAGTAACCGGGAAAATTGATCCTGAAACGGGTTTTGTGATGGATCTAAAAAGGTTAAAAAAACTTATTTACGAAGAAGTAGAGGTTCCTTTTGATCATAAAAACCTCAATAAAGAGGTAAAACCTTTTGACGAGCTTAATCCTACCGCCGAGAATATTGTTGTAGTTATTTGGAAAAAATTACGGAATAAACTGCGGTCTAATTTAGACCTGGAAGTAACCCTGTATGAAACTCCAAGAAATTTTGTAACCTATAAAGGAGAATAAAATGGCACTTGAAATTGGGGATAAGCTACCGCGTTTAACTTTGAAAGATCAGGATGGAGAAAACTATCATTTTTCCAGGGTGGAAGATAAGGCTTTAGTGATTTTCTTTTACCCAAAAGATTTTACACCGGGTTGCACCAAACAAGCTTGTGGCTTTAGGGATAGCTATGAAGAATTTCAGGATTTGGGAGCCGAAGTGATAGGAATAAGTACAGATAACGAAAATTCCCATAAAAAATTTGCAACTAAGTTGAGGTTACCTTTTGTGTTGCTTGCCGATAAAGAAAAACGCGCTCGCGAAGCCTTTGGTGTAAAAGCGGGAATGCTGGGTTTGCTCCCCGGTAGGGAAACTTTTGTGTTTGATAGGGATAAAAAGTTAATTCATCGTTTTAATAATATGGGGGCTTCAAAGCATATTCCAGAGGCTTTAAATGCATTAAAAAAAGCAGCGAAATAATTTTTAGACTTCCGTTATTTTATAAAAGAAAATAGTGTAATTTCGCAGCCGAAAATAAAGTGATATGGCAAGTAAGAGATTATTAAAAAGGGATGTGAATTATGTAATGGGAGACATTATTGATGCGGCATACATCCATCAAATGGCAAATCCTAAGGATGCTGAAAAGACTGAAGCTATTGTTGACGAAGCAATTGCAAATTTTGATGAATTAATCACTAAGATTAATCAAAAAAATGTGGAAAATAAAAAGCAACATTTTAAATCGATACAAAAAGAGCTGGAAACTAAGGCAGAAGCTTTAGTGACTAAGGTTAACGCGCTCTAATAACCGCCGATGTAGCTCAGCTGGCTAGAGCAGCTGATTTGTAATCAGCAGGTCGTGGGTTCGAGTCCCTCCATCGGCTCTTAAAATATTGAAGAATTCAGGATTTTTTAAGGACTTTAGTTTTTTAAAATAAAGGGACGAGGGTTCGGGATATCCTGAGTCCCTCCATTTTTCGGGATCGAAGGGAGTCCCTCCATCGGCTCTTTAAAGATACCGTGTTTCGTCATTGCGAGGCACGAAGCAATCTCCAACCTGTTGGAAATCAATAAGCAGATTACTTCACTTCTCCCGGCTATCGGGACGTAATGACGTTGACATTTTATATTTTAGACAGCCTCTTTTTGTTGGGAATATTCCGGAATCTTCTGAGTGAATTACGCTGAATTTTACAAAGCGAAAGAAATTCAACTACAATTTAATGTATAACATTCAATGCTAATTTTTCTGAAGAATTAGCCTGTACCTTTTTAAATTCAACAGGATTGTCTTTTATACTTTTGTTCCAGAATGGAATCATTTCTGTCAGCTTATCTTGCCATTCCTGTTGCTTTAATTTCTCGGGATAGGCAAGCTGGATAACTTCCAACATAATATGCACAGCTACCGATGCACCGGGAGATGCACCTAACAAGGCCGTAATGGTACCGTCTTTACTGTGAACCACATCGGTGCCAAATTCCAGGATGCCGCCCTGTTCCTTGTCCCTTTTTATGATTTGCACTCGCTTGCCGGCAACTTTTAAGTCCCAATCTTCATCTTTAGCATCTTTTATAAATTTTCTAAGTTCCTCCATTCTGTCGCTATGCCCCATGCTCACCTGCTTAATTAAATATTCTGTAAGCGGAAGATTATGCCAAAATACACCCCACATAGAAGGAATATTATCGAGATTGATGCTTTTTATAAGGTCTAATTTTGAACCTTCTTTTAGAAATTTAGTGGTAAAACCTGCGAAAGGTCCAAATAGCAATTCTTTCTTTCCATTAATATATCTTGTGTCCAGGTGAGGAGTGGACATGGGAGGAGCATCGGGTCCTGCTTTACTGTACACCTTGGCATCGTGTTTTGCGATGACCTCGGGATTATTGCAGGTAAGCCATTGCCCATCTACCGGAAACCCGCCATAGCCATCTTTTTCTTCAATTTCTACTTTTTGCAATAATGGCAGTGCGCCACCACCGGCACCAATAAAAACATGCTCGGCGTCGTAGTAAGTAATTTGCCCCGATTTAAGATCCTTTGTTTTTACCAACCATTCCAGTTCTTTTTCGGGATCTACATCTAAAACATCGGTATTTCGCAAAACCCGAACATCGAATTGTTTTTCTAATATTTTAAAATATTTTTGGGTAAGATCTTCAAAATTCACTTCGGTGCCTATCTCCATACGAGTGCCGGCCATTTTCTGGTTTTCCCTGCCTTTGGCAATTAGTGGAAACCATTTTGCTAATGTCTTATGGTCTTCAGAAAATTGCATTTCTTCAAACATCGCGGTTTTAGTGAGGGCTTCAAAACGTTTTTTTAGAAAAGTAACATCCTCTTCGCCTGTTACCCAGCTATGATGTGGTACCGAATGAATAAAATCTTTGGGTTCTATAATCAATTTTTGTTCTACCAAATAGCTCCAAAATTGTTTGCTGGTTTCAAATTGACTAAATATTTCTAGCGCCTTGCTTATATCTATGCTTCCGTCCTCTTTTTGTGGCGTGTAATTGAGTTCGCAAAGAGCCGAATGTCCCGTGCCCGCGTTATTCCAGGCGCCAGAACTTTCTTCTGCCACCTTATCGAGTTTTTCAAAAATAATAATCTTAAGCTTTGGGTCTATGAGTTTTAGCATTAAGGAAAGGGTAGCGCTCATAATTCCGCCCCCGGCACAGATAAGGTCGTAATTGTTTTCTTCGTGTACTTTTTTCGACATAGCTTGGTTTTATCCAAATGTAGAAAAAGAAGCAATAAATCTTAGCTAATAAAATATTAAAGCTTGAAGTGCTTTTTTTAATACTGAAATCTATTTAAAGTCTTTTATATTTTATCAATTCAGGTAATACCTATTTTTACTCATCATACTCATTTGAAAAAAGACATACTGTAACCTTTAGGATCTTTAATCTTTAAGCAGATGTTATTGAAATAAAAAAAACCTGTCAGGGAACAGGGGCGCTAATTTTTCAGAATTAAAACGATTAATTCTCGGTTTCAGTTTCAACTTCTTTAATGTTCTCTTTTTGTTTTTCTTCCTTTTTTCGCTCTTTTAGATAGTCTTTTAACTGCTCGCCATAAAGTGATTTTTTAACCTTAGGCTTTAGGGATGTATAGATGGTATCGAGGTATTTAATATTGGCATCAAATACTTCTGAAAGTGCCAAATATGGAGCGATCTCCAAATCTTTGTTGTTTATGGCAAAGTTCACGGTATAAAGATACTTTCTTTTAAGCAAGCCTTCATATTGCTTGTCTATCGCCATTATTTTTTCTTCATCCTTTTCTTTTTGGGCTTCGAAGTTTTCCTTAATTAGGTCCAGGTTTTTATCGTTAAAACGCGTCATCATCTGGCGGTATTCTTCCAGCTTTTCCTGGTTTTTGGCTCCGGTTATCTCAACATCTGTCCCAAATTTTTCCAGGCTGGTTTTAATGGTAACTTCCCCTTTTTCAGCAAAAAAATCTATGCGATCATCATACTGTGAATTATCCACTTTGTTGAGGTAGAGGTACATAATTTGCGGACTCTCTATATAGGTCTCTAAACTGATGTTATCATTGCCGCTCACCACAACAGAGTCTAGATTTACCATAAGGCTATCCTCAATCTTTTGCAGATAAACAGTACCTTTTCTCAATCCTTCGATATTCGCGTTTACTACAAGGTTGCTTTCTTTCTTGTTACAGGAACTAAAGGCAATAATCGCCAGTAAAAGAATGCTTATTTTTTTCATTTTTTTGGTTTCAGATTAGATAACAAATATCTTATAATTTTAGTTTTTAGCGTTGTTGTTGCGTAAAACTTTTACTCGATAATCGAGATTTAAATACTTAAATTTTGAACTTTCATCTACATGGATAAGTTTCAATTTATTATCAGGTCTTGCGTTTTATTTTTAACTTCAGGAAAACCTTTAAAAATAATTTCTTCTGAATTTTTTATTGCTGAAGACAACTTAACTTCCGGCAGCAATTTGCATTAAAATAGTGGTCAAGATAGCGCCATAAGTTCCTACTACATAACCGAAAACGGCCAGCAGAACACCAACTGTTGCCAGGGAAGGATGAAATGCGGCTGCCACTACCGGCGCAGAAGCAGCTCCTCCCACGTTCGCCTGACTTCCAACGGCCAGGAAAAAGTAAGGTGCTTTTATAATCTTTGCGGTAACAAATAGGAAAATGACGTGAATGGACATCCAAATCAAACCAATTCCTATTAGCCCGGGATTGTCGAAAACCATTCCTAAATCCATTTTCATTCCAATTGTAGCTACCAGGATATAAATAAAAATACTACCCAATTTACTGGCACCGGCGCCTTCATAAGATTTTAGTTTTGTAAATGAAAAAGCAATTCCCACCGCGGTAGAAATGGTAATCATCCAAAAGAAAGAGGAGGAAAACGAGGAAAGCGCACTTTTTTTGTCGTTAAAAACCTCAAAATTTGAAGATAAGAAGACCGAAATATTATCGGCTCCCCAATGTGCCAGACCCACGGTTACAAAAGCCAGGGACAGCATAATGATATAATCTGGTAAGGTGGGATTTCGCGTAACACTTTCAGCATAATCAGAAACTTTTTCTTTAAGTTCTGTTATGGCAGAGTTATCTGCTTTTAGCCATTTGTCGATTTTATCACTCTTACCAATCCCCATAAGTAATCCGGCCATAAGCAGGTTTGCCACTACAATATCTACCAATACCATCCCGCCGTATAACTCGGGGTTGTATTCGTAAATTTCGAGCATAGCTGCCTGGTTGGCCCCACCGCCAATCCAGCTTCCGGCAATGGTAGAAAGTCCGCGCCATATCGCGTCTGGGCCGGCTCCACCAACGGTTTCTGGGGAGATGGCAGATACGATTAAGATGGCCAGGGGACCGCCCACTACAATTCCTATGGTGCCGGCAAAAAACATGATAAGGGCTTTCGGCCCCAGATTAAAAATGGCTTTTAAGTCTATACTCAAGGTCATTAAGACCAGTGCGGCTGGTAATAAATACCGACTGGCTACAAAATATAGCTGTGAAGTACTGTCGTCTATTAAGCCCAGGGAATTAAAAATTGCCGGTAATAAATAACACATCAATAAAGCCGGAACTACCGCATAGAATTTTTTCCAAAAACCTTCTTTTTTAGAAGACGTAAAAAATACAAAGCCCAAAGCGAGCATTAATAATCCAAAGACAATTGCATCATTAGTAAAAACCGGGGTATTCTCCATTGTAATTATTTTATAGCGGCGCCAAAATACAATATTTCTTAAACTTTTCTTAAGGAATAAGTCTGTAAATGCAGATATTGAAAAATACAGTTATCTAGTTGAAGATTCAAGACCGCTTCGTTGCAGGAAAAAAGAAAAAAGACTAAACTAGAAGGTGCTTGTTTTTAGAAAATTATAGGGTAGAGGTTTTCTTTAGGTTACGCTGAGCTTTTCGAATTGTGGCGGGTTCCCAAGTCTTTTTCTCTACATCCAGGACTTTGGTTTATAGCATAATGGTTAGGTGAGAAACCTTGACAGGCTAGGCTGAGTATAATGAATTGAGGTTAATGATAAAAAGCAAAAAATGTAACCTTCAAATGGAATTGTTAACTCAGGTTTAGCCTGTCGAAGTACTGTCAATAAGAAATTTCAGCAGTATTTCAATTGAACTTCATTAATTAGATGTGAATCTCAAATTACCAGCCGTTTTATGCTATTTTAAACAATTCCTTTAAGCTTTGGGCTACACCATCTTCTTTTCCACTTTTTGTGATAATATTGGCAACTTCTAAAACTTCTTCCCGGGCATTACCAACTGCTACCCCGAGACCAACGCCCTTAATCATCTCCACATCGTTGTAATTATCTCCAAAGGCTATGGTTTCTTCAGTTTTTAAGTTGAAATGATTGTCAAGTAAATATTTAATGGCCGTAAGTTTAGATATTTTTTTATCAGAAATTTCCAGGTAGGTGGGTTTAGAGCGATATAAATGTAATTGTGCTCCATAATGCTTATCCAGAAAATTTTTAATCGCATCTATATGCGCTTCATCTCCCATGGCCATAATTTTATGAGCGCCTTTTTCTTCCTTTTTCCAGGTATCTAAGACTTCCCGATTGCTTTTTAACTGTGCCTTTACCTGGGTGTTATTTTCTTCTCTTGCGGTCCATTGGTCATTTTGTGGTACAAACCATTCGTCTTTGTGGTAAAGGCTTAAATGACATTTCTGTTCCTGATTAAAATCCAGCAGGGATTCGAGGATATTTAGAGGGATTTCTGTAGAAGATACGGCTTCTCCGTCAACCAGGATTAACCCGCCGTTATAGCAAATTATAGGTTGTTTTTCTATATCCAGGTCTTTTTGCAGATGTCTCATGGCAGCCGGCATTCTGGCCGAAATCAACACAAACGGCAATTCATCTTTTAAAGTTTTTATGGTTTTGATTGTAGTGGGGGACAGTTCCCGGTCATAATTTAATAAAGTTCCATCAATGTCTGTAAAAACGATTTTGTATTCCATTATTTTTCTTCTTTTTTCTTTCTAGGGTGTCTTCCGGCTTCCTTTAAGGCTTTATCCAACATCCACTCAAGCTGTCCATTGGTGCTCCTAAACTCGTCGGAAGCCCATTTCTCAATGGCTTTGAGCATCTTCTCATCTATCCTTAACGCGAATGCTTTTTTACTCATTTTAATTATTTTCCAAATTTTTAATAAAATCTGTCAATACCCAAATTATTTCGGGATGAAGTGGTTTCTCAGGCAAATTATAACTTGCTGCATTTTGGTCTTTCTCTTCTTCTTTAATCTCCTTAAATATATGGTTCATGTCTTTCACCAAAACCAGGTCTGAATTTAAAGCGGCACTATCCAGCATTTTAGCCTGGTCTTCCTCTACCTGTAAATCCCTCGTTCCGTCTATAATTAAAACCGGTATATCTAATTTTGCAATTTCTTCGGAAGGATTATATTTTATCCACGAGGCTAAAAAGTCCTGGGAGTCTTTAGTGAAAAAAGATCCAAATAGAGCAGGATAATTCTCTGTACTGCCATTTTCTTTTATTTCTTTAAAAGCAGTTTTTAAATCATCTCTGGCCGATGGAACTTGCCGGGAAAGCTGTTTTACAAGAATGTGATCTACGCTTTCTCCTAAGCCGGCTAAAGAGATAAAAGCATCAGCTTTATTTTTTGCAGCTACCATACCAATTAGGGAGCCCTGGCTATGCCCGGCAACAATATAGCGGCTAAACTTATTTTCTGCTTTAAAGTAATTCAGGATACTTTTAGCATCGGTAATAAAGTCATCAAAAGAAATAGATTTTAAACCTAGTTCCTGCATTTTTAGGCTGCGTTTGTCGAACCTAAAGCTCGCGATGCCATTTTCAGCTAATTGATGCGCGATTTCCTTTGCAAAATCGCTATTGTTCCCCATACCGGCTGGAGAATTTCCATTCCTGTTAGTTGGCCCAGAGCCCTGGATGAGTATGATTAATGGGACATTTTTACTAGAGGATGGAACAACCAGATTTCCTTCAATGAATTTATTTATTGTGACCGTATCTTCGGTGAAATTTTGCGCTTCACTTATACCAGGAATAACTCCGAAGCACAAACAAAACAATAAAACTCTTAGCTTTTTCATCTTCTAATGGTTTAACGTGCCAGTATTTATTACCGGCGTCGCATCCCTATCACTGCACAATACCACCATTAAATTGCTTACCATGGCGGTCCTTTTTTCTGCATCAAATTCTACCAATTGTTTTTCGTTTAGGTCGTTTAAGGCCATTTCTACCATACTTACTGCACCTTCTACAATTTTGTGACGCGCAGCAACAATGGCGGTAGCTTGTTGTCTTTTTAACATGGCGCTGGCAATTTCATTGGCATAGGCCAGGTAACCAATGCGAGCTTCTAAAACCTCAATTCCGGCTATGTTTAAGCGTTCTTCCAATTCCTTTTCCAGCGCGTCACTAACTTCGTTTACACTAGAACGTAAAGTGATATCTTCATCCAGGCCTTCATCGGCAAAATTATCATAAGGGTATAAACTGGCAAGTTTTCGCACCGCTGCATCGGTTTGTACCACTACGAAATTCTCAAAAACATCTACATCAAAAGAAGCTTTATAAGTGTCTAGAACACGCCAAACTAAAATGGTACTAATCATTACCGGGTTCCCTAATTTGTCATTTACTTTGAGGCGTTCGCTGTCAAAATTGCGTGCCCTAAGCGAAATTTTCTTCTTGGTATAAAATGGATTTACCCAAAAAAGTCCGTTTTGTTTTACAGTGCCACGATAATCCCCAAAAAGTAGGAGCACTCGTGATTCATTAGGGTTTACAAGAATTAATCCCGGGAGGATAAAAAGGGCAATCACGATGCCAAGTATAAACCAGCCGTTTGTTAACAATACAAAGCCTACGATGCTTCCGAAGAATAAAATTAAAAAAACGAAAAGCATGATGTAGCCATTTGAGCCCTGAAGTTCTTTTTCCTGATTCATAAGATTTAGTTTATTTGATATTGAATTGATATCATAAATATATTATATTAAAATGATAAGCTACTAAATTTTAACATTAAAAACATACGGTCTTCCTTATCTTTGCTGAAAAATAGCTTTTTAAAGGCTAAAAACTTATCTAAATAATAGTTACATGAAAAAAATACTGATCCTTAGCTTGATGTTATTGAGTATAAACATAAGTTTCGCGAATTTGGATAATGATTGGGGGAAAACCGGGCATCGTGCTACCGGTGAAATTGCCGAAAATTATTTGAGCAAGAAAGCTAAGAAGGCGGTAAATAAAATATTAAACGGACAGGGCCTGGCATTTGTAGCCAATTATGCCGATGATATTAAAAGTGATCCTGAATTTAGAAAATACAGCCCATGGCATTATGTGAACCTGGCTGAAGGAGAGACCGAGTATAATCCAGAAACAGCCAATCCTAAAGGGGATCTTTACCAGGCTATCATGAAGTGTAAAGAAGTGCTTAAAAGTAAGTCTGCCACGAAAAAGGAAAAGCAGTTTTATTTAAAAATGCTGGTGCACTTTGTTGGGGATCTTCACCAACCTTTCCACGTGGGGCGTGGCGCCGATAAAGGTGGTAATGACATCCAGGTGCGCTGGTATAAAAAAGGATCTAACCTGCATAGGGTTTGGGATAGTGAAATGCTTAATTCCTACCAAATGAGTTATACCGAATTAGCCGCAAACAGTCCTGATTTAAGCAGAAAAGAAATTAAAGCCATAGAAGAAGGAGAGCTTATTGATTGGGTTTATGAATCTAAAGATCTAGCTACTAAGTTATATGACTCGGTAGAAATTGGAGAGAAATTGGGTTATAAATACATGTACAATTACCTGCCTACAGTACTAGAACAATTGCAAAAAGGCGGAATTCGACTGGCTAAAATCCTAAACGAAATTTACGGATAATCACATATTGTAAACTTTTCTAAAGGTGAGATTTATTCGTGGTGAAACTTTTATTTTAGTTTTTGGGAGTTGGTGTTTCCAGTGATGTTGCATACCACCTTGCATTAATAATAAACTGCCGTGGTTAAGAATTAGCTCATCTTTTAAGGATTTTTGTGTTTTATGTTTCCATCGAAACCTTCTTTTCCCACCAAGACTTAAGGAAGCAATCACCGGGTTTTTTCCCAGTACTTTTTCATCATCGGCGTGCCAACCCATACTATCCTGTCCATCGCGATAAAGGTTGGCTAGGCAGGTATTGAATTTAACTCTGGAAACCGCTTCAAGCTTTTTCATCAATTTCTTAATTTCTGAAGGAAAACTTTCAGGTTGCCATTGCAAGCCAGAGTAGGTGTAAGAAACTCCTTTTTCCGCAAAAAAAGTAGTCAGTCGCGGTTGAGGAATGTTTTTGCCAAAAATTTTGATGTTTTTTTGCTGCCAGGAAATAGCTCTATACAGACTATCGTAAAGTGAGTTGGCTTCTTCAGGCTTTAGAAAGTCTGGATAATAAACTAATTCGGCATCTTGGTATTTAAAAAGCTGCGATTTCATTTTATTCTAGTAACAGGCTTTAACGTGTTTTTCAGCATTAAATTTCAGGAAAAAGAATGAGGAATATTGCTGTTTTCCGAAGAAAAAGGGAGAGACTGCATATTTAGCTTCAGAAATATTTCCAATTAAAAGCGCAAATAGAACCAGGCCCAATAGATTAAAAAAAACTGTAGCGGAATTCTAAGGATAAGCAACCATTTTGGCACTCCGGCACCGGCTTTTTTAGAAGAAAGCATATAAAAATGCACCAGGAAAAACACTATTAACATCAGGATAATCCCATAAACAGCGAGATTCTTGGTTTCAGGAAAAAACAGTAAACAGCCAAAAAATACTTCTGCTATACCGCTTAGGTAAACCAACATTTTATGCGCCGGTAAATAAGGCGGCATAATGCGCATATAAGTTATAGGTTTTCTAAAATGATTAATACCGGCAATGATATACATTGCGCCCATAAGGTAGAGATGCCAGGGATATTGCATAAATTAAATATAGGTTTTAGGCTTAAAATATACTACCGATTTTGGGATTATTTATAGTGAAATTTTTAAAAAATTGTATAATTAATTAAAATAGAATAAATTGCAGGTCTTAACCTGCACTTAACCTTATTGAATATTGAAAAATTATTCCCCCCTATTTTTTCTATTCGTTCTACCTTTTATACCGTCAATGGCGCAGGATAGTGCTCCAATTTCGAAAGACAGTCTGGATCATTTAACCGAGATTACTTCAGAATATTTAAATAAGTACAAATACAAAGATGGTATAGAGAATTCTATGCTACTGCTGGAACACGCCCATAATCAAAATGACGATTATTATGGTTTTCACGCTCATAACTTTTTGGGTATCGCTTATAATGAATTAAAGGATACAGTTAGGGCAGAAAAGAATTATTTAAAAGCTTTGTCCTATGCGCAGGAGCTTAAAAATGATACCCTGCTCATTTATATCTATAACAATTTAGGGAATATTTATTCTGAAAGAAAAGGATATGAAAAAGAAGGCATCAATTACTATAACAAGGTGATAGACCTCGCCGACAGAATAGAGTTGGAAGACGAAAAGTTGGTGCCTACTGTAAATATTGCCTGGACTTATATGGATGGGGAACGGTATAGAAAAGCTTATCCATATTTAAACAAATCGCTAAAATTAGTAGAGGAAGGTGAAGAAAATAATAATGCCCGTTCCCAACTGTATATGCTGTTGGGGAAGTATCACCATAAAACACAATCTTTAGATTCTGCAGCCTACTATTTTACAGAGGGACTAAGGCTTGCCGAAGAAGATTCCTTAATGCTTCCTGTTGCTCTTATAAGTAAGGATTATGCAAATATGCTTTTTGAAAAAGGTGATTTTGAAGTTGCCTATAAAAACCTACAAAAACACAACGAGTATAACGGAAAGGTTTTTGAAAAAGACAGGTTGGCGCAAATTGAAGCTGCCAATGCCAGGTTTGATGTAAACGAATATCAAAGAAATTTAGAAATTTCCCGGAAAGAAAAAGCCTATCAGGACGAGCTTATCGAAAAATCTACCGAGAAGATTTTGATTATGGTAATCGCCTCCCTGGCGCTTATCGTGACGCTTTTAATCCTGAATAAAATTAATCAGGATCGAAAAAAACTAATCGATCAACTTAGAGATAGAAATACACAACTGCTGGACTCGCGCGATGAAGCCGAGCGTTTGTCTAAATTAAAAACCGATTTCCTTTCAACTGTTAGTCATGAATTGAGAACACCTCTTTATGGTGTTATTGGGCTTACGTCATTACTGTTAGATGATAAAAGCCTTAAAAAGCACGAAAGTGATTTAAAGTCTTTAAAATTTTCGGCAGATTATCTCCTGGCGCTAATTAATGATGTATTGCAAATGAATAAAATGGAGTCTAAACAGGTGAAACTGGAGAGTATTCCATTTAATATTAGGGAGTTAATTTTAAGTATCGTAAACACTTTTGAATTTACCCGGTTACAAAATAACAATAACCTGCAGTATCATATTGGTGACGATGTTCCCGAAAATTTAATAGGTGATCCCGTGCGTTTATCACAGGTTTTGATGAACCTTGTAGGAAATGCTGTAAAATTTACCGAAGAGGGAAATATTAATATAAGAGTAGCCCTGCAAGCTAAAGTAGATGGCAAGGCGATTTTATATTTTGAAGTAAAAGATGACGGTATGGGGATTCCAAAAAGCAAGCAAAAACTTATTTTTGAAGAATTTTCCCAGTTAAAATCTGCCAATTACAATTACCAGGGTACCGGCCTTGGTTTACCTATTGTAAAACGAATGTTAGAACTGTTTGGCTCTCAAATTCATTTAAAGAGTAAGGAAGGTCAGGGTGCGGTTTTTTGCTTTAGTTTGAGTTTAAAGGAGAAGCAAACTCCAAAAAAATCTGCCGGATTTTCACACCAGGCTTACGAAGAAAATGAACAAAATCCTCAAAAAATCCTGGTGGTAGATGATAATAGGATTAACCAGGTAGTCACCCGAAGAATTTTAGAAAAACAAAATTTTGTTTGCGAGGTTGCCGAAAATGGAGTAGAAGCCATAGAGCGGGTACAGACCGCCCATTTTGATCTTATTTTAATGGATCTTAATATGCCTGGAATTAACGGTATGGAAACAACACAGCGAATAAGAGAGTTTAATCCTGAGGTGCCTATCGTGGCGCTTACTGCTGTGGAGATTGAAGAAGTGAGAAAGGAGATTTATGAGTCTGGTATGAATGATATTATTGTAAAACCTTATGAACCGGAACGTTTCTATCAAATCCTAAGACGAAACCTTAGCGGAAGCTCTAAGGTGCTTGCAGAAAAATAGTTTTTAGCTTCAATAAAAAATATTTCGAAGTCTTTTAGTTCTAGTTTAGGGCTGCGCTGATAAAATCTTAATTTATGGTTCAGAATCTTTCGTCTTAATTTAGAACAGTAGACTAAGTTTTCCAGAGTTAAGTAAGAGAGAAGATTCTTCCTACGTCGGAATGACAGCTCATTAAAACAGCAATAGCTTGATTAGACCATAGTTAATCTTTTCAAATTTTCTTACTGTATGTTCAATTTATCAGTTTATAAAAAAGCTGTTTTAAAAAGTATAAAGTAAGCTCTTTACGTCGTAATAGTTTTAGGATTGCTTCGTGCCGCGCAATGACGATCCCCAGAATACGTGAGATAGCCATTAACTTCAGTTTAATCAAAAATTAAACTGAATATCCTTAAAGAAGAATACCGATTATTTTGTGTTTTCTAAGTCAAATTCGTTACTAAAAATCCTTAAAATAAGAAACCTCACAATCCTGATGGTTGTAGGATTATGAGGTTTTCTTGATTTTATACCCGAAAACGGATATTCACAAAATCAATTATTTTACCATTTCATAGCTGCGTTTTACGAAATTGGTCAACTCTTCTCCTTTTAGAAGGTTTTGTGACAATCTCGCAAGATCCAGGGAATGCTTAATAAGACGTTCCTGTTTCTTGGCAGTTTTGGTATTTAATATTTCTGAAATTAATGGGTGGTTGGTGTTCACCGCAAGGTTATACATTTCTGGCATATTGCCCATGCCAAACATACCCCCGCCACCGGTTTGCTGCATTTCTTTCATTCGTCGCATAAACTCGGGTTGCGTGATTAATAGCGGGGCAGCATCACTGTCCATCGCTTCCATTTGTACGGTATATTTTTCCTTAGGGATTACCTTTTCGAAATCTTCTTTTAATTTCTCTTTTTCTTCATCAGAAAGTTTTGAAACCTTTTCTTCATCTTTTTTGATGAGGTTATCTACCTGATCTGAATCTACTCTTACAAAAGAAGTATTTTCTTTCTCGCCTTCCATCTTTTGAAGTAAGTGCGATACTATTGGAGAATCCAGTAATAATACTTTATAACCTTTTGCTTTTGCAGCCTCAATATAACTGTGCTGCTCATCTTGATTGGATGCATAAAGCACAACCAGTTTACCATCCTTATCGGTTTGGTTGTCTTTTATTTTCTCCTGCAGTTCATCAAAAGTATAATACTCATTATCTACCGTTGGGTAAAGTGCGAATTTTTGCGCTTTCTCATA
Organism: Salegentibacter echinorum; assembly: GCF_900129445.1. Classification (GTDB taxonomy): domain Bacteria; phylum Bacteroidota; class Bacteroidia; order Flavobacteriales; family Flavobacteriaceae; genus Salegentibacter; species Salegentibacter echinorum. The sequence goes on from NZ_FQVT01000004.1 coordinate 331,230, forward strand.
AAATTTATCTTCAGAAAGCATACCATATTCAATAACGATTTTAATATCGTTCCATTTTTGTTCAAAATCCTCACGGTTATTATTGAAAAGGGATTTTAGCTTATCGGCTACTTTCCTAGTAATATAGCTGGAAATCTTTTTAACAGCGCCGTCTGCCTGTAGGTAAGAACGGGAAACGTTTAACGGAATATCTGGAGAATCAATTACCCCGCGTAGCATCGTTAAAAATTCCGGAACAATACCTTCAACATTATCGGTTACAAAAACCTGATTTTGGTAAAGCTGAATTTTATCTTTCTGGATGTTCATATCCTGGGTCATCTTTGGGAAATAAAGAATTCCTGTAAGGTTAAAAGGATAATCAACATTTAAGTGAATATGAAATAGTGGCTCCTCAAACTGCATGGGGTATAACTCCCTGTAGAAACCCTTATAATCCTCATCTTTTAAATCGGTTGGCTGCTTGGTCCAGGCCGGGCTGGGATTATTGATGATGTTATCTACCGTCTTAGTCTCGGGTTTAGCATCCTCGGGAGCATCTTCCGGTAATGGTAAAGTTTCTTCCCTGGTTCCAAATTTAATTGGAATAGGCATAAACTTATTGTACTTGGTTAATAACTCCTGGATCCTGTTTTCTTCCAAAAACTCTTTTTCATCATCATTTATATGAAGAATGATTTCTGTACCGTGCTCTTTTTTATCGGCATCTTCCAGGGTAAATTCTGTAGTACCCTCGCAAACCCAATGTGCAGCAGGCTCATCTTTATAAGATTTGGTAAGGATTTCTACTTTGTTAGCTACCATAAAGGCCGAGTAAAAACCAAGCCCAAAATGACCAATAATACCGCTATCCTGTGCAGAGTCCTTGTATTTTTCCAAGAATTCTTCTGCACCAGAAAAAGCTACTTCATTAATGTATTTTTCAACTTCTTCTTTGGTCATCCCCACGCCCTGGTCTATCACGTGAAGTTTCTTTCCTTCTTTGTCAATCTTCACCTCAATTACAGGATCGCCATATTTTACATCGGTTTCCCCAATATCAGTAAGGTGCTTTAATTTTAAGGTTGCATCTGTAGCATTAGAGATTAACTCCCTAAGGAATATCTCGTGGTCACTGTAAAGGAATTTCTTTATCAGTGGAAAAATGTTCTCAACAGATACATTAATCTTTCCGGTTGCCATATATTTTCGATTTTTAATAATATTTATAAGTACAATTCTATAGTCAAAAAAAATACCACGAAATGCTCGCTGACAAACTGACATAAGATGTAAGTACGAAAGTCTATTTTCGTCTAATTTCTTGGTAAACAAATGCCCATAAAATATTTAACAAATAATTTGTTTAATATTTTGAATTTAAAGTTAAACAAGGTTTATCTTTGAAAAAGAATTAGAAATTATGGCAACGACTAAAAAAAATACTCCAACAAAAAAAACCGTACAACAAAAAGCTTTAAGTAGAGATCGTCTAATCGCAATGTACATGGATTACGTTCTGGAAAATGAAAAGCGACCTAAAACGGTTTACAAGTTTTGCAAGGAGCATAATATTAAAGAAGAAGAATTTTATAATTTCTTCGGAAGTTTTGAAGGTTTGCGTAAAGGCATTTGGAAAAACTTCTACGAATATACTATAGCAGCAATTAACAAGAGTAAGGAATATGAGAGCTTTGGTAATCGGGAAAAAATGCTGACTTTCTATTTCACCTTTTTTGAAATGCTTACCGCTAACAGGAGTTATGTGCTTTTTTCGCTTAAGGAATATGAAAGTAATATGAAAAACCTTGTACAATTAAGCGGACTTAGAAAAAATGTAAAGCATTTTGCTGCCGATTTGATTAGGGATGAAAATGCTGAAAAATCGATAAGCGCATTACAACAATCTGAAAGAATTTTTTCTGAAGCGGCCTGGGTACAGCTTATGTTTTTAATGAAATTTTGGATGGACGACAATTCCGCTCAATTTGAAAGTACCGATGTAGCTATAGAAAAATCTGTAAATACAGTTTTTGATGTATTTGATAATACCCCGTTAGAGCGGGTAATTGACCTTGGAAAATTTCTGTGGAAAGAAAAAAGGGCGTAAAAAATTATGAAAACAATAGACAACATACCAACTGGAAAGATAGGGCGCACGAGTAAACTTGTGCAAACCGGGGCTAAATTAGGTGGAAACTATCTAAAATATTACAGCAAAAAAGCTTTTAATTCAGAACATACCCGCGATGAATTAGACCAGAGTAATGCCGATGATATTTACGATAGCCTTAAAAGCCTTAAAGGTAGCGCGTTAAAAGTAGCGCAAATGCTGTCTATGGAAAAAAGCTTATTGCCCAATGCTTATGTTGAAAAGTTTAGTTTGGCGCAATTTAGCGTGCCGCCGCTTTCAGCACCTTTGGTAAGAAAGACGTTTAAAAAATATAATGGAGCTTTCCCTGAAGATTTATACGATAGTTTTGCAACAAATTCTGTAAACGCTGCCAGTATTGGGCAGGTGCACAGGGCCGAGAAGAATGGGAAAAAACTTGCTGTGAAAATTCAATATCCCGGCGTTGCAGATAGTATAAGTTCAGATTTAGCGATGGTTAAACCCATTGCGACGAGAATGTTCAATCTTCAGGGTAAAGATTCTGAGAAATATTTTAAAGAAGTTGAAGGAAAACTTTTAGAAGAAACAGATTATGTTTTGGAGGTAAAGCAGAGTAAAGAGATTTCTGAAGCTTGCGCACATATTTCCAACCTTAAATTTCCGAAGTATTATGAAGATCTTTCTAGCGAACGTATTATCACGATGGACTGGATGGAAGGCAAGCACTTAAGTGAATTTGCTAAAGAGAATACTAGCCAGGAGAAAGCAAATAGAGTAGGGCAGGCGCTTTGGGATTTTTATATGTACCAAATGCACCAACTAAAAGAAGTGCACGCCGATCCCCACCCCGGAAATTTTCTAATTAATCATGCAGGGGAACTAATAGCCATAGACTTTGGATGCATTAAAAAAGTGCCGGAAGATTTTTATGTACCGTATTTTGAACTGGCAAAGAGAGAGAATATAAACGATCCGGAATTTTTCAACAAAAAGCTTTTTCAGCTGGAAATACTGCGAGAAGATGATTCTGAACGGGAAATAACTTATTTTTCTGAATTGTTCTATGAGATGTTAAGTCTGTTTACCAGTCCGTTTCACGAGAAAACTTTCGATTTTGCCGACGGAAAATTTTGGGAATCGATCACTCAACTTAGTGAGAAATATAGTAAAGATAGCGAGTTAAGAAAGATGAATGGTAATAGGGGAAGTAAACACTTCCTTTATATAAATCGTACTTTTTTCGGCTTGTATAACCTGTTGCACGATCTTAAAGCAAAAGTAAAAATAAAGAATTACGAAAATTATATGTAAACGTTCATAATTAGATTATTGATTTATTGGTTAGGTTGTGAAAAAGCGTGGTTACCTTCTTTGGTAAGTGCGCTTTTTCTGTTTTACTCATTAATCAAGATTTCTACACTTATTCTAAAGCTCTCGTGCTTGTTTCAAAATCAAAATAATCTCTCTATAATGAAGGTATCTCAAAAGTACTGTGTTACAGGAGCTGTCATTCCGACGTAAGAGGAATCTTTTCTTTTAGAATAAAGATTCTTCACTCCGCAAGCTTAGCTTGTCTTGAGCGAAGTCGAAAGGTTCTGAATGACAATTCGTGATATTATCAACACTAGAGCTGTTTTTTATTGTCTTGCCTATTATCCCAAAATGAAACTATTTCGATGGTATCATTTTTAATTTCATAGAAAATCAGATAGACTTTCATTGGTATTACGCGTGTTTTTTTATTTGACGTTAAACGTCCAATAAATTCACTTTTTGAAAGAGTATCTAGTAAATCTTCTGTTTCATCAAGAAGGATTAGACTATATGCAGCAGATTTATTTCAATATAGAATTCAAGAATATCTCTAAACTCCGATTTGGCTATATTCGACCAAATTATTTTTTTGTTAGACATTCTTTCATTTCTGAAATTACAGATTCGTTATTTGAAAACAGACCTTTTTTTATTTGTTCTCTACCAATTGAAATTGCATCTTCTTGTTCAGAGGATAATTGATAGAGCTCTTGTTCGGATGTGTCAAATATTGTCTGAAGGGCTTTTAAAAAGTTTAAATCTTTAGACTCCTTAATTCTCGAAATCAAGTTGCTTTTTATTTGAGAAGTCATATCCATTTTAATTCGATTTATGGTATTTATCAAAATTAGTGTTATTTGTTCAATTCTCTATTTCTTGCGTATTAGTTTTTATGTTTGTCAATACTGGTTAATCACACCCTATAATTTTTGAAAACAATCCAGATTAAACTAAATTTTCAGAAAAAAAAGCCCAAATTCACTGGAATTATTCGTGAATTTGGGCTTTTATAGAATCAAAAACTCCGGATTATTCTTTTACTTTTTCCGAAGTATTAATATTCCCTTCTCTGTTCTTTACATATTTCTCTAACCATTGGTCTTGTTCCCAAAGCACGTGCAAAACAGATTCTTTAGCGCTATAGCCGTGGCTTTCTTTAGGAAGCATTACTAACCTGGCAGTTGCCCCCAAACCTTTTAAAGCATTAAAGTAGCGTTCGCTCTGCATTGGGTAAGTACCGGAATTATTATCGGCTTCCCCGTGAATTAAAAGTAAAGGCGTTTTCATTTTGTCGGCGTGCATAAATGGCGACATATTGTAGTAAACGTCGGGAGCTTCCCAATAACTTCTTTCCTCACTTTGAAATCCGAAGGGGGTAAGCGTGCGGTTGTAAGCACCACTTCTGGCAATTCCCGCCGCAAAAAGATTGGAATGTGATAGCAAATTAGCCGTCATAAAAGCACCATAGCTGTGGCCTCCAACCGCTACACGATCTGTATCAACATAACCCAAATCATCTACTGCATCTATTGCAGCTTTACCATTGGCTACCAATTGTTTTCTAAAGCTATCATTGGGTTCTTCTTCGCCTTCACCAATAATTGGGAAAGAAGCATCATCTAAAACCACATAACCACGGTTTACCCAATAAATTGGCGAACCATAGTAGGGATAAGTAAAGTCATTGGCGTTTGAAGTATTTTGAGACGCCGAATTCTTGTCCTTATATTCCCGCGGGTAGGCCCAAATAATCATAGGTAGTTTTTCCGGATTATTTTTATCGAAATTTGCCGGTAGATAAAGTGTGCCGTTTAATTCCAATCCGTCGTCGCGTTGATAGGTGATTACTTCTTTGCTTACATCTTCCAGGCTTTTAAAAGGATTTTTAAAACTTGTGATTTGTGTAAGATCTTCATCGTTATCAATATTCCTAATATAGTAGTTGGGGTATTCTGCCGCCGATTCTATTCTTACCAGGATTTCGCCATCTTCAATTGCCAATGCTTCAATCAAGGTTTCTTTCTTATCGTTGTATTTGGATTGATATAATCTTTCGGTTTCTCCATTTTCCAGATCAATTTTATCTACAAATGGAAACTGTCCTTCTTCAGAAAATCCGGCACCTAACAAAAACGCGTTTTCATCTTCCAGTTTTAAAATGCTCTGGCCAAACTCATTTTTGGTTGTCACGAACCTTCCGGGGTCACTATAGCGATCCTGGTAATTTCTATCAAAAATAACTTCCGGTTTTTCAGAAGCATCTGAAGGATTAAAAACATAGGTTCTGGTGTTTCGGTTATTCCACCAGTAATCATCGGCTATAGCCATATTATCATTTCCCCAGGTAATACCAGAAAAACGATCTATAGTTTTTAGAATAGATTTTCCTTCTCCTTTAAAAGGCGCATTCAGTAGAAAAACCTCATCCCGGTATTCAGCTTCTACCTCGGGTTCACCTTCATCCAGTGCTTTTACATAAACTAAAGTAGCCGGTTTATCATTACGCCAGCGCATACTTCTTCTACCGGTTTGGGTGGACATAAATCCTTTTGGTAAATCCTCTAATAATGGCTCGTCATTTACCTGGTTTACCAATTTTGCATCTTTGGTGTAAACAGTTGTTTCTGAAGGGAACCTATAGTATGGCACCAGGTATGAAAAAGGTTTTTTTAGATGACTTACCATCACATATTCTCCGTTTGGAGAGAAAGAAACATTTCCAAACATTTTAGGTTCCATCCATTTTTTTGAGGAACCATCTAAATTTATTTTTACCAATTCTGCCCTGGCCAATTGCTCGAAGTTATACTCGTCGTTAGGATTTTTAAGAAGATCCTGGTAAGTCCTGTTTTGAGCTTCTTTCCCGTCACTTACAGAAACGGTAGGTCCCGTGGGAACTGCAGTTTCAGGATTTATCAATTCCTTCCTATCTTCAGGAAGCATTTTTACCAGGATGCTCTTGTTGTCTTTAAACCAGTTGATCACGTCGCGCATATTAGCGTTAAGTTTAGCATCGGTCAATTTTTTTGCCCGGGCATCCTCAATATTTAACACCCAAAGTTCTACACCATTATTTGTTGTATGTGTAAAGGCTATTTTAGACTCATCTGGTGACCAATTAAAATTTGCCAGACGTGGCTCTTCCGGTAATCCCTTTACCTGGGTGGGAGTTTTGGCGTCTATGGCTTTTACTTTTAAATTATTGTAATACCGGGCACGACTGCTTATGTTGGTCACCGGGTTAATTCTTAAACCTCCCAGCCTAAGCTCTTCTTCACTAAGCTCGGCGATAGATTTATATTGATCGCGATATAGAAAGATCATCATCTCACCCTCGCTATCTAGAATAGTAGAAGGAGCCAGTGGTACATCTACCAATTCCAGGATTTCCTGTGGAGGTTTTTGGTACGTAAGATTTTCTTGTGCTAATAAGCCCGAAAAGCTTACAAAAAGGCCTAAAAAGCTAAATAAAATTTTCTTCATAAAATGTGGTTTTTAAAAGCTAATAAAAAGTAACTAACAATATTTTTAAGGTTAATCTTTATTATATTGCGTATCAATTTTTATTAAATGCTTAAGTTTAAGTAGAATTCGCACTAAATATACTAAAGAAATAGGATATGTATCAATCTAAAATTGCCGGAGTGGGGAAATATGTTCCCGAAAATGTGGTCACCAATAATGATTTAGCCGAAATGATGGATACCAATGATGCCTGGATCCAGGAAAGGACCGGCATTAAAGAGCGCCGTCACATTAAAGATGGGGATGGTAATTCTACTGCAATTATGGGGGTAAAGGCTGCAAAAATTGCTTTAGAACGTGCTAAAGTTAAAAAAGATGATATTGATCTAATCGTTTTTGCAACTTTAAGTCCAGATTATTATTTTCCCGGATGTGGCGTACAGGTGCAGGAAATGCTCGATATTAAAACCTGTCCCGCTTTAGACGTGAGAAACCAATGCAGCGGATTTATTTATGGACTCTCCACGGCCGACCAATTTATAAAAACCGGAATGTATAAGAATATTCTGGTGATTGGTAGTGAAAACCACAGCGGCGGGCTCGATTTTACCACCCGCGGAAGATCTGTTTCGGTAATATTTGGAGATGGTGCAGGAGCTGTAGTACTTACACGAAGCGATAATAAAGAACAAGGTATTCTTTCCACTCATTTACATTCTGAAGGGAAACACGCTTTGGAGCTTTCGCTCAAAGGACCCAGTACCGAACATTGGGTGCCCGAAATTATTGCTGAAAATCCACAGGGGGATGATATTCCTTATTATCCATATATGAACGGTCAATTTGTATTTAAAAATGCTGTGGTTCGTTTTTCTGAAGTAATAATGGAAGGATTAAAAGCTAATAATTTGGAAGTGAAAGATATTGATATGCTAATTCCGCATCAGGCCAATCTTAGAATTTCTCAATTTATTCAGCAGAAATTTAAACTGAGTAATGAGCAGGTGTATAACAATATTCAGAAATATGGAAATACCACAGCAGCTTCAATTCCAATAGCGCTTTGTGAAGCCTGGGAAAATGATAAGATTAAAGCGGGTGACAAAGTGGTGCTCGCCGCTTTTGGTAGCGGATTCACCTGGGCAAGTGCGGTGATAAGTTGGTAATCCTTTTAGAGTTTATTCTAAGAAATAGTTGAAACACCTGATTGTGTCCATTTTTATTCATAAAATCAAATTCATTAAAAATAAGACCTCACAGGTTTCAAAAACTGTGAGGTCTCTCATAGCTAAGAATTATTATATAGCATTTAATACTGAATAAACTTTTAAAAATAATACTACTTAAGGATATTCAGATCATGTTTTCTTATTGGAAAACGCTTCATGGATTTCAAAAACCAAAGTATAATGTAAGGAATTTGGGGATGCTTTTATGACTTAAAATGGGAATAGGTGTTTTTTATAAATGGTATTACTCTTTTCAGCTATTCTGTAATAAAAATTACATCTTTTTAAAATATCTAAACAGGTCATAAATTCCAAAAACGATAAACCCAATTGCTAATACCGAACCAAAATTATCGGTTTCCACAGCGGTTAAATGGGAATAGAGTCGGTAGCTACCGTAACCCAGAAATAATATTCCTAAAATTAAATACCATTTATTCCGCCGTCCATCTTTTTTCCCTTGTTGGTCACTCATTGTTATAATCTTTTGGGAAGGTCGTTTTAGCAATATTCAGGGCTTCGTCGTAGTGGTTTTTTACGACAAAAAGCTGTACCTGCCCGCGCATACCACCACCAAAACCGCTTCTTAAACCAGAATCAAAATCATTTCTAACCCGCGACGAGATAGATGCTTTGGCAAAAAGCTCCTGTAAATATTGCACATTGGTTTCAGAGCCGGTATAGACTCTTTCATATTTTTCATCAGAACTCATAAGTATATCTTTTAGTAAATTCTAAAATACAAATAAGCTGTAAGCTCAAGTTTAGTTTTATAGAGAAATTAACGTTCTTGATAGGTTAATGCGATAATGTGCTGGTGTGTTAATGTGATGATGGAGTGATTGGTGATTTGTTGATTCGTTAGTTCGAGAATCGTGATTTGTGATATAAACCCAGAACCAGTAGGCAGGATTCAGTAGGCAGTATTCAGTTGGCAGTCGCAGTAATCAGTTAGCAGTCGCAGTAATCAGTTGGCAGAACAATTAAACCTCAAACACCAAACATATTCCTAAATTAACTAATTAACATCGACTAATCGAGCAGCCAAACTGAAAACCCACAACTCACAACCGATAACAGATTACGCATTATAATACTTACTTTGCCAAATGGCAGAACTAAAATTCTTTCCTTTTTTAATACCATAAAAAATTGAAAGGCCGGCAACCCATTTAAAAATAAAGAAGAAAATTATAAAAAACTGACTGGTTGTTTGGTTTGGTGAGAATAACCCATCTGGGATAGATAAAGCCAGTAGAAAACTTAGAGCTAATAAAAGCAACACAAAGTTTTCTATATATTTAAAAGGCCACATCATTAATTTTCTAAATGGATGTAGATCATTGCCCCATTTGTGGATGAGATAGTAATAATTATTTCCCATTGGTGCCAATAACAAGGGATCATCGGCATTTTCGAGTTTAAAAAGTTTTGCGGGAGCAACAATCTTATAATTCTTAATGGTAATTTGATGTTGCTTTTCCAAACTTTTTAATTTAGCAATTGCTTCATAAGGAATCTCACCTTTAAAATAGCTACTATCTAAAAATCTTAGTCTATAGTTAACGCAAATTTTTTCAATATCAGAAAGATGAAAAATCCTATCGGTTTCCAATAAATCTAATTGAAAATGGTTATTGCCATTGCCGCCATTTTTAATTTCATCTAAAATAAGCGCTTCTTTGTCCTGTTCCTTTTCAAAAATCTCGGCTACCTGGGACATTATATTTTTAGATGGAACTCTTTTATTACGGGTTTTGTGTAATTTGACTTCTAAATTTGTGCGTCTCAACTTCAACTTCATATTCTTTTTCTTTAGCATCTCGCACTAAATTAAATAATTAGGATGATTCCTGCAATCAATTTTTCTGTTAGATGCATATATTTTTCATGAAAAGCGACTACTAAGCACTTCAGAATCTGGCGTCTAAGCCTTTAAAGCTGTTTTAAAGTGTCCTATGCTGTTAATTAAATCTCAAAAGTTAAATGAAACTTTTTTTATTCTCCTGTAAATATTATTTTCAGAAAAATCTAATTTTATGAAAGAAGTAAAACTAGCAATTGTATTATTTATTGCAGGCACAGTAATGATTTCCTGCGGTTCAGGTAGCGATATTTCAAAAGAATCGGCTAAAAAGCTTAAGCGGTACAATACTTATTCTTATTTGCCCGATAAAGATACTATCGCAACCAAAAAATATGATAATGAACGTATTTATGAGGTGCTTATTTCTACGATTAACAATAATATGGCAGCAGGAGATTTTGCTATAGATAATAGGCAGCCAGACGTGCTCATTTATATTCACACGATGTTTGATGAGAAAGTTGAAGTAAATGCGAATCCCGTTTACACTAATTTCTCTTACTATCGTCCCGGTTTACATATAGGGTCATATTATGAGGATTATACTTATGATAATTATTTTACCATTCAGCGTATTACGGCCGATGCGGCGATTAAGCAAATACCATATAAAGAAAAGTCTATCGTAATAGATTTTATAGACCGCAGAACAAATAAAATTCTTTGGCGAGGTACCGCCAATGAGAAAATAGGATCCCGTAGAATGGAAAAGGATTTAAGAAACTATGTAGATGAGATTTTTAAGAAATTTCCATAATTTCTTTTAAATGAATATGAAAATGGCTGTTTAATTTAGGTTAAACAGCCATTTTATTTCTTCTGAATTATCTCAATTCTGCCTGCAGTTCTTTCTCAAAACTTTGTTGCAGCTTTTTCATCATTTTATCAACCTGTTTATCGGTTAAGGTTTTGTTTTCATCCTGAAACATAAAACTTACCGCATAACTCTTTTTACCTTCCGGTAGGTTTTCTCCTCTATAAACATCAAAAAGCGAAACTTCTTTTAATAGTCTTTTTTCCGTTTTAAGGGCAATTTGCTCAATCTCTTCATAAGAAACGCCATTATCCAATAACAACGCAAAATCTCTTCTTATACCGGGATACTTAGGAATTTCTTTAAAGCCCACTTTTCGGGATTTGATTACTTCTAACATCGCGTCCCAGTTAAAATCGGCATAAAGCACTTCCTGTTCAATGTCAAAATGCTTTAATATTTTTTTACGTATTACACCAAAGGAAACTAAATTGCTTTTTGCTGAATAGAAAATAAGCCCTTCAGAAAAGACGTCAGATTTTACCGGTGCCGGTTTTAAATCTGTAATTCCCAGTCTTGAAAAAATCGCAGTGATTATTCCTTTTAAAAAGAAAAAATCGGTCTTTGTAGGTTCATTATTCCAGTTTTCGGCTTTGCGGTTACCACTTATAAAAATAGAAAGATGTTTATTTTCAACCCTGCTTCCATTAAAATCGTGATAGGTTTTTCCGAATTCAAATAACTTTAAATTACTTCTTTTTCTATTAATATTATAGCTTACCGACTCCAGTCCCGAATAAAGCATGGATTGTCTTAAAACAGATAAATCCTGACTTAACGGATTGAGCATTTTTACATGTTGGGAAGCATTGGTTTGCTCACTTAATTCTGAATAAAGGGGAGAGGTTAGCGAATTGGCCATAGTCTCATAAAAACCCTGTCCCACCAGTTGATTGGCGATTAAATTTTGCAGTTTGTAATCTTCAAATTTTGATGAGATGGATACCGAAGCATTTAGTTTATCGCTAAACTCAATATTGTTATAACCATAAACCCTTAAGATCTCTTCAATTACATCTGCTTCCCGCTGCACATCTACGCGATAAGCTGGAATAGTTAGGCCCATCCCTGTTTCGGTAACATTGTTTACCCTAATTTCCAGGGAAGCCAAAATAGACTTAATCGTTTCTTCCTGCAGGTTTTCCCCAATTAGTTTATTCACCTTATCGAAGGTTAAGAAAACCTGGAAATCTTCAATTTTTTTTGGATAAAAATCATCTATATCACTGGTGATTTCCCCGCCTGCAATTTCCTTAATTAAAAGAGCGACGCGTTTTAAGGCATACTCAGTAATATTTGGATCTATACCACGCTCGAACCTAAAGGAGGCATCAGTGCTCAAACCGTGCCTTTTAGCTGTTTTTCTAACACTTACCGAATTAAAATAGGCGCTTTCCAAAAAGATTTGCGTGGTTGCGGTAGTTACTCCACTATTGGCGCCTCCAAAAACGCCAGCAATACATAAGGGTTTGTCTGCATCACAAATCATAAGGTCTTCTTCGTGCAGCTCGCGTTCCACATCATCTAGAGTGGTGAATTTAGTGCCTTTTTCCAGGGTTTTCACTTGAATTTGATTTCTGGAGATTTTGGCAGCATCAAACGCATGTAGTGGCTGTCCCAATTCATGCATCACATAATTGGTAGCATCTACTACGTTATTTTTAGGGCCAATACCAATGGCTTTTAACCTGTTTTGTAACCATTTTGGGGATTCTTCGATTTTTAAACCAGACATAGTTACCCCGCAATATCGTGGTGCCAGGGAAGAATCTTCTACCTTAATTTGTATTTTAAGGCTTCTGTTATCTACGTGAAAACTACTTACTGAAGGTGTGATAAGTTCCAGGTTTTTTCCCTGCTGGGTGTAACCGGCTTTAATATCCCGGGCAACGCCCCAATGGCTCATAGCATCGGCGCGGTTTGGTGTTAGCCCAATTTCATAAACTTTGTCATTTTCAATTTCAAAAATATCGGCTACGGGAGTCCCGGGAACAAGATCGTCTTGCATTACCATAATACCTTCGTGACTTTCTCCCAGTCCCAATTCTTTTTCAGAACAAATCATCCCATAACTGGCTTCTCCTCTAAGTTTACCTTTTTTAATAGGCCATTCTTTCCCCGTTTCATCATAAAGGGTAGTGCCAATGGTTGCCACAGGAACTTTTTGGCCCGCTGCAATATTTGGCGCACCACAAACAATTTGAACCTGCTCCCCGTTACCAAGATCTACAGTAGTAAGCTGTAATTTATCTGCATTGGGATGTTTTTTACACTCCAGTACGTGACCCACAACAATGCCCTCCAGGCCCCCTTTTATACTCTGAAAACCTTGCAAACCTTCTACCTCTAACCCCAGATCGGTTAGTAATTCCCCCGTTTCTTCGGAAGCCTCCGGTAGTTTTATAAATTGCTTAAGCCAGTTATATGAAATTTTCATGTTTTCGTATTTTCAATTCGCAAAGATAGTATTACGAATAGTTTTGGCATAATTGAAATTTTAATTTTTATCGGTTGTAGTTTAATAAAGTTATTATAGTTGTAATTAGCTCATTCCAAGGTAGGAGGGATCTCAGTAAAAGGAGAGATTCTTCGTTCCGCAAGCTCCACTCTGAATGACATTCGTACTGTCATTCCGACGAAGGAGGAATCTCCTGGACGTTTACTCGATAATCGAGATTTAAACTGATAGAAAATAGCAGTGATGCTTACTGTCGCTAGATTTATAAAATCGATTCTATGTGTTGCATTGCGGAATATTCCAACATAGTTGATTATTCAAAAATTAAAACTTGTTATTTCTGAAGATGATAATCGAAAAAAGTATAATTCGGAAAATCTGTAACATCCAGGTATCTACGTCGTACTTATAGTAGTAGATAAATTTATCCTGAATAATTTGATGCTATGAAAAAAATACTAATCTTCGCTTTATTAATTATCACTGTACTCTTTTCTTACCTGGTAAGCTGGTCTGAGTGGTTGTTACTTACCGTTTTATTTTTGGGCTTAGTTTTCCTAATAATTCTGGGTTTAATAAGAATATTCCGGAAGTCTAAAAAAATCCTTTTTCAATCGGCAATTCTTCTAATTGGAATATGTCTAATCGGGATTTTTGCTGGTTTGTTTAGGCCTTATGAACCAGCGCTTCTAAAATCTGGAACAATTAGTGAACAATTGGAATATGCATACAAAACAGATCAAAGTGACCGGAAGCAATTAAGATCTTTTATCCCCATGTTTAGTAAACTGCAGGAAAGAGATGTTTTGCGGCTGGAAAAAGTAAAGCAAATTAACGCCGAAGGAGAGCTCACAAAATCCAGAGATAAATTTCACAGCGCTTTTATTTATCATCACAGCGATAATAGCGCTGATTATAAAATGGCTTCAAAACTGGCCGCAGCAGCAGCGAAAGATGAGGGATTACAGAACGATTACCAGGTGCAATGGCTACGAAAAGCCGCTTATGACAGGTGGATGGTTTCTCAGGAAAAACCCGAAAAATACAACACTCAAAATAAATTTAGTATTGAGATTAAATAAAAAATTGGGATTTTTAACCGGAGTTTGAGAAATATTTACAGAAAAGTGATTCTTGATTCTTATGTCTTTGTTCTATTATCTTGTCTCTTGTCTTCCGCTTCTTCAACTAATATAATTCCAAATATTCTTATGTTTGGCTACCTGAGCATAAGTAAAGCGTATTACCTTATTTTTCTCCAGTGACAGATTGGGATCTTCTTTTAAAATTTGCATCGCGTGATAGCGCGCCGATTTTAATATCTGGTTGTCTTTTACAATATCGGCAATTTTAAGGTTGAGCACGCCGCTTTGTTGTGTGCCCATAATATCCCCGGGACCACGTAGTTTGAGGTCAACTTCCGCAATTTCAAATCCGTCGTTAGTGGCGGTCATGGTTTCCAGCCTGGTTTTACTGTCATTAGATAATTTATGCCCGGTCATTAAAATACAAAAACTTTGCTCGGCACCACGTCCCACACGGCCCCTAAGCTGGTGTAATTGAGAAAGCCCAAAACGCTCGGCACTTTCTATAATCATCACGCTGGCATTGGGAACGTTTACACCAACTTCAATCACGGTGGTTGCAACCATAATTTGCGTCTCCCCGCGCACAAACCTGTCCATTTCATAATCTTTGGCATCTGGTTTCATTTGGCCGTGGACTATAGAAATCTGCTGCTGGGGAAATTCCCTGGCGATACTTTCATAACCATCCATAAGGTCTTTGTAATCCATTTTTTCAGATTCCTGAATTAACGGATAGACCACGTAAACCTGTCTTCCTTTTTTAATTTCATCTCTTATAAAAGCAAAGACTTTCAAACGATTTGCATCATAACGATGTACGGTTTTAATGGGCTTCCTGCCCGGTGGCAGTTCATCGATTACCGAAATATCCAAATCTCCATAAAGGCTCATCGCCAGGGTTCTGGGAATTGGCGTGGCAGTCATCACCAAAATATGCGGCGGGATCTTGTTTTTATGCCATAGTTTAGAACGCTGTGCGACCCCAAACCGGTGTTGTTCATCTATAATTGCCAGTCCCAAATTCTTGAATTGCACTTTGTCTTCCAACAAAGCGTGCGTACCAATAAGAATATCGATTTCGCCATTTTCCAGTTTTTCGTGAATTTCCCGTCGAGCTTTTGTTTTGGAAGAACCAGTGAGTAAATAAATAGTAGTATCCAGGTTTTTGCATAACTCTACCAACCCATTATAATGCTGAATGGCTAAAATTTCGGTGGGCGCCATAAGACAGGCCTGGAAATCATTATCTAAAGCAATGAACATCGCCATGAGCGCCACAATGGTTTTTCCAGATCCTACATCGCCTTGTAGCAGTCGGTTCATTTGGGCGCCACTTCCCAAATCGGCCCTAATTTCTTTAATCACCCTTTTTTGCGCCCCGGTAAGTTCAAAGGGTAAATGATGCTGATAAAACTCCCCAAAATTATCACCAATTTTATCAAAAACATAGCCTTTAATTTTTTGCTTTTGAAGCATGTTCTTAATGAGCAGCTGCAACTGAATATAAAAAAGTTCCTCAAATTTTAACCTGAATTGCGCTTTGGTCAATAACTCCTGGCTCTGCGGAAAATGAACGTTGAAAACTGCTTTGGCTTTAGGTAATAATTTTAATTCAGTGATAATTTCTCTGGATAAACTTTCAATAAACTTTCCCTTGGTTTCAATAAATAGCTGCTGCATCAATTTATTGATTACCCGGTCGCTAATTCCAGATTTCGCTAACTTTTCGGTAGAAGGGTAAATCGGTTGCATAGCGGTGCGCAGTTGCTTTTTGTATTCTTCTACCGGTTCCATCTCGGGATGCGGCATACTAAAAAGCCCGTTAAACCAGTTGGTTTTTCCAAAGATCACATAAGGTGTATTGATTTTTAGGTTCTCCCTAATCCATTTTTGCCCCCTGAACCAAACCAGTTTCATTTTGCCGGTATCATCTACAAAATCGGCTACCAGGCGTTTTCCGCGTTTTTGTTCCACGCTTTTTAAATGAGTAATCTTGCCAACAATTTGTACCTCGGCCGAGTTGCGTTGTAGTTCGTTAATTTTATAAAAACACGTTTTATCCAGGTAGCGATTTGGGAAAAAATTGAGCAAGTCCTGGTAGGTGTGTATTCCCAATTCTTTTCGCATTAAATCGGCCCGGTTTGGACCAACTCCTTTTAAGTAATCTATAGGTGTTTGTAGCAAATTCGCGTTCATGCAAACGAAGATATTAAAATCAGGTTTTTTTCCTTAACTTTCCATAAAAATAAATTGTATCTCCTTTTTCTTGTATGAAGTATTTCCTTGTAAGTATGCTCCTTTTGTGTGGAGCTTTTGGATTTAGCCAAACGCCAATCGCCGATTCTCTAAATCAAGTTAATTCCGTAGATTTTAAAAAAGCAAAGGCAGAAATTGCCATTTTTCCAAAAGCTGAAAAAGTTACCGGGAAAGTTAATTACGAATTTGATGTTTTAAAAGCTACAGATTCCATTTATATCGATGCCAGGAATATGGAATTTGAAGAGGTTTTGCTGAATGACAAAAAAGTTTCTTTTCGCAATTCTAATGAAAGAATTTGGATAAGAAAACCGTTCCAAACTTCCAAGAACAATTTGCTACAGCTGAAGTTTTCTGCAAAACCCCAGCAGGCCATGTATTTTATTAACTGGCAAATTTCAGACTCCATAAACGCACCAAAACAGGTCTGGACACAAGGCCAGGGGAAATATACTTCAAACTGGTTGCCTTCTTTCGATGATCAACGGGAAAAGCTGGAGTTTGATTTGAGTATTTCTTTTCCGAAGGAATTTAAAGTGATTGCCAATGGAAAGTTAGTAAAAAAAGAAGCCATCAATGATTCTTTAACCCGCTGGAATTTTGATATGAAAAAGCCCATGAGCAGTTATTTACTGGCAATTGCGGCCGGTAAATTTTTTCAGCAGAAAGAAAACTCGGCTTCCGGGGTGCCGTTAAGTTTTAATATTCAACAAGAATTAAAGCAGAATTTAGAACCTACATATCGCTATACAAAAGAGATTTTTGACTTTTTAGAGTCGGAAATTGGAGTGCCTTATCCCTGGCAAAACTACAGACAGGTGCCGGTTAGGGATTTTTTATATGCCGGCATGGAAAATACCGGTACTACTATTTTTGCCAATGCATTTATAACCGATTCTATAGCTTTTAAGGATAGGAATTATGTGAGTGTAAATGCGCACGAGCTGGCGCACCAGTGGTTTGGTAATATGGTCACTGCCAAAGATAATAAGGATCATTGGTTGCATGAAGGCTTCGCTACTTTTTATTCATTACTGGCCGAAAAGGAGATTTTTGGTGATGATTATTACTATTGGAAATTATACCAATCTGCCGAGGAACTCAAGGCACGAAGCGATAAAGGTAAAGGCGAGGCCGTGACCCAATTAAAAGCAAGCTCGTTAACCTATTATCAAAAAGGAGCCTGGGCTTTGCATATTTTAAGGGAAAAAGTGGGCAGGGAAGCATTTAATCTCGCGGTTAAAAATTACCTGGAAACGTATCAATTTAAAACAGTTTCAACCAATAATTTTATTGCTGAAGTGGAAGCGGTAAGTAATGAGGACCTTTCAGAATTTATGCGAAAATGGATTAATCAAACCGCTTTTCAGGGAACTGAAGCTTTAAATTCCCTGAAGAAATCTGAATTTATAAAAAGTTATCTCGAGCTTGCCGCACTTAGGGAAACTCGGTTTCAAGATAAAGAAGCACTGTTAAGCGCCGCACTGGATTTTCCGGTAAACGATTATCTTGGGCAGGAAGTGGTGTATCAATTGGCCGGAGAAACTTCAACGGGGGCAATAGCGCTTTATAGAAAAGCATTTAAAAGTAATAATGTTTATGTAAGGCAGGCTATTGCTACAAGTATGGAGAAAATTCCGCAGGAATTAAAACCACAATTTGAATCCTTGTTGAGCGATGAATCTTATATCACCAAAGAAAAAGCTTTGATGAAATTATGGATGAACTTTCCCGAAGATGTAGGTAAATACCTAAATAAAACCAAAGGCGTACAGGGTTTTACCAATAAAAATGTGCATTTGTTGTGGCTAACCCTAAATTTAGTGTCTCCCGGTTATGAACCACAAAATAAAACTGCGACTTACCAAGAACTTTCTGGTTATACCCGCGAGTACCGACCTATGGAGTTAAGAAGAAATGCATTTGGGTTTCTTTACCAAATAAATAGTTTTACCACGCAAAACCTCCTGGATCTCATGCAGGGGACGCAGCATCACGATTATAAATTCAGGAATTTTTGTCGGGAGTTATTAGATGAATTGTTAAAAAGTGATGATTACAAGCAGAAATTCTTAGTTTTAAGTAATCGTCTTTCAAAAAAAGAGAGCGGTTATTTAAAATCTAAATTACCATAAATGCGTGCATTAGTCATATCTGGCGGAGGAAGTAAAGGCGCTTTTGCGGGCGGTGTAGCGCAGTACCTGGTGGAAGAAATGGGAAGAGAATACGATCTTTACCTGGGTACTTCTACCGGAAGCCTCTTAATCTCGCATTTGGCACTTAATAAATGTGAAAAAATAAGGCAGGTTTACACTTCAGTAAATCAGGAAAGTATTTTTAACAACAGGCCGTTTAATATAAAAAGGCGTAATGGGTACGACCAAATAAGCATTAATCATTTTAATGTATTGCGCAATTTTATAAGCGGAAAAAAGACTTTTGGTGAAAGTAAAAACCTTAGAAAACTTATTGAAAAAACCTTTACCGAAGAAGAATTCTACACGCTACGGGCGAGTAAAAAAGACATAGTGGTTACCGTCTCGAATATTTCCATGAATGCGGTAGAATATAAATCCATACAGGATTTTGATTATAAAGAATTTTGTGATTGGATATGGATTTCCTGTAATTATACACCATTTATGAGCCTGGTGCAACGGGATGGTTGTGAATATGCCGATGGTGGCCTGGGGACCATGGTGCCTATAGAAGAAGCTATAAAACGGGGCGCCACCCATATTGATGCGGTAATTTTGCAAACTGAAGCCACTATCTACAACCGTATGCCTTCCAAAAATGTTTTTGGACTTATTACTAATCTCTTCAGTTTTATGTTAGACAGGATCGAAAAACAAAATATCCAAATAGGAAAATTTACGGCAGCCAATAAAACAGCAACCATAAAATTTTATTACACACCTACGGTTTTAACCACCAATTCCCTTATTTTTGATAAGAAACAAATGAAATCCTGGTGGCAAACCGGTTTTAATTACGCCAGGGAAAAAAGTGAAGAACTTAATCAAATTGAACCTTAATGCGTGCATTGGTCATATCGGGCGGAGGTAGTAAAGGCGCTTTTGCAGGCGGCGTAGCCCAACATTTAATCCAGGAAGAAGGTAAAAAATACGATCTCTTTTTAGGCACTTCTACCGGGAGTTTGCTAATTCCGCATCTTGCGATGGGCAATATAGATAAGGTATATGATATTTATACCAATGTAAACCAGCGTAAAATTTTTAGTATAAATCCTTTTATTGTTAAGAAAAAAGAGGGTAGGGAATATGTGACGATCAACTATTTTAATATGTTTTGGCAATTTATACGAAAAAAGAGAACTTTTGGAGAAAGCCTGAATCTAAGAAAACATATTAAAAAGAATTTTTCTCAAGAAAATTTTGCCCAGCTTAAAAGCCAGAAAGAAAATGTAATTGTTACGGTATCTAATCTTTCTAAAAACAGGGTGGAATATAAGGTTATTAAAGATTTTGATTATGAAGAATTTTGTGACTGGATCTGGATAAGCTGTAACTATATTCCTTTTATGAGCCTGGCGAAAAAGGATGGTTTTGAATATGCCGATGGCGGACTTGGCTGTGTAGTACCCATTAGGGAAGCCATTAAACGCGGCGCTACAGAAGTTGATGCGATTATCCTGGAAGCAGAAAATATGGAATACAATAAGGTGCTTGGGAAAAACCCTTTTTCACTTATGATCAACTTATTTGGCTTCTTGCAGGACCAGGTGGAATATCACGATATTGTAGAAGGAAAATTAGCAGCCTTGAACAAAAAGGTGAAATTAAACACCTATTATACACCTACAAAACTCACCGAAAATTCTTTGGTCTTCAATAAAAAATTAATGACTGAGTGGTGGCAGCAAGGTTTTGATCACGCCAAAGAAAAACATTTGCAGTACCTGGCTACAAAACGAAAAAGCTTTTTCGGACTTTTTTAAAAATCTTCCACTAGAATCCTAAACTTGCTAATGTTAGGGTATGAAATTAATATTAGAAGTTTAAGAACGATGGCCACAAAATCACGAATATTTAAGTTTGGTTAAAAACTTGATGACACAGATGATGCAGATTTTCTTATAAAGTTTTCTGAAATAAATTTGGGTGTCTTGACCCCTATAAAATTAGGGATTATTGGATGCTAAGCTGACTTCAAAATCATTTTTAGATGCGTTTTCAGTATTCCATTTTAAAGATTTGATCTTGTTTTTTCGTCGTTAAGTCAAGAAACAAGCAAGATTCTCAAAAACTGACGTATTGCTCTAGCTGTTTTTACAGGATTTTATAACCAAAATTTAAGCTTATAGAATTTTTTATGTTACCATTAAAATCTTCGTTTCTCATTGAATTATTAATTGAATAACTCACGTCTAGACTCATTTTCTTAAACTTAACCCCAGTAGAAATATCTATGTAAGGATCTGCAGTTGTTTTCTCAAAATTAAAATCTGAATTAAAATTCTTTAAATTATAAGCTTTGGATGCATTGGTTAATATATCCAGCGCTGCAGCACCCTGAAGATAAAGATTTACTGATTTTCCCTGAAGATAGTAATATCTAATTCCAAGAGGCAAAATAATACGGGAGTAATCTATAAGTAAATCTTCCCTTTCCCCGGCCCAGGCATCTGGATTGGAGGGGGTAGAACCTTCCTTATAAATTAAAGTTTCATTGGAGGTTTTACTGTATTGAAAAGAAGGATAAGAAATAACAGCAAACTTGTTGTTGAGAGAAGGGAATATATATTCTAATTCTATACCTACTCTTGGCGAGAAATAGGAATCTGTTTCTTGTTCATTGGGAAAGGGATACTCTTGCACAAAATTTATAGCGGAATAATTTACTCCTGCTTTGAGGGCTAAATTAAATATACCCTTTCTTCTTTTTTTATAAAAATTTTCAAACTCATCTCCTTTACAAGAGTTGTATTTGGCAAATATTTTATTTAACGATTTTTGATTATATCTTGAATTAGAAATTTGCTCCTTGTTTAAAGAGGTACATTCTAGATTATTTAGTAATTGTTGTTTATACCTATCGTTAATTCCTATCTTTGTTTCATCTATTAAGTACTTTTTATGAATTAAGGGTTCTATATTTTTCCCGTCCAGGCTGAAAAAAAACCTTTTCGGAAGCTTATTAGAACGGTACGAATATAAGCTAGCTTTACCTTCTACAGAGACCTGAAGAAAAAGCGTATCTATCCTAAAGTTGGGTTGTCTTTTGGTGTCTATTTCCTTAAGATTGTCTTGAGAGATATCTAAGTTTACAATAGCTCTCTCATTTATAGGGCGAATCTAAAATTTCAAATACCTGTACCTCTCTGATAGTTTTTTCTTTAATCTCATCTCCTTGCGATAATTTATATTGAAAGCTATTTGGATTTATTATTGTTTCAGTATTATCAATTAAGCAAGTCGTCTTCTTTCCCTCATTATTGATGTAGTATCCAGGTTGGAAGTTTTGTGAATACAATGAAAAACTAAAGCTTAACAAGACAATACCTAATAAATATAATTTCATTTTTTTTTGGATTGGGTTAATGGCTGGCTAAAGTAGCTATACGAGTGTTTTTAACAAAAGTTTAGGGTTTAAATTTTCAGGAAAATTTAGTCCAATACACCCAAAAATTTTAAACCAAAAATAAAAGCTGCTTCGCGATGCCCGTCTTGATTGGAGACTACATAATCCAGGCGCAATAATCTATACTTTCCAAAACCTAAATTATCCAGGCCTACCGAGAATTCAGAATATGGTTTTTGATCCTGGGTGTAGAGGGCGTTAGCGCCAAGTACCAGGTTGTAGTTTAGTTTATTTAGAAACGGAACCTTTCCTAAAACCCATCCGTTAAAATGCTGTTCGGCGTGCGCTTCAGCATAAGTTTTATTGGTGCTAAGTGCATAATAAGGCAGCAAATTAAAACGCTGTAAATAATTCATTCCGTTGCCAATGCGGGTTTGATTTCCAGCGAAATGTTTATAATCCACAAAAGCGATCTCCTTGGCATTTAAAAAAGTGCCGGCATTTAAGTTATAACCAAACTCACCCTTATTTCCAAAGCTGATATCTTGGCGAATAGCTACGTTAAATTGATCAAAATTATATCTTCCCTCATTAGCACCCAAAGCTTTTTCATAGCCCAGGTAAAGTGTAGGGTATTTATCGGTATTAATGGTATATTTTCGGTTCGGGTAACTCATATATTTTTGACCAAAGCGAATTCTAGCCCTCAAATCAAGTTTAAATAGCTGGTGGTCTTTAAATAAAAGACTTCCGGAATTATAGGGTTGCAAAGGGTTGTTGGCGGTGTAACTAACGTGTTTATTTGGTGTTATCACCTGGTCTGTATGGTTTACAAGTGCATTGCGATCTTCATAAACGAGATTGCCAATAAGAAAGACGCCGTTAAAAAATTCTTGTTGATAAGCAATTTTAGCAAAACTACGTTCGTAAAGTTTTAGATAATTCCGCTCAAAGAAAAGGCTGGTGATATCGTTTATTCTTTCTGAAATTGGTTTATTATCATTAACCTGTTTGGTTTCAACACCGCCAGAAACACTTAAAAAGGCTTTGGACCTGGTGTTGAACCGTTTCTGAAATCCGCCGGTAAGTCTAAAACGATCATCACTAAAACCATAGGTAGGTTTAGCGAAAATACGCCAAAATGCGGGGGAATTTTCATCTTCGGGGTTTTGCCTGAAAGAAATATTTGAGGAAATATTCCAGCCCTGAACAGTGTTGAAATGAGTTTCAAATAAAGGAGAACTAATGTTGAAATAATTGTTTTTAAAAGAATTTTGATGAGAATATCCAAACAGCAGGTCGGTCACCTCAAATTTATTCCTAACCGCGTCTATAGAATCTTTGTAAGGTTTAGAATCGCGCAGCTCTTGTATACTATCTTTTTTTACATAATCGTTTAGTTCTTCTTTTGTGAGGGGCACGGGTCGCAGACGCTCCCAATAGGTAGAATCCTTTTTGTTGGCGGCATCGGCAAAAGATAAAATTTCGGCACCAAAACTCGAGTTATCAAATTGAGGATTGAAGTTATAATTGCTGTAAACAGCGGTAAAGCGGCCATCTCCCGAAACGCCGAACATGGAAAATTTAAAATCTACGGTTTGCGAAATTTGGATGTAAAATCCGTTTTCTTCAGAAAACCGATAGTCCTGTTTAAAATTCAGGGTTTCAATTGGTGGAATTTGGACTGCCTCGCCAGTAGTTTTTAAAGCGACCCCAAAAATTTGCCAGAGATCTTCAACAATATAAATATATCCTGAAAATACCCGGTCTTTGACACGTTTGGGGATGACTTTTATTTTGTTGATGAGGTTGCCGTTATCGTCAAAAAAAGTTCCTTCCAGTTTATAATTGTAGTAGTTAAAAGCATAACTGGCAATTGGGGAGACCATTTCGCTATTAATCTTAAGAGTATTTTCGTAAAAGGAAAAGTAGGACTCCTGCGCCGAATTTAAACTAAAACCATTGTCGTTACCGCTCACTTTAGAGGCGATAATTTTTTCTTTAAAGTCATCGGGTTTTCGATAAGAAATCTTAGAAATAGTTTCGCTTAGATAAACAATTCCGCTTCGGGTAGAATCTAAGCCTCCGCCAAGGTCACCAATTTCCTGCCCAAGAATTTTCTCAGGAGCATTTTTTATGCGCCATAATCCGCGGGAATAATAATCGGCAGTGTAGGCTTCCAGTTTTGCAGCATTTTCTTTACGGGCAGCTATGGTATTTCTAATAATTGCATTCGCCGGGTTTTCTTCCGCACTAACCTGTACTTCCTCGAGATTAGTAGTTTCTGCCGTTAAACTGATGTCTAATTGGCGTTGAAAATCTTGAACATTAATACTTTTTTTCTCGGTTTTATAGCCTAAAAACTGAAATACCAGGCTGTAATTTCCCCGCTTATTTATTTTTAATTCATATTGCCCATTTTTGTTAGTTGTGGTACCATAACGCCCATCTTCGGTGTAAATATTTACATAAGCCAGAGAGTTCTCGTTCGTATCGGTAACGGTACCGGTGATTTGGGAATAGGTATTTAAAGTGGAAAGAACTAAGAACAGAAAAACTAATTTTGCGGGCATAAGGTTTGTTTAGATACATGACAAAATAAGTAAAATTTTAACAGGAGGATTTTAAATTTCGGTCAAAATTGCTGGTTTTCAAGCCTTTTTTAAGCTTTTAACCGTGTTGTTTTTTGAAAATAAGCTTAAGTGATTAATAATTTACCAAGAATCCTATCTCTTTTCAAGCAAAGGAGCTACAAAGGAAAAAGCGCAAAGAAACGCAAAGTATTAATATAGATAAAGTCATCATAGACCCTTAAAAAAATAAAATTTGAAAAAACGGCGGTATTGATGTAATGAGTTGAAAAATCAAGGCTTAAAAAGTTGCCTGGAATACACGAATAATAGAAAAAAACAAAGAGTAAAGAGCAAAGAATCAAGAATGGATGGGAACTAATAGCAAGCTTCGACTCTAAATTTTCGCCACTAAAACAGGAAAACACCAAGATGCACAAAGATGCTCTTCGTGTTTTTTGGAGTTTTGGAGTCTTTGTAGCTTTTTAAATTTTTAATCGAGTTTTTACGACAATGGCAGTGGAAAAACATATCTAATACGCGAACTCTTTACTTCCATAGCCTAAACATGGTTTTATAATTACCTTTTTTGCTAATTAAAACCTTCAGGAAAAAGAATTGTTTGAGAAATTTTACTCGATAATCGAGATTTGAATGCTCCGAGGCTTGCCTCGAAATCAAATTAATACTCGTTTATGCTACCTCGTGGGCTTGTTCCGTGGTAGTTTATTTTTGAAAAAGCAAGATTTTCAGTTAGTAATAATTTTGTCTTATTTCTTTTTTCTTGCAGCCAGCGATCTTGTTTCTTTAAGAGGGTGCTAATTATACTCCTTCTTAATTCGGTCTAGTTTTCTTTTGTTTTCGCGGTCTTTTATGGTATCGCGTTTGTCGTAGAGTTTCTTTCCTTTGGCCAGTGCAATTTGCATTTTTGCAAGTCCGCGGTCGTTAATAAAAACCCGTAATGGAACAATAGTTAACCCCGAATTTTTTACTTGTTTCTCCAATTTGCGCAATTCCCGACGTTGCAACAAAAGTTTTCGTTCGCTTTTGGGGTTGTGATTAAAATGGGTAGCGTGGGAATATTCTTCAACGTGCATATTTATCACAAATAGTTCGTGATTCTGAAATTCGCAAAAACTCTCGGCGATAGAAGCTTTACCCTGTCTAATGGCTTTAATTTCCGTGCCGGCGAGTTTAATCCCTGCGATATACTTATCGAGAATTTCATATTCAAACCGCGCCTTGCGATTTTTAATATTTATGGTGTTGCTGTTTTTTTTCATATTACTACAAAAATAGAAAGCTTTATTTAAAAAACGTCTTAAGAGTGTTTTAAATAGTAGAAGAACCTGGTTCAGCTAAAATAATTTTCTTTGAGTAATTTTTTTCAGAATAAATTTTTAAATCGCGGGGCGATAGCCAGGGGTTTAATTCCCCGGGGCTCGCCTTGAAATAAAAGAGCTTTTTCGGAAGCATACCTCGCACCCTTGTGGCGAGGTTGTTGATTAAAACACTAGAAAGATGCTTTATAAGATTATAGCATAATCTAAACAAAGCCTTAACTTTGTGGGCTGTTTATAAGTAGTTATACCCAATATTTTAGAGAAAAAGATTATGAGAAAGTACTATTTGGTCCTTAGCGTTATCCTTGTGTTATTTGCTTGCGAGAAAAGCGAGCCTACTGCCCAACAAATTATCGATAAAGCAATAGCCAAAGCAGGTGGGGATAAATATGAAAGTGCAGAAATTAGTTTTAACTTTAGGAAAGGAGCTTATAAAAGTAGCCGGAAAAACGGGAAATTTAAGCTAGAGCGTTTTTTCCCAGATTCTACCGGAGCAACAAACCACGATGTGGTGACCAACGATGGATTCACGCGCTATAATAATGAACAGGAGGTGAATTTAAGTGATTCGCTAAAGAATATTTATAAAAATTCCGTGAATTCGGTGCATTATTTTGTGCAGTTACCTTACGGTTTAAACGATGCCGCCGTGAATAAGGAATTAATAGGCAAAGACACGATTCACGGTAAAGAATATTATGAAATAAAGGTGAGTTTTGATGCTGAAGGTGGTGGGGTAGATCACGAAGACCTTTATATGTATTGGATCAATACCCAAACTTTCACAGTAGATTACCTGGCTTATAGTTTTGAGGTAAATGACGGAGGAATCCGGTTTAGAAAAGCTTATAATCCCAGAACGATCCAGGGAATAAGATTTGTGGATTATGAAAATTATAAAACCGATGATCTAAGCACTCCATTAAAAGAGCTGGATGATTTGTATGAGGCTAAACAGCTTGAATTGTTATCTAAAATTGAAAATCGGGATATAAAAGTAAGTCTGAAGTAAAATAGTCACAATATTTGACGATGATTTTGTTAATTCTTCATAATTAACGTATTCTTGTAAAAGCTTTAACTTCACTTTAGCCGGGAAAATTCCATCCTCTTCCTAACTTTAAAAAAATTTAAAAAAGTTATGAAAGAGAAAACACTAAAAACCATCAATCCTGCAACAGGAAAAGATTTAAAAGAATATAACTACTTTACAGATCAGGAAGCTAAAGATGCGGTAGAAGAATGCCACAATGCCTTTCTAAAATGGCGCGAAAAATCTGCCGAACAACGAGCTGAGATCATTCAAAACATCGGAAAAAAACTAACGGAAAATAAGGATAAGTTAGCAAAACTAATGACTTCTGAAATGGGGAAATTACTCGAGCATGGGGAACAGGAAGTTGACCTTTGCGCGGGGATTTGCGATTGGACGGCAGCAAACGGCCCTGAAAATCTAAAAGACGAAGAACGAGAATTGCCAGATGGCGGAAGAGGGATTATTACTTATTCCCCGCTTGGTGTGATTTATGGAATCCAACCCTGGAACTTTCCGTCATATCAGGTTATACGTTATGCAATTGCCAATTTAATGGCTGGAAACGGGGTGCTGCTTAAACATGCCGAAAGCGTGACTGGTAGTGCTTTTTTATTAGAAGAAATTTTTAATGAAGCCGGACTTCCTAAAAACCTCTTCAAAGTTTTGGTGATAGACCACGATCAGTCAGACGATATTATCTCACACAAGTTGGTTCGTGGAGTAACTCTAACGGGAAGCCCAACAGCGGGAAAAATTGTGGCTAAAAAAGCGGCTGCAGAATTGAAAAAAACAGTAATGGAACTCGGTTCTAACGATGCTTATATGGTATTGGAAGATGCAGACCTGGAAACGGCTGTAGAATGGAGTTTAAAAGGTAGGATCTATAATAATGGGGAAACCTGCGTTGCCGCAAAAAGGTTTATTGTTGTTGAAAAACTCTACGATAAATTTAAAGAAGCCTTTGTTGAGAAAATGAAGAATTTTAAAGCCGGCGATCCTACCAATGAAGATAGTGATTTGGGGCCAATGGCTAGAAAAGATTTACGCGACGACCTACATGAGCAGGTGGAAAACAGTGTTAAAAATGGTGCGAGCGTTCTTTGCGGAGGAAAAAAGCCGGAAGGCGATGGCTATTTTTATCCCGCGACTGTTTTGGCCAATGTGAAACCGGGACAACCCGCTTACGATGATGAACTTTTTGGTCCTGTTGCTTCATTAATTAAAGCGAAAGATGACGATGATGCGATGCGTATAGCCAATGATAGTAGATTTGGCCTTGGAGGAGGAATCTTTTCTAAGGATGAGGAGAAAGCAGTAGAACTGGCTAGTAAATATTTTGATACAGGAATGGTATTTATTAACTCCTTTGGTTTGGCGCAACCCAATATGCCTTTTGGAGGAGTGAAAAATTCTGGATATGGCCGTGAACACGGTGGCTTTGGAATGAAAGAATTTGTAAATGCTAAAGCAATTAATATCTTAAAAGGCTAGAATACGCTTGATATAATTATTACTTTTAGTAAAGGCCTGGGATATATATTCCGGGCTTTTTTTATTGCAGCTTCATTGGTCTAAGCTTGCGAAATCCTTATTAAATGTCTGTTCCTATGTAGCTTGTAACTGGATTGTAAATTAATTGAATAGTGTAATTTAACTAAAATTTATGTGTAAAACTCTTACTTTATCGGGTTTACGTGATAAATTTGTTGTTTAAACCACTAAAAACTAAATTTTATGAAAACTAAATTGTTATTAATTTTCCTGATAGCTTCAGTAATTGGATTTACCTCCTGTGAAGATACCAAGAAAAAAGAAGAGGAAAGAGCGAAAATGGAGCAGATGGAAGCCGAGAAAGAGGCTAAAATGCAAGCTGAAGAAGAACGAATGGAGATGGAATCTAACAGTATTGCTGCAAAAGCGATGGCTACAGATTCTTTAAGTACTTTGGTAAGTGCTCTTCAAAATGCAGAATTAGCTCAAACTTTTACCGAAGATGAAGGCCCATTTACAGTATTTGCTCCTACCAATAAGGCTTTTGAGCAAGTTGATAAGGCGACTTTAGACACGTTGATGATGTCAGAAAATAAAGATAAACTATCTTCTGTATTAAAATATCACGTGGTAGATGATGAGATTACTGCACAGGATCTTAGCCAAATGATAGAAGAAAATGATGGTGAAGCTACGATTTCCACCTTAGATGGAGGCGAGCTTAAGGCGATGATGGATGGTGATAACATCGTTCTAAAAGACGAAAATGGAAACACTGCAACTATTACTGCTACAGATATTGAAGCTTCTAATGGAATTGTGCATATAATTGATGCTGTGGTGATGAAAAAACCACAATAGAATAGTCAATTGTAAATTAAAAATAAGCCCCGTCAGGATTCTTGACGGGACTTTTGCTTTGTGATAACTCTTATTTTTCCTTCTAAAAGACATTAACTTCGGGTTCTAGTTGAAGTTTGAATTTTTCGAAAACTTTTTTCTGAATTAATTTAGAAAGCGCGAGTATTTCTTCCCCGGTTGCGCTACCATAATTCACTAAAACCAATGCCTGATTTTTGTGGACTCCCGCATCGCCCTCTCGATAACCCTTTAAGCCGGTTTGATCTATGAGCCAACCCGCCGGAACTTTAAATTCCTGTTCGCTAAGTTTATAAAAAGGAATCTCAGGGAAATTATTCTGCACTTCTTTTAATTGATCCCCACTTATCACCGGATTCTTAAAAAAGCTACCACTGTTTCCTAATTTCCTGGGGTCTGGTAATTTTTCCTGTCTAATGCTAATCACCGCATTAGAAATATCTGTTATGGTTGGGTTTTTAATTCCCATTTGCTGCAGTTGACTTGTTATAGCGCCATAGGAAGTACTAAGTTGATGATCTTTTTTTCTTAATCGAAAATTCACCGAGGTAATTACATACTCATTTTTTAGCTTATTTTTAAAGACAGAGTTTCGGTATCCAAATTCACATTGTTCCAGGTTAAAAGTTTCTACCTCTAGCGTCTGTATGCGAAGAGCTTCACAAGATTCAAAAGTATCCTTTAATTCTACGCCATAAGCTCCAATATTCTGTACCGGAGCCGTTCCTACATTTCCAGGAATAAGCGACAAATTTTCGAGTCCGCCATAGCCTTTGTTCAGACAATAAAGTACAAATTGGTGCCAGTTCTCGCCGGCACCAACTTTTAAAACTACTTCGTCCCTGCTTTCAGAAATAAGCTCTATTCCTTTAATAGCAATATGGACTACTGTTTTGTGAATATCTTTTGTGAGCAGCATATTGCTACCGCCACCTAATATAAATAATTCTGAAGCATAGGTTTGCTGCAAAACTTTTTTTAGTTCTTCGGCGGTATGTACGGCAATAAACTTTTTTGCCTGTACATCTACCCCAAAGGTGTTGTAGGATTTGAGGGAAAACTTTTCAGCAAACTGCATCGCAACTATTTGTTGTATTCTTCTAAGGCTATTTTTAAAATATTCAGGGCTCTTGTTAAGTTTTCTTTTTTCAAAACATAAGCGATTCGCACCTGGTTCATCCCCGTATTTGGGGTAGAGTAGAAGCCTGCTGCCGGAGCTACCATAACGGTTTCGTTCTCGTGTTCAAATTCTTCTAACAACCACTTAGCAAAATCGTCAGCATTTTTCACCGGTAGTTCAGCGATACAGTAAAACGCACCTTTTGGCTTTGCTACATTTACCCCTGGAATATTTTCTAAACCTTCTACTAATAGGTTCCTACGCTGGGTATATTCTTCATTCACCTCTTCAAAATAGGAGTCTGGTGTGTTTAGGGCGGCTTCTGCTGCAATTTGAGCGAAAGTTGGTGGGCTTAACCTGGCTTGTGCAAACTTCATCGCGGTTGTCATCACCTCTTTGTTTTTAGAAACCAGGCAACCAATTCTTGCACCACACATACTGTAACGTTTAGAAACAGAATCTACCATAATTGCATTTTCTTCCAGTCCTGGAATACTCATAATAGAGTGGTGTTTCACGCCATCGTAAGTAAATTCACGATATACCTCGTCTGCCACGATAAACAAATCGTGTTTTAAAGCGAGTTCTGCAAGCTGCTCGATCTCTTCGCGAGTATATAAGTAACCGGTAGGATTCCCCGGGTTACAAATTAAGATCGCTTTTGTTTTATTGGTAATAAGTTTTTCAAATTCTGAAATAGGCGGAAGTGCAAAGTTGTCTTTAATAGTTGCTCGAATAGGTAAAATATTTACACCAGATGAATTTGCGAAACCATTATAATTGGCATAAAATGGCTCTGGAATAATAATTTCGTCCCCGGGGTCTGTAATGCTGCCCATAGCAAATAGTAAAGCTTCAGATCCCCCCGTGGTCACTATAATATCTTCCGCGTCTACCGGAATGTCATTTTTATCATAATATTTGGCCAGTTTATTGCGATAAGACTCAAATCCTGCCGAATGACTGTAGGATAATACATCTATATCGTTGTTTTTTACTGCATCTAGAGCAACTTTTGGGGTTTCAATATCTGGCTGTCCAATATTAAGCTGATAAATTTTCTTTCCTTTTTTTCTTGCCGCTTCAGCAAATGGTACTAGTTTCCTTATTGGAGATTCGGGCATAGATTGCCCTTTGTTTGAAATACTTGGCATGATTTTGATTTTAAGGATTGCAAATTGCAAATTATAGGAAGATTTCACTACACTTTTAAGCACGTCTTCCAGACAACGAAAATACCATTTTAGCAGATAAAACCCAAGTTTTCGAAACATTGGATACAAAAAAAGCCATCTGGATTAAGACGGCTTTTTGTTTGTGGAATCAAAGGTTTAAAACCTTTGTGGAATTATAACTGTTGGTTAAAGAACAATAGCGTCCTAAACGTTTTTGTTGATATTTTTTAAGAACCTATTATAATTCGATAGCTTTTTATAATGATTGGGATAATTTTTAGTAGTACGGTTTCTTCGGCCTATCGAAAATTTATCGTAAAATTTGAAGTGAAAATTCCGTAAAATTTTAGGCTGTTTGAGCAAAACGGATTTTTCAAATTTATACTAAAGGTTATTGGCGAGTTCCTAAAATTTAGGGAGTGAACGATAAATTTAGATAAAGTTTCGTAAGCCTAGACTTTTTTATTTCTTTTTTGGGCAATGCAAAAAAGAATAAATAATATTAAAAAGTTTAGAGATAAATTCTGTTCTAAAATTGATTAGGACATTACTGGTTAAAGAAAAACTTATTCTTTTTCCACTACTCTTCCTTTTATTTTTAAAGCTTTGGTAGCTTCTTCAGCATTAGAATAAACGCTTACGGTTCTTCGAATAGGTCCCACTAATTTAGTGTTGTACTTCACCATAATTTCACCAGATTCGCCGGGTTGTATTGGTTCTTCTGGCTTTTTAGGAATGGTACACCCACAACTGGAAGTAACATCAGAAATAATAAGAGGGGCGTTCCCGGTATTGGTAAATTCAAAAATCCGAACGCCATCGCTTCCTTTTTCAATTTTTCCGTAATCTATAGTTTCAGTTTTAAATTCTATTTTTGCTGTTTCCTGTGCCATTGCAGTACCTGTACCGACTGCTACAAAAATGGCAATTGCAATTAATTTTTTCATCATTTTCTGGTTTTTAGAGCATATTAAAGATAAGCCGAAATATGCCCGATTCAAAATTATAATTAAATCAACTTCTTTTAAAATCCTTTAGTTATAATTACTTTTGCCTTTATTTTTCAAAAACCAGACCAAGATGGCAATCGCATCACAATATAACTCGAAAGAGGTAGAAGATAAATGGTATAACTACTGGATGGAAAACCGGTATTTTCATTCAGAAGTGGATGAACGGGAACCTTACACTATTGTGATTCCGCCGCCCAATGTGACCGGGGTTTTGCATATGGGGCATATGCTGAACAATACTATTCAGGATGTACTGGTGCGTCGCGCCCGCTTAAAAGGTTATAATGCTTGCTGGGTGCCGGGGACAGATCACGCCTCTATTGCTACAGAAGCTAAAGTGGTAGCGAAATTAAAGGCCGAGGGAATTGATAAAAATGATCTTAGCCGTGAGGAATTTCTACAACACGCCTGGGAATGGACTCATAAACACGGCGGAATTATCCTGGAGCAGTTGAAAAAACTGGGAGCATCCTGCGATTGGGAACGCACCAAGTTTACGATGGATGAAAAGATGTCTGCTTCGGTGATTAAGGTTTTTATAGATCTTTATGAAAAAGGGTTTGTTTACAGAGGCTACCGAATGGTTAATTGGGATCCTGAGGCAAAAACCACCCTGTCTGACGAGGAAGTGATTTACCAGGAAAAACAAGGAAATTTATATTACCTTAATTATAAAATTGAAGGTAGTGACGAGGTGGTAACTATCGCTACTACCAGGCCCGAAACTATTCTTGGTGATACTGCGCTTTGTATTAACCCTAATGATGAGCGCTTTGCACATTTAAAAGGTAAAAAAGCTATTGTACCGGTTTGCGATAGGGTAGTGCCTATTATTGAAGATGAATATGTAGATATTGAGTTTGGAACCGGTTGTTTAAAAGTTACCCCGGCGCACGATGAAAATGATAAAATGCTTGGGGATAAGCATCAGTTAGATGTGATCGATATCTTTAACGATGATGCCAGCCTTAATGAATATGGTTTGCACTATAACGGAAAAGACCGGTTTCAAGTTCGAAAAGAAATCGTTGCAGAACTAAAAGAACTTGGGGTGCTAAGCAAAGTTGAAGAACATCCCAATAAAGTAGGTACAAGTGAGCGCACCGGCGCGGTTATAGAGCCTAAATTGAGTGACCAGTGGTTTCTAAAGATGAAAGAAATGGCCAAACCGGCCATTGAAGCAGTAACCGGGGATGCTATAAACTTAGTGCCAGAAAAATTCCTGAATACTTACAAACATTGGATGGAAAATGTGCGTGATTGGAATATCTCGCGACAATTATGGTGGGGACATCAAATTCCCGCTTATTACTTTGGAAGTGGAAAGGAAGACTTTGTCGTTGCTGAAACTGCCGAAGAAGCTTTGGAAAAAGCGCGTGAAAAATCGGGGAATTCATCTTTAGCACTTAAAGACCTTAAGCAGGATGAGGATGCTTTAGACACCTGGTTCTCATCCTGGTTGTGGCCAATGAGCGTTTTTAATGGAATTTTGGAGCCAGAAAATGAGGAAATTGAATATTATTATCCCACTAACGATCTTGTAACCGCCCCGGAAATTTTATTCTTCTGGGTGGCCCGTATGATTATGGCGGGTTATGAATACCGGGAGGAAAGACCTTTTAAAAATGTTTATCTAACCGGAATAGTGCGCGACAAACAACGTCGTAAAATGTCTAAATCCCTGGGGAATTCTCCAGATCCCTTGGGTTTAATTGAAAAGTATGGTGCCGATGGCGTTAGGGTAGGAATGTTATTGAGTTCTCCCGCGGGGAACGATCTTATGTTTGAAGAAGATTTATGTAAGCAGGGAAGCGCTTTTGCCAATAAAATTTGGAATGCTTTTAGGTTGGTAAAAGGCTGGGAAGTTTCTGAAGAAAAAGAACAGGATGAAACTGCTAAAATCGCCGTAGAATGGTACACGGCAAAATTTAATAAAACCCTGGCAGAAATTGAAGATCATTATTCTAAATACCGTATAAGTGACGCTTTAATGTCCACGTACAAATTGGTGTGGGACGATTACTGCTCCTGGTTTTTGGAAATGGTAAAACCGGCTTATGGCCAACCTATAGATGCTAAAACTTATAATGCAGTAATTGCTATTTTAGAAAATAACCTAAAGATTCTTCATCCTTTTATGCCTTTTGTGAGTGAAGAAATTTGGCAGGAAATAACTTCCAGAAAACCAGAAGAAGCACTTATTGTGGCGCAATGGCCGGAACTAAAGGAATTTGATGCAGAAATAATCAAAAATTTTAGTTTTGCTTCAGAAGTAATCGCGGGGCTTAGGAAAGTGAGGAAGGAGAAGAATATTTCGTTTAAAAACACTATAGATCTTAAGGTGATGAACAATGAAAATGCTTCAGAAGTATTTGACCCGGTGATCCTAAAGATGGCAAATATCGCTAATTTTGATTATGTAGATAAACAGGTTGAGGGCGCACTTTCTTTTCGCGTAAAATCTAACGAATATTTTATCCCTATCCTGGGAGCTATAGATGTTGAAGCTGAAATTAAAAAGCTGGAAGAAGAATTAAAATACAATGAAGGATTCTTGAAATCTGTGGAAAAGAAGCTCTCAAATGAACGCTTTGTAAAC
Source organism: Salegentibacter echinorum (assembly GCF_900129445.1). GTDB lineage: Bacteria > Bacteroidota > Bacteroidia > Flavobacteriales > Flavobacteriaceae > Salegentibacter > Salegentibacter echinorum. The sequence continues at coordinate 366,583 of NZ_FQVT01000004.1, forward strand.
AATGCGCCAGAGAAGGTTGTTGCGATAGAAAAAGCTAAAAAAGCTGATGCTGAAGGAAAAATAGAAGCAATAAAGTCTAGCCTGAATAGTTTGAGATAATTTTATTGGAATTCTTAAAGCCCGATGAAGCTTTTAAAATCAAAAATAAATACCCGGTAAGTTTTTGCCGGGTTTTTTTGTTTGAATCGCGGGGCGATGGCCAGGAGTTTGATCCCTCAGGGGGTTAGCCTCGAAATTAAAGTGTATATTATTTATTTTTTTGGTGATATCTAGAGAATAAAGCTTGGCATATTACTCCTCAATCTCTCCAATATGTTCCTCTACAAGCGCTATATATTTTTCTCTTGCTTCGCGTTTGCTTAGGTTTTTTACCTGCACCAGAGCATTAATTTTAAAGGCGCTTCTTAGGTCGCCTTCATTGGTGGGAGGGATATAAAAACCATTGGCCTGCGTTGCCCTTTTGTAATAAGCATAAAAATGTAACATGACATCTGGAGCAAACTTTTCTTCAGTTTTGCTCGCCATATCGTAGGCCTTTAAAAATTTTTCTTCGGTGTGGTTCATAGCTCTTTCCTTATGCTTCTAAACTGGCTATTACACTTAAACCTCCTTTTACTTTTTGATCTAGACCAACTAAAATTGGAGTACCTACAGGTAATAAAACATCTACCCGCGAGCCAAATTTTATAAATCCGCTATCGCTTCCCTGTATTACTTCTTTTCCTGTTTCGGCGTAGTTTACAATTCTTTTGGCCATTGCACCGGCAATTTGTCGATATAGAATTTCACCCGCTACTTGATTTTCAACAACAACAGTGGTGCGCTCATTCTCTTCGCTGGATTTTGGATGCCAGGCTACCAGGAATTTACCGGGATGATACTTGCTATACTTCACTTTTCCGCCTACCGGATGTCTTGTCACATGCACATTTATAGGCGACATAAATATGGAAACCTGTATGCGTTTGTCTTTAAAAAACTCTTTCTCATAAACCTCTTCAATGGCAACTACCTTTCCATCTACCGGGGAGACGATATTGGCGTCATTAAGTTGGGTTTCGCGTTTCGGATTTCTAAAAAACTGAATGATGAGTAAAAACAACACCACAGAAATTAATAAAATGGCAAACCTTATCCAGTACGTATTTATAAACGAAACTGAAATGATATTTATTGCGATTAACAGCAGTGCTGTAACCGTCATTATTTTGTATCCTTCTTTATGAAACATAATTTAAAATATAGAGATAAGCATATACAAACGGACTCGCAAAGATAATACTATCTAATCTATCAAACAATCCGCCGTGACCGGGCATAAGCGATCCGCTATCCTTTACACCAGCCTGTCTTTTAAATTTTGACTGGATAAGATCCCCCAAAGTACCAAAAACACTAAGTATTATAGCCATTCCCAACCAAATAGGAAACGTGAGGAAACCGGTAAAAAAAGCGATTCCATAGCTAATCGCACAGCAAAAAATTAGACCACCAAGAAAACCTTCAATAGTTTTATTTGGGGAGATACGTTCAAAAAGTTTTCGTCGGCCAAAATTTTTACCAACAATATACGCAAAAGTATCGTTGGTCCAAATCAAGACAAAAATACCTACTACCAATTTGGGAATAAATACCCCTTCTATGGTTGGGATTAAGGTGAGGAAAATAACCGACGAAATAAGATAAAAAATAATAATTATATATTTTTTCTTTTCAAATACCGGGATTTTACGAACTACCAGAAGATCTTTTACCAGGAATAAATTTACAAAAATAGTAATAAAGAGCAGTAGGATTGTTGCGTCTTGATTAAACTTTAAATAACTGAAGAGGTAAAATAATAACGCCTGTACCGCATATAATGCATAACTTTTTAAATGCAGGAGTTTTTGCATTTCAATAAGACATACCAGGCCTAAGAGATAGAAAAGACTAATGAAAATAAATTCTGAAGAGAGAATGGAGGCTACTAATATTGATATATACAATAAGCCTGAAATAGTTCTAATAATACCTTCCCTCATATTTGTTACAGATCTTCCAACAGGAGCAAATATAGGTTTTTTGTACTACTTCCATAGCTCATAAAATCTCCTTCTTTTTGGGTTTCGAAATTTTTAATGGTAGTAATATTTGAAGGAATTCGTTGTTTATTTCTAAACTTGATGCCACGAAGTCCTTCACCTATAGAATCTATAAGTTGGCTGGTAGATGAAATAATCACAAAGTTATCTGGTAAATCCTTTAATTTTGCTTCTTTAATCTGGTTTGAGGAGATTAGAATAGAACCATCATTAGCAATAAGATATTCACAGGTGGAAAGAAAGAAAGGCGCGGCTCCACTGGGTTTAAAATCTAAATTGAAGCCATTAAATTTATTTTCCAGATTGGGATCAAGACAAAAGCACTCACTTTCATACCAGTCATTCTCCAGTAGTATATTATCAAAAGCTTCTAGAACTTCATCCTCATCCTCACAGTATAGAAATTTACCGCCATTATTTTTAAAATTAAGCATAAAACGCTCATCGGTTGGTAATTTAACCTCCGGCATATATTTTCCCCGATCAGCTTTTTCAGGATTTTCCTGTTTTTTGTCTGATTTAGATTTAGGGTAAAGAAATTTTCTAAATAGACTCATAGAGTTTTGAGTGTAGTTCTAACTGTCATTTTACCAAAGATAAAAAATCTTAATTTAGGACTTGCCTAAATTAAGATTTTTTAAAACCTGGTTATAAACTATTTGTTAATTGAATCGTTTTCTGTCAAGGTATTTTCTTCAGAATTATCTCCTGGAGTAGGATTTTGTTTGGCAGTTTCTGATGCCTGCTCCTCAATTTTTGGAGAGTCCTTTTTACCTAAAACTTCTGTCTTTTCCTTATCCTTATCAAAGGGTCTCTCTCCAAAGATACGCTCAAGGTCATCTTTAAAGATTACTTCTTTATCTAATAAAATTTCAGCCAATTGCGTTAACTTGTCTTTATGATGTTCTAACAAGTCTAAAGCTCTTTGGTACTGACTTTCAATTAGGGCAGAAATTTCTCTATCGATAATTTCAGAAGTGCTTTCACTATATGGTTTGGTGAAATTATATTCTCCCTGTCCCGAAGAATCATAGTACGTAAGGTTTCCTACTTTCTCGTTGAGTCCGTAGATGGTCACCATCGCCTTGGCTTGTTTTGTTACTTTTTCAAGGTCACTAAGTGCGCCGGTAGATATCTTATCGAAAATCACCCGCTCTGCGGCACGACCTCCCAGGGCAGCACACATTTCGTCAAGCATTTGCTCTGGTCGAACAATAAGTCGTTCTTCTGGTAAATACCAGGCAGCACCTAAGGATTGTCCGCGAGGTACAATAGTCACTTTTACCAGGGGGGCAGCGTGCTCCAACATCCAACTCACTGTAGCGTGGCCGGCCTCATGAAAAGCAATCGCTTTTTTCTCATCTGGCGTGATAATTTTATTTTTCTTCTCAAGACCACCTACAATACGATCTACGGCATCTAAGAAATCCTGTTTGCCAACCGCTTTATTTCCTTTTCTGGCAGCAACAAGAGCAGCTTCGTTACATACGTTCGCAATATCTGCACCAGAGAATCCCGGGGTTTGCTTGGCCAGAAACTCCGTGTCTAATTCGTCTGCCACTTTCTTAAGTGGTCTTAGGTGAACTTCAAAAATTTCCTTACGTTCGTTAAGATCTGGCAAATCAACATAAATTTGACGGTCAAAACGTCCCGCTCGCATTAAAGCTTTATCCAGGACATCGGCACGGTTTGTCGCGGCTACCACAATCACGTTAGTGTTGGTGCCAAATCCGTCCATCTCGGTCAATAACTGGTTTAAGGTATTTTCGCGTTCGTCATTAGAACCGCCAAAATTACTTTTTCCTCGAGCTCTACCAATGGCATCGATCTCATCGATAAAAATAATTGAAGGTGATTTCTCTTTGGCTTGTTTAAAGAGGTCACGTACCCTGGAAGCACCTACCCCAACAAACATCTCTACAAAATCTGAACCCGATAGGGAAAAGAAAGGTACTTTAGCCTCCCCGGCAACAGCTTTTGCCAGTAAGGTTTTACCCGTTCCGGGAGGACCTACTAACAAAGCTCCTTTTGGTATTTTCCCACCAAGAGAGGTATATTTGTCTGGATTTTTGAGGAAATCCACTACCTCCTGTACTTCTTCCTTCGCGCCTTCTAAGCCGGCCACATCTTTAAAAGAAGTTTTTACATCGGTATTTTGATCGAATAATTTTGCTTTAGATTTTCCTATATTGAAAATTTGACCTCCGGCACCACCACCAGCTCCAGAACTCATTTTTCGCATAATAAAAATCCAAACCCCAATAATTAAGATAAAAGGGAGTAGGGCCCAAAAGATTTCACCCCACATATTGCTCTGGGTATCGTAGGTTACTACCGTATCCAGATTATTTTCTTTTTTTATATCTTTAATATCGTTCTCCAGGTTTTGAAGATCTCCAAATTCAAAACTATATGCCGGGGTCTCCCCACCCGAAGCAAAGATCTCTTGTTCATTAGAAGATTTGTGGACGCTTTTCTCTTTAGCCTCTTCGGTAAGATATACTTTAGCCTGTTTTCTATTTACAATTTCTACTTTTTTTACATCGCCATTACGCAAGTAGTTAAGAAATTCGGCCGGGTTTGTTTTAGCCGGTTCAGAAAAACCGCCTCCGCTAAAGAAATTTATTCCTATAAAAATGATAATTATAGCGGCATAGATCCAATAAGCACTAAATTTAGGCTTCTTAGGGTCTGTGTTTTTTTTGGGTTGTTGTTTCGCCATTATTGGTAACTCTTAAATAAATTTTTAATAATTAGTTTCTATGGAGGTGATTTTAGCATCACCCCAAAGGCTTTCTATATCGTAAAACTCTCTAATGTGTTTTTGGAAGACGTGCACTACAATATTTACATAATCTAATAAAACCCATTCGGCGTTTTCGCTTCCCTCTACGTGCCAGGGTTTATCCTGAAGTGCTTTACTAACTGTCTTTTGAATGGAATTTACTATGGCGTTCACCTGTGTGTTGGAAGTACCGTTACAAATAATAAAATAATCACATACAGTGTTTTCTATTTGTCTAAGGTCCAGAATATCAATGTTATTTCCTTTTACTTCTTCAATTCCTTTAATTATATGTGCAATAAGTTGATCGTTGTTCGGTTCTTTTTTTGCCATTAAAATTGATTATTTTTGCAAAGTTATTACTTTTTGGCTGGTTTAAGGCTTAGTTTACATAACATTTAACGCCCGTTTTAGTTCTATTTATTTATATGCGTATAATCAAAGTTAATGCCATCAATTCTACCAATGAGTTTGTGCGTGAACTCTACCGTAAAAACCCCGGTATAGAATCGTTCTGTGTAGTGGCGAAAACCCAAACAAAAGGAAGGGGGCAACGCGGCACCGGGTGGGCGTCTAACACAGGGGAGAACCTTACATTTAGTGTTTTATATCCCGGAATAACCCTTGCAATTAAACAGCAATTTTTGTTGAGTGCCATTGTTTCTCTGGCTGTTTTAGAAGTGTTACAGAAGTTGGACATTCCTGCACTAAGTGTAAAATGGCCCAACGACATTATGTCAGCACGCCATAAAATTGCCGGTATTTTAATTGAAAATGTTCTAAAGGGGGAGCAAATTGCGGCTTCGGTAATTGGGGTAGGATTAAACGTAAATCAGGTTTCTTTTCCCAATCTTCCTCAAGCCGGTTCTCTAAAACTGGTAACCGGGAATGATTTCAATTTAGAAGAATTACTAATTAAAATCTCTGATAAGCTGGAAGAAAAAATAAACGGAATTTCTTCGGAAGAAGATAGCGTTCTTAAGGAGTATGAAAGTAAAATGTTTCGGCGCAATATAGTTTCTACGTTTCAATATCCCAATGGAGATTATGTAAGCGGAATTATACGCGGAATCACCAATTCCGGGAGGTTAAAAGTGGAAATTGAAGACTCCGTTATTAAAACTTTCGATTTAAAAGAAGTGAAGTTGATGTTTTAAGTTTAATTAAGTTCAAAGTTCAAAGTTCAAAGTTCAAAGTTCAAGGTTTGATGTTTGAACTGAACAACAAACACCAAACAACAAACACAAAAAGAGATTGCCGCGCTCCTTCGTCGCTCGCAATGACCCGAACAGTTTGCAGTTGCAGTATTCAGTAGGCAAAAACGACAAACGACAAACCACAAACCAACCAAGACCTAACCTGTTTAGAACCAAACCATCGGCCCATCCCAAACCGACAACTGAAAACCGAGAACCCACAACTGATAACCGCCAACCGATCTAAACCTTCCCGATATTTTCAGCCAGCGTATTAATAAACTTTTTAAGAGGATTTTTTATCATCATCGCCATCATCGCGTTAAATTCGCCATTAAATTCCATAAAAACCTCGCTTCTATTTTCTTCAATTTCAGAAATATGGGCTTTTAAAGTGAAATCTAATTTTTCTGAAGTAGAACCTAAAACCACCAGTTTTGGTTTTATACAGGCATCCTCCTGAATGCGTAACTTAATTTCAGGCATGCCTTTAAGCGCGAAAATAAAGGTTTTATCGTCCCTTACTTCAATTTTCTCCTTAGTCTCTGGCATTAATTGTTCGTAATTTTCAACGTTCATAAGAAAATCGAACATTTCCTGCTCACTTTTATGAGCAGTTACTTTTGGGCTTTCTATATTCATTATTTTTTCCAGTTAGCGGGATCCTGTCGCCATTCCCTTAAAATTCCGGCTTCAGAAGCATTAATATAATTGGTGCGTTGAGCAGTTTCCAGTAAATAATCGTAGTCACTTAAAGTATGTAAATCTACCCCGGCTTCTTTAAAATTTTCTTGCGCAGTTTTAAATCCGTAAGTAAAGATCGCCAGCATACCTTTTACGTTTACTCCGGCTTCTTTTAGCGCTTTTACCGCGTTAAGACTACTTCTCCCTGTGCTGATAAGATCTTCTATGACTACCACATTCTGGCCTTCAGAAACATTACCTTCAATCTGGTTTTTACGACCGTGACTTTTAGCTTCTGGCCTTACATATACAAACGGAAGGCTTAAAATCTCTGCAACCAGAACGCCAATGCCAATAGCGCCGGTAGCAACACCTGCTACAACGTCTGGCTTACCATAAATTTCTTCCAGCTGCCTGGCAAACTGTTCTCTTATGTGATTTCTAATGGGAGGGTAAGATAATACGATGCGGTTGTCACAATAAATTGGTGACTTCCATCCGCTGGCCCAGGTAAAGGGTTCTTGTGGGTCTAATTTAATTGCTTTAATTTGCAGCAATAATTCAGCGGTAGTTTTGGCTGTTTCTTTATTTAAAATCATACTGCAAATGTATAAAGTTTTTGTTAATGATATTCCTTTAATTCTTTCAACTAAGAAAGATTTTGGTGATAATTATGTATCCCTGCCCATTAAGAAAGTGAGAATCAAACGCATAATAAAAAAAATAATTAAAGGAGAATTGCAGCATGTAAATCTTTATCACGAGAAAGAAGAGAAGTTATTAAAACATCTCTATAAAAAGCTACGTGTGGTTACTGCTGGTGGGGGAATGGTATTTAACGATCAAAACGAAGTCTTGTTTATCTACCGAAAAAAACGCTGGGACCTACCTAAAGGAAAAACTGAAAAAAACGAGAGTATCGAGGCTTCAGCGATTCGCGAAGTTGAAGAGGAAACCGGGGTAGAAGGTTTGGAAATTACCCGGTTTTTACAGAAAACTTTTCACATTTTTAAGCGAAAGGGCAGGTTAAGATTAAAAGTTACTTATTGGTATGAAATGCATACTTCCTATACCGGGGAATTGCGACCCGAAACCAAGGAAGATATCGTAAAAGCAAAATGGAAAAACCTTGAAAAAAGCCGAAAAGCCCTTCAGAAATCCTACGGAAACATCAAATTGCTTTTTCCAGAAGAATATTTATCGCAGCATTCTAAAGATGGGATAGCGTAGGTGGGCTTCTTCATAATATTTAGATTGCTTATGCAACCAGCTTAACTGGGCATACCAGTCTTTTGAAAATGCAGCATCGCCGGCTTTCTTTTCTTCAAACCGCTCTTTTAATTTGGGGTTTTGCGCTAAGAGTTCCTCTGCCAGATCCTCAAAAACATAAGGAGAAAAGCCTTCTTTTTGCTGAAGTACAGTGTCGAAAAAATTCCAGTTAAAAAAAGAATCGGGGGCGGTAGGTTCTAGAGTTTCCAGAAGATAGCGTACACCCGGCTGAAAGGTTTTTACCACAAGATCTCCTTTTCTAAAACTTACCGAATCCATTTCCCTTGTTACTTTGGTTTCACTGTGCAAATAATGTCCTTCATAGGCCTGGTCACGGGTTTTAAAATCTTTAATTCTTGCAGTCTCTACATATAAAGTGGTATCCTGGGATAAAGGTTCTAACTTTATCTTGTTTAATTTTAAAAGCTCGGTAAGCTGCCACCAGCCTTGTGGGATGATATAAGCACGCGGAATTTCTATAGTATCCCGGGCTACAAAATTATCGTAGTAATCAATTTCTTTGGTAAAAGGTTTCTTCCTATTGTATTTTAGGCGCTCCTGCCCGGTCACTTCACTCGTAAGCATTTCACCTTCATAACCTTTAAATTCCCTCTGGCTGGGGTTTTCCATATCGGGTTCAAAATTTATGGGGTACCAGCGCTTGGTAAGGTGTTCTTTTGTTGCCTGTGTACGTAAATCCTTAATTTTTAACCTATCTTTTTCTGCGATCCCAATCATACTGCGCAATAGCTCATAATTGCCTTCAACCCGTTTGGGATAGGGTTTTAACATATGCGTTTCTACCACGAGTCCTAAAGTATTCCATAAGGTGCTATAACCGCTGGAATAACGCGGAAGATCATTAAATTGCGAAAAGCCTTTTTCGGGCACTTCATTAAAAACATTTACATAAGGCGTAATATCCCAATCTTTTTGAGCTAATGAATCTTCTAAAGCCGGCATCATTTCTTTATTGAGATAGGCGCCAATTTTGCCGCCCAGCTTGTTGTGCTGCGTGAATAAATGAGTGAGTGTGTATTGATAATCGGCACCATTACTCACGTGATTATCAATAAAAATATCGGGGTTTACATAATGGAAAATTTCATAAAAGCTACGGGTATTTCGGGTATCGGCTTTTATAAAATCCCGGTTGAGGTCATAGTTCCTCGCGTTTCCCCTAAACCCATATTCAGCAGGACCATTTTGGTTGGTTCTTGAGGTGGAATTTCGGTTTAAAGCACCGCCAATATTATATATCGGGATGGTAGCAAAAACAGTTTTTTTAGGCGCGGGAATTGAATCTCCGGCCAGGTCCCTAAACAACATCATCGTGGCGTCTATCCCATCGGTTTCCCCGGGATGAATGCCGTTATTGACCAAAATAATGCTATGCTCTTTCTCCAGCTTTTCAAAATTAAAGTCTTCGGAAGGGCTAAAAATTGCCAGGTGCAGGGGCTTCCCACTATCGGTTTTTCCAAACTCTTTTAAACTAACTTTTCCTGAACTTTTAGCTAATTTGGTGTAAAATTCAATAACCTTATCGTAGGTATCGGTTTCTTTTCCTCCAGATTTCTCAAAACGAGTTTTAAGGTCGTAATCATTTTTTAGCTGGTATTTCTCCAAATCACAGGATAGTAATAGGCAAATTGCCAGGCCCAGGAGAAGATATTTTTTCATAATATACTTTACTAATAAGGGGATAAACTTACTTAAAAGCCTTAAAGCGACCAAAAAAACCTACTTTTTAAGTGGCTGTTAAATTAAACCTAATTCATGAATTTTTCTTTACAGCCCTTAAATTTAGACTTATTTTAGGCTCAAAAGCATTAATTATGAAGAAAATAGTCGGTATTTTAAGTTTAACGTTTTTATTTATTTTTTCTGCGGAAGTTGCAGCACAGGTGAATGAAAACCTTAGTAAAGAGAAAAAACAGGAGCTTTCAAAACGTCCCGTAGATGTTGTGCAAACTGAGATAGGTGAATTACGCCTGGTGCCGCCATACTCTTCAAAACCTGTAGCAAAAGAAAGTAAAGTTATTGGTTGGGATGATAAAAAACCCCAGGCCCCCGCCGGATTTAAAGTGACAAAATTTGCAGAAAACCTGGAGCATCCACGGCGCACCTATATTGCTCCAAATGACGATATCTTTGTAGTAGAATCTAATACAAAGAACAGTGCCAACCGCGTAAGTTTGCTGGTAGATAGCAATGGCGATGGGAAAGCAAACGAACGTAAAACTTTTATTGAAAATCTCAATCAGCCTTACGGAATGTTGATAGTGGATGATTATTTTTATGTAGCCAATACCGACGGAATTTTTCGCTATCCATATTCGGAAGGGGACACTAAAATTGAAGCTGAAGGAGAAAAAATACTTGACTTGCCGGCCGGCGGGTATAATCATCATTGGACCCGTAATTTAATCGCTAATGAAGACGGAAGTAAAATTTATGTTTCAGTGGGTTCCTCCAGCAATATTGGGGAATATGGGATGGATAAGGAAAAGAGACGTGCCGCAATCCTCGAAATAAATCCCGATGGTAGTGGTGAAAAACTATATGCCAGCGGACTGCGAAATCCTGTGGGAATGGATTGGAACCCGGTTACCGGTGAACTTTGGACGGCCGTAAACGAACGTGATAACCTGGGCAATAATTTGGTGCCAGATTATATTACCAGTGTTAAAAAAGGTGGTTGGTATGGCTGGCCATATTCCTATTTTGGTCAAATTAAAGATCCGCGTTGGGCCGAAGATCCCCATACAGAAATGGTTGAAAAAACTATTGTACCCGATGTGCCGGTAGGACCGCATACCGCTTCTCTGGGGCTTGCTTTTTACACCGGTGATAAATTTCCCAAAAAGTATAATAATGGAGCTTTTGTAGGACAACACGGTTCCTGGAACAGGGCGGTTTTCTCTGGCTATAAAGTGGTTTTTGTACCCTTTGATGAAAATGGAAAACCGGGTCAACCGGAAGATTTCTTAACGGGATTTATTGCTAATGAAGCACAAAGTGAGGTTCACGGGAGACCGGTGGGAATTAGCCTTACTAATAACGGGGAGTTGTTGGTGAGTGACGATGATGCCGGAGTAATTTGGAAAATTTCTGCAAATTAAAAAGTTTAGACTGTTGAAGAAAAAATTAGTATTTAGTTTGTTGCTGTTGGTTTTTGGAAAATTAGCTGCGCAGCAACAGGAGTTTAAAATTATTAGTAAAACCAATAACAAAGTTTTAGCCGGGGTAGGTGTTTATCAAGATGATGAGTTGATCACCAGCTCCAATGCAAAAGGGAAGTTTTACATTGAAGACGCGAGGCTTCCGGGAGAGTTTCAATTAAAAGCTCTGGGATTTGAGACTCGAGCGGTTTCCTTGAAAATAAATGACAGGCAGATTTTCTATTTAAGCCCCGCTTCCGAAGCACTTTCAGCAGTGATCTTGCGAAGCACGGTAATTCCCAAATCTTTACAAAAGATGCCGGCGACGATTAGTGTGGTTACGCCAAATGATTTTCAGCAAACAGACGGCACAAATATCCTGGAAAGCTTTAAAAAAGTCCCCGGAATGTATGTTAATGAGGGCGCGTTGAACACCAATAAAATCAATATTCGGGGAATTGGTGCGCGTTCGCAATACAGTACCAATAGGATTCAGGCTTATTTTGACGGGATTCCCCTGGCTACTGCAGAAGGGGAACTCACCTTAGACGATTTTGACCAGGAAAGCCTCAATAGGGTAGAGGTGATTAAAGGACCAACCTCCAGTATTTACGGTGCCGGGTTGGGCGGTTCCATTAATTTATATTCAAAAAATGGACAACAGCAGGGAGCAAAGGCTTCAATAAAAAGTCAGTTTGGAAGTTTTAATACGCAAAAACACGTATTTCAAGCTTCAAACACCACAAAATCTTCTGCTTTATTTGCTACTTTCAGCAGTCTCACCAGCGATGGCTATAGGGATAATGGTCGCTACAAAAGAAAATCAGCTTTGGTAAACGGAAGCTTAAATACTAGTGAAAACGGGAAATTGTCTTATCTGGCAAATTTCACCAGGTTAAAAGCTTTTATTCCCAGCTCGCTGAATAAGGAAAACTTTGAGAATAATCCGGAATCTGCCGCTTTTACCTGGGGCAAGGCAAAAGGTTATGAGTCTTATGACCGCGGGTTGCTGGGTGGCTCATATTCACATTCCCTGGATGATAATTTTACAAATATCACCAGTGTTTTTATAAGCTTTCGGGATGCTTATGAACCGCGACCTTTTGATATTTTAAAGGAAGAACGTGTTTCTACCGGAATCCGTACGAAGTTTAATTTGGAAACTTCCTTGTTCAATTTACCTTCAGAAATTAGCTTTGGGGGTGAATATTATAAAGAGTGGTATGAAACCGGAACTTTCCAAAATTTATATGAAGATTTTCCCGATGAAGGGAGTGTGTTAGGCGATCGCTTAAGCAACAATGAGCAAGATAGGAATTATGCGAACTTTTTTACGCAAATTAATATAAATCTGACGGAAAAATGGAACCTGGAAGCCGGCTTTAATTTAAACACTACAAAATACAGTTTGACCGATCTTTATTCCCGCGATGTAACAGACCAAACCGGGGATTACAGCTTTAATACCGTTTTTTCACCCAGAATAGGAAGTAGTTACGAATTGGCACCGGGAAAGAATATTTACGCATCGGTGAGCCAGGGATTTTCTACGCCTACTGTGGCAGAAACGCTAACCCCGGAGGGACAAATTAATACCGATCTAAAGCCGGAAACAGGAACTAATTATGAGCTTGGTTTTAAAGGAAATTGGTTCGAAAATAAATTATATACCGAAGTTTCGGTGTACTCTATTCAAATAGAAAATTTATTGGTGGCCCAGCGGGTTGCCGAGGATCAATATGTAGGGATTAATGCCGGAAAAACCAATCATAACGGGATTGAACTCTTAGCCAATTACCGTTTCCTTATCGGTAATGATCTTTCCGTTAAACCTTATGTAAATACTGCAATTAATTTCTTTGAATTTGATGAGTTTATTAATGAAGACAAAGATTTCTCCGGAAATGAATTGCCCGGTGTACCAAAATATACGATGAACCTTGGGTTTAACCTGGAAAGCGAAAGCGGGTTTGATTTCTTCGGAAATTATAGAAGCGTAGGGGAAATTCCGCTAGACGACGCCAACTCGGGATATACCGATCAATATCAAGTGTTAAATGTAAAAGCCGGCTACACCTTTGAAATTTTTAAAGATTTAAACCTGAATTTTTACGGCGGGGTAAACAATGTTTTCGATGAACATTATGCTGCGAGTATTGTTACTAATGCTGTTGGTTTTGGAGGAAAAGCACCCCGGTATTACTATCCCGGCAACCCCAGGAATTATTACGGCGGACTGCAATTGAATTATGTTTTTTAAAATTCCAGAGGATAAATTTTTTCCACGAATGCACGAATATTTTTATTTTCTAGGCTGTAGTTTAATAGAGCTATTCCAATTGTAATGATCTGTCATTCCGACGAAGGAGGAATCTTTTCTTAGGAATAAAGATTCTTCACGCCGCAAGCGTAGCCTGTCTTGAGCAAAAACGAAAGGCTCTAAATGTTAAACTAAGATATTACCAACGCAGAGTTAAACTAGGGCTATTTTCTATAATATTTAATTGTATATCTGTTTTCATTCATAAAATCGAGTAAACTGAAATAACTTTAGGCCTCATAGGTTTTGAAAACCTCGAAAAAACATTTAAAAATTAAAAAAAACAGCAATGGATAGTTATGTCGCTCCGCTGGAGCTCACTACAACTTACTTCTAGTTCAATACTATAAATATGCCACCTCTACGAGGCTTAGGGGGATTAAAAAATCGGAACAAGATATTACAGAAAGTAAGACTGAAACTCAGCGAGCTTCAGAGAAGCGCAATATTTATAGCAAAACAATTAAGAATCGGTCAAATAGCTCCAGCGGAGCGGTATATTTGTGACAAATGGATAACTCAATAAAAATCTTATTTCAGACGAGCTCAACAACATTTTCCGGAGCCCTAAAATTCCCCCTTTGGAGCCTGTCCCGAATTCACTTCGGGAGGTTAGGGGGCTTTCCTCACCACTTGTGGTACCATAAATTCATAATCCCCGCCGTGCCTAATCACATCCCTTACTACGGTTGAGGAAATATGGCTTTTTCCCGAGGAAGTGATAAAAAATAAAGTGTCGATACCACTCATCTTATAATTAGTCTGGCCAATGGCTTTTTCGAATTCCAGGTCCTGCCCGTTTCGGAGTCCGCGTAGTAAAAAAGCGGCGTCCTGTTCCTTGCAAAAATCGACAGTAAGCCCTTCGTAAGTCATTACGATGATTTTTGATTCATCTTTAAATGTTGTTTTTAGAAAGTGAAGCCGTTCTTCCAGCGAAAACATATATTTTTTAGTGGAGTTGGTGCCAATCGCCAAAATAATTTCGTCAAAGAGCGGTAAAGCCCTTTCAATAATATCGGTATGACCTAAAGTAATAGGATCGAAAGACCCGGGAAATACTGCTTTTTTCATAGTAATTATATTAGTCTTTGCCTAAAGACAGAAATCTAATTTAGTTAATATCCGGAAAAACTGAAAATGTATTTTAGTATGTCCGGAGAATCAGTCCTCACAGGTTTTTAAAACCTGTGAGGACTTTTGGCTGATAAGCTCCTTCCAGCACATTATTCCCCCTTTGGAGCCTGTCCCGAATTCACTTCGGGAGGTTATGGGGCATCTATCGCCGTTTCAATCGCGCTACCGTAGAGTTCGGTTAGACTAATGCCGGCAGCTTCGGCTTGCTGCGGTAAAATACTGGTCTGGCTTAATCCGGGGGTGGTATTCATTTCTAAAAAATGTGGCTCCCCGTTGTGAAAAATGAATTCAGATCGTGTAAATCCGCGCATTTTAAGTTTAGTATAAATCTTTTTGGCTAGCCTTTGCACCTGTTTTGTTTTTTCTTCAGAAATATTCGCCGGCGTAATTTCCTGCGATTTTCCCAAATACTTTGCTTCATAATCAAAGAATTCGTTTTCAGAAATAAGTTCGGTTACGGGAAGGGCACGTACTTTCCCTTTCCAGGTAATAACGCCCACCGAAACTTCTGTTCCGTCTAAGAAAGACTCAATAATCACCTCATCATCTTCCTTTAATGCAGTTTTGGTGGCCGGGATCAATTCTTCTTCAGTTTTCACCTTAGTAATGCCAAAGCTACTGCCGGCCCGGTTGGCCTTTACAAAACAGGGTAAACCAACTTTGGCGATTATTTCTTCAGGATTAACTTTATCGTCTTTGTTGAGAAAATAATTTATGGCCGATTTAATTCCGTAAGGCTTTAAAACACTAATAAGGTCTCGTTTGTTAAAGGTAAGTGCCGCCTGATAATAGCCACAGGTAGTTTGCGGAATACCAATTAACTCCAGGTAAGCCTGTAAGAGTCCGTTTTCTCCCGGCGTTCCGTGGATGGTGTTAAACACACAATCGAAAGAAATAATTTTGCCGTCAATTTTTACGGTAAAATCGTTTTTATTGATGGGATAAGGCGTATCATCATCGGCTACTACAAACCATTCTTTTTGTAAAATATGTACCCGGTAAGGTTCGTAAAGCTCGCGGTTAAGATGCTTATAAACCATATTTCCGCTATTAATAGAAATGCGGTATTCACTGGAATACCCACCCATCGCGATAGCAATCTTTTTTTTCATTTTTTCGGTTCTCAGTTATCGGTTCTCAGTTTTCGGTCTTAGGCTGTTTTTTAAGTTTCTGACAACTCATAACCCAAAACTCACAACTGATATCACAAATCTACAAACAATCTGCCACCAAAAGCAGGGGTTTTATATCTTTGCTCCTTAGAAACAAAAGTATGGGATTCTTTAAATTTATCTTCAGTAAAACATTTTTAATTCAATTAGTGATCGCTGCAGTGCTTATTGTGGTACTTACTTTTTTAGCACTGCGTTGGTTGGATTTTACGACCAACCAGGATCAACGAATAGAGGTGCCAGATCTTGCCAGGATGTCCCTGGATGTTGTAGATGACCGTCTTGCTGAAAAAGATTTGCGATTTGAAATTATCGATTCTGCAAATTTTAACCCCGATTTTCCTAAATATTCGGTGATTGAACAGGCGCCGGAACCGGGACAACTGGTAAAAGAAAATCGTAAAATTTACCTTACGCTCAATCCATCGGGATATAGAAAAATTATGATCCCAGATCTTATACGAAGAACTCGCAGACAGGCCGAACCTACGCTGAGGTCTTTAGGATTTGAAATTGGTGATGTAACCTATAAACCCGATATTGCTAAAGATGCAGTACTGGAACTAAGACATAAAGGTGAAATGCTGCAACCGGGGGATGAATTGATGAAAACCTCTAAAATAGACCTGGTATTGGGAGACGGCTCGGGAAGGTACCACGGCAATGAAACTAATAGTGCCGAAGATGAAATTGAACTTTAATGAAGAAAGCCGAAGATCAAAACGAAGTAGAAGCGCAGGACGAGACCCTGTATGAACATCATAAATTTGAAGCCGGTCCCGGCCAAAAGCCCTTGCGGGTCGATAAATTTTTAATGAATTTTATTGAAAATGCCACTCGAAATAAAATTCAGAAGGCAGCAAAAACGGGGAATATCTATGTTAATGACGAGCAGGTAAAACAGAATTACAAGGTAAAAGCTGGGGATGTGGTGCAGGTGATGTTTGAGCATCCGCCCTACGAGTTTTTACTTACGCCAGAGAATATTCCGTTGGATATTGTTTACGAAGATGATACGCTTTTGGTGGTTAACAAGCCCGCCGGCATGGTGGTGCATCCCGGTCACGGCAATTATAGTGGCACCCTTATTAATGCCCTGGTTTATCATTTTGATAATCTTCCTAATAATTCCAGCGATCGTCCCGGCCTGGTACATAGAATAGACAAAGATACCAGCGGACTTCTGGTAATTGCGAAAACCGAGGAAGCCATGGCACACCTTTCCAAACAGTTTTTCGATAAGACCAGCGAGCGGGAGTATGTGGCCCTGGTTTGGGGAAATGTGGAGGAAGAAGAAGGAATTATAGAAGGAAATATTGGGCGACATCCTAAAAATAGACTACAAAATACCGTTTATGAAGGTGAGGAGGCCGAAAAAGGAAAACCAGCGGTTACCCATTATAAAGTACTGGAGCGTTTTGGCTATGTGACCCTGGTTTCTTGTAAGCTGGAAACCGGCCGAACTCACCAAATTAGGGTGCATCTAAAGCATATTGGCCATACACTGTTTAACGATGAACGCTACGGCGGAAACAAGATTTTAAAAGGAACTACCTTTACAAAATACAAACAGTTTGTAGAGAATTGTTTTAAAGTACTGCCAAGGCAGGCGTTACACGCCAAAACCCTGGGGTTTGAGCATCCTGAAACCGGCGAAAAAATGAGTTTTGATACCGAAATTCCTGAAGATATCGAGGCTTGTCTTGAAAAGTGGCGCAATTATGCGAAGAACCAAAAAGAGCTTTTGTAGCACAATTCTTCGATTAAAGAGACAATCCCGATAGCTCCAGATAATTATCGGGACGGGAGGCTGCGAGAAAAATGAGAAAAGACTAAATTTTTACGAACTGAGAATTTTTTTCAGAAATAGTCTTTGTTAGTTTGTCATTGCGAGAGACGCAGGAGCGCGGCAATCTTCTGGTTATTGTTTGTTGTTTGATGTTCTGCTCACTGCGATCGCGATCGCCTACTGGATACTGCGACTGCAAACTGGGTTTCGATTCTCAGTTTTTAGTTGTTGAGCTGACCCGGAAGCTTGCTGTAAAAGAAACTTCGCTATTTGATCTTGTTTTTACTGGAAATCTCCAAAAAGCTTGTGTAGCCAACTAATTCAACGAGCAATTTACCTGTGTCATCATCTTCCAGCTACAGCTAAATTTCGGGGTCTTTTTATTTGAGATTGGAGTTTTCTTAAACCTAATCTTTATAAATTTCACGTCAATAGACTGAAATTCGAAACTTATGGGGCTAAGCAGGTTGCCATCATAATCCAGTATAAATTTCCCCGAATCTCTCCATAAAAAGTTTCCTGAAAGAACTTTAACCCTCGGCCGATTGCTATAAGATTCCTGCATAATTTTGAATTATAGAAATATAAGTTACAAAAAACCTGATTAAGATAGGGTTAAATGCTAATAAATTAGGAACCTTTGTTTAGTATTGCCCTGATTAAATTTACTCAAAAAGTATCTCTTTATTTTTGCATCATCAAAAAATACAGGATTTTTTACTATTTCTCTTCTCTCTTCTCTCTTCTCTCTTCTCTCTTGTCTCTTGTTTCTTGTCTCTTGTCTCTTGTCTCTTGTCTCTTGTCTCTTGTCTCTTGTCTCTTGTCTCTTGTCTCTTGTCTTTTCTCTTATCCCGTAATTTTTCGTGTTTGGTTTTTATCCCCTGCACCCTGGTGCGCCATTTTCGCCAGTTACGCGGGTGCATTTGTTCTTTCATAATTAATCACATCTTTCTTCGTAAGGCCAAACTGATATTCAATAGCTTCAAAAGGCGTTCGGTCTTCCCAGGCCATAGCAATCACGCGATCCTGCTGGCGCTCGTCTAAGTTAAACTGTTCGGTAATTTTCATTTTTATTTTAAAACTAAGAAAAACACAGCCTTCAAGACCCTGAACGGAAGTGAAGGTTTTTGTAAAAAAATGCGGGTAATTTTTTTAGAATAAGATTAAGCTGAGGTGTTATTATTTGGGCGTTCCCCTATCGGGTCGGGCTTTTTGTTACAATCTTTTTGCTCGATAATCGAGCATTTAATTCCTTAAATTTGCATGGTTATTTTGGAAGATTCTACTCCGCGCTGGTATTGACGTAGCTCGCAAAAAGGATTTCCACTGCAATCTCTAACGCAGACAAAGTTGATTGCTATATGGCTTATTTATAAAAGGAAAACTTCTTTATTGTGCCATTTTAAAGCTTCCTGAGAAGGATACCATTCGTACTTTTTAGGTAATTGAATCTGTTTATCTTCAAAATTAAATAATGGAAAACTTGATTCTTTTTCTTCTATCGTAGGGGAAATTCTAACTATAAAATTTTGCGTGATAGTTATCAGGCCTCGGTCAAAGGCACGATGAAGTGTTGGAGACAAAGAAATGCCGTTTGAAACTGTGTCATCATTAGATATACTGAAAGGATGTATATGACAGGCATCAACCATTTGAATATTATGGGCGGAATTGATTTTTAAACCTGAAATACAGCAAGTGTAATCGTATATTTTTGGAATTGTTCTCTTAAACAAACCTCCACGCACAAATATTTCTTCTTCAAATTCGTTCTCTTCCAAAGATTGTCTTAGCTGCTTAATATTATTCTGATAAAACTCACGTGGTTCATTTAGAATTTCACTTTCAATTTTGGCTTCTTCATAATAACTATCTGGTCTTAAATAAGTAACCTTGAAATCGGGGAAATAAGATTCGATTAAAATCTGCTCAAACCATAACTGATTTTCAGATTTTTGAAGTAACAGAAACAATTCTTTATCAATTTCGGCAAAAGCAATAGATTCATTTAAATTATTAAAACTCTTTATACTTTTAGATCGAGTAGTTTCAATTTGTTTTCCTGGTTTTGGAGACAAGTGCCAGAAAGGTTCAGATCTTAGATGAAAAAATGGTAAAGAGAAATTTCGTGAATGACCAGTGTGTACAAGATCTTCCCAATTTTGCTTAAAAGCCAGAATAATTTCAGAGGTAATAAAGATTCGATTTGATTTAATCACTCCTTTAGCAATTAGCTGAATTATGGAGAGAAGAAGGATTGGTTTATGAGGTGCTCTACCTAGATTTTTGCTAAAACCACGATTGAGTTTTTGAAAATAATTCGAATATTTATAAATAATTTCTTCCGACATATTAACCTACTGCCAACTTTTGACTTTCCTTTAAAATATAAGAAGGCATTGCTTCACGTAGTTGCCATTCTATATTCATTGGTTTTCCTCCTTGGGATTTGATAAAATCTGCTTCTCCTAAAAATGTGTAATTCATAGTGAAACCATATTCATCTACATTTTGTTCTCTAACAAAAAGAAGGATTTTTTTACCTTTTTCTTTATGTTTAATATAGGATTCACCTTTTGGTGAGTTAGGAGAAGTGCTATTTTGAGATTGCCAGTGAAAGAGTTTTTCATTTAATGCGTAATCATCATACATTGTAGTGGGTGAGTACTCTTTTTCTGTTTTCTTCAAGGTTATAAATAAGGCTTCAACTTTTAGATCTTTATTTTGCGCAACACCCTCGCGATTGGACGATTTTATTTCAAATGTGCTTAAGCCTAAGGAGGTTAAAATCTCTTCTCGATTATATTTACTATGTAGTTTTAGAGGGAATGAAGAATTTAAATTAATATCTTTTTCTAAAAACTCTATTTTCTCTATTAGATGTTCGAGATATTCATTCATTTCTTCAATCATAATTGTGTTGGCTTTTAAGATTTCTATACTTGAAGTAATATCTGGAAGACGTAGTTTACGACCGCTTTCTTGCCAAACATCATAATGGAACATTAAAAGCATAGTTTGCTGTTTTTTAGAAAGTAATTTTAAGTTTATATTATTATTAATTAAACGCTGTATAAATTTTAAGTAACTTAACGAGTTACAGTTTATTAACTTTCTTTGCATACAGGTTGTGAATTCTTTTTCTTGAGGTTCCTTAAAATTTGGAATCAAGCCAGCATCGGCACATAATCTCTTCCAACTTCCTTTTTTATAGATTTGTCTAATATCTAAATGGTGAAATTCGAGAAAATTACTTAAAGTAAGCTGTAATGTAGATTGATGTTTAAAGTTTCTTAGTTTTTGGACAAGTTGTGGTCTTCTAAACTCAGTTGCTTCTCTAATGTTCTTTAAAATAATTTCTTTTGCCTTTCTTTCTAAAACTATAGAACAACCAAGCGGTAAGTGAGGGAAGTCATCTTCAATTTCCTTGATAATTGCGGTATGAGTTTTGCCTACCAGGGCTCGAAATTTATGTTCAAAATCATATTCAGGTCTTGCATTTGCAACAAAATCAAGAACCGTTAAGCATTCTTTATTCCTGGAAAGACGAAGACCCCGGCCCAACTGTTGTAAAAAAATGGTTAAACTTTCCGTAGGTCTTAGAAATAGTACTGTATCAATTTCTGGAATATCTATTCCTTCATTAAAAATATCAACTACAAATAGATAGTTTATTTCTTTCTTAAGAATTTTATTTCGAAGTTTCTCTCGATTCTTGCTATTCCCACTAACTAAGTAATCGGCTTTTAAATTAGCGAGTGTAAATTTTTCGGCCATAAATTTTGCGTGCTCTTGGCTCACACAAAAACCTAAAGCTTGAACATCATTAATATCGGTTAAGTACTCTTCACAGTTTTTAATTATAGAAGCAACTCTATGCTCATCTTCTGTATATAATTTTGTTAATTCTCTGATTTCATATTTACCATTCCATTTTACTTCACTTAAGTCGACCGTATCGGAAACAGCAAAATATTGAAATGGAGAAAGAAGTTTCCTGTTTAACGCTTCAGGTAACCTAATTTCTGCAGCAATTTTATTTTGAAAATCTTCAGTAATATCTCCACCATCCATTCTTTCTGGTGTAGCGGTTAATCCCAATAAGATTTTAGGTTTAAATCGTTCAAGAATTGGCCGATAGCTATTGGCTTTTATATGATGAACTTCATCTACAATTATATAATCAAAGAAATCTTCAGCTAAATTGAGATGTTTTAAACGATTATTTAGGGTTTGTACCGAAGCGAAAATTTGACTGTATTTTTCAGGCTCATTGCCATCAACCCATAACTCGCCAAAATTAGCATCTTTTAGTACATGTTGAAACGTTTCCTGTGCTTGGATTAAAATCTCTTTTCGATGGGCTACAAATAGAAAGTTTGAATTAGGATTTATATAATTGAAGCGTTTAAAATCAAACGCAGAAATGACTGTCTTTCCCGTTCCAGTTGCTGCTACTAACAGATTATAATTTCGATTGTGTATTTTCCTTTCCGCTTCTAACTTTGAAAGAATCTCTTTCTGGTATGGGTAGGGTTTAAGATCAAAGAAAGTACTAATTTTATTCTTCGAGTATACATTTTCTTTATTAAGTGCTTTACTTAATTTAGGTCTATCGGCTTGATATCTATAATATTCAAACTCTGAATCCTTCCAATATGTTTCAAATGTTTTATAAAATTTGTCAATTATATGACCAACTTCTTGCGTTGTAACTTTTAAATTCCATTCTAAACCATTAGTCAAGGCCGAACGGGAAAGATTGGAAGATCCAATATAGCCGGTATGATATCCTGAATTTCTTAGAAATAGATAAGCTTTGGCGTGTAATCTTTCGTGTTCTGTATTATAAGAAACCTTGATTTCTGTATTGGGTAGTGATGAAAGATACTCTATTGCTTTCACATCTGTAGCACCCATATAGGAGGTGGTGATTATCTTTAATTTTTTGCCAGAATTTGTGAATTCTTCGAGCTCTTTTTTAAATATTCGAATTCCAGAGAATTTAATGAAAGATACTAACCAGCAAATTTCATCTGCAGAAAGAATTTCTTTTTTAATTTCACTCTCTAAGGATATTCCAGCATTATTACCGGTGAAAAGTTCACTTTGACTTAATCTAGTGTAAGGAGTAATCTCTTTTAACCTAGCATTTAAGTTTGAATAAGGAAATTCCAATTTCGAAAATACGGCTTGTAAAATCCTTCCTTCACTTTCTATTAGATTTTCAGAAAGTTCAACGTTTTTAAGTTCTTCGACTAGAAGCTTTATAATCTTATTAGATAATTCAATTTGCTTGAAGGGGCGGTCCTTATCTTTAATTTCATTAAGTGCAAACTTTATAGTTTCTGCTAAGTAATTACTTAAATATTGTGAAGCTTCTTCCTTATCTAAAGAAATTTCACTCACATGAAATTTTTGTAAATCTAAATCTTCAAGTTTGTTACTAACCAACTTAGTTATGAGTTGCTCGTACAGTCCTGTTTCAAAACTCATTTATAATTTTCAATATAATGTTTAACAATAGGTATGTCGGCTTTGGCCCAATCTAAACATTCTATTTTCTCAAGAGGCAACCAAATAGCTTGTGCATGCTCCAGAAGTGTAATTTCAAAAGTTTTTAAGATACAACGAAAGGGTATTAGTTTAATCTTTTTAGAATTCGAATAGGAGTGTTCATTGGAAGGTAATTGTTCTAAAATTTTGACTTCAACTCCTAATTCCTCCTTAATTTCTCTTTTTAAACATTCCTCTGCGGTCTCATCCTTCATTTTTCCACCAGGGAATTCCCATTTATTAGGTAAATCCATTTTACTGCTTCTTTGCGTACACAAAACCTTCCCATTGTTTTCAATTATGGCACAAGTAACCTTTAACATCGAAAATAGCTTATAAAAATTAAGTTTTTTATTTAAGAAAATAAATAGATTTTAAATCTACCACATATTCCACAAACCAAAAAAAGGTTTTCCGTAATTATGATAACCCACCGCTATCTCTCCATAAAAACTACTAACTGGAGTTTTTCTTTTTCTCTTAACTTTCCGGTATCTTTGGAGTAAAAGAATCCTTATGAAAATTGTTGTTTCCCCGGCCAAGAGCCTCGATTATAAATCTGAATCACCAACTTCCCGCGGTACGCAACCCGCGTTTTTAGACATTACCGCAAAACTAAACCGGAAGTTGGCGAGAATGACTAAAAATGAAATTTCAGAATTAATGGGCATCAGCGATAAGCTGGCCGATCTTAATTATACCAGGTTTCAGGATTTCGAAGAAAAACATACTAAAGAAAACTCCCGCCCGGCCGTATATGCTTTTAATGGCGATGTCTATAGCGGACTCGATGCTTACACCATCCCTACCGATAAACTGGATCTTCTGCAAAATAGTTTGCGAATTCTCTCGGGCTTGTATGGGGTGTTAAAGCCTTTAGACCTTATCCAGCCGTATCGCCTGGAAATGGGCACTTCTATGGGAATTGAACAAAACAAAAACCTCTATGAAGTTTGGCAGGAAAAGATCACCGATAAATTAAATAGCGAGTTGGAAGAAGGGGAGTTGTTTATCAATTTGGCGAGTCAGGAGTATTTTAAAGCAGTCAATGCAAAAGAGCTCAAAGCTGAGGTAATCTCACCGGTTTTTAAAGATTTTAAAAACGGAAAATTAAAGATCATTAGTTTTTATGCCAAAAAAGCCAGGGGGGCAATGACGAGGTATATCATAGATAAAGACATAAGTACCCTCGATGAACTAAACGGTTTTGATTATATGGATTACAGGTTTAGTAAAGAACACACTGAAATGGACAACGAACCGGTTTTTATAAGGTAAGACGGTTGTCAGTTGTGAGTTTTGAGTTATGTGTAAATGTTTAAAAACTTGAAAGTTCCAGGTTTGAAATTCTAAATTAACACCAAACAACAAACAAAAAAAAGAGATTGCCGCGCTCCTTCATCGCTATCATTGACGTATTTATGTAACCAACTGTTTTTCAGAAAGTTCATATCCGAGTTTTCTTGCTATTTTCAAGATATTTCGTTGTTTTTGTTCGA
>NZ_FQVT01000008.1 GCF_900129445.1 Salegentibacter echinorum
TATTAACAAAGAAAAAAAGAAGCAAAAAAAGAAATTTTCATCATCATTACCATCCTTTCTTAAATAAGTGAAATTGTACTTTACAAACCTAAAGGGATAGCTTGGGATAGTTACACCTATTTTTGAGTATTAAAAATTATTTCGAATGCCGGGGACAATTTGAGATTATCCCTCATTTAAAAGCACTTCTCAACATTAGTCTAAATTACAAGGGTTAACCTAAATTAATCGTCTTTGGCGACAAACTTTTCATCTACCGGCATTACCTCACCACAGTTATCACAGGTTCGCAGTTTTCTATTTCCGTAGAAATATTTAAAATGCTTTAAAAAGTCCTTTTCAATATCATTTAAAGGAAAATAGACCTCGTATAATTTATGGTTACAATTATCACAATACCATAAAAGTCCATCTTCAATATCCAGCTGATTGCGTTTTCGCTCTACCACCAATCCCAGGGAATTTTCTTTTCTCACGGGGCAATGCGGCACCTTTGCAGGGTGCAAATACATATCGCCGGGTCCCAGGACAAAAGTTTTCTTTTCTCCCTGCTCCTGGATATGCACTTCAATCTCCCCTTCCAATTGATAAAAAAGCTCTTCGGTTTGATTATAATGGTAGTCCTTGCGAGCGTTGGGACCGGCTACCACCATTACAATATAATCTTCAGATTCTTTGTAAAGGTTGCGATTTCCAACCGGCGGCTTAAGGCTTTCCCGGTTTTGTTCAATCCACTTATTTAAGTTAAAAGGTTTATTTACAGCCATATTTTTTTTAATTTATTTGTTTAAAATTACAGTTTAATCTGGGTTATTCATCAAAACTATTGAAAGATCTAAAGCGATTGAGTGCAACTAACATTTTTGATACTGAAACATAAGTTATCCTATCCCAATTGCTATCGGGAGGGAGTTACTCGCTCGAAACACTTTTCATGCATGTCCTGGATTATGCGGGTTAAAGCTAACAAAATATTATGTTGTGATAATATTTTTTTGGGCGCCTAAACCGGGCTATCCGCTACAAGTCCTCGTCGCCTTTGGCTCCTGTGGGCTTTTCGCTGCTATCCCTGGCGCAACATATAGTTATAAAAATGCTTATCTTTTCCGCATCATTAGCATTGAAAGAATAATTTTATGAAAAAATTACTACTACTCTGTTCTATTTCTATTTTAATGGCCTGTAATAATAGGCCAGAACATCGGGATAACACCATTGAATCTAAACAAGGTAAACAACAAGTCGATTCCGTAGAAAATTTTGGCATTGTAATTCACGGGGGCGCCGGTACTATTTTAAAAGAAAACCTGAGCGATTCTTTAGAAAAAGCTTACAAAACGAAACTGGAAGAAGCCATAAGAACAGGGCATGAAATTCTCGCTAATGGCGGTACAGCGATAGAAGCAGTACAACGCAGTATAAACATTATGGAAAACTCGCCACTTTTTAACGCGGGAAAAGGCGCGGTATTCACCAATGCCGAAACCAATGAGCTAGACGCTTCAATTATGGACGGAAAAACCTTAAACGCGGGAGCAGTCGCCGGTGTCACCACGGTAAAAAATCCTATAAACCTGGCCTGGGAAGTGATGGAAAATTCTGAACACGTGATGCTTTCTGGAAAAGGTGCCGAAGCTTTTGCCAAAGAACAGGATATAGAATTGGTGGCCCCAGCTTATTTTTATACCGATAAGCGTTTTAAATCTTTGCAGCGTTTAAAGAAAAGAAATTCAGAAAAAACTGAATTAGACCACGATGATAAAAAAACAGCTTTTACAGATCCTTTTATCAAAAATTCTAAGTTTGGTACTGTAGGCTGTGCGGCATTAGACAAAAACGGCAACCTGGCTGCAGGTACTTCTACCGGCGGAATGACCAATAAAAGATGGGGCCGCATTGGAGATGCTCCAATTATTGGGGCCGGGACTTATGCCAATAACAAAACCGCAGCGATCTCCAGCACCGGATGGGGTGAATTCTTTATTCGCGGAATGGCCGCATACGATATTTCTGCGATGATGGAATATAAAGGCTTATCATTAGCCGAAGCTGCCCGGGAAGTTATTCAGCATAAAATACCCGAACTGGGAGGTAACGGTGGAATTATCGCCATAGACCATAAGGGAAATGTAAGCATGGAGTTCAACACTGCCGGCATGTATCGCGCAACAATGAACAAAAGCGGAGATTTAAAGATAGGGATTTATGAAAGCGAGGAATAATATAACAGTTATTCCAGCCTACTTATTTTTGAAATTCCTTTAATTTAGCAAACTTTTTCGAGGTATAATGTAAACGATCTACGTATTTTACACATAGAAACTCCACAAACCATAAACCTCGCCCTTTGAAGCTAAAAATCGAAACCCATGGCACAAATGAAAAAAAAATTACTTTATACTTTTTCTGTTTTATTTCTTCTATCCGGTTATTTAAATGCACAAACCAGAAAAGAAATAAACGATACGATTGCCAAAATGCCGCTTTTTTCTATTCACAAAGACAATTATTTTATAAGCGGTATTCCCACCAATACAGAAGTTTCTAAGAAAACGGCCGATGCAAAATATCAAATTAGTTTTAAACAACTCCTTACCAGGAACACTTTACCTCTAGATTCTTATCTCTATCTCACTTATACTCAAAAAGCTTTTTGGAACATCTATGAGTTTTCAAGTCCGTTTCAGGAAATAAATTTTAATCCTGGGATTGGACTTGGGAAAGCCATTTACAAGGAAGATGATCAATTAGCGGGACTTGCAGCAATCGAACTAGAACATGAATCTAACGGCAGGGATAGTATATATTCCAGGAGTTGGAACAGGGTTACTTTTAGTTATCACACCTCAATTAGTCCCAAAACAGTACTTAGTGTAAAGGCCTGGGTTCCCTTTAAGTATAAAGACGGAAATCCCGAGCTGCTAGAGTATGTAGGGCCGGGAGAAGTCAATCTTTCCCACGAATTCAAACCAGATAAACTTGTTTTTAATTTAATGATTAGAAAAGGTTTAAACTGGGAATGGAAAGGCGCCATTAGAAGTCGCTTATATTACAGGCCTTTTGAAGCTTCCAGCTTATATTTAATGTTAGAATGGTATAGCGGGCATGCAGAAAGTCTTATTGACTATAGTGAATTTAAAAGTATTGTGCGCTTTGGTTTTGTGATAAGATCTAATGAACTCGGTATTTTAAGAGCCTTCGATTAAGCGCCATTATTATTGAAGTAGCGCAAATTATTCTTATTGGCGGCTAACCCACGCTAGAGAGTACTTTTCATGATTTTGAAGAATCATCTAGCTCAACTTTAACATTAATTTAAGTTTCGTTAGTTCGGTTAGTTCCGAACTGCGTGTATCTTTGCAGCGGATTTTTTATAAAATATAATTATGAATTGCTGCTCACCAGAAAAACGCAAACTTATTGAAGAAGTTGGGGTTCACTTTGAAAAGGTTCACCAAATCGCTCCTTTAGCGGCACGCATTTATGCGATCATGATTCTCTCTCCCAATGATGGGAACACTTTTGAGGAAATAATGTCAATTACAGAAGCAAGTAAAAGCTCTGTATCTACACAACTCAACCTACTTATTCAGCTTAAAAAAGTAGAGTATTTCACCAAATCTGGGGATCGTAAACGCTATTTTAAAGCGAGTAGAATGTACTTAAAGAACACCCTTATGGAATATCAGGATGCTATTTCAGAAGAAATCAAACTTATTGAAAAGATCACACGGTTTAACTCCATTTACAATCAAGAGAAGTTTAAAAGAACCGGTGAGGTAACCATGCTTTTTAAAGATTATTTGATTAAACAAGAAGAAAATCTTCAGGAAACAATTGGCAAAATGTCTAAAATCCAAAATAATTAAACAGTTAGAAACAATCAATGCTTATTAAAATGAGAAATATAATTAAACACATAGCTGTTCTAACGGCTACCCTTACATTAATCTCCTGTGGGGACGATCAAAATGCGCAACAGGCAGGGCAACAACGCACTATGCCATTTCCGGTATTTGAAGTACCTACACAAACCGTAACAGGTTACAGCAGTTACCCCACCAGTATTGAAGGAGTTATAAGCAGTGAAGTGAGGGCTAAAGTTTCCGGCTATATCACCGATGTTTTAGTTGACGAAGGAGAAAAAGTAAAAAAAGGACAAATCCTGTTTAAACTGGAGACCGAATCTTTAAATCAAGAAGCAGACGCTGCTAAAGCCAACGTAAATGCGGCCCAGGTTGAAGTAGATAAATTGAAGCCCTTAGTAGAAAAAGATATAATTAGCGAAGTACAATTAGAAACTGCAAAAGCTAAATTACAACAGGCGAAAAGTAATTATAACAGTATTTCTGCAAATATTGGCTATGCTAATATTAAAAGCCCCGTAAATGGTTATGTAGGCTCGATTAGGTTTAGAAGAGGTGTGTTGATAAGCCCCTCAGACCCTCAACCACTTACCACCGTGGCAGATATTAGCGAGGTTTATGCTTATTTCTCTTTAAATGAAGATGAGTATCTCGATTTTATTAATACTGCTGAAGGAAAAACGCGGGAAGAAAAAATTAAAAACATGCCTCCTGTAAAATTAGTGATGGCCAATGGAAAAACCTATGCTGAAGAAGGCAAAATAGAGGCGATAAATTCCCAGGTAAACAAGAGTACAGGTTCTGTTTCCTTTAGAGCCATATTCCCTAATCCGAACAGAATTTTAACAAACGGTAACAGTGGGGAAATTAAAATTCCACAAACCTTTGAAGATGCAGTGGTCGTACCACAGCGTTCAACCTATGAGCAACAGGGACAAACTTATGTGTATAAAGTAGTAGAAACCGACTCGAATACCGTAGCGAATTCTACCCAAATAAAAATCACGACTCCTGTTAAGAATCTCTATGTCATCGAATCTGGTATTGAGAAAGGTGACAAAGTAATCGCGAAAGGGATTGGGAAATTGAAAAACGGCACCCCTATTAAGCCACAGGAAGTTCCTTTTGATAGTATTGCTAAACCGATGGAACAAGTATTTAGATAATAGTTGAAGAAAGAAAGAAGTTATGTTAAAAACATTTATTGATAGGCCTGTACTCTCTACAGTAATTTCCATTATCATTGTGATATTGGGTGTGCTGGGACTTACAACGCTACCCGTTACGCAATACCCCGATATTGCCCCACCTACTATACAGGTTTCTGCTTCTTATCCGGGAGCAAACGCACAAACGGTACTGGAAAGTGTTATTGTACCAATTGAAGAGCAAATTAACGGGGTAGAAGGTATGACCTACCTTACCTCTACTGCAACCAACAACGGTACGGCATCAATCACTGTATTTTTTGATCAGGATATAGATCCAGATATTGCAGCTGTAAACGTACAAAACAGGGTGGCCCGGGCTAATCCCTTATTACCCCAGGAAGTAAAACAAACCGGGGTGCTTACACAAAAGCAGCAAACCAGTGCTTTAATGTTTATGTCGTTTTACAGTACCAATAAAGATTATGACGACACCTATATTCAGAACTATTTAAATATTAATGTTGTTCCAGAATTTCAAAGGGTAAACGGGGTTGGTAAAGTGAATATATTTGGTAGTAAAAAATACGCTATGCGTATTTGGTTACAACCAGAGAAACTCGCTGCATATGGCCTGGAACCTGCCGATGTAGGTGCTGCCCTACGGGAGCAAAGCCAGGAAGCAGCTGCCGGATCTTTAGGACAAAATGATGGGAATGCCTTTTCTTACGTAATCACCTATCCCGGGCGTTTGAGTAATGAAAGTCAATACGAAAATATAATTCTGAAAGCTCTAGGAAACGGTGAATTCCTTAGACTGAAAGATGTCGCTAAAATAGAATTGGGAGCAGAGTCTTATGCCTCAGGCTCAACTACTAAAGGTTATCCATCGGTTTCTATGGCAGTTTATCAAACCAAGGGATCTGATGCACAGGAAATTATTAAGAATATTAAGTCGCGTCTTGATGAGATAAAGAGCGATCTACCCGAGGGGGTTGAAGTATTTATTCCTTATGATACCAATGAATTTCTAAACGCTTCTATTAGTAAGGTAACCCATACACTTATTGAAGCCTTTATTCTGGTGTTTATTGTGGTATATATATTCCTTCAGGATTTTAGATCTACGTTAATCCCTGCGATAGCGGTACCGGTTTCAATTATTGGTACATTCTTTTTCCTTAACCTCTTTGGTTATTCCATTAACCTGCTAACGCTATTTGCCATGATTCTGGCCATT
This sequence comes from Salegentibacter echinorum, assembly GCF_900129445.1. GTDB lineage: Bacteria > Bacteroidota > Bacteroidia > Flavobacteriales > Flavobacteriaceae > Salegentibacter > Salegentibacter echinorum. The sequence goes on from NZ_FQVT01000008.1 coordinate 6,255, forward strand.
GGTATTGTGGTAGATGATGCTATTGTAGTTGTGGAGGCAGTACACGCCAAATTGGATGAAGGTAGTAAAGATGCCAGGAAAGCTTCCCTAACAGCGATGCACGAAATAGCCGGTGCTATTATTTCTATTACCCTGGTTATGGCAGCGGTGTTTGTACCGGTTACTTTTATTACCGGGCCAACAGGAGTATTTTACGAGCAATTTGGAGTTACTTTAATTGTAGCTATTATTATTTCGGCCGTAAATGCATTAACGCTTAGTCCTGCTTTATGTGCTTTATTCCTTAAACCTCACGAAGAAAGGGATGATAAAGGCAAGAAGAAAAATATAATGCAGCGTTTTCATGCCGGCTTTAACCGTGGGTTTAACGCCACTGTAGATCGCTACGGAAGATCTTTAGGTTTCTTACATAAACATTGGTGGATCACCGCCGTAGTCCTTGTTGGTGCAATTGGTGGTTTCTTATGGATATCTAACACCGTCCCTACTGGTTTTGTACCTAGTGAAGACCGTGGGTTGATCTTTGTTAACACCGAGTTACCAGCCGGTTCTTCTATAGACCGTACCAATGAGGTAAACCAGGAATTATACAATAAAGTAAAAGACCTCCCCGGTGTTAATGGTGTTTCTGTGATTAATGGATTTAGTTTACTTAATGGACAGGGAAGTAACTATGGTTTAGGGTTTATTAAACTTAATGATTGGGACGATCGTGATGAGGACCAGTCTGTAGAGGAAATTACCAAAAAATTATTTGGTATTGCCGCTACCATTCCAGATGCCAACATTATTTTCTTCTCCCCCCCTAGTATTCCCGGTTTTGGTTCTTCTTCAGGATTTGAAGTAAACCTTTTAGACCGTTCGGGAGGTGAGTTTACCGAATTAGATAAGGTAAACCAGGAATTTATTGGCAAGTTATCACAGCGTCCAGAAATTCAATATGCGCAATCCTCCTTCAACACGAGTTACCCGCAATATGAGATGGACATTAATGTGCCCCAGGCAAAAGAATCTGGTGTAAGCATTAATAGTATATTCGCAACTATTCAGGGATATGTTGGTGGGATTTATGCCGCAGATTTTGCCCGCTTTGGTAAACAGTTTAGGGTTTATATACAAGCGCTACCCGAAGCAAGATCAGAAAAATCTGATCTTAACGCCTTGCTGGTACGCACTAAAAGTGGCGAAATGGCGCCCATCACCCAGTTTGTGAAGTTAAAACGCGTTTATGGGCCACAGTCGGTAACCAGGTTTAACCTCTTCAACTCTACCTCTTTAACCGGGGCAGTAAATCCAGGTTATAGTACCGGTGATGCCATTGCGGCAGTTGAGGAAGTTGCTAAGACTCTGCCCCAGGATTTTACAACCGCTTACTCTGGTCTAACCCGGGAAGAGGTAAATGCAGGAAACCAAACTACAATGATCTTTATTTTGGTAATTGTGTTTGTTTACTTCCTATTGGCGGCACAATATGAAAGTTATTTACTACCATTATCAGTAATATTTTCTATTCCGCTTGGGGTTTTTGGTGCGTATCTAGTAACAATGTTGGTAGGATTACAGAACAACATCTATTTCCAAATTGCCTTGATCATGCTTATTGGGTTATTGGCGAAGAACGCGATTCTTATTGTAGAATTTGCCATACAGCGAAGACGACAGGGGGAATCTATTGTAGAAGCTGCCATAGATGGTGCAAAAGTGAGATTACGCCCTATTTTGATGACCTCTTTTGCCTTTATCTTCGGTTTAATGCCCTTGGTTTTAGCAAGCGGTGTTGGTGCCGCAGGTAACAGGTCTATTGGTACAGGTGCCGTTGGCGGATTGTTAATAGGTACTGTACTTGGGGTATTTGTGATCCCTATCTTATTTATCCTTTTCCAATGGTTACAGGAAAAAATAAGTGGAGCACCAGAACCTATAACAACAGAAAATGAATCGATCTCTGAAAATACGAATAGCAATGAGAAAGAATAGAGTATATAAATTTGTGCTGGCAGGAGTTTTACCGCTTTTATTGGTTTCCTGTTTTGCTGCCAAAGAATATGATAGGCCAGAAATAGAAGAACTTTCTGAAGATCTTTACAGAACAGACAAGCTTCCGCAAGATTCGCTAACTATAGCTACAATTTCATGGCGAGAGCTTTTTAGGGATCCTGTTTTGGCTCAACATATTGAAGAAGGTTTGCAAAATAACCTGGATATTAGAATTGCCATTCAGCAAATGCTTGCAGCAGAAGCTTACGTAAAGCAAGGGAAGGCTAGTTACTTCCCTACGCTTTCTGCCAATGCTTCGGCTACCCACCAGGAAATGTCAAACAATAGTCAGTTTGGAGATTTTCTAAGCGGTTCGCAAGATCAATTTGAACTCTCGGGAAATCTGTCCTGGGAAGCAGATATTTGGGGAAAAATAAGAAGTAATGACCGAGCTTTTACCGCGGCTTACTTACAAAGTGAAGCAGCCCATAAAGCTGTTAAGACGCAGTTAATTGCAAGCATTGCAAAAAATTACTACCAGCTACTAAGTTTAGATGAGCAGTTGCGCATCACCAAAGAAACCGTGGAAACCAGAAAACGCAGCCTGGAAACCACCGAAGCTTTAAAAGAGGCAGGAAATGTGAATGAAGTTGGGGTACAACAAACCAAAGCTCAGCTTCATACTGCAGAAGCTTTGTTGATTCAAATTAAGAATCAAATAAGGTTACTGGAAAATTCTTTCTCTATTTTATTAGGGCAAGGTCCGCAGCAAATTAGAAGGACAGATTTAGAGGATCAAAAGATCACTACTCCTTTAAACACAGGAGTACCCTCTCAATTGCTTAGAAACAGACCAGATGTGATTGCTGCAGAATTTAACCTAATCAATGCTTTTGAACTTACTAATGCGGCAAGGGCTAATTTTTATCCTTCTTTAAAATTGACCGCTACGGGTGGTTTTCAAAGTTTAGAATTAGATAAATTGCTTAATGCTAATTCTTTATTTGCTAATTTAGGAGCATCATTAATGGAACCTATTTTTAATAAAAGACAAATAAGGACCCAGTATGAAGTTTCCCAGGCCCAGCAGGAACAAGCTTTATTAAATTTTAAAAAAGCGATTTTACAGGCGGGGAAAGAAGTTTCAGATGCATTGTATAATTATGATGCCAGCACCGATAGAATGGAGGTTTTAAAAGACGAGTATGAAGCCTATAGTAAAGCTTCTGAATATTCTGAAGAATTACTAAATAATGGTTTCGCCAATTACCTGGAAGTTCTAAGAGCCAGAGAAAACGCACTAAACTCCCAGTTAAACCTCATCGACGCCGAGTATAATAAACTAAGTTCTATTGTGAATCTTTATAAAGCCCTTGGTGGCGGCTGGCAATAAATGAATTGAGTTGAATTTGTTTTGTTAATTGTTGAAGATAAGCAGTCCCAATAAATATATTTGAGACTGCTTATTTTATTTAATATTCTTATCTTATTAGTGTTCTCATCGAATAGTCATTGGAATACTACAATTTTAAACCTTAAGCTCTTATACCTATTTTATCATCTAACTCTCAGCAATAAAAGAACTGCGAATGAGAAACAACTACACTTTTAGAACCATAAGACTTGCTAACAAATACCCGCTTTTAACCAGCATTATAAAACAAGTGGTTTTCTGGATAATTGCATTCTCTTTACTGGTCATTATTATTCATTTAAATGCGCTATCCATCTTTAAAACAATAGACCGGGATTTTAATATAACTTTTAGCTCTTTAATTTCTTTTGTTTTATTTGCCGGTCTCTCTCTGGGCGTATCCCTGGGGATTATAGACGGGTTATTAGAAAAAAGATATTTCAAAAACAGGCCTTTGGGGATTAGTATCCTTATTGGGAGCTTATTATATTTTATAGTCCTTATTGGGATTGTCACGCTTACAAGAAAGGTATTTCTTGAACACGCCGGCTCGTTCTTCTTTGATGAAACCACCGCTCTTGTCTTAGATAAAAATTGGAAGTACTACTATTTTATCTTATTAATTTATACCTTTTTTATGACGCTGGTCATGAGCTTTATTAACCAGATGAGTAAAAAATTTGGTCCCGGTCTACTTCTTCCTTTCCTTTTTGGGAGGTTTAGGCAGCCCAGGGAAGAGGAACGTATTTTCATGTTTCTCGATTTAGAAGCTTCCACTAAACTTGCCGAGAATCTGGGACATATTAAATACAGTTCCCTTATTCAGGATTGTTTTTTGGACATCAATAAAAAGGTTAAAGATTATAATGCTGAAATTTATCAATATGTAGGCGATGAAATTGTTGTAAGCTGGCCACTAAATAGCTTTAGAAATCTCAATTGTATTGATTTCTTTTTTAGTGTACAAAAACAATTTCGGGAGCGCGAAGCGTTTTACCTGAGCAAATATAAAAGTTTGCCATTTTTTAAAGCGGGAGTCCATGCGGGCATGGTAACCGCTGTAGAAGTAGGAGATGTAAAACGGGATATTGCCTATCACGGGGATACTCTTAATGTAGCTGCCAGGTTGGAAAAACTCTGCGGAATCTATAAAAAACCCATTCTTATTTCTGAAGCAGTTAAAAATCTGCAAAAAGATAAATCTAAATATAACATTTCTTCCCTGGGCATTAAAACTCTTACCGGAAGAGAATCTAAAATCGAAATTTTTAGTATTCAAAAAGTATAAAATAACCATGCGGAATTTCTTTTTATTTATTTGCTCTTTTTTTTTATTGATGAGCTCGACGTATAGCCAGGACAGTATTTTAATAAAAGAAAATACCCTTTCTACCTGGGAGTTATTAAAATATGATGGAGTTAGCGCATTTAATGGTCTCACCACCACTTACACTCGTCCATTACAATGGAAGAAGGACGATTTTATTACTGCTGGAGCCATTGTCCTGGGTACCGGTGCATTGTATTTAATAGATGATGATGCCAAAAAATGGTTTGGTACCCAGGAGAAGAATGTGCCAGACGTTATAAAAGAATTCGGATGGTACTTCGGAAATCCACAAAATGTCTATGCTGCTCATGGAGCGCTATATCTATACGGTTTATTTACAAAAAATGAGAAAATAAGAAAAACAGGCGTGCTTTTACTGTCTGCGGTTTCTACCGCGGGACTTATACAAACCATCTCTAAAACTGCAACGGGACGTTCCAGACCGGGAAATAACGAAGGAAAAGGCAAGTTTAAACCCTTTAGCAAGGAAGGTGTTTACCATAGTTTCCCATCGGGACATACCATTTTATCGGTTACCACGGCTTATGCCATTGCTAAACAATTCGATAATCCCTTCGTAAAAGCAGGAATTTATGGTGTGGGTATGATTACCCCACTTTCCAGAATTTGGGCTGGTGCTCACTGGTTGTCAGACGTGGGTTTAAGTATCGCCATAAGCGTATTAGTGGTAGAAACAATAGACACCTATCTCAATGAAGAAAGGGATTATGGAAAAAAGCCTCAAAATAAAATTAGCTGGAAATTGAATGTAGGTCTTGGTCAGGTAGGAATTACGGGGTCTTTTTAAAATTCAGTTAGTAAACTATCTGAGTATGAACCCACAAAATATTCTAATAAAAATAATTTGGATTTCAAGACAAGCCCAGGAGCATTTAAATCTCAATTATTGAGTAAATTACAAGTACAATTGCTATTTTTAGGGTTGAAATAAAAATTTGAGGAAGTCAAATTCCTGGAAAGTATTCAAACTAACAGTAATGAAAAGTAACTTCAGCGAAATTATAAAAGATGAAAAACCGGTATTGATAGATTTCTATGCCGATTGGTGTGGTCCCTGCAAAAGCCTGGCTCCAATTTTAAAAGAAGTAAAAGCCACCCTGGGAGATGAGATTAAGATCGTAAAAATTGATGTAGATAAAAATCAAGAGCTGGCCGGTAAATACCAGGTGCGAGGCGTACCTACTATGATACTGTTTAGAAACGGCCAACAGCTTTGGCGCCAATCTGGTGTTTTACAAAAAGACCAAATCCTGGAAGTGATTAAGTCTCATTAAAACTATGGAAAATATCTTTCTGCAAATCCCGTGGTCTTTTACAAACCAAAGTCACACCTAGGCCATAACCTTTTGAAATTCGGGTGTTTTCTCCATAAGATTCTTAGCAAAAGAACAAAGCGGGATCACCTTTAATTTGTTTTCTTTTGCAAAATCTATGGTAGCTGCTAAAAGCTTTTTAGCTATACCACGCGCTCTAAAATTGGGGGCTACTTCAGTGTGATCTATAATAATCGTGTTTTGTCCTGCCCAGGTATAAATAATTTCACCAGCTTTTTCATTATTTCTAATTGCTTTAAAGCGACCTCTATTTTCTTCTTGTATTTGCTTAATTTCCATAACTAATTCTTTAAAAATGGTTATAGTTTAGCGCTACGTTTTAAATATTTTGGCTCCTCATTTAAAAACTTTCGTGTTAAACCTGTTTTGAGCCAGGAATTTTAATTCTAAGGGAGAGATTCATTCTACGTTGGAATGAGAGTTCATTCCCACTGTACCCGCTATATTAGATTACAGTCTTAAAATTCATTTATACTCAACTTATTTTAACTATTTCTTCCAGTACTTATATGGATTTTTGCTTAATTGAGAATTATAAAACCTGGTATCCCCGGTAACCTCTTCTCCCAACCAATTTGGTTTTTCAAAACTATCAGTTTTATTGTTAAGCTCAATTTCAGCAACAATTAAACCTTCATTTTCCCCGTAGAATTCGTCAATTTCAAAAGTGAAATTTCCCTTTTTCACCAGGTAACGATCTTTTACAATCATTCCCGGTTCACATAGCGCTAATAATTGTGTGGCTTCATTCGCGTCTATTTCTTTTTCCCATTCAAACCGACTTAAACCATCTGCGGTAGATTTTCCCTTTATAGTCAAAAAAGCTGTAGACCCGGTAATTCTCACCCTTACAGTACGTTCGGGATGTGTGTTTAAAAAGCCTTGTTTAATCGTATATTTTTGGTGGGAATCATCTTTAAATTCTGTTGAAACCACTCTATATTTTCGTTCAATTTCCTCCATAATTCGAATTGGCTATATTTTTTATTTCATCGGAAGGAATCCGTTTTAAACTCAATTCTGATGAATTAGTAATTTTCACCATAGCTTCGGCAATACTTTCGGCAGAAATCGATTTGTATTTCCGCAAAGTTCCCAGAAAAAAGGGATTGAGAAAATTAAGCATGATTTTACCTACTTTTTCACTAGACCGGTTTTCTTTTCTTTCCCCGGTTATAAGCGAAGGCTGCAAGATATAGGTGTTTTTAATTTCCTGCGCCAGCACTTCATCTTCCATCTTACCTTTGGTTCGATTGTAGAACATACGGCTTTTGGGATTAGCTCCTAGCGCAGATACCACTGAAAAAGTGTCTATGTTATTTTCTTTGCATAACTTAGCTGCCGCGATTGGAATCCCCCTGTCTATACTACTGTATTTCTTTTCGTCTGGCGTTTTACTTTTGGTCGTTCCTATACAGCAAAAGACTTCATCTGCCGTAAACTTATCTTTTTCTTCTTTCAATTTTAAAAGATCAACCAGGTGCTCTTCAATTTTAGGATGATTTATTTCTACAGATTTCCTGGAAAATAACTTAATCTTTTCATAACGATCGTCTTCCAGTAAATTATGAAGTAACAAGCCACCGGTGAGTCCGGTAGCTCCTAATATTATTGCTGTTTTTGGCATAATTGGTCTTTTGTTTTTTCTCTATTTAAGGTCTAATTCTGCAATCTTCTTACTTGTGCAAAGAACCTATTTAATAATTTTCTTTCTATTAAATTAAGTTAGTTAAATTATATGTTTTTATCTATAGCCCTAACGAAACTTTAAGAAAGGAAATGTCATATGCAAGTTTCGTTTGGAAAAAGATACTCCTCTGCCTACCGAATAAGTAAATCAATTCGTTTTTCTCTTTAGTTCGGTAAATGGAAGTTTACTAAATTTGCATTGTGAGCACCGAACTTCCCATTCGCAAAATCATCCATATTGATATGGATGCCTTTTATGCCTCGGTAGCGCAATTAGACGACCCTAGCTTACGCGATAAAGCGATTGCCGTTGGCGGGAATGAGCAGCGGGGCGTGGTAACTGCAGCAAGTTATGAAGCGCGTAAGTTTGGCGTAAAAAGCGCCATGAGTAGTGTTTTGGCAAAGCGCAACTGTCCGCATCTTATTTTTGTAAAACCAAATTTTGAGCGATATCGCGAAATTTCCAAACGTATAAGGGAAATTTTCTTAGAATATACCGAGCTTGTAGAACCGCTCTCTTTAGATGAAGCATATCTTGATGTAACCGAGAATAAAAAGGGAAATCCCAGTGCAAGTTTGCTTGCGCGCGAGATTAGGAAAGAGATCAAAGAAAAAACAGGCCTAAATGCTTCTGCCGGGATATCTATCAACAAATTTATTGCAAAGGTAGCCAGCGATATTAATAAACCCAACGGACAAAAAACGGTTGGTCCTGAGGAGGTTGAGGAGTTTCTAGAAGTTTTGGATATTAGGAAGTTTCACGGTGTAGGCAAAGTTACAGCCGAAAAGATGTATAAACTTGGAATTTTCACCGGAAAAGACCTAAAACAAAAATCCCGGGAATATTTAATCGAAAAATTTGGAAAAAACGGTACGCATTATTTTAACGTGGTTCGAGGTGTGCACCTAAGTGCCGTAAAACCCAACCGAATTAGAAAATCTGTTGGAGCTGAACGCACCTTTAATGAAAATATTTCTTCAGAAATATTTATGTTGGAACGTCTGGAAAACATTGCAGGAGAAATAGAAAAAAGGCTTGGCAAAAATAATATAGCCGGAAAAACAATTACCTTAAAAATAAAATACAGCGATTTTACGCAACAAACCCGCAGTAAAACCATTAACCATTATATCGCCAACAAAGATTTAATCCTTGAAATCGCCAAAGAACTGCTCTACCAGGAAAAAATGCGCAACTCTGTGCGACTTTTGGGAATTTCACTTTCTAATTTAAATACCGATAAGGCAAACAAAAAACCAATTGAAGAAAAAGAAATTGAAGTTCAGTTAAAATTTGAATTTTAGAATGTCGGTTATGTGTTTGGTGTTTGAATCAACAAAATAGCGTATCACCACATTAACCCATTATCTTATAATCGAAATTATCACAAAAATAGGTCAACATTTTAATTGGTGTTTATAATTCTATGTTCTATAAATAATACTAAGTTTCTTTAGTTTTATTTATCATATTTAAGATTATGATTTAAAGACACATTATACTAAAACCTAAAAAATAAAATATGTTAATTTTTTAACATCTATATTTTTGCAATATTCAAAAAAAAAATAGGTTTGCACTTAACAAATCTTTAACACCTACTGTAATGAGAAAAAATACTTCAGTATTACGAACTAAAAATTTCACAAATAAAGAATGGTAGCATGAAAAGTTTTTATTTTTGCAGCGTTTTTCTATTCTTATTTATTTCCTTTAATGGCTTAAATGCACAACAAAGTGTTGGCGATCAAAAAAAGTGGTATTCCACAGCTGAAATTGAAGGAATCATACCTTATGAAGCGAGATATGATTATGGAATAGAAAATCGAGGTAGATCTGTTGACCTTAACAAAGATCTAAGTTTAGGATTATTATATACTTTTAATTATATGGTATTCAATAAACTTAGCCTTGGTGTTGTGGGAGGCTTCCAGGCACATTTTAACCCTAATTTTAATATGCCTAAAATTGGTGGAACTATACGGTATTTTTTTGTTGACCAGAACAATGTATATGTTTATTTACACGATGCGGTAGATATTTCCCTCGATAAGTCTCAATTTGATTATGGTAATAATTTTAGGTTCGGCTTAGGTTTTCCTGTTCTAAAAAGAGAAGGTTTTAATATTAACACAAATCTTTTCTTTGAACAGAATTATTTAAGTTTAAATGGAAGTGATCCAATAATTATTGATGAAGATCCCGGTAATATTTTTTATAAATCCCTGGGACTAAGTTTGGGAATCAAATTTTAGATAGAATTATAGAAACAAAAAAAGCCACAAACTTGCTACTATTAGCGCGTTTATGGCTTTTTTTATTTAATTCTTGGGTTTTAAATTCCTTGCGGTCAATTCAAAGCATAAGGTTCAAAATTAAGATTTCACTAAAATAGATCACTGCAAACCGAGACTGCCAACTTCATTTGGTTTTTCCAATTACATTGACATATCAACCCATCAGCATATCAGCACATTACCATATTAACATCACTCTATCTCAGAAACCCTAAGTGTGTTTACCATCCCTTTATCACCAATGGGCATTGCGGCCAGGTTAATGGTGAAATCGCCTATTTCAACATAGCTTTTTTCTTTTGCAATCCGGTTAATATCGTCTATGGTTTCATCTGTACTTACAAATTTATCATAGTAGAAGGCTTTCACTCCCCAAAGTAAATTTAGCTGGGAAAGGATTCTCGTATTGGAGGTAAATACCAGAATATGTGCTTCTGGCCTCCAGGCCGAAATCTGGAAAGCGGTATATCCACTATTGGTTAAAGTACAAATTGCTTTGGCTTTAATTTCATTTGCCATATGCGCAGCGTGATAACATACAGATTTTGTAATATATCGTTTGGTACGCACGTGCGGTGGGTCGTGTGGTACGTTAATTAAGGGGGAGCTTTCTACAGTTTCCAAAATTTGAGTCATTTTTTCAATAACCTGTACGGGATATTGTCCTACCGATGTTTCTCCACTAAGCATTACCGCATCTGCTCCATCCATTACCGAGTTGGCGACATCGTTAACCTCTGCCCTGGTTGGCGTAAGACTGCTAATCATCGTCTCCATCATTTGGGTAGCAATAATCACAGGAATACGGGCTTTTTTAGCGGTAAGCACTAATTTCTTCTGAATCAACGGAACCTCCTGGGCAGGAATTTCCACTCCCAAGTCACCTCGGGCAACCATTAAACCATCACAGTAAGCAACAATTTTATCAATATTACTAACACCTTCCGGTTTCTCAATTTTAGCAATAATCGGGATCTTAAATTCACTATGTTCGCTAATAAGGTCCTGCAATTCTTTTAGATCTTCGGCGTGTCGCACAAAAGAGAGTGCCATCCAATCCACCTGCTGTTCACAAGCAAAAATGGCATCTTTCACGTCCTTTTTTGTTAAAGCAGGAAGAGAAATATTAGTATTGGGAAGGTTTACTCCTTTTTTAGATTTTAAAGGACCACCCTGAATTACTTTGGTTTTTACCTCATCCTTCTTATTGGAGCTTATTACTTCAAAGATTAATTTTCCGTCATCCAATAAGATTCGTTCACCGGCAGAAACATCTTCTGGAAAAGTCTCATAATTCATATATACACGCTCTGCGGTGCCCTTAAATTCTTTTCCGGTTGCAAAGATGATCTCATCTCCTTCTTCAACTAAGACTTCATCTTTCATAACGCCTACCCGTAATTTTGGGCCTTGTAAATCCCCAAGAATAGCGGCATTATAACCTTTTTCCTTATTTAGGTCCCTAATCATTTTGATGCGTTCTTTAACATCGTCATAATTAGCGTGTGAAAAATTAATTCTAAACACATTTACTCCTGCCTGGAGCATTTTATCTAAAGTTTGTTTAGAACTTGTTGCCGGCCCCAGGGTGGCAACAATCTTTGTTTTCTTATCTGTTGGTGTTTTTGGCATTATTCAAAAATTAAATTTTGTTTAGATTTTAAAAAATCTGTATCAATTTTATATACGGTTAAGACTTGTGGTATCTGGCCAATAGCGTGTACCAATTTATTTAGGTCTTTCCCATTTAACTCTTCCTCTATCTTAAGGAAAAAATCTACTTTTTTATACTCGGGTATTAAATTAACCTGCAGGGGGCGTACTTCTTCTTCTTCAAATAAAGAACCGGAACTCAACACCTTTTTTGGTTCACCTTTAAACTTGTTGGCCACCAAATGGTAAGACCGGTGATTTGCGAAATCTTTAAACGAAAAATGGGCATAGAATGCCTCTAAGGATTTATGGTTAAAATCTACGTCCTTTCGTTCCCTTTTTAATTGAAGGCCCAGAAACTCATTTATTAAATAAGCCATCCTGTAAGCCTCAATATTGCAGTATATAGCTATTAATCTAAAATCTTCCTCTTCAACTTCCTCCAGCAGGACTTTATGCGATTGCATAACTTTTAATTTAAGGCTAAAGATAACACATCATTGAGAATATGCCGAGTTAACTGCCTTAAAATTTGGCTATTATCTACGAAAACGTTGTAGTTGAGTGCTAATCTTTCAAATAATTAGCTTATTTTGTTTTGTAGCGCATAATAAGCCCGTTTGGCAGTTTTTTCTTCTGCTTTCTTTTTTGAAGTGGCCCTGGCTTTGGCTACCACTTTATCATCTAACCATAATTTTACCGCAAAATGCTTCATTTCATCATTCCCGGTATCCTCATAAACTTCAAACTCAAAGTCTTTCTTTTCTTTTTGGCACCATTCGATAAGCAAGCTTTTATAACTTATCACCTGTCCTTCTAACTGCTCAATATCTACATAAGGATCTATTACCCTATCGTAAATAAAGCGCTTACAATATTTATATCCTCTATCCAGGTAAATCGCACCAATTAGGGATTCAAATAAATTACCGTGAATATTAGCGCCAAATTGATCTTTAGGAATATTTGTTTCTACGTGATCTATAAGCTTTAGATCTTTTCCCAGTTCATTTAGATGTTTTCTACTCACCACCTTAGAACGCATTTTGGTAAGATAACCTTCATCACCGCCGGGCGCTACTTTGTAAAGGTGAGAGGCAATTACAGCTCCTAAAATAGCATCGCCCAAAAATTCCATGCGCTCAAAACTAATCGCGTTGCCCTTTTCATCTTTTATATTGAGGGAGCGATGGGTAAATGCTTTTCGGTAATGCAAAACATTTTTGGGTTTAAATCCCAGGGTTTTATTCAGCACCGAAAAAAAATTCCCGCTTTTATTAGAGCGGGAACTTAATATATTTCGAATAACGCCCATAATACATTAGGTTATTCTTCAAATTTTTTAAATAATAAACAAGCGTTGTGACCTCCAAAACCAAAAGTATTACTCATCACTACTTTAACATCGCGCTTTTGCGCTTTATTTAAAGTAAGATTCAATTCTGGATCAATATTTTCATCTTTATGTTGATGGTTTATGGTAGGTGGTACCATCCCGTGTTTCATAGATAAAATTGCCGAAATAGCTTCTACTGCTCCTGCAGCACCAAGCAAATGACCGGTCATTGATTTTGTTGAATTGATGTTAATATCTTTAGCATGTTCGCCAAACACTTTACTAATAGCTTTCAATTCGGCTACATCACCCAGTGGTGTTGAAGTTCCGTGGGTATTAATGGCATCCACATCATCGGGGTTCATTCCCGCATTTCTAAGACAATTTTCCATTACTGCCACAACTCCATCCCCTTCAGGATGCGGTGCTGTCATATGGTAAGCATCAGAAGACAAACCGCCACCTAATACTTCTGCATAAATTTTGGCTCCCCTGGCTTTAGCATGTTCATATTCCTCAAGAATTAAGGCACCTCCACCTTCTCCTAACACAAAACCATCACGAGTAGCATCAAAAGGTCTTGATGCTGTCTCTGGATTTTCGTTTTGTGTAGAAAGCGCATGCATGGCATTAAATCCACCCATTCCCGCTATGGTAACTGCCGCTTCAGATCCTCCTGAAACAATAACATCGCTATGTCCCAGCCTAATATTATTTAAGGCATCTATCATAGCATTTGCCGCAGAGGCACAAGCTGAAACCGTGGTGTAATTCGCTCCCATAAACCCGTGACGAATAGAGATATTACCCGGGGCAATATCTGCGATCATCTTCGGAATAAAAAAGGGATTAAACCTTGGGGTACCGTCACCGGCAGCGAAGTTCATCACTTCGTCCTGAAAAGTTTCCAATCCACCAATTCCGGCCCCCCATATTACACCAACCCGATATTTATCTACGGTATCGAGGTTGATGCCGGAATCTTGAATAGCTTCATCTGAAGCTACAATGGCATATTGGGCAAACCTATCCAGCCTTCTTACTTCCTTGCGGTCAAAAAAGTCTAGCGGGTTATAGTTTTTGAGTTCACAAGCGAATTTGGTCTTGAATTTTTCGGTATCGAAATAGGTAATAGGTGCACCACCACTTTTTCCGGTCACCAAAGCCTCCCAATATTCATCAATATTGTTACCAATGGGGGTTAGGGCTCCCAGCCCCGTTACTACAACTCGCTTTAACTCCATATGGCCTATACTCTTTTTATTTCTTTGCGTCTTCAATATAAGAAATTGCCTGACCTACTGTGGCAATATTCTCAGCCTGATCATCTGGAATCTGGATATCGAATTCTTTCTCAAATTCCATAATTAGTTCCACTGTGTCCAATGAATCAGCACCCAAGTCGTTGGTGAAGCTTGCTTCGTTAACCACTTCGTTCTCGTCAACTCCTAACTTGTCAACGATAATCGCTTTTACTCTTGATGCAATGTCTGACATAATATTCTATTTTAATTTTGATTAGGTGGCAAAAATAAAAAACTTTATTTTAAAACCGATTTTTACTTTAAAAATGTGATTGTAATTTACATAATTTCCTCGAAAGGACTTAATTTTATGCACTAATAATACTTAACTCGCTTATTTTGAACCACCTAAAAAATACCGACCAGAAAAAAATTGTGATTTTCGCATCGGGCACAGGCACCAATGCCGAAAATATAATTAAATTCTTTCAAAAATCTTCTCAAGCCGCAGTAGTGGCGGTCTTTTCCAATAAACGATCGGCAAAGGTACTAAGAAAAGCTCATAATCATAATATAAAAGCCTTGCATTTTGATAGAGATGCCCTATATAATAGTAATGAAGTGCTGCATATCTTGCAGGATATCAATCCAGATTTGATTGTTTTGGCGGGCTTTATGTGGATTTTTCCTGCAAATATTATTAAAAAATTTCCTGATAAAATTATAAATATTCATCCCGCCCTGTTACCCAGGTATGGGGGCAAAGGGATGTATGGTATGAAAGTACACCAAAAGATTATTGAGAATAAAGAAAAAGAAAGTGGTATTAGCATTCACTATGTGAACGAAAAATATGATGAAGGCGAAATAATCCTGCAGGCGAGAACCCAAGTTTTAGAAGGTGACACACCAGAAAGCCTGGCAGAGAAAATACACCAATTAGAATACAAACACTTTCCTGAAGTTATTCAGCAATTATTGGAGGAAAAATAATGACAAATCAAACAGCGCAGGTTCATATTTATACCGATGGAGCAGCCAGGGGAAATCCAGGCCCCGGCGGCTATGGAATCGTGATGGAGTGGGTAGGCAAAGGCTATCGTAAAGAATTCGCTAAAGGCTACAAACACACCACCAATAACAGAATGGAACTACTTGCAGTTATAGAAGCGCTCAAAAAACTTAAAAAACCGGGAATTAGCGCCATAGTTTTCACAGATTCTAAGTACGTGGCAGATGCCGTAAACAAAAAATGGGTTTTTAACTGGGAGAAAAAAAACTTTAAAGATCGCAAAAATGCCGATCTGTGGATTGATTTTCTTAAAGAATTCCGTAAACACGACGTAAGGTTTAGATGGATTAAAGGACATAATAACCATAAACAAAACGAACGTTGCGATGCACTTGCGGTAGCCGCTTCTAAAGAGAAAAAATTACTAATAGACGAAGGCTTTTTAGAATCTTAATAAACCAGGTTATTTAAGCTTTTATGCTTAGAGTGCTTTTAAAAACAAACTGTATATTTGCAGCATCTTTTTTAAAACTAATTATGAGTAAATTATTGATTGTAGGCACAGTAGCCTTCGACGCTATAGAAACACCTTTTGGAAAAACCGATAAAATTTTAGGAGGAGCAGGAACTTACATAGGCCTTTCGGCTTCTCAATTTAATGTTGATAGCGCAGTAGTGTCTATTGTAGGAGACGATTTTCCGCAGGATTATTTAGACCTACTCACTAAAAATAATATTAATATTGATGGAATCGAAGTAGTTCCCGGCGGAAAAACCTTCTTCTGGAGTGGCCGTTACCACAACGATTTAAATGCCAGGGACACCTTAGACACCCAATTAAACGTGCTGGCCGATTTTAATCCAGTGGTGCCAAACAATTATAAAGATGCTGAAATTGTGATGCTGGGAAATTTACATCCCTTGGTTCAACTAAGCGTTTTAGAACAAGTGGAAAATCCTAAATTAGTGATTTTAGACACTATGAATTTTTGGATGGATAATGCTTTAGATGATCTACTAAACGTGATAAGCAAAGTAGATGTGATCACAATTAACGATGAAGAAGCAAGACAACTTTCTGGCGAATATTCTTTGGCCAAAGCGGCAAAAAAGATAGCCACTATGGGACCAAAATATGTGGTGATAAAAAAAGGAGAACACGGCGCTTTATTATTCCACGAAGAGGAAGTATTCTTCGCCCCCGCCCTACCATTGGATGAAGTTTTTGACCCAACCGGTGCCGGCGATACTTTTGCTGGTGGCTTTGCAGGTTATTTAGCGGCTTCTAGCGACATTAGTTTTGAAAACATGAAAAACGCCATTATTTACGGGTCCAACCTGGCTTCTTTTTGTGTTGAGAAATTTGGTACCGAAAGAATGGAAAAGCTTTCTAAAGACGAAGTTCGCTCCCGTCTTGCAGCCTTTAAAAAATTAACTCAATTTGAAATAGAATTAACTTAAAAACACAGGCCCTGATTTTTCAGGGCATTTTTTTTACATAAAAGCATTAAAAACACCTGGAAGTATTTATTATGAGTGACGCCCTAAAACACGAATGCGGAATTGCCCAAGTACGCTTACTGAAACCCCTGGAATATTACAAAGAGAAGTATGGCACCGCTTTCTACGGAATTAACAAAATGTATTTAATGATGGAAAAACAGCATAACCGTGGCCAGGACGGGGCTGGTTTTGCCAATATTAAATTGAATACTGCGCCGGGAGATCGCTACATTAGTCGTATTCGTTCTAATGAAGCGCAACCTATTCAGGATATTTTTGAACAGATTAACAGCAGGATCAATTCAGAAATAAAAGAAAATCCCGAGTATGCCAATGATGTTAGCTTACAAAAAAAGCACCTGCCTTATGTGGGCGAAGTGTATCTTGGGCATGTAAGATATGGCACTTTTGGAAAAAACAGCATTGAAAGTGTTCATCCGTTTCTTAGACAGAACAATTGGATGCACAGAAATTTAATCGTCGCCGGTAACTTTAATATGACCAATGTAAATCAGCTTTTTAACAGCCTGGTGGAATTGGGGCAACATCCCAAGGAAAAAGCCGATACTGTGACCGTGATGGAAAAGATTGGTCATTTTCTAGATTCTGAAGTAGAAAAACTTTACAATAAGCTTAAAAAACAAGGCTTTAGTAAAGTTGAAGCTTCTCCTGTGATTGCAAAGAAACTAAATGTTGCTAAAATTCTGAAGAAGTCTGCGAAGACCTGGGACGGCGGTTATGCGATGGCCGGCTTACTAGGGCACGGTGATTCTTTTGTACTTCGGGATCCCGCGGGAATTAGACCTGCTTATTATTACAAAGACGATGAAGTGGTAGTTGTCGCTTCGGAAAGACCGGTAATTCAAACTGCTTTCAATGTAGATTTTAACGATGTACATGAGCTTCCCCCGGGGAATGCCATCATCACCAAAAAAAGCGGAAAGGTTTCCATAAAAGAAATTCTAAAACCTTTAGAACGAAAAGCCTGTTCCTTTGAACGTATTTATTTCTCCCGCGGAAGCGATGCCGAAATTTATAAGGAACGAAAAATGTTGGGTCGTTTATTAATGCCCGAAGTTTTAAAATCTATAGACCACGATACCATTAATACGGTATTTTCTTTTATTCCGAATACCGCTGAAACAAGTTTCTATGGGATGGTAGAAGCTGCACAAGATGAGCTTAACAAACAGAAGAACGATGCGATTTTGGAGGAAAAGGAAACACTCACAGATGCGCGTCTCAAAGAAATCCTGGCGCATAGGTTACGCACCGAAAAAATAGCCATTAAAGATGTAAAACTAAGAACTTTTATTACCGAAGACAGTAGTCGGGATGATCTGGTAGCGCATGTTTATGATGTTACTTATGGTGTGGTGCGACCAAAGGACAACCTGGTAATTATAGACGATAGTATTGTGCGAGGCACCACTTTAAAGAAAAGTATTATTAAAATGCTCGATAGACTTAATCCTGAACAAATTGTCATCGTCTCTTCAGCGCCACAAATTCGCTATCCAGATTGTTATGGGATAGATATGGCACGCTTAGAAGACCTGGTAGCTTTTAGGGCGACCCTCGAGCTTCTAAAGGACCACAATAAATACGAATTGGTTAAGGAAGTTTATGAAAAATGTAAGCTGCAAGTAGATCTCGCCGATGAAGAGGTAAAAAACTTTGTAAAAGAAATTTACGAACCCTTTAGCGACCAGCAGATTTCAGATAAAATTTCAGAATTAATTTGCGATAAAGATGTCAATGCAAAAGTAAAAGTAATCTATCAAACGGTGGACAATCTTCACAAGGCCTGCCCTAAGAACCTGGGAGACTGGTACTTTACAGGAAACTACCCCACCTTTGGCGGGAATCGCGTAGTGAACAGAGCTTTTATAAATTTCTTTGAAGGAAATACCGATAGAGCTTATTAATGCCGTTAATCAATTTTTTGTGCCGTTCGTCTAAAATCATTTTGGAGACTGAAAAGTTTCTATACATTAGCATCACCATAACATAAGTAGGTTAAGTTTATGGTAGATTTGGGGCAAAAAAAGGTGAATCTCTCGATTCGCCTTTTTTTATGCTTTTTTATGTTCTAAAATAATTCCAAAGTCTGGCATGGGGTATGAAAGCCTCCTTCTTTAAAAGAAAGATGGCTTGAACATGATCACAAACTGAAGTTATTTAATCAGAAACATCCTCATTTTCCTACATTTATATTTAAAAAAGTTAGTTTATCTAATATTTTAACTCTTAGACTAAAATATTTTGTAATAAGCAATATTCATTCTACTTTGGTGCTACCATAACGTAAGTAGGTTAAGTTCATGGTAGATTTGGGGCAAAGAAAGGCAGATTTTTTCAAATCTGCCTTTTTTTATTTTGAACAATCTGCGCTACAATGGCTCTAAAACTTAAGGAAAAATTAGGCGAAACTATTTTTGTGATTTTCTTTAATCTTCGTGACAAATTTTGTGTTTGTAAAAACCGGTTATTTGAGATAAAACCACAATCACTGTAATAATTAAAAATATTCGTGCATTCGTGGCAACTTTTCATATTTTAAATCTCAATTCATTTCTTTTATTCCTTCAATTTTCAATTAGGTTCAAATTTAAAATTGCAAAGATCTTTTCATTTACATAAAACACAAATCCTACTCTATAAAACATTTATTTTCCTACAATTATGCTTCAAAAGTTATAGTTCAACTAATATTTTAACCTTTAAACTAAAAAAGTTTGTAGTAAGCAATATTCATTATACTTTGGTACCACCATAACGTAAGTAGGTTAAGTTCATGGTAGATTTGGGGCAAAGAAAGGTAGATTTGAAAAAATCTACCTTTTTTTATTTTAAAAATTCAGCATAAAAAAAGACCGCTAAAAGCGGCCTTTTTATTCATAGTATTTAATAAGGAAGTTTCTTATTTATGCTTTGCATATCTACTACCTACTTCTTTCCAGTCAATTACATTGAAAAAAGCATCAATATACTCTGGACGTTTATTCTGGTAGTTTAAATAATAAGCGTGCTCCCAAACATCGATTCCCAGAATTGGAGTTCCTTCACATCCAATTCCCGGCATTAGTGGGTTATCCTGATTTGCTGTAGAGCAAATTTCTACTTTTCCACCTTCGTGCACACAAAGCCATGCCCAACCAGAACCAAATTGTCCTGCAGCCGCTTTAGAAAACTCTTCTTTAAAAGCATCAAAAGAACCAAAAGCATTGTCGATAGCCTTTTCCAGCTCGCCGCTTGGCTTTCCGCCACCATCGGGAGACATTATTTCCCAGAATAAACGGTGGTTGTAAAATCCGCCACCATTATTTCTTACTGCTTTATTGGATTTATCAAGATTTTCAAGAATGTTTTCAATATTCTTTCCTTCTAAATCTGTTCCTTCTATCGCAGCATTTAATTTTTTAGTATAACCTGCGTGATGCTTTCCGTGGTGAATTTCCATGGTTTTAGCATCTATATGTGGTTCTAATGCATCAAATGCATATTTTAACTTCGGTAACTCAAAAGCCATATTAATATTTTTTTAGTGATTAGTATTAAATTCACTCAAATTTAGGTATTAAGGTGTTTAATGAAAACATTTTAATGTTATAAATTACTTAAAAGCCGTTCCAAACAGGGAAAACATTTTTATTTTACCTTTAACCCGCATATTTCACGTATTTACCAAAAAATACTTTTTGTTGTGAATTAATTCCGAAAAAATCGAAATGGTTGAACTTCATAGCTCTAGACCAGTCAGTATTTTTTAAGATTAATCTCAATTAAAACCAATTTTCAAAAAACAATGCAGCATTGAAAAATAAGTTTACCATATATAATGCTTCCGCCGGCTCTGGAAAAACCTTCACCCTGGTGAAAGAATACCTACTTCTACTTTTTGAAAGCAAGCGCCCCGATGCTTTTAAAAATATTCTCGCTATTACCTTTACCAATAAGGCTGTAGCCGAAATGAAAACCAGGATTATTGAAAGTCTTAAAGCTTTTACTGCTGAAGAAACCAATAAAGGTAACAATCCGCTTTTTCAGGCTATTTTAGAAGAAACCAATTTATCTGAAGCAGAGCTTAAAACAAAAGCCGCAAAGATCTTAAAAAGCATTATTCACAATTACGCCGGTTTTGAAGTCTCTACTATAGACGGCTTTACCCACCGGGTGTTGCGCACTTTTGCCAAAGATCTTGGTTTACCGGTTAATTTTGAAATTGCCCTAAACACGCATCAAATTTTGCTGGAAGCTGTAGAACGTTTGGTAAGTAAAGCGGGGACAGAAAAAGAACTCACTAAAATTCTTGTCGCTTTTGCTCTAAGTAAGACCGATGAAGACAAAAGTTGGGATATTACCAAAGACCTTTTTGAAATTTCCAGACTACTTGTTGGTGAAAACAATCAGGAGGCTCTCAAGAAATTAGAAAACAAAACCACGGCTGATTTCCAAAAATTCAAGAAACAGGTAAATGAGGAAATAGACAAAACCCAGGACCTTATTGAAGAGATGGTAACACAGTTTTTCGATTTACTGCAAAACCATAATTTAGATGAAAAAGACTTTACCCGTGGCTCGGTTCCCAAACATTTTAAAAAACTACAAGAAGGCCAGAAGATAGCCGACTTCAATTTAAAATGGATGCAAAATCTGGAAACAGATCCACTTTATGCTAAGTCCAATAAAAATGGAGCGATAAGAAATGCCTTAGACGATATTCAACCCATAGTGGTGAGCTCTTTTGAAATTTCTAAACGAGCATACTTAGAATTAGAGTTTCTCAAGGAAATAAGAAAAAACATCACTCAGCTTTCTTTATTGAACGCCATTAATCAGGAAGTTGAAGCCATAAAAAGCGAGCGGAATTTTATCTTAATTTCAGAATTTAACCCAAAAATAAGCGAGCAGGTGAAAAATCAACCTGCACCCTTTATTTATGAACGGCTGGGAGAACGTTACCAAAACTATTTTATAGACGAATTTCAGGACACCTCGCAAATGCAATGGGAAAACCTTATCCCGCTTATTGAAAACAGGCTTTCTTCAGAAAACACCGAAGAACCGGCCAGCGCGATGTTGGTTGGAGATGCTAAACAATCTATTTATCGTTGGCGGGGCGGGAAAGCCGAACAATTTATAGACCTTAGCCTAAATATTAATCCGTTTAGTATTGAAAAAGAGGTAAAGAACCTGCCAGATAATTACCGAAGCGGCAGTGAGCTGGTAAACTTCAACAATAGCTTTTTTAATTTTGCTTCAGCTTATTTACAAAATAAATCGTACTCCAAATTATTTGAAGATAGTTCGCAAAACCCCAAAAAGGGCGATTTTGGCTATGTGAATTTAAGTTTTATAGACGCTAAAAATGCCGATGAAGAACACGAATTATATCCCGAAAAAATCTTAGAGATTATCCAAAATCTGGAAAATAAAGATTTTAAGAAAGGGGACATTTGTATTCTAACGCGCCGACGAAGTGAAGGAATTAATATTGCAAATTATTTAAGTGAGCAAAATATCCCGGTAGTTTCTTCGGAAACCCTTCTGGTAGCCAATGCACCGGAAGTCAACTTTATCGTTGCACTACTGGAATTTTCCTTAACGCCAAATGACAATAATTTAAAATTGGAAATTTTCGATTTTCTGGCAGATTTCCTGCAAATTGAAGACCGGTTTTCAAATATCTCTTCCAATTTACAAAAAAACGGATCACATTTTTTCGACTGGCTAAAGGACTATGAACTACATTTTGAGCTGCAAAAAATAAAGCAACTTTCCATATATGAGGCGGCCGAATATATCATAAGAAGTTTTAACCTGGTGCCGGGTTCCAATGCCTATATTCAATTTTTCCTGGATTTCATCTTTGAAAGCACACAAAAAGCCACCTCTGGTATCACAGATTTCCTGGAACTATGGGAGCAGGAAAAAGAAAGTTTAAGCATAGTAGTACCTAAAGCTGAAGATGCTGTACAAATCATGACCATCCATAAATCTAAAGGTTTAGAGTTTCCCGTGGTAATTTACCCTTACGCGAATTCAGATTTTAAAGATACCCGTATGGATTCGGTTTGGTTAACTATGGAGCCTCCCTTAAATGAAATTCCTGTGAATTATCTAAGCGCATCAGAAAAAATGCTGAATTGGGGTGCCCACGCATCGGCAGTTTTTTCAGAATTAATTGAGCAGAAAGAACTAGACACACTTAACGTATTATATGTAGCCTGTACCCGGGCTTCGCAACAACTCTATCTTCTAAGTAAAAAGGAGATCGATAAAAAAGGCAACGAAAAACCTTATAAAACTTCTGGCTTATTGATTGGATTTTTAAAACAAGTTGGCATGTGGAATGACAATGAGTCAACTTATGAATTTGGTGAAATTGGGACACCAACGCCTTCTAAAACGGAAACAGCTACTTCAATTTCCCAAAAATTCTATTCTTCGGCTACTCAAAATAAAGCAGTAAATATTGTAACAAAATCTGGGATGTTATGGGACAGCAAACAAGAAGAAGCCATTGAAAAAGGGGAAATTCTTCACGATTTGCTCGCACAAATAGATTATAAGCAGCAGGTGGGACCGGTAGTAGAGAAAGCGGTAAGCAATGGGGTAATCACTAAAAATTCCGCAGAAAAAATTGAAAAATTATTACTGGAGATCACCAATCACGAACAACTTTCGTCCTTCTACGATGAAGATGCATTAAATTATAATGAACGAGATATTTTAAGCCCGGAAGGAAAACGCCTGCGCCCAGATAGATTAAATATTTTGGGAAATACGATAAATATAATAGATTATAAAACGGGGAGTTACCATACTTCCCATGAAAACCAAATTAATAACTACGCCAGTGTCCTGGAAGAGATGGGTTACAGCGTAGCCAGTAAAAACCTGGTTTATACAAATAAGTCGCTAAAAGTTCGCCTTGTATAAAAGAAATGTAATTTTGTAAAAAACAGTAACTATGTACGGAGCAATTAAAGAACATTTGCAAAAAGAATTGGAACAAATTAAAGAAGATGGTTTGTTCAAAAAAGAGCGAATTATTACCGGACCACAAGATGCGGTGATAAAAATATCTACGGGACAGGAAGTAATAAACTTTTGTGCCAATAATTATTTAGGGCTCTCTTCTCATCCTGAAGTTATAAAAGCTGCGAAAGACACTTTAGATTCGCACGGTTTTGGAATGTCTAGTGTGCGTTTTATTTGCGGCACCCAGGATATTCACAAAGAACTGGAAGAAAAAATTGCCGATTTCTACGGAACCGAGGACACCATATTATATGCGGCCTGCTTCGATGCGAACGGCGGAATCTTTGAACCGCTATTAACCAAGGAAGATGCGATTATTTCAGATTCGCTTAACCACGCCTCAATTATAGACGGGGTACGTTTATGTAAAGCGGCGCGTTACCGATATCAAAATGGGGATATGGCAGATCTTGAGGAACAATTAAAAGCTGCAAATGAAAAAGGCGCCCGCTTTAAACTTATCGTGACCGATGGGGTTTTCTCTATGGATGGGCTGGTTGCGCCATTAGACGAGATTTGTGACCTTGCCGATAAATATGATGCCTTAGTGATGATAGATGAATGTCACGCTACCGGTTTTATTGGAGAAAAAGGAATTGGAACCTTAGAAGAAAAAGGAGTTATGGACCGGGTAGATATCATTACCGGAACTCTAGGGAAAGCCCTGGGCGGAGCTATGGGAGGCTACACTACCGCCAAGAAAGAAATTATAGAATTACTTAGACAACGTTCTCGCCCCTATTTATTCTCTAACTCTTTAGCTCCAAACATTGTGGGAGCATCTCTTAAGGTTTTTGAAATGTTGGAGACCGATGACAGCCTGCGTAAAAAACTTAAAGAAAATACCAGTTACTTTAAAAAAGGTATTATAGATGCAGGTTTCGAAATTATTGACGGTGACGCTGCGATTGTACCGGTAATGCTCCATGATGCTAAATTATCCCAGGAAATGGCAGATAAACTTTTGGAAGAAGGAATCTATGTAATTGGTTTCTTTTACCCGGTAGTACCAAAAGGGAAAGCAAGAATTAGGGTACAGCTCTCTGCCGCACACGATAAAGAACATCTAGACAAAGCTATAGCAGCATTTACTAAAGTTGGTAAAGAAATGAAAATAATTTAGCATATAGTTTTACAGTGATATTGGTACTAAATTTATGCTAAAATAGGTGCTTAATTATCCTTAAAAAACGCTCAAATACGGCATTATTCAAGGGATTATTAAGAAAACTTTATTATTTTTCACTTTGCCAATAGGCATTAAGAATATACTTTTGTTAACAATTAACACTTAAAACTAAACTATTGAATATGAAACATCTTAGCAAAATTTTATTCGCTACAATGTTGGTTCTTGGCGTTACTTCGGCAACGGCACAAGATTCCGACAATCCCTGGGCAATAGGGATTCAAACTAATGCGGTAGATTTTTATCCTACCGAAGATCTTGGTGGAACTTTTAGTGACTACTTTAATGTTGGTGATCACTGGAACATTTTACCTTCTGTATCTAGACTAACTGTTGGTCGTTATATAGGAAATGGTTTTGTATTTGAACTTGCGGGTTCTGTAAACCGAATTGAAGATTATGGCGACACCAGTGTACCACAAATGTCTTACTACTCTGTAGATGGATCTTTCAACTACAGCCTTAGAGCCCTGCTTAATGATGGCTGGTTTGATCCTTACGTAGGTGTTGGTGGTGGTTACACTAGTATTGGAGATAGTGGTGATCAACCAATTTCCGATCTTGATGTAGCAACTTTAAACGGTAAGTTAGGTTTTAACTTCTGGTTTTCAGACAACATCGCACTTACTTTAGAGTCTAACTACAAGCACGTATTTAACGAAGATGGTGCAACTCACTTTCAACACGCTGCCGGTGTGAAGTTTATGTTTGGCGGAACAGATTCTGACGGCGACGGTGTTTACGACAAAGATGACGAATGTCCTGAAACTCCTGGATTACCAGAATTTAACGGATGCCCAGATTCTGACGGTGATGGGATTGAAGACCGTATGGATAATTGCCCAGACCAGGCTGGTTTAGCTGAGTTTGACGGATGTCCTGATACTGATGGTGACGGAGTTCCAGATAACGAAGATGACTGTCCTGAAGTAGCCGGATTAAAAGAAATGAACGGATGTCCAGATTCTGACGGTGACGGAGTTGCCGATAACGAAGATGACTGTCCTAACGAAGCTGGTCCTGCATCTAACAATGGTTGTCCTGAAGAAGACCGTGATGGTGACGGTGTATTAGATAAAGATGATGATTGTCCAGATGTTGCAGGTACTGTAGCCAATAATGGATGTCCAGAACCAGACGTTGAAGTTATTAAAGAACTTAACGAATATTCTAAGACAGTAACTTTTGAATTTGATAGCGCTAAAATTACCAGTGGATCTGAAGATGCATTGAATTCAATTATCGAGATTATGAAAGAGTATCCACAAACTATCTTCCACGTAGGTGGTCATACTGATAGTGTTGGAGCTGATGCTTATAACATGAAACTTTCTAAAGAACGTGCTGCTTCTGTAGAGAAATTCCTTGAAGAGAATGGGATTCCTGCAAAAAGAATCACTTCTAATGGTTATGGTGAAGAAAGACCTATTTCTTCTAACAGCACCGCAGCTGGAAGAAAAGAGAACAGACGTGTTGAGATTTCTTTAGATAAAGATAAAGAGATGAGAGACTCTGATAATATGTAATTATTTAATTAATTATTGATTAAAAACGCTCCGGTTTTCCGGGGCGTTTTTTATTTTTATACCATGGCATCTTATATTCAGGAAGTTCTTAAAGAACTCATATCTTCAAATCAAAATATTTCAGAAACTATCTTTATACTCCCCAGTAAAAGAGCCGGTAGTTTTCTGCTTAAAGAACTCTCTACTTTAAGCGATAAAAGTATTTTTGCTCCAAAAATTTACAGTATTGAAGAATTTACCGAAACAGTTTCGGGACTTCATGGAATAGATAATACTACCAGCCTGTTTGAATTTTATACTGTTTATAAAAAACTTACTCCAAATGAAGAACAGGAAGATTTTGAAACCTTTATTACCTGGGCACAAAGTCTAATTCACGATTTTAATGAAATAGACCGCTATTTAATAGACTATAAGAATTTCTTTGATTACCTGGCAGATATTCAGGACATTAATCACTGGTATGTAAAAAAGGAGAAGACCAAACTTATTAAGAACTACCTGGCGTTTTGGCATAAGCTCCCTGAATATTATAAAGCTCTTGCTAATGCATTGTTAGCAAATAATTCCGGTTACCAGGGCTTAATTTATCGTGCTGCATCAGAGAAAATTGAAGCTTATAGCAAAACTCAAACCAGGCAACACGTCTTTATTGGTTTTAATGCTTTAAATGCTTCTGAACAAAAAATTGTGCAATACCTAATGGAGCAGAATCTTGCCGAAATCTATTGGGACCTGGACGAAGTTTTTCTTAAAGACCGTCACCACGATGCTTCACTTTTTATTAACCAATATTTAAAAAACTGGCCAATTTACCAGCAAAAAACACCTAAAACAGGTGTAAAAGAATATGCTAAACCCAAAGAAATAGCGCTTACCGGTATTCCCAAGAATATTGGCCAAGCGAAATATCTTGGGGAGCTATTGGCAAGTCTCGATGAAGAGACACTACAGGAAACCGCCGTAGTGCTTGGCGAAGAAGACCTTCTCTTACCCATTTTAAACAGCTTACCGCCTAATGTAAAAGACCTCAACATCACAATGGGTTTTCCGTTAAAGAATGCACCCATAGCCTCCTTATTTGACAAGTTGTTTCAAATTCATCAAAATTCTGCCGAAAAATTTTATTACAAAGATGTAATTTCCATAATTAATCATCCCAGCCTTCAGGAGTTTTTGGGAGTTTCATCTAGCAAGTTTATCGATAAAATTCAAACAGAAAATATTGTTAACCTATCTGAAACCGAAATAACAGCTGAATTTTCTTCTGATGAAAAAGAATTGATCGCTGCCTGTTTTAAAGACTGGTCCAATAATTCTGAAATTGCTTTACAGTCATTTCAACAAATAATAAATTTCATCAAGACCCATTTAAAAGAAGAAAAGGATGTCCTGGGCCTTGAGTTTTTATATCATTTCCACGTGCTTTTTAATAAGCTTAGGAATCTTTATGAATCTTATCCTTACTTGCAAACCATTAAATCGCTCTATCAATTTTACAAGGAAATTATGAGCACCGAAAGTTTGGATTTTCAGGGACGTCCATTTAAAGGATTGCAGCTCATGGGAATGCTGGAATCCAGAGCTTTAGATTTTAAAAATATTATTATTTGCTCGGTTAACGAAGGGGTTTTGCCTTCGGGGAAATCTGGGAACTCCTTTATTCCTTACGATCTTAAACAAACCTATAAATTACCAACCTATAAGGAAAAAGACGCGGTTTACACCTACCACTTCTACCGGCTTTTACAGCGTGCAGAAAATGTTCACTTGTTGTACAATACAGAAAGTAGCGGATTAAACTCTGGCGAAAAAAGTCGCTTTCTAACGCAGCTTGAAATAGAAAAGCAACCCGCCCATAAACTCACGCATACTATGGTAAGTCCGCTGGTGCCGGCGATCAAAACTCAGTTAAGAGAGGTTAAAAAAACGCCGGAAATTATGGCACAAATAAAAGCCCTTGCCGGTTATGGGTTTTCACCATCTGCACTCACCTCTTATATTAGAAACCCCTTAGATTTTTATCGACAATATATCCTGGGAGTTCGGGATAAAGAAGAAGTGGAAGAAACTGTGGCCTATAACACCCTGGGTACCGTGATTCACGATAGTCTGGAAAATTTCTATAAGCCTTTGGAAAATAAATTTATTTCTGAAGAAGATATCAAAAATTTTAAAAGTAGAATTAATAAAGAAGTTGAAGCACAATTTCAAAAAACTTATGGCAGCGGACCGGTAAACAGGGGAAAAAACTTACTTATTTATGAAGTTGCCAAACGCTATCTAACCAACTTTTTAAATTTAGAACTAGACCGTTTAAAAACCGATGAAATTAAAATTCTAAGTATTGAAGAAAAGTTGAAACAGGAAATTGAAATAAGGGAATTAGATTTTCCTGTTGCTATACGCGGGAAAGTAGATAGGGTAGAAAATACTAACGGAATCACCAGAATTATTGATTATAAAACAGGAAAGGTTCTACAAAGCGAAGTAGAAATTGTAGCTTGGGAAGAGCTTACGAGTGATTATAAAAAATACGGGAAAAGTTTCCAAATTCTAGCTTACACCAGTATGATGGAAGGCCAAAAAAATCTAGAGTTACCGGTAGAAGCAGGAATTATTTCCTTTAAAAATTTAAAAAACGGTTTTCTTAAATTCGGAAAAAAAGACAAACCGAGAGCAAGTTCTAAGGAAACGGCAATAAATAAAGAAACTCTTAACGCATTTCATTTAGAATTAAAGAAATTAATTATCGAGATTTGCAACCCTGAAATTCCTTTCAGAGAAAAAGAAATATAAAAACTACTATGGAAATTACGAAAAGAACCAATCTTCAAATTGAGGGCAAGCATAATAAACCCATTTTAATAGATTTAATTTTTAAGGAAGACAAAAAACCAAAACCTATCGTAATCTTCTGTCACGGCTATAAAGGTTTTAAAGATTGGGGCGCCTGGGAAAACATGGGCAAATTTTATGCTGAAAAAGGCTATTTCTTTATAAAGTTTAATTTTTCTCATAACGGAACAACTCCAGATAATCCTACCGAATTTCTTAATATTGAAGGTTTTGGGGACAACAATTACATTAAAGAATTAGACGACCTGCAATCTGTAATAGACTGGGTTTCTACACCAGATTTTCAAGAAGCACAACAAATAGATGTAAAAAACATCACGCTTATTGGTCACTCCCGGGGCGGCGGAATCGCAATCTTAAAAGCTGCGGAAGAAAAACGGGTTGATAAACTAATTACTCTTGCTTCCGTTAGTGATTTTGGCTCCCGTTTTCCGAAGGAAAAAGAATTAGAAGCCTGGGAAAAGAAAGGTGTTAGCTATATTACCAATACCCGCACGGGGCAACAGCTACCCCATCACTACCAATTTTATAAAAATTTTAAAGAAAATAAAGAACGCTTAAATATTCAAAAAGCGACTAAAAAACTGGATATCCCCCATTTTATCGCTCACGGAAGTAACGACACCAGCGTTTCTATAGCAGATGCAGGGAATTTATTCGAATGGAGCGAAATCTCAAAATTGCTTTTGGTAGAAAATGCCGATCACGTTTTTGGCATCTCACACCCCTGGAACAAAGAGGAGGTTACCAAAGAATTTCAGCATGTATTAAATAGAACAGCAGAGTTTCTGGACGCTAGTGTGCAGGAACTTAAAGACGAATATATAGACAACGAGGAAGCAGATTCCTAATTTCAAATTTTCAATAAAACCTGCCAAAATTAATTCT
Organism: Salegentibacter echinorum; assembly: GCF_900129445.1. Lineage (GTDB taxonomy): Bacteria > Bacteroidota > Bacteroidia > Flavobacteriales > Flavobacteriaceae > Salegentibacter > Salegentibacter echinorum. The sequence goes on from NZ_FQVT01000008.1 coordinate 36,575, forward strand.
GGCAGGTTTTATTATGAAAAACATCATAGTAAAAAATTGATAATTAAAGTTTAACAGCCAGAAGTTCCTTTCCTAATTTATGTAAAGAATCCTCAATTTTACTTTTTGTTGCTTCTCTTGGCTTTTTAAGTCCGCTAGAGTAATGCTGTAATTGTTTTTGGTTTATTCCCGTTAATCTTTCAAAAGCAGCATTAGTAAATATTCCCTTATAATAGTTCAATAAACTTTCTGTATCAAATTTATAAGTTATATTATAATCGCCTTTAAGTATATCTGGAATTTCATTATCATCTAAGGTTTTAATAGTTTCAATAGCATCTAATATAGATTCCTTACATTCTTCTGGAGTGTTTCCCGCTCCATATAATCCAGGAACGTTTTCTGAATAAGCTCCGTATGAATCTGAACTTTTTTCGATAATTACTTTTATTTCATCCATAGCTATCAATATTGTTTCTACCAGTTTTTATAATCCCATTTCCTTTCTTAAACTTTTTTCCAGGCCTTTCGACATTTCTTTAGCGCCGTGATTTGGAATTACGACTTTTCTATTATTTTTAAACCAAATTTCGTGGCTTCCTTTTCCCTGTCTAAGCAATTGCCAACCATTCTTCTTAGCAAGTTTTAGAAATTTACTATATTTCATAAATGGTTTATTAAGCAACTTTCACAAAGATAGTAAAATCACTATCTTTGTGAAAATTTTAAAGAAGCAATGAAAAACCAATCATTGCGTGAAGAATGTTCCACTTAAAACTTAGGAAATAAACCAAAGATTATTTCACTTCTCCCTATAATCATCGCGACGTGATAACGTTGAACCTTACTTTTCAGACAGCTTTTTTGTGTGGAGAATATTGCCCGGATGTTTCGGGGAAACCGGTAGCCTGTTACGAATTAACTTCCGAAACCTTCTCGAGCTGGCATCGGGACCCTCCAACCAGCGGCAAAATTGGTGGAAACAAAAAAACCACTGTAGAAGAACAGTGGTTTTGTGTGGAGAATATCGGAGTCGAACCGATGACCTTTTGGCTGCCAGCCAAACGCTCTAGCCAGCTGAGCTAATCCCCCGTTTGGAAGGCAAATGTAATAATTTTCTGTAAATTACGAACAAACTTTTGTTTTATTTTAGAAATGATAAGAAAAGCTATCAGGGAAGACCTTCCCGCAATTAAATCACTTACCGAAGCCTGTGCTAAAGCGCTACAGGCGAAAAATATCTTTCAATGGAACGAGAATTACCCATCCCGCGAAAAATTAGCCGCAGATATTCGAAAAAATGAACTTTACCTTTGGGAAGAAGATAAAAGGATAGTTTCAATTATGGTACTCACAAGCACAATGGCCTCGGTTTACAACGATGTTCATTGGTTTACACCAAATAAAAATAATTTGTATGTTCATCGGTTGGCGACACATCCCGAATATTGGGGAGAAGGCTATGCTCGAAAAATGATGGATTTCGCCGAAGAAACCGCAAAACAAAATAATTGTGCCTCCATTAGGTTAGACACTTTTAGCAAAAACAAACGAAATCTTAAATTTTATGAAGCTCGAGGTTATGATCGTTCAGGCTTTGTTTATTTTCCAGATAAAAGCAGCGCTCCTTTTTATTGTTACGAAAAGATTATGTGATTCTTCTTTAATGCATATAGCGGAAAAAAACAACTTAAACTAGCTCGGGACAACTTCGGAGAATTTAAATCTAGATTATCGAATGAACATTTCAAACTACAAGCCAATTCTTTAGGGATTAAAAAAATAAGCGTCCTATATTTGCCCATTAAATTTCGTTTTTGGAAACAGCAGTTAGCTTTAAAAATATCAACCGAATAGCAATTCCTGCGATCATTGCGGGAATTGCCGAGCCGCTTATTTCCCTCACCGATATCGCGGTAATTGGTAATGTAGAAAACAACTCGGTAGAGGCACTTGCCGCGGCTGGAATTGTAGGTTCATTTCTCTCGGCCATTATCTGGATCGTAGCTCAAACCAAAACTGCAATTTCAGCGATTATCTCACAACATTTAGGTGCAAATAGGTTACACGCGGTAAAAACATTAATTCCGCAGGCAATTTATTTTAATTTAGTTTTTAGCCTAATTATTTATTTCACTACTGCTTTTTTCGCAAATTCCATTTTTAGCGCTTACAATGCTGAAGGTTTGATCTTACAATATTCCTCAGAATATTATCAAATTAGGGCCCTGGGATACCCGCTTACCCTGGTCACCTTTGCAATTTTCGGGGTTTTTAGAGGTTTGCAAAATACGCTATGGGCCATGAAGTGTAGTTTAACGGGCGCATTTGTAAACGTAGCCTTAGATTATCTCTTGGTTTATGGAGTAGATGGATTAATTCCCGCAATGCATTTAAAAGGCGCCGCCTATGCAAGCCTTGCTGCTCAAGCTACAATGTTGGTGATGGCGCTATGGTTTTTCTTTAAGAAAACACCATTTCATTTAAAATTGAGTTTTAATATTAATCCGCGGTTAAAAGGATTGCTGCTTATGGCTGCCAATCTTTTTGTGCGTACCGCAGCACTTAATTTTGCAATTTACCTGGCCAACGCTTATGCTACAGATTATGGTAAAAACTTTATTGCAGCACAAAGTATCTTAATGAATATTTGGTTGTTTTTTAGTTTCTTTATTGATGGTTATGCCAATGCCGGTAATGCGATTGGCGGCAAACTTTTAGGAGCCAAGGATTACCGAAATCTTTGGGAATTAAGTAAAAAAATAAGCAAATATGCGGTCTTAATAGCCTTTATTTTAATGGCAATGTGCGGCGTGTTTTATAATGAAATAGGATTAATCTTTAATAAAGACGAGGCGGTACTGGCCATATTTGCCTCTGTCTTCTGGATCGTTTTACTTATGCAGCCCGTAAATGCCATCGCTTTTATGTATGATGGCATTTTTAAAGGCCTGGGGGAGGCAAAATACTTAAGAAATTTATTACTGATAGCCACATTTTTAGGTTTTACCCCCACCCTACTTATTTCCGATTATTTCGGACTTAAATTATACGGAATTTGGATCGCTTTTTTTGTGTGGATGCTGATAAGGGGCGGCGGACTTATTATAAAATTCCGAAGAAAATATTTGAACAAGGAAGTGTGAGTTCAGCGGGCAGTCTCAGTGGGCAGTCTCAGTCGGCAGTCTCAGTCGGCAGTCTCAGTCGGCAGTCTCAGTCGGCAGTCTCAGTCGGCAGTCTCAGTCGGCAGTCTCAGTCGGCAGTCTCTATAATAAAAATTGACAATTTTCTTAGAATTAAACAATAATTTCAGGCTATTTTTTAAATTACTGATAGAAAAAACAAATAAATCTAACATTTTTATGATTAAACTTTCTAAATTTGGTAGTTCAGCAAATTTGAGGATCATTTATGAATACCACACGAGAAAACGGAAGCTTATATACTAATATCGAGAACGGGATAGCGCATTTAGAATTTGGTCATCCCGCCAGCAATTCCTTTCCATCAGAACTTTTAGACCGTTTGGCCGGGGAGCTTCAAAAATTATCTGAAAATAAAAGTGTAAAAGTGATCCTGTTGAAATCTGAAGGGGAGAAAGCTTTTTGTGCCGGGGCATCTTTTGATGAATTGGTCGCTATTGAAACTTTAGAGGAAGGAAAATTATTTTTTTCGGGCTTCGCAAAAGTATTAAATGTGATGCGAGAATGCCAGAAGCTTATTGTGGGACGCATTCACGGAAAAACAGTGGGTGGTGGCGTTGGTTTAATTGCCGCCTGTGATTATGCGCTGGCTACAGATGCTGCCGCGATCAAACTATCTGAAATCAGCATTGGAATTGGCCCTTTTGTAATTGCACCAGCAATAGAGCGCAAAATTGGAGTTGGTGCCCTGGGCGAACTTTCTTTGGCAGCACACGAATGGAAAAATGCTTATTGGGCAAAGGAGAAAGGCCTGTATGCCCGGGTATTCGACAACCTAAAAGACCTGGATAAAGAAGTAGCAATTTTTACTGAAAAATTAGCTTCCTATAACCCTAAAGCACTTCAGGAAATGAAAAAAATGCTTTGGAAAGATACTGATAATTGGGAGCAGTTACTAGAGGAAAGAGCTGCAATCTCGGGGGAATTAGTCCTTTCAGATTTTACTAAAAACGCATTATCCAAATATAAAAAATAACATTATGCAGGTACCACTACTTTATCTTATTCAAAAGGCTAGTGAAAATAGCGAAAACCTGGCATATCAATTAGGTTTCTTTGTAGGAAGTAACTTGTACGCGATCCTAGGAGGACTACTCATATTTGCCATCATTGTCGTGTTTATTCTCATCAGGATAATTAGACAAAACAGAAAATCGCTTAGAGACTAATTCTCGATTAGACCGCTAAACAAATCTATACTTAACTTTTAAGAAAGTGAATTAGCATCCCTATAACAAATACTCTGGCCTTAAAGGCGTATCTTGCTTATTATATAAAAGCTATGAACATTCAACAAGAGCATTTACCAAAAGACAGGCCCGCTACCCGCGATGAAGAGTGGGGTTTTACCATTTGGGAATTTATCATAAACAACTGGCTTTACTTACTTGCAATTCTATTTCTGCTTGCTGTTTTTTTTTACGCACGGTATAGCTGGCGTAAAAGACATGAAAAAAATCGCATGAATTAATGGATAAAGATATTTGGGAATTCTTAAGCTTTCTAAGCGGAATGGGATTTTGGTTAATTCTAGCGCTTGTTTTAATTATTGTAGTACTTTATAAAAAATTCAATAATTAAAAAGAACAAGCTGGAATGCGTCATTATGGGTTAAATTGACATTAATCTCCATTATCGAGTTTTTAACCAACCGGTTATACTCAATCTGGCGGTTTTTACCGGTTTTACTTCGTGTTCCATTAACTGACTTTCAAAAATCACCACCCTACCGGGCATTGGATAAATAGCCCTGGAAACTTCTATCCCGTTTTCTTCTGAATAAATCACCAATTCCCCACCGTTTTCAGGTTTCCAATCTTCTTCGTTTAAGTAGCATACCAAAGAAAGTTTTCTCCTTCCATCATTCTGAAAGGTATCTAAATGCCGCTGGTAGAAAGTGCCTTCGGGATAAAGAGCATAGTGAAATTCTGTGCTTAGAATTCCCAAAAAGCAGGTTTTATTTAAATAAGAAATTAAGGAATTAATTTTGTTGAAAAACAAGCTTTCAGCTTCCCCTGCCTCGGTCTCATTGAGCCATAGAATAAAATCGCCACGAATAGATTTGGACACAATTTCATTGGTTCTGTTCCCAATTGCCGCCTTTTTAAATTGAGCTTCGTCAAATTTCGATTTTAATGCCTTTCGAAGCACCGCAACTTCTTCAGCATTAAAAAAATTATCTACAATGCTATAGTGATTTTCAACTAAATTGGTAATAATGTTTTCGTAGAAAGGATTTTCTTTAAAATCCAATTGTTCAAATAGTTCTGAAGCAGTTTCGGTTTTCATTTTTCATAAAAAAGGCAGACAAATATACAACAGAAACTTAATTTTTTGAGAAAAAATATAACGCTAAAAAACCCTTACCTTTGCAAAAAATAACCTGTGATGAGCAAGATTAGAATTACCAAGAAATTTTCTTTTGAAACCGGGCATGCGCTATACGGCTACGATGGAAAATGCCGAAATGTTCATGGCCATAGTTATAAACTTAGTGTTTGCGTGATTGGCGAGCCTATTAACGATATGGATCACGTAAAAAACGGAATGGTAATAGACTTTGGGGATTTAAAAAAAATCGTGAAGTCTGAAATTGTAGATCAATTTGATCATGCAACGGTTTTTAATCAAAACACGCCACATATTGAACTTGCCCGGGAGTTAAAAGAACGGGAGCACCACGTGATTTTGGTAGATTATCAACCAACCAGTGAGAACATGGTGGTCGATTTTGCCAAAAAAATTCAAAAGCATTTACCAGATCATATAAAGCTGCATTCCCTGAAATTACAGGAAACAGAATCCAGTTTTGCTGAATGGTATGCCAGTGATCAAAGTGCCCCCCAAACCCCGAAGGGGGAGTAAACTGCTTACTTAAGACCTCACAGATTCTAAAATCTATGAGGTGTACACTTAATTAATTATATTCACAGCTCATAATAATTATTAATGAATATTCCCAAAGGCAAAAAAGTATATTTTTCTAGTGACAATCACCTGGGGGCGCCTACCCAGCAAGAAAGTAAACCGCGGGAAGCTACATTTGTAAAATGGCTGAATGAAATTAAAGAAGATGCTGCCGCTATTTTCTTACTCGGAGACCTTTTTGATTTTTGGTTTGAGTACAAACACGCTGTTCCTAAAGGCTTTGTAAGAACTTTAGGAAAATTGGCTGAAATAAAAGACAGCGGAATTCCCGTTTATTTCTTCGTAGGAAACCACGATTTATGGATGCAGGATTATTTTGAAAAAGAGTTGGGCATTCCCACATTTCACAAACCAAAAGAATTTGAATTTAATAATAAAACATTTTTAATTGGCCATGGCGATGGGCTGGGCCCGGGAGATCACGGGTACAAACGCATGAAAAAAGTTTTTACCAATCCGGTATCCAAATGGCTCTATCGCTGGCTACACCCTGATATTGGTATTCCTCTGGCTCAATATTTTTCAGTAAAAAACAAAGCAATTTCCGGCGAAGAAGAACAGGAGTTTTTAGGTGAAGAAAAGGAATGGCTTATTCAATATTGCAAAAGAAAATTAGAAACTAAGGATTATGATTATTTCCTCTTTGGCCACAGGCACTTACCACTTGAGATCGACTTAAATGGAAAAGCAACTTACGTGAACACCGGTGATTGGATTACGCATTATACTTATGCAGTTTTTGACGGGAAAAAATTGCAGCTTAAAAAATTAGAAAAGTAAAGAGGAACAAACAATATTTAAAATAAAAAGGCATCAGATATCATTAAGGGATTTTCGCTCCCAATATTGAAGTTTATACTGGGAGGGGCTTAAGCCGGTTTCTTTTTTAAAGAAAGTGGAAAGATAAGCTGCACTGCCAAAGTCCATTTTATCGGCTATTTCTGAAATATTCAGTTCGTCATATTCCAACAATTCCTTTATGCGTTGGGCTTTTATTTTGTTATGATAACTTTGTATGCTTCTGCCTTCAGCTTTCGTAAAAATACCGGTAAGATAACTGTAATCATAATGCAGTGCGTCACTTAAGATTTCTGATAGCTTTTTATCGCCAAAATCCTTCTTTTCATACACCAACTCGATAATCCTGGCCTTAATGGTCGTGACAATACGTGAATTGCGTTCTGCAACAATCTCAAAGCCTACTTTTTGAAGTTCCTTATCTAATTTATCAAAATTTGCGGCAGACAAAGGTTTACTCAATTCAAGCCGGCCTAAACTCAAATTATTATATTCAAGATTTAAGCTATCCATAATATTGCGAACGCTCATAAGACAACGGTCACAAACCATATTTTTTATATGTAGGATATTTTTTTCCAAACTTTATCAAATAATCAACACCTCAGGGTCAAGCCCACGAAGTATGAATCAGCAAAAATTTTCAAAATTTCGAGACAGGTCCCCAGGGAATTAAACTCCTTGGCTATCGCCCCACGATTAAATCCTTTTGAGGGATTAATAAAACTTGCAGCCCGAAAAATCAGGCTGCAAGCATAAATCTTGTTACTGAATTGTGGCTTCTACCCTACCACATTTTAGCATTTTATCCCCATAGTATGGGTTAAAAATATCTTTGGAATTCGAAAACCAAAAATCTCCTTTTCCTTCAAAAGCCATAGGGCAGTATTGTTTATAGATTTCTCCGGAAGCTAATGCGTTGGTCAATACAGGCTCCATTGCCGCCGTTAATTTAGAAAACTCTTCCCGCTGTTTGTTCACATCTTCGCTTTCTGAAATCGACCTGGCAATAGAAGCAATGTCTTCATTTTCTTTTGCCTTTTCAGCGAGTTCGCCGGCTTTGTCACTTGCTTTTTCAGCATCAGTATTTACAAAAGCATCTTTAACTTCTACATATAAGTTATAGATTTTTGCTGTCTTTTCATCCTTGAATTCGGCTTCTAACTCTTCACCTTCATAAGTTTCCATTTTAGCCTGTTTATCTGTGTCTGGCTGGTGCATTTCATTTTGCATAGGTTGCGCTTCTACTTCTTTTTTCTCGTTGTTCTTACACGAGAATAGCACTAAACTACCTGCAAGCAGACTTAACATACTAATGCTTCTAAATTTTCTTTTCATTGTTTTGGTTTTTGATAATGTAAAATTAGATAAAATTTATTTGGAGTTTTTTAGGCAAACTCAATCCTTATTTTCCAATCTATAAATAATCTTTTTCATCTGGGCGATTTCCCGTTCCTGGGCTTCAATAATCTCCTTAGCCAGTTTTTTAGTCTCAGGATCTTCAAGATCTGCCCTTTTACTGGTTAGTATCGCAATAGAGTGATGAGGAATCATCGCTTTCATATATAAAAGATCTCCAACTATGGGACGTTGCGCCCTAACTAAGCCTAATGCAGAAACAAACAGGATAAGGCTCCCGGCATAAATAGCGATGTTTTTTTTCTTGTTTTTATACATTTTAAGCATTAATGATAACATAATTACTGCCATGGCAGAAATTCCCAGGCAGGTCATATAAAATCTTGTAAGGCTAAAATATACGTGATCAAACTCATAAGTATTAAAATACATGGTGATGTACATCGCTATAAACGACAAACCTAGCATTAGAAAAAATCTAAGGTAATTACTACTCTTTTTATTCTGTATATTATCTTCTGAATTCATTTTATATGATTTTTGGTTGGTTAATGTATCCTACTTCTTAATGGTCTTTTTCACAGAACCACATTTGAGCATCTTATCGCCAAAATATGGGTTGTTTATTTCCTCAATATCGGCATACCAGTATGCGCCATTGTTATTAAACGCCATGGGACAGAATTTTTTATAAATAGTACCACCGGAAAGCGCATCTTCAAACATAGGGCCCGCCAATTCTGTGAATTCCGCAAACAATCTGCGTTGTTTTTCAATATTCCCGGTTTTGCTTAGTTTTTTAGCAATTTCTTTCATATCGGCTCGTTCTTCTGCAAAAGAATCTGCCATACTTTTAGCTACATCCTGCACCTGGCCAGCATCAGCTTTGGTTAAGGCAATTTTAATTTCCAGGTAATTATGCCATATTTTACCGGTCATCCCATCAATAAAATCCTGGTCAGCAATATCAGCTGTCTTTTCTTCGGCTTTTTTAACCTCTTCCGGAGTATCTATTTCTACAGATTGTTTTGCCTTATTATCAAAACAGGAAGTAAGGCTAATGGCCATAAAAAGAAATATTCCAAGGTTTAAAATTTTACTTTTCATTTTTCTATTTTTTAAAATTGAAACTAAGTTACAGGTTGTCAAAGTTTTAACCTGTCAAATTTATGTAAAACATCTATACAATTTTGTCCAAAGAATTTCTAAAATTTTTATCAAGACCTTTATATTCAGATAAATTCATTCCTGTTTCAGCTTTAAATTGTCTAGAAAGATAATTAACATTACTGTAGTCCAGCAGTTGGCTTATCTCGGTAAAATTATAGGCCCTGGACTGGATAAGTTCCTTAACCTTTTCTATTTTAAGTTTTATAAAATACTTTTCTAGGGTTATATTTTCGGTATAGGAAAAAATCCGGCTTAACCGCGAATAATCAGTTTCGGTCTCTTTGGATAAATAGCTGGATAAAGTACCAGATTTTTGAACGGGAAGCTTTTCCAATAGTTTAATCAAGCTTAATTTTACCTGCTCTACCAGGATTTTATCGGCATTCTGCAATAATTCAAAGTCATTTTCGCGTAAAACATTATGCAATTTCCTGGTATCGTTTTCTATATTTTCGCTTGCATAAACTACCCGGCCCAACTCTACTTCTCTAACATCCAGGCCTGCTTCAAGAAGTTCGTTTCTTAATACCTTTATGCAGCGGTTGCAAACCATATTTTTAACAAAAGCTTCTACAATCATTGGGTCCATCTTTTTAGATTTTTTTCAGCTTTTATAATTTTCGTTGCGTCTCCCCACAGCTCAACATCGCCTCCCCATAATACGGATTTTCAATTTCGGGATTAAGGCTTAGCCAATATCCCCCTTTATTATCATCGGCCATAGGACAAAATTGTTCATATACGGTCTGTCTTACTCCAAAAAGTTGCACCGCCGTACTAAAATTCACAGATAAAGCTTTAAAATGTTCGCGTTGATTCCCGATATCTATGGTTTCAGCCACTTTTTTCGCCATATTTTGTATTTTTTCGGAAGTCGACATCCAGCGATTGTGTGCTTTAGAATCTTTCAACAAGCCCATATCTACTTTGTTCAATGCCTGAAGCATTTTATTGGAAGCTGCCTGGGCTGTTTCGGCATCTTCCTTTACCAACGCATTTTTTAAGGCTATATATTCATTAAAAACCCTGCTAAACTGACCAACCAATTTTTGGGATACTTCAAATTGTTCCTCAACTTCTACAGGTGCCGTATTGTTAGAATTCGCTCCAGATTCCATCCCGGAATGACCTTCGTGCCCGGTAGAAGTCTTGTTACCGTCTTTATTCATCATAGATTTTTTACCCTGCAGTTGCGCAGCGGCATCTACGGTAAAAGCACCATTTACCACAATGCGCTCACCACTATGCAAGCCCTCGGTAACCGCGTAGCTATCACCCGCAGCGGCGCCAAGTGCCACTTCCCGCATTTCAAAAACCGGGCGGTCCGGGTTAGGTTGCACATAAACCAGCGAACGTTCCCCCGTCCACATCACCGCCGATTTCGGCACGGTAATCATCCGATTTTCCTTATTCACACCCGAATCTCCTTCAGCCGATCCTACTTTCCCGCGTACAAACATCCCGGGTTTTAATCGGCCCTCTTTATTGGAAAGTTCCACGCGCACATTAATGGTTCGCGTGGCGGTGCTTAACAGGGGCTCGATAAAAGTGATGGGTACTTCATATTCTTTGCCCGGCAAAGCATTGGCGGTAACGTTTATTTGCTGTCCTTCTTCAAGTTGGGCAATCTGGTTTTCATAAGCATCAAATTGCGCCCAAACAGTACTAAGGTTGGCGATCTCATAAAGGGGTTGGCCTTGCTTCACGTAATCACCTTCTTCCACCAGTTTTTCGGTCACGGTGCCTGAAACTGTGGCGTAAATAGGGAAATACTCTTTTACCTCTCCCGAAGCTTCGATTTCCTGAATTTGCTTATCGCTAAGTTTCCATAATTTCAATTTTCTGCGCACCGACTCATATAACCTGGATTGTGAATCCTTCATCCTGGCGGCGGTGAGCAATTCCTGCTGGGCAGAAACCAGCTCGGGCGAATATATCGTGGCCAGCACCTGTCCGCGGCGTACTTCCTCCCCGGTATAATTTATATATAGTTTCTCTATCCTGCCATCAAAATAGGAAGACTGAACGCTTTTTGCTTCTTCATTCTTCACGATTTTTCCTGAAAGCACCAATTCCTGTTCCCCGGAAAGGTTCTCGCCTATTTTCATCGTATGGATGTTGGCCAGGGCCAGGGCGGTTTCAGACATTTCTATTTGTTGCGGACCAACCTCGCCACCACCATTTTCGGCAGGGATAAGTTCCATCCCGCAAATGGGGCAGTCGCCCGGCTCGGGTTGCATAATCTGCGGGTGCATAGAACAGGTCCACAGCTGGTTTTCCGCATCGTGATCGTGTTCTTCAGTAGCCGTTTCGGTGTTTCTTTCAGCATTATTTCCGCCAAAGATCAGGTAGCCCAGAAGCAGCCCGCCCAGCAATATTCCGATATAAATGATATATTTTTTCATCGTTTTTGTTTTAAATTTATTCTGAATTATCGCTTAAATAATTGATGTTCGCACTGGCCTGGTAATAATTTTTTACCGCTTCTATCAAATTCAGCTGAAAACTGAGCTGCAACTCCTGCACGTCCAGCACATCATTAAAATCTATGGTACCGGTTTCGTAATTTCGCATCAGGATTTCTTCAGCATCTTTTGCTTGCTGTAAGTTCAGCATTTGCGTCTGGTAGCTTATGCGTGCCTTTGTCCGGTTGCTCACCGCGGCTTCCAGGCGCGACACCAACTCGTTATGCCGGTTTTCCCGTTGTGCATTGAGCTCGCGTTGCTTCAGTTCGTTCTGCCGGGTAACCGATTTATATTTATTGCCGAAAATTGGGATTGTTATCGAAACCATGGGCATTAGTATATCTTTCCCGCTATCTGGGGCTTCCATCGCCGTTGCTTCCCCAACCGAAACGTAATCCACGCCAAAACCCATATCGGGCAATGCTTCTTTTCGGTTAAGTGTTTCAGCCTCCTCTACCGATTCATACAACTTATCAAAACGCAACAGTTCAGGGTGTATTTGTGGCACCTCTGGCAATTGTACCGGGTCTTCCTGTGGCACCGCCAGGGAGTCGAACACTTCTATCGTAGCACCACGTTCGGTATTGAGCAGGGTATTGAAAGCAGCTTGTTCAGCTTTAAATTCCTCATCAAAGTTTTCAAAACGTTCCTGCAACTGATTTTTCCGCATTTGAAGTCTAAGCACATCTACCGCTGAAGCCTGGTTCACCTCCAACGAAGTAAGCGCAAGCTGCTCATAAGCTTCTAGCAGGTCTATATTTTCTTCCAGGACGCGTTGTTTTGCCCTAATGGCATAAAGCCTGTAATAATTCTCGGCCACATTTAACAATAGTTGCCGTTGGACCGTGGCGATTTCCACATATTGTGCATCGGCAAGGCTGGAAGCATAATTTTTCCTTGCAGTAATGGTCCCAAACCACGGAATCATTTGTTGCACCGATAGTTTGTACTGCTGTGGTCCCGTACGGGTCTCCGGTTCGCTCAAAAAATAACCCGCACCAAATTGGGTTTCCGGCAGCATCCCCACTTCTTGCACCTTTTCCCTGGCCGTTTCATACCGCAGTTCAAATGCTTTTATCTCCGGGTTGTTCTCTAAAGCCTGGGTAAGGTAAGGCTGGAGCTGCTGGGCTGTTCCTATAAGAAAAAAGAATAGGGAAAAAAGAATAGAGAGCATTCCGTTTTTATTACTCAATTTAATTATTAAAAGATCTATCAGTTTCATGTTAAAAGTCTTTTTCTATTCTCTATTTTCAATTCTCCTATCATCATCCCCTCTCTTCAAGGTTTTTAAACCGGCCTCTTTTCTCCAACTAAACAACACCGGCACCACAAACAGGGTGATTAGCGCGATAGACATACCGCCAAAAGCAGGGATGGCCATCGGGATCATAATATCGCTACCACGCCCCGAGGAGGTAAGCACGGGCAGGAGTGCCAGGATGGTGGTCGCCGTAGTCATTAAGGCAGGACGAACACGTTTGGAGCCTGCTTCTATCACCGATTTACGGATATCTTCCCGTGTTTCGGGCTCGTTCCTATCGAAGGTTTGGGTTAGGTAGGTGCCCATTACCACACCGTCATCGGTGGCGATACCAAAGAGGGCGATAAAGCCTACCCATACGGCCACACTCAGGTTTATGGTTTTTATCTGAAACATATCCCGAAGGTTTTCACCAAAAAAGTCGAAATTCAGGAACCACCCTTGTCCGTAGAGCCAAATGAGGATAAACCCACCGGAAAATGCTACCAGGATTCCGCTGAAGATCATCAGCGATGTGGAAACCTTTTTAAACTGGAAATACAAAATCAAAAAGATGATCATTAATGCCAGTGGCACCACGACGCTCAGTGTCTTTTCGGCACGTATCTGGTTTTCGTAAGTTCCGGTAAATTTATAGCTAATGCCCTTTGGCACGCTAAGCTCCCCATTATCGATTTTATCCTGAATAAGGGCCTGGGCATTTTCCACGACTTCTACCTCAGCAAAACCATCCTGTTTATCAAAAAGCACATAGCCAATAAGGAAGGTATCTTCACTTTTTATCACCTGTGGCCCCTGCTCATAACGTATTTCTACCAATTCATCCAACGGCACCGGTGAGCCATCCTCTACCGGAACATAGATATTGCCCAGGTCTTCGGGGCTGTCCCGTAGTTCCCGCGGATAGCGTACACGCACCCCGTACCGCTCGCGTCCTTCAACCGTTTGACTTAGGCGTTTTCCGCCCACGGCAACCTCCAGAAGTTGCTGCACTTCTTCTATACTAATACCATAACGGGCAAGTCGGTCGCGTTGAATATCCAGCAGCAGATAGGGTTTTCCTACAATTCGGTCGGCAAAAACGGCTTCGTCTTTTACACCTTCCACTTCTTTTAGCAGTTCTTCCAGTTGAAGGCCAAAGTCTTCTATTTGTTGTAGGTTTTGTCCCTGTACTTTAATTCCCATAGGTGCGCGCATTCCGGTTTGAAGCATCACCAACCGCGTTTCGATAGGTTGCAGCTTTGGCGCCGAAGTTATCCCCGGCAGCCTGGTGGCCGCGGTAATCTCGTTCCAGATATCGTCTGGCGAGCTTATTTCAGGACGCCAGTTTCGGTAATATTCGCCGTCTTCATCTGGGATGAGTTGTTCGTTTTTTACACGGTGAAATTCTACTATTTTATCTTCGCCATAAGTACCGGCGGCATCTTCGTCCACCTCTAAACTTGGATTTATCGCCAGTTTTCCGTTTTTCAGCAAAAACAAACCATCTTCATTTACCCGGTAGCGCTGTCGCTCACCGTCTTCATTCAGCATATATTCAGATTTATACTGAATGACGTTTTCATACATGGAAAGCGGCGCGGGATCGAGAGCTGACTCTGTGCGGCCGGCTTTCCCTACCACGGTCTCGATTTCTGGAATCGCGGCCACGGCCATATCCAATTGCTGCAAGACCCGCTTGTTTTCTTCCACTCCGGCGTGGGGAAGTGAAGTGGGCATTAGTAGGAAGGAGCCTTCATCCAGCGAAGGCATAAATTCTTCGCCGGTATTCCGCATAATCATAAATCCGAGGATCACAAGGATTGTAGGTACCGATAAAAACAGTAGCTTATTGCCCAGGGCCCAGTTGAGGATACGGGTATAAAACCTTTGGAACAAGGCGAACACGCCCAGCAAGCCAAAAGCGATAATCCCTACCAAAATAAAGTTCCAAAAAATGCTATTCTCTGGCCCCAGCGGTCGCCAATATTCAGCTAAAAGCAGCACGATGGCGAAAGCCGAAATAGCAATATTGATAATATTTGATGTTTTGGGGGTAATTTTCTTTTTCAAGAGTAGCATTCCGGTTGCGCCAAAAGCGACCAAAACAATCCCGATGAAATAACCAAAAACAATAGCAGTAAGTCCTGCTATTACAAGAATAGCCTGTATCGTCCAACTCGCAGATGTACGCCGGGTACGTTTTTTAAAGAACGAAGCAGCAAATGGCGGAATAAGGAACAGTGCCACGATAAGCGAGGCTACCAGGGCCATGGTTTTGGTAAAAGCCAGCGGACGGAAAAGTTTTCCTTCTGCCCCCACCATGGTAAAGACGGGAAGGAAACTAATAATCGTGGTAAGCACTGCTGTCATAATTGCCCCAGACACCTCGGAGGTTGCATTGTAAACTATCTCGTTTGTGGTGAGCAGTTTCCGTTCTTTGTCCTGATCGAGATGGCGGATGATATTTTCAGATAAAATCACGCCTACGTCCACCATGGTCCCAATGGCAATAGCAATCCCGGAAAGCGCCACGATATTGGCATCGACGTTAAATATTTTCATCGAGACAAAAACCATCAAAACCGCAACCGGCAGCAAGCCGGAAATAAGAATAGAGGCCCGCAGGTTAAATACCATCACGATAATTACCAGCACGGTAATTAAAATTTCCAGGGTTAGGGCTTCGTTAAGCGTGCCCAGGGTTTCATGGATAAGTTGGGTACGGTCGTAAAAAGGTACAATGGTTACCTGCGATTCGCGGCCGTCTTCAAGGGTTTTGGTGGGCAGGCCGGGGCTAAGTTCATTTATTTTATCCTTTACATTATTAATCACGTTCAAAGGATTGGCACCATAACGGGCCACAACCACGCCGCCAACCACCTCGGCACCTTCTTTGTCCAAAATACCACGGCGAGTTTCCGGCCCCAGGTTTACTTTGGCGATGTCACCTATTTTAATGCTGGTAAAATCTTCTGAAGTTACCACGGCATTTTCAATATCTTCTATTTCCTGGACGTAGCCCAACCCACGTACCAGATATTCGGCCTGATTTATTTCCAGGGTTTGCGCGCCAATATCACGGTTGGTCTCTTTTACCGCCTTCACCACCTGTGCCAGGGAAATATTGTATTGGCGCATCAGTTCAGGATTGACGTCTATTTGATATTCCTGAACATAGCCACCTATGGAAGCCACCTCGGAAACCCCGCTGGCACCGGAAAGCCCATATTTCACATAATAATCCTGAATGCTGCGCAGTTCGTGCAAATCCCAGCCACCGGTAACATTACCATCTTTATCACGCCCTTCGAGAGTGTACCAGAAAATCTGTCCCAAACCGGTGGCATCGGGACCCAAGGCGGGGTTCACGCCTTCGGGCAGCAGGTTTGCCGGCAGGGAATTCAGTTTTTCCAAAATCCGGCTTCGGCTCCAGTAAAACTCGATATCTTCTTCAAAAATGATATAAATACTGGAAAAACCAAACATAGAGGAACTCCGGATAGTCTTCACGCCGGGAATACCCAATAACGAAGTAGTGAGCGGATAGGTAATTTGGTCTTCAATGTCCTGGGGAGATTTCCCTTCCCATTTAGTAAAAACAATTTGCTGGTTCTCACCAATATCGGGGATTGCATCTACCGCCACGGGATCGCGCGGAATTAATCCGGTTTCCCAATTAAAAGGTGCATTTACCACGCCCCAACCCACAAAAAGGACAAGGAGAATCACCGCCACGAGTTTATTCTCTATTAAGAATTTAATGCTTTTATTCAGCATGATTTTATGAATATCAAATTTTAGAATCAATTAAAAGCCCGGTTATGGAAACAGGGGCATTGCCAGATTTACGAGAAATCCGGTAAGTGTCTAACATTCGATAATCAAATAAGGAATACCTGGTCTACAAGCTGTATATCTTTGACCAGATGTGGAGGAGTATATTGTTTAAAAGGAATAATTTCCTTAGAAAAATCTTCAAAAATAAAAATATAAGAATAAGTAAAGCCGATGAGAAACTGCTGTTGGCTAAGGTCTAACGAATCAAATTGATGTTTTAATTCATCTTGCCCATCTACCACTACTTTTTCGTTGGTGCAACATTCACCATCGGTAGAAATTTCCATGCCGCAGGTATCTGCTGCAGAAAAAATGGCTTTATCTACTAAAAAACTTCCGCAAAAATGCTTATCAACCGCAAAAGAAAAGGTTGAAAACAGCACCAGGAGTGCTATTAAAACAGAGCCGCTATTTTGGAAAGCTTTTTTCATCGGTTACAAAAATAGCACTTTTTTATTTAGCGTCTTTTTTAGATTTTATGAAAAGCTTTCAAAATTATGGTTTTTTATTTCTGAAGCCGATAGTAATAAAATGAAGGCAGTAGAATTAAGATGAAAAGAGGATGAATCAAAAAGCGCCTTATATAAAATAAGGTCATCACGTTTTGCTGGCTTAAATTTATATAGAAAAAACAAAATGCAGCAAAACCCATAATGAAAAAAATACTAAATAATATTGCGGAAAATTTTATCATTGGATTACTTCGGAAAGCTATAAAAAGAATTCCTAAGGAGATTAGCGTATTCAACCAAAACCGAAGGCTCAGGAAAATGAGCAATTTTGATAAATTAATTTGCGGTAATTGCATTGATAAATGACCACCATAACGATAAAAATTTATCAAAGGATCGTAAAAAAGCTCATTTTCAAACAACCTCACCAAAATTAGCAGGATAACGAGACAAGCTATTCCAAGAAGTTTAGGAAGCTTTTTCAAGAGTTTTGTTTTTTAGCATAAATGCGAACCCAGGCGACCCAAAGTAAAAATACCGTCCCATAAATTATTAGGGGAAAGATAATACTGTGTAAAAAAACGGTGTGCTGTGGGAATTTATAAATTCCAATAGCGAGGACGGCGATCCTAATAATATTCATAGCATAAATTAAGACCAGTCCAGCTAAGATATACAATAAACTAAGTTTTAACCTTCCGAAGAAAGAGAGCACAAAAGAAGCAAAAAGTATCATGATACTTATAGCATTGCAACCTTCTATAATCCTGGCAAGATAAACCTGATTCACTATAAGTTTCATAGAAAGTTCTGCATGGTGTGGTAGAATTTGGGCATTGTAGCCAAAACCATCTACCAGGGCTTCACTTTGTTTTGCTACCAAATGAGTGATAGGATCTGGGTAATATTTTGAGTTTCTAAAAAATGATAAGTACAGGTTATAGCAAATACTAAGCACGAAATAGCTTCCCAGAAACATAAAGATGAAGCGTAGCACCGATTTATATTTAACAAAAAGCTTTAGCAAGTTTTAGAAAATGGTTTTTAACAAACTTATAGAAATAAGAATCGGCGGTTGCTATAAATTTTAAATACTTTTGTTTAAAATTTAAGTTATGCCACTTCAGAAATTAAAACCGGAAATTAAAAAAATCCTAACTAGCGAGGAATTATCTGTAGATCATAGATTATCGCAAGTATGTGAAATTCTAAAAGAAAATGTTCCATATTACGATTGGGTAGGTTTCTATTTTAAGAATGGTGATAAAGAGGAATTAAAACTGCGCTCATTTGCGGGAGAACCAACCGACCATACAATTATTCCCTTCGGAAAAGGGATTTGTGGCCAGGTAGCTGTTTCCAATGAAAATTTTGTAGTACCCGATGTAAAAGCCCAAACAAATTACATAGCCTGCAGCATTAATGTAAAAGCTGAAATTGTAGTACCGCTTTTTCTAAACGGCGAGAACATTGGCCAAATTGATATAGACTCTCACACCCCAGATCCTTTTTCTAAGGAAGATGAAGAATTTTTGGAATGGGTAAATGAGGAAGTAGCCGAGGGTTTAGAGGCCTAAAAAAGAGAAAAGAACAGAGAAGAAAGAACAAAGAGAAAAGAACAGTGATATAGCAGTTAGATAAAAGTCTCTATTCTAAAATCTATTTTCTATTTTCTAGAATTACATCCCAGTCCTAATCGCTTCAACGGGATCTAATTTTGAAGCTGAAATCGCGGGGATTATTCCTGAAATAAGTCCTATAATTCCCGAAACAGCGGTACCAATAAACATATTCCACGGTGAGAGTACAAAATCAAAATCGCCTGTAAATTGAGATGCAGCCTGGGCTACTAACCAAACAAGAGCCAAGCCCACGAGTCCGCCGATTATGGCCAGGATTATTGCTTCAAATAAAAATTGAAAGAGAATAAATTTATTTTTTGCGCCCAAAGATTTTTGAATCCCGATAAGGTTGGTACGTTCTTTTACACTCACAAACATGATATTGGCAATTCCAAAGCCACCAACCAACAGCGAAAAACCACTTATTATTAATCCAATAAGGTTAAGTTGACCTGTAATATTATCTATAAAATCGGCAAAGCCCTGCAATTGGTTCACAAAAAAATTGTTGATATCACCCGGTTTTATTCCGCGGTAATTTCGCAGGTATTGTTCCAGGACAGCGATATACTCTGCATTATCCACATCTTCTTCCGGTTTCAAAACCAATTGCGGAAAAACCCCCTGGTTGTTATCACCGTAAACCCTACGGGCCAGATTAGCAGGTAGAAACACCTGCCCGTCTTTAGAGTTTCCAAACAGACTGGAGCCTTGTTTTTCCAATACGCCAATCACCGTTAATTTTCTGCCGTAAATACGCACTTGTTTCCCCATAGCATCAAAACCATCAAACAAATTTTGAGCTATTTCATGACCCAGCACTATTACCGGGGAACCGCTCACCGATTCGGCCTCGTTAAAAAAGCGTCCTTCGGCCAGGTCTAAAGATTCAATGTCATAATATTCACTGGTCACTGCACCAACGCCAACCCCAGTGCTGGTAACATCCTGATATTTTATAGACTCATTGGGCACGCCAATACTATAACTAACAGCCTGTGTATTGGGGAGGTTTCTACTTAAATATTGATATTCGTCGTAACTAACATCGGGGAATTGTTGGCGTTTCCATTGCGGAACTTCGGTAGGACCAAAAGAAAACCGCATCACGATAATAGTGCTATTATCCAGGGCGCTCAAGCTGCCTTTAATTTCTTTCTCGAGCGAATCTACTGCAGCTAAAACGCCTATAATAGAAAAGATACCAATAGTTACCCCAAGTAAGGATAAAAATGTCCTTAACTTATTATTTTTTAACGCATTAATCGCGAAATTAAAACTCTCCTTAAGTACGCGTAAATATATTAGCATGGGCTAAACGGTCTAATTCCCTATTGTTTACCCATTAGACGCCGGTGTTTAATAAACGTTACACTTTAAATTCCTAAGTCTTGATTATATATTTACAAGGAAGAAAAGCTGCGCTTCAAGAGACAAGAGACAAGAGACATAACTTAACTTTTCTTCTAAAATAAGATTTCTCAATTAACATCTTTCCTGAATATTTTAAATATTGAGGAGAGTAATTTTGAAGTCGCTAAATCACCCCTAACAACGTAGGTTTGCATTTTTCAAATGTTAGGAATAAATTTATTCGCTGATATCCTTTAGCTTTAGTTGAATGGAAACATTACCATTCCACTCGTTTTCATCTAAAGAATAAACCGCCTTAAAAGTTTTCTTTTCTGAAATAGTTTCAAATTTAGGTCCCAATCCAAAGCCTATCATATCAAAAATTGGTTTTTTCCCTCTTTGTTTTACCTGGCATTTAAGGTGGGCATCTTCGGCGCCAACACATTTTCCAAAACCGGTATCGGTGAGTTTTTGTGTCATAAAAACCGGAGTCATATTACCCGGTCCAAAAGGTGCGAATTGCTTCAGGATCCTAAAAAATTTGGGTGTGATTTCATCTAAGTTAATTTCAGCATCAACAGAAATTTCTGGTGTTAGCAAGCGTCTATCTATAGTTTCAGCAACCACCGATTCAAATTTCGATTTAAAATTTTCATATTCTGAAGCCGCTAAAGTGAGGCCCGCCGCATATTTATGTCCGCCAAACTGCTCAATATGATCTTTGCAAGCTTCCAAAGCATTATAAACATCAAAACCTTTTACCGAACGCGCCGAAGCTGCAAGTTTATCTCCACTCTTGGTAAAAACCAAGGTAGGCCGGTAGTAAGTTTCGGTTAAACGAGAAGCGACAATTCCAATTACCCCCTTATGCCAATCTTCCTGATATACCACCGTGCTAAGCCGTTCCTGCTCTTTTAAAGTTTCAATTTGCGACAAAGCTTCTTTCGTAATCGCTTTATCGGTATCTTTCCTTTCAGCATTAAAATTTTCAATTTCTGCAGCAAATTTCATGGCGGTGGCCTCATCTTCTTCGGTCAATAAATTCACGGCATGCAAACCATGTTTCATCCTTCCGGCGGCATTAATGCGGGGCGCAATAATAAAAACCACATCGGTAATAGTGAGTTTTTCCTTTTTAATATGGGTTAGAATAGCTTTAAAACCCATTCTTGGTGCCACATTAATTACGTTCAATCCATGGTAGGCCAGAATCCTGTTTTCGCCGGTAATTGGCACGATATCGGCGCCAATGGCGGTAGCTACCAAGTCTAAATACGGCAATAACACCTCAAAAGTACCGCCCCTTTTTTTATTAAAAGCTTCAATTAATTTAAAACCAACCCCGCAACCACAGAGTTCTTTAAAAGGATATTCACAATCTTCACGTTTAGGATCTAATACGGCGACTGCTTTGGGAATTTCTGCACCGGGGCGATGGTGGTCGCAAATAATAAAATCTACGCCCTTCTTCTTCGCGTATGCCACTTTATCAACCGCTTTAATTCCGCAGTCTAACGCGATGATAAGTGAAATATCATTATCGGCAGCAAAATCGATCCCGCGATAAGACACTCCATAGCCTTCTGCATACCTATCTGGGATATAACTGGCGATATTTGGAGTAAGCGTTTTTAAATAAGAAGACATTAAAGCCACGCTGGTGGTGCCATCTACATCATAATCGCCATAGACCATAATATTTTCTCCTGTTGCGAGGGCGGTTTCAATTCGGGCGACTGCTTTATCCATATCTTTCATTAAAAATGGATCGTGCAGCTCGTTTAAATCTGGCCTAAAAAAGCTCTTGGCTTGTTCAAAAGTTTCAATTCCGCGTTGGGCAAGCAAGGTAGCAATAGAAGCTGAAACGCCAAGATCACTGCTTAATCTTGCTACGGTTTCAGGATTTGGTTTAGGTTTAAGTGTCCAGCGCATAGTGGTAACTTTAAAATGATAAATGTAAAAAGGGAAATGCTAATAAAATTAGAAATTATCGATTTAGGGAATATTCCGTAGATATTTATTTTTCTAATATTTCTGAAATATGCTTTTGCAGCCTGAGCACGGTAATTTCTTCAAACCAGGGATTCTTTTTTCGCCAAAATTGATTTACGGGCGAGGGATGCGGTAAACACCAAAACTCTGGCAAATGCTGCTCGTAATTTTCAACTTTTTGGGTTAAATTACTTTTTCCAGGCAGATAATAGGAAGCGGCATAAGCACCAATAAGAATCTTTAATTGTACATTTTTTAGTTCAGAAAAAACGGTTTTATGCCATAAAGGAGCACACTCCTTACGCGGCGGCGCATCGCCACTCTTCGCCTTGCCGGGATAACAAAACGCCATTGGCACTACCGCAAAATTATTGGGGTTATAAAAAGTTTCGTGATCTACTCCCAGCCATTCCCGCAATTTCATACCGCTTTGGTCGCTCCAGGGAATATGACTTTGGTGCACCACCCTACCCGGCGCCTGACTTATCAAAACTATTTTAGAATTTTTGTTGAAATCTACAATAGGGTTCGCACCCAAAGGCAGATGTTTTTCACAAAAAGTACAACTTCTTATTTCCTTAAGTAACCGTTGCATTAAGACTTACCTTTTACCACGATTACCAACTCCCCTTTAGGCGGTTTGTTGCTATAGTGCTGTAAAACTTCGGTTACAGTTCCGCGAATTGTTTCTTCGTGCAGTTTTGTAATTTCACGGGAAACCGAAACCTGCCTATCTTCTCCAAAATATTCTGAAAAATGTTGCAGCGTTTTCAATAATTTATGCGGGGACTCATAGAACACCATGGTTCTGGTTTCTTCGGCCAGTATTTTAAGACGGGTTTGCCTGCCTTTTTTTACCGGGAGAAAACCTTCAAAAACAAATTTATCATTAGGCAGCCCACTGTTTACTAAAGCCGGAACAAATGCGGTAGCCCCGGGGAGGCAATCTACTTCTATCCCCGCCTCTACACACGCCCTGGTCAATAAAAACCCTGGGTCTGAAATTGCGGGTGTCCCGGCATCGCTAATAAGCGCGATAGTTTCTCCGTTTTTAATACGCGACACCACTGCATCTACGGTTTTATGTTCGTTATGCATATGGTGACTTTGCATAGGCGTTGAAATCTCGAAGTGTTTTAGAAGCTTGCCACTATTCCTGGTATCTTCTGCCAGGATGTAATCTACTTCTTTAAGGACTTTCACCGCCCTAAAAGTCATATCGTCCAGATTTCCTATAGGCGTAGGCACCAGGAATAATTTTCCCATTTCTTCGGAAGCTTTTCTAACTAAATTTATTCTCTATTTTCTGCATAAATCGGGCTTCCTGCTCCTCTTTGCCTTCCCATTTATTATAATCTGGTTTTACGACCAATTGAATAAATTTCTCGGCTTCTTCCTGGGAACTAAAAGTGTTTAATTGCGATAACACCCTGTTATAGTCTGAAGCATCCCCACCAAATAAGTGTTTAATAAAAGAAAGTCGTTCATTTAATCCAATATTAATTCCCTTATTTAAGCGATCGTTTAAAGATCTGGGTTTTTGTCCCTTTTGCTTATTGTTAAGAGGTTCAAAATCTGGCAGGTTATCATAATCTACCCCAATACTTCTAAAATCATCCTTGGGTTTCTCGGGTTGTTTTGGCTGTTTGGGTTCTGCAGGTGGCATACTTTCAGGTTCTGGGGAAGGAGTTGGTTGCGGCGGTGACATTTGATTAAAAAGATCGTTCGCATACTCATTCTCAGCGGGCATATGGGCAACAATATCTTTAATTTTTTCGGTATTGGGTTCGGTTATTGCTTCTCCATCTTCTCTAAATTCAGTACCATCTGGCGCGTGTTCATCACTTTCTGGTTCAAGTGCAGGTTCCTTATGAGCTAATTCAGTTTTTTCTGATTCCGCAGGAGTTTCTGATAATTCCTCTACAGTTTCTGCGCGTTTCTCAATGGTTTCTTCTGCCGGTTTTTCAATTTTAGGACTTTCTATCGCTTGTGGAGCCATAAATGCCTGAAGGTTCTGCTCGGTAAAATTCAATATAGCCAGTTGCTCATATAAAGAAGCAGCTTTTACTTTTAAGGCGCGGGCATCTAAATTTTCCTGTTCAGAAATAATTTCTTCGGCAAGTTTTATCAATTCCTTCTTTAATTCAGTTTTCATTTTTACAATATTTTCAAAAGCAATTATTTGCAACCCAAAGGTTATTCATATTATTAATTTGGAAAGAAATAACTTATTAAAAGATAAACTACCACAAAAAATATGCCCGGGACGGTTTAATAACTTTAGCATTTCCCGGCCGGCAATGGTTTGTATTTTTAATAAATTTGTTCCACCTTTAACCAAAAGGGCTAATTCCCATTTCGACTTGAAAATTACAAAATGTTTCTCGAAAATACAGTAAATCACGAAGAGCAATTTGGCTGGATTGAGGTTATTTGTGGTAGTATGTTCTCTGGCAAGACAGAAGAACTTATTCGCAGGTTAAAACGCGCGCAATTCGCCAGGCAAAATGTAGAGATTTTTAAACCAGCCATAGACATACGCTATGATGAAGAGTTGGTGGTTTCTCATGATTATAATGAAATAAGATCTACCCCGGTGCCCTCGGCCTCCAATATTAGACTTCTCGCCGATTCTTGCGATGTAATTGGCATAGATGAAGCCCAGTTTTTTGATGATGAAATTGTTACGGTATGCAACGACCTGGCCAATCGCGGTATAAGGGTAATTGTTGCGGGGCTGGACATGGATTTTAAAGGTAATCCTTTTGGGCCCATGCCTTATCTTATGGCGACGGCCGAATATGTAACCAAAGTACACGCCGTTTGTACAAGAACCGGAAACCTGGCACAGTACAGTTTTAGAAAAGCGGTAAATGATGAACTTGTTTTGCTTGGTGAAACCGAGGAATATGAGCCTCTTAGCAGGGCAGCATATTATAAAGCTATGCAGGAACAAAAAACAAGGAAAATTGACATTGAAGAAGGTATGCAGGAAGTGAAGAACCCATTAAATAAGAAAGATGCCTAAAGCAGAGGAAAGCGTTTTGGAAATAGACCTAAACGCCTTAGCCCATAATTTTAAAACTATTAAATCCCAACTTACACCGGGCGTTAAGTTTATGTCGGTGATTAAAGCTTATGCCTACGGAAATGATTCTGTAGCGATTGCCCAAAAGTTGGAGGAGCTGGGCACAGATTATTTTGCGGTTGCTTATACCGAAGAAGGCATTAGGCTACGAAAAGCCGGAATAACCAGCCCTATTTTAATTTTACATTCTCAGCCAGTTAATTTTCCTAAAATTATTGAGCACTGTCTGGAACCCAATTTATACAGTGCCAGGACGCTTGAGCTGTTTATAAGAATTGCTGAAAAACAAAAGCAGAAAGATTATCCAGTGCATATAAAATTTAATACCGGGATGAACCGACTGGGTTTTACCGAAGTTAATTACTATAATATTCCCGAAAAAATAAAAAAAACAAGTGCGATAAAGATTGTTTCGGCATTTTCTCATTTAGCGGCGAGCGAAAACTGGAGGGAAAGAGAGTTCACACTTTCTCAAATTCATAATTTTAGTAATCTCGCCACCCAGTTAGTTAAAGATATCGATTATGAACCCTTATTGCATATTTGCAATACCTCGGCAATTTTTAATTATCCCAAAGCGGGATTTTCCATGGTGCGCAGCGGACTCGGCCTTTATGGATTTGCCAATGACCCCAAGCTCAACGCCAGGCTAAAACCGGTAGGCACACTAAAAACTGTAATTTCTCAAATTCAGGAATTAGAAAAAGGAGATACCGTAGGTTATGGCAGGGCATTTAAAGTGAAAGGCCCCACCCGCACCGCTACTGTTCCCCTGGGTCATGCCGATGGTATTAAACGTATTTACGGTCACGGAAAAGCCGGTTTTTTTGTAAACGGCAAATATGCGCCAATTGTTGGTAAGGTTTGTATGGATATAATAATGATAGATGTCACCCAAATTGATTGTAAAGAAGGAGATGAAGTGATTGTTTTTGGCGGCCCGCAACACGCGACCAGGTTTGCAGCAGCCGGCGGCACCATTCCTTACGAGCTCATTACCGGAATTTCCCAGCGGGTAACCCGAAAAATTATCAATTAACTTTTGAAAGATTACAGGATTTTGGTAATTTCAATTTTTCGACTCAAATAGAAACATAATACGAGCACCGCTATACTGCTCATTTTTATACAAATCGTAATTTAACCAAACCCCACGGGAAACTGTGGGGTCTTTTTTTAACTAATAATACGATTTCGTTTAAAATTGATAATTCTTCCCAATTTGAGCTACTGATTATAGGGAAGTTAACCGAAGTATGATAAATTTGTGCTCAATACTCTTAGACCTCACAGGTTTCAAAAACCTGTGAGGTCTTTGTGAGATTTAATTACAAAAAGACAAGACCAAAATTATGAAAATAGCAGTAGTGGGCGCAACCGGCATGGTTGGCCAAATAATGTTAAAAGTATTAGCTGAAAGAGATTTCCCAATAACAGACTTATACCCGGTGGCTTCAGAACGATCTGTTGGGAAGAAAATGGAATTTAAAGGAAAGGAATATGAAGTGATAGGCCTGCAAACTGCAGTAGCGCTTAAACCAGATATCGCCTTGTTTTCTGCCGGCGGGGAAACTTCCCTGGAATGGGCACCAAAGTTTGCTGAAAACGGCACCACCGTAATCGATAATTCTTCAGCCTGGAGAATGGACGAGACTAAAAAACTGGTAATCCCCGAGATTAATGCTTCAAATTTAACCAAAGAGGATAAAATTATTGCCAACCCAAACTGCTCTACTATTCAGTTATTGATGGCGCTAAAACCTCTGCATGATAAATTCAAAATTAAAAGAGTGGTGGTTTCTACCTACCAATCAATCACCGGAACGGGAGTAAAAGCGGTAGAACAATTGGAAAATGAATTTAATGGTGAAAAAGGCGAAATGGCCTATCCCTATCCCATTCATAAAAACGCCCTACCCCACTGCGACGTGTTTCAGGATAACGGCTATACCAAAGAAGAAATGAAACTCACCAATGAAACCAAAAAAATCCTGGGAGATGATTCGGTATTATTAAGTGCGACTGCAATTAGGATTCCTGTAGTTGGCGGACATTCGGAAGCAGTTAATGTAGAGTTTGAAAATGACTTTGATGAAGCTGAAATCAGAAAAATTTTAAGTCAGTTTCCGGGTATTACCGTTCAGGATAATCCTGAAACAAACACCTATCCCATGCCTATTTATGCCGAAGGGAAAGACGATGTTTTTGTAGGACGCATTAGAAGGGATTACTCCCAACCTAACACTTTAAATATGTGGGTTGTGGCCGATAACCTTAGAAAAGGCGCCGCTACAAATACGGTTCAAATTGCGGAATACCTGATTGAAAATAAATTAGTTTAGCTGTAAATTTGCTGAAGAATAGGAATATAAATGTTTATGCTGAAGGGTTTGTGGCTTTCGTAGAAATACTTTGGTTTGTTATTGCGAAAGCCACTAAAAAATTAAAAACGACAACATAGACTTAATGAATTTAGGTTGAAACGGTAAAAAAGTTGTCACAAAGTATTTAGAATTTTAGTAATTTTTAGGTTTGAAAAAACTGATCTTAATTGATTAAATTCACCTAAATTCTATCACACCTCAACCCTTCCGACTTCTTCCGCTATCGCAAAAAAAGCCACCTTCCCTTCGAAGGGAAGGAGCGCTTTCAATTCAATTAACTAACCAGATAAGCCTGCTCCCTACTTTTTTTTGCTCAAAAAACAGAAAAACTTTAGCTTATTTTCTATCAATTGAAAATACAACCAAAAGCTGTAACTTAGAGCGCTGTTTTTATACTAATGTCTTGTATAAAACTGGCACTTTAAGCTAATCGAACGCTAAATTTTAATTTTGATGAAAAAACTAATCCCGGGAATTCTTGCATTTGGTCTTTTGGCTTCCTGCAACGACTCTAAAAAAGAAGATGAATTGACACTTAATTACCCCGAAACCAAAAAAGTAGATACCGTAACCGATTATTTTGGCACTAAAGTAAAAGATCCCTATCGCTGGCTGGAAGATGACCGCAGCAAAGAAACAGAAGCTTGGGTAAAGGCACAAAACGAAGTTACTTTCGGTTATTTAAATGATATTCCTTATAAAAGAGACCTGGAAAACAGGCTTTCTGAAATATGGAATTATGAAAAAATAAGTGCACCATTTAAAGAAGGTGATTATACCTATTTCTACAAAAATGACGGATTGCAAAACCAATATGTGGTTTATAGAAAGAAAAATGAAGAAGCTGAAGCTGAAGTTTTTCTCAACCCAAATAAGTTTAGCGAGGACGGCACTACCTCTATGGCCAGCTTAAGTTTTTCCAAAGATGGAAGTAAAGCAGCTTATGCTATTTCGGAAGGGGGAAGTGACTGGAGAAAAGTTATTGTTATAGATGCTAAAAACCAGGAGCGCGTGGAAGACACCCTTCAGAATATAAAGTTTAGCGGAATCTCCTGGAAAGGTAACGAAGGTTTTTACTATTCCAGTTATGAAAAACCAGAGGGCAGTGAACTTTCAGCAAAAACAGATCAGCATCGATTATTTTATCATAAACTCGGTACGGCTCAAAGCGAGGACAAAGTGATTTTTGGAGATTCTGAGGCACAAAAGCATCGTTATGTAGGCGGCAGTGTTTCAGAAGATGACCGGTTTTTGTTTATTTCAGCCAGAAATTCAACTTCCGGAGGAAAATTATTTATGATGGATCTTTCCAAAAACAATCCGGAGTTAGTGACTATTTTAGATCACGAAGATTCCGACACTTATGTGATAGAGAACGAAGGCAGCAAACTTTTTATCGTGACCAATATGGATGCCCCTAATAAAAAACTGGTGGCTGTAGATGCTGCCAATCCGCAGCCTGAGAACTGGGAAGAATTTATTCCTGAAACCGAGAACGTACTTTCGCCTGCAACAGGCGGCGGTTATTTCTTTGCCAACTATATGGTAGATGCAGTTTCTAAAGTAAAGCAATATGATTACAATGGGGAATTAGTGCGGGAAGTGGAGCTTCCGGGTATTGGTTCGGCCGGTGGCTTTGGTACAAAAAAGGAAAATGATGAACTGTATTATTCCTTTACCAATTACGTGACCCCGGGCACCATCTATAAATATGATATTGAAGAAGGAACCTCTGAAGTTTATAACAAACCCAATATCAAATTCAACCCAGAAGATTACGAAAGCAAGCAGGTATTTTACACCTCTAAGGATGGCACTAAAATCCCGATGATCATCACGCACAAAAAAGGCCTGGAACTGAACGGGAAAAATCCTACTATGCTTTATGGATATGGAGGCTTCAATATTAGTTTAACACCCTCCTTTAACACGGCCAACGCTGTTTGGATGGAACAGGGCGGAGTTTATGCGGTTCCCAATCTTCGTGGCGGCGGAGAGTACGGAAAAGAATGGCACGATGCCGGCATTAAATTGAAAAAACAAAATGTGTTCGACGATTTTATCGCTGCAGCCAAATATCTTATTTCTGAAAATTACACCTCCAGCGATTACCTTGCTATTCGCGGTGGGTCTAACGGCGGACTTTTAGTTGGAGCAACCATGACGCAACGACCAGACCTTATAAAAGTTGCGCTACCCGCAGTGGGCGTAATGGATATGTTGCGTTACCATACTTTCACTGCCGGTGCAGGCTGGGCTTACGATTATGGTACAGCAGAAGACAACAAAGAAATGTTTAATTACCTATACAACTATTCTCCTGTGCATAATGTAGAAGAAGGCACAGAATATCCCGCGACTTTAATAACTACGGGAGATCACGACGATAGGGTGGTACCGGCTCACTCTTTTAAATTTGCTGCCGAATTACAGGAAAAACAAGCCGGGAACGAACCAGTTTTAATCAGGATTGAGACTAAAGCGGGTCATGGTGCCGGGAAACCCACCAGTATGATCATCGAAGAATATGCCGATATTTTTGGGTTCACCCTGTATAATATGGGCTTTGAATCTTTACCAAATTCAAACCAGAAAAATAAAGAAAGTTAATTTTATTGTTCCAATAATTGAACTATTTCAATCCTCACTGGTTTTTCAAAACTTGTGAGGATTTTTTTTGTTGAATTTATGTCCACTCCGCTGGAGCTTATGGATCACCCCTTCGTTATGACTATAAATATTCCGCTCCTATGAGAGCTCAGAGAGATATGTGGTTCGTTTAGTGGTCTTCGTTCAAAATACATTTAAAATCGCATTTCACATTAGCACTAATTAGTCTGGTAATTTGATAAAGTAATAATTTCAATAAACTACCCTGGGATAAAAGGTATTGTATAGGAAAATCATTTAAATTGAGGTAAAACTAGAGCATTTTAAACTCCAGTATCAAGTAAAAGCGACATTAAAAATTACGTAACAAATTTCAGGTTAAATCCAGATTATTTACAATTAAGAACTAAAGCGATTAAGTTCAACCAAAACTTTTTATCAAGAATGAATTTCTCTAATACGGCTAGAAAATCTTATCTTCGTAATCTATGCTTAAACTCAAAAACGTTTCATTTGCTTACGCCGAGGAACCCATTCTAAAAAACATCAGTTTTAAGTTAGACAAAGGCGAACTCCTTTCTGTCATTGGGGAAAGCGGCTGCGGAAAAAGCACTTTACTTAAACTTATTTACGGCTTGCTCCATACCGATGGAAATATTTACTGGGATGAGAAAGAACTTTTAGGACCAAACTTCAACCTGGTGCCAGGAGAGGATTTTATAAAATATTTGGCTCAGGATTTTGATTTGATGCTGCCATTAAGCGTGGCCGATAATATTGGAAAATACCTGAGCAATCAATTTCCGCAGCAAAAGAAAAATCGGATTAAAGAACTTTTGGAGGTTGTAGAGATGACTGATCTCGCAGATAAAAAAGCGAAACTACTAAGCGGTGGACAGCAGCAACGGGTTGCCCTGGCGAGAGCGCTGGCGAAAAAACCTGAACTTTTGCTCCTGGACGAGCCTTTTAGCCATATAGACCACTTTAGAAAAAACAATTTACGCAGAAAAGTCTTTGCCTATCTTAAAGAACAAAATATCGCCTGTATTGTAGCCACCCACGATAGCACCGATGCGCTTTCTTTTGCCGACAAAACCATAGTGCTTAAAAATGCCAAAATCTATGCAACAGGGCATCCGGAAGATTTGTATAAAAATCCGCCTAACAAATATGTGGCTTCTCTTTTTGGCGACGTAAATGAACTTAGTCTGCAGGATTTAAAACCGGAGGAAAAAAGTAGAAAAAAAGTAATTCTCTATCCTCAAGAAATACGCCTAAGCAATAGAAAAGGTATTAAGGTAGAAGTAAAAGAATCGTGGTTTAACGGGGCAAACTGGCTTATAAGTACCATGTTAAAAAATAAAACCATCTATTTTTATCACGACGCTTCTCTAATAGCGGGAAAGATGGTGAACCTAAAAGTTTCAGATGAATTAATTGCTTCCAGGCTTAAATAAATATACCTGAATAAACTGCTACCCGAAAGTTAACAATAGCCACAAAGACTCCAAAACTCCAAGAAACACTAAGAGCATCTTGGTGCATCTTGGTGATTTTCTGTCTTAGTGGCAAAAATTTAGAATCGAAGCTTACTATCAGTTTCCATCAATTCTTGATTCTTTGCTCCTTGTTCTTTTTTCTATTATTCGTGCATTCGTGGCAACTTTTCTTATGATATAATGAACATTAAAATATCTCAAGGATCTCAGTCTTTTTCCCGTTAAAGATAATCTCTTCCCCTACTTTTTTCTTTAACAGCAATTGCGCGATTGGGGAATTGGCGCCTATGGCGAAATAGGTGTTATTATCAACCTGCAGCTGCCCCGCAGGAATACTTATCAAATAATTTGCAGTAGTTG
The DNA here is from genome assembly GCF_900129445.1 of Salegentibacter echinorum. Lineage (GTDB taxonomy): Bacteria > Bacteroidota > Bacteroidia > Flavobacteriales > Flavobacteriaceae > Salegentibacter > Salegentibacter echinorum. Next base: position 68,917 of record NZ_FQVT01000008.1, read on the forward strand.
TGCGTACCGCTGCGCCCAATTGAACAACGTTTTTGGCAGAAGATCTCCGTGACATTTCTAAAGTATTCTCCAGGTTTTTAAATTCCTGTAATTGCCTGGATAATTTATTCCACTCCAAATTGATCATCTCCCTGCCCGTTTCATATTTATCTCCCGCGCTACTCTTGGTTTCATTCTCCAGATCGTTTTCTAGGTCCTGCATTGCCAATCTAATACGATTTATTCGTTTTTCGAGATAAGCTTTACAAGCTTTAAAAAGTTTTTCTTTGGTTGAAAGCATAAATTAATTTTGTTAAACCTTAGACCTCACAGGTCTTCGAGACCTGTGAGGTCCGGACTATTCTAAGTTAAACGCTCCATAATTCTGCATTTGGCCCATAATCCAATTCTTACGCTGTTGGATATAATTGCTTGCGGGGTTTGCTTTATACTTTCGTGGATTAGGTAAAATAGCAGCAATTGCAGCAGCTTCAGCAATAGAAAGATTTTCTGCCGATTTATGAAACCAATATTGTGCGGCAGCTTCGGCACCGTAAACTCCGCTGCCCATTTCTATACTGTTTAGATAAACTTCTAAAATTCGTTCTTTGCTCCAAAAAGTTTCAATTAAAAAGGTGAAATATGTTTCCAGGCCTTTTCGAAGCCAGGTGCGGCCCGGCCATAAAAACACATTTTTTGCAGTTTGTTGAGAGATAGTGCTCGCCCCTCTTATTCTCTTCCCCTGCCTGTTACCTTCTATGGCTTTTTCAATTGCTTCAAAATCGAAACCATTATGTGTAGCAAAATTCTGGTCTTCACTGGCGATTACCGCAAGTTGCAAATGCCGGGAGATTTTCTCTTTTGCCACCCAATTATGGTTAATTTCCTCCTCAGGCTTTTCAAAGTACCGAATGGCCATAAGCGGGGTAAACGGTACCGGTACCCATTTGAAGAGCAGAACTAAAAACAACGAAAATAGGATAAACAACCCCATTAGCTTTGCCAGGAATTTAAAGAGTCTTTTTATCATTTAAATTTAGAAATATCTTAAATACTGATCCTCTTAACACATGAATTGATTCAAAAATATGAATAAATTTCTCAAAATATCGATTCCGTAATTCTTTAAACCAAACCTCCATTTGATTGCTTTTACTACTCTGCCATATCTAGTAAATAAAAAACCTCACAATCCCGATAGTTGTATTCGAGACTGTGAGGTCTATATTTTAATATTTCTAAGAAAGAATTATTATTCCTCTTCCATTGGTTTCATTTCAAAATCTTCCATGAATTTAGTGGTATAATTCCCTTCAATATAATCTGGGTGTTCCATAAGTTGTCTATGGAAAGGAATAGTAGTTTTTACGCCTTCTATTACAAATTCATCTAAAGCTCGCTTCATTTTATTGATCGCTTCTTCCCTGGTTTGGGCGGTAGTGATCAATTTAGCGATCATAGAGTCGTAATTCGGCGGAATAATATATCCACTATATACGTGGGTGTCTATTCTAATTCCGTGTCCGCCGGGAGCGTGTAAAGTAGTGATTTTTCCCGGGGAAGGCCTAAAGTTGTTAAAAGGGTCTTCAGCATTAATTCGGCATTCTATAGAATGCAACTTCGGGAAATAATTTTTTCCTGAAATTGGCACTCCGGAAGCTACCATTATTTGCTCTCTAATAAGATCATAATCTATCACCTGCTCGGTAATGGGATGCTCTACCTGAATACGGGTATTCATCTCCATAAAATAGAATTTGCGGTGTTTATCAACCAAAAATTCTATAGTTCCCGCACCTTCATATTTAATATACTCGGCAGCTTTCACAGCAGCTTCCCCCATTTCTTTCCGAAGACTATCGGTCATAAATGGAGAAGGAGTTTCCTCGGTTAATTTTTGGTGACGACGTTGCACAGAACAGTCCCGCTCAGAAAGATGACAGGCTTTTCCATTACTATCGCCAACAACTTGTATTTCGATATGGCGTGGCTCTTCAATGAGCTTTTCCATATACATATCATTATTGTCAAAAGCGGCTGCAGACTCCTGCCTTGCGGAATCCCAGGCATTCTGAAGGTCTTCTTCTTTCCAAACCCCACGCATTCCTTTACCACCACCACCGGCAGTAGCTTTAAGCATTACCGGATAGCCAACTTCTTTGGCCAGTTTTTTACACTCGGCAAAATCTTTTATAATTCCCTCAGATCCCGGAACACAAGGTACCCCGGCAGCTTTCATCGTTGCTTTCGCCGTAGCCTTATCCCCCATTTTAGAGATCATTTCTGCTGAAGGGCCTATAAATTTTATACCGTGTTCTCCACAAATCTTAGAAAACTTGGCATTTTCAGAAAGAAATCCGTAGCCCGGGTGAATAGCGTCTGCATCGGTAATTTCTGCGGCAGCAATAATATTTGAGATTTTTAGATAAGACAGGTTACTTGGCGGTGGGCCAATGCAAACAGCTTCATCGGCAAACATCACGTGTAAACTATCGGCATCTGCCGTAGAATAAACTGCCACAGTGCTTATGCCCATTTCTTTACAGGTACGAATAATGCGCAGTGCAATTTCGCCCCTGTTTGCAATCAATATTTTTTTAAACATACCTATTGTTTTTTTGCCCGGGGAAACCCCCTCAAGATTTTAATCAGAAAAACCTGTTTTACTAGCAATTATCACTTTAAAAAGAAAAGCTAATCTAAAAGTTATGGTTTTTCAAAAAAACTTTAGCTAAATGGGCGGTAATTTATGATGGATCTACTAAAAATAATGGCTGATCGAATTCTACCGGGGAAGAATCGTCAACAAGTACTTTTACTATTTTCCCTGAAACTTCACTCTCAATTTCATTAAAGAGTTTCATTGCTTCAATGATACATAGTACATCCCCTTCTTTAATAGTATCTCCAACTTCAGCAAAAATTGGTTTATCTGGAGAAGGTTTACGATAAAAGGTCCCTATTATAGGTGATTTTACCGTGATGTATTTAGAATCATCTTCACCAGCTGAAGCTTTATCCTCTCCTTTATTCTGAGCACCACTATCCTGCGCAGGAGCGGGAGCTTGTTGCTGCGGCTGCTGAGGTTGCTGCATAGGCATAGGCTGTTGCATTTGTCCGCCTACAGGCACTTGATGCACTATCGTTTCTTTTTCGTCTGAACCGGTTTTGATGGTGATTTTAACATCTCCAGTCTCCAGTTTAACCTCACTGGCACCAGATTTGGCTACAAACTTGATTAAATTTTGAATTTCTTTTAAATCCATAGTCTTTGGAATTTATTTTTAAGAATTATATGCCCATTTTAAATAGGTAGCTCCCCAAGTGAAGCCGCCTCCAAATGATGCAAAAATTAAATTATCTCCTTTTTTAAACTGCTTTTCAAAATCGCTAAGCAGCAAAGGCAAGGTAGCCGAAGTGGTATTTCCATAGCGCTGTATATTCATAAGCACTTTTTCATCTTCCAGTCCCATACGGCTTGCGGTAGCACCCACAATACGTTTATTGGCCTGGTGCGCGATCAACCAATTTACATCTTCATTGGTTAAATGGTTTCGCTGCATAATTTGTTCACTAACCCCTGCCATATTGGATACCGCAAATTTAAATACGGTTTTCCCGTCCTGCCTCACATAATGAAGTTTTTTAGCTACTGTTTCTTCGCTAGGCGGCAACAACGAGCCACCTGCAGCAATATTTAAGCTTTTTCTTCCTATAGAATCACTGCGTAAAATTTCATCCTGTAATCCTAAACCTTCATCATTAGGTTCCATAAGTACCGCTCCTGCCCCATCACCAAAAATTATACAGGTAGTCCTATCGGTATAATCAATGATGGACGACATTTTATCGGCGCCAATCACCAATACTTTCTTATAGCGGCCGGCTTCTATATAAGCTGAACCCGTGGACATGGCGTATAAAAATCCCGAACAGGCTGCTTGTAGATCATAAGCAAATGCATTAACAGCACCAATACTTGTAGCAACATGTACTGCGGTAGCAGCAACAGGCATATCGGGAGTTACAGATGCCAGGATCACCAAATCAATTTCTTTGGGATCGAGATTAGATTTTTCAATTAAATTTTGTGCTGCTTGAATTCCTAAATATGATGTACCCTTATCTGGGTCTTTAAGTATGCGGCGTTCTTTAATTCCGGTTCTGCTGGTGATCCATTCATCGTTGGTCTCCACCATTTTTTCCAACTGTTTGTTGGTTAACACCTCCTCAGGTACATAAGCACCCACAGCGGTAATAGCTGCTGTGATTCTATTCATACATTTGACATTTAAACCCCTCTGTACTACTATTTTGCACAGAAAATTTGAAGAAAATTACTAATTTTTCTATTAACAGGGGTGCAAATTAAGTTCTTTTTAGCACTTATTCAACTTAAAACAAAAAACTCCCACATGGTGAGAGTTTTTTTATGATATGTTAGCGCCTAAATTAATTAAGCTTCTATTTCTTCTGTATTGTCAATTAAAACCTGCCCGCGGTAATATAATTTACCTTCATGCCAGTGTGCTCTATGATACAGATGTGCTTCTCCTGTAGTAGGATCTGTAGCTATTTTTGGTACAGAAGCTTTATAATGTGTCCTTCTTTTATCTCTTCTGGTTTTAGAAGTTTTTCTTTTTGGATGTGCCATGGCTTGCTATTATTTATCTTTTAATAAGTTTTTTAATTTATCCCAACGAGGATCTGTTTCATCCTCCTTTTTATTCTCGTTATTTGTAATGCTTAATTCCTCAAGTTTATCGAGTACTTCTGAGTCTAAGGTGCCATCTTCCACCCCGGGATGAACCCTTTTTAATGGGATAGACAATACGATAAGCTCATAAATATATTGTTGAACATTGATTTCGAATTCCCCGTGTGGCAGAATAAGCAAATCTTCATTATCGTCATTATATTCTTCGCCAAATTTAACTACCAAAAATAAACTGCCATCAATAGGTTGATCATAAGGCTCGTTTGTGACATCACAATTTACATTTACAAAGCCAGAAGCTTTAAATGTAAACTCCATCATGGTAGTCTTTTTTTCAAGACACAAATCTACTTTTACATTTGTATCATTTAACTCGTCATACTCAAAATGCTCAAAGAACTCATTATCAATTTCGTATTCAAACTGGTGCTTTCCCAGCTTTAAACCCACGAAAGGGATTGTAAACGCTGCTAAATTCCTCATCTCATCATCAGTTTCTTGCCCGGGCCGCTTCGGCTTAGGCGGGTGCAAAGATATAAAAATTAATAAATCCAAGGCCTCTTATAAACAATTTTTTGTTTATATCTTTTTTCCTTGCTTTTTTAAGGGATTGCGGGTTAGCTCTTTATACTCTTCCCTGCAATTAAAAATCTCGATAGCGCGAAAAACAGCCTCCTTAAAAGAATTGATATTTGCTGAATTTGTGCCGGCAATTTCAAAAGCCGTACCGTGATCTGGCGAAGTGCGCACCTTGCTTAACCCAGCCGTAAAATTCACACCATTGCCAAAAGAAAGGGTTTTAAAGGGAATTAAACCCTGGTCGTGATAGGAAGCCACAATTGCATCAAAGTTTACATAATTTTTTGTACCGAAAAAACTATCGGCCGAGAATGGTCCAAACACAAGATCTCCCTTATCCCGTAATTCCTGAAGGGTTGGTTTTAATGTATTTTCATCTTCTTTTCCAATCACGCCCTGGTCGCCACTATGCGGATTAATTCCTAATACCGCAATTTTAGGCTTTTGGATTCTAAAATCCTGTTTTAAAGTATGCTGAATAATTTCTAACTTCTTTTTAATTAACTCTGGCGTGATCGTACTGGCAATGTCTTTAAGCGCTACATGGTCTGTAAACAAACCAATTTTAAGCGTATCGGTGATCATAAACATAAGACTCTCACCCTCAAGTTCTTTCGCCAGGTAGTCGGTATGGCCGGGGAAATTAAAATCGGCACTTTGTATGCTGTGCTTATGAATGGGAGCGGTTACCAGGACATCTATTTCATCTTTTTTTAAAGCCTGGGTGGCTGCCTGTAAAGATTTAAAAGCATATTCCCCAATTTTTGCATCTTCTTCCCCAAACTTTATATTCACACCTTCTTTCCAAACGTTCATCACATTAATTTTACCATCTATAGCTTTAGAAGGGTGATCTATACCTTGAAAATTTAATGATAATTTATAGTGTTTTTTTAGAAAGGTAATCACTTTGGCCGAGGCAAAAATTACCGGGGTACAAAAATCGAGCATTCGGGAGTCATCAAAGGTTTTTAAGGCAATTTCACTGCCAATCCCATTTAAATCCCCTATACTTATCCCTAACTTCACTTTTTTCGCCTGCTTCATCTGTTTATTTTATTATATTTTCTGCGATTTTTCGCTTTTTGGCCTAATTTAAAAAATCTATCGGAATTAATTAAGATAGTCCCTTAAAAGCTTCGGGCAAAACTACCGTGGTTTCTTTTAATAATTAAGAAAGATTGAGTTTAATATTTTTTGAGGAATAAACTTTGTTTGTTTCCGAAGAAAGCAAAAAGACAATCGGCATTTAAAATGAAGTTATTGCTGATTTTTAAACAAAATTCTATAGTTTGGAAAATAACCGATACTGTGCCAGCATTTTATCTTTAATCCAATTTAAACATAGGCACGATTAACTTCGTTTATTTATTTCTATTTTTGCAATAGAAATTTAGATCAATAACGGCTATGTTCACAGGTATAATTGAAGAAATAGGAAAGGTCAATAAAGTAGAAAAGCAAGCGGGGAATATGCATTTTAGCATTGAAGCAAAAATGACACCCGAGTTGAAAATTGATCAAAGTGTTTCCCACAACGGTGTTTGCCTAACTGTAGTATCCCTACAGGAAGACACCTACACTGTTACCGCGGTAGCCGAAACACTGCAAAAAACAAACTTAAAAAATTTAAAAGAAGGAGCCCCAGTAAACCTGGAGCGCGGTATGAAGCTTGGTGATAGGCTAGACGGGCACATTGTACAGGGGCACGTAGATCAAACTGCGGTCTGTGAAAAAGTTCAGGAAAAAGACGGAAGTTGGGAATTTACTTTCAGCTATGATCCTATCCTGCAGAATATAACGATAGAAAAAGGCTCTATTACGGTGAATGGCGTTAGTTTGACTGTGGTAAATTCCAAAGCAAACGAATTTAGCGTCGCTATTATTCCTTACACTTACAAGCACACAAATTTCAAATCCCTGAAAGAAGGAGACGTAGTTAACTTAGAGTTTGATGTAATAGGAAAATATGTACAACGTATCCAGGAATTGGGATAGATGCGGAATATGTGATTCTTTACTATTATTTTCAGTTCTCGGATTACATTACTCCCCCATCTGCTGAATCATTACATTTACATTCATATAATGTTTGCGTCAGTTGATGGTTCAAATATCGAATCAATGGTTTAACGAATCGTATTAACAAACCACCTCATCAAGAAACACTTTCTGCATATTAAACTGAATAATTATTGAGATAATAATGGTTTGATTTACGTGTTTATTCCTTGCTTTTCAAGTGGTAAATTCCCAGTCCCAGGCCAGCCGCAATTAAAGTTGAAATTCCAAAATCTATAGGCAGACCCGGTGGAGGGGGACCTCCTTGTGCAACAAGCATGTCTGGTGGTGGCGGATTTTTCTTATCCTGGGCTATTAATAAAAAAGGAGCCACCACAAGAAACAGAATCAATATTATCTTCTTTACCTCAACTTTCATCACCCGCAATGTAATACATTAAAATTTTTCTCCAAATAACGAGATTTACATTGTATAATATTAATCAACTTGCTTTAGAAACTTTACAACTTCATTTCAGGGATATCGCCTTCCACAATCAGTTTCCCTTCGGTAGCTTCCGTAATTTCCTCTACACTTACCCCGGGGGCGCGTTCCAATAGTTTGAAACCTTCTTTAGTCACCTCAATCACGGCAAGGTTGGTCACGATTTTAGTTACACAAGCTACCCCGGTTAAAGGCAGGGTACATTTTTTAAGCAACTTCGATTTTCCGGCTTTATTGGTGTGCATCATCGCAACGATAATATTTTCGGCACTGGCTACAAGATCCATCGCACCGCCCATACCTTTTACCATTTTTCCGGGGATTTTCCAATTGGCAATATCGCCGTTTTCAGCAACCTCCATAGCCCCTAAAATAGTAAGATCTACGTGTTGCCCGCGAATCATCCCAAAGCTTAAAGCCGAATCGAAAAAACTCGCTCCCGGCAAGGCGGTAATGGTTTGTTTTCCCGCATTAATTAGATCGGCGTCTTCTTCACCTTCCAGAGGAAAAGGTCCCATTCCCAGGATTCCGTTCTCGCTTTGAAATTCTACTTCTATATCGTCGCGCACAAAATTGGCCACCAGGGTTGGAATCCCAATTCCCAGGTTTACATAATATCCGTCTTTAACCTCTTTGGCTATACGTTGTGCTATTCCGTTTTTGTCTAACATAACTCAATTTGAAAATTAGTTAATTTGAAAATTTGAAAATGAGTCCTATCGCGTTTTGGATGAACTTATAATTTTTGATGTTATTCTAATAATTGATGTCAATTCTAAGAAAAGCTGTTTATCTGGAGTAGGATAATGTTTGGATGCTTCACAAAGTTTCAGCCAATACGTTGTCTCATCCGCTTCTTTTGCAGATATTTTGAATTTATGAATAAAATCGGCAGTGCTTTCAGCATTTTGAGCCTCCCATACATTGGCTCCTATTGAAGTTCCGCTTTTAAAAAGCTGAGAGCACATTTCATACTTATGCCGTGATCTTAATTCTTCTGAATAATCAATGATTTGTAATGCAAAATCGAAGGTCTTACCAACTATTATATTCTCTTTGTCATTTCTCATAATAAAATATTTAAATTTTTATTAATGTACATTCAGAATTTTACTTAGGATCATATTCGCAAATTAAACCCTGAAGTTTTACAAAACAAGAGTCCCTGCAAGTGCTCCCAATCTTCAAATTATCACATCATCAAATCTTCAAATTATTTTTTCCGCACTGTTCTCTTCTCTATTCTTTTTTCGTAATCTTTTCCTTCAAAAATGCGTTGTACAAAAATCCCGGGGATGTGGATTTGGTTGGGGTCTAATTCGCCGGGTTCAACCAGTTCTTCTACTTCAGCAACGGTGACTTTTGCGGCACCACACATAAGCGGATTAAAATTACGGGCAGTACCTTTAAAGATTAGGTTACCAGCTTTATCACCCTTCCAGGCCTTTACAAAAGCGAAATCGGCTTTAAAGGCTTTTTCCAGTACATACATTTTTCCGTCGAATTCCCGGGTTTCTTTAAACTGGGAAACTTCGGTACCATATCCTGCTGGGGTGTACATCGCCGGATAACCCTGTTGGGCAGCCTGGCAGCGAGCCGCCAAAGTTCCCTGCGGAATAAGCTCTACCTCCAGCTCTTCGCTTAACATCTGGCTCTCAAATTCGTCGTTCTCCCCAACATAAGAAGAGATCATTTTATCGATTTGTTTCTTTTTAAGCAAACGTCCCAGGCCAAAGTCATCTACCCCGGCGTTATTGGAAATACAGGTAAGTTTTTTTACGTTGAGATGAACCAGTTCTGAGATGGCATTCTCTGGGATACCACTGAGCCCAAAACCACCCAGCATAAAAGTCATGCCGTCCTCTACGCCTTGCAAGGCATCCTTAACATTTGCTACGGTTTTTCTAATCATCGGTATATAATTTTACCGAAAAATACGAAAATAAAAACCTTACACCAATGCTTTTTGCGCTATTGGTTATACTTTTCTAAAAATAAAGGCTTGTTTATTCCTAAATCCTAAAAATCCAGTTCGTCTGGCACACTATTGTCTTCCGAAGTACTATCGGTCTCAGTTTCGTCGCAGTTTACACGTATGGAAAGGTTATCTGGTCTTGGAAACTCTCCATCTGAGATCTCCAGGTCTTCATCTGCATACAGATCTTTCATATACATTCCCCAAATTGGCAAAGCCATAGTCGCTCCCTGCCCGTAAGTTAAGTTGGGAAAATGCACGGCGCGATCTTCAGCGCCAACCCAAACCCCGGTAACTAAATTGGGCACCATTCCCATAAACCAGCCGTCACTTTGGTTTTGGGTAGTTCCGGTTTTTCCGGCTATAGGATTTTTAAAATCATAGGGATAACCGGTAACTCCCCGCTTATAATGCGTAAAGTCTTTGGCATAAGTTCCTCTTAATCTCACACCAGAACCATTTCTGGTCACTCCTTCCAAAAGGTTTACCGTCACATAAGCTGCTTCCTTATTCATGACATCCCGGGCTTTTGGGATATGTTGGTAGAGCACGGTACCGTTTTTATCTTCAATACGATTTACAAAAATTGGTTCTATATAAACCCCTTCATTTACAAATGTGCTATAGGCCGAAACCATTTCATAAAGACTCATATCTTCTGTTCCCAATGCAATAGCAGGACCGTTAGAGAAATTTTTAGTATCAACACCAAGTTTACTTACCAGGTCCAAAACGGGGCCAGGCCCGGTTTTATCGATTACCCTGGCGGTAATGGTATTTACAGATTGCGCCAAAGCATTTCTTAAACTGAGCATGCCGGTATATTCCCCACCTGCATTACTTGGAGACCAGTCTTTTGCATTTCCGTATTTACCTTTCTCTATGGTAAATCGGTTTTTTGGCATCATATCACAGGGTGAAAGTTTTAACTGATCGATAGCCGTGGCATACACAAACGGTTTAAAGGTAGAACCTACCTGTCGTTTTCCCTGCTCTACGTGGTCATATTTAAAATGCTTAAAGTTGGTGCCGCCTACCCAGGCTTTTACCTCCCCGGTTTGCGGCGTCATAGACATTAAACCAGCTTGTAAGAAACCTTTATAATAAAAAATAGAATCTCTTGGTGTCATCACTGTGTCTTTAATTCCATCCCAACTAAAAACACGCATTTTAGCCTCCTTATCAAAAGAAGCGATAATTTCTTCTTCGTCTATTCCTTTATTTGCCATTTGCTTCCAGCGCACAGAACGGCGCATAGCACTGTTTATAATCGCGCTAACCTGGTCTTTATTAATATCTCTAAAAGGTGCTGTTTTATTGTTCTTATTTTGGCGATCGAACTCCTTCTGAAGATGGGAAATATGTCTTTCTACCGCAGATTCGGCATATTGTTGCATTTTAGAATCGAGGGTCGTGTAAATTTTTAAGCCGTCACGATAGAGACTGTAGTTTGAACCATCGGGTTTGGGGTTTTTCTCAATCCAATCTTGCATAAAACCTTGTAGGTACACCCTAAAATAGGTTGCCATTCCTTCATCGTGACCTTCTGGAGAAAAATCGAGGTTTAATGGCAACTGCTGAAGCGAGTCTTCTTCTCTTTCAGAAATATATCCGTTTTTACGCATTTGCACAAACACCTGGTTTCTTCGTTGCTTAACCAGTACCGGTCTTCGCACAGGATTGTAAAGTGCCGCATTCTTTAGCATCGCCACTAAAACTGCAGATTCTTCTATACTCAGGTTTTTAGCTTCTTTTCCGAAGTAAATTTTAGAAGCAGAACGAATGCCTACGGCCTGATATACAAAGTCGTATTTATTGAAATACATGGTGATAATTTCCTCCTTTGTATATTGTCTTTCCAGGCGGGTAGCGATCACCCATTCCTTTATCTTTTGCATGATGCGGGCAAACGTGTTATTTGCTACATCTTCGGTAAATAATAATTTAGAAAGCTGTTGGGTAATAGTACTGGCACCGCCGCGAGTACCAAGGTAAACGGCAGCTCTTAAAGTACCTTTGGCATCTATCCCGGCATGTTTATAAAAGCGCTCATCTTCGGTAGCTACCAGGGCTTCTACCAAATGATCTGGCAGGTCTTCATATTTTATGGGAGTTCGGTTTTCGCTGTAATATTTCCCTATAGTTTCCCCATCTGAAGAAAAAATCTCTGTCGCCAGGTTGGTTTCAGGGTTTTCCAGCTCTTCAAATTCGGGCATTTTCCCAAACGCACCCCAACTTGCCAGGAGAAAAACTAAAACAACCGCTAGTAATCCTATTCCAAATAACGCCCAAAACCCTATAATATATGGTCTTTTGCTGGGTTTAGACTTTTGTTTCTTCTTTTGCTTTTGAGCCATTTATATACTTATTGCAGGTTTTTTTCTATTCTAAAACCTATATGGGTAATTCCTTCTAAATTTTTAATGCCATTTACCGCATCGTTTTTACGCATTGCCTGCTTAATTTTTATACGATACCTACCGGGCTCTGTAAACTTCACTTTTTCTTTATACCAAAGTTTGCTTTCTTTTACATCACCAAAACCCGTACCAAGCCAGGTGCCATTTGGAGCTGCCATTTTATATTCCAGGGTATCGGTCACTACTTTTCCCTGCGGAAATTGCATCTCGGTAATCAAAAAAAGATTACTATACTTATAATCTTTATTGTTGCGAACATTAATAAACAGGTTGTAACTCTTTAAAGAGTCTAATTTTTCTGGTTTAAAAACGTAACTGGAATCTTTATTCCAGCCGTCTGAAACCGCTTTATACTCATCGTACACCCGTTTTTTATCGCAAGAAACAAAAAGACTAAAAAAAGCTATTAGGGTTAGATAAATAAAAGGTCTATCCATTTTTAGAAGATTTTCCTTTGGGTTTTCTTCTTCGCTTAGACTTTTGTTTGCTATGTCGCTTTCTTGGTTTATCAAATCGCGTTAAGCTGTCCTGGCCAACTACATTATTAAAGTCTGGTCTTTCTTCTTCCTCTGTTTGTATTTGTGCCTCAAATTCTTCCAGGCTACCTACACTTTCTTTCTTGCGGTTAGACGAAATGATTTTATTGGCCTGCTCTGCAGTAATTTTATGCCAGTTCATCCATTCCCCTTCATAGGCATACCAAAGTTCACCTTTAAAAATATCTATTTTTTGACAAACTGCTGTCCCTTTTTTGGTATGAAGCTTAGTATCTGTTCGCGGAAAACTTTTTAAAGCTTCCAGGTAAGAATCGAGTTCATAGTTAAGGCAACATTTTAATTTACCGCATTGTCCCGCCAATTTCTGCGGATTTAAGGACAACTGTTGATACCGCGCTGCCGAGGTACTTACCGACCTAAAATCTGTAAGCCAGGTAGAGCAGCACAATTCGCGCCCACAAGAACCAATTCCACCAAGACGTGAAGCTTCCTGGCGCAAGCCAATTTGCCGCATCTCTATGCGAGTGTTAAATTCCCGGGCAAATTCTTTAATTAATTGCCTAAAATCCACCCTATCATCGGCGGTATAATAAAAAGTAGCTTTGGAAGCATCTCCCTGAAATTCCACATCGCTAATCTTCATACTCAGGTTGAGCTTAATGGCAAGTTCACGTGCACGTTTTTTAATAGGTTCTTCGCGCTCTCTTACCTTTTCCCAAACATCTATATCTTTTTGGGTCGCTTTTCTATATATTTTGAGTACATCTTCACTATCGGGTTTTACCTTTTTCTTCTTCATTTGCACCCTTACCAATTCCCCCGTAAGGCTCACCATACCCACATCGTGACCGGGTGACGCCTCAGTAGCGACCACATCACCCATGCTAAGACTTAGATTCTCGGTGTTTTTAAAGAAATGTTTCCTGCCGTTTTTAAAACGTACCTCCACACAATTAAAAGGAGCTACCCCATTGGGCAGCGACATATTTGACAACCAATCGAACACCGTGAGTTTATTACACCCATCTGTTCCGCAGGTTCCGTTATTTTTACATCCTTTTGGCTGACCATCTTTGGTTGAGCAACTGCTACAAGCCATAAATTATATATATTGTAAGTCTTGTAATTCTATGTTACAGACTTTTAGATTAGTAATTAAATGCTGAAAAAAGCAGCGTTTTTTGCAATGAGTAAACGAACATAAATAGTCCTTCCACTTTGCATTAAAGCCTACTCTTTCAAAAAATCAAGACCGATAATAATAAATCGAATCCATTTTGTTCTATTGAGTAAATATACCAATATTAACCCAGAATAATCACGAGATTAATCTCAATGCTCTACAGCGACTAAGTTTTACCAACATTTTTTATACTCAAAAATTGGTACAACTAAGTCGGGGTTAACCGCCGAGACACTATTTGTCACATCGATTTATAAATAATGGCGGTTAATTGACACCTACTTTAATAGAACGTGTTGTGCTCATTTAAATTTCATTAAGCATTTCCAAAATCCCTAAGTTATTTAGTAATTTTTTGAATCTCCATATTCCATAAAGTAACAAAAAACTATTGATCGAGATATTTCTGAACAATTAAAAAGATAAACAAATTCGCTGTTAACTCTTATATTTTAAAACTTTAGAGCGGCCTTTTTTAAATATTTTATTGCTGTTTCCTTTCCCTTTACGCAAAGCTTTTTGCTCGCGGTAAGGTAATGCTGCAATATCCATACAACTCGTGGAGCAGCAATTATTCATTTTTTCAGCACATGCTGAACATTGAATAAACAACAAATGACAAGCTTCGTTTGCGCAGTTCACATGCGTATCACAAGGTTTACCACACTGGTGACAATGTGCTATAACTTCTTCTGAAATTCGCTCTGACCTTCTATGGTCAAAAACAAAATTCTTACCAATAAACTTATTTTCCAGCTTCTGTTTTTCAACCTGCCGGGCATACTCAATAATCCCACCTTCCAGTTGATAAACATTCTTAAATCCCCGATGTTTGTAATAGGCACTGGCTTTTTCACAACGAATGCCACCTGTACAATACATCACCAGGTTTTTATCCTCTTTATGTTCTTTAAGATCCTCTTCAATAATTGGCAAAGAATCTCTAAAGGTATCAACATCTGGTGTCACCGCGCCCTTAAAATGACCAATTTCACTTTCGTAATGGTTTCTCATATCTACCAAAACGGTATTGGGATCGCTAATCAACTCATTAAACTTTAAGGCATCAACGTGCACACCTTTATTTGTTACATCAAAAGTATCATCATTAAGCCCATCAGAAACTATTTTTTTACGAACTTTTACCTTTAACTTTAAAAAAGCCTTGGCATCGTGTTCTATGGCAATATTTAATCTTACGCCTTTTAGAAAATAAATTTCATCAATAAAACTCTTAAATTCCTCAAAGCGTTTCGCCGGCACCGAAAGTTGTGCATTTATGCCCTCGTGAGCTACATAAATACGTCCCAAAACTTCCATTTGGTCCCAGGCCAGGAAAAGGTGGTTTCTGAATAAATGCGGATTGCCAATTTTGGCATAAGCATAGAATGAAAGGGTTAAGCGGTCTTCTCCCGCTTCGTCTATGAGCGCTGCCCTTTCTTTAGCGCTTAATTTATTGTACAGTTGCATGCTATACTAATTATTAAGGTTAAGGTCCTTGTTTAAGTAAACCATCCTGTAATTCTTTTTAGCCTTGCTTAAGGTTTTTAAAAGCCGGTAAAAAAGATCCAGCACTTTGGTTATCCCAGGCTACAAAATATATTAAGAACAGAATTGAGTCAATCTTAAACAAGCTCTAAAGATTTTTGCAAAGGTACATTTTAAATTTCAAGCTGAAAAAAAGGTTCAAGGTTCTATTCACCGCATCGTTCTTCATCCTCCTTGCCAATATAACAGCTACTTTTGTAATATTGCAACCAGCAGGTCCGAACCAAGATGAATTGATGATTAAGCATAGAAAAAATAAAAAACCCTGGCCCACAAAAGATGCGATGGTACAGGTTTATGAAAAGAATTTATGGGGTGGCAATCAATCTGAATTTTACTCTGGTGATGGTTCGCACTATCCAGCTCTGGTTGCCCCATACCTTGCAGTTGTATCGAAATTCTTCACTTCTTTTAAAGCTTCTCCGGTAGTTTGTGATTTGGGTTGCGGCGATTTTAATATTGGCAAAGAATTGGTAAAATATACCAAAAAATACTCTGCCGTAGATATAGTTCCACGACTAATTGAACATCACAAAAATAATTTTAGCGCGGAGAATTTAGAATTTCATTGCCTAAATATCGCTACAGATAATGTACCACCCGGTGATTGCGCTATACTGCGACAGGTTTTACAACATTTATCGAATGCTGAAATCGCTAAAGTAGCAGAAAAACTAAATTATTATAAATATGTCATCTTAACCGAACACGTTCCCCAAGGCGATTTCACTCCCAATATAGACATCATTTCGGGACAGGGAATTAGGTTAAAAAAGAACAGCGGGGTAAACCTCTTAGCAGCACCATTTAATTTTAAGGTTAAAGAAGAGCGCCATTTAGTTTCGCTTGTTCCAGAAAACAAGAAAGGAGTTATAGTGACTATGCTTTACCAGGTTTTCTAAAGAACAATTACCTCTGCCACGAAGACTGCAAAGCTCTATGAAAACATCGAATAAGATTATCATTTTGTATCAGTGGATTTCTGTTTTCGTAACAAATTTTTGATTCTTTCGTTATTGTCTTAACCTTCGAATCCGCTCAAATGGACATAAGAAAAATTGAAAGATGAA
Organism: Salegentibacter echinorum; assembly: GCF_900129445.1. Taxonomy (GTDB): domain Bacteria; phylum Bacteroidota; class Bacteroidia; order Flavobacteriales; family Flavobacteriaceae; genus Salegentibacter; species Salegentibacter echinorum. The sequence continues at coordinate 85,391 of NZ_FQVT01000008.1, forward strand.
ATCGAAAAACCACCCCGCCCTATTTATTTGGCTCCAATCTCCCTTCTATTTCTCACGCCATACAAATTCGCCGTTTTCTACACTCCAATCGTTTCCAAAAAAGCCACTACCTATCACTCCGTCAATACCTTTTTTCATCATATTCTCATCAAAAACCATCAAATCTGGAAAGGTGGTGCCGTTTACCAGGTAATCATTTGCATAAGCAGCGTGCATTCCTTTTTCTCCGGTAGCCGTCACCACCCCAATACTGGCAAAATCGCTATCACTTCTGGGCACTATAAAATAAGCTCCATAATTATCCCCATTTAAGGTTTTCTCACCAACCGTTATTTTTCCGTTTCGAACCTGTACTGGACTATCTTTTAGTAATTTTCGCCAGGCGGCATTATTACTTCTATTTCCATATAAAATCACATTTTGATCGCGGTAATCCTTAGGATTGAAATCGGTATCTTTTATAAGCGCGATGTTCCCGTTGGCCCGATATCCAAACTTTTCGGCATCAAATTTAGCACGGTTATAATACCATTCATCTTCCTCTTTATCACCTCGGGAGGCATAAACAAATACCATATTATGACGAAAAGCATCTTTAAACCCACCATTGCGCTGCGGACTTTTTTCAGAAGCATCAGGTGCAGTGGTAATGAACCACTTTTCACCTTGTTTCTCGAAATATTGCGTGGCATCGGTTTTAATTCCGTCTATAATCTGCTTATCTATTGAAACTGCTGTAGTATCGCCTATCCCCATTTCAGCAAAATCTATTTTTAGCAACGCAACATTATCTGTTAATATCGAAACACTATCTTCGGTCCTGATAAAATCGAATTTACTTATTTCAAAAGCTTTTTCCTGCTGATATATGCTAATAAAATGTGAGCCTTCTGACACACCCGGGGAACCCGTGGTAAAAGATATATCGTCTATATTTTGTGGCTCTTTAATGTGCCGCTGTTTAAAAAATTGAAAAAGCGGTGGCCAATCTACACTGTGGTTTCCATACCAGTGCGTTCCATTGGGGTATTCAAAGTAACTAAAATCTGTATGAAAATGTCCCAGTCGACGACGCATGTCTCTCGCTATAAAGGTTGGTACCACAGCATCTACCTCCCCGTGCAGCACATAAACGCCAAAATGTAAATAATTCTGAATGAGTTTTAATGTACGACTGGGGTTTCCCGTACGTCTTATCAAAGAATCGAGCGCAAAGTCACTTTCGGTAGTTAATCCGGTTTTAGATCGCTTCCAGAGATCGGAAACTGCGCCGTCCTTCAATTGGGCAAACTCCTTAGATTTTATTCCCTTTTTGCGTTTTGTAAAGCTATCCCTATACAGTAACAAATCTGGATAACCGGCCGCCGGTGCTATGGCCGCAAACCTATCGGGATAGGTTGCCCCCAGGTACCAGGTGCCGTGGCCACCCATAGAATGCCCTTGTAAATAGGTATGCTGTGCATCGGTTTTATATAAATTTTCGGCGTGGTTTAACACTTCCAAAGCATCCAAACGGCCCCAGTCTTCCCAGGCAAAACCGAAAGGTCGTCTATTTGTTGGCGCTACCAGGTGCCCCCAGTCTTTTTGCTCGTAGGCTGCAGCTTGATTTACCGCTTCTACAGATGCCCCGTGCACCGAAAGAAACATTGCCTGCCCGGCCTTGTCTTTAGTGAGAGAAGGTGCTACGCTATAATATTGCACGCTACCATCAATATCACTAATAAAAGTCTTTTTATGATGTTTATATTTAGATTTTACACCAATTTGAACCGTATCTACATCCAGCACTTTACCCCTGTTATTTTTAAGGCGTAAAATCATTTGAGCTTCTTTCTCATCTTTATTATTCGGAGCAGGAATGGTAAAAGGGATTTTACGCACATAAAGCTGTGAGATCTCAGGAAGTTTGGTACTGGTTTTCACCTCATCAATCTCAACCTCCAGGCTAAGGTTTTTTATATTTTCTTCTGAAGCATTTACAATTCTAACGCCACCCTTTAGTTCCTTTTGCTCTTCTTTTAAAATATCGGGAAGGGTCATATCGCGGGTAGTGATTTGCACCGGAGCTTTAGTTTCCAGTAACCGGGCGCGCATTCGATTAAAGCGACCGCCTTCCAGCAGAAACCAATTGGTACCAGCCTTTAATTTCACGGGAATCAAACTATAGCCAAAATCATAATAATCTCCTTCGTGCGGCACGCCGTTAACAATCGCCATAGTATGTCCTGAAGCTTCAAAAATGATGGTTTTGGCTTTTTCTGCGTTATATTCTAAATAAAGGTATGCGGAACGCAACCCATCTTCCTGAAATTGCCCATCTTCTTTTACATTTACAGCGTTCCATCTTAAGTCCTTAGGCGCACCTTTTAATTCAGCAAGATCATTTTCGGACACATTAAAATTGTCATTTCCTATAGCCTTAGCTAAAACCTCATCGTGTTTTACCGCCAGGGCATTAAAGCGCGGACTTTCAGTTTTAAGCATTAGCCCACTTTTGAAAAGATGCAGCACTTCTCCCTCCTGCACGTCATTTATTTTCTCTTTTCCAAAATATTCAACGATATTTCCCTGTCTATCCTGGGAGTGAGATAAGATTACAAGACAAAAAATTGATAAGAAAGTAAGAAGGTTAGTTTTCATTGCAGATCGCTGTAAAATTAATTACAAAAATAAACATTAATCCAATGAGACAAGCTCGATAAAGCTAACAAAATTGGGGGTTAAAGGAGGTGATGATGTGCTAATATGCTAATGTGGTGATGTGGTGATGTGGTGATGTGGTGATGTGGTGATGTGATGATGTGATGATGTATGATGTACGATGTATGATTCAATAGTGTATAGTGCAAAATAGATTAAAATTACTCGTTGCAACAAACCCCAGGCCCAAAAAACTTTGAGGTTTTTGCTTTCGTCACAAACATCCGAATATTAAAGATAGACAGACGATTATGATAGGCTAAATATAGACCTGTTAGAATTCTATTAAAGTTCAAAAACTTAAAAACCTCGACAGGCTCAGTTTGAGATTTAGAAGATTTTTTTAAACAATAAAAAGAAAATAATTGCTCCTATCACAAAAATGAAGAATATGATTTTGGCGATTCCCGCAGCCACGTCAGATATTCCACCGAAACCTAAAATTCCAGCTACAATCGCGATCACAATACAGATAAAGAACCATTTTAACATAATTCAGGATTTTTAATTAATGTTTTATACATTTAAAGATAGCATTATTAAACCCTGATTGTCACGATATTAATTATAATTTAACGTAAACTCTTAAAGAATATAGAACTTTTTGTTAGGTGATTATAGGAGTTTGAGGACAGGTTCTTAATTCTGAAGAAGTGAGGCTCAGTACAGTATTTGGTATGAGAGTAGTAGCTACGCTAAAGATATAAATGTCTTTTCCTCATAATTTAAATGCTACTGACTCAGCATTTCTCAAAATAATCCCGATGTACCACCGGGTGCGTTAACGCAATAAATCTGGCAACTTCCTCTTTCGTGAAAACGTGTGGATATGTCATTAAACAAAGTTCTAAAAATGGTTTACCCGGAGTCAAGGGTGGGTGTGCATACTCTTCTTTAGCTAACTCAAAGCCTAAACGTTCGTAAAAACCAATACGTCTTCTTGCAAGATCATCTTTCGGTTTTTCTACCTCCAATACTACCGGGATCCTGCTTTCTGCAATAAATTCAGAAATAATTCTCTTACCAATTCCGGTATTTCGGCATTTTGAATGAATAGCAAAATATTCAATATACCGGTAATTATCGATAGCCCACCAAAAAAGAATACCAATGCATTGTCCCTCCTCTATAATAACGTCAAAATTAAGTAACTCGTTCTCTAACAGTGCAATTTGTGATTCGTTGTTGCGTCGCTCTTCTACAGGGAAAGAAGCTTCATAAATTTTAAGTGCCTCACTAAGGAATGGACTTTTTTTATCACCTATTTGTACTCTATGCATATTTGGCAAATTTTAATCGCGAGGCGAAAACCACAAGTTTAACTCCCCCCGGGACTGACTCAAAATAAAAGAACTTCATCTGGAGGTATGCCTCTTAGCCTTGGGTCGAGGTTGTTAATTTGACTCAAAGAAAAGTACAAAAATAGACTTTAAAAATAAATTAATAAAGCAAAAGCTATTTCTTAATAAGTGTAAGGACACCACCATCCCTTTCTACAACGAGTTTTGTATTTGTAAGCGATTGAATTTTCCAAACATTAGTTTTGCCGTTTTGGGTGACCTCAATTTGATCGTCTGTAACGAGGTTATAGGTGCCGTTTAAACTATCACCCGCTATGCAGTTTCCATTACTATGATTTTTAGCATACGGTTTTATTTGTAATGATGCATCTTTTGTAAATTGAAAAAAGGTTTTTTTAGTACAGTTTGATAAGGACGTGCGTCCTTTTATACTTTTATAAAACCACTTGCCAATGATTGCCTCTGTGGTATTCAAATCTACTTGAGAGGATGCAGTATTAGCGCTGGTTGAATTTCCATTGGAACTTACCAGTTCTCCAGTCACTACATAAGGTTTTTCGGGAAATCCATATACGCTAATTTCTTCAGTGGTTACCTGCTCAATTGGAATTGCACCTAATCTTTGATCATTTTGATAAAAAGAAAGAAAGTAGGTAGCGTCAATCTTTTCTAGCTTTGTTGTTTTCCCAGACCCCTCTTCCACACGATCGAAATTAACAGTAAGTGGGTGATTTTTATAACTTATTGTAAAATTCAGATTCTCAATTTCAGCTTTAGTAAGAGAAGTTTTTGTAGGTTTTAATCGTACAAAATCAATAGGACGCTTTGCGCGATCTGGTTTTAAACGCAAACGTTGCGCATTCACAAACTCATACGTTCCATTTATTGGAATTGAAGCATCGCTCACAGTAATACGATTATCACTAACCTCATAGGAAGTTGCCGAGTGGCGTTTATCGAATTCATAAAATATTAAACTGTCTTTCGTAAATTCTATCATCCTGGAGCGCTTGGTATCCATCTTGGCTATATTCCATTTCCCTTCAAGACTTTGTGCAAAAGAAGCCATGCTACTTAAAAGAAAAACACCCAGGAACAAAAAAACCAATCGGGTTGTAAATTTAACTTGAAATATCTTCATTTTTAGGTGTTTTTAGAATTTATATTTTACTAGCCTAGAGAGGTCTAAAGCAATTCTTAATCTGATTTCACTACTTCAACATTAGGTTTTTGATCTGGTTACAAAGTGTCTAATACCAGGGGAATATCCAGTAATTTGCTTATTAAAACAAGGCGTTAGCACGTTGATTAGACATAAAAATAACGGGAAGGAAGCATAGCGACAAGCGCAAATTTTTATGTGATAGGTCTCAAAGAGGGAAACCACTTTATGAATGAGTGAGGATAGATTTTGTTCACAACAACTATTGTTTTACTTCCCAGAAATTGTTCCTGATCCGATATTACTATTATTATCTTTAAATCGCGCAAGCGCTCGAGCTCTCCCATTGCACATACTCTGGTAGTTAAGTGTCCAACAGAGAAAAAGAGGTGATATTCCAGGCTTTCCAAAATTGAGGTAAAACCAATGAATTTCTGAACCATTCAAAGGGAAAGGCTTGAGTTGCTGTTGTAGTTTTGTTTTTATTTTAACTTAAAGCGGTTAGCGTATAGTTTTAAAAATCGAAAGTATAAGTAACAATGATTTTGAACGATTATAATTTAAGATTAAAGAAGTGACCTCTACTATGGCTTTTAAAAAATAATATAACCCTACTCATAATATTAATCTAAAAGCAACCAAAAAAGGCGTAGCTGCCACTTACTTTAATTTGGCACAAAATTAAATGTTATGCTAAAACAAATGTTCTTCGTTTAGTGAACGTGGCGATTTTTAAAGTAAGCGTTAGATCTTCAGTTTAAGAGTAACAGCAGTACCTTTATTTCTAGCAGAATTAATCGTAACGGCTTCCTCGATATCGTAACCCAGAAAAGCTAAGCGCTCTTTCACCAGGGCAACTCCTTTTGAATTGTGAAGTTTATTGGTTGAGTTTTTAGAAAATCCAATTCCGTTATCTTCTATTTTACACTGTAAAATTCCTTCGGAAAACAACTTAAAAGAAACTTTTAATGTCGGATTGGGTAAATCCATTGGAAAAGCGTGAACAAAAACATTTTCAACAAAGGTTTGCAATAACATACTGGGAATTTCTATCTCGTATGGATCAATTAAAGGATCGGTTTCAAAGATTACCTCTACCCTATCATCAAACCGCGTGTTTTCAACTTTAATATAAGACTGCAGATGTTCAATTTCCTCAATTAATAAAATAGTAGGTTTGGTACAATGGTCGAGGTTTAACCTGATTAACTTTGAGAAATCTCCCAAAAATATTGTAGCCTTATCTATATCATTGTCCATAATATAGTATTGAATAGAGTTCATGGCATTAAAAATAAAATGCGGATTCATTTGTGCCAGTAAGGCCTCCATCTTAGTTTCTTCAAAACGCTTTTGAATCACTCCTTTTTGTGCTTCAAATTTCTTAGCCTGTCTAATTTGAATTTTATAGAAGCTATACCCTATTGCAATCATTATACTCAAAAGGAGTAAAATAAACCACCAGGTCTTCCAAAATGGCGGAAGTACCGTCAAACTTAGCAATGGCTGGATATGACTTAAACCTGTACTTTTATCCATTACTTTTACATCCAGCTCATGTTTTTTTGTTGGCAAAGAAGCCAGGAATATTTCAGGTTTAGAAGATGAAAGACTCCAGGGTTCATCCTTATTTAATCGATATTGGTATTTTAATTTGTTGGGGTAGGGATGCGCATTAGTACTAAATTTAAGCAAGACTGTATTTTCATCGTGCTTCAATTTTAGCTTATTTTTTTCAAGAGACGACTCTAATGAAGCTTTATTATTATTAATAAAAAGTTCTTTCAGCTTTATTTCTTCTATTAAAGCTTTTTCGTCCCATATTTCATCGAGTAATATAGTGTAATAGCCGTTATGACTTCCCACCGATAATGCATTTCCACTTACTTTGGCACTCAGTAAAGGTTGCTCCAGGCCCTGTTCCTTATCCAGAAAAATAGACCTGCCATTCTTATATAGTGTTAATCCTTTTTCTGTCCCAATAATTAAACTCCCCTGGTAATTCTCTAAAAAAGAAATGGAGTTCCCCTGAATAGCTGCCCGGGGTATTTTTTCTTTAATTTTAAATGATTTATCATCATTAACGATAAATACATCCCCAAACTCGTTTGAAATAGCAAGATCATTTCCAAGGCCGGTGATTTGCTTTAATTTCTTTTCGTTCCATATTCCGTTTTCCAAATAGGAATTAAAACGATTGTTCTCCCACACATACAGTCCGGAGAAAACAGATAAAAAATAGGTTTTACCCCCTTTCTGCCAACTATTCACAATCATAGTGGGCGTTTGAGGATCTTCCTTTTTAAAATGCTTGTATTTAAAGAGGTTTAAATCACTATACACCCTAAGGCCTCCGTAGGGATTGGTTTCTATAAGATTCCCTTCAGCTGTAAAATTGATCTCTTCAGAATGTATAGGCAAATAATGCGCTAACTCTCCAGATTCCCGGATCGCAAACACTCCAATATTGGTATTTATCCAATAGGTATCCTGAAAAGCTTTTATATCATAAAAAGTGATATTTTCAGCTTTTGTAGTATAATCCAGTTCGTAGAAATCGTCTTTATATTTTGGCAAGGGCAGCACAGTATTCAATACGTATTTTTCCTGCCATCTTTTAAGCTGAAATAAAGTAATTATTTGCTCATTTTCATCTTTTTTTAAAGTAATCCCCTCATCCAGCAATACTGCGGAAGTATTTTTTGTACTCGCAAATCCAAGAATATTATTCCCCGAAATCTCATGAATTTTAATTTTGGGGTTTAAAGCGATTTCAAATAATCCCGCGTCCCTGGTTCCTGCATATAATTTTTCGAATTTTGAATCATAAGCCAGGGATATGACTTCTTTACTGCCAACATTAAAATCGCTAGCCCTTGATACTAAGCGCCCATTAATTACTTCATAAAGTCCGCCATTTGCATCGTAAATTCCCCAGGCGGCAGCAAAAATTTTATGATCGCCTGTTTTTACATAATCCCAGATAATGGAAGCTCCGTGTTTTCTCAATGGAATAGAATCCTTATCACTCAAATAATCACTAAGCGAACTTTTGGTAAAGAACCCCTTATTGCTGCTGTAAATACTATCATTATTCTTTAAAACTGAATAAATAAATTTATGATCGTTTACCTTTATCAAAGTAGCTTTTTCATCCTCGTTTAAGATCCTGAAGATTCCTGTTCTATACGTAACAACATAAACTTGGCTCTGGTATTCGAAAAAATCCTGAACCCTAAAAAGTTCTTCCGTAGCAGGCATTTTTAAAGATTTTACCTGAAAGGTATTAACATCAATTAGGGATACACCATCACTCGTTCCCACATACATATAGCTTCCGCAAGAAAACAGTTTGGTGATTTGATTATGAACCAACCCATCTTTAACTGAAATAATTTCGAATTCATACCCGTCATAAATGCTGAGTCCTTCCCCGTAGCTTCCAAACCACAACTTATTATTATTGTCTTCTGCAATAGCCCAACAAGAGTTTTGAGCCAGTCCATCTTCTTCAAAGAAATATTGAAATTCGTCATTTTGTTTTTTAACTACGCCATTTTCAGTTCCAATCCATAGACTATTATTGCTATCCACCAATAAGGATCTCACCGAATTATTTGGTAAATCTGTAGCTGAAGTAAAATTGCTAGTGGGATAATTTTGAGAAAAAGCAAAATTAAACCAAAAGATTATTAAAAGAAGTAATTTAGTGGTCTTGCAGAATGGCATTAATAAACTCTTCTTCTTTTCGAAAGGAAACAGGAAGCTTCTCTCCGTTGGTTAATTCAATTTCCTTGTCTGCCTTATTATACCTTACCACATAATTTAAGTTGATGACGTAGCTCTTATGAATTCTATTAAAAGAATTGACCGGAAGTAATTCTTCCACAAATTTTAAAGTCTTTGAAGCTAATTTTGCGGTGCTGTCTATCTTTTTTATACGGCAGTAATTACTTTCGGCCTTGCAATACAATATTTGATTGGTATGTATAAGTTCAAATCCCTCCAGGGTTGGAAAAGCAATTTTACTTACATTTTGATCGTTTACATTCAGGTTTTCAAGTAATAAAGACAATTTTCTTTGAGCAGAATTACCTTCGTCTTTCTTTTCATACTTCCTTATGGCTTCAGCCAGCTCTAAATGATTTATTGGTTTAAGTAGATAATCCAGAGCGCTACGTTTAATTGCCTTTATGCCAAATTTATCATAGGCAGTGGTAAAAATGACTTCAAACTTTATAACTTTAAAATACTTAAAGAGTTCAAAACCATTCTTTTCGGGCATTTGAATATCTAAAAAAACCAGGTCGGGTTCATGTTTTTTTATTGCCAGCACACCTGCATCTACTCCATTACATTTTGCAACAATATTCACTCTATTTGGCAAATACCTATCCAGGGTTTTCTCCAATAAGCTTTGCGCATTTATTTCGTCATCAATAATTACTGCCTTTATCATAGCCCAAAATTACAATTATTTTATGATTTTCTTAACTTTTGTTCGAGAACTCATAGAGAAACAAAAATGAAGATAAGCCTCAATAAAACTCTCTGGATTATTATACTTCTTTGAGAAGAAAACAATCCCGGAATATTCGATGGAAACCGCAAATTCTAATAATTATTGGAACTCAAAAAGCGATTCCGAGGAAGAAATCATCTTACGGGTTTTCCGTAAAACAGATTTTTTATATCGATGCCTGAGCTTACTCGTGAGCTTTGTTAGAAAAGGGTTAAATCTGAATGAAATGTGGTTATCTAAGATTATTCGTTCTTAGCATAAAAAAGATTTGCCGAAGCTGTATTGTCCTAATTTTAAAATAGATTTTATCTTTATTGCATTGCCCAAACAAGAAACAAAAAAGTCTAGGCTTATCCCGCGACTTCGCTCGGGACAAGCTAGACTTTATCTAAATTTATCGTTCAATCCCTAAATTTTCGATAGGCCGAAGAAACCGTAACTAAAAATCATCCCAATCATTATAAAAAGCTATCGGAACCCGATCATAATAGTTTCTTATAAAATATCTCCAAAAGTGTTTAGGACGCTATTGATCTTAAATTATCAAATCTTCAGGTTATTTTACAACCAACAAAGGCATTTCCCTATGTCTAATTAATAAGGCATTGGTAACGCTCCCAACAAATAGTGAAGTTATATTGTTACCTCCACGCACAGAAACCAAAATAATATCGAAATTTCCTTTTAACGCATGATTTTCAATGGCTTCCACAACAGAGAGTTCTTCCCTATCGGTATAACGAAATTTCAAATCCTGGCCTAATTCATACTTTTTACGAAACTGTTTAACCTTTGTCTGCAAGTGTCTTTCCGTTTTATCTACTGCTTTCTCACTATTAATATAGGGAAAAAAGTAGGAAGGGATATTGTACACGTGAAGCGCACCAATTTCTGCCTGTGTTTGCTCGGCTAAACTTTTAGCTATTTTAAAAGACTTTGCAGAACCAGAGCTAAAATCTGTAGGTACCAGGATCTTTTTAATTTGGTGTTTTGTTGTTTCGGGCACCAATAAAAGATGAGCATCAATCATGCGCACCAGTTTTTGACTAAGAGCACCAGTCCCTTGCAGTTCATCTTTATTTCCCGTTATAAGCAAGTCTATTTGATACTCGCGGGTAAGATGGGTAAGAATGCTTTCGGTATAATCATCAGCAGTAATTATTAATGTATGATCTACACTACCGGTATAGTATTTCTCAATATTTCGTTGCAATGCTTTATCTACAATATCTTCTACGGTAATGTCTTCTCGTAAAAAATCATCATATAGATCATATATCTTATACTGTTTAATGTTATGTGTTATATAAAGGTGCTTTACTTTCCACACTTTGCATAAGAAGCTAACGTAATTTAACAAAATTTCATCCATTTTGGTTAAATCCAGAGCTAGCATTAAAGTTAATTCGCCGTTAGGGTCTATCTTTTTTTTCATTTCAGCTTACTTGTCGTTAATAGGAGATGTGTCCTGATCTTGTGAATTATCTTCTATTTTTTTTAATTTTTTCTCTTCTCGATCTTTATTTACTAACTGAATAATATTCTTTCTATAGGTCTCTTTTTCCACGAGTTTCTCTTTGCGTTTATTTTTATTGTAATCTTCTTTTACTCCTGTATATAAAGAATAACACATCATGAGCAACAAAATTGCAAAGGGAAGACCAGAAATAGTAACTACTGTTTGTAAAGCATTTAAACCCCCGCCGTACATAAGCACCGCTGCGATAACTCCAGTTGCACCTGCCCAAATAACACGCTGAAAAGCCGGGGTTTTCAACTTTCCGCCAGAGGTAATACTATCTACCACCAAGGCTCCAGAGTCTGCAGAAGTAATAATGAAACTACAAATTAGCACGAGCCCCAAACATTTTAATACAATCGCTAATGGAAATTTATCAAAAAACACATATAAGGCTGTGGAAATATTATCATTTACCGCAGCAATCATAGCGGTATCGCCACCAAGTATATCTCTCATGGTAATGCCGCCAAAGGCACTAAACCATAAAAAAGTAACTAGAGCAGGCAGAATGAGCACGCACAAGATAAACTCCTTTATGGTTCTACCCTTAGAAATTCGAGCGATAAATGTACCTACAAATGGAGACCAGGAGATCCACCATCCCCAATACATAATGGTACGAATTTTTTGCCAGTCGGTACCCTGTAAGGCTTCCGTCCAGGTAGCCATTTCTACAAAATTAACGAGATAACTCCCTAAGTTTTGGATATATGATTTAAAAACAAACGTAGTTGGGCCAAGCAAAAGTACCAAGATGAAAATTAATGAGGCCACCCGTACATTTAACTGACTTAAAATTTTCACTCCTTTGTCCACCCCGCTAAAGGCTGAAAGAGTTGCGGCAAGTGTAACCACAGTAATTATAATAATTTGATAGAATAAAGAACTGGGCAGCCCAAAAACGTGAGTCAATCCTGAGTTTATTTGACCTACACCAAAACCTATAGTGGTAGCCAATCCAAACAAAGTAGTAATCACGGCCATGATATCTATAACATCACCCAACCAGCCGTAGATCCTATTTCCAAAAACGGGATAAAACACAGAACGCAAGGTGAGTGGCATTTTTCTATTAAAGGTAAAATAGGCTAAAGACAATCCTACCAAACAGTAGATAGCCCAGCCGTGAATCCCGTGGTGCAAAAAAGAAAAATTGATTGCCTCCTGAGCAATTAACACCGGGGATTCTCCAGCTAACCTGGGCGGATTTAAAAAGTCTCGTACAGGATCTGCAATACTAAACAAAACTAATCCATTCCCTATCCCTGCACTAAAAAGCATCGCAAACCAGGACCAGCCACTAAATTCTGGTCTCGCCTGGCTCCCACCAATCCTTAGTGAACCAAACCTGCTAAAAGCCAGGTAAAAACAAAAAATAATAAAAAAGTTAGCGACTAAAGTGTAAATCCACCCACCGTGGGCCGAGACAAAAGTTTGCGCCTGCCCAAAATAAAGATCGGCTTCTTCTTTAAAAATTAATGTAAATAAAACGCTAAAAATAATTACGGCGATAGTGGAAAGAAACACAGTCTTATTAACTACTAAGCCTAAAAATTTCGAAACATTTTCTTTTCTGGAGACTTTAATCGACATATATAATTTGTTTAAAAATAAAGTTCACTAAGAATGCAAATCTTATTCAATTTAGATCCCACAAATCATATTAATTTCCGGCTTAAAATTGCACAGAAAAAATTAAATAAAAAAACTTATAAAAATGTGGGCTATTGAAAATCTAAAGTTTTTAACCTTATAGATTTTCTAAAAAATATAATTGATAAGGCGGAAGTATAGGTATATAAAAAATAACTAACAAATTATCCCTACTATATTTTAAACCTCCTTCTTGAAGTAGAGAAGGGTTAAAATCTATGTTTCATCTAAAACTATAAATATCTGGATTACAGTTCTCTTGCGCTATGAAAGGTTGGAGTTTAAAAATAGAAATCGAAATAAATTGGGGACGAGACAGTATGTACAAAGGCGATATGAGTCATTAACTTAACTATTATGGGCACCCCATAAATTTTAAGTATATTTAATTCTAATCAAAATACGCTTTTTGCATAGTGTATAAAATTAATCCTCGATAATGAAAGCATCTGATGTATTTATAAAAGCGCTGGAAAATGAAGGTGTAGAATATATTTTTGGCGTACCGGGAGAAGAAAATTTAGATTTTCTGGAATCCCTTCGGAAATCAAAAAAAATAAAATTTATTGTCACACGCCACGAACAGGGCGCCGGTTTTATGGCAGCAACTTACGGGCGGCTTACCGGAAAAGCCGGAGTATGTTTATCAACTTTAGGTCCCGGTGCAACCAATTTGGTCACTCCCGCGGCCTACGGACAATTGGGCGCCATGCCCCTGGTTTTAATAACCGGCCAGAAACCGATAAAAACAAGTAAGCAGGGTAAATTTCAGATTATTGATGTGGTGGAGATGATGCGCCCGCTTACGAAATACACCCGACAAATATCGCACGGTAGAAACGTGCCTTCTATTGTGAGGGAAGCTTTTAGGTTAGCGCAGGAAGAAAGACCGGGAACAGTACATATGGAGTTCCCGGAGGATATTGCAAAGGAGGAAATAAAAGACCCGCACTTCTTTGATGTAGTGGGTTATAAAATCCCTTACGCAGGAAAAGAAACAATAGACAAAGCAGCAAAACTCATAAAGTCCGCCAAAAAACCGCTGCTACTATTAGGTGCGGGCGCCAATCGCAAACGCGCCAGTATTGCACTAACAAAATTCGTTGATGAGCTGGGGATTCCGTTTTTTAATACTCAAATGGGAAAAGGAATTATAGATGAACGGCATCCGTTATACCTGGGTACCGCCGCACTCTCCGATTTCGATTTTTTGCACGAAGCAATAAATAAATCAGATTTAATTATAAACGTGGGGCATGATACCATAGAAAAACCACCGTTTTTTATGCATCCTGAGGACGATAGAAAGGTAATTCACCTCAATTTTTTCCCTGCGGAAGTAGATGAAGTCTATTTTCCACAACTTAACGTAATTGGCGATATTGCCAATAGTGTTACGCAGTTGACATCTGCTTTAAAGCCAAATGCAAAACAATGGAACACCGATTTATTCCTAGAAATAAAAGAAAATGTGGCCTCGCATTTGGCAAAATACCAACAGGACGATCGTTTCCCAATCCTACCGCAACGCTGCCTTAGGATAATAAGAGACAGCATTCCGGAAGATGGGATGATTACCCTGGACAATGGAATTTACAAAGTATGGTTTGCCAGAAATTACCCGGCTTATTTGCAAAATAGTGTGTTATTGGACAATGCGCTGGCGACGATGGGAGCCGGTTTGCCTTCTGCCATAATGATGAAGGAATTGTATCCAGACCGAAAAGTAATTTCCATTAACGGCGATGGCGGATTTATGATGAATTCGCAAGAACTGGAAACCGCTATTCGAATGGAGCTCGATCTGGTGGTCATCATTTTAAATGATAATGCCTACGGAATGATAAAATGGAAGCAGGAAGGGGATGGTTTTGAAAATTATGGTATGGACTACGACAATCCTGATTTTTTAAAATATGCAGAAAGTTTTGGGGCCACGGGATATCAGCCAGGTTCCGTTGAAGATTTTGAAGATAACTTAAAAACAGCCCTAAACGCAAAAGGAGTGCAAGTGATTGATTTACCGGTTGATTATTCGTTAAATCATAAAATATTGAATGTGATTTTAAAGGAATATTCCAACACCCGAAAAAAGGAATGATGATGGGAAATATCATCTATTCTGTAGCAATTTAAATATTTGAAATAAACGCATAAAAAACCCACTTTAGTGAGGCTTTTCTTTGTGGGACGAGACTCCCTTCGGCTGCGCTCAGGACATTATATCCTGCCGACTAAAATATTCCCCTTCAATAGCAGAAGTCTTAATCGCCTCATCGATCATAAATTGTATAACTGCATCTTGTTTTAAAATCGGGTGGCAAAGTATCTATAATACCTTTTACCTCCCAGGTTTCAGAGGCAAATTCGACTACTATATCCTCTATAGCATTCGATTTATAGTCGAAAGCCGGCCAATTTTTTAGTTGCCAATTATACATAATGAGCTAAAAAAGTTATTTATTCAACTCAAATATACGTCTTTTTTGAGCTGAATAAGGTAAATATTCGGCTCAATAATTTTAATTGGACTAATTTTATAAAGACGACATATCTGGTCGCCTCCTTCTTGTACTATTGCAATTCAAACGAAGATAAATGAGAATCATAGAAACAACAATTACTGAAAAGTAATTTCTGAATATACAGCGAGAAATCACTTGACTGAATCGAAAATTAAAAACCACATAAACGGTTTAAAGAATTATATTTATCTCCAGCTGAAAAAAATCAAGCCCAGGAGACTAAAAAAAATTAAGTAGTGTTTTACGGAAAACCGTAATGAAATGCCACTTAAGCCTGGTAGCTTAGCAAAAACAAAATTCACTTGCTCCTTTTAATGGAGCTCAATTTTCAATTAATGGAAAATTCCCGCGAATTAAAAACTCTGACTTACAAAGTATTTAAGGAGGTTCATAACCTTAATTCATCAAAAGAAATAAAATTTGAAGAAGTTAAATCTAAAATAGAAATAATTTCAGCAAATATATGTAAAGCGGAATCAAAAGCTCAGGATGGTCTAACCGATATTAAATTGCAAGAAAACATTATGAGGAATCTTATTTTCGATTATTGCGTGGCAAAAAATTATGTGGTAGATGAGTTTCCTTTTAAGCAACTTAAAAAATCAGCAAATCAAAAACCCGGTTATGATAAAGATTACTTCCCCCTTAAACATACCGAGTATTATCTTGACAAATTAACGCTGGAAAAAAAGGATGTTTTTGAATTGCGGAAAATTGCTTTGCAAAAACTTTATCCCAACTGTAGCCCGGAAAAAATTTATGATCACGCAAGAGTTTGTATTCAACTGGCTGATAAAGAAAAATTCAATTTCGATTTGATCCAGCCTGAGACTGAAGGGGAAACATTATATATGGACACAAAGCGCCCCAGGTTGTCATAGATTTCTCTTAATTTATATTAACTCACCTATCAATTTAAAACATATAAATCTAATGGTTTTAATAAAGGCGTCATATTTTGTCGCCTACCTGCCGTATTATTGTAATTCAATCAAAGGGAAATGAGAAAACTAGAAATAACACTTACCGAAGAGCAATACCAGCATATTCAACAAGAGATCAAGTACGGCGGAAGAACAATGCTGGAAGAAGAAACTTTAGGTGGTTTTGAAATCACGCTTCACGTGGGCGTACCTAATATTTATACTTACCTGGAAATGAATTATACCAACTTAATTTTGAAATGTCGCACAGAAAACGAAGTTGCTTTTTTGTTCTATGACGCTGCGATTGATTTGCATAGCCATAGCTATGGAAATTATGAGCAAGAAAATAGAGCGGAAAATGAACGAGTTTGAATGCGTTATTACATGATTAAATTGGTATTAAATCAATAGGATAGATTTAGGTGAAGTAGAATGGAGTTTCAATAAAAACTAAACCTCGCTAAGCATAAAAAAAATGGATTTATACAGAGAGAAAATTATTCTTACTTACAAGCATCTACTTAAGGTGCATGAAGAACTACTCACCAGAATCATCAATGTAGGAATGACCGGCGAATATGCTGAAATAAATACTGTTTTTGAACCAGGCGACACCTATAAATTTGATCTGGATCAATTTCGCGGCACCGAAGATACTAATCTCAAAATATTAATTGGCTTCTTTGATGAACTTGAAAACATGATGAATTCTTTGGTCAATATCAATGCGATAACCGAAAATGATCTTGAAGACGAGTCTTTCTAAAATCAAATAAAAGTGAGTAGATCTAAACGCAAAACACCAATTCTTCCTAACTGCAAGGCTGCTTCAGAAAAAGCTGAAAAGCAGAAAGCCAATCGCAAATTAAGAAGGATTGTAAGGGAAAAATTAGCAGTTTCAGATGAAGAACTTCCACAGAAAAAGGAAATTTCGGATAGCTGGAATTGGGGAAAAGATGGCAAATCTTACCGAACTGATTTAAGTAAAAAAGAAAAAACCAAGTAATATGAAAATACTTTACCTGCACGGCCTCAACAGCAAATTAAGTGATGAAAAGCGAGAAATCCTGGAAGACTACGGACAGGTTTTCGCGCCTGATATTGATTATTCGGCAAAACATTTCCAACCGGAAACGATTTTAAAACAGTACTCAACTATAGAAATTGATGTTGTAATGGGGAGCAGTATGGGCGCGCTTAACGCCTATGCGGTTTCAGAAATTATAGGCAGACCGGCATTATTGTTTAATCCGCCACTGGTTAAGCACCAAAGCCTAAACCTCGATAATCAATTTACCGGCAACTATTCCTATAAAAAGATTTTACTGGGCGGAAGTGACGAGGTGGTGAATGCAGCCGAAACCCTAAACTTTTTAGGCAAAAATCTGCAAAAATCAGAATTGAACATCAAAGTGCTACCGCAATTAGGTCATCGAATTCCTATAGATGTTTTTACAGATCAGGTAGAGAAATTCTTTAGGGATATTTGTGCTTAAATCTATTACACTAGTCCGTCAGTTCGAGTAAAATCCTGAAAGGATTTTGTATCGAGAACAGCGAATGAAGTTCAAAAACTTGTTCTCGATAAAATTTTTCAAAGAAAAATCACTCGAACTGACGTTTTTGAACTCAAATTAATTTCCATCGCATTAAACCACAAAAGTAAAAACCATGTCTGTTCGTCAAACCATAAAACGCCATTACAAAATCATCTCCCTGCTTAGGTTACGACCTATGACTTATGAAGAAGTTCAGGATATGATGGCCGATGATCCCGATGCCGTAGAAGAAGATTTATTCAGTTCTCAACGTACGTTTCAAAGAGATATAAAAGACATTGAAACTATTCACAAAATAGAAATTAAGTGTAACCGTAGCACTAAAAAATATGCTATTATCGAGGATGTTGAAGAAACCCACACGCAAAGATTGCGGGAAAATTTTGATCTCTTAAATGCCATTAGGCTTTCAAAAAGTTTTGGTAATCAACTGATTTTCGAGGAAAGGAAACCCCTGGGCACTCAACATTTAGCCGGTTTATTACACGCCAGTCAGAATTATTTAGCAGTGGAATTTGAATATTATAAATTTTGGGATACATCGGTGAGCAAACGCAAGGTAAAACCCATCGCACTTAAAGAAGCTCAAAACCGCTGGTACCTTATCGCTGAAGACACTAAAGATGGTATAATCAAAAACTTTTCCTTAGATAGAATTATGGAATTGGAAATTACTAAAGACAGGTTTGCACCAATTGAATACGAGGCCTATGAGGAGTTTAAAGATTGTTTCGGGATTATAAATGGAACCGACGAAGAAGCCGTGGAAGTTGTTCTCTCCTTTACGCCCCGGGAAGGCAGGTATGTAGAATCGCTCCCATTACATCATAGTCAGGAGTTAATTTTAAAGAATAAAAATGAAATTCAGTTTAAATATTTTATTCGCCCTACCTACGATTTTAAGATGGAAATCCTCTCTTATGGAGATCAGGTAAAAGTAATAGAACCAAAAAGTTTAAGAACTCAAATTAAGGAAGAGTTAGAACGTAGTTTGGCCAATTACAACTAAGTAGCTGTCTCAAAAGCAAGATTTAACGTCATTACGTCCCGATAGCCATCGGGAGAAGTGAAGCAATCTGCTTATTGATTACCAACAAGTTGAGATTGCTTCGTTCCTATCATTGACTGAATTTGTAATATTCTAATTATGAGCCACTTAAAATTATAATAATTTTTAAATTTTAAATAAAAAATGAACAAAAAACGCAACCACCCCTTCTTCAGCAAAGCTGAATTCATCCCCTCCTTGCCAAGTAGGGGAGCGCTTATCAGGTTAGTTAGGCGAATTGAAAGTGCTCCTTCCCTTTTGAAGGGAAGGAGGCTTCTTCTGCGACAGCGGAAGGAGTCGGAAGGGTTGATATGGGATAGAATTTAGGTAAATTTAATTAGTTAAAAATCAGTTTTCCAAGCTTAAAAATTATCAAACTTTAAATATTTGTGGCAACTTTTTTTAAACTTCCAATCTGAATCCATTATGTCAATATCGCCGTTTTCCAAGTTTTTTTTGAATGAGGTCTCGCAATGACAAATCAAATTATCTTTTACAAAGTCACTTAAAACTTTCCAAAAATTAATAACTCCTAGAACTCTTTAAATATGAAACCCAGGCATTTTTTTATATCACTTCTACTCCTCTTCCTTTTCAACAATCCAATTTACGCACAGGTCATAAGAGAAAAAAATAAATATGGCGAAGAAATCTATTTTGTAGAAGGAAATGTTTTAAAACAGAAGAACAAGCATGGCGATGCGCTTTTCTACCGGGATAACAACAAAATCAAACTCAAAGATAAATACGGAGAGAGCCTGTATTACCTGGATGGCAGCACAGTAAAGCTTAAAAACAAATATGGCAATCGCTTATACGAATTCGATGGATATCACATTCGATACAGGGATAAATACGGACCTAAAATCTGGGTTTTAGATGGTAAAGTTTTAAAACGAAAAGATAAATATGGCGAACCGGTTTATTATTTTGAAGGTATTCCAGATAGATGGGTGTTGGTGGCTTTGTTGGATCTAACTTAGTAAAAAGAGTTTTCTCCATTTTTCAAAAATACAAGCTGACATATTCTATAAAACAACGACATAGGCTGTCTTCTTCAGCTTTTATTTTAGCCGGACAAAACAAACAATAAAATGAAATATTTACCTCAGGAACAAATGTGTACAAAGTGTGAGCAAATTCAGTATAATAATCTGGAACTTTCTAAACAGATCAATATTTTTAACCGATTCTCTGGAAATATAATTCCTGAAAAAGTTTACTTAAGCTACTTTTCAAATTTACCAAACTCCATAGATTTTGTTTCCATAGATATAAAGTATGCGCCCCACCAACTACATCTTTTAATTTAGCGTAATTTTATTATCTATTTTTTTATAATAAAATCATGTTCAGTCTAGCTGTAATTTTTTATAATTCTGAGGATAGAGATTCCGGATATTTTTATGGTTGATGGACATAATATTCTCCAGGGTATATTTAAGCCATTCATATGGATTCAC
>NZ_FQVT01000007.1 GCF_900129445.1 Salegentibacter echinorum
TTTGAATTTTAGACACTTAAATATACTAATTTTCCGCTTTTCTATTGCCTAAAAATTCAAGAAAAATCCCACTTTCTTACATCGAACTCAGGTTATAAATATACCGCCTTTACGAGGCTTAAGGGAAATTCGGAATGTAATTTTTGCTATGGAATAATCAAACTGGAAACAAAGACTTAGGAGCTTCAGAGAAGCGAAATATTTATAGCAGGAGATTTTCAGGGATAAAAAAGAGCTCCAATAGGAGCGGTATATTTTATCTTGATTGTGCATTATGGCAATAATGGTTTTTTTAAATATAAGAAAATCGGGTATGAATAGCTATGCCGCTTCGCTGGAGCTTATAGAGCGTCACTGCTATTTTACTATAAATATACCGCCTTTACGAGGCTTAAGGGAAATTCGGAATGTAATTTTTGCTATAGAATAATCAAACTGGAAACAAAGACTTAGGAGCTTCAGAGAAGCGAAATATTTATAGCAGAAGATTTTCAGGGATAAAAAAGAGCTCCATAGGAGCGGTATATTTCTAAGAGAAGTAGGACCTTGTTATATTTAATAGCGTTTACACCTGTACTTTTTGTTTATAAAAACGATGTAATTCTTCCGGGCCTGCTCCAAAGCATTTTTTTAGATGAATTCTTAAAAAGAAATACTGCAATGTCCATACTCCGCATTCTTCATAACGTCGTGCCGAGGTGGTTAGCCATTTTTTGATAATGGTGAATTGTTTTTTCTGATAAAGCTTTTCTATAAAATCGTTGTCTTCATAGATCACAAAATCCTCATTAAAACCTCCAATTTCTTCAAAAAGTGTTTTGGATACAAATAAAGATTGATCCCCACCACGACATATTTTGTAATTAAAGCGAGTGCACCAGCCGGAGAATTTAAGCAGCCAATGTGAATGGTCAAACCGCATACAAAAGCAGCCGGCTTTATTTCCTTTTTGAAACTGCGTCACAATAAGTTTGTCGAAATTTTGTGGGGGATAGGAATCGGCGTGTAAGAAATACAGAATTTCGCACTTTGCTGCTTGAGCCCCGGCATTCATTTGCCTGGCTCTTCCTTTTTCAGACTTTATAAGCTGTACATTAGTAGATTGCTGAAGTAAGTCCGTAGTGTTGTCGGTGCTACCGCCGTCCACTACTATAATTTCTGAAATAAAATGAGAAGAGGAATTCTGAAGATGGCCTAATAACTTCAAAATCCCGTCTTCCTCATTTATAACCGGAATAATAATGCTTATCATTCCTTTATTTCTGCTCGTTTAGGTTCCAGTTATAACTTTTATAAGAAATTGTTGCGCCTTTATTGATTTTAATGTCTGAATATTGATTTACATATTCCCTAACCGATTTAATTTTCTTAGTAATAAAGTCTTTTTTATACCAATCGAAAATAGCCGAAAGCTTAGCAGCGTTTTCGCCGATCTTGTTTTTATCAGAATTAATAAACTCACGTGTAACTTCATCTAATTGTTCATTGATTTTCGCTGCCGTATAAGCTTCGTTTAAAAGTTTTGGACAGGAAATAGAGGCGCAGTTTATGGCAAAATGAATTCGCGGCTCATTCATTTTTCGTAAAATACTATTTTCTATCCCACCCAAAGCTAATTTCTTATCGCCCACTGCTACAATAGCTTTCGTCCAGGGACTCTCAATATCTTTAATGCTTTTTAACGGATAATTTTCTAAAATAAGTGCCACGGTATGGGCGTTGTAAAGGTTTATGTAATAGGCCAGTTGTTCCTGCACAGACCAATCTTTACCGGGCTTGTTCTTAGAAAGCATGCTTAGATATTCCTCCAATTGCTTTTTATCATCTTTAAATGCTTTGTAATCTACATCCCCACTTTTATCCACGTGTTTTTGTAAAAGCTTAGTCCATAAACTATGATCTAAATTTACTGCCGAATTTGCAGTAGTGGAAGTTAGCTTTTCCGGTACTTTTTTATTGGAAAGTCCTTTATCGCTCAAGCCAGCCGCCGATAGCAGGTTACAGCTGGTAAACGCAAAAAGTATAAATCCCAGGCTTAGACTGCGGAAGGTTTTTGAAATATTCTGTTTCATAATTTTGATTTTTTGTGATTCCCTCAAGTCCTCACATTTCCGATAACTATACGGGACTGCGAGGACTTTCCGATTAAATTATTTCAACGTGGGAATTGCGACTTTAAATCGTTTTTATCAATTCCTTAAATAAAACAATCATATTTGGTTCGGCTTTTTCGGCCATGGCTATAATCTCTTTTATATCTACGGGTTTTAGATCTTTTGGGTTTGCTTCATCTGTAATTACCGAAACCGCAGCCACCGGGAGTTTTAAGTGATTGGCCACAATAATCTCTGGCACCGTGCTCATTCCCACGGTATCTGTGCCCAAAATTTGGAGCATTTTATATTCAGCGCGGGTCTCTAGTTGTGGTCCTAGTAGGGCGGTATAAACGCCTTTGTGCAATTTTATTTGCTCAGTTTCAGCAATGTTTTCAAAAGCTTTATTCATTTTTGCATCATAAGGCGCACTCATATCTACAAAGCGCTCGCCCAGTTGATCTACTCCTTTGAACGCCAGGGGTGAATTCCCCAATAAGTTAATGTGATCGTCAATAAGCATCAATTCCCCTTTTTTGAAATTGGGGTTTACAGAGCCGGAAGCATTAGAAACCAATAATTTTTTGATGCCCAGTTGGTGCATAACGCGCACCGGGAAAGTGACATCCTGCATATTATATCCCTCATAAATATGAAAACGACCCTGCATCACGACTACTTTTTTGTTGGCCAGGCTTCCAAAAATCAATTTTCCCTTGTGAAATTCTACCGTTGCGGTGGGGAAGTTTGGAATGTCGTTGTAACTCACCACGGCTTCTATGGAAATTTCGTCTATCAATTGCCCCAGTCCGGTACCCAAAATGATCCCTATTTGCGGGTTTTTAAAACCTTTTTCTTCTAAAAATTTAGTGCTTTCCTGTATTTTCTCTTTCATAATTTTCGACTAAATGTGTGCATTTAAATGATTTTTTCTGAAGGTAATTTAATGATTAAAAAATTGCTGAAAATCGGGATGATCTTTAATATCTGAAAAATGATCTACATCGTTTCTTGCTTCTAAAATACCCAGTTCTGTTCCTTTCAAATCTTCTAAAGTAGCTTCCAAAACGCTGGAAGTTCCCCAGACTTTTTGCTTAAAAACCTGCGGATAAAGCTTATTCATTCCTAAAAGATAGTATCCGCCATCTGTGGCAGGACCAATAACTGTTTCTTTTTGCTGAAGTAAAAGAAAAGCGGTTTCCAGGTCTTTGGTTTCCAGTTCGTAAAGATCGCTCCCAATAATAATAATATTTTTATACCCGTTCTTGAAGCCATCTTTAAATGCCTGAAGCATTCTTTCTCCCAAATCTTCACCTTTTTGTAGTTTTTTGGAATATAATTCGTTATCCCAAACATCCCGCTCCCAAATTTCTTCAGAATAATAGACTTCTTTATGAACCGCCAGGTTTTTAGTGACCGAGGCCGTGTGTTCCAATAAGAATTCATAAATCCTTAAAGCCGATTTTTCTCCTACATCTTTAGCCAGTCTTGATTTCACTTTTCCCAACTCGGGGTTTCTGGTAAAGATGAGCAATAAATTTTCTGATTTCAAATGATTATTTTTTTACAGATTTAAAAGATTTTTTCTCCGTTTTTTAAATATTTCGCCCAGCGTTTCGCAAATACGTGAACTCTCTCTGTGGGCTCGTCAAACTCGTTATAAACGGAATATCCCTTATTTTTCCATTCAAAAATGCCGCCATATAAATTACTAACATTGCTATAACCTTCTTTTTTTAATTTTTCTGAAATGGTTTCAGAACGTATTCCCAGCGAGCAATATACCACTACAGGTCTGGATTTATCATTAATCAAATGTGAAATTATTGTTACTGAAAATTGGGAAAACCCGGCATAAACGGCTGATTTTATATGGCTTACTTTAAATTCTTTTGGTTCCCGGGCATCTAAAATTACCAGGTTAGTGTCTTTACTTTGCATTTTTAATTCTTCCACAGAAATATATGGCACAGTTTGCGAATTATAACGCGCTAAAAGTTTATCTAAATCTGCCTGGGCGTGAGAGGAGACGCCTATCAAGATAAAACAGTAAATTAAAAATTGCTTCATAAAACTATTTTATTGCATAACCATAAATAACAATAATTGTCATCTATCCTAAATAGTTGAAGGCATTAATATTGAAATTAAAGTCTTACAAATTCAATATTATATTTAAAAGCGGATAAAGACTATTTCACTGTTTTGCTTAATCTTTAAAATTTGATGTTTCTAGTTTAGCATTGCGCTGAAAATATCCTGGTTTGTTCGTGTAGAAGTCAGCTTGCGAAGTAAAGAATCTTTGTTCTAAAGGAGGAGATCCCTCCTTCGTCGGAATGACATTACATCACAATTCTAATAGCTTTATTAAACTACAGCCTTAATTTTTTAACTTAAGTAACACTTCCCTGGCAACTACTTCCAGATCCTGCTGTACAACCATAACAGTGCTGAGAAATTCTAATTTCACGATCGTTCAATAGATCTTCGTTATAATCGCTTATATGCTGCACTTTGCTGTTCACTTTTAATTCCAACATTTGGTTAAAATCGCAGTCATAGAGCCAGCCATCCCAGCTTATGGAAATAGTATTGGTGCACATCACGCTTTCTACCGCCTTCGGGTTGTAAGCATCCACCAGTGCATACATATAATCTTCGTAATTTTCTGAAGCGATCAAATATTCTAAAAATCGGCTTATTGGTAGATTGGTAATAGCGAAGAGCTCATTAAAATCGATATTAAAATCTTCTTTTAAAGCTACTTTAAAATCGCGTTCCAGTTCTTTTTGATTGGTAGGGAGGAAAGCACCGGCGGGATTGTACACCAAATCTAATTTTAGTCCTGTGCCTTCCTGGGCATAACCAACCTCGTTTAGCATTTGTAGGGCTTTTATAGATTTATCGAAAACGCCACTACCTCTTTGTTTGTCGGTTTTTTCCCTTTTGTAAAAGGGTAGGGAGGAGGCCACGTGTACATTATATTTCTTGAAAAACTCCGGCAGGTCATGATATTTTTTATTGGCCAGAATAATCGTGAGATTAGAGCGCACGATGAAATCTTTAATCCCGGCTTTAGAAGCCTCCTCTACAAACCATCTAAAATTGGGGTTCATCTCTGGCGCCCCTCCTGTAAGGTCTAACGTATGTGCACCGGTAGTTTTAATAACTTCCAGGCATTGTAACATAGTTTCTTTGGTCATTATCTCTCTCCTGTCTGGCCCGGCATCTACGTGACAATGGGAGCAAACCTGGTTGCACATATAACCTAAATTAAGCTGAAGGATTTCCAGCTTTTTAGGTTTTAGCGGAAAATTACCGGTTTCGGCTATTTTATCTTTAAACGTAGGTAACTCTCCTTCGCGGAAAATTCCATTGTTTAAAAATTTAAGCTGATTGGCCGGTTTTGAAAGGTCATCTTTTCTTGCAGATAAAGATTTTAATAATGCCATAAAATTTATTCAGAAGTTTAAAAATTAAAGATCCAATTATTGGTTAGACTGGAATAGAAGCTAAAAATAAAAATCACTTACATGGAAAGTTTTTCATACTTATTCATCATTTGCACGCCGTGAACAAGGGTAGCGCCACTTTTAATGGCAGCCCCAACGTGTACGGCTTCCATCATTTCTTCTTTTTCTATTCCTCGTTCCAGCCCGTCTTTGGTGTAAGCGTCAATACAATAAGGACACTGCACTACGTGCGAAACAGCCAGTGCAATAAGGGATTTTTCCCGGGCAGAAAGTGCGCCTTCTTCAAAGACTTTTCCGTAGTAATCAAAAAATTTATTGCCTAAATCTTCGTTCCATTCGGTGATCTTACCAAATTTCCTTAGATCTTCTGCATTGTAGTATGGCTTAGACATAGCTTATCTTTTTTAAATTTGTTTGATCACTAAAGTATCTATTAATATTTACGTAACAAATCACTTTGTAGTTTTTTAAAGATTTGTTTCATCTATTCGGTTTAAGCTCCAAAATTTAATTATTTAAAGCTATAAGGAGTAAAAAAGACTGGACTGTCAAACAGCGACTGAATCTTCCTTCTTAGTAAAAATTTTAAGTTTATGGTTTTTTTCTCTGGGAGTAAGAAAACCTTGTTAAGATAGGTTCTTACAGATTCAAGATTCTTAGAGTTTCATTATCTCGAAATGGAATGGATTAAACCTATGTAAACGATCTTAGACATTCTAGGTGTTCAAGAAATTTTAGACGTTTAAAGAAGGAGGGTAAAAATAAAATCTTAATATCACGCTCGCTTGCCAGGATGCTAATTTAAGGGACCAATATAGATAAAACGCTCTCTGCGAAAATCAAAACGCTGTGACTGCCGTTGGTATTCTAATAGCTTCAATTATTATGAATCTGGTAAAAACAAGTGAACTAGCACGCAATTACTGCGGTATTAGCGATTTTTCTCAGCTTTTTCCCTTTTAAATTTAAGTATTTTTTTAATAAAAAATACCGATAAAGCGAGAATAGCCAGAATCTCTAAGCCTAAGAAAATGTAGATGAGGTTCATAGGAATTGGGTATAGTGTCTATCCCGGGGAGAGGCGAAAGACTGGTGATTTACAAATAAACGAATGTTTCACGATTGTGCTTAACGTTATTTAGTTTAAAGATACGGTTTTTTAAGAAAAATTAAGGCTTAAATGTTAATATTATTATTAATTTACAGCTGTAAAATTTAACACTATTCACACTATTATTAGTTCAAAAGCTTTTATGTTTAATGCCTTATAGATTTCTATGGTTCAAATTTTATTTTTACGTGAGAAAATAAGTGTTAAAACCTATAAGTGTTTTTAGGATTTAACATCTGTTGTAGATTATTGACTTGACTATATGAGGCTTAGGCTATTTCGATATGAAAATTAAAGTACAAACCTTACCGGTAAAAGAAATTATTCAGGATATTTCAGAAAATTTAAATGCTCCAATTGAAAATGGAAGTGGAGAGCATACTATACGCCTGCCGGAAGATGTGGGAGAAGGTTATATTCGGGGAATTAGTTTCGATTCTGGCCTTGGCTTTATCACTTACAACTGTAAGTTCTATGAAGATGTAGAGATTCATTTTACTTTAAGCACGGTACATCCGCTTAAATTTATTTTTTGCTCCAGCGGTTCTCTGGGACATTCCTTTCAGGATGCTGATAAGGTGAACAAGATTGAAACTTATCAAAATATTATTGTTTCAAGTAGTGGTTATAATGGCCACGTTTTATATTTTAAGGCAAATGAAGCAACCTATATTTCCAGTTTGGAGATTATAAGATCTGTGTTTGTACATCGTAGTAATTATGATTTTGTAAATCTTGATGCTACTTTAAAAGACCTTTTTCGGGATGCGGTATCTGAAAAGCAATTTTTTCACCAGGGAAATTATAGCATTAAAGCCGCCGATATCATGAATGAAATTAATGCCAAAGATTTTACCGGATTTTTGCGCTCGGTATATTTGGAGTCTAAGGCTCTAGAGATGCTGGTAATACAAATCGCCCAATACGAAGATGATGAGGATGAAGGGAAACTGCCGCAAATATTAAGACAATCTGATATCCAAAAAGTAGATTATGTGGTAAAGAGGATTCAGGGGGATATGGGAAGTAATCTAAGTGTTGAAATGCTAGCTAAAGAAGCGGGTACAAATGTGAATAAGCTTCAGGAAGGTTTTAAATATGTTTATGATCTTACCGTAAATAAATATATGCAGCATGTGAAACTGCAGGCCGCCAAGGAAATGTTGATGACTTCAGATAGAAATATTTCGGAAATTGTGACCGCTATAGGGCTGAATAACAGAAGTTACTTCTCTAAGATATTTAAAGAGAAATATGGAGTTAACCCTAAATATTTTCTCAAGAACAGGAATAAGGAAGACTAACTATCAAGAATAGTATCTTTCACATCGTTTAGGTAACTGCGACCTATAACATAACGTTTACCGTCAATTTCCAGGCTATTCCCTTCTAAGGTATCTACCTTGTCTAATGAAACAGTATAAGATCTGTGAATTCTTATAAAATGCTCTTTGGGAAGGCTCTCGGTAAAACTGCTTAAAGTTTGATGAATAACGTAATCTTTATCCTTAGTAATTATTTTAATATAATCTTTAAGGCTTTCTATGAGCAGTATATCATCCAGGTAAACTTTTTTCATCTTCTTTTTATTGATTTTTAAAAAAAGATGTTTTTCGCGCCAGCTGCTATCTTCTTCTTTGGGTTTTTCTAATTTTCTTATGCCTTTATTAACGGCTTGTAAAAAGCGGGGGAAAGGGATGGGTTTTACAAGATAATCTAAGATCTCCAGCTCGTAACCCTGTACTGCATATTCCTCATGTGCTGTAGTAATAATTACCTGGGGTTTATTAGCGAGACTTTTTAAAAAGCTGTAACCATCTAAGACGGGCATATTTATGTCTAAGAATAGTAAATCTACCTGGTTTTGTTGAAAAAACTCCAAACTATCTAA
Organism: Salegentibacter echinorum; assembly: GCF_900129445.1. Lineage (GTDB taxonomy): Bacteria > Bacteroidota > Bacteroidia > Flavobacteriales > Flavobacteriaceae > Salegentibacter > Salegentibacter echinorum. Next base: position 8,569 of record NZ_FQVT01000007.1, read on the forward strand.
AGCGCTATTAAAACTGGCGACAAGCTCAACACCTTTTATTTGCTTCAAATAGTTTTTAATAATATCTACCGCCAGGGGTTCGTCATCTATAATTGCGCACTTTAAGCTCATTCTAATCTTAGCTTTAAATCAACTGTAAAATTCTGATTTTCTTCTGTAATGTCAAGGTCGTAATCCTCGTTATTATAACCTAAAGCCAGGCGCTTTTTAACATTGGTAATTCCAATTCCGCCTGTTTTAGGCTTATTTGGTTTTAAAAGTTCCAGCTTCCTGGTGTCCTCTGGCTTTGGGATAGTATTGCGGCACCTAAAATACAAAATATTGTCGGCGATGTTTAAACTTATATTTATTTTCACCGGACTGCTACTTTTGTTGGCTCCGTGTTTAAATGAATTTTCTATAAAAGGGATAAGTAGCATGGGAGGTAATTTCTTATCTTTTGGTTCTCCTGTAATTTCAAAATCAATTTGTAATTTATCGCCGTGCCTTATTCTTTCAAGATCGAGGTAATTCCTAACACAGGAAATTTCTTTTTCCAGGCTTTGTAGATTTCGGGTGGTCTCATATAACAAATAACGCATAAGCTCGGAAAGTTTTAAAATTGTCTCAGGCGTTTTTTCAGATTTACTTAAGCTAAGCGAATAAATATTGTTGAGGGTATTAAAAAAGAAATGCGGGGAAATTTGCGTGCGCAAAAACCGTAATTCTGTTTCTAATTGAGTTTTTTCCAGGCGCGCCGCTTTTTTGCTTTCCCCCATCCAGTTTATGATGATCTTTATAGCGGTGACAAAAGAGATTACATAGAACTCACCCAACATCATGACCACGGCATAATCAAAGCTAAAAGTGGTGGTTTCTTCCGGTCCCTCTGGCCAAACATTATGACTTATTAGAAAATAGGTGAGCTCAAATTTTAAGAAAACCATTAAAAATATTACTCCAAGGAGAATAATAGTAAACTCAATTATTCTTTTTTTATAAATGAATTTGGGTAGTAAAATATAAATAGTGAAGTAGGATAAAATCATATGTATGGGGAATCCCAGCATATTTGCTTTTAAAGAATATAGGTAATCTCCGTAATAACTTCCCCATCTAAGCGTGTTAAAAATAAAATAAACAGACCAGAAAATTATGTGGTGTGTGATCGAGATTTGGTATCCCTGTGCTTCGTTGAGAAAAAAGCTGTTTTTAAAACGTTTTAGTAAAGACATAAGATGGAAAAGGTGGATTTATGTTATTCGGCTTTTCTTACCTGCTGTTTGTCTAATATTCTTTTTAGTATGGCTGAATATATAAATATTTATAAGACTGTATTCGAAAATTTTTATTGTACCGAAAATCTAAGCGCTGTTATGATTAAAAAATCCCCATATCTCTTCTTTTTTTTGTTAGCTTTCTTAGGCTGCAAAGATCAGAATAAAGAAGCTGTAAAGCCGCAAAAAACAGAAAAAAACTTAACTAATTATGTAGATCCATTTATTGGGACCGGTGGTCACGGGCATACTTATCCCGGGGCAACCGTGCCTTTTGGAATGATACAGCTAAGCCCCGATAATGGCAATAGTGCCTGGGACTGGGTTTCTGGTTATCACGTTACAGACTCTATTATTGCCGGTTTTTCCCATCTACATTTAAGCGGAACAGGAATAGGCGACCTGGCAGATCTTTTGTTTATGCCGGTTAACAAAGAAATAGATTTAACCAAAACCGTGAATTCAAGAGATGATATTCCTTATAAATCTAAATTTAGTCACGATAAGGAAGAGGCAGCACCGGGATATTACGAGGTTTTCTTGGAAGACCCGCAGGTAAATGTTCAGCTTACCTCTTCTTTGAGAACGGGCTATTCAAAATATACTTTTACAGAAGGTGATAAACAATCGGTGATACTGGACTTAGGATTTGCAATAAACTGGGACAAAGCTACCGAAACCAGTATTGTTCTTGAAAATGACCGGAAAATTAGTGGCTATAGACACAGTACGGGTTGGGCTAATAATCAAAAAGTATTTTTCACTGCCGAATTTTCAAAACCAATTGCAAAACATCACTTTATTGCCGATGGAAAAAAGGAAGACGGCGATAAGGTTGAAGGTGTTAAAACCTCGGCACAATTTTTTTTCGATGAGACTACCGGGAAAGAAGTTGAGCTAAAGCTGGCGCTTTCTTCAGTAAGTGTGGAAAATGCGAAGGAAAACCTGGATAAAGGCGATTTTAATTTTAGCAACATTAAAAATGATGCTCAAAAGATCTGGAACAAATCCTTGCAACATATCACGGTTGAAACTCCGGTAGATTCACTAAAAACTATTTTTTATACGGCCCTTTATCACACCAAACTGGCCCCGGTTACTTTTAGCGATGCTAATGGAGAATTTAGAAAAGAAAATGACAGCATTGTAAAAGCTGAAGATTATACTGCTTACTCTACTTTATCGCTTTGGGACACCTTTAGGGCACAACAGCCATTGTTAACCCTTACTAATCCAGATAAGGTAACCGATATTATTAAATCCATGCTGGAATATTATAAGACCAATAAAATTTTACCGGTGTGGACGCTCTACGGAAATGAAACCAATACCATGACCGGTTATCATTCCATTCCTGTGATTGCTGAAGCTTATTTTAAAGGAATTAGGGATTTCGATATCGAAGAAGCTTATAAAGCGATGAAGACTACGATGATGCAGGATGAACGCGGATTGAAATATTACAAAGAGTACGGTTATATTCCATACAATGCGGTAGATGAATCGGTGACCATTAGTTTAGAATATGCTTATAACGATTGGTGTGTAGCGCAAGTGGCGAAGGCTTTAGATAAACAGGAGGATTATGAATATTTCTCTGAAAGAGCAAAAGCTTATCAGGAGTTGTTTGATCCCGAAACCGGTTTTATGCGAGGAAAAGCAAAAGATGGTAAAACCTGGAATACACCATTTGATCCTAAACATTCCAACCACCGGGAAAATACAGATTATACCGAAGGAAATGCCTGGCAACACAGTTGGTTTGTACTCCACGAGCCACAGGAATTTATAGAACTTCACGGTGGGCCAGATAATTTTACTGAAAAATTGGAACAACTATTTACCGAAGATTCAGAAATTACCGGTGATAATACTTCGGTAGATATTTCTGGTTTAATTGGTCAATATGCTCACGGTAACGAGCCCAGTCACCATATTGCTTACTTATTTAATGAAGCCGGGCAACCCTGGAGAACGCAATATTGGGTAAATGAAATATTAAAAACCCAGTACAGCACCCAGCCCGATGGTTTAAGCGGGAACGAAGATGCCGGGCAAATGTCTGCCTGGTATGTGTTTAGCAGTATGGGCTTATATCCATTTAATCCAGCTTCAGCCGAGTATGAAATTGGAAGTCCGTTGTTTGAGAAATCTACGATAAACCTGGAAGACGGAAAAACCTTTAATATCATTGCAGAAAATGTTTCTGAAGAAAATATTTACATTCAGTCAGCAAGCTTAAATGGGGAAGAATTTAATCAAACCTCTATCACGCATCAGGAGATTTTAAAAGGAGGGGAGCTTAAATTTGTGATGGGTCCCAAGCCAAATAAGAACTGGGGCGTAAATAAAAAACAAGCGAATTAATGGCTTTAGTAGATGTGCTCATTATAGCCCTTTATTTAGTTCTTACGGTAGGGATAGGAATTTGGGTTTCAAAGAAAGCTTCCAAAGGATTGGATTCCTACTTTTTGGGGGGCAAAACAATAAAATGGTATTTCCTGGGGCTTAGTAACGGTTCGGGGATGTTCGATGTTTCCGGTACTGCCTGGATGGTGGGGATCTTGTTTCTCTATGGCGTAAAAAGCTTTATGTTCATGTGGATGTGGCCAATATGGAACCAAATCTTCGTGATGATGTTTTTGGCTGTATGGATAAGAAGATCTGGAGTGATGACAGGTTCTGGCTGGATTCTTACCAGGTTTGGAGATGATAGGCCGGGAAGGGCTTCACATTTAATTGTTGCTATTTTTGCCGTGGTTGCCGCGGTTGGATTTATCGCTTATTTCTTTGAAGGTGTTGGTAAATTTATGACGGTAATCTTACCCTGGGATTTTAGCTTAATGCTGGGCGATTTTATGCTGCTTACTTCAGAGCAAAGTTATGCTTTGTTAATCATATTTTTCACCACTATTTATACCATTAAAGGCGGGATGTTTTCGGTAGTTAGTACCGAGGTGCTTCAGTATGGAATTATGTTGCTTTCTGGGGTGCTTATTGCCGGTTATACTTTTTTTGAATTTACAGACCTGGAGATAAATAATGTAATCCCCGCGGAATGGAAAAATGTTTTCTTCGGAAGTGAGCTGAAGACATTCTGGGATGGAAAAAAAGAACCATTTAATGCGCTAATTGATTCCCAGGGCTATAAAATGTTTGGGGCTTTTATTGGGATGACACTTTTTAAAGGGTTTTTTGCCAGTATCGCAGGGCCAACGCCAAGTTATGATATGCAACGAATCCTTTCTACAAGAACCGTAAAGGATGCAGCTTATATGAGCGGCTTTACTAACCTGGTGTTGTTTATTCCCCGTTACCTTTTAATTGCTGCGATTGTATTAATTGGTTTGGTGTATATCGCTCCAGAGATGGCAGCATCGGGTAGCGTTACAGGAAATGACCTGGAAGTAATTCTTCCCAAAGTGATAAATAATCACGTGCCGGTAGGAATTAAAGGTCTGCTGCTTGCCGGGCTTCTGGCAGCATTTATGTCCACTTTTTCGGCTTTTGTAAATGCAGGGCCGGCTTATATAGTAAACGATATTTATAAAAAATACTTTAAGCCTACGGGATCAGACAGGCATTATGTAAAAGCCAGTCACATCGCTTCTTTACTCGTAGTTATTCTGGGAGTGATTATGGGCTTTTTTGCCGATTCTATTAACTCTATTACACTATGGATCACCAGCGCTTTATATGGAGGTTATGTAGCCGCAAATTTCTTAAAATGGATCTGGTGGCGGTTTAATGGCTGGGGATATTTTTGGGGAATGCTCTCTGGCTTAATTATCGCCTCCTTACAATTTTTTATGGATCAAAATAAGGGTAATTTTGTGCCGGATACCTTTTTATATGATGTAGCACATATTCCGGCGATTTACCTGTTCCCGGCAATTTTTTTATTTTCCCTGGCGGGTTCGTTTTTGGGAACCTACCTAACACCGCCCACCAATATGACTACTTTAAAAAGTTTCTATAAAAACGTAAGACCGTGGGGTTGGTGGAAACCGGTATTAAAAGAGTTGCAAACCGAAGATGCCGAAATTGAAACGAATAAAAGTTTTGGAATAGATATGCTAAATTGCCTTATTGGAATAATATGGCAATCGAGTATGATTCTTATGCCAATATTCCTGGTGATAAGGGATTATCCTAAAACCTGGATGTCATTATTGGTATTTGTAATTAGCTCACTTATTTTAAAATTCACCTGGTTAGATAAAGTTAGAAATTATGAAGAATAGTATGAAAAATATACCCTGGCAAGATAGACCAGAAGGTTCAAATGATGTAATGTGGCGATATAATGAAAATCCTGTAATAGATCGTTATGCCATCCCAACTTCAAACAGTATTTTCAACTCTGCAGTGGTGCCATTTAAAGATGGTTATGCAGGAGTTTTTAGATGCGATAATAAAGCGGTGCAAATGAATATTTTTGCCGGTTTTAGTAAAGACGGAATCAACTGGGACCTGGAGCATGAGCCTATAGATTTTGAAGCGGGAAACACCAATATGATCGAGTCTGATTATAAATATGACCCCAGGGTGACTTTTATAGAAGATCGCTACTGGATTACCTGGTGCAACGGCTATCACGGTCCTACTATTGGAATTGGCTATACTTTCGATTTTAAAGAGTTTTACCAATGTGAAAATGCTTTTCTTCCTTTTAACAGGAACGGGGTTTTATTTCCGGAGAAAATAAACGGAAAATATGCAATGCTAAGCCGTCCCAGCGATAATGGCCATACTCCTTTTGGAGATATTTACATTAGCTACAGTCCAGATATGAAGTATTGGGGCGAACATCGTTGTGTGATGAAAGTAGCTCCCTTTGAAGAAAGCGCCTGGCAATGTACAAAAATAGGTGCAGGCCCTGTGCCAATTTTAACCGATGAAGGTTGGTTGCTGTTTTACCACGGGGTTATTAATACCTGCAACGGATTTAGGTACTCCATAGGAGCAGCTATTCTTGATGAAAATGAACCGGAGAAAGTTAAATACAGGTCTCAACCTTATTTGCTGGCACCAGCCGAGCTTTATGAGCTAACCGGGGATGTGCCAAATGTACTTTTCCCTTGCGCAGCTTTGCATTCTAAAGAAGAGGATAAACTTGCGCTTTATTATGGTGCGGCAGATACAGTTACTTCAGTTGCTTTTGGGAAATTGAGTGAGATTATAGATTTTGTAAAAAATAATAGTCTATAAAAATGAAAAAGCTTGCTGGTATAAAATTAGGGGTTGTTCTGGGTATGTTCAGCTTTGGTCTTTTGGCCCAACAAAACATACCCCGAACCTATGTTGCGCATCAAACTTCCGATGAAATTGAAATAGATGGGCTTGCCAATGAGCAAGCCTGGGAGAAAGCGCCCTGGAGTGAAGATTTTATTGATATTGAAGGAGAAAAGACCCCTAAGTATAAAACGAATATGAAAATGCTTTGGGATGAGGAATACCTGTATTTTTATGCCAATATGGAAGAATCGCATATTTGGGGTACTTTAAAGCAAAGGGATACGGTTATTTTTTACAATAACGACTTCGAGATTTTTATAGATCCTACCGGTGATACCCATAATTATATGGAGTTTGAGATGAATGCCTTAAATACCGTGTGGGACCTGTTTTTGGTAAAACCCTATAGGGAGCCTGCTCCAATTATAGATAGCTGGGATATTCAAGGGTTAAAATCTGCAGTAAATATAAAAGGAACTCTAAATAATCCTGAAGATACCGATGAAAGTTGGAGCATAGAAGTAGCAATTCCCTGGGAGGTTTTAAAAGAAGCCAATACCCATGATGAATTACCAGAAGACGAGTTTTGGCGTATTAATTTCTCGCGGGTAAACTGGGACTTTCAGTTGGATGAGGGAAGGTATTCCAGGAAAAAAGACGAGAATGGTGAGTTTTTACCGGAATATAACTGGGTATGGTCGCCACAAGGTGTCATAAACATGCATGAGCCAGAGCATTGGGGTTATGTGTATTTTTCTTCCAAAGAACCTGGAGAAAAGGACGAATTTGAAATTCCGCAGGATGAAAAAATTAGATGGGCATTTTACGAGTTGTATAGAAAACAAAAGGCTTATTATAATGAGCATCATAGCTGGGCGGAAAGTTTGAATAAACTTCAGCAGGAAACTATAAACATTGATGGGGAAGTTATAGAACCCATTTTAGAAAATCATTTTACCGGATGGAACATTTCAACAGAAAGTCCGTTTTCGGGAAAAACCTACGTCATTAAAGAAGACGGAAAATTTTTAACTATCGAAAATCCAAAATCTAAAAACAAATGAAAATTAAACCTTTATTAATTGGCCTTATCGCCATAGGATTAACTTCTTGCCTCGATAATATGAGCGCCAGGAAGTCCCAGGGAAATGCGGAGGACAACAAGAATGAAAACGACTTTAAATTCTCGGTATGGACCACTGCCGATCCCGAAAAAGCCGATGCCGATTATACTGCGGAATTTAAAAAGTATAGCGATAATGGCATTGAATCTGTTCTTATTAATACCGATACAGATCCCGAGCTTCTTGCCAGGTTAACACCATTGGCTAAAGAAGAAGGATTGGAGGTACACGCCTGGATTATGGCGATGAGCCGCCCGGGGGATAGCGTGGCCTTAGAGCATCCAGATTGGTATGCCGTGAGCCGGGAAGGTAAATCTGCCCACGATACCAGGCCTTATGTTGAATATTACCAATGGCTATGTCCTACCAGGGAAGATTCCAGAAATCACGTTCTAGGATTGGTGGAAGGTCTCTCTAAAGTAGAAGGAATAGAAAGTGTTCATTTAGATTATATTCGATTGCCCGATATTTTTCTGCCAATAGGTTTATTGCCTAAATATGACCTGGAACAAACAGAAGAATTAGCACAATTCGACTTTTGTTATTGCGATGTTTGTGTTGCTGAATTTGAGAAAGAACATCACAAGAATCCCAGGGATTTTGAAAACCCCGCGTTGGATATTGAATGGAAACAATTTCGTTTAAACAAAATAAAAGCTGTGGTAGATGATTCTTATGAGATTGTACACAATAATGGAAAACAGTTAACTGCAGCAGTATTCCCTTATCCAGAGATGGCAGATCATATGGTTCGCCAGCGATGGGACAAATGGAGAATTGACGAGGTGTATCCTATGATCTATAACAACTTCTATAATGAAGAGTTAGACTGGATTGGTTGGGCAACAAAACAAGGAGTTACAGATCTTGCTAATAAAGATACTCAATTAAATACCGGTATTTACGTGCCACCAATGAGCCCCGAAGATATTACAAAATCGATAAAACTGGCAAAAGAAAATGGCGCCAAAGGTATTTCCTTCTTTGATGGAAATGCGTTAACAGATGCACAACTTAAAGCGATAAAAAAAGCTTCAGAAAATAAATGAGAAAGCTAAGTTTGTTTTGGATTATCCTGTTTACAGTTCCGGTTTTTGCTCAGCAAAACCTCACGGAATTTGTAAACCCATTTATTGGAACAGATGGCCCCGGGAATACTTACCCCGGGGCTACGGTTCCTTATGGCATGGTGCAATTAAGTCCCGATATTGGCATTCCCGGGTGGGACCGTATTGCAGGTTATTTTTATCGCGATTCCATTATTAGCGGATTTTCCCATACCCATCTTTCAGGAACGGGTGCGGGAGATCTTTATGATATTTTGGTGATACCCACCAATAGCAAATTCGATAAAAGAATAGAAGAAAATAACTTTAAACCTTTTTCTTCTTTTAGCCATAATGCCGAAATAGCTTCTCCCGGATATTATGCCGTAGAACTTCAGGATTTTGGAATCCTGGCAGAATTAACAGCCACCCAAAGAACCGGTATTCACGAATATACCTTCCCAAAAGATGAGAATTCTAAAATAACCATAGATCTGGGTTACGCGCTAAATTGGGATAAACCTACAGATACGCATATTAAAGTAGTAGATAAGACCACTATTGAAGGTTATAGAAAATCTACCGGCTGGGCAAAAGACCAGCGCATTTATTTTGTAATTAAATTATCTAAAGGCTTTAATGCTTATAAGCTTTTTAAAGATGGAGATGAGGTTGAAAATCCGGTGCAGGGAGAAGATACGAGGATTGAGCTGAATTTTTCTACTTCCAACCGTGAGAAAATAATGCTTAAAACAGCACTTTCTACCGCCAATATTGAGGGTGCTTATGCTTCTATGCAAGCTGAAGCCCCGCATTATGATTTTGATAAATATAGGAATGATGCCAGGAAAACCTGGGAAAAAGAATTACAAAAAATAAAGATTGAAACAGATGATAAAGACCGAAAATCGGTTTTTTATACGATGATGTATCAATCTATGTTGGCACCCACTTTATTGAGCGATCCCAATGGGAATTACAAAGGTGCTAACGATACCGTTATGCAAGCCAATAATTTTAAGCGTTATGATACGTTTTCACTTTGGGATACCTTTAGGGCGGCACATCCACTTTATACGATAATTCAGCAGGAAAGAGTGCCAGGTTTCATTAAATCCTTATTGGCGCATTACAGAGAAACCGGTTTGTTGCCGGTGTGGTCCATGCAAGGAAACGAAACGAATATGATGTTAGGTTATCACGCTGTGCCGGTGGTAGTAGATGCATATTTTAAAGGTTTTGATTTTGATGCTAATCTTGCTTTTGAAGCTTGTAAAGCCAGTGCTATGGCCAATGATCGGCAAATAGATGTTTACCGGGAGTTGGGTTATGTGCCGGCGAGTGAAGAAAATGAAGACTGGAGCGTTTCTAAAACCCTGGAATATGCCTACGATGATTGGTGCGTAGCGATGTTTGCCAAAGATTTGGGAAAGGAAAATGATTATCAATATTTTCTAAAGCGTTCTAAAAACTGGAAAAACCTATACGACGAACAGAGCAGCTTTTTTAGGCCTAAAACTGAAAAAGGAAAGTTTGTCGATAATTTTATTCCGAAGGAATATACCAAATATTTTAGTGAAAGTAATGCCTGGCAGTATTTCTGGTTCGTACCACAAGATATCCCCGGTCTTATCGATGAAATGGGAGGGGAGCAAAGATTTGAGCAAAAACTGGATTCCATGTTCACTTTTCATCCTACAGCATCAGACGAGTTGCCTATTTTTAGCACAGGAATGATTGGCCAATATGCCCACGGTAATGAGCCCAGCCATCACGTGGCTTATCTTTATAATTATCTTAATAAGCCTTCAGAAACCCAAAAACTGGTTCGGGAAATATTAACCACACAATATAAAAATGAACCGGCGGGACACTGCGGAAACGAGGACTGCGGACAAATGTCTTCCTGGTATATTTTTAGTGCCATGGGATTTTATCCCGTTAATCCCGCTCAGGGAACTTATATGCTGGGCGCGCCTCTTTTTGAAAAAGCAGAAATTAGTTTACCCGGAAATAAAAAGTTTAGCATTAGGGCTAAAAACTTAAGTGAAGAAAATAAATACGTAAAGAGTATTCAGCTCAACGGGAAACCATTAAACCGTAGTTTTATTACGCACAGCGAAATAACCTCTGGAGGGGAATTGGTTTTTAATATGGTCGGGGAGCCACAGAATTCAGAATCTAAAAACAAATTAATAAAAACACCTAAGCCAAATAAAATCTATCAATAATGAAATATTTTTCTTACTTACTATGTGTTATGGTTTTGGTCTTTTCGGCTTGTTCCGGGAATAAGGAAAAGACTTTTTCAAAAGATGAAATCACCCTCATCCCAAAACCGGCAGAAATGAAGCTGAATAAAGGTAGCTTCGAATTTACAAAAGAAACCGGTTTTGTAGTGCAGGGATCGCAACAAAAGGAAATTGCCGGTTTGTTGAATGCTAAATTTAAATCGGCGGCAGGATGGGAGATGAAGATTTTAGAAGAAAATCCTGATGCTAATTTTATTCAGTTTAAGGAAAATAAAGACTTAAAGGATGAAGCTTATAACCTTGAGGTGAAAAAGGATAAAATCGTGATTGAGGCTGGTTCTTCTTCAGGTTATATTTATGGAGTAGAGACTTTAAGACAACTCTTACCGTTGGAGCTTGAAAGCGATGAAAAAGTAGGTGATGTTGCCTGGCAAATTCCGCAATTGACCATTAAAGACGAGCCAAGGTTTAAATGGCGCGGACTTATGCTGGATGTTTCCCGACATTTTTTCGAGAAAGAATATGTTTTAAAAACCATAGATCGCCTGGCGTTTTTAAAGATGAACACTTTGCACCTTCACCTGGTTGATGATCAAGGTTGGAGAATTGAGATTAAAAAGTATCCAAAACTTACTGAAGTTGGTGCTTTTAGGGTAGATCAGGAAGAAAAACACTGGGATGCGCGAAGTGACAATGATCCCGATGAAAAAGGAACCTACGGCGGATTTTATACCCAGGAAGATATTAAGGAAATTGTTGCTTATGCCGGGAAACACGGTATAGATGTAGTGCCAGAAATTGAAATGCCGGCGCACGTGACCAGTGCAATTGCTGCTTATCCCGAGCTTTCCTGTGCCGGGGAACCGGTTGCGGTACCTTCTGGTGGGCTTTGGCCAATTACCGATATTTATTGTGCCGGAAAAGATGAAACTTTCGACTTTTTAGAAGACGTTTTATTGGAAGTGATGGAACTGTTTCCATCTAAATATATTCACGTAGGTGGCGATGAAGCTACCAAAACCGAATGGGAAAAATGTGAAGATTGCCAGCGTAGGATTAGGGAAGAAGGCCTGGCCGGGGTAGATGAGCTGCAAAGCTATTTTATTCAAAGAATGGAAGAATTTATTAGTTCTCACGATAGGGTTTTAATAGGATGGGACGAAATCCTGGAAGGCGGTTTAGCTCCCGGAGCAACTGTTATGAGCTGGCGCGGAACCAAAGGTGGCTGGGAAGCTTCAGAGCAGGGTCACGATGTGATAATGACCCCGGGAAGCCACGTGTATTTTAATTTCTATCAGGGAGATTTTGATACCGAACCTATGGCTTTTTCAGGCTTTACCCCGTTAAGTAAAGTTTATGAATTCGACCCTGTGGTAGATAGTATGAGTACAGCCCAGAAAAAACACGTTTTGGGCGGGCAGGCGAACTTATGGTCTGAATTTATCTCCACAACAGAGCGTTCAGAATATATGCTTTTCCCTAGATTGGCCGCTTTATCTGAGGTACTATGGACGCCGGAGGAAAACAAAGATTGGGCAGATTTCTCCAGGAGAATGCACGTGATGTTTAAGCGTTTTGATAAAATGAACATCAATTATGCGATGAGTGCCTATTCGGTTACAGCCGAAAGTGAGGTAGATGCTACTTCAGGAGAAATTAAAATTATCCTAAAAAATGAATTCCCAGATTCAGAAATTCGTTATACGCTGAATGATGAAAATATAGATGAATCATCGTCTGTTTATAATGAGCCAATTCAGGTTGATTCCAGTAGCCTTTTAAGAGCTGCAGTATTTGAAAATGGAAAAGCCAAAGGCGATACTTTGGTTAAAGATTTCCATTTCCATAAAGCCGTTGGCGCAAAAGTGACTTATAATCCTATTTACAATGACAGCTATACGGGCGTAGGAGAGAACACTGCGGTAAATGTGATTAGGGCGACCAAGAATTTCCACGATGGCCAATGGCTTGGTTGGTTAGGTGAGGATGTTGAGGCAATCCTGGAACTTGATGAAAAGGTAAAAGTTGAAAAAGTAAAAGTAGGAGCTATGGAAAACCAGGGCTCCGGAATTTACTTCCCGGTAAAAGCAACTGCATTTCTTTCTAAAGACGGAAAGAATTATAAGAAAGCAGGTTCAGTAAGTCGTGATTTTAAAGTTAACGGTGCTATTGGTTTAAAAGATTTTGAAATAGAGGTAGAACCACAGGAAGCTAAATTTATAAAAGTAAAGGTAGAAACTTATAAAGGCTTACCCGGTAAAGGAAAGGCCTGGTTGTTCCTGGATGAAATAATTGTAGAATAATGAATATGAGAAAGTTAGTAGTAGTTTTTCTTTGTTGTAGTAATTTTATTTTTGCACAAGATGACAAAAAGGATAATGAAAGGATGGAGTGGTTTAACGATGCCAAGCTTGGTATTTTTATCCACTGGGGGTATTATGGCGTAAACGGGATTACAGAATCCTGGTCCATGTACCATAAACAAATTCCTTATACCGATTATATGGATCAGGGGGATGAGTTTACCGCCAGTAATTACGATCCCGAAGCCTGGGCCAAACTTTTTAAGGAGGTTGGGGCAGATTATTCGGTGTTGACAACCAAGCACCACGATGGGGTTGCCCTTTGGGATACCGATTTTAGTAAGCTGAATGTTGTTGAAAAAACCCCCGCCGGTAGAGACTTAGTTGGACCCTATGTTGACGCTTTAAGAGAAAACGATTTGAAAGTGGGGTTGTATTTTTCCCTGCCAGACTGGTCGCATCCCGATTATGAAGTGGTATTCCCAAGACCTGATACGCGGAAAAATTATCCACAGAAAAATCAAAAAACCTGGCCGGCCTGGGAACGATTTGTTTATTTCTATAAAAATCAGATCAAAGAATTGCAGGATAATTACAACCCCGATCTTTTCTGGTTTGACGGGGATTGGGAGCATAGCCCCGAAGAATGGCGGGCTAAAGGTCTTAAAGATTCTTTGCTAGCCAGGAATCCAGATATTATAGTGAATTCCAGGCTTAATCAATATGGCGATTACAGTACTCCAGAGCAGGGAGTGCCGGTGGTAAGGCCAGAAGGGCCCTGGGAATTTTGTATGACGATGAATGATAACTGGGGTTATTATCCATCGGACACAAACTATAAACCTTCTTCCCAAATTGTGAGAACTTTTGCCGAAGTAATTGGTTCTGGTGGAAATTTATTGCTGAATATTGGTCCGAAGCCAGATGGAACAATTCCACAGGAGCAGGAAACAAGACTTAGGGATTTGGGAAGATGGATCGCCAAAAACGATGCAGCTATTCACGGCACTGTTGCCGGACTGCCATACGGGCATTTTTATGGACCCACTACGCTAAGTAAAGACCAGAAGAAGCTGTATCTCTTTATGCTTCAGGATCCTAAAAATTACATTTCGCTGAAGGGTATTCAGAATAAAGTGAAAAGTATTCGCGTTTTAGGCAGTGATGAAGAATTGGATTTTGTAAGAAACGGTGGTGCTGCCTGGAATAATATTCCTGGGATTTTAAGAATAGACCTGCCCGCTAAAGAAAGCATTGATGAGTACGTAACTGTTCTGGAAATAGAATTAGAAGACGAGTTAGAATTATACCGCGGGCATGGGAATGCCGTGGAATTGAATTAAAATAGAACTATAAAACCTGCGAAGTCTTTTTTAGACCTTGTAGGTATATGTTTCTCACTAGTAGAAGGTTGTTTACAGATTGTGCACGTTACCAGGGTTTGGTATATTTGATAAAAACAAAATCCAAAATGGCAAAAAATACATCAATATCGCTCGGGAATCATTTTGAGGAATTCATTAAAGAAGAAGTAAAATCTGGAAGATACGGTTCAGTAAGTGAAGTTATTCGTTCTGCTTTAAGACTCTTAGAAAGAGAAGAAAAAAAAGAAAGAGAGCTAATTAAAGCTCTCGAAATCGGAGAGCAAAGTGGATTTGTTGAGGACTTCGACCCGAACCAAAATTTGAAAGAATTACATCGTGAGTTCTTATGAGTAAAAACCAATATCGAATAAGTCAGGAAGCGATTAAGGATTTAAAAAAGATTTGGCTTTACACTTTGAATAAATGGTCTAAAGAACAAGCAGACAGATATTATGACCTAATAATTGCAGAGATTGAATTCGTTACGGATAATTTTATGACTGGCAAATCTGTAGAACAAACGCGAAAAAATTATCGTGTAACTAAAATAAAATCGCATTTGGTTTTTTACAGAAAAGCGGAAAATGACATCGTAGAAATCGTTAGAATTTTACATCAAAGAATGGATATTAAAAAACGACTGAAGTAAAAAACTGCGCACAAATAACTAAGTATTCGTTCAACTATAAATAATTGCTTTTACTTGCCGAAGCTGAAAATTCCACAGGGATTTTCAACTGCGTACTTGTAAAATTCCGTGCTAAAGGACGCAACTATTCATAGTCGAGACCGTTGCCAGGATGAAAATTGTTAATAAAACATTTTAATTAAAAACATGGGAAAGAATTTAAAGGTTTTCGTAGGTACATTTTTAGCGTTGTTTCTTTCAGCAACAATGACAGCGCAGGAACATGAGATCTCTTATGTAGATTATGTAAATACTCTAATGGGAACCGATTCGGCTTTCGATTTGTCCAATGGAAACACTTACCCCGCAATCGCTTTGCCCTGGGGGATGAACTTTTGGACGCCGCAAACCGCCGAAATGGGCGATGGTTGGGCCTATAAATACGATGATTATAAAATAAGGGGAATTAAACAAACCCATCAGCCAAGTCCGTGGTTAAATGATTATGCTGCATTTTCCCTAATGGCGGTAACCGGCAAACTGAAGTTTGAGGAAGAAGAAAGAGCTTCCTGGTTTTCCCATAAAGCCGAAACAGCCAAACCCCATCATTACAAAGTATATCTAGCCGATTATGATGTGACCGCCCAGGTTGCGCCAACCGAGCGGGCTGCCCATTTTAAATTCACATTCCCTGATGCCGATAGTTCCTACATAGTGCTAGATGCCTTTAACAAAGGTTCTATGGTAAAGATTATTCCTGAAGAAAGAAAGATTATTGGTTATGCCCGGAACAATCACGGCGGCGTGCCAGAGAATTTTCATAATTATTTTGTAGCTGAATTCGATAAGGATTTTGAACTTACCCACACCTGGAAAGATGAATGGGAACTTCAGCAAAATTCAAAAAATGCAGAAGCCGATCACGTAGGCGCTATCATTGGTTTTAAAACTAAAAAAGGAGAGGAAGTAAATGTGAAAGTAGCTTCCTCTTTTATAAGTCACGAGCAGGCGCAACTTAATTTAGATTCAGAAATTGGGGAAAGCAGTTTTGAGGAAGTAAAAGAAAAAGCTGCGGCAGTTTGGAATAAAGAACTCGGCAGGATTAAGATAGAAGATGAAGATAAACAGCAGATAAGAACCTTTTATTCGAGTTTATATAGGGTGCTTTTATTTCCGCGGAAATTTTACGAGATAAATGCACAGGGGGAAAAGGTACATTATAGTCCGTATAATGGGAAAGTGCTACCCGGATATATGTTTACCGATAATGGATTTTGGGATACGTTTAGGGCAGTCTTTCCATTCTTCAATTTAATGTATCCTGAATTAAATAAAGAAATTATGGCCGGCCTGGCCAATACCTACAAAGAGTCTGGGTGGTTGCCGGAATGGGCGAGTCCCGGGCATAGGAATGTAATGATTGGTTCTAACTCGGCGCCCATTATTGTTGATGCTTATTTAAAAGGAAATGTTTTTGAAAAAGATGTAGATGTCCTTTTTGAAGCTATTTTAAAGAATGCCAATGTAGAAGAAGGTCGCCCGGAAAGTTCGGTAGGCCGGGAAGGCGTAGATTATTACAACGAGCTTGGTTATGTGCCTTATGATGTAGATATCCATGAAAATGCAGC
The DNA here is from genome assembly GCF_900129445.1 of Salegentibacter echinorum. Taxonomy (GTDB): domain Bacteria; phylum Bacteroidota; class Bacteroidia; order Flavobacteriales; family Flavobacteriaceae; genus Salegentibacter; species Salegentibacter echinorum. Next base: position 25,408 of record NZ_FQVT01000007.1, read on the forward strand.
GAGAACCTTAGAATACGCCTATGCCGATTGGACCCTTGCAAAAATGGCTGAAGACCTGGGAAAAAAGAAGGTCGCCAAACGTTTTTATAAACAAGCTTACAATTATAAAAAACTGTTTGATCCTTCCACAAATTTAATGCGGGGTAAAAATGAAGACGGAAGTTTTCAGGAGCCATTTAATCCCTTGAAGTGGGGAGATGCGTTTACCGAAGGCAATAGTTTGCATTATACCTGGAGTGTTTTTCAGGATATCGACGGACTTATAGATCTAATGGGCGGAAAAAAAGAGTTTACAGCAAAATTAGACGGGGTTTTTGAAATGCCCCCAAAATTTGACGATTCCTATTACGGCTTTACCATTCACGAGATTCGGGAGATGCAAATTGTAAACATGGGGAATTATGCACATGGGAATCAGCCTATTCAGCATATGATTTATTTGTATAATTATGCGGGACAGCCCTGGAAAACGCAACAACGAATTAGAGAAGTGCTTACCAAACTTTATTTCCCAACACCAGATGGTTATCCGGGAGATGAAGATAACGGGCAAACTTCTGCCTGGTATGTGTTTAGTTCACTGGGATTTTATCCGGTAACGCCGGGAAGTGACCAATATGTAATTGGAAGTCCGCTTTTTGATAAAGCCACGCTAAACCTTCAAAGTGGCAATGAATTTGAGATTATTGCTGAAGATAATTCCGAAGAAAACTTTTATATAGAATCTGCCGTGTTAAATGGAAAGAAATGGAATAAAACTTACCTTAATTATGAGGATGTGATGAAGGGCGGAAAAGTAAAGTTTGAAATGAGTGATACGCCAAATAAGGAATGGGCGACGGAGGAAGATTCGGTGCCTTATTCGTTGAGTAGGGAAGAATAGAGACAAGAGACAAGAGACAAGAGACAAGAGACAAGAGACAAGAGACAAGAGACAAGAGACAAGAGACAAGAGACAAGAGACAAGAGACAATTTGAAATAGCTAAACAAGTTATGATAATTTGCTGAATATCACATTGTGATTTTATGTGAATTATTGATTTAATCGTCAAACTGAGCCAGTCGAAGTTTTTAATATACTGAGCTAAATTATGCCCTTTATTAAATATTTAAAAAAATAAAAAGAATCAGCTGAAATCAGAAAAAACGGATTAAACTATAAGACCTCACAGGTTTCCGAGATCTGTGAGGTCTGGTTTTAATTAATTTTTCTGGTTTTACTTATAAGTAGAAAAAAATAAATATGAATACCATGAGGAATTTAAAACTTAGCCTATTTGTTGTTTTAATGAGCAGCATAGTGTTTGGGCAGGAAAAGCCGGTAACTTATGTAAATCCGTTTATTGGGACTTCAAATTATGGTGCTACCAATCCCGGGGCCATTGCGCCACGTGGAATGCTTAGTGTAAGTCCTTTTAACGTGGCTGGAAAGATCGAATTAAATCCGTTGGAAAAGGACAGTCAGTGGTTATCCAATCCTTATGTAAATGAAAATAAATTCCTTACCGGTTTCTCCCACGTGAACCTAAGTGGGGTTGGCTGTCCCGATTTGGGAGTAATCATTAGTATGCCCACAACCGGGGAATTTAAGACCAATCATTTGGATTATGGCACAACTTATAGTGAAGAAACAGCCAAAGCCGGGTATTATTCGGTAGCATTAGATAATTATAAAGTTAAAGCTGAAGTCACTGCATCTACGCGGGTTGGTGTGAGCCGCTATTCGTTTCCCGCCGGCAAAGCAAATGTTTTGCTTAACCTGGGCCTTGGTTTGACCAATGAGCAGGGGGGAATGTTGAAAATTAATTCTGCTACCGAGGTAGAAGGTTTTAGAACGGTAGGTTCGTTTTGTTACAATAGTCCCGAGCAGGCTTATCCCGTTTATTTTGTCGCCAGGTTGTCTAAGCCGGCCGAAAATTTTGGGGTTTGGAAAACACCAAACAAATATGAAGGTGTAGAAGCGCAATGGATGGGTTATAACGGCAAAACCCGACTCAAGGAAGGGTTTAAAAGAGAAGTAGTAGGCGACAGCCTGGGTGCTTATTTTAGTTATGATTTTGAGAAAGCAACCCAGGTAGAACTTAAGATTGGAGTTTCTTATGTGAGTATTGAAAATGCAAGGGAAAATTTAGATCAGGAAGCAAAAGACAAATCTTTTGATGAGGTTTATACGGAAACCAGGAATGCCTGGAATAAGAAATTAAAACAAATAGAAGTAGAAGGCGGTACCAAAGATGATAAAACAATTTTTTATTCAGCTTTATACCACACCCAGATCCATCCGAATATTTTTAACGATGTAAATGGAGAATATCCCGAAATTTCTACCGGAGAAATTGGCAAAACCGATGGCACCCGTTATACCGTTTTTTCACTGTGGGATACTTATAGGAACTATCATCAGCTAATGACTTTACTATATCCGCAGGAACAGCTGGAGATGGTGCATACGATGTTAGATATGTATGATGAAAATGGCTGGTTACCTAAATGGGAACTTAATTCTACCGAAACCTTTACTATGGTAGGCGATCCAGCCTCGGTAGTGTTAGCCGATACCTATTTAAGAGGTTTGACTGATTTTGATGTTGAGAAAGCTTTTGAAGCTATGAAAAAGAGTGCTACGCAAACGGAAGGAAATCCCTTGCGACCAGGTTTAAAAGAATATCTCGATCTCGGTTATGTGAGTGTGGATAGTAAGATAGCGGGACCGGTTTCCACAACTTTAGAGTATAATATTTCCGATTATGCCATTGCACAATTGGCGAAAGAATTGGGCAAAAAGAAAGATTACAAGCAGTTTTCTAAACGCGCGCTGTCTTATAAAGATCTTTATAATCCTAAAAGTGGGTTCCTCCAACCTAAGATGAGCGATGGAAAATGGTATGAGCCATTTGATCCCAACGCAGGGGCTAATTTTACTGAAAACGTAGGTTATATTGAAGGTAACGCCTGGCAGTACTTATTTATGGTACCTCAGGATATTGAAGGACTTATCGCACTTATGGGTGGCGAAAGTCAATTTGAAAATAAGCTAGATGAGGTTTTTGAAAAAGACCAGTACGATATGGCCAACGAGCCCGATATTGCCTATCCTTTCCTCTACAATTATATAAAAGGAAGTGAATGGAAATCTAGCAAGAGGGTATCTCAATTAATAGACGAATATTATCACAATGCACCCAACGGACTCCCCGGAAATGATGATACGGGGACTATGAGCGCCTGGTTGGTTTACGCGATGATGGGTTTCTACCCCACCACTCCCGCACAACCAGATTATGCTATTATTGAGCCTCGATTTAAAAAAATAACCATTCATTTAAATCCTGAATATTACAAGAAAGAAAAGCTTATTATCAATAGGCTGGACCCCGAAGAAGCAGAAAACGTGGGCAAAAAATCCCTGTACAATAAGGATAAATTCTTTATAAGCCACGATACGCTTATGAATATAGGAGAGATTAATATAGCTTCTGAAAAAGAATAGTTTTTCATATTACTTCTGGTAATATGGTAATAAGGGATATTCCTATCTTAGATGTGAGAATATTTTAACTGTATTTTCGCTTTTAAACTTAAGTTGGATCTGTTAACTAAACCTCACAGATACTGTGTTTCAAAATCTTGTGAGGTTTGAGAAAATTCACCAAAATGATTACCTTCTCTTTCGTTTAAAATAAAAATCTCTGAATTGAAAGAAACCCCATATTTAGTAGAAGCCTGTGTAGAAACCCTTAAGCAGTCCATAACTGCCGAAAAGAACGGTGCCGATAGGATTGAACTTTGTGCCGATTTGCATCTGGGCGGTGTTACGCCAACAAAAGAATTGGTTCGAAAGGTTAAAAAAGAGCTGCAGATTCCCATAAGAATAATGATTCGCCCTCGAGGAGGAGATTTTCAATATTCTGCTGCAGAACTTACCCAAATGAGGGAATCTATAGAGTTTTGCAAGGAAATTGGGGTAGATGGGGTAGTTTTCGGGTTTTTACAAGATGATAAAAGAATAGACCTTTCGGTTCTAATTGAATTGGCGAAAATTGCGAAGCCTTTGCAGGTAATTTTTCACAAGGCTATAGACGAGACCCCCAATATTTTAGAATCGGTTACAATATTAAAAGAAACGGGACTGGTAGATGGAATTTTAAGTTCGGGCGGCTGTGCTACAGCCTTAGAAGGTGCCAGCGCGCTTAGAGAAATGCTTAAAAGAACAGGAGAGGAGCTGGAAATTATATGTGCCGGTAAAATTACCACCGCAAATCTTCAAGAAATTCACCAAAAAATTGGATCCGGGGCTTACCACGGAAGGAGAATCGTACCCGGATTAAAATAGTTAATTGATAGAGAAGAGAGAAAAGAGAATAGACAAGAGAGAAAAATAGAGACTGTAAAAATCACTATACGTGCTTTGATGAGGAGATTACTTCACCGTCTTCATAATGACTAATACATTCTGCTTTAAGATTCTTAAAATAAAATCCCCGCTTTCAATTGAAAGCGGGGATTTACTGTTTGTACCACTTACTTCTAAACTTGTACTTTTAGGGCACTACATCATTCCGGGCATACCGCCGCCCATTCCACCGCCTGGCATTCCGCCGCCGCCTTTGTCTTCCTCTGGAAGATCTACAAGGGCACATTCGGTAGTTAGGATCATTCCGGCAACAGAAGCTGCATTTTCTAATGCAATTCTTGTTACTTTCTTAGGATCGATAATTCCGGCTTTCATCATATCTACAAAAGAGTCGGTTTTAGCGTCATAACCAAAGTCTTTTTTACCTTCTAAGACTTTGTTGATTACTACAGAAGCTTCTCCTCCTGCATTGGTCACGATGGTTCTAAGTGGAGATTCAATTGCTTTTACAATAATTTGAATTCCGGTATTTTCATCGTTATTTTCAGCTTTCAATTTAGATAAAACAGCCTGTGCTCTAACAAAAGCTACACCACCACCGGCTACTATACCTTCTTCTACAGCTGCACGGGTTGCGTGAAGTGCATCGTCAACACGGTCTTTTTTCTCTTTCATTTCAACTTCTGAAGCTGCACCTACATAAAGAACGGCAACACCACCGGCTAATTTAGCCAAACGTTCTTGAAGTTTTTCCTTATCATAATCTGATGTAGTGGTTTCAATCTGTGCTTTTATTTGGTTAACACGCTCTTCAATTTGCTTGTTATCACCACCACCATTAACTACAGTAGTATTATCTTTATCGATAGCTACTTTTTCTGCTGTACCTAATTGATCTATAGTTGCATTTTCTAGAGAGAAACCTCTTTCTTCAGAAATTACTGTACCACCGGTTAAGATAGCAATATCTTCTAGCATTGCTTTTCTGCGGTCTCCAAAACCTGGTGCTTTTACTGCAGCGATTTTAAGGGATCCACGCAATTTGTTTACCACTAAAGTAGCAAGGGCTTCCCCATCTACATCTTCAGCAATAATTAAAAGTGGTTTTCCAGATTGAGCTACTGGCTCAAGAATTGGAAGTAGATCTTTCATTGCAGAAATCTTCTTGTCAAACAACAAGATGTATGGATCTTCCAAATCTGCAGTCATTTTCTCAGAATTTGTCACGAAATAAGGAGAAAGATAACCACGGTCAAACTGCATTCCTTCAACAACCTCTACGTTAGTTTCGGTTCCTTTGGCTTCTTCTACGGTGATTACACCTTCTTTTCCTACCTTCCCAAACGCTTCGGCGATAAGTTCACCAATAAGTTCGTCGTTGTTGGCAGAAATTGAAGCTACCTGCTTAATTTTTTCTGAAGAATCTCCAACCTCTTTGGTTTGTTTTGCAAGATCTTCTGTAATTGCAGCTACTGCTTTGTCAATGCCACGTTTTAGATCCATTGGGCTTGCACCGGCAGCAACGTTTTTAAGGCCTTCTTTAACGATAGCCTGGGCAAGAACTGTTGCGGTAGTAGTACCATCTCCTGCAAGATCATTGGTTTTAGAAGCAACTTCTTTAACCATTTGAGCTCCCATATTCTCCAATGCGTCTTCGAGCTCAATTTCTTTGGCTACTGTTACCCCATCTTTAGTGATGGTTGGCGCACCAAAGGATTTGCTTATTACTACATTACGACCTTTTGGGCCTAAAGTTGTTTTTACTGCATTGGCCAATGCATCTACACCGCGCTTAATTCCGTCGCGAGCCTGAATGTCAAATTTTATATCTTTTGCCATTGTTAATTATTTTTGTCATTTCCGTAAAAACCGAAAATCTTATTTATTATAAATTTGTTTTGAAAATTCCTGTAGATAAACAGGATAAAGAAATCTTATACTATTGCAAGGATATCATCCTCTCTCATCATAAGATACTCTGTCCCTTCCAATTTTAGTTCGGTACCAGAAAATTTACCGTAAAGAACGGTATCTCCAACTTTTACAGTCATATCGTAGTCCTTTGTGCCTTTACCAACAGCAACTACTTTTCCACGTTGTGGTTTTTCTTTAGCAGTTTCAGGAATATAAATTCCAGATGCTGTTTTGGTTTCAGGGGCTACAGGTTCAATAAGAACCCTGTCTGAGAGCGGTTTAATGTTTAGTCCCATTTCTTTAATTTTATTTTAGGTTAATTAATTTTTTTAAAATCAGTTAAGCTTCTTTCTAAAATTGTGCCAGCCAAAATTCCCTGCCATTTAGCAAAAAAAAATGCCAGCTTGTCATAAGCTGGCATCTATATATTTTAAAGAGCTATACCTTTATTCCTGATTGTCAGATTCGGGTTGTTGAGTTGGCATTTGTACCGGTGGTGTTGTAGTATTCTCTGGCATGGCTTCTTCATCGAAAACGCGGGATTCAGTAAACCCGTTGCCATCCATAATAGTCACATTAGAGAGTAAGATTAAAACCAGTAAAAGCGTAGCTAAGGTCCAGGTACTTTTATCTAAAAAGTCACCTGTTTTCTTAACGCCACCTACTTGTTGTCCGCTGCCACCAAAAGAAGACGATAATCCGCCGCCTTTAGGATTTTGTACCATAATCACCACAACCAATAAAAAGGCAACGATAACTATTAATGCTAAAAAAATTGTGAATGTACTCATTCTTTCTTGGTATTATTTTCTTGTAATTTTTCGGTTGCCCGAATTTGGTCAGCAAAGAAACCACTTTTTTCGGGATTTTTCAAAATTAATATTTTATATGCCTGAATTGCTTTTTTGTAGTTTCTCTGTTCCAGGTACACCCGGGCCAAAGTCTCTGTCATTAGAGACTCTGGCGTGCTTTTACCCACTTCGGCCAGGTTGGTTTTATTGGTGGTTTTTCCCGGTTTTATTTTAGGATTTTTAGAAATAAAACTGTCAATCAACTCAAATTTCTTGTGTTGTTCGTCATTTTTATGCGGTTTTTCTTCAGTTTGCTCCCTATTAATGGGTTTTGCTGAAGTAAGTCGTAACCACTCTGAAAAAGAGTGCGATTCTGAACCATCAAACTCCAGTGGTTTACCTAATTTTAGCGCTTCTTTTTCTCGAGCTGTTTCAGGGTTTTCCTCCTCTTTTTTGCCAGGTTTTTCTAAAAACAATTCGGGATCCATGACCCTCCTTGATTCCGATTGTCGCATTTTTATGGCGTCATCTATATCCATACTGCGACGGGCAAAAATTTCTTCGGGTTCAAAAACGGTGATATTACGCAATTGCAATTCCTGGTCCTGAATTTGTCTTGCTATCCTATTTTGATTGAACTCTTCAGAAGTTATAAAATCGAAAAGCACACTGCGATTAGTGGTATAGGCAGCAGTTTTTTTAAGCGCTGTATTGTAGCTGAATTCCCTGTGCTCTTTGAGTCCTTTTAAACGAACCGCCCGTGCCGCCTGAAAATAAGGCGCATCTTTAAGCACCTGCTCCAAAGCGTCGGTTTGCCCGGCAGTGACCGTTGTAGGTTCTTTAAGCAATTGTATAAATTCTTCAGCTTCCATATTACCAATCGGTTAATGCAGCATTAAAAATATCCTGGGTCAACCTATCAAAAATTTCGTTTACCGCGGTTTCCAAAGTGCCTCCAACTAATTGTGCGCTGGCGGGATAATCGTAATAGAAAGAGAAGCGGCGTTCAAAATCCTTTTCGGGTTCCAGGGTATTGTAATAGCGCACATTTACGGCAATGGTCAATCGGTTTTGCGCTGCAGTATTCTCGGCAGTAGCCGTCATTGGCGCTACATAAAAATCTATAATCTCCCCTTCAAAAATTAGATCGGCGTTGTTATTGGCCAGGCTTAAACTGGTTTGGTTTTGAATTAAATCTTGCAACTGCAAAGTGAACGTACGGTCTATTCCAGGCTCCACCAAATCTGCCTGATTTTGAAAATAATTCACCTGAAAAGATTGGGCATCACCGGTATCTGCTCCTGTAAAAGAGTAAATTCCGCAAGATTGCATCAAAAATATAGCGGTAAGTGATAATAGTAGGAAAGCGACTTTCTTCATAATGCGGATAGCAATTTATAAATTATATTGTTTGATTTTTCGGTATAAAGTGCGTTCGCTAATCCCTAATTCCTCGGCCGCCGCTTTACGTTTTCCACTATGACGCTCCAGGGATTTTTTTATGAGTTCCAGTTCTTTATCCTGTAGCGAAAGTGGCTCTTCTTCCTCAATTTCTTCAGCAAAATAATATTTATCTTTTTCCCTGTTTTCTCCTTTCGGGCTGTTCTGCGGAATTTGCAATACTTCCAGATTCTCATTGCTTAAGGCATCTAATTCTTCAGAATCTACGTCTTCGCCGTCATCATTACCGTATAATTTTTCAATGAGACTTTCATTTTCATCCTGGACCTCCTGGCTGTTGCCGTTTTCCATCAATTTTAGCGTAAGTTTCTTAAGATCGGTAAGGTCACTTTTCATATCAAAGAGCACCTTGTAAAGTATTTCCCGTTCGTTGCTAAAATCACTTTCTTTTTTCTTTTCTGAAATTATCGCCGGAAGGTTACTGCCTATATTGGGTAAGTATTCTTTTAAACGTTCGGCGCCAATCATCCTTTCCTGTTCCAAAACAGAAATTTGTTCAGCTATATTTCGCAACTGTCTAATATTACCGCCCCAGCGGTATTTTTGCAATAAATCTACCGCTTCATCCTGAAGCTTAATTGTTGGCATTTTATATTTAAGAGCAAAATCTGAAGCAAATTTTCTAAACAACAAATGAATGTCTCCTTTACGTTCACGCAGGGGAGGGAGGTTAATCTCTACGGTACTTAAGCGATAATAAAGATCTTCCCTAAACTTTTCTTTCTTGATAGATTCCTGCATATCGATGTTAGTGGCTGCGATAATGCGAACATCAGATTTTTGAACTTTAGAAGAACCTACTTTTATAAATTCCCCGTTTTCCAAAACACGCAATAGACGCACTTGTGTGGGCAGGGGTAATTCTCCAACTTCATCTAAAAAAATGGTGCCGCCGTCTGCTACCTCAAAATATCCGCTTCGGGTTTGGGTAGCGCCGGTAAAAGCTCCTTTTTCGTGTCCAAAAAGTTCAGAATCTATGGTGCCTTCTGGAATGGCGCCACAGTTCACAGCTATATATTTTCCGTGTTTCCTATGCGATAATGAATGGATGATTTTTGGGATACTTTCTTTTCCCACACCACTTTCCCCGGTTACCAAAACCGAAATATCTGTTGGCGCAACCTGGATCGCTTTTTCAATAGACCGGTTTAAGCGAGCATCGTCGCCTATAATGCCAAATCGTTGTTTTACTGCCTGTATTGATTCCATAGGCCCCTAGCCCCCAAAGGGGGAATTAAAAGCCCCCCAACCCCCGAAAAGGGAAATAGGAGCTTCCCATCTCCCAAAAGTGGAGATGTGGTAGTTAATATTTATATTTAAAAATGTCATAACTTTTATATCTTTTGATTTTCTCACTCTCTTGTAGTTTTCTCTTTGTGGGTTAGGGGAGGCTCTCCCCAATTAATGTAGCACTGGTACAATCGGTTACTTTTACCTTTACAAAATCACCAATTTTATGATTCCCTTTTGGGAAAACCGCTACCGTATTTTGTGTGGTACGGCCGCTCCACTGCTCACTGGATTTTTTGGATTCCCGTTCAATTAAAACTTCTACAGTTTGTCCGAGAAATCGTTGTATTCTGAAGTGATTATGTTCCCGCTGTAACTTTACAATTTCAGCTAACCTTCGTTGTTTTGTTTCGGCAGGTACATCATCTTCTAGTTTGCGGCCAGCCATCGTGCCGGGCCTTTCAGAATAGGCATACATATAGCCAAAGTCATATTTTACGTATTCCATTAAAGATAGGGTGTCCTGGTGGTCTTCTTCGGTTTCGGTGGGAAAACCAACAATTATATCCTGTGAAATCGAACATTCAGGCATTAATTCCCTTATATAATCTATGAGTTTAAAATATTCTTCGCGGGTATGCAACCTGTTCATCTTTTTTAGGATACGGTCGCTGCCGCTTTGCACCGGCAAGTGTATATGCTTGCAAATGTTTTCATATTTCGCCACGGTTTCTATTACATCCAAAGTCATATCCTGAGGATTGGAAGTAGAAAACCGAATGCGCATTCCCGGCTGGGCTTCAGCTACCAGTTTTAAAAGTGCCGAGAAATTTGTGGCTGTAGCCTTTTGAATTTCCGAAGCATTTTTAAAATCTTTTTTAAGTCCGCCTCCATACCATAAATAACTATCTACATTTTGGCCTAGAAGGGTTATTTCCTTAAATCCTTTTTCCCACAGGTCATTAACTTCTTCCACAATACTTTGCGGGTCACGGCTTCGTTCCCTTCCACGGGTAAATGGCACTACACAGAAAGTACACATATTATCACACCCCCTGGTTATGGATACGAAAGCTGAAACCCCGTTAGATTGCAAACGAACGGGAGAAATATCGCCATAAGTTTCCTCTTTAGAGAGCAGCACGTTTATGGCATCCCGGCCTGCTTCTACTTCATTTATCAGGTTTGGGAGGTCTTTATAGGCATCTGGGCCTACCACGAGGTCCACAATTTTCTCCTCTTCCAGGAATTTTTCTTTTAAGCGTTCGGCCATACAGCCTAATACGCCAACTTTCATTTTCGGGTTTATTCGTTTAACAGCATTGTATTTCTCTAATCTTTTGCGAACAGATTGTTCTGCTTTTTCCCGAATAGAGCAGGTGTTTACCAATACAAGGTCTGCTTCTTCCAGTTTTTGGGTTGTATTAAAGCCTTCTTTAGATAATATAGAAGCAACGATTTCACTATCACTAAAGTTCATGGCGCAGCCATAACTTTCAATAAAAAGTTTACGGGTATTTTCTTTTTTTGCTTCTGTAACCAGGGTATTTCCCTGTTGCTTTTCATCTATAATCTTCTCCATAAGTCAATATTCCTTTACAGGATTTAATCCTGTTTTCTCATAATAATTACTGAATATGCTAAAGCGACTAATCCCGATAGCAATTGGGAGGGATTAATCCGCGCTATAAAACACTTTTCATCAGTAACGTGAATTATGCGGTTAAAAGCGCAAAGATAAGGTTAAAACACACTTCTGACAAAGTGACAGCAAAAAAATTAAATATTCGAACGCAACCTTTTACTTATTTGTGCATCTATAAGGAAACCAACCAACTACAGCGATGAAAAAACTTAGCGGATTAACAGTGCTTTTTTTATTGGCCTTTCTTAGTATTTCTTGCGAAAAGGAAAGTGAAGAAGGCGATTATTATAATGTAGCGATTCCCGTGGTGAAATCTATACAGGATTTTAGAGGGATGGTAAGAATTTCTGAGCCCAGGAGTATTGAACAAGCCGGTAAAATTTATAGTTATCAGGATTATGTTTTTATAAACGATGCTGAAAAAGGTGTTCATATTATCGATAACAGTGATCACCTTGCGCCACAAAAGGTGAAATTTCTTGAAATTCCCATGAATACAGATGTAGCAATAAAAGATGATATGCTTTTTGCTAATTCTGCTATGGACCTGGTAGTTTTTGATCTTAGTGACATCAATAATATTAAACAAAAAGAACGTATAAAAGACGTTTTTCCCAATAGAACATATCACATTCCCAATGGTGCTGCTTTTGTAGATTATAAAAACTTCGATTTTGAAAATGAGGTGATCGTGGGATATTTGATAGAGTCGCGTAAAATTGAAACACCAAATGGCCCTGTGTTTACAGAAGATGAGTTTGTTAACAATTCTGGTGTTTCAGGAGGTTCTGGAACCGGGGGTTCGCTGGCGCGTTTTAATATTCATAAAGGTTTTTTATACGTGGTAGATCAAACCAACCTTTCCATTTTTGATATAAAAGACTTAAATGAGGCTCAACTGGTAAAGACAGAAAGAGTTGGTTGGGAAATAGAAACCATTTTTAATAAAGAAGGCTATTTGTATTTAGGAAGTTCATCTGGTATGTTTATTTATGATATTGAAGATCCTGCCGCACCACAATTTCAATCTATGTTTAGCCATATTTTAGGCTGTGATCCTGTGGTGGTGAAAGATGATATTGCCTATGTAACCATAAGAGGCGGTAATCTTTGTGGGCAGGAATGGAGCCAATTGGATGTTATTGATGTGGGTGATAAGAAAAATCCGCAGCTATTAAAATCTTTTGAGATGGAAAATCCCTATGGCCTGGGAATTAAAGATGACCGGTTATTCGTTTGCGATGGCAGTGCAGGATTAAAAATATATGATACACAAGATACCCCCAACCTAAAATTAAAAGACCACTTTCCAGACATTAACACCTATGACGTAATTCCCCTGGAAAAAGAGCTGTTAATGGTTGGGGATAATACACTTTTTCAATATACTTATAAAGGCAATAAGATTACGTTGCTTAGTGAGTTCAAATTGGGAGATTAATCCCAGTTACTTCTATTTAAGATTATTGAACCTGAAGTAAAAAAAGCTGTAAATTCCTTTAGTCTTCATCTTTAAGATTATTTGGGGTTTATGGCTTTTTTATGCAGAAAATATTGTCTTTGATAGAGGTTCGTTTTTTATGCCACAAAGACATGAAAGCACCAGAATATACTAAGATGTTCTTCGTGTTTTTCTTAGTGTCTTCGAGTCTTTGTGGCTTTTTTAATCGTGTAATGGAATCATATTACAAGCCTGAAAGAGTTGTTATTAATCACGAATATTCCTTAGCATTGTAGATAATAGCATATTTTTCATCCTTATATCCATTAAAAAACAAACTTTATTTTAGAAAAAGTTCTCTTTTCTGGGAGAGATTCTTTAACGAACTTTGTACTCTTGTAATTTCTTAGAAAGATAGACCTTGAAGAAGTGTGTTTATATTGTATTTATTTTAGGCTTTTGTCTAAATAGTTTCGGACAGGTTCAGGAGGAAGCAGATACCAATACCCGGGATAGCGTAGCATTATACCAAAAGCTTAAAAAATATTCAGAAAGAAATAAACTTACCAAAACCTTGCACAAGCTCATATTTCGGCAGGAGGAGCAAAACTTTCGAGAGCAGCAAAGGCAACCAGACTATTTATCCTATCATGACAAAGTAATTAGGAATATTGTTATACGTACCAGGGATCCTTTTGGATATTCTATAAAAGATAGCGTGAACACGCCTGCTACCTTTCTTGGAAAAGCAGGAAATGCCATTCACGTTACCTCGAATGAGGCAAGTGTTAAGAAGTTTTTGTTATTTAATGAAGGGGAGGCTTTAGATACATTGTTAGTGCAGGAAACGGCCCGACTTTTAAGGAAGCAAAATAATATACGTAAGGTGAGGATTATTCCCAAGTCTATAGAGGATTCTAAAGATTCTTTAGACCTGGTTGTGGAAGTTTTAGACTCCTGGAGTCTCATTCCTAAGGTGAGTTTTTCAGAATCCCGGGCTAAAGTAAGTTTACGGGAGCGAAACTTCATTGGGACAGGGCACCGTGTGGATGCAAAGTACGACAAACGTCATACCGACGGTAGTACCGGCTTCACAGGAGTTTATGAGATTAACAATGTCAAAAATACTTTTATTGATTTTACGGGTAAATACGCCTTAGATGTAGATCAATATTATGATCAGTTTCTTTCAGTTAATAGGGATTTTTATTCACCACTTGCACATTGGGCCGGAGGAGTTTTTATTCAGAAACGGTTTTTGGGTAGTTTATTTCCACAAAATAGCGCTCAATTTATCAAACAGGATTTTAAATATTTCTATCACGATTTTTGGGGGGCATACGCCTTTCAGCTTTTTAAAGAAGACTCTAAAAAAAGGCGTACTACAAAATTGGTTTTAAGTTTACGCTCTTCTTTTCTAAATTACAAAGAAACGCCAAAAATAGCGTATGACAGCATTGGCTATTTTTCTGATGAGCATTTTCACCTGGCCAGCATTGGTGTGAGTTCCAGGGAATTTATTAAAGATCGCTATATTTTTAGGGATGGAGACATAGAAGATGTACCGGTAGGTTCCCTTTTTTCTTTAACGGCCGGTGTTCAAAGAAAAAACCATCAAAATCGTTTATATTCGGGTTTGCGGGTATCTTACGGTAACTATAACGCTTGGGGGTTTTTTAGTGGTAATTTTGAATTGGGAACTTTTTTTAATGATGCTCATACCGAGCAAACTACCTTAAGTTTTAAAGCAAATTATTTCAGCAATCTTTTAAATCTTGGCGGGGAATGGAGAATGCGACAATTTATAAAACCACAATTGGTTATAGGTTTTAACCGCTTAAATTCGGTTGCAGACCGTTTGGGGCTTAATGAAAGCCCATATTTTAAGGGCGTTCATAGTTATAGATACATAGATTATGGTAAGAGGAATAAATATGTAGATTATAACAACGGCAATATTCAGGGTTTTGAAAGTTCGGCAAGCGGCACAAGAAAATATGTGCTTGACTTACAAACCCAGTTTTATTCTCCCTGGTCACTTTTAGGCTTTCGTTTTAACCCTTTTGTAAACATAAGTTTGGGAATGTTATCTGGAGAAAGTTTTATTAAAAACGACAATAAAATATATTCGTCTCTTGGAGCGGGCTTTATTATTAGAAACGACTATTTGGTATTTGACTCCTTTCAGTTCTCCTTTTCTTATTACCCTTCGATGCCGGGAGGAAGAAGGGAAATCTTTCAAACTAATAGCTTTAGAAGTGAAGATTTTGGTTTTCAGGATTTTAAAATGAGGGAGCCACGGCCGGTTATCTATGAGTAAGGCGCGGTTAATGGGTTAGGGCGTTTGGCATGGTTTTTCAGAAAACTGTAAATAGAAAAGTTACACGCCCTCTAAAATAAAAACTTTATAAAAAAGGTGGAATTAGAATGGATCGATAGGATTTTCTTCAAAAAAAAATAGAAATCAAAAAAATCATATACTTTTGCAGCTAGAAAAATTTGAGTTATGGCAAAGAATTTAGTGATTGTTGAGTCTCCTGCCAAGGCAAAGACCATTGAAAAGTTTTTGGGCAAGGATTATAAGGTGACTTCTAGTTTTGGACATATTGCAGATTTGCCAACCAAAGAGTTGGGCGTGGATACCGAAGGGGACTTCACTCCAAAATACGTGGTTTCCAAAGACAAGAAAGACGTTGTAAAAAAGCTAAGAGGTTTTGCTAAAAATGCCGAAATGGTATGGCTGGCCAGTGATGAGGACCGTGAAGGAGAGGCTATTGCCTGGCATCTTGCCGAGGAGCTAAAACTAAAAGGTGAAAAAACAAAACGAATTGTATTTCACGAAATTACTAAATCGGCTATTCTTAAAGCAATTGATAATCCCAGGGGGATAAATTACAACCTGGTAAATGCCCAGCAAGCGCGCAGGGTTTTAGACAGGTTAGTAGGTTATGAACTTTCGCCTGTGTTATGGAGAAAAGTAAAAGGCGGACTTTCGGCCGGGCGGGTACAATCTGTAGCCGTGCGACTCATTGTAGAACGTGAAAGGGAAATTCAAAATTTTAAGGCGGAAGGTTCTTATAGAGTAGATGCAGAGTTTACCACTAAGGACGGGAAGTCTTTTAAAGCAAAAATTCCTAAGAATTTTGCAACCCGGAAAGAAGCGGAAGCTTTTCTGAAAGAAAACCTCGATGCTGATTTTAAAGTAGCTGAACTAACTACGAAACCGGCAAAGAAAAATCCCGCGCCACCCTTTACTACTTCAACCTTGCAGCAGGAAGCAGCCAGGAAGTTATATTTCTCGGTAAGTAAAACCATGACAATGGCACAACGTCTTTACGAAGCCGGTCATATTACTTATATGAGAACAGACTCGGTAAACCTTTCAGATGATGCCCGTAAAGGTGCCAACCGGGAAATATTAAAAGCTTATGGTGATAAATATGCAAAATCCCGCCAGTTTAAAGGAAAAACAAAAGGAGCGCAGGAAGCTCACGAGGCTATAAGACCTACAGATTTTGCCAAACATTCGGTGCGGGCAGACCGTGATGAGCAACGTTTGTACGAGCTTATTTGGAAACGTGCAATTGCCTCACAAATGAGTGAAGCGCAATTGGAGCGTACCAATGTAAAAATAGAAGCTTCCAGGCACGATAAACATTTTACCGCCAATGGTGAGGTGTTAAAATTTGATGGATTTTTAAAAGTATATTTAGAAAGTAATGACGAGGAAGATGAGGAACAAAGCGGAATGTTGCCGGCTTTAAAGGAAAATCAGCCTTTAGCTAATCAATATATTAGCGCGACAGAGCGTTTTACCAGGCCGTCTTATCGTTACACAGAAGCTTCTTTGGTGAAAAAACTGGAAGAGCTAGGAATTGGCCGTCCTTCTACTTATGCACCTACCATTTCTACTATTCAGAATAGAAAATATATCGAAAAAGGTTCTGTAGATGGTACAGAGCGTGAGTATTTACAATTTGTACTGAAAAAAGAAAAAATTTCAGAAAAAAAATTAACCGAAACCGTGGGCAGCGATAAAGGGAAGTTGGTTCCTACTGCTGTTGGTATGGTGGTTAATGACTTTTTGGTGAACCATTTTTCAAACATTCTCGATTATAATTTTACCGCTCGCGTAGAACAGAGTTTTGATGATATTGCTGAAGGAAATGAAGCCTGGACGCATATGTTGAAAGAGTTTTATGAAGAATTTCACCCGCAAGTTGAAGATGTCGCCAAAAATGCCGAGCGGGAAGTAGGAGAACGTGTTTTGGGTGAAGACCCCGCAACCGGAAAACCGGTGAGTGTGCGTTTGGGTAAATTTGGTCCCATGGTGCAAATAGGCTCAGTAGAAGACGATGAAAAACCGAAATTTGCCAGCCTTGGCCCAGACCAGACTTTAGATTCGGTAACTTATGAAGAGGCGATGGATCTTTTTCAGCTTCCAAAGGAATTGGGGGAATATAAAGATGAAAAAGTTGAGGTGAATAATGGCCGTTATGGTCCTTATGTGAAATTTGGTAAAAAATATGTTTCATTAGCCAAAGGCGAAGACCCGTTAAATGTAGATTTTGAGCGGGCTATGGAGCTTATAAAGGAAAAAGAAAAAGCCGATGCGCCTATTCACGAATATGAAGATATGCCGGTGCAAAAAGGTGTGGGGCGATTTGGTCCTTACCTTAAATGGAATGGAATTTTTATTAATGTAAATAAGAAATACGATTTCGATAACCTGTCTATAGAAGATATTGAAACGCTTATTGAAGATAAAAAGCGAAAAGAACGCGAAAAGTTAATCCATAATTGGGAAGAAGAAGGAATTCGTGTGGAGAAAGCGCGCTGGGGCAGGTTTAAGATTATTAAAGGAAAAACCAAGATAGAATTGCCAAAAACCACAGATGCCGAAAATTTAAGTTTGGAGGAGGTTAAAGAGATTCTTGAGGAGAAAACTAAAAAGAAGAAAACCACAAAAAAGAAAGCGACGACCAAAAAGAAGTCAGCCGCTAAAAAGAAAACCACTACAAAAAAGAAAAAGTAATTTATGGATTTAGACTTTCTGAGTCCCCTTTCTGAATCTTTATTAGAAGAACTATCGGCCTTAGAGGAGCAGTCCCTGGCCGGGCAGGTAGAAAAACACACGCAAAGCGAAGGCATTCCTCAGCTTGAAGGCGTGAATTTGGCTATAGTGGGAGTGAAAGAGAATCGCCTGGGAAGCGAAATAGATTTCCTGGATTTTGAAGATGTGAGAAAATCATTTTACAGTTTATTTCCCGGAAATTGGGATGTGAAAATTGTCGATCTTGGGGATATTGAAAAAGGTGAAACCGTAGAAGATACTTATTTTGCATTGCAAACCCTGGTGGCAAAACTTGTAAAAATGGATGTGGTTCCTGTAATTCTGGGTGGCAGTCAGGATTTGGTTTATGCTCAATACCGCGCTTACGATACTTTAGATCAAATGGTGAATTTGGTAAATATAGACAGTAGGTTTGATCTTGGCGATGCCGAAAAACCTATAGGCAATCATTCTTATATGGGAAAGATAGTGGTAAACGAGCCTTATAATCTATTTAATTATTCCAATTTAGGTTATCAAACATATTTCAATTCACAAGATGAAATAGAACTTATGGATAACCTGTTTTTTGACGCCTATCGGCTGGGAGACGTAAATGCCAATATTAGTATAGTGGAGCCCGTAATGCGGGATGCCAATATGGTGACTATAGATCTAACCTCGGTTAGTGCGCCGGCCTGCGGTTCCCGTGATATCGCTTCTCCAAATGGGTTTGACGGCAAAGAAATTTGCAATTTAGCACGTTATGCGGGAATAAGTGATAAAGTGAGTTCCTTTGGGATTTATGAATATGACAATCTTAAATTTGGAAATTTAGGTGCCATGTTAATGGCGCAGATGATGTGGTATTTTGCTGAAGGGGTAAATTATAGAACAAATGAAAATACTATCTCAGCAAAAAAAGAGTTTATAAAATATCAGGTGCCAATAGAAGAAGAGGTGCTTGTTTTTTTTAAGAGCCCAATAAGTGGCCGATGGTGGATAGAGATTCCATTTTTGGAACATTTAAATACTAAATTGAAGAGGCACACGTTATTACCTTGCAGTGAAGAGGATTATTTGGAGGCTTGCAACCAGGTAATTCCCGAGAGGTGGTATAAAGCTAAAAGAAAAAATGAAGTGTAAAATAATTTCAGACATTCGTAAGATTTACCGTATTTTTACCCAAAATATTGTTTTTTAAAAAATATTTAGATAGGTTTACCGCCGTAAATTTACAAGTCTTAACCTAAGAAAATTATGAGGAAATTTATTTCGCTAATTGCTGTTCTTGCCCTACTTTACAGCTGTGGGCGTGGAGATCGTGGACAGCTTGTTGGTGCGAAAGGGGAAAAGTGGAATCCCGAAAAGCCACTTGGAATGACGCTAATTCCTGGTGGATCTTTCATTATGGGTAAAGCCGATGATGATCTTGCCGGAAAAAAAGATGCCCCATTAAAGACCGTTACCGTGAGATCCTTTTATATGGATGAAACTGAAATCACTAATGCCGAATATCGACAGTTTGTAAATTATGTACGCGATTCTGTGGTACGAACAGAGTTGGCAATTATGGCTGAGAATATGGGGGAGACCTCTGGTTCTGGCGGAATTGGCGATTATGCATTTATGGATTCTGAAGAAGGTGAGATGACTCCTTATGAAGAATACATGCTCAATACTTATGGGCAGGGTGGTCCTTCAGATACTTACGCAAACCGTCGCTTAAACAAGGACATCGATATTGTTTGGGATACCGAAGATTATCCCGATGTGAACTATGCCGAGGTTATGGATATGTTATATATTCCTATGGAAGAAGTTTACAACGGGCAACGCACCTTAGATGTAGATAAACTAAAATTTACGTACACCTGGATGGATGTACAGGGAGCTGCTAAAGCCCAGGGGAATAGAAGGGATTATATAAAAACAGAGGAATTAAATATATATCCAGATACAACGGTATGGATAAGAGATTTTAACTATTCTTACAACGAGCCTATGCACAACGATTATTTTTGGCATAGCGCTTTCGATGACTATCCCGTAGTAGGCGTTTCCTGGAAGCAGGCTCGTGCTTTTGCACAGTGGAGAACACTATACCACAATTATTACAGAAGAGAAAAAGGCGACCACAATGTGCCGTCCTACCGCATCCCTACCGAGGGAGAGTGGGAATATGCTGCCCGTGGTGGTTTAGAAGGAGCAACCTACCCCTGGGGAGGTCCTTATACCAAAAACGACAGAGGTTGTTTTATGGCTAACTTCAAACCTTTAAGAGGGGATTATGCGGCAGATCAGGCTTTATATACTGTAGAAGCTAAATCTTATGAACCTAATGATTATGGACTGTATAATATGGCTGGAAATGTTTCAGAATGGGTGAACTCATCCTACGATCCCGCTTCATATCTTTATATGTCCACCATGAACCCCACAGTAGATAACCCCGATGATATGCGGAAAGTAATTCGTGGCGGCTCCTGGAAGGATGTAGCTTATTTCCTTCAGGTTAGCTCCAGAGATTATGAATATGCAGATTCTGCCCGAAGCTATATTGGCTTTAGAACAGTTCAGGATTACCTCGGGACAGATGTTACCCTAAATCAAACCACTAAATAAAAACTCTAACAAAACCTAATTAATTTATTATGGCAAAATCAAACACAAGTAGAAGAATAACAACGATGGTGTACGGTCTGGGTGCATCTGTAGTAATTTTAGGAGCGCTTTTTAAAATTATGCACTGGCCTTTCGCTAACCCAATGCTTATTGCCGGATTAGTGGTAGAAGCATTTGTATTCGCCTATTCTGCTTTTGAACCTATGGATGATGATGTAGATTGGTCATTGGTATATCCTGAATTAGCAGGAGGACAGGCAAGCCGTCGTACAGCCACGGTAATAGAAGAAGAAAAAGAAACACAGGGGCAGTTGTCCAGAAAACTGGATGATATGCTTAAAGAAGCTAAAATAGATGCCAGCTTAATGAGTAGCCTGGGAGATAGCATTCGTAATTTTGAAGGCGCTGCAAAAGGAATTGCACCTACCGTGGATGCTATGGCTTCTCAAAAGAAATATAGTGAAGAGCTAACAACTGCAGCAACGCAAATGGAAACGCTTAATAATATCTATAAAGCCCAGGTAGAATCTGCTTCACGCCAGGCAGAAATAAACCAGGAAGTAACCGAAAACGCTGGTAAACTAAACCAGGAAATGGGATCGCTTACTGCCAACCTATCTTCTCTAAACGGAGTATATGGAGGAATGCTTACTGCTATGAACGGGAGAAAAAATGTGACAACTAATTAGTAATAACAATGCTAATCCCTGAAACCCTAAATTTTTAAGAACTAAACTAATTAGCACATGGCGTCTGGAAAACAATCCCCAAGACAAAAGATGATTAACCTGATGTATTTGGTGTTTATCGCAATGATGGCACTTAATATGTCTAAGGAAGTATTAACAGCTTTCGGTCAAATGAACGAAGACCTGGAAGATTCTAATGCAACCACATCTCAAAGAAATGAAATGGCTATGGCAGGCCTTGCCACTAAAGCCGATGAACAACCTGGAAAATATCAGGAATTAAAAGAAAAAGCCGATCAAATAGGAGTTCTCTCAGATAACTTATACGCTACGATAGAAGACCTCAAAGCAAAACTTACTGAAGACCTGGAAGGAGAAGACAAGACGAATTATGAGTCTATGGACCGTCCCGATAAAATGGACAACCTCTTTTTTGCCAGTGGAAGGGTATCGCCACGTGGCGAAGAATTTGTTGCGGCTATAGATGAATATAGAAAAAATGTAATGGCTGTATTGGGGGATGATTATCCTCAAATTACAAGAAAATTGGCAAAAGATTTTAATACTGAAGAAGTTACTAATAACGAAGGCGTAACAAAACCCTGGTTAATGTACAACTACCAGGGCTTTCCTTTAATTGCTTCTTTAACAAAGTTAACTCAAATTCAATCTAAGGTTAGAAATACAGAGAATGATATTCTTTCTGCAATGCTTTCGGGACAATTGCAAAGTGATGTTTCGCTTACCAATTACCAGGCGATTGTAGTTCCTGAAAAGACAGCTTTCTTCAGTGGAGAAAACTTTAAAGGAAAAGTAGTATTAGGTCGTGTAGATCCTACCTTAAAATTTGAGAATGTTACTATTAATGGTAGTGATGTAGAAAGTACAGAAGCGGGACAGGTAATGTTAGACTTCCCGGCAGGAAATGTTGGTGAGAAAGAAATAAACGGGGAACTTCAATTTAAAGAAGGAGATTCTATTGTTAGAATTCCAATTAACAGTTCTTATGCGGTAATTCCGAAGCCGAATTCAGCAGTAATTTCTGCCGATAAGATGAACGTGCTTTACCGAGGGGTGCAAAACCCAATGACCATTTCTATCCCCGGGGTAAGTCAAATTAGTGCCCAGGCACCCGGACTTTCCTCTGCCGGTGGTGCAGGAAATTATATGATGAACGTGACTAACCTTAGAGCAAGGGAAGTGGCGATTAAAGTGAGTGGGAAATTGCCTAACGGAGAAACGGTTTCAGATAGTAAGACCTTTAGGGTGAAAGATATTCCGCAGCCGGTAGGAACGGTGCGTGGTGAAAGTGGATCTGTGCAAATGCAACGTAACAGCCTCGAGATATCTACCATTAGTGCAAATTTACCAGATTTCGACTTTAACCTTAACCTGAATGTATCTGGGTTTAGTTTTAAAGTTCCCGGTCAACCAACCGTGAGGGTTAACGGTGGTAAATTAGACGGCAGGGCTAAAGATGCCTTGAGAAGAGCCGGTAGAGGAGAAACCGTTACCATTTTTGATATTCAGGCAAGTATTTCCGGAAATTCCGGGTATAAGCTTAAGAAGGTAGCTCCCGTGATTATAGAGCTAACAAATTAATAAAATTATGAAGATGAGTTGGAAAGGATTTTTAGTAAATGCTTTAGTGTTATGTTTTACTATCGCTTCCTATGGGCAGGCAAATATCTTAAATGCCAAAGATCCTAAGGATATTGGTAAGAAGACCGAAGCTCAAAAACAATCAAATCTAAGCGATAAGCCTTTAGAATATGGTTATGTTGAAGAACGCGATATTCTTTGGTCCAAGGTCGTTTGGGAAATTATAGATTTGGATGAGCGTGTGAATTTTCCACTTTATTATCCTATAGATGTAAATAATATTGGTAGTAACCGTAAGTCGTTATACAATGTTTTAATTGATGGGATTAAAAGCGGAAAAATAGAAAAGATTTATGCCGACTCATATTTTAACGATGAACGTAGTTTAAAGGATATCGAGGCAACCCTTTCTAAAGTAGATACAACTAATTTGGGTATTGAGCAGTATAATGCCGGGGAAGAGGTAGATGCGCAGTTTATTGATCGAAGAGATCTTGGTGCTGCAGATATTGCTGAATATCATATTCGTGGAATGTGGTATTTTGACAAGCGTATGGCAGAGCTTAGATATCGTATTTTAGGTATTGCTCCCGTTGCTCCCGATGTTAACTTTATCGATTCTGGACAATCTGATCTTGTGGAGTTATTTTGGGTGTGGTTTCCAGATGCCAGGGAAGTATTAAATGATAACGAAGCTTATACCGGCGGAAACAATTCTGATGCGGTAAGCTTTGACCACCTGTTAAACTCCCGAAGGTTCAATGCAACCATTTACAAGGAGGATAATGTCTATGGAAACCGGGAGATCGATGAATATATTGCAGACAATGCCTTTATGGAACTTCTGGAAGCTCAAAGGATTAAAGAGCAAATTAGAAATTTTGAATTGGATATGTGGAACTATTAAAAATAGTTTCTGTGTGAAATTATATTAATATGAAAAAGCGTTCCCATTGGAGCGCTTTTCTTTTTTCAAAAAATTAATAAATATTCCCTGTTGATGTTAGATACTATAGTAGTTGGTTTGGGACTTAGCGGTGTAGCCTTAAGTAAGAAGTTAGAAGATGAGGGGAAGAACTTTCTTGTTTTTGAAGATAATTCTCAAAACTCATCTTTAGTAGCCGGTGGCCTGTTTAATCCTGTCATATTAAAACGCTTTACCCTGGCCTGGAAAGCCAATGAGCAAATGAATACTGCCCTGCCATTTTACCGTAGGTTAGAAGATAAACTCGCAACAAAATTTGTTCATAAATTAGCTATTTATCGTAAGTTTTTTTCTGCGGAAGAACAAAACAACTGGTTTGAAGCTGCCGATAAACCTTTGCTTTCTGAATATTTGGATACTAATTTGGTGAAGCATATCAATGATAATATCCCTGCTGAATATTGTTTTGGAAGAGTAAAAGGAACGGGAGTAATTGATACCGATGTCCTGCTTAAAGAATATCGTTCCTATTTAAAAAAAGAATCCAAACTTAAAGTTGAACGTTTTTGTTATGACGATTTAAAAATTGAAGAAGACGGGGTTACTTACGGAGAACTTTCAGCAAAAAACATCGTGTTTTGTGAAGGTTTTGGACTGCTTAAAAACCCGTTCTTCAATTACCTTCCGTTGCGAGGTAATAAAGGCGAATATATAACGATTTATTCCGAAGAACTTCAGCTTGATAAGGCGGTGAAATCCTCAGTCTTTATCATTCCGTTAGGCAATAACCTGTATAAAGTTGGGGCGACCTATAATAGTAGAGATAATAATCCTGCGCCAAGTGAAGAAGCCAGGGAGCAGTTAGAGACAAAATTACAGCAATTAATTACCTGCGATTACGAGGTGGTAGATCAGTCGGCCGGGATAAGGCCGGCGAGTAAAGACAGGAGGCCAATGCTTGGCAGGCACCCGGAACATCAAAATTTGTATTGCTGCAACGGTTTTGGAAGCAGGGGTGTTTTAATTGCGCCTATGGCCGCCTCACAGCTTTTTGAACTTATGGAGTTTAATAATCCCGTTTCTGAAGAAATAGATTTACAGCGGTTCACTAAGAAGCATTATCAGGCTTAACTGGTTTAAACCTGGTCTAGAAAGTTATTATGCGCATGTATTCCAATTTCCAAAGAAACAAGTTAATTAAGCCAGGCTTAATCTTTAATACAATATATACTTGTTGCTTTATGAATATTGAAGATTAAGATTCTCCTGCTTTTGGATTATAATTAAGAAAAAAGTTAATCCAAATATTGCGGGAAAGCCGAATAATTACTGGCATAAAAACAATTAAAGTGCCTGTAATAACCCAAAAGGTCGTCACCAGGTCACTGCCCACTAGTAGGTAAGTAATCACAAAAGCCGCGACAGAGAAAGCGATACCAAGTGCGTAGCTTACATACATGGCACCAAAAAAGAAAGAAGGCTCCATTTTATATTTTGTACCACAATTGGAGCAATGCTCGTGCATTTTAAAAATCCTGGTCATTTTATAGGGGTTATCTTCCACATACATGCTTTCTTGCTGGCAAACTGGGCAGGTTCCCGTAAGAATACTATAGAGTTTAGTTCCTTTGAGAAATTTCATAATTGACAATCAGGATTTTATACTTTGAGAATTAGCTGCGATTGAAGTCTTTCTTAATTTTTTTCGCATTGCAAATTTAGGCATATTTGCAAAAATAAAATTAATAAATGCTGAATATTCACAATCTCTCGGTTTCTTTTGGCGGGGAGTATCTTTTTGAGGAAATAACCTTTAGGTTAGGTGCAGGGGACCGTGTAGGTCTTATTGGTAAAAACGGTGCCGGAAAATCAACGATGCTTAAAATCCTCGCCGGGGAGCAGGAGTATGAAGGACAGATCGCTAAAGACAAGGATTTAAATATCGGATTTTTAAAGCAGGATATCGACTTTGTAAAAGGTCGTACGGTTTTAGATGAAGCACAACAGGCTTTTGTTGAAATAAAAAAGCAGGAGAAGCAAATAGATGAAATAAACCATCAACTCGCCACGAGAACCGATTATGAAAGTGAGTCTTATACCCAGCTTATTCAGGATTTAAGTGAGATCACCCATAGTTATGAAATTATAGGTGGCTATAATTATGAAGGCGATACCGAAAAGGTGTTACTGGGGCTGGGATTTCAGCGGGAGCAGTTTGATAAATTAACCGATACTTTTTCGGGAGGTTGGCGCATGCGTATAGAATTGGCCAAACTTTTACTTCAGAATAATGATATTCTACTACTGGATGAGCCCACTAACCATTTGGATATTGAGAGTATTATTTGGTTGGAAAATTTTCTGAATAATTATCCCGGCTGTGTGGTAATTGTGTCGCACGATAAAATGTTTCTGGACAATGTGACGAATAGAACTATTGAAATTTCCCTGGGTAAAATTTACGATTTTAGTAAACCTTATTCCAAATATTTAGTACAACGGGCTGAACTTAGGGAGCAGCAACTGGCAGCACAGAAAAATCAGCAAAAAGAAATAGAGCATACCGAAAAGCTCATTGAGAAGTTTAGAGCAAAGGCCACCAAAGCTTCCATGGCCCAATCCCTCATCAAGAAACTGGATAAAATAGATCGTATTGAAGTAGATGAAGACGATAATGCGGTAATGAATGTAAGTTTTCCAATATCGGTCCAACCGGGAAAAGTGGTGATAGAAGCAGAAGGAGTTGGGAAAGCTTATGGAGAAAATCAGGTTTTAAAAGATATAGATTTGCTTATTGAACGGCAGAGTAAGATCGCTTTTGTAGGGCAAAACGGCCAGGGAAAAACCACTTTGGCAAAAATGATTATCGATGAAATTCCTTACGAGGGTCATTTAAAATTGGGGCATAACGTGCAACTGGGTTATTTTGCGCAAAATCAAGCTGATTATTTAGACGGGGAAAAAACGGTTCACGAAATTATGGTAGATGCTGCCAACGAGAAGAACCGAACCAAGGTAAGGGATATGTTGGGCTCTTTTTTATTTAGGGGAGATGAAGTAGATAAAAAAGTAAAAGTCCTTTCTGGTGGGGAGCGAAACAGGTTGGCGCTTTGTAAGATGATGCTACAGCCTTTTAATGTGCTTATTATGGATGAGCCTACCAATCACCTGGATATAAAGTCGAAAAATGTATTAAAAGAAGCTCTAAATCAATTTGAAGGTACACTTATAATTGTTTCTCACGATAGGGATTTCTTACAGGGCTTATCTAATAAGGTTTACGAGTTTAAAGATGGTGGTATTAAGGAATATCTTGGGGACATAAATTACTTTTTAGAGCAGCGAAAACTGGAAGATATGCGTGCGGTAGAGAAAAAGACAAAAGCTGCACCTACTAAAAATGTTACCGATTCAACAAGAAATAAGAGTTCTTATAAGGACCAGAAAAAAATCAAGTCTCTAAAAAATAAGCTCAGTAACACAGAGACTAAAATCACCAAGCTTGAAAAAGACCTGGAAACCCTAGATTTGGAGCTAGCTACAAACTATGAGGCAACTGCTACAAAACCTGGTTTTATGGAAAAATACAAAGCAAAAAAGAAAGATTTGAATAGCTTAATGGAGCAGTGGGAAGAAGTGCAGGAAGATTTAGATCGTCTTGATTAATTAAATTTAGAATATTATGTACGAACATTTTTTTCAATGTCCTTACTGCTGGGAAGAGATTTCGGTCTTATTAGATCCGTCGGTCTCCCAGCAAACTTATATTGAAGACTGCGAAAATTGCTGTAATCCCATGGAGTTTGAGGTGAGCTTTCAAAATAATGAATTAATAAGTTTTGAAGTGCATAATATAGAGCAGTAAAAAATCATTATTGTCCGGGTAAAAGCTTAACTTGTTGAGCTATATTAAAAAATTATTAATGTCCGGTGAAAATATAACTAATTAGAATGTTCTCTTTTATAGCAAAGCCCAAAAGCGATTTCATAATTATCCTCCTTGCTGTTAGAAGTATTCATGCAAAAGAGTTAATTGAAGAATATCACTTATAAAAAAAGCAGGATTCTCAGTTAGTTAGAGTTTAGTTTTTTCTCTTTTTTCTTGCAGCGAAGCGATCTTGTTTCTTTACCGGACAATAGAGTTAAAAAATATGTATGATCGCGTTTCTTTTTTCGAACTTTCCGACCATGTGGTAGGCTTAATTATAAAATCTGATATAAACGAGCATACCGTGGCAGAAATGCACAGGCAAATTAGAGAGAAAATTGATGAATATGATAAGATCAATCTGTTTATAGAAATAGAAAAAGGTGCCAAAATTGAATTGAAACCGCTTTTCAAAGATTTAAAATTTAAATTTAACAATGCTGAACATTTAAAAAAAATGGCAGTAGTCACAGAGCTTTATTGGTTTAGCAATGTTTTGAATATCAAAGACCTAATGATGGAAGCCGATATTCGTACTTTTGAACACGAAAATAGGCTAGAAGCATTAAATTGGATTGCTGAATAATTTTTTTCATATTTTTTTGTGCAAGTCAAAAACAGTTGTATATTTGCAGTCCGATAACGCAATAGCAGTAATAGACTGCTAACAGACTTCGGAAACAATAGAATTTAATAATCAGTTCTACTGATTCAAACATACATCGCGGGATAGAGCAGTAGGTAGCTCGTCGGGCTCATAACCCGAAGGTCACTGGTTCGAGTCCAGTTCCCGCTACTAGCAAAGACAAGGGTTTCAAGAGATTGAAGCCCTTTTTTTATGGACTGGGTACAACATAGGTACAACATTTTACAGTTTTTCTTCAAGAAATTTAATTTGAAGAGAATTGATGTCAATTGTGGTTATATCTTATTTCAGTTCGAAACTTGTTCTGTATTGGGGCTGTATTTCCTAAAAAGTGCCAAATCAAATTTTAATTGTTGCAAGCCATACCCTTTCAAATCATAGATTTTCTTCCGGCAACATTTTTTGTATTTAGGCCCGCCACATAATGGACATTCTTTATTAGGGTGATATTTGATGCCATTAATGGCCGTTTCCAATAAGGAAACAATATTTTTAAAATCAGATAGTCCAAATTCTTCTTGGTAAAATTGTGCGATACCATCAAAGTGGTGCTTGTATTCCCCATTCGCATAATCCCCTGTGGATTCTTTATAATGATAATTGGCGAAAAAAGGATATATAACTTCTCTGTAAAACTCTTCAAAAATGATACCTCGCCCTTTTCTTTTCATTAGCTTATGCGGAATGTCCAAACAACATTCCCCTTTCTTGGAAATATGAAAGTCCCAATCTCTATTGATAATTTGAGTTTTCTCGATTACCATAGGAACGGTATATGGGTATTCAGCTTCGTTTATAAGAATTAGGATTTTAAAGTGCCCCCAGAGCTTATCATTTTTGTCTAAGACACTTATTTTGCCTTCCAGAGCTAAATATCCGGTTTTAGGGCTTTCAACTTTCTCAAAGGCAAAATATTTGTCCAGAAAATTTTTAATATCAGTACTGAGGCCTTTTTTACCCATAGTTGAAGTAAGGTTTACTTTTAGAAGCGATTGGATACAAATCACGGCTATTCCTGTTGGGGTCAGGAAAGGTGTTAATTGTCAATACCAAGACACCCATATCGTTTTGAACAGCTAGGTTGTTATCTACCAAATAGCGTTCCCAATCAAAGTTGTATTGGTAATATTTTCTTCCATCTTCATAATCGTGAATTTCTTTGCTTCGCTGTTCAAAATATTTGTCCTTTCTAAGTTGTGTGGTCACATTGTGGCCTACAACTATGCCACTATTTTTGGCGTTACTTTGCATTTTAGGCGCAAGACTTGTATGAAGACTACACGTCGTAACTTCGCCCGATTCACCAATGCCCGAATAGAACCAATCCACCTGTTTGGAATGACCCAAATCCAATCCTGCTCTTGTATGTATGTCTTGAATACCATTATCTTCAAAAAACTCTTTAAGATCATTTTTCACGAAATAGGATATCATAGAGAAGGACTTTAAGGCATCTTCTACGGCTTTTAGCTTTTCTTTCTTTTTTCCGCCGAAATATACCATTAAACCATCGCCCTGTATGCGATGCACGTAGCCACCGCATAGGTTTACTGCAAATATTGATGCTCGGATGATACTTTCGGTAATCAACCTTACCGTTGCTTTTGTGAAATTATTAAAGAGCTTTGTGCTCCTCTTTACATCGATGAAGCCTGAAATTATCCAATGTTCTTCAACTAAGTCTGTACCCTTTAAGTGTACAAAGTCTGGATGACTTCCCAATGGCTGATAATCAAAAGTTTCAGGCACACCCATCCCTTTGGCAAATAATTTCATTTCGTGGGATAGCTCTCGACCAGGAAGTTCGTTTCTCAACGATTTAAGGTATTCACGGTTGCTTTCCAACAAAGATTCGCTTAATCCGTAGATTTTGTTTGATTTTGTAGGGTCGTTCTCGACCGCTTTTTTAATTACGTTTTTGTAGTCTTCAAATAAGTTCATTTAAGAGGTTATTTTAATTAATATGCAGGTTAAGGGTGCCAATAGCATAAATTGTACGATTAATAGGCGACAAGCCCACTTTAGTTTTTTGAATTTTGATTTCAAGCCTTGTGAAAGAACAAAAACTTGATTTCTCAAATCTTTTACATCCTCGTTTTGGTCTTGCTTTTTTGAAAGCTCGAAAAATTCTTTTTTGTTTTTCTGTGCGATACTGGCGAAATAGTATAGTGATTCCACATCTGACTTAGGTGAGAAATAAGGCATACTTGCTAATGCCAGCAGTATGAGGCTGCTAACGCCAAATAGAATAATGGCTGCTAAAAATATTAAGAGCCATATTTCTTTATCAAAAAGTTCCTGAATTTGGGTTAGCAGCGTAATTGTCCCACCTGTGATAAAGGTATTTATGGCAATATAAACTGCTGTTTTGTTGTTAACGCTATCGTAATAATGGTCAAGGCGACTCACGGTATATTCCAATCTTTCTTTTTCCATAGAGAGTAAATTATTAACTAGGCTGAATCCTAAGAACCAGCCTAGTTGATTACTTAATAGTCTTTGCAATGGCTGAAACAGCCGCAACAAAAGTTACCACAGTAAGAATTGTAGAAATAACTTTAGCGTTATTTCCTTTTAAATGTAAACAGGTGTCTTTTTCACAAAGACTCAACCTGTCATTTTGAAATGAATAATTCATAGTCAAAATTTAAATTTGCCCAAGTTCACAGCATTTGGGTTTCGCTGAAGTGTTACTTACTTTTATCGGTAACACCCTTAAATTTTCCGCCGCTGGTTTTTACGTCCATAAATCTTCCGGAATCGGAATCTATTTTGACGTAAAGACCAGTTTTTGGGTTTTTGAATTGCGTTCTGCTTTTGACCGCACCGTGTCTGCGATTGTCGCCACTTTTACCATTTGTTGCCATTTGTATTGTTTTATAATTGCTACACTCTTATATGCTTCTAATTATATTTTTTTTACCATTGTTTAGTAAATTTTTGCGATATTGAAGCATATACTTAATGAATGAGGGTAGCTACAACTTCAGAAATAATAGAACAGCTTGACGCAATCGATATAAAGAATCTCTTAAACAGGATGGAACTTTATACTCGTGACCGCTTTTATGACAAGAGTGACAGAAACAAGAAAGGCTTTCAATTTCAAGACTTTTGTCAACGAACATTAACCAAAGCCTGTGATGGGACGCGCAAATGGAAACCAGATAATTGCTCTTTTGAAAAATTTATATTTTGGGCTTTAAAGAGTGATTTAGATAGTTTTTTCAAACAGTTAAAAAGAGAAGACGATAATTCAGATGAAAACCCTCAATCAGAATACATAATCAATATCCCAAACTATTCCAATGAAGAACCTAGTAAAGATCATAATTATGAAAAGATTGATGATGAAGTGAAATTGCAACAATGGATAAAACAGTTGGAAGACCAAGGGGCGGACAAAGAGGAAATAGAAATGTTTGAGTGCTTTGCCAATGGAATTGACAAACCAAAAGATATAGCAGATTTACTCGATAAACCAATCGATGTGATTTACACAATATCTAGAAGATTAAGAAGAAAAAAAATCAAATTCAACGAGAAGTGGACAAGCTTAAAAAAACAGTAAAGAAAAGTCTTGATAATTTTGACAAGGCGATTCCTGATGATTTGGTTAAAAAGCAACTTGAATTGGAAGGTGTCGATTTAGATGAACAATCTTCATCACAAGATAAATTTATCAAGCAATTGACATTTAAATTAAAATCAAAAAGTACTACTGTAAAATATGACCGTATGCTTGAAAAAGCATCAAATTATTTTAAAGATGCTTTAACCAAAGGTTTGGATAAACCAATTTCCTATATGAATGAATTGATGAGAACAAATAATTTACAAACACAATTCAATAGGTTAGATAAACTGTCAGAAGATCAAATAAAAGATATAATTAAAGACCAAAATCTGATAGAAATATTAGAAATGCTTGAAGATGAGGAAAAGTCTGAAGGGAAGTAATAAAGCAAAAGAAATATTAGAGCTAATTGGTTTCGATGAAATCACAGAGCTTTCTATGAAAGATTTATTAGCTGGTTTTGATATTCTCTACATAGAAGAACAATTAAGTGGCTCAGATGGTATAATTATTAGGGGTAGATCAAAAACAATAATCAAGGTAGATGTAAATATCTCTACCCCTCAACGCAAAAGATTTGTTGCAGCACACGAATTAGGGCACTTTTTTCTCCACGATAGATTAGAATTTCATTTGGATGATGAGAAAACATTAAGCTGGAATAGATTAGAAGAAGTTCATAAGAGAGGTATTCAAGAAATAGAAGCAAACGATTTCGCAGGCGAACTTTTAATGCCTGAAAAAGTTTTTAGAAACTTCATTTTAAGAAAGCCATTTGGCCCAGATTTAATAAAAAAAGTAAGTGAGCATTTCAATACCAGTTTAACTTCCGTAATTTTCAGAATGTTAACTTTAGAAATAGCCCCTTTTTTTGTTGTCTTCATTACGGATGGTATCGTTCGATATTGGCGAAAAACAGAAGATTTTAAATGCTTTACAAACGATATTACCAAGATTCCGCCACCAGAATTTTCAGTTGCTAAAGAATACATAGATGAAGATTATGCGTTTGTTTATGAGGGTTCTGAGAAAACTCAATTTATTGACAAATCTACGTGGTTTAAACTAAATAACTGGGAAGAGGATATTGAATTTAATGAATATTGTATTCCTACAAAAAAATATAAAACACTTATAAGTGTCATCTGGGAAGCCTGATTAACGATCTACGATAGAAATCATTAATTTGTTATGAGTGTGTACCAATCCTAACGATTCCCATCTCAGTTGCCTGCTGCTTCCTTATAAAATCAGGATATCGCTACCCACATTTCCAGCTCTACACCTTTGGGTTAAGTCCGCTTTAGATACTATTTTAAGATAAGAGTATAATACGCTTTTAAATTTGTGTCCGCACATTCCCCTATATTCCGCGAAAAGCTGCATTCCGGGAAATGAGCTTCCCTAAAAAGTCTTGGACACCATCCACAATTTCTCCTTTCCATTCCGTTAACCCTTTCCGATACTCTGGGAAGGAACACTGCATTCCCACTCGAAACCGTGTTCGGAGTCCGCTAAATTGGAATTCCATTTTAATCATTTGGTGCCACTTCCTATGTATTGGTACTTCAAAAAAAGCCTTTAGACCTACTCCCGCACCCTCACTATCCTTCCCCTTTTTTGACAGCAAAATACCAACATTTGGAAGTTGAACGGACTGCATAACCGGTCGTGCCTCCCTTTTATAAGTCCTTATCAATTCCAAATATTGAAACTGTATCAGCAACAAAAAAAGGTAACAGCGAGGGCGCTATGGGAAGTAAATCTAAAATGAATCTTATGAAATCGTACAAAAACATCAAAAAGGAAGCGGCACCAAAAAAAACAAAAAAGGAAAACGCTCAAGATATAATAAGTAAATCACTTCAAAAAAAATAGAAACGCAAACTGTCTGAATGGTTCGGATAGCATTATTAACCTGCCTGTCGGCAGACAGGTCTTTAAATATTTTATTATGAGTACTTTAAAAAATCACGTACAGTTAATCGGAAACGTTGGACAAGAACCAACCATTACCAACCTTGAAAGCGGAAAAAAAGTAGCCCGTTTTTCAATCGCCACCAACGAACACTACAAAAATAGCAAAGGCCAAAAGGTGCAGTCCACCGACTGGCACACCGTTGTAGCTTGGGGCAAGACTGCCGAGATTATCGAAAATTATGTAGGTAAGGGAAAGGAAATAGCCCTAACGGGAAAACTACGAACCCGAAGCTATACCACCGATGACGGAAATCAGCGCTATGTTACTGAAGTGGAAGCCAATGAAATCCTATTACTAGGAAGCAAAAATGATAAGTAATCCTAAAAAGCAAAGAGGGCGTTCCCTTCGAAAGTAGCGCCCTCTTTTAATTATTAACCCAATTAATAAGCTAACAATGAAAAGCAAAGTTAATGAAATAGCCATAAGTTATAGCGGAAGCACCAAGGCAAATTTGCTTCCCAAAGTAACCTGTTCCCAAAGTGCGGCAGATTTAGCCTACAGCCATTGGAACAAAGAAACAATCGAACTACACGAAACCTTTAAAATACTTTTGCTCAATAATGCCAATAAAGTCAAAGGGATTTATGAGGTTTCCAACGGGGGGATTACCGGTACTTTAGTAGATGTACGCATCCTGTTTGCCGTCCTTTTAAAGAGCCTTACCACGGCAGTTATTTTACTACATAACCATCCGAGCGGCACCTTAAAACCTAGTGAAGCGGATAAACGCCTGACCCAAAAAATTAAAAAAGCAGGAGAGTTGTTTGATATCAAAATTTTGGATCATTTGATACTGACTCCTGATGGTGATTACTACAGTTTTGCAGATAATGGAATCCTTTAAAATCAAGAGTATGATCTATCTAAATTTTACAGACTTGAGCGAAGAAACTCAAAACCGACTTTTGGAAAATTCTAAAAAAGATGTAGAACGAAAATTTGGGGACGACATCCGCAAATACGTAAAGGAAAATTACATCAGTTTTGAAACGATGATTGAAGAAGAAGCCATACGGAATTTGTATTCCTATACTTTTGTATTCAACATTTGAATTTTAAAAATTACGAATAAAACACCGCTATATTTTAGTGGTGTTTTTTTGTTTAATGAATTCTAATTCCATAAAAATCATTATCTTTAGTTTGCTGAAATTCAGCATTCAATTTTACGTAGGCTTATCCATTTTTTGACTTTCGCCGATAACCCTGCCCATCGAAAAATAACATAACAGGAAATTATTTTCCTCAAAATGGCAATTGGATTTTGGTTCAAATTGTACGGAATTTTGTTCGCCTTGGGCGAACGAAAAGGAGTAGCAAGAGGGTAACACGCGATGCGATGTTTAGCACTCCTTTTGATTTTCAAATAACTGATATTCAGTAATTTAAAAAATTATAAAATTCCAGATCTCCTACAATTTGCGACAAATGCCTTGTAAGCGCCCATTTTTAGGGAATAATTTGCGACAAATCGGCGAATTATGGACTCATTTATCGGCATCAGGTTTAAAAAGGAAACGGCAAAACGTTTCCAGGAATTTTCAAGGTCACACTTCAAATCACACACCGAAGCATTGGAAACAATGCTCGACTTTTTCTTCTATAACGAGATCTCCCCAAAGGAAAAATTAGGGCCTACCGGTAGAACCATCGAAGCGAAACTTTTAAAAAGGATTAATGCTGTTATCGCCATAATGCGGGATGTGGAAAAGACACAAACCAAACCGACTGCGGCAATGATTCAATCGCTGTTTGAAATAGAAGAACCCAAAAAGAAACCCTTGATTGTGGAAAAGAAATATGCCGAAGAACAACCTAAAGTAAGGTTTCAGGAAAAGCAAAACCTTCATAACGAACACTAAATTTTTGAGCTATGTACATCACGATCACACCTCAAAAACTGGGAGGGAATTATTCACAAGGTTCAGGCGATTTTGTCGGTTACCTGGAAAAGGAAAATGAAGGCTTGGAGCCTTCTGAAATGGAGCATTTTTTTAATCAATATGATGATCAAATTTCCGCTGAAGATGTGGTGAAGGATATCGATGGCAACACTGCCAAACTCAAAAAGACCGAACCCAAATTTTATTCCATTACAGTCAGCCCCTCCAAATATGAACTGAATCGCTTACAGGACAGCCGTGAAGATTTAAAAAAATATACACGGGAACTGATGAAAGATTATGTAGCCTCCTTTAACCGTGAAATCAATGGACGACCTATTCGTATTGAAGATATTAAGTATTATGCAAAAATAGAACACCAGCGCAGCTTTAAAGGTACAGATTGGCAGATCAAAGAAAACCAACCTTATGCCACTCAAATCCTTCAGCTTAAAAATGAGATCCGAAAACTAAAAACACAGGAGAGGGAAGGGGAAATTAAATCCCTGCAGCGAAAGATCTCCAAATTGGAAAGGGAAGCGCCCCATCAACAGAATGGGCAACGGATCGTCCAGGGAATGCCAAAAGCCGGAAACCAAAGCCATATTCATATCATTGTAAGCCGGAAGGATGCTTCTAATACGTTTAGTCTTTCCCCGGGGAGCAAGCATAAGGCATCGGAAGTCGAGATGCACGGGAAGAAAGTAAAACGAGGCTTTGACCGTGATGGGTTTTTCCAGCGGGCTGAGAAGACTTTTGACAAAACTTTTGGCTATCAGCGGAACTTCGCTGAGACCTACAAAGCTCGAAAGGATTTCATCAAGAATCCGAAAGTCTATTTTGCATCGCTGATGAAACTGCCAACCAATGAAAAGGCGATTGCTTTTAAAATGATAAAAGAAAGTGGTGTTCCGATGCTGCCCAGCATTCCGGTTTCTCAAGCGCAATTGGCAATGAAAGCTTTTAACCGTCTGCGCCGCGGCGTGGAAGTAGCCACCAAATCAAGTTCCATAGGTATTTAATTTAATTCTAATAGTATGTATGTAGATCATCTCTTTACCGTTCTTTCCATCATTGGGCTGACCAGTGCGTTGTTTTATGGTGGGTATAAAATTTCCAACTATGCATTTCTGGTAAACAATCTGTTATTGTTTGCATTGGCTTATTTTTTACAAGCTTCCAACAATTTGGTTTTGGTGTTGTTGAATGTGGTCTGTCCGCTTTTGCTAATCAATACGGCATTGTACGTTTTCCTGCATAAAAGGGAAAACTCAAAAAATAGTGACCATAGGTACCAAGTTGATTTTAAAACTACCAATGGAGATTTCAAACTGGATAATATTAAACGTGGGGCATCCATCATCGGTTCTGCGGGAAGCGGAAAGACCGAAAGTGTGGTGTATGGCTTCCTAAAGCATTTCCGAGAAGAAGGTTTTTGTGGTATCATCCACGACTACAAAGATTTTGAATTGACGGAAATGGCGTATCCGCTTTTTAAGGATGGGGATATTCCGTTTAAGGTGATTTCCTTGGATAAAATAATCCATCAGGTTAATCCCATTGCTCCACGCTATTTAGAGAATGAGGAAAGTGTGAATGAGGTTTCACGAGTACTTATCGAGAACTTATTAGAGCAACGGGAGTCGGGAACGGCGGGAACCACTAAATTTTTCAATGATGCTGCGGAAGGCTTGATCGGTGGACTCATTTGGAAACTGAAAACGACCTATCCGAAATTTTGTACTCTTCCGCATTTAATCGCTATTTATCAGTACCTGGACACCGATAGCCTGATCCAGTTTTTGGAAACTAATACCACATCGAGGGCAATGGCAGATGCTTTTATCAGCGGGAAAGATTCCGAGCGGCAAACCGCCGGGGTAAAAAGTACCTTGGCCAATGCACTGAAGCGCATCAGTACCCAACGGATTTTTATGGCATTGTCCGCTGATGAAGTCCCACTCAATATTAATAGTGAAGAAAATCCTGCGGTAATTTCAATCGTAAACAATCCAAAATTTGAAAGCTCCTATTCACCGGTGATTGCTACTATTGTTCATACCATTACCAAACAAATGAGCGTGCGCGGTCAGAGACCGTCTTTTTTACTTATGGAAGAAGCGCCGACCATACGCTTACTGAATATGCACCGCATTCCGGCCACGCTGCGGAGTTACGATATTGCCACCATCTACGTGATGCAGGACAAGATCCAGAATGATATGATGTATGGTGATAAGGCGAGCAAGGCAATATTAAGCAATCTTTCCTATCAATTCTTTGGGAAAGTTAACGATCCCGACACCGCTAAATACTATGAATGTTTTTTTGAGATTATAAAAGACCCTACAAAAAGTGTGAGTCGTGGCCATAATTTGGATTTTGATACCAGAGTAACTACCGGGGAAAAAGAAATTCCAAAAATCAGGGCAGATGTTTTCTTTCGTTTGAAACAAGGGGAGTTTATAACCTATGCCGATGGAGAAGACAAAAAAGTGCAATTCAAATTATCAAAGATTCAAAGAAGGGTACCTGAAGAATCAAAGCTTTTTTCTCAAGCTGAGTTGGAATCTAATTTTGATAGGGTTTATGAAGAAGCGAGGTCTATATTTGAGTAAAAGTTTGAACTTATTATAGTCCCATAATATCGGAGTATTTATTGTAAGAATATTCGTGTGTTCATTATTTTGTTTTGTTCAGTGACAATGAACATTCAAATATAATGAACACGACACTTATAGAACTAAAGCTTAAATAATTAGGTGAAGGAACAGGCTTCCTTTCAATAAATTGATAAAATCTACTGCTAAACCATCGAAAAATAAATTCTAAAATTAGGATACCTATTTTCTTCTGATCGAAATAGGGTTCTCGTAATTCGGGACCCACTGTGTCCCGAATTGATTTTTTTTTTGGCGTCCATAAGGGTGGTAAATGATAGAGCTCATTTTAAACCAAGAACAATTTCATTTGTTAATAACTCGCTCACATAATTTTTATCTCCATATTGAAATTTTCGTTATAATTGACAAATATTGTCAAGTTAATTTTATCAACTTATTGTTGTCAAATGAAAAAAAACAATTCCACTGGGGAAATATTGAGGAAGCAGAGAGAAGAAAAAGGCTTATTGCTTAGGCAAGTAGCAGCTCTTTTGGATGTTGATACGGCTATCCTTAGCAAAATTGAGCGTGGAGAGCGTAAGGCAAAAAAGGAACAAATTGTTGAGTTAGCTAAAATCTTAGATTTGAATCAGGAAGATTTAATTATTCAGTTTTTAAGTGAAAGAATACTTTATGAAATTCAAGATGAAGAATTAGGAGAAAAAGCCTTGAAGGTCGCTGAGCAAAAAATAAAAAAGAATAACACTAAGCAGATTAAAGATTGATGGGAATTAAGTTAGAAGAATTAGCGTATCAACAAACAGCGATTAAATCGGTGGTTGATGTCTTTGACGGCACGGTTAAAAATACCTTTGACAATTCCAGTAATGACGGTATTCGCTCGAATAGAATTTCACTCACTGAGCAAGAAATTCAGGAGAATATAAAATCAATTATTCAGGAAAATGGTATTGCTGAAGAAATCGCCAAATTAACTCCCGAACACGAATTGACCATTGAAATGGAAACCGGGACCGGGAAAACCCTGGTGTATTTAAAAACCATTTATGAGCTTTACAAACATTACGGTTTTACCAAGTTTATCATACTTGTTCCTTCTGTCGCTATCCGTCAAGGGGTACTCAATACCTTAGAGACTTTCAATACCCAATTAGAGGGAATATATGGGTTTACCCCAAAGGCTTTTGAATATGACAGTAAGCGTTTGAATAAGGTGACCAATTTTATTGAGGAACAACATCCTCAAATAATGATAATGACCTTAGCTTCTTTTAATTCAGAAGATAAAATTTTGAACCAAGCCCAACGGGAAGATTTATTTGCCAATATTCCTTTTATTGAAGCAATTGGGCGAACCAATCCTTTTATTATAATGGATGAACCACAGGAAGGAATGGATACCCCTAATTCCATTAAGCAAATTAAAAAGCTCAATCCCCTTTTCAAATTAAGATATTCTGCAACGCATAGGGTTTCCAAAAACAAACTGTATCGCTTAACGCCGTATGATAGTTACAAAGAAGGTTTGGTGAAAAAAATAGAAGTACTTACCGTTACCGAAAAAAACGATGAGGCTACTTTAAAACTTGAATTATCTGAAGTTAAGTTTGGAAAAGGCGATCCAAAGGTTAAAATAAAAGCTTGGCACCAAATGGCCAGTGGGAAAATTCAGTTTAAAAATACAGCCTGGTTAAAAGAGGATGATAATCTTGGAGAGAAAACGAATAATCCAAGTTACCTAAACTATAAGATACAACGCATTCATAAAAGTCTTCGTACCCAAAAATGGTCTGTAACTTTCTATAATGGAACAGAAATATTAGAAAAACAGGCTTCCGGCAATATCCAAAGCATTTGGGAATTACAATTGGAATGGCTCATCATTAGACATTTCACCAAAAAGCAAAAACTACAGGAGCAAGGTATTAAATGTCTTTCCCTTATATTTATTGATAAGGTGGCTAACTATGTTAGCGATGATCCTGTTATTAAAAGGATATTTATAGAAAAGTATAAAACACTTTATCCTGAATTTCATAACAATCAAGAGCCTTCAGCCGAACATATCGAACATATTCAAGGTTCATATTTTGCTAAAACGGGCAAGGGAGAGTTTACAGATAGCGAAAGTTCGATGCGTAAGAACAGCGATGTATTTGATGCTATCTTAAAAGACAAAGAGGGTTTACTCAATTATGGTGATAGTGTGGCCAATAAAATCGAGTTTATTTTTTCACATTCCGCTTTGGGCGTTGGGTGGGATAACCCTAACATCTTCAACATTGCTACCTTGAGCAATTCTTATTCTGAAATTAAAAAGCGACAGGAGATTGGGCGTGGCTTGCGTATATGTGTGGATAATAAAGGAAATCGTATTTATGACAAGCCAGATGTTTCCGATGCTGATCGTATCAAT
Source organism: Salegentibacter echinorum (assembly GCF_900129445.1). GTDB lineage: Bacteria > Bacteroidota > Bacteroidia > Flavobacteriales > Flavobacteriaceae > Salegentibacter > Salegentibacter echinorum. The sequence goes on from NZ_FQVT01000007.1 coordinate 66,194, forward strand.
CAGCTGACCGTGATTCCAAATGAAACCTATGAAACTTTTGTAACTCAATATCAAGAAGAAATAAAAGAAGTTTATGGAACACAAACGGCTGGTGCCGGAATGACGCATACTCATAAGGGAAAACCGCAAAACGAAGTTCGATTTAAGCGGAATGATAATGAGAATATCAATAAAGCTTTCAAACGTTTTTGGGCTGCCCTCGCTAAAAAAACCAATTATACCGTAGCTTTTGATGAAGAAGCCCTTGTTGAAAGAAGCCGGGAAGCGCTCAATCAAATAGATATTGCCGATTATGTAGCAGAGGTGAATAGCCGATCTATTAGTGCTATTTCAGAGGAAGAATTCAAAGATGAATTTGGAGGGAGTGAAAGCTATAAATTAAAAGCCAGTTATACGGCTTTGGATTTGGTGGAAGAACTCAGCGAAAATACGGGATTGAGCTATACCACAACTTTTTCCATTATTCGGGATATTGAGCACGCCCATTTTGCCAAAAATCCACCACAGTTTATCCACCGGGCTTCTGCACTTATAAAGAATATTGAACTGGAAGAAATGTTACGTGGTTTGGATTATCATTTAACCAATGAAGTCTTTCCTTTTGATTTTGATGATTTTGTAAAACAACTGGATGATAAACGCTATACATTAACTCCAAAACGCGGAGTTTTTGACAAAACCTTAGTAGATAGTGAAGTGGAACACAAATTTGCTTTGACTGCTGATAACGATGATGAGGTAGTCTGTTTTCTTAAACTACCTTCTTATTATAAAATCAAAACACCTATTGGTGAATACGAACCGGACTTCGGAATCGTGATGAAACGCAAAAATTTAAAAGACGGTGTGGAAAGTGAATTTTATTTTGTAATTGAAACAAAGGGAACCAATAACATCAATGATAAGAAGTCTTTAAAAGAAAGTGAAGTTTATAAAATAAAATGTGCGCTTAAACATTTTGAAGCATTGGGCGTAGATGTAAAATACAAAGCCCCTGTAAAAGAGTATGATTATTTTAAAACAGAAGCTCAAAAGGATATAAATAAAGTGCAACAGGCCTAAAAGAATAAAAAAATTAATGAAACCCGGTAAATCACATAGCGCCCTTATTCAAGAAATAAGGGGTATTTTAAAACAGGCTCGTAAACAGGCTGCTACAGCGGTTAATTCCGCAATGGTATTTGCTTATTGGGAGATTGGGCAACGTATTGTAGATGAGGAACAAAAAGGTAGCGAAAGGGCGGAATACGGCACTTATTTATTAAAGGAATTAGCCCAAAACCTAAGTCGGGATTTTGGCAAAAGCTTTGATGCTCGTGAGTTACGTAGGATTCGGCAATTTTACCTGAGTTTTCCAATTCGGGACACAGTGCGTCCCGAATTGAGTTGGTCTCATTATCGCTTATTGATACGTGTGGAAAATGAAAGTATACGGGAGTTTTATTTGAAGGAATCCATTAGCCAACATTGGAGTACCCGAAAACTTGACCGTAACATTAGCAGTCAATATTACCAGCGCATTTTATCCAACCAATCTAATGAGGAAATTACTTCAGAAAAAGGTGAATTATCCAGCTTGGATTTTATTAAAAACCCCTACGTACTCGAATTTCTTGATCTTCCCGCCAATTTAACACATAAAGAAAAGGACATTGAAAAAGCTATTATTGCCCATTTACAAACTTTTCTGTTGGAATTGGGTAAAGGTTTTGCCTTCGTAGCGCAGCAAAAACTGGTGCGAACCGAGACTTCAGATTTCTTTATTGACCTGGTATTTTACAATTATCATTTGAAATGCTTTGTAGTGATTGATATTAAAAGTGGAAAATTGAGCCATCAAGATATTGGGCAGTTGGATATGTATGTACGAATGTTTGACGAGCGTGAAAAATCGAAGACCGATAATCCCACAATCGGGATATTATTATGTGCCGATACCGATAATGTGGTGGCTAAATATTCGGTACTTAATGATAAGAAAAACCTGTTTGCTTCAAAATATCAAATGTACCTGCCCAGTGAGGAAGAACTGCAACAATTTATAGAAAAAGACCTTGAAGAATAGTTATGAGTGATAGTAAAGAAACTATAGAAAACCCATTGGAAAAAGTACAGTCACACGACTGGAATAGAGAACGGTTAGAGCAATTAAAACAACTGATGCCAGATTTGTTTACTAGTGAAGGGAAACTAAATATCAACGAACTCAAAAAAGTGGTGGATCCCGAAAGCGTAAGTGAAACCGAACGCTATGAATTTCGCTGGTTTGGAAAGAGCAAGGCAAAACGAGAAGCTTTTACGCCCACTAATGCTACACTTGTTTATGATGAAGACCGAAGTGTAAACCCTGAAAATAGTGAAAACCTGATTATTGAAGGAGAAAACCTACAGGTGCTCAAGTTACTCAGCAAAAGTTACCGTGAGCAGGTTAAGTGCATTTATATTGATCCGCCTTATAATAAAGATAAAGATTTTGTATATCGAGATACTTGGAAACAAGATGTTAAGTCTTATTGGGAGGATTCCGAAATGACTGAGAATGGAGTAAATGTTGATACGAATTCAGAAACAGATGGTCGTTTTCATAGTAATTGGCTAAATATGATGTACAGTAGATTGCTTATTGCTCGGCAATTGCTAAAGGAAGATGGAGTTTTATTTATCTCGTTAGACGATAGTGAAATACATCACTTGCGAAAGTTGTGTGATGATATTTTTGGAGAAGAAAATTTTATTGAATGTATAACTTGGAATAAGAGAGTACCTAAAAACGATAAGGGTATAGGTAATATTCACGAATATATATTACTCTATGTAAAAAACTCGGGTGTAAAACACGAGTTTACGATGAAAAAGGGAGGAATTGAAGAGATTAATAGACTATTATTTAAATTAAAAAAACAGAAAAAACCGATAGCAGAAGCTGAGAAAGAAATAAAGCGGCTTTATAAAAGAAGAGATTTTGATAGAGGGATTACTTTATATAATTCTTTAAATGCTGATTACAGATTATGGGGTAAAATAAATATGAGTTGGCCTAATGCTGATACCTTTGGACCAAACTATACAGTTAAACATCCTAAGACTGGCAAACCCGTAAAAGTTCCAGACCGGGGATGGAGGTGGAAAAGAGATACTTTTAATGAAGCGGCAAATTTTGTAGATGGAGAGTATCAAGATATTACTGAACTCCACGACGGAAGCTTTCTTTGTGGCAGAATTTGGTTTAGCAATGATGAAAATACCCAGCCAAGTTCAATAACATATTTTGATGAAGTTCAACGATTTCTGCTTAGGTCTATTCTTTCTACTAAAAGTGATGGAGGAATTGAAATTGAAAAACTTTTTGAAGGGAAAAGTTTCTTCTCATATCCCAAGCCTAGCAGATTAATCAAATTGCTATTTGATTCAATTCCTATTAATAAGGGTGATATATTTCTTGATTTTTTCGCTGGTTCTGGGACTACTGGACAGGCGATACAAGAACTAAATGAAGAAGATGGTTTGATAAGAAATTACATTTTGGTTCAGTTTCCAGAGGCAGCTGAAGAAAAAAGCGAGGCTTTTAAAGCAGGTTATAAAAAATTAAGCGATATCACTATTGAGCGTAATAAAAGGGTAATTGAAAAAATAATTGCTGAAAAGAAGAAAGACGAACCGGATTTATTCTCTGAAAGGAAGGACGAAAAAGAACAGTTAAAAGGCCTGGGTTTTAAAGTATTTAAACTCGTAAAATCTAATTTTCCACGGGTAGAATACGCTCCAGACCCGGAAAAGTCTGAGGAAGAAAATATAGCCTTGCTTAAAAAATATATTACCGAGAAAGAAGCCCAATTGGTTTCTGCTTTTAACCGGGAAGAACTCATTGCCGAAATTTTAATAAAGAACGGTTTTAAACTCAATTATACCTTAGATAAACAGGAACAATTTAGGGAGAATGAGATATTCCTGGCATCAGATCGCGAAAAGGAAACCCTGATATGTTTAGATGTAAGCTTGGCAGAGGAAACCGTTGGGTATTTTAAAACACATACTGATCAAAAATTAATCGTGTTGGAAAGAGCTTTGGACACTACCAAAAAGTGGAATCTGAAGCATTATATGGGTGATAAATTTAATGCGTTTTAATGGGGCAGGAGTAAAATTCAAATTATGGAAACAGCATCAATTAAAAATATTCGACAAAAACGTGATGTTTTAATGAAATCTATCAAGCAGGTTAATAAAGCCCGTTTTAAAGATCAGTCATTTGGTAATGAATCAGAATATAATTACCGGGGAATAATTGCCGGAATTGATTCTATGCTAACTGATATTACAACCCTTACTAAAGCTACACGTAAGTTTATAAAAATATCGACTCATAGAGAACGTAATGATATAGCAAGTCATTTAAATCAGATAAATACATATCTCAGTCAACCTTCTCAACCCTCGTTTATAAATCCATTTGAAGCTCTAAAGAAGCTTTTGAGAGAATTAGGGGTGCGTTCATTTTCAGAAAGACAGTTAGAATTTGAAAATGAAATAGAAAATGTAACACGACTAAAAGTCAAAGTGGATGAAGAGCTTAAGGAAATTAATCAATTACGTGATAAGATTGAATCTAATGAAGAATTAATTAAAGATAAATATGAAAAGCAAAAAGAAAAGCTAGAAACTATAAACGAGGGAATAGCAAGCTTAGAAGAACGCAAATCAGAGCTTAAGGCCAGTGCAACAAAATTTGAAAGTCTATTAGGAAATTTAGAAGAGAAAGAGAAGAGTTCTGAAAAGTATCTGGAGGAAATAGAAAAATCTTTAACTGATTCGAAAAGTAATGAAAAGCTTATTAATCAATTTTCGCAAACTGTTGAAAGGCGAGATAAACAGTTAGAAAAATTAGAATCAAGAATGAATGATAATGATAAGCTACTAGAAGATTATGATTTAGAAAGAAAAAAGATATTGAATGAATCCAAGGATTTAATTGCGTCAGCAAAAAAAGCATTGAATTATAAAACTGCAGAGGGTATCAGTGCAGCCTTTCAAGAACAGTATGATCTGGCATCAGACAAGAAATTAACTTCCTTTTGGTTATATGTAGCAGGTGCTTCAATGATTTTGGCAATCGGTCTTGGTATTTGGGTATTGGCTACAGGTGGTGAAATAAATTACATCATCGGCCGTATATCATTAATTCCTTTAGCGCTTTTAGTTGCTTTTTTTGCTGGAAAGCAATACGTACGTCAGAAAAATATAGCAGAAGATTACGCATATAAAATGGTGCTCTCCAAAGCTATCGTTGGTTTTTCAGAACAAATTAAAAAGCACGGTAATGAGAATAACGAAGAGTATGTGCATTACATCAAACGCGCGTTAGAAGAAATTCATAAGGATCCTTTACGTAATAGATCTTTAAAAACTCAAAAAAACGAAAAATCTAATTTGCAGGATATCATAGATATGGCAGAACGTATTGTAGCTTTAACTAAAACTAATAATTGAACTTGACCAGGAAATATAATTTACCTTTTATTTTTTTGCGCTAAAACGGCCCTTTATCTCTCGGACCATTATGCGTAACCTTCCATTGACCATCTTCATTAACCAATTTAAATATACCGGGTTTTCGGTCATAGGAGGTTGAATATTTAATCCACGTTACCTCACCTTCTTTTTGTTCATCCAAGACCTTAAAGTTGGATTTAGAGTCTTTATTCTCAATAAACATTTCTTGTATACTGGAAAGATTTGCATACCCGGATGCTGTAGTATATTCCTTTAAAGTTGTCTTATCACCGTGATAAAAACTTTCAGCTACGAGTTTGGCGGTTTCTGAAGGAGATAAATTTTGTTTTCCGGCACACGACAGAACTAATGCTACTAACGAAAAAAATGCTATTTTTTTCATAACGATGTTAATTTGGATGATTAATAAATCTATGCGATATTTTTAATTTTAAGTTTCGTTCCCCGTTCTTTTCGTTAAGCTCTAAAACCGCCCTTCGGTCATTACTTATCGAAAATTTTGGCAGTACATAAACCAGTTTTACAGTTTCGTTTTCTTTTACTTTTGACGGTAAATTATAGTTGAAAACCGGTTCTTGATAAAGCCGTTGTAAAGACTTCTTTTTGCCCTTTTTTCTGGTCTCCACCGATAATTTCAGAAAGTTGAGGTCATAATCCAATGAAGATTTGTTTTCAATTTGAATCACGAAATAAAGCTCTTTCTTATCAAAAACAATATTCTCAATACTCAAAACGATGCCTTCGTTCCGTTTTTTGAGTCGACCAATGCGTTGTTTTCGATCAACTAGATAAGAACAAAATTTATTGTAATAGTAGGTGCTGTTATCTGTTTTGACTTCACGTTCAATAACAATGGTTGAATCAAGAGCAATAGGTTTTTCATTACCGAAGCTTTTAGACGTCGGTATAAAGTAATTCAGCCGATCCAGCTTTTTCTTATAGGTTACGATATACGAAAAAACAGTCCCGTTTTTGCCTACTACCAAAAGATTGCTTTCTTTCCCGGGCTTTGCCTGAAGCAAACCGAAATATTGCCCTTTCTCACGATTATAGGTGAAGACAAAGTTTTCAGATCCTGTTATTCCCTGACGGATCGGTTCTGGGAAGAACAATGCTACATTTTTTTGATCATTCGTATAAATGGTATCCAGGCGAAAAGATGTTTGTGCTGTGGTGAGGACAGTAACAAAAAGGAATATTGAGATAAAAATAAAATCTTTCATAAGAATAGGTTTAAGTGTTGTTTTGAGTCTATAATTTAGGTTTAAGGATGAGCTTGTAATTGTTGAGTACGGTCACCTTTACGTTTCGGTTATTGCGTTGGAATATCTTTTTGAAACCACTGACCTGTGGTACCCCGGAAATATTGATGTCATCCACCATATCACCAATAACTTCGGTGGAAACCTGAGCCCGGAAGTTGTTTTCTATATAAATCCCCTCACTACCATCCTGAAGATCAAAGGCTTTTAATTGGGTTGGATAATGCTTGATGTTTTCGATTTCGATCAATACCCGGTTGGGCTGAAAACTAATAAAACCGTAAACCGGCGTATTTTGTGGAAGGTGTTTGCTGCTAATGATCGCCGCTTTGGTCAAGCGCATCCGTAAACGGGAATTAGCTTTGACCACCTGGTCACCATCCACTACCGCATAAATGAGTTCATCGGTAGTGCCGGAAACTGAAATTTCATTTTCTTTCGGATCTGAGGCAAAGAATAATTGATGTTCCAGACCCATTTCTTTAGCAGCAATTTTTTGTTTCGCTTTTATTTCGGTAGAATCAATTATCCTTTCCACTTTGGCATCAGCTTCTCTAGCGCCAATATGCTGATAATCCCTTTCGGAATATTTAATTTCACTTGCGGAGTAGATGCTATCCACGATACGTTCTTTTTCACGTTCTGGTAGACTTTCATCATAAAAGCCAAGGGAATCGATCAGTTTTTCGTCATAGATGCTGGGTGCATTGGTTTCCCGGACTTCTTTTAGATCGTTGATGGCATCCAGTTTGGAATCGTATTCCTTTTGGTTTTCTTCCAGTGCGGGAACCGATGTTTCTTTTAAATTAGTATGCTCATTTTCATCATCGCCCATTACCATCATAGAATAGGAGATCAGGAAAAGCACCATTACGGCGAGTACTGACGCAAAGACTATTTTATTTTTTTCAAGCTTCATATTTATTGTCTTTTAAATGCCCATTATGGGTTTTTATTATTTAATTTTTTAAGGGATTTTTCGAAATAATCGGTGATGAGCAATCCGTGTGGATTGTTGGGAAAGTTTCGATCTACGGTCATCAGGTTTCCAGTAGAAATCAATTGATACGTGTCGATGATCGAGCCCCTATTGATCTCAAAGACAGTAACCGTTTTGAAGGAATAAGTTCCATTTTGTTCTTCGACTTGGGAATCGATACTCAATACTTTTTGAACCAGGGAATATTGCAGCAGTCGATTATAAACACCACCTGCCTTTTTTTGACGATATAGATTATCGACTGAGCTATTGCCCAGCCACAGTGCCTTTTCTAAATTCTTTTCATAATTACTTGCATCAATATTGTAAAAATAATTATGGAACAATTGTAAATGCGCCAAAGCCTCTACTTTAAAATTCTCTTTCTGACTAACTAGCTTCAAGGGAATGATACTGCCATCGGTATTGATGGCAAAAGCGTTGTTTAGGGTTTTTTTGTTGATGTTAAATACCATCCAAATGGCAAAACAGCTGGAGAGTAAAGAGCATATTACAACAGCCAAAACAATGAACCGATTTGTTTTAAGGACGGCGTAAATATTCTTGTAAGGTGTTTTCATCATAGTTGTTTTAGGCGGTAAATAATCGTAAAGTGAAAGAGGTGGCACGTCGGTACAGTTTGAACTTCAGAAAAACAATAAACCCTATGGTTCCAATTTGTACCACCGGGGCAAAAAATCCGCTTCCCGTATCGGTACCAAATAGATTTGTCCAAAAGTTGGTATTGATCTCCGTATAAAGTGCATTAACAAAAACATTGACTAGGAAGAACGCCGGCACCAACATATAAACGGCAGCATATAGTTTAAAAAAGGTATAGGCCAGGGGACGGAACTTTTCAAATACGGCCAGGCTAATTACCAGTGGAAAGAACGCCTGCATTATTCCCAGAAGGAAAAAACGTTCCGCTAAGAACAACGGATAGATAAATAAATCAAGAACCCATAAAATGACCCCGCCGATAAAGGCGAGTATCTTGAATCCATAAAGTGGGGTGACTAAAGCTTCATAAAGCAATGTCATTGCATTTTTAGCAGCATCTATAAGGTTGACTTCTTCTTCGATAGGAATATCCTGCATCTGCAAGGGGAGCAAAGCAGGAGCGGTGTCCCGATATTGACTTTCAATGGAAACAAGAATACTGTCAAAAAATCCTAATACCTGTGTCGAGAAAATAACGAGGATAACCACCGCAAAATTTTTAGCGAGTTCCCCTGGGCTCAATCCCCAAGTATAACCGTCTTTATTAGCCACGCCCTCATTATATTTTTTTAAAATATTAATCAGGAAGAAAAGCACAGCAAGGGTTTTCATTCCGCCAATGGTATATTGGGAAAAATCACTGTCTTGAATGGTTTGAAAAACAGTATCCACATATTCAAGACCAAAACTTAAAGTTATTATAGCTCCCATCATTTCATTTAAGTATTATTAAATCCCACTTAGTGGGCGGTTATTGATTTTATCCTGCATCTTCCGAAAGGAAATAATCTCCCGATAACGTTTTGTTTTTACCCTGATAGCGGAGACCATTTCCTTTGATTCCATTTCTTTCTGCTTTAATATGGTGGCACGTTCGGCATCACTCATTTTTAGGTAATCGCTGGATAAGATTTGATCAATAAAATCCATTGTTTCCAAAGAATTCTGGACAATGTTTTCAAAAGATGCTGTGACACGGGAAATTTCATCCGGCTTGATATACGGGGAGTTTAAAATATCCTGTAAATCATTTTGCATTACGTTAATGAGCCGTTGATTGTTTTGCCCAATCTCTTGTACAGCCCTAAGTTGCCGTACTACACTGGAAACCTTTTCAATCCTGTCTTTTGCATCTTTCAGGAATTTCACAGACTTGATAAGTTGAGCAGTCTGCTTCCCGGATTCTACAAGTTGTTTGACCAAGCTTACAAAGTTGGTGTTATCATAGACGGGCATTCCCTGGGCTTTAGCGCGGCTGTGCATCATAAAGGTCAGAGCTATTGCAACGATTAAAATTTTTGTCTTCATAGTATTATGTTTTAGCGATGAATTCTTTTATGGCGGCTTCCATATTATTTGTTCTATTATAAGTGGCCATTATGGTTTCATTTTCCTTACCGTCGGTCAAGTAAGCGGCATAAACTTCCTTGGGAACTTCCAAGCGGAAAATGTTGCTTTCTTTTCCAATTTTGATAAACATTTCAGTGTATTTCCTTTGGCCGGTAAGATTGTTTTTGATAGATTTTAACTGATTCAGATCATGGCTGGAGAGGTTGAGCCGTTTGACTAGTTCCCCATAGCCTTTCTCGTTGTTCAGGCTATAAATGACCTGCGTGTTTTCAAGGATGCTTGCTGAAGTGGAACTGTTCGGGAGCTGGTTAATGGATTGCAGAATGATGCCGATTGCACCATTTTGTTTCCGAATGGCTTGATAATAAAATTCTACGCTTTCCAGTACGTTGTCAAACTTCAGTTGCTTGGCAAACTCATCAAAAAGAATAATCCCTTTTTCAGCACGGTTCTTCCAAATGGTGCGTTGAATGGCCGATTTAATCAGCTTGAGCATTACGGAGAGGATTTCTTTATTGTCCTTGACTTCGTCCAGTTCAAATACAATAAGACGCTTATCTTCTATTTTATAGGTCTGGTCTTCACTGACTTCAAAAAGGAAGCTATATAGACCATCGCCGACGTACTCGGACATTACGTGTAAAAAGCTGGTAACGTTGAAATAGTCGGGATGGATTTTAAGTTGCTTTAAGAGGTTTTTTTGATTGTTCTCAATAAAATTGTAAAAACCATTCAGCGAGTGATTTTCAGAAATACTATGGTAATAATGACGTAGAATCTTTTTTACGGCAACCGATTGTGCCTTGGTTACTTTTAAATCAGAAGCAAAGAGTTCAAAGAGAAATACCGATAAATCCTCCAAGCGTTCCGGGCTCAGGTCATTGGTATCGCTGATGTAAAATGGATTGATACCCAGGTTTTTTCCACTTTCATAGCGGAGTACGGTGTATTGTTCAGAATAAAGCTTGGCAAATTTAGTATAAGAACCACCCAAATCGATAATGACCAGGCGTACTCCGCTTTCAAAATATTGACGCAGAATGTTATTGGCCAAAAAGGATTTTCCCTCACCGGTTGGCGCAAAAATGGCAAAGTTCCGTGCCTTGATTCGTTTTTTTTGTTCGTCCCAAACATCTTTAAGCACGGGAATGTTATGTTCACGGTCATTGAATATAATTCCGGTGGAATCTGATTTGTAATTGCTGTTATTGATCAATAAGCAAAGCGCGTGTTTTAGATCCGTTACATACAAATCGTTATTGGAGAAATTAGAAGAAAAACCGCAGTAGCTGTTCAGGATATAATTCTTCCGCTCTTCGCCCCGTGGATAGTAGGGAATAATATCCAGTTCCTTAAATTCCGTTTTTATTTTGGAGGTAATTCTATCAAGGCTCCGGGCATCCCGGTCCCAGAAAATGATGTTTAAGTGTCCGCGTATAATCCGGGCATTATCATCGGCATTGATCTGATCCAGGATGTGCTGGATTTTACCCAGCACCACTTTGTTTTGCGAACCGAAATTCGAGCTTTTGTTAAGCTCTACCACTTTCTTATCAAGCAGCTTGCGCCATTTATGTTTGTCATCCAAATACAGGATTTGGTTAACGATATGGTTCTCGTTTAGCGTAAGCCCTAAGCCATCAATAAACCCTTGGTGAAATACAAAATCGTCTGAAGTGAATTTATCATTGGTTTTGCTAGTCTGTACACTTTCGCCAAAGCACAGTTCGCTGTTGATGGCCAGGGCATCAAAATAGTTTTCGCCGATGTTGACGTTTTTCTTATCTAGAATAATATCGGTGTCAAAGCCTTTGTTAAAGCCATTAAAATATTCTTTGGTTATCGCTTGAATTTCCTTTGGGTTAAGCGGAAAAAATTTCATTTTCCGACTGTTGTTGATAAAGGAAACGGAATCACTTACGGCACTTATAAAATGCTGAACATTGTCATCTAATTCCTGAATTATCGTTTTTGAGACCTTGCGGAAAGGGTTGACATATTTAGAGTTGTTCAGCGCTTTATTTTTGGTTAGGGTAAAGAAGAGATAACAGTTGTGGTTGATATATTTTCGGCCTTTAAAATGATCGCTTGTGGCTTTTTCCAAAAATGTGGTATAGGGAAGCTCTTCAGCGGTATATTGCTTTTTGAGATAGACATCTTGCTTGTGAACTACGGTACCGACAGGCAATGATTTTAATGCCTGAAACCAAGCCCCGTGCATATCCTCAAAATCCTTTTCAGACAAGGAATAGATTTCTGGTAGGTTTCCTTTATAGCATACCACAACATTGCCATTATTGGCAAATAGGATATTGTCTTGGATATCCGCAATGGGCTGATAAGTAGAAAGATTAATTGTGTTCATAATCGAGACCGGAATTTCGTTTGTTACTGATGCTTTTTGGGAAGGTTCGCGCTAGCTGGAAGACCTGGGGATTGTTGATGATTCTTATCAGGGCGATATATAAGACTGTATTAAGAACCAATACGCCGATGATCATTCCAAAACTGAACGAGAAAATAATAATGAGTAAAGAAGCTATGATGGATATTATCATCACCGCAAAGAGGGAGAGGGGCAGTCCAAAAATAACTGCCCTTTTCCTGATGTTTTTATAGACCTCGAACTTCTTCATAACAGATTCATTAACTGCCAAATGTCGCTTAGCGACTTAGACTACGATTCCAATGAGGTAGGTGAAAATGCCCACTACGGCACCGGCAATAAGGACAAAGACGAGCACACGGGTGATCCCTTTTTTGAGGTCAGCATTTTCCCCGAAGAAATGGCCGGCGTTAAAAAGAAAGCCGATCAAGAAAATGACCCCTAGGATGATGGGGAAAATGGTTCTAATGGTATTGGATACATCATCAACGGAATCTTCAATACCACCAATTTGTGCGAAAAGAGAATTTGAGAGAAGCGAAAGAAAGCTTGCCAGATAGATAGATTTTTTCATAACGGAACGGTTTAAATTTTTGATTCGTTTTCGTTATGAGAAAAGTAATGGTTTTATTGTTTAAATATCTGTAAATCAATTATTTGTTGATAAAATATCATTTATAATCAATTGATTTTTAATAGTGTTATTTCATATCAAATTTTATGAAATCTGGAAAGTAGGTTGTTGATAACTTGAAATGTAGAAAGGAAAAAGATGCTCAAAAACGTCAGTTTTGTGATTTTGCTTCTAGAAATGTGTGTGATTTTGGATAAGAACCGGCAACAAGAAAACGTATTCTTATTGATATTGGCCACGTCGGAAAAGACAACGGTGCATCTGAATAAATTGCATTAAAAAATATGGGATATTTGATATCGCCTTTGAAACTTTATAGCTCAAATAAAGTTAGAAAACGATATATATTTACTTAACTTGCAATAGACATACTCTTATTTACTTATCTAAGAGAAAAACTGAATAATGATTTGTTTTTTTACACTCTGTAATCATTCTCTAATTTATCCGTTTCAATTTACTCTATGTTTATTTTTTTCTAGGCTGGTATACTGTAAAATATAGCTGTTGCCATTTTTATATAGATTAGTTACTTAAAAACTCAGAATTTATTTTTGTATACTTTAATATTTTATAATAAAGGAAAGGATAATCCGATTTCAACTTCCCTATAAAATACTTTTGAAATAATTAGACTTATATTTATAGTAGGACTGCTTTTCCTTTTAACCGTAGATCAGTTTTCCTTACGTAAGCGTACTATTAGAGTTAATGTTCTAAAGGGAATTTAATCTATATAAATTTTCCAAAAAATCATTTGTATATAGGTGAAGTAAAAGTAAGTATCCCATTGCAATTTATCTAGCATCGCCTTTTTAAAGCGTATGTTATTTGTCATCGGCATCGTTTACGCTTATTAACTGATGAATCTGGGTTATCAGTTATTATCCTTATAAATGGAAAATAGGGTGCTTTTTGAACAAAGATCCCTTAGCTATAACCATTATATGATTTGGATCAAAACTGTATAGAAGGTAGCCAATCTGTTTTTTATTAATGAAACTATTAGCAACATGTTATATTATGAAGGATTGAAAATCAATAATTGGAAACATTTTAATGGTATTGTGGGGTTTATGCCTGAATGAATTTTTTCTTTTATTTTTTGAAATTTTAATAAAAGGGCGGTTTCCTTATTCTAACTACTCAACAGCAAAGACTTCTACACTATGTTTCCTTCCTTCCAGTATTTGTGATCCTAACGGAGTAACCTTAAAATTTTGGGAAATTTCCTTGTTTTGGTTTACCTGCTCGGAGATGAGTATTTTTCTATTAAAAATTTTACAGAGCCCCTGTATTCTGGAGCATACATTCATGGTGTCACCGTGAAAGGCAATTTCCCTTTTAAGGTCACCAATTTCAATAGCTGTAACGATCCCTTCGTGGATGCCGGCACGAAAAACAGGTATTGATCCATAATGGGAATTAAACTGCTTTTCCTTTTTTTTTAACCTTTGATTTAAGGCAAACAAGAATTTAATGGAATTTAATGTATTAAAATGTTCTAATTTCCAGGTGATTACAATCTCATCACCAACATATTGATAGATGTGGGCTTTAAATTTTTTAGCTACCTGATTGACCTCCATGATGCTTTCCTGTATAAAACTACTATACTTGAGATGCCCCAGTTCTTCCGCCAAATGGGTAGAACCTTTGAGATCCAAAAATATAAAAAGTCTGTTTTCTTCCCGGGGGAATCGGTATTTGCCAAGGATCAAGGGCATGGTAAAACCTGGACTGTTTTTACTTACCATTTCATTTATAAAGCTCACAATAAAAATCATAAACAAAGTGTAGGTGAGGATAATGATATCAAAATTCCTTGTATTTGAAGGTGTGGCCATATATCCACTTATAAATAAGTAACTATAATCATTCAATAAATTTTTTATAATATTCAAAATAAGCCATAGAGCAACAAAATAAAAAATAGTCCTGACCAGACTGTCGAAGACTAAGGAGCTACTTTTAAATTGCAATATTTTCAATAGTCCTTCCATTAAAGAAAGTACTGTCCCTGTTAAGAGCCCAAAGGCCATAAAAAAAAGAAAGAGGTTAGGAAATTTAATATTCCAACTAATGCTCAATGGTATATTAACCATGTGGGCCGTATAATAGAGGATAACTGAAAGTACGCCATAAGCTATCAACCAAAAAACTACCTGCCTTAAAAACAACCTCAAAAGTGGGTATCGGTAGACAAGACTTAGTATGAACATTTTTTTATAATTACTCTATTAAAATGAAAATGGGACCCATTAATTTCTTGCGAATTTTATAGGTTGTTCGTTACAAACAAATACTTCGATTCTGCAATCTTATAATTCGCATAAGCATTAGCGTATTCAGTTTCTGCCGATTCTTCTTGTTGCTGCGCGTCTAATAGATCCGTAAGGTTGTTCAGTCCGCTGTTGTAATTATCCCGTTGAACCTTTAGGTTCTCATTGGCATACTCCAGATTGTCCTTAGCATAATTAATTTGCTTATAAGCATCCATCAGGTCGTACCAGGACTTCATAATCCCTATTTTAAGTTCGTCTTTGCGATCGTCGAAATTATTCTGTACAATTTTTTCCTGCAGCGCTTTTTGCTTCACTTTATGGCGACCGGCTCCCCACCAATCGGAGATGGGAATGCTTACCATCCCAAAGGCCACCGGCATAAACTGACTGTCAATCGCATCGTTGAACGTTCCGAAATAACCTGCATTTACTCCAACAGAAACCTGTGGTAATAAGTCGGCTTTTGTGATTTTCGTTTGCAATTGCGATGCGCTTATCGATTTTTCAAGCAGCTTGTAATTATTGTTGTTTTGAAAATCGAGATCGGGGTTAGGGTATTTAAGTCGGGGTGGGGTGACTTGCTTTAACGTATCGGCAACGACGGTGGTTGTATCGTAAATTTTCCCTACATAAAGCCCTAAATCAAGTAATGCCAGTTTACGCTGATTGCCGAGTTTGCTTTGTTGTAAAAGTACTCTACTGCGGTTGGTCCTTACCCGAAGTAATTGATTTTTAGCGATAAGTCCGGCTGAAAGCAAATCTTGTTGTTGCTTCAGTAATTCGTCCAGGTACATTTTGCTGGCGCGTATGGCTTTAAGTTGTTCTTGTACTTGTACCAGTTGCCAGTATTTTTGTTCGGTATTTAGAATTACCGAATCTGTTGCCTGCTCGGCTTGTATGGTTCGGGTTTCTGCCTGAAGACTTGCCAGGGCACTGGCGCTTCTTATTTTTCCTCCGGCGTAAACAACTTCGGTTGCTGTGGCTCCGGCCTGATAAAAATTATCGATTCCATCGGGCAGTATTTCTGGGATGGGCGGGACAAAGTCCTTAAACCCATATAAGCCGATTCCGGTTGCACTAACTTGCGGAAAATAATTGGCAATAGCTTCTTGTTTGGCGGCTTCAGCTTGTTCTATTCTTATTTTTCCGTTTTTGATATCGTTGCTGTACGATAATGCGGCTTCCTTAACTTCTTCTAAATTTAGTTTTTCTTGTGCAAGTAAACTTCCGCAGGACAAAAAACTTAGCATACACCAAATAACAAGGGGTGTACTGTTCTTTATTAGCATCTTTTTCATACTATTTCTAGGCGTTTGCATTATTTTCTTTTGTTTCTTCTTTTTCCTCTTCGTCTTTTTCGTTCCTAAAAAACAACCAGTATAATACGGGTAAAACATATAGGGTAAGTATCATAGACATCATTAAACCAAAGGCGATAACGGTTCCTAATGGTCCCCATAAACTTGATCTACTAATAATCATTGGCGTTACTCCAACGGCAGCGGCAGAGGAGGTAAGGAAAATAGGACGCATTCTTCGTTTGGCGGCGTGTGCGGCAGCTCGGTAAACTGAATGGTCGTGATGAACTCTTAATTCATTGGCAAAATCGATCAAAATAATACCGTTTCTTACCACGATCCCGCAAAGTGCCAATATCCCTAAGAAGGAAGTAAATCCAAAAGGATATTGCATTAACATTAGTCCTAGGGCTGCACCAAATATACTAAGTGGCATTGTGATGAAACTTAATAGGGCTTGTTTAAATTTCCTAAAATGCCAAAGCAGGATAAGGAAAATAATAAGGACACTTATGGATAATGAGATTCCCATAGGTACCAGGTTTTCCTGACTCATTTCGTGTTCACCTCCATAACCTACAGTGATACTGTCTGGAAGCTCCATTTCTTCGATTTTGGGACGAAGCTTGCCTAATATCACATTGGCTACGGCTCCTTTTTCAATATCTACACGTACGGTTAAGCAGCGCATTCCGTTACGTCTTACAATTTGTTCTTGTTCCCAACCCGGGGTTATCTTGGCTACCTGACGTAGTGGTACTGTTTTACCGGTATTAGGTGAGATAATGGATAATTCCCTTAGGCTGGAAACCGATTGATCTTTATGATCTTCAGCCTTTACTTTTACGTTAATGGCATAATCGCCGTCCCAAATCTGTGTGGCATTTAATCCTTCCATATTCATCGCTATGGTGTTGGCGATATTTTCACGGGTAAGGCCTATGCGTGATGCTTCGGCTTCATTAACATCAATGGCAACGGTTTGCTGCATTTCCCCATAATTGGTTCTGGACCAAATGGTTTCTGGGGTTTCTCTTGCCAGGTCAATGATTTTATCTCCGTAGCTTTTTAAGGTGTCGATATTATCACCAAAAAGGCGCACTTCTACCTGTGCGGGTTTGGCAATCATATTTAGCTGTTTCATCCTTAAATACGCGTTGGTAAACATTTCAGCGTATTTTTTATCATATTCTTTCAGCACTTCTTCCGTAGCATCGTCTGAGGTAGTGGTGACCAAAATTTGGGCATAGTTCTTAGCGGGAAGGTTGGGCGCGTAAACCATATGGAAACGCGGTGAACTTTCGCCTATAAAACTGGTATAGTCGTGAATACGCTCGTCTTTTTCTAAAATCTTCTCAAACTCTTTTACTACTTTTTCGGTTTCTTCGAGACTGCTGTTTTTAGAAAGATAAACTTCTACTGCAAATTGGTTCCTTTCAATTACCGGAAACAATTCCTGCGATAGGTTAGAGAAAAAGAATACTCCCACAACTATGGAAAGTACACCAATACCTACTGTAATTCTATAATGCTTCATTGCGCTTTCAACACTCTTATTGAAGAAGTGCTGTAACTTTTCTAGCATCGATTTTTTCTTCTCTTTGTCTTCTTCCTTTTTGTTATGGTGCAATCCTTTTTTAATGAATATGGTATTGAAGAAGGGCACTAATAATACAGAAATGGCGAGTGAAAGGAATAATGCCAGCATTATAGTATAGGGGAAGGTACTTAAAAAGTCTTTCGCGGTTCCTGTCATAAAAAATACTAAAGGCAGGAAGGTGGCCGATATGGCAAGGGTTGCTGTAAATACCGATGGGAAAAGTTCTTTGGCACTGTTAAGGGCGGCTTTCCAAACCGATTGTCCTTCATCTAGTTTCTCTACGTGGTTATCTATGACCACAATGGGATCATCTACCACAATTCCCAATACGATAATTAGGGCGGCTAAGGTTACGGTATTTAGCTCCATTCCCAGCATAAACATTAACGCAAGGGTGGCGAGAATGGTAATAGGAATGGTGGCTGCGGCAACTGAAGCTACACGAAAGGGTAGGAGCAGTAGCGTTACAATAATTACCCCGGCTAGGGCAAAGCCGAATTCTTTAAGGAAGTGGCTTATGGAATGATGAACTACTTCGGGCTGGTTGGCAATTTTTCTTAACTGAATATCCTGCGGAAGTTGTTCTTTAAAGGTGTCGAGTTTTTCATCAATTCGGTCTCCAAATTGTACAATATTGTTACCGGAAGCCATTTCGAGCGTAATGATCATCGCTTTGGTTCCATTGGCGGTAATAAAGGAGTCTGGATCTTCGTATTCTTTTTTTACTTTGGCAATATCTTTTATACGGATCACACGTCCGTCCCGATCGGTGCTTACAATGTGGTTGGAAATATCGGTCACATTTTTAAGAAACACCTCCATATTTATAGGACGGTCAAAAGTGGGCGACTCTAAAGTGCCGTTGGGCCGTATGGTTCCCTGCGATTGCAAGCTTTGCATTAAAGTGCCTGGGCTAATTCCGTATTGTGCCAGTTTATTTTGATCTACGTAAACCGAAATTTGCTCGGTAAGTCCGCCGGAGTGGCTAATTTTTGCCATCCCTTTCACCTGCCGAAGTTGATCTTCTATTTCTTCTACGTGTTTTTGCAGGTCTTTGTAAGGTCTGGTTTTAGATTCTACGGCCAGGATCATCGCGGCAGTACTTCCAAAATCACTGTTCACTATAATTCCCTTAACGCCGGGAGGGACACTACGTTGCTGAAAGATTAATAGGTCGTTTTTAAGCTTGTTCCAAAATTGTTCAGTTTCATTGTGGCCTACACGGTTGGCTACTTCCACATAAATGTACATTTCGCCATCACGGGTATAAGAGTAGGTTTTTTCTTTGTCTACTTCATTATAGCTGAACAGGAATTTTTCGACTTTAGCGGTAAGTTGTTCTTCTACTTCTTGTGAATTGGCACCGGGATAAAACCCCATTACCAATCCTTGCCGAATCGTAAATTCAGGAAATTCGTTACGGGGCATATTGAAAAGCCCTAACAAGCCAATCACCACAAAAACAGAAGCTAATGCCAGTGGAAAAGCTTTGTTTTTCATTGCCCATTCTATCATCGAACCTTGTTTTTTCATAAAATAAGGACTTATTGTTTGTTTATAATTGTAACCGGAGTGTCTTGAGTGAGCTTATGGTAGCCTGAAGTGATAAGTTGATCTCCTTTTTGTAAACCTTCAGTGATGGCGATGCCATTGTTGTATAGTTTTCCGGTTTTTACAATGCGTCTTTCTGCTTTGTTTTCGTTTACTACATAGACAAAATTTTCATTCTTTTCGGTTACCGATACGGTTTCTACAGGAACAATGAAAGTGTTAGAGGCTTCTTCTGAAGTATTTTCTTTTTCGGGAAGTGTAACGGTACAGGCCATCCCGGGCTTTATTTTTTTGTCTTTATTGTTAATGGTAATTTTTGCGGTATAGCTAGGGGTGTTACTGTCTGATTGTACGGATATTTCGGTAATTTCACCTTCATATTCGGTATCTAAGACTTCTATTTTTACAATGGCTTTATCTCCGGTTTGATATTGGTTTACCTGATCGTCTGGAATTGGAATGATGGCTTTAAGCTTATCGATATCAAAAAAATCGACGATGGGTTGGCCGGGTGATGCCAGATCTCCGGTTTCCATCATTTTTTCACCAATATAACCAGTAAAAGGAGCGGTAATACGGGTGAATTTCACGTTTTGGTAGCTGGCTTGCGCGGCTGCTTCGGCCTGTTTGTAATTGGAGCGTGCTTCTACCATTTTTACTTCAGCAATACTTCCTTTTTTATAGACTTCTTCTACACGATTGTAATTGTCTTTTGCCATTTCAGCTTGCGCTCTTCTTGCTTCATACTGTTTTTGATAGGCTGTACCATCTATTTTGGCAATTAGGCTTCCTTTTTGTACAAAATCGCCCATACCTACCGGAAATTGTTCAATGGTCCCGGATACCTGAAAACTTAGTTTTACGCTTTTATCGGCAGCAATTCTACCAGTGGCAGAAAAATGGGCTCCACTACTTTCTAAAGAAGTGTTGCCTACCATTACGGTTTTAACCTCGATGGGTTGAATTTCCCTTTCTTTTTCTTCTTTTTTACAACTTTGAAGCGTTAACGTTGCCAAACAAAACAAAAGGATGAAATGAAACTTGCGCATATGTTATAATTTTAATTTGTGAGGATTTTAGTTATTGATCGTATTTTAAACCTTTAATAAGAATATTGACAAGCCAATCGAGCCTTACTGACATATTTTCTATGGAACCGTAAAGGAGCATTTCTTTTTCTAAACCGCTATAGGCGGTTACCATAGTCATTGCTAAAAATTGCATATTTTCCTGACTAATGGGGGCGATTTCTTTTTTATGGATTGCCCACGTGAGTATTTCTTGAAAAATACTATTCTCTATATGTCTTAACTTCATAAATAGGGAATGAGCAATGTTGAAGTTTTGCTTAATGTCTTCTAGCAAAAAAGTATACTCTTTGGTTTTATTTATGAGACTTTTGAGTTTAATCTCATTATATAACCGTAGGTTTTCTTCAATAGTGTTAGATTTTTTAATTTTCGCTTTGGCAGGTTCTATTATAGAAAAGTATTCCATTTCGGCCACCTGCTCAAAAACTTCATGTTTGTTTTTAAAGTAATAGTAGAGTGTGCTTCTACCTTTATTTGCGGCTTTGGCAATATTATCCATTGTGACTTTATCAAACCCCAATTTTTTAAATACCGCCACGGAAGAATTAATAATGTGATCTTTAACTAAATCGTCTTTCATTGGACAAATATAATTAAAATGTTTAATTATAGACAAAAACCAAAATAATATCGAAATAAAAAATATGAATAATATGATTATCTAAAGTGACAACCAATCCACATAACCTCTTTATTTCCCTTACTGAATTTGAGACGAGAATGAATGAAAAATCCATATTAGAAAGGTTCAATGAAAAAGCACACCAAATTTTAAAGCAGCCGGGGTGTTTAACATAGAAAGATGCGATAATTAATTTATTATAAATTTGGATAAAGCCATAGAGCGTGAAATATTTTCGCATCTGGTTCACGAAGAAATTATTCCAAATTTGACAGATGTCAAAAATTTATTACCTGGCTAGTATAAATGTCTTAACATCGGGGTATACCGCTATTCATGTTAGGGAAGATAAAATAATAATAAAATACTATTAGATTGCTGGAGAAGTGCAAATATCAAAGGATAGCAAAATATTTGATTGAAAAAATAAAACAGAATTATCCAAAAAAAACTTATCAAAGCCACTTGCTACATCCCTCAAAAGGATTTTTTAAGCATCTGAGCTTTGTGCTTAAAAAACTGGATAAAGAACTTAATGGAATAATGATGGAACGTAGAATTGTTTAATAAAAAAAATCTCTAGAATATTTTTTAAGATTAAAAAAGAAAAGATAAACGTACAAATAATTCTTTATGAACATTCCTATGGGGATGCCTGTAGGGATATTCATTACCAATGGCTTATCTAATATTTTGAAGACACTAATATGACAAATCTTTTTTTGAGAGCTCTCTAAAAGAAATCCTATATAAAAGGAATATATTTTCTATACTCTCTAGAAAATTAAATTGTTGTTTCTATTGGGTTGGAAAGAGTTACGGACAAAGAATACACCTTGGTCAAGATGAAATTGAAACCAGATTTCCGAGAATTAAGGATTCGACAGTTGTTAACGAATAAAGCCTTGGAAAAACTCAAGAAATGAAATTGCACAGCATGATTTTGTATACCAATCATCCATTGTTTCTGGTTTTAAATATGTATTGCAAGTATGGTTTCCGGTTTGAGAAACCTTAAATTCTATTGGCAAAGAGAGCGACCAAAAAATGGTAAAGAATTTTTTTCATCCTGAAACCAGTAATTTCTAAGATTTTATACTACACTTTTGTCTTTACTTCTTTATAAAACGCGACTAACTTAAACAGCTGCTGCATTTGGCTGCTTACGCTGTTTCCGTAGCGTTCATCTTCTCATCATCATTAAGGTTGGTGATGATAGTTTAAATCGCCCCCATCCCTATAAATTCTTGGGATTTTCTAATGTTCTTAATGAATTACCATAATCCATATTAGGGTTTTAGATCGTTTTTATTCAATGTTTTCATAACAATCTGCTTCGGTAAAAAATTCCAACAAAAATAACTACTGCTAAAAGTAATTTTATTACGGTTGTCGAACTTCATGCGCTTATCAAACATTAATAATTGTAAATCCCTCTCTTTAAATAATTGCTTTGGAGCAGCATCATTTAGCCAAGTATTGGTCATTAAAAGAGCAAAAGGTTTTTTGAAGTAAAGGGCGCGTTCAAAAATTAAACGTTTGTTGGTAAAGGGTGGATTAGAGATAAGGATATCCCAATTCTTAGGTTCGTAGGTATAAAAATTTTCTCCATTTGAAATATGGGAATATACCACTGGACTTTGAAGAGAAATAAGTTTGACAAACCAACTATCTTTAGTATCAAAAGGACACCAAATGATTTTGCCTTTAGGGATATATTCTAAAATTGGAAGTACTCCATACGCAGGGGTATGGCATTCATCGTTTTTACCATTTGAATACAATATTTTTTTCGAATCTATCATACTCTTTTGTCGTTGCTTTTTTTATCAAAAGCAATTAAATTAAATAGTTCTCGCATCCGGCTTCGCACTCGATTTCCGTAACGTTCTTCAAGTTCATCAGCGTTTAGGTTGGTGGTAGCGTGAGTCTTGACTTTATGTTTGGTTTGCAAGTATAAATCATAACGAGATAAAAGCACTTCTCCCATAACATTCAAATCTTTTCCGTAAAACCTACCGGCGGGTTCTACGCCCAGATCGTCAAAGCAGAAGAATTTAGTATTGCCATATTCTTCAATAGTTTTGAAACCTAAATGATTAAAACTGAAACTTACATTACGGCAAGGGATCATTTCATAGGGGCGTTGAAAAGGAACTAAATGTCGAAGCAACTTCATTAAACTGGTTTTGCCACAACCTACCGGACCGGAAAGGAGGATTCCTTTTTCTAAATCGATATCAAATTTGCTGCAAGACTCACGGTCTCTGATAAAATATGAGCATAATTTCAAAAGTATCTTTTTATCCTCTTCATAAATCCTGAATCTTTTACCGAAAAGTAGTTTACCTTTTGCATCCAGGTAAATCAAGATTTTCAGAAAATCGTATGTTACGTTTTTACCGTCAAATTCACCTAGCGAATATTCCACGCCACCTTCGGTTATTTTAGAGGGGTTGTCCATAGTCTTTGGTTTTAGTGGTACGCAAGTTATCCTCTTTATGATACGCTTGCTTTTTGTTTGGCCTGTTTTCCTGGTCAAACAATTCGGTTCTATCCATCCAGTTCACGGCTAAGGCTTTCCAGTCACGTATGGCTTTTCCATCGCTCGTTTTCCAATCTTTGTTTTCGTAATGATCGAAAAATTTTTCTCCTTCATTTGCATCAAAATTTTTTTCAATAAAAAAATCTAAAACAGCCTGCCTGGCCTTTGGCTGTTTATTATTGTTTTCTTGTTTGTTATTGTTTATAGTAGATACCAATGCTTGTCCACTGGTGGGACGGTGCTGGTTCACTACCGGTTCACGTATGGGATGGTACTGTTCCGCAAGTTGCTCTAATTTGGGATCGTAGTGTCCCAGATCTGGTTCATCACTTGTCCCGATAATGGACATCTTAATTTTACTTCCTTTATAAGGATTATTTGATGGAAAATAGGTGAGGTAATTCCACGAGTTAAGGTCAGTTACGCAACGATGATAAGTAGATTTAGAACCAATCTTGGCCGCGCGCATCAAATCTCTACGGTTCACAAAAAAATCTTCTGCAAAACGGCTACTGTTCCATTCCTGAAACAGCGCCATATACAGACTGATGTGAGTAGGGTTTAAACGGTCATCGAAATAGAACGCTGAAAAAGCCGAATTCAATAGCTTAATGTAGTTCATCTCTTAAGAACTTAAATCGTGCTGAACACGATTTTCTTCCATTACGTTTTGGATCTCTTCAGCATCATAATAAATAATACCACCTACTTTTGTGTAGGGAAGGGTACCATTAATCCGTAAATTTTGAAGTGTTCCAGGACTTATTTGAAGTAAGTCCATCACCTCAGAAGATTTAAGATACTTTTTGATTTTTCCGGAAGATTGTTTGGCTAGAAGGTTTTTGATATCATCCAGTAATTCCATTTTGAATTCTTGAAGATCGTCGGTGGTAATAATACTTGTTGGCATAATAGAACGATTTATGGAAAAGCTTTAATAAATTTAAATAGTTAGCTTTTACCTGATTTAACTTTCGTTCTACGAATTTGGAGAGTTTTATTGGGTTTTCTTCACAAGTCGAACCCAAGTTGTGCAAAGATTTAACATTCTGTTATTTAGTGGTTTTTGAATTGGTTTAATATATAAAAGGCTTTTCTTATTATATAGAATTTGCTAAAATCTACTTTAAAGCAAACACCCAAGTTGAAACCAACTTGGGTGTTTGCTTTATAAATAATCTCTTTAAATTTAATTATCTGCTTCTTTAATTTTTTTCAGGAGGCTTGTTTTCAATAAATCTAAAAATCTAGCGTAATCTTCTTTACGTCCTCTGATTTCCAAAAAGCTTCGATAGTAATTTCCCAAGTTGATGTCAAATATTTTTTCAAAAGCGGTCGCTAAATCCTTAATGTCTCCTTTTACAGTTCCAGATGCTATTAATGAGTAAATAAGTTCAATTAAATCAATTTTATTTGAAGTCCACGTAAGACTCAAACTTTCTAATAATTTTTCATTGTTTGAAATTTTTCTTGTTGATTTTTTCAAGTCATTTAATTCATTGGTGTAATGGTTTAACAATAAATCATATGCCAAAATCTTTGCAACAGCATTATCGTGGCTAGTAGAGAATTCGGCATCGGTATAAAAATGAGATGTATCTGAAAGTAAGCCGATGTTATCATTACCACGTAAAAAATAAAACTCATCTAGAAAAGTAGCATTCTGTCTATAATATTTAATAAACTCAGCATTGTGATAATAATATTCCTGAAGTTTTTTTATTTCAGTGTCTAAGTATTTACGTTTTGACTTATCGGTACCTCTTGGTTTCTGAAGTAGGTATTTATATAATTTAGCATAAAACTTAAGTTGCCCGTAGATGAATGGTTTTTGCTTTTTGAAAAAGAGGATTTCATTTTCTTTATTGATAAAATTATTTTCTCGTAAAACAACTCTTAATTTTTGTAAATATTTTCGAGATATTTTAATGCCTTCTTCAACATTCGAAAATTCATTGAGGTTTTTGTCGTTAACGTCATCAAGCGCTAACTTACATTCATCAAGTATATGTTGTATTTCATTTGTCACTAAAATTTAGTTTTATCAAGCTGATTACATCTTATTGAACCTGCATAACTTCAATGATCATATTAAATCCTTTTCGAATTGATTATTAATATATTTATGTTGATAATCAATTATTTAGGTATGGATATTTTTTAAAACCTAATATAGTTCAATACATACGAAGCCATATTTTCTTAATTCATTAGCTAAAAAGTTATTTTGATGAGGTGGATAATTTACTCTCAATATGTTATCTACATCCTCTAAATCAAAATTCCAGTTTCCAGCTCCCACTAAAATGTCAAGCATTGCTCTAAGTTCATTTATATTGGTCTCAGTTGCTACTGAGGTCCTAAAAATTGATATTTCCATTTTAACCTCAACGTTTCTAACATTTTGTTTTTTAGGTACATTCATTCTATAGTTTCCCACCAATTTTCAAATTTTTGATCAATCATGTCTAGATATACCAGTTCACCGATTTTTGGAGTTATCAATGGAATATTACCCCCTTTATTTAATGCGGTAATTTCTGAAAGGGGTTCATTCCAAGGGTGTGCTGCAAGCGCAAATTTTGAAGAATGTACTGGAAATATCCGTTTCGCTTTTAAATCTACAGCCGCTTTTAATACATCTTTGGGAAGATTATGTATATATCTCCAAGCCTTATCATATTGACCGTTGTCCAATATTACTAAGTCTAAAGGACCGTGTTTTTCTCCAATTTCTTTATAATGGGTATCGTATCCGCTATCACCACCTAGATAGATTTTAAAAAGCGAGGTTTGCAGAACATATGAAGCCCATAGGGTGTTGTTTCTAGATAGCCCTCTCCCTGAAAAATGACGTGCCGGTTCTATAAAAACTATAAAATCCTTATCTAATTCGATTTTTTGATACCAGTCTTTTTCAATTATTTTTTTAGGGTCATATCCCCAATGTTCAAAATGAGAACCTACTCCAAGGCCACAAATAACTTTATTTATTTTGTCCTTTAAAGCCACCAAAGTTTTATAATCCAAGTGATCATAATGATCGTGGGAAATAAACAAGTAATCGATTTCAGGTAAATCTTTTACAGAATAAATATCCGTACCCTCAAATGATTTTATAGTATTTGGAATTGGGGAAGCACTGCCACTAAAAACAGGGTCAACTAAAATTCTCTTTTGGTTTATTTGAATAAAATAGGAGGAATGGCCAAACCAAACTAATACATTTTCATCAAGTGATAGATTTAACAAGTCTGTTTTAATTGAAGGTATTTTATCTTTAGGATAGTGATTAGGTTTATTTTTAATAAGGTTATCATACATCACCTCATAGTAATTATAACCCTTTGCCAAAACGGGAGTGTAATTTAAATTTTGGAATTTTCCATTCCGGTAATTGGGGGAACGTTTTATTTTTTCAAGTCTGGATCCAGTAGGTTTTTTGCCAAACATATCTTGTTGCATATATAAAAATGTAGATGTGATAAGCACGACCATTATTGTAATGAATATTATCATCAAATTTTTTATTATTTTTTTCACCTAAATTTTTTAAATTGTTTATAGATTCTTCGTTTCCTATTTCTTAGATAAGCTAATCACTTTATTAAATATAAAATCGACACCTTTATGAGGAAGAATAGAAGGTAAAGTCCAGTTAAAGAATCTTCCCGGGGTAAAAGTATAGCGTACTTTTGGAGAGGATGTTTCAAAAATTTTAAGGGTGAATTTGGCAATAGATGCTGAAGAGGCTGCATTTTTCTCAGCTTTTACCATCATTTTTTTGAAGCTTTTAAATGGTTGCTCATATCGACTGCCATTATATGATTTTTTATCCAGCTGATCTTTTTCCCATATTTTACTTTTAATCGCACCCGGCGCAAGAATAATTACCTTAATGCCGAATAAACTTAATTCTCGACGCAAGCTGTGTGAATAACCTTCTAATGCGTGCTTAGTCGTCGCATATGCGGAAAGAAATGGAAGGGACAATACACCACCTACTGAACTAACATTTATAATTCTGCCAGTATGCTTATTCGCTTTTGAACTAGTGCCAAGAAGTGGTAAAAGGGTTTGAGTAACGTGCATTAAACCAAAAAGATTGGTCTCGAATAAAGTTCTTGTATCTTCCAAATCCTGAAACTCGATGGGAGAAACAATTTCAATAGCTGCATTATTTATCAATCCATCAAGAAGTCCGTTCAGGGAAATCTCTTTTACATATCTCGCAAGATCGTTGACCTGTTCTGGATTCGTTACATCACATATTATAGGGTAAACATTTTCATTTAGTTCTTTTTTGAGTCTTTCGGCATCCTTGACTTTACGGATTGTAGCAATTACTTTGTAGTTAGCTTCTGAAAATTCTTTAGCAATAGAATATCCGATACCACTGCTAGTTCCCGTAATTAATATAGTTTTTTTCATTTTTTACAATTGAACAATATTTGTCAAAGGTATAATTATATATTGACAAAAAATGTATATTTGTAAAAAAAATATGACTAAGAAAGAACTAGAAGTCTTAAATGCCTCTAAAGCCATTTTTGTAAAGTATGGATATACCAAAACTACAATGAACGATATTGCTGAAGCAGTTGGAATTTCGAGACCTGGACTCTATCTTATTTACCCTAAAAAAGAAGAGATTTTCAAAGCTCTTATCCTTATGTTGTCGCAAGAACTTTCTGCGGAAGTAAAAAAAAGAAACGCTAAATTGAAAGAGCCGCTTTTAAAACTGAGAGAGGTGATGAATATTTGGGTAGTAGAAACGTACACTTGGTTAAATCAATCACCTGAAAGTGCAGAATTGTATGAAAATGAATTTTCTTTCACCAGAAATTGTATGCAAAAAAGTACTGACTTATTTATATCTGATTTAGAGGAAGTGCTAAAACTTTTTCCACATAAAAGCTTTAATAATGATATTGAACCTAGAGACGTTGCTGTTATTATCTCATCTGCGGTTATAGGTATTAAGAAACAGGTTGATGATCTGGATGACTTAAAAAGGCATATTGATTTACTTATACGAATTTGTATCAAGATTTAGATTTAATAATTTAAACTGAAATAAGTAAGTTGAATCGTATAGGTATCTTACTTACAGAAAGTATAAAATATTTATAAAACAATTTGAAATTTGATTCAGGAAATTTGGTGAATTTAATTTTTAATATCTATTAATCAGGTGCTTATTTGTTTTGTGAACTTTTGATAATAAGCAATTCAAATATATTTATCAGTATTACAGAATAATACTTGTCGTTACGAAATATATACAGCAATGTCAATCTATTAATTAAAAATGAATAATATTAATTTCGCGATTGTCAGTATTGTATTATAAAAGGTTTTGTTATCACTGAACCCTAATTAGGACTTCATTTGGATATCTCGGATCAAAATGTGCCAGTGATTTCGGTCGGTTAGTGCCAGGCATTTCGGTTCAATTTGTGCCACTTTTATCTGGCGGAGCAAACTTATAACGTTTCGTTTTGTGCCAGTTGTTTCGGTTCGTTTTGTGCCACTTTGAAAGATCAAGTAAATAATACCTTGTCGCTTAAAAACGAGCGACATGGCCAACACACTTGATCCAATGGACTTAAAACAAATCATTTCCCTCCATCTCGATGGGTTTAGCAACCGTAAAATAGGTGCTACCCTTGGGATCTCCCGCAATACGGTAAATACGTATATACGTTTTTTCAAGGCCAGCGACTATTCCCCTAAAGAATTGTTGACCTTTGACAATGCGACCCTGGAGAAGCTTTTTCCTTCCCACACTACTATTAACAACCCTCGTTTCGAAGATTTTGAGGGGGTCAATAAAGCCCGGAACCATCCTGGTTTTACTTTCCTATACCATTACCAGGAATATGTAGCGCAGGCCAAAGATCCTTACGGCTATACTCAGTTTATGGAACACTACCGGCGCAAGTATGCCAAGGTCAAAGGCTCCATGAAACTTGAACACGAACCCGGAAATGAAATGTTTATTGATTATGCGGGCAAGAAACTCCACATTATTGATAAGCAAACGGGGGAGGTGATCCCGGTAGAAGTCTTTGTGGCCATCCTTCCCAATAGCCAGTATACTTATGTGGAAGCCTGTAAAAGCCAGAAACGGGAAGACCTGATTACCTGCTGCGGCAATGCCCTGCATTTTTATGGAGGGGTGCCCAAAGCTATTGTCTCCGACAATCTAAAATCAGCGGTAACCCGTGCCAGTAGGTATGAGGCTGATATCAACCGGAGCTTTAAAGATTTTGCCAGGCATTACAATTGTGTGATCAATCCCGCCCGGGGGTATTCCCCACAAGACAAAGCTTTGGTGGAGAATGCTGTAAACCTTGCCTATCAGCGTATCTATTACCCACTTCGGGAGATGAGCTTCTTCTCTTTGGAAGATTTAAACCGGGAGATAAAACGCTTGCTAGTGCCATACAATAACCTGCTGTTCCAACGCAAGGAAGCCAGCCGCAGGGAGTTGTTTCAATCCGTGGAGCGGGAATACCTAAAACCCTTGCCGGAGATGGCCTATGAACTCAAAGGCTACCGAAGGGCAAAAGTTCAGAAAATGGGCTACGTTTACTTCTCCCCGGATAAAAGCTATTATAGCGTTCCCTACCGGTATATAGGGAAAGAAACCACTATCCATTATACCGGCACTGTGGTAGAGGTGTATTATTACCATCAGCGGATTGCTTTGCACCCACGAAAT
The DNA here is from genome assembly GCF_900129445.1 of Salegentibacter echinorum. Classification (GTDB taxonomy): domain Bacteria; phylum Bacteroidota; class Bacteroidia; order Flavobacteriales; family Flavobacteriaceae; genus Salegentibacter; species Salegentibacter echinorum. The sequence goes on from NZ_FQVT01000007.1 coordinate 96,758, forward strand.
CCATCAAAAGGAAGTTATAACACCAACAAAGAGCATCTTAGTAGTACCCATAAATACTATAGCGATTGGAGTCCTGAATTTTTTAAAAAGAAAGCCGCCGTCCATGGGGAGTATGTAGTCGGCTGTGTGGAAAAAATCATTACCAAAGTGGACTATCCAGAAATAGGGTATAAACGCGCTATGGGTGTGATCCAGCTTCACAAATCTTATGGTTCCCAACGTCTGGACAACGCCTGCAAAAGGGCGCTACAAGCAGATGCCGCTAGTTACCTGCACATTAAAAATATCCTGAAAAACAACCTGGACAAAAGCTCTCTGTTTTACCAGGACCTCGAAGAAGATAAACCGCACATCCCAGAACACGATAACATACGGGGTGCTTCTGCATATCAATAATAAACTATTTAAATCCAATGAATATGAACAACAATCAGACTATTGAAAAACTAAAACAAATGCGCCTGGGGGCTATGGCCCAGTTGCATCTGCAACACCTAAAGGACAACCGCATAGAGAACATTACTGCCGATGAGTATCTCGCATTGTTAACCGATCACCAATGGGAAGACCGGCAGAACCGGAAAATAGAACGCCTTCTAAAACAGGCAAGGTTTAAACAACAGGCCAATCTGGCCGATATAAACTATACCCAAAACAGAAACCTGGATAAGAATATGTTTACCCGTTTAGGTACCCTGGATTTTATCACCAGGAAAGAAAATATTATCCTGACCGGGGCTTCCGGGGTGGGCAAAAGCTATTTGGCACAGGCTTTAGGGCATCAGGGGTGTATGATGGAATACAAGACCCTTTATACCAATACTGCCCGACTTTTTAAAAAATTAAAACTCAGTAAAATGGATGGTACTTATCTTAAGGAACTAGGTAAAATCCTCAAAGCAGATTTATTGATCTTAGATGATTTTGGCTTGCAGAGCTTTGATAATCACGCCAGGGAAACCCTCATGGATATTATTGATGATCGGTACAACAAAGCTTCTACCATTATATCCTCACAAATACCTGTATCGGCCTGGTATGATATTATTGGGGAAGGAACTATAGCAGACGCTATTTTGGACAGGATCGTGAACTCCTCACACCGGATCGACCTCAAAGGAGAATCATTAAGAAAAGGAGCTTTAAAGAACGAATAAGATTAATTTTTTATATAATTGCAGTATCTTTCAAAGTGGCACTGTTTGACCGAAACAGCTGGCACCATCACTCCGAAATAGCCACTTCATTTACTAGTACTAGGCTTTCACTTCTAATTCTATATGAAATTCTTTTCAATTAGCTAATCGATTTTATAAGAACGTAAATCTTAATTTAAGTATTTGCCTTCAAAAATTAATAACACTGTCTAGCGCATCATCCGCATCTTTGTGAATAAAGTTAGCTTGATAATTTATCGTGGTGGTAACAGAAGAATGCCGATAAAGCTTCTGAAGCATCTGAATAGGAATTTTGTCACCTGAAATATTACCAAAACTATGTCTAGCAATATGCATACTCATCTTTTTGGTAATGCCTAGTTTAGAAGCAACTTTTTTTAAATGTCTATTCAGGTTTCGGGTTACAGTTTGTGTTCTTATAGAAACCTTTTGAGTGTCTTCCAAGTCCGTGACGGTTAAATAATCGAAAATTAAATCATTATTCAATTGACTGTTTTGGCGATATTTTTTGAAGATTGAAATAGCCTTATCAGGTGTTTTTAGGGTTACGAGCTTACTGTTTTTATTCATCCGGTATCTTAATCTACCATCATAAAAATCAGACCACTTTAGTTTTAAAACATCACCTACTCTTATACCAGCAAAATAGAAACTAATAAGCCATACGTCGACTGCTTTTTGCTGAGCTTCTGTCAAATCTCTGTTATTCTCTAATTTTTGAATTTCTTTTCTAGTTAGTCCAATTTTTTGTGATTCAGGAATTCGTATCTGTACTTTCCCTTTACCAAAAGGGTATCTTCCTCTATCCACTAAAGATTCAGATATCGCCAAATTATAAATAGTTCTTATTAAGATCAGATAATTCACAACTGTTCTTGGCGAGCGTTTTTTATTGTGGAGTAAATATGTTTCAAATTTCCTGAGAAGGGGAACATTAAGTTCATTAAAAGATAACTCATTTTTTCTGAGAAAACTCTTAAACTTTTTAAGGCGACCAAGTTCAGTGTCATATTGATGATATTTTTCTCTGTCCTTTAAGTTTTTAAGATGCATTTCTGCTACTACAAAAAAATCAACTTTTTTCTTCTGCCTAATATTTTTTTTAATTGTTGTTACGGTCTGGTAATCAGAATTATTTTCAGCTTCTAGGACTTTTTTATTTGTTTCGGCAACTTTAGTAAGTAAAAAGTTATTAATGAAATTAGCGTTAGGATGAGATTTTCTAACGCATCTATTTTTCTCATCCCAATATCTTTCTTCAATATATTGACCAGTTCCTAAATAAGAGCTTTTTCTATCTTTGGTAATCCTGACAGCGATTGGATATTGACCTTCAGGATTTCTTTTTTTTCGGAGTACTGCTTTAACGGTGGCCATAATAAATGTTTTAGACTATAAAGATAATAAAAACAGGTACAACATAGGTACAACATTTTGTAGATTTAATTGATGATATTTGATTTCAAATACTATTAAAATTTAATTAGAACATTGAAAGTCAGTATATTTATGTAATATTGATGTTGTGTGATAAAATACTCATAACCCGAAGGTCACTGGTTCGAGTCCAGTTCCCGCTACTAGTAAAAACAAGGCTTCACAGAAATTTTAGGCCTTTTTTTATTTCCATTAGTACAGAATAAGTACAGAATAATGAGATTTTCGGGATGTGATTTTATCTAAGGGTATATACAGTTATATGGTAGTATAAATTTTAATTTACTGATTCCTTAAATTAAATGGTTCTTTATTTCTACCTGAATTAGTGGCGGGGATCCTTAGGAAAGTTTCACAATTGTACGAGTATCTTAAATATTAAAGAGGAATAATAGATAATAATTGTCTTTAAGGATTTTTTTCAATTTTCGATAAGCATTCTTTTTTGCTGAATGGACAGTATGAGGAGAAATTTGTAGTCGAATTGCGATTTGTGGGTTTTTCCCAATTCCAAAGATTACGATTTCCATTTCGTTGAACCTGCCTGAATCCCGAATAGGTCGGGAGGCAGAATCACTTCATTACCAATCTCCATTTTTGAAATTAAGTCCGCTTTCAATTCTACTTAAAAGAATAATTTGTTTCCATAACCCGTTCAGCACATTGCCGCTCCATTCCGCGAAAAGCTCCATTCAATGCAAAGAGCTTCCTTTGCAAAGTCTTGAACAAAACTCCAAAGCTTCCGATTTCCACTCCACTTGCCCGCTCATTCCCGAGAAAAATCGGGAAGCGGCCAAACTCCATTACAACCTCCATCTTTGAAATTGAGTCCGCTTTCACTTCTACTTAAAAGAATAATTTGTTTTCATAACCCGGTCAGCACATTGCCGCTGCATTTCACAAAAAGCTTGTCCTGAGCATTTCAACTTAGCCCAATTCAAACATTGTCGAAGGGCTTCATTACGGACAAAGAGCTTCCCTACAAAGGTCTTGGACACCATCCTCGATTTCTACTTTTCATTTCACTAATCTGCACTGCTAATTTGTAATAGAGAGCCTGTCTTGAGCATAAACAAAGGGAATTGTAATCCGAAATCGTGAACGGAGTCCGCTTTATCGGAATTATCATTTTTCGTTTAGTCCCACTTCCTATGTTTTCATACTTCACAAATGCATTTAGAATAACTCCCGCACCGCCGCTGTCCCTACCTTTTTTTGTAAGCAAAATACCAACAGTTGGAAGTTAAACGGACTGCATAACCGGTCGTGCCTCCCTTTTATAAGTCCTTATTAATTCCAACTATTGAAAATGTATCAGCAACAAAAAAAGGTAACAGCGGACGGCACTATGGGAAGTAAATCTAAAACAAATCTTATGAAATCTTACGAAAACATCAAAAAGGAAGCGGGACTAAAGTTAAAAAAACAAAAAGAGGAAAACGCTCTGGATATAATAAGTAAATCACTTCAAAAAGTATAAACCAAAACTATCTGAATGGTTCAGGTAGCATTTAATTAATCTTTAAATCTTTAGTCATGAGTACTTTAAAAAATCACGTACAGTTAATTGGGAATGTTGGCCAGGAGCCACAAATTACGAACCTTGAAAGCGGTAAGAAAGTAGCCCGTTTTTCACTTGCCACAAACGAATATTACAAAAACACCAATGGCGAGAAAACGCAAAATACCGAATGGCACACCGTAGTAGCCTGGGGTAAAACTGCCGAGATTATCGAGAAATATGCCAGCAAAGGCAAGGAAATCGGAGTGAGCGGAAAACTAAAATCCCGGAGCTATGAGGATAAGGACGGTATCAAAAGATATGTTACCGAAATAGAAGCCAACGAAATTCTGTTGTTGGGTACTAAGAACGGCAATAATTCAGCCGATTAATTTAAAAATTAAGAGGGCGTTTCCGTGGAAAGTCGCGCCCTCTTTCTTCATTATTAATTCTAAAAAATAATCAAAATGAAATCCCAAGTTAACGAAATTTTAGAAGGATTAAAACATTTTAATGGGTCTGAAACTATTTATCAAATCCCATTGATTAGAACCCGATATACAAACGGACTGAAATATTTAGCCAATGCAGCAGACTGCTATTGGTTGATAACAGATACTTCAATAATTGCAAAAAGCTTAATGGAAAAAAGCTATTTTATTACCATCGATTTTAAAAAATGTCAGGTAGGGAAGCAAGATTATTCTGGCAACGAAGCGGAAATCACGTACAGCGATGGCAATGGTAGAATTTTAGAAAAGCAAGGCTATAAGATTACGGATTTTCCACTCGATGAACTGCGGTTATTTTTTGTCGATAATACGCTAATGCTACCAAGCGAATATTAAGAAGTTTAAAAACTTAGCCTTATGTTTTATCTTAATTATTCAGGCTTGAACGAGGAAGTATAAAAACGACTTTTATACAGTTATACTTACATATTTAATATCTGAATTTTTCCAAATAGAACCGTAAAGACCTTTGAATCTTCAAGGGTCTTTTAGTGTTGTTTCAGTTTCTGGTTTCAATTATTCGCAAGGCTTTTGAACTTTTATTGTGGATTATTCTAAACTTCAATTTTTTACTTCTTAAAAAGTATAGTTCGTTTCTTTTCTAAAGAAAACGCCATTACTTTTTCAGGAATGGTATGAAATTTTTGTCCCGAGAAAATCGGGACGAAAAGGAATAGCAAGAGGATAACACGTTTCACGATGTTATGGATTCCTTTTTTGTGTTTAAATACTTGTTATTCAATTTCTTACCAGAAATTTGAATTTTATAATGTTGAGTTTTGACGTTATTTTTCACGGAAAAACGCTCTCAGCCCAACAAAATCAACAAATTTTTCACGGAAAAATGGATAAAGGATATGAAAAAGAACGGTTTGAGAGCGTAAGTTTAAAGACTTCGGTAGCAAAGAAATTCCATAGGTTTTGCCGGAAATTATCTAAATCAAAATCGATGACTTTGTTATCAATGATCGAATTTTTTGAGCACAATGGTATTTCACCTGAAGAATCGATGGGGCCTAAAATGCAAACGCTGGAAAGTTTAATTAAGAAGAGGATTAATGGGGTTATTGCCATCTTAAAAGATATGGAGAAGAGCCAAACAAAACCTACCGTGGCGATGATGCAATCCCTTTTTAAGGAAGCCGAACCCAAAAATAAACCGCTCATTTTGGAAAAGAAAAACAGTAGCGAACCCAAACCTAAATATCGAGAAAGAAGCCAAACAGATTAAAAAGGATCATTATGTATATCACCATCACTGCACAAAAATTGGGAAAAACTTATGCGCAAAGTGCTGCGGGTTTTGCAAATTATTTAGAGAAAGAGAATCAAGGTTTGGAGCAAAACCAACAGGAGCATTTCTTCAGTCAATATGAAGATAATATTTCTGCAGAAGAAGTTGTTCAGGAGATAGATGGGAATGCAGCAAATCTCAAAAAGAAAGAACCGAAATTTTATTCCATAACGGTGAACCCTTCTAAATACGAACTTGGTAAGTTGGAGAATAGCAGCAAAGATTTAAAACGATACACCAGGGAATTGATGAAAGAATATGCTTGCTCTTTTAATAGGGAGATTAACGGCCGTCCGGTAAGTGTGGATGATATAAAATATTACGCCAAGATAGAACATCAACGAAATTTTAAAGGGACAGACTGGCAAATAAGGGAAAACCAAACTTTTGCCACCAGGATACTTCAGCTAAAGAATGAGCTTCGGGATATAAAGCAGGGGAGGAGCGAAGGTGACATCAAAAAAATAAAAAGTGAAATTGGTAATTTGGAACGCCAGGCACCACATCAACAAGATGGGAAAAGAATCGTACAGGGAATGCAAAAGGCGGGGAACCAAAGCCATATCCATATTATTGTGAGCCGTAAGGATGCTTCCAATTCTTATAGTCTTTCTCCCGGAAGCAGGTACAAGTCTTCTGAAGTAGAGATGCATGGTAAAAAGGTTAAAAGAGGCTTCGACCGGGATGCCTTTTTTAATAAAGCGGAAAAGACTTTCGATAAAACTTTTGGGTACCAGCGGAATTTCGCAGAAACCTACAAAGCTAGAAAGCAATTTGTGAAAAGTCCTAAAATCTATTTTGCTTCTCTTATGAAATTGCCCACCAGCGAAAAGGCAATTGCTTTCAAGTTGATGCAAAAAACAGGAGCCCCAATAATGCCGAGCATTCCCACCAACCAGGCGCAACTGGCATTAAAGGTTTTTAATACGCTTAAACGTGGGGTGGGCGTAGCTATTAAATCAAGTTCTATCGGGATCTAATACTAATGTTATAAACAAAGCGATATTATGAAAACAAAAATTTTATTCGATTATTTTATCTATTGCAGTTTCAAATACTACCTGTGGATTACTAATATTTGCTTGCTGATAATCATTTTTCTATTCAGTTATAAAATAAACGCTGTCCTAAAAGGTATGCTTTTATTTGCCGGCCCAATCCTGTTTTTAAATACGCTTATATATGTGTATTTCATTGATGGGAAGTTGATAGACGCAGTCTCCAAAAAATATCAAGTCCGGTTTAAAACCATCGGTAAAAGTTTTAAAATTGAAAATATTAAGAGGGGTGTTTCTGTGATTGGTTCGGCGGGTAGTGGAAAAACCGAAAGCGTAGTCTATGGTTTTCTTAGACATTTTGAAAAATATCAATTTTGCGGAATCATCCACGATTACAAGGATTTTGAGATTACCGAAATGGCCTACCCGCTTTTTAAGAACCCGGATATTCCCTTCAAAATTATTTCTTTTGATAAAATCATCCATCGGGTCAATCCCATTGCACCACGATACCTGGACAATGAGGAGAGCGTCAATGAAATTTCCAGGGTGCTCATTGAAAACTTATTGGAGCAACGAGAATCGGGAATGAGCGGAACAACTAAATTTTTCAACGATGCAGCGGAAGGCTTAATTGGTGGATTGATCTGGAAACTCAAAACCTCTTATCCGGAATTTTGCACTTTGCCCCATCTTATTGCGGTCTATCAATTTTTGAACACGGAAAGTCTTATCGCTTTTTTAGAATCGAACACGACTTCCAGGGCAATGGCAGATGCTTTTATTAGCGGAAAAGATTCCGAGAGGCAAACGGCAGGAGTAAAAAGCACCCTGGCCAATGCACTGAAACGTATCAGTACGCAAAGCATCTTTATGACCTTATCGGCAGATGAAGTGCCTTTGAATATTAACAACCCCGATAATCCTGCGGTGATTTCCGTAGTGAACAATCCAAAATTTGAGAGTTCCTATTCACCCGTTATTGCTACAATTATGCACACGATAACCAAACAGATGAGTGTGCGGAACTCCAAACCTTCTTTTTTGTTGATGGAAGAAGCACCTACGATTCGTTTATTAAATATGCACCGCATCCCCGCGACTTTAAGAAGCTATGACATCGCTACTATCTACGTGATGCAGGACAAGATTCAAAACGATATGATGTATGGAGACAAGGCAAGCAAAGCAATTTTAAGCAACCTTTCCTATCAGTTTTTCGGCAAGGTGAATGATCCAGACACCGCAAAATATTACGAACGCTTTTTTGAAATCATAAAAGATCCTACCAAAAGTGTAAGTCGTAGCCATAACCTCGATTTTGATACACGCATTACCACCGGGGAAAAGGAAATTCCCAAAATCCGAGCCGATGTTTTCTTCCGGCTAAAACAAGGAGAATTTATAACCTATGCCGATGGGAAGGATAAAAAGGTGAAGTTTAAATTGCAAAATATTCAGCGGAAACTTCCAGAGGAAACTACACGATATACAAAGGCAGATTTGGAAACTAATTTTGATCGGGTTTATTGTGAGGCGAGGTCGATATTTCTTTGAAGATACAATGATAATATTCTATATAAAACAGACTTTGTGTATATCTCTCAAAATATATGCATATTTGTGTTTTAGTCTTTATTTAACATATTAAGGGGAAATCAAAAAATCAACTTATGGCAGAGAAAAAAGTATTAGGTCAAAAAACGGAACGAGTAGAAACCCTTGAAACTGAAGTGAAAAAATTTGCTGAGAATCTGCCATACTGGGCTAAATACCTTGCCGGGAAAATCTTATCAGGGAATAATATTTCCGATGAAAATATAGATATTTCTTATTCTTATTTACTCGAAGAAATAGGTTTAAAAGAACTAACTGAGAAACCCGAACTTGAAATTAAATATAATAAACAAAATGCAGATGCATATAAAAGTGATTTGATCTTAACCAAATTGCAAAATGTTGAAGGAGTAAATGCTTTAGCTGAGAATCAGATTGTTGAATTCGGTCCTAATCTCACGATTATCTATGGTACCAATGGTTCTGGGAAATCAGGCTATGTTAGATTGTTGAAAAAAAAGTTTTACTCAAAATCACCCGAAGATATTTTACAGAATGTGCATAGCGACGAGAGACATAAATCTACAAATGCAAAATTTACTTTTCGTTCAAATAACGAGGGTATATCGTTAAACTTTACCGATGAAAATAAACCTGAATTTGAGCAATTTTCCGTTTTTGATGGGAAAAGCGTTATAAACCATCTACAATATAAGAATGAATTTGAATTTCGTCCAGCGGGATTGAGCTTTTTTGCTGAATATACGGATGCTATAAATAGAGTAGAACAAAAATTAAATACTGAAATCACTACTAAGCAAGCGGGTAATACCGCAGTTGATCTTTCAGACTTATTTGAAGGGGAGTCTGAAATAAAAACTATCGTCCAAAATTTAAATGCTAAAACAAATCTTGAAGATCTAAAAAAATACACCCCTTTTTCCGATGCGGATAAGACCAAAAAAGAAAATATTCAAAAAGAATATGATGACTTGCTTCTAGCGTCCAAAGGCAAGGAAAAAAGAATAAAAAAGCTTCAAAATATAAAGCGACTTTTAGATGAGAACAAGGAAAAGATTGAAAGACTCAACAAATTTTCTACATCAGAATTTTTATCAAAAATAAAAGAGGCAATTAAGGATTGCATAACTAAGGAAGAAAAAGCAAAAGTAGAAGGTATCGAAAGCTTTAAAACCACTAAAATAAACGGAATAGGAACAGAAGCTTGGAAGGGTTTTATTGCAGCTGCCAAAGAATTTGCCCAGCAACAAATAACCAAAAATAATAACTATCCTTCAAAAGAAGATAATTGCTTGCTTTGCCAACAACCGCTTTCTGAAGATGCAGAAAAATTAATTAACAGTTATTGGGAATTCGTAAAAAGCGAAGCAGAAGAAAATGTAAAAACGGCACAGGAAAAATTGAATAAAATTGAGAATTTTCTTACCAAACTTGAATTTGACCTGTTTCCTACTGATAATACGCTTACTAATTGGCTTGAAGAAAATCGCCCAAAAGATTTAGAATTCTTTAATAAAAGTCTATCCAAACTAAAAGAACTTTCTGAAAATATTGTTTCAGATATTCAAGGTAAGAAAACAAACGACAGACCTGAATTAAAAATTAGCCTTGAGAAACACACAAGTCTTGATACTGGATTAGATGCTACTATCAAATCTCTTATAACTGATGAGCAAATTAAAGAATTACAAGAATTAAAAAGGAATAGAACATTTATAGAGCATAAAGAAAGGTTTAACAATCATTTTGAAAAGTTTGAAACCTATATAAAAAAACAAATTTGGCTTGAAAAGGCAAATAAAGCCGATTTCGCAAAACGTAAGATAACTGATACCGAAAAATCGTTATCAAATAAATACTTCAACCAAAAGTATATTGATATTTTTAATAGCGAGTGTAAAAAGCTGAATGGAAATTTTGGAATTGAAATAAATCATACTGGTTCAGCAGGAAAAACCTTCAGACAGTTAAAATTAAAAGGAAAAAACCCTAACGCAGTTCTTAGTGAAGGAGAACAAAAAGTAATAGCTATTTCAGATTTTATTACTGAAATGAAATTATCAGAAATTAATCGGGGAGTCATTTTTGACGATCCTGTAACTTCTTTAGATGAAAAGAGAAAAAGCGAAATAGCAGAAAGATTGGTTAATGAATCCGTCAATAAGCAAGTCGTTATTTTTACTCATGATTTAGTTTTTGTTTCTTCCCTTATTGGTCATTCTAAAGCACTTGAATTAGATATAGGATGTCATTGGATTGAAAATGTTGATGGGAATCAGCCTGGAACTATTTGGTTAAACAATACACCTTCTTTTGAGAAAAATTACAAAACCTCAGGGAAAGCTCAATCTTATTATGACAAGGCAAAGAAATTACCTCCTCAAGAAAGAGAGGATAAAATTAAAAATGGATTTGCCGCATTGAGAACAGCTTATGAAACACAAGTAGTATTTGGCCTTTTTAATGGAGTGGTTCAACGCTTTGAGGAAAGGGTAAGTGTTGATAGTTTAAGTGGTGTGGTGTTTAATTTAGAAATACGAGACAAAATACTTGATAGCTTTTACCAATGTTGCCGTTATATGGAAGGTCATTCCCATAGTGACAAGTATGTCTACAGAAAACCAACTTTAGAAAATCTCAACGAAGAAATTATAAAATTTAATGAAGTCAAAAAGGAAATTAAAGCAGTGGGGAAAATACAAAAGTAGTAACAAAAGACTAATCAATATAGAAACAGAAATATTATAAAATCCTACACTTTTCTCCAGTTTTTTGAATTAGATAACAAAACTTAAGTATTTTAGTCGCTGTAACGATTCACATCCTTTATGAACAGGATTAAGATAGTGCCGGAGTAGAAAGGAATAAAACAAATTTGGTTGTCTAAAAAATGGGCAAGAGCTATAATACGGTCAATGCTTATGCAAAATCGACAGCAATCACGTCTAAAAGTTTTAAATGAAATTGCACGCATCCTCGATGTGGATGTGAGCCAATTAATCTTATCGAATAAATAGAGTACATGACCAACGAACAATTAAAAGAATTAGAAGACAAGCTCTGGGATGCCGCCAATTCTTTACGGGCTTATGGCGGACTAAAAGCTTCAGATTACGCCGTACCGGTATTGGGCTTGATTTTTCTAAAGTTTGCCGAAAATAAATACAGCCAATTCGAGCCACAGATTAAAAAGGAATTTGAAAAGGGCAAAGGCACGCGCATGGAGCGAAAGATGGAAGAAATTGCTTTGGCCACATGTGGCTTCTATTTGCCCGAAGAAGCACGTTTTGATACGCTTTTAAATTTGCCCGGCGACCAAAGCCTGGCAAAAGCACTAAAAGCTGCGATGGTGGGTATTGAAAAACACCAGGATGCCAAGTTTCAAGATGTACTGCCTACAGAGGCCTATTTCGATATCGAAAAGAAGAAGGCCGATATCCTGCCGCAATTACTGAAAGCTTTTTCAGATATTCCAAAAGAAGCAAGCGGTGATGTCTTTGGGAAGATCTACGAATATTTCTTAGGGAAGTTTGCTATGGCCGAAGGCCAGAAAGGCGGCGAGTTTTTTACGCCTATTTCTGTGGTGCGGTTTATTGTGGAAGTTATTGAACCTTTTAACGGCAAAATTTTAGATCCTGCCTGTGGTTCCGGGGGTATGTTTGTGCAATCGGCCCGCTTTGTAGAGCAGAGCAATCAGGATTTGAAAGATATTTACGTTTGCGGACAGGAATATATGGGCGAAACCGTGCGCTTGGCCAAGATGAACTTATTGGTGAATAATCTTCGGGGTGAAATTATAGAAACTAATTCTTATGAAAACGATCCCCACGAGAGTTATGGCAAGTTTGATTATGTGATGGCGAATCCCCCGTTTAATGTGAAATCTGTAAAGGAAAGTACCGTTAAAAATGACCCACGCTTTTACGAATACGGCTTACCCAAGAATAAAGGCAAAAAAGATGATAAAATCTCAGATGCTAATTACCTTTGGATTTCACTCTTTGCTACTTCCTTAAAACCATCGACTAGCTCAGGTCAGGGCGGGCGTGCTGGTTTTGTAATGCCGAACTCTGCTTCTGATGCTAGAAATGCGGAATACGAAATTAGAAAAAAGATTGTTGACAGTGGCATTGTAGATTGTATGGTAAGTATGCCATCTAATATGTTTTTCACGGTGACTTTGCCGGCTACCTTATGGTTCTTCGATAAACAAAAAGTGCATACCGACCGCAAGGACAAAATCTTGTTTTTGGATGCCCGAAATGTGTATCGGCAAATAGACCGCGCCCACCGGGAATGGACCGAAGAGCAGCAACAAAACCTGGCGGCTATTGTACGCTTATATCGTGGGGAAACCGAGCGTTATTTGGAACTGATAGATAGCTACTTAAAACAAGCCCATCAAGCCGAAAACAAGGTAGAGCCTTTAAAAGAAGTTTTGGTAAGTGCATTAAAGGAAAAAGTAGCGGCTTTAAAGAAATACACCGAAGAGACTGAGACGGAAAAGCGAACCCCAACCAAAAAGGAGATTTTTGAAAAGGTAAAAGAATCTTTAAACGCTTTATTTCTTACAGAAGCCCAACAAAATGAGGAAGAATTAATATTACTTCAGGACTCGTTAACAGAAACACCCCTGGAAAACGAAAAGCAGAAAGCAGCTGCAAATCATTTAGCCTGGAAGGTAAAACAAAACGACTTTGATGAAACGGCTTTAAAGAAAGACGTTCACGCGTTTATTGAAATTTTTAAAGAAGCCGATAAAAAAGCCAAACTGAAGAGCGATAAAACCTGGGTAACGTTGGAACTGTCAAAAACAGATAAAAAATTAGAAGAAGCTTTAACTGCTTATACCAGTGCGGTAGATGAAAGTAAGTATTGGTTTGAAAATATAGATTGGCTGCAAAAACGTTTCCCGGAAGCCAAATACCAGGATGTGGTGGGCTTATGCAAAATGGCTGATAGAACTGAGTATGTGGAAGAACAGGACTATTCCTTAAATGCAGGACGCTATGTTGGGGTGGAGATTGAAGATGATAATATAACTAAAGAAGAGTTTAATTTGAGACTTAAGTTAAGATCAGAATCTTTAGCGATGCTTAACAGTGAAGCTCATGTTTTAGAGAGTCAGATTGAAAATCGTTTGAATAATTTGATTGTATGAGTTTGAATTATAAAATATCACCCCTTAATGAAGTCTGTTCAGAAATTATAGACTGTGTTAACAAGACAGCTCCTGTGGTAGATTATGAAACGCCATACAAAATGATAAGAACAACAAATGTGAAAAAAGGATATATTGATGTTGATACAGTTCGATATGTAACCAAAAAGACATTTGAAAAATGGACGAGACGAGCTAAACCTAAAAGGAATGATATTGTTCTTACTAGAGAAGCTCCATTAGGCGAAATAGGTTTATTAAGAAGTGACGATAATATTTTTCTTGGTCAAAGATTGATACAGTATAGAGCTAATAAAAAGGTTATAGATCAACATTATTTATATTATGCTTTTCAGGATTCATTTATGCAAGGTCAAATAAAATCTTATGGTTCAGGAGCAACTGTAGAACATTTGAGAATTGGTGATTGTGAAACAATAAAAGTCAAATACCCAAGCCTTCCCACCCAAAAGAAAATTGCCTCCATACTTTCTGCCTATGACGATTTGATAGAAAATAACAACCAACGCATTCAGCTGTTGGAAGAAATGGCAGAAGAAATTTACAAAGAGTGGTTTGTGCGTTTGCGTTTCCCGGGTTATCAAGACAGTAAATTCTTTAATAAAAATGGGGAGGAAGTGCCACACGGTACAGTTGGTGCTTTGCCAGAGGGATGGAAAGAAGGCACCGTTGGAGATTTAATTGAAATAAAGAAAGGGAAAAATATTACTAAAACAACGATTAAGGAAGGAACTGTTCCAGTAGTAGCGGGTGGATTACAACCTGCATATTATCATAATACCTCAAACACTAAATCACCAACTATAACAGTAAGTGCTTCCGGAGCAAATGCTGGTTTTGTTAACTTTTATTATGAAGATATTTGGGCTTCTGACTGCTCATTCATAGACACAGAAATGACCGATTGGCTATACTTCTTTTATTCAACCTTAAAAACTAGACAGAAAGAAGTTTATCATTTACAAAAAGGATCTGCACAACCACATGTCTATCCTAGCGATATTATGAGTCTAAATTTAAAATATCCAAAAGACAATCTGATAAATAAGTTTGAGGAAATGATTAAGCCATTTTATGAAGAAATCAGTGTTCTAAAGAACAAAAACCAAGTCCTCCAGGAAACCAGGGATCTGTTATTGCCACGTTTAATCAGTGGAAAGTTGAATGTAGATGATCTTGATGTAGAAAATAATTCGATAACGGCTATGGCTGCGGAGCCGGAAGAAGCCTATAAAAGCTAAAGAATAAAGGGAATGAGTATAGAAAAGCAATTATCGCCAGAAAAATGGTTTGCCAATATTCAGCATAAAATTGAGCTTGCGCAACATAATACTGCCCTAAAAGTAAATCAGGATTTATTACAGCTCTATTATGAGATTGGACGTTCTATTATAGAGGTGCAGGAGCAATTAGGATGGGGAAGCCAAATTATAGATCAATTGGCCGCCCACATCAAAGAGAATTTTCCAGAATCGACAGGGTTTTCCGTACGAAACCTTAAATATATGCGTGCTTTTGCGGCAGCTTATCCAGAATTTCCAATTGTGCAAGTGCCGCTTGCACAAAACAACAAAGAATTAGTGCAAGTATCGCTTGCACAAATACCCTGGTACCATCATATCAGTTTATTAACCAAAGTGAAAGACCTGGCAGAAAGGGTGTTTTACTTGCTGGAAACGGCTAAAAACGGCTGGAGCAGGGATACTATGTTGTTGCAAATAAAATCAGATCTATATAAGCGCCAGGGGAGTGCAATCACTAATTTTAAAGATACCTTGCCACCCTCCCAATCAGACTTAGCCCAACAAACCATTAAAGATCCTTATGTTTTTGACTTTATGAGCTTAACACAGCCATTTAAAGAAAAAGACCTGGAGGTTCAATTAATCAACCACGTTTCTAAATTTTTATTAGAACTCGGTAAGGGCTTTGCCTTTATTGGAAAACAATATCAGCTAAAAATGGCTGAGCAAGATTATTATTTAGATTTACTCTTCTACCACGTTAGCTTGAAATGTTATGTGGTCATAGAATTAAAAAACACCAGGTTTATTCCGGAATATGCCGGGAAACTAAATTTTTATTTATCGGCTGTGGATGATAAGCTAAAAACAGAATATGAGCAGCCTTCAATTGGTATTTTATTATGTAGGGATAAAAATAATTTAGAAGTTGAATTTGCTTTAAGAGGTATGAGCCAGCCTATGGGCGTAAGTGAATTTACCCTAACCGAAATTTTGCCAGAGGAATTAAAAAGTAGCTTGCCCACGGTTGAAGAAATTGAAAACGAACTCGAAAAATAACGCATGGCATTTTTAAACGAATCACATATAGAGGATGCAGATGTTCAATTCTTTTTAGAAGAGCTGCAATACAATCAACATATCAATGCCTGGGAGAAGCAGTTAGTGGGTAGGGACAGTCTAAAAGACGTCGTGCTAAAGGATCGGTTGCAAGCCAAACTTAACCTGTTGAATCCGCAATTACCTGTTGAATGCATCGATACTGCAATGCGCGAGCTGTGCAAAAGTAGAGCTTCCCTTAATCCTGTAATGGCCAATAAGGAGGTGTATGAGCTCATTAGAAACGGTATTCCCGTCACCTATAATAATGAGAACGGTAGGGAGGAAAATGATTATGTAAAGGTGATTGATTTTGAGCAGCCACAACAGAATGATTTTGTGGTGGTGTCTCAGTTAAGTATCGAGTACCTTCAAACGGAGAATATTACACGAAGACCAGATTTATTGCTCTATGTGAATGGCTTGCCTTTGGTAATGATTGAGCTGAAAAATGCTACTGAAAAAGTGAAATCGGGCTTTGATGTTAACCTAAGACGTTACAAACGGGATATCCCACAATTGTTTTGGTATAATTGCTTTGTGGGTATTTCCAATGGTATTCAAACCAGGGTAGGATCTTTTAACGCTCCCTGGGAACATTTTTTCTCCTGGGTGAAATTAAAAGATTCAGCAGTATCACACGAACAACCAAACCGGGAAGAGGTAGAAGCAGAAAGCAAAACTACAGGAAATCATTTAAGCCTTAAGCTTTTTGGAAGAGGTTTGTGTCAAAAAGTGAGTTTGCTGGATTACTTTGAGAATTTCGTCTTGTATCATAGAAACAAGGTAAAGATTATCGCTAAAAACCATCAGTTTTTAGGAGTCAATAATGCGGTAAAATCGCTAAACCAAAGGGCGGGTAAAAAAGGAAAGCTGGGCGTTTTTTGGCATACGCAAGGTTCAGGGAAATCCTATTCCATGATATTTTATTCGCGTAAAATTCAGCGGAAAGTAGAAGGCAACTGGTCTTTCTTAATTGTAACCGATCGTAAAGATTTGGATGATCAGATCTACCGAAATTTTAAGGAAACGGAAACTATTGCTGAAACTAAGGATCAGAAAGAAAATTACTACCGCCCAACTTCAAGAAAAGTGTTGCAAGATTATTTGCAATCTAACCGGACTTATCTGTTTAGCCTCATTCATAAGTTCGGGATTGAAAAAGGGAAAACCTATCCGGAACTCACAAATAGGGATAATTGGATTGTGATGGTAGATGAAGCGCACCGTACCCAATACAAAGGATTTGGTGAAAATATGCGAATAGCTATTCCAAAAGCGCAGTACATCGCCTTTACGGGAACGCCATTATTAAGAAGTGAAAAAACGAAAGACTGGTTTGGGCCTTATATTTCTGAATACAATTTTGCTCAAAGTATAGAAGATGGCGCAACAGTGCCCTTGTATTACAAAAAGAGTGTTCCTAGAGTAGAACAAGTCAATGAAGATTTGGTGGGAAATGCCGCTGAAATCCTCGAAGATGAAAACTTAACAGAGGAACAAAAGAAGAAACTGGATCGAGAATATTCCACTTTACTACAGGTGGTAAGACGAGAAGATCGTTTACAGGAAATTGCGAAGCATATTGTTCAGCATTACCCTTATCGACTTGATGTTGAGAATGCAGAAAAAGAACGAAAACCGATGAAAGCCATGGTGGTTTGTATCGATAAGTTTACAGCCGTTCGCATGTATGAGTTTGTGCAGGAAGCACAGAAAAAAGAAATAAGGGAACTGCGTAAAAAGATTGTAAAAGAAAAAGATCCTGAAATAAAAGAGCGTTACAAGCGAGCAATCGTTTTTATGGAAGAGACCAGAATGGCTGCCGTAATAAGTGGGGAAGGGACAGAGAAAGAAGAAAAGGAGAAGTTTGAGAAAGAAGGATTAAACATTAGTCCGCATAGGAAGTTGATGGACTATCCAGATGAAGATGGCCGGAATATTGAAGATTATTTTAAAGACCCCAATAGCAATTATAGAATGGTATTCGTTACCGCCATGTGGTTAACAGGCTTTGATGCGCCTTCGGTTTCTACTTTGTACTTAGATAAACCGATGCAAAACCATACGTTGATGCAGGCCATTGCCAGGGCGAATCGGGTTATTGAAGGTAAGAAAAATGGTTTGATAATCGATTATTTTGGCGTATTCCGAAACTTGCAAAAAGCTTTAGCAGCTTATGCAGAAGGCACAAAAGGGAAAGCTTCTGAAGACGATGATGCCGATGAATTCCCTGTAAAGGAATTTGATGAATTGATGGCATTATTAGAGGAAGGAATTGCTGAAGCAAAAGCCTATTGCAAAGCATTGGGTGCCGATATTGATGCCATTATTAATTTGGGTGAAAAGGGATTTGCTGAGGTTGAACTCTTTCAGGAATACGCAGATATTATCTTGGAAAATGATGAATATAAAAAACATTTAGGCTTGTTTGTGAATACCATTGTTAGTTTATACGATTCGGCAAAACCAGAAATATACAGCCATCCAAAAATTAAAAAGGAACGCGATGTTTTTGAGTATCTTAAAAAGGTTGTGGATAGACAGGTAGATCAAGATGAAGCCATTGAAAGAGCTAAAAAACGCCTGGACGGTTTACTTGATTCTAGTGTACTCGGAAAAGGGGATTTAGCAAAAGATGTTTTGAAAGAGTACAGTATTCGAAATTCCAAACAAATAGATTTGAGCAAGTTGAATTTTGCGCAATTGCGAGCAGAGTTTCCTGAAAAGAAACATCAGAACATTCAATTTGCAGATCTAAGGGAATTGATGGAAGTAAAGCTGAAGAAAATGTTGGCTCAAAATAAGACCAGAGGTTCTTTTCTAGCCCGTTTTGAGAGTGTGATAGAAGAATATAACTCTGGAAGTTTGTCTATTGAAGAAGCTTATGAAAAATTGCTGAAACAGGCAGAAGATCTTTCTGAAGAACAGGAACGAGCAGCCAAAAATGATATGACCGAAGAAGAGTTGGAGCTATATGATTTGCTTCGGAAAGATAAATTAACAAAGGAGGAAGAAAAGAAAGTGAAGCTTGCAGCTTCCACGTTATATCAAATTCTTTTTGATGCAAAGAACAAGATTCTGATCCAGGAATGGCATAAAGAAAAAGCAACGCAAGAAATTGTAAAGCGGGAAATCCAAAAGATATTGGACAAAGATCTCCCTGACTCCTATAACCGTAACATATTTGCAGAAAAAACAGAATCGGTTTTCAGGCATTTTTATGAGTTGGCAGAGATGGGGAGAGGTTTTGCTGCTTGATAAGAAGATTTTAAGGATTCATCTACATAATTCAAGTTATTGTTGAGAGTTGCTGATTGCTGCAAACTGATATGGTGTTCATTTCTATGCCCTGTTCAGTGACAATGAACAGCTGGAAAAAATGAACATATTTATAAACTAAGCAATGGGGGTGTTAGCTCAACTCTGTCTGCCTTTCCTTCCGGGGGTACCCCCGGAAGGAAAATTTTTATCCGGTTGTTTTATTGGTTGCTATATCCAACTCCAGTCGGCCTTCAAATTTAATGGCTAATTGTTGAATGTAAGCTTCCCCTAATTAGAACTGTTTAATTGGCCAAAAATATCATTTTTCATTCTCCTGGCGGTACCGCCAGGAGAATGAATTTTAGCGAATGCTACCGGTGCCATTTTTCCCAGTGCATTGTGGGGTCTTACGTTATTGTAATCTTCCATCCAGGTCTCGGTTTGTTCCCTTACTTGATTGAGATCTTCAAAGAGGTATTTATTGAGAACGCCTCTTCGATAGGTTCCATTGAATCGTTCAATAAAAGCATTCTGTGTAGGTTTCCCTGGTTGGATGTACTGGAAGTCGATTTCATGCATCTGGCTCCATTCTGAAGCTATTTTAGCAATAAATTCAGGGCCATTATCCATTCTTATCTTTTGGGGTTTTCCTCTGCGATTAATCAAATGGTTTAATACCCAGACGACACGTTTGCTGGGCAGTGAAAAATCAATTTCTATATGCAATGCTTCCCGGTTGTAATCATCGATTACCGTTAAGCCACGGAAGCGCCTTTTATTTTCTAAAACATCGGTCACAAAATCAATACTCCAACTAAGATTAGGTGCCATAGGAGCCTCCAGAGGTTCTTTAACCCTGGCAGGTAAACGCTTTTTTACCTTTCTTCTCAAACTTAAGCCTAGCTTTTTATAGACCCTGTACACCCGTTTGTGGTTCCAGGGCTTACCTTCATTCCTTAATCGATCGTAAGTCATCCAGAAGCCTTCCTCGCTATGTTCTTTAGCTTTTTGTTGTAAAGCCTTCTCTATAGCAGTATCGTCCTTTGGGATTGGCTTGTAATAAAAAACGCTTTTGCTCATATTTAAAACCCGGCACGCCCTGCTGATACCGTCAGACTGTCTCAAAACCATGCCATCATTGCAGCCTTTTTCTGAGGATATATTTTTAAGTTGCTTTATCTTTAGGAATGGAATATCAACAAGGAGAAGACCGGGAGCAGCTAACTTTGTACAGCACATGTATGGACGATATGGTCCCCGATGATAATAGCGTTCGTTTTATCGATCAGTTTGTGGAACAGTTAGACCTGCAAGAATTAGGCTTTACCAGCTTAGCAGCTCAGGGACGCCCGCCTTACTGTCCGGGCGATTTACTTAAGCTCTATATCTACGGATATATGAACCGGATGCGTTCTTCACGTCATCTGGAAAAAGAATGTCACCGCAACCTGGAAGTTATTTGGCTTTTGAAAAACCTAAAGCCAGACCATAATACCATTGCCCTCTTTAGAAAAAACAACCCAAGGGCAATCGCGCGTGTGTTTAGGGAGAGCGTTAACATTGTTAAAAATTTCAACCTTATAGGAGGTGAACTTATCGCCGGGGATTCTACAAAATTACGGGTCCAGAACAGTAAAAAAACAACTACAATAAGAAGAAAGTGCAACGTCACTTGGATTATATAGACCAAAAGCTTGCCGCCCATAATAAAGCACTGGCCGAGGCTGACAACGATAACAATGCTGAAATAGAAAATGAGATCGCCCACCGTAAGGTACAACGCGCTAAGTACGAACAGATTCAAAAAGAATTGGAAGAAAATACCAGTACAGAAAACCCACAACTATCTACATCAGATCCAGACAGCAGGCACCAAATCGTTCGGGGCATGATCACCGAGGTCTGTTATACCGCACAAACCACCGTAGATTCCAAATATAAATTATTAATAGATTATAAGCTTAGCAACCAGAACGACAAGAAAGCAATGGGGATGATGCTTAGAAGGACAAAATCTATTTTAAGAACCAATTCGTTCATCGCCCTTTATGATAAAGGATATCATACGGGCAGTGAATTTCATATAGCAGACCAATTAGGAATAAACACCCTGGTTGCCATTCCCGCAATAGGACGAAAAAGCCAGGCTGCAAATCCTGATTATAATGCTGAACATTTTATATATATTTCTAATGATGATACCTACACCTGTCCACAAGGAGAACATTTAACCTCCAATGGCACGCGTTACAAAGGGCGCAACTACACCTTTAAACAATATAAAACCAGAGCTTGCAAAGAATGCCCGGTACAAAACCAATGCACCAGGGCCAAAGCAAACGGGAAAGTAATACAGCGAAGCCAGTTCACACAAAATATTCAAAACAATGCGCAACGGGTTTATAAGAACGAAAGTCTTTATAAAAAACGACAAGCTTTGGTAGAACATCCTTATGGTACATTAAAAAGGCAATGGGGATTTGACCATATTATGACCAAAAAAGGAATAAAGGCAGCCAGTGCAGATTTTGGGCTAATGACGCTGGCTTATAATTTAAAGAGGATCTTTAAGCTGATCAAAACAATAAAGCTAGACCCTATTTGTCTTAAGCACCATCTTTTCAGCTTAAATACCCTAGTATTCTTCGTTTTAGGCTATAAAAACCGGACTTATACCAACTTTCATAAAAACACCGCTTATTCCTGTGTTTTTGTCTAACTCAATAAAAAGGTTAATTTTAGCAGTATCAATAGGTAGTTTTGAGACAGACTGCCGTAATGAACAAGTTCTTTGGCTATGGCTCTTTTACGGCAGGGCTTTAAAGCTTTTTTGCAATGATTTCTTTGGCCATTTGATGATCTAGGGATAGATTGGCATACATCTGCTTCAGTCTTCGATTTTCCTCTTCCAGATCTTTTAGGCGCTTCAGCTCTTTGCCGTTCATACCGCCATAGCGTTCCTGCCACTTGTAAAATGCCGCTGTACTAATGCCATATTCACGGCTGATCTCTGCGGCCGTTTTTCCGTTATCAAATTCCTTTAAAATCTTTGCGATTTGCTGTGGTGAATATCTACTCTTCTTCATAATTACTGTTTAAAGTTATAAAATATATTATACTTTTAAACAGTTCGTTTTTAAGGGAAGCTTACAAAATTAGGTAAAAGCATTTCGACTTTTGCCTGTCTTGAGCGAAGATTAAAGACTCAACCTGACATCTAAATTGTTATTTGATTAGGCTGGACACAAATGGATAGACAAAAAGTCAAGAGAAATCAAAATGAATAATTGACAAAATATTTTCAGTTGATAAATAAACTTCTATTTTAATTTTAACATTATTTTACGTTAATTTGAAGTAGTTTAGTAATATTAAAGATCAATAAAAAACCTCTAAAATCCGAAAAAGGTTTGTTTTATCTAAGGGCTGATAAGTTTTTCATCGTAATAAAACCTATGTTTAGATTTAAACAAAATAAAGAATATGAGTTGGTTAAGAACTTAAAAGCTGGTGATGAGCCTTCTTTCCGTTTACTCTTTGATAATTACCAAAATGATCTTTATCATTATGTGAAAAGCTTAGTTAAAATAGAGGCACAAGCCGAGGAAATTGTACAGGATGTATTTTTAAAGGTTTGGCTAAGAAAACATACACTAGATCCTAAGCTATCTTTCAAGTCGTTTATTTTTACTATAGCACGAAACCTGGCTTTTAATTTTTTAAAGAAAGCAGCCAATGATCGTGAACTAATTGGTCAGGTATTCTATGAAAGTCAAAAATCGTATAAGCCCAGTGATATTAATCTTACGGAAGCCGAGTATAAAAAATTAGGAGATCGTGCTATCAATTCCTTACCCCCCCGTTGTCAGTTAGTTTATAAGATGTCTCGTGAAGAGGGCAAGACGTATGAAGAAATTAGCAGTGAATTAGGTATTTCTGTAAATACTGTAAAAAACCAAATGACCAAAGCATTGGGAGATATTCGGGAATTTCTAAGCCTGCACGGGGATATTGTATTTATATTACTGTTTTTATGGAGCAGTAAGTAAACTCGAGACAGGCGTAATAGAATCAAGATAAAACTTCTTCGACCTCACAACTGCACAACGTTACTCCTCCATTATCTTCTCTTCGTTCTTAACCGAATTATTCAACTTTAAATCTTTTTTGATTCCAAATTAGTTTATCAAAAATCATTTCATAATAGCATCACTTTTTATCACAACATCGCTTCGTTTCTAAATTAATTTATTACTCTGTAAAAATTTAACATTTGATAAAACCTCCCGTCATTACTAAGATGTAAACGTTTTTCTTAATATTTTCCAAATAAAAATAAAAATTATTCACAATTCGCGTAGTAGTCGGTAGCTTTTAGATTGTATAATAGGTACAAGTTTAATCTAATGAGTCAGAAAGAGTACATAAGAGGTTTATTACTGAAGTTTTCTCGAAACCGTTGTAGCCGGAAGGAGATAGAAGAATTACTTCGGTATTTCAGGAAAAATCCAGAGGTACAAGTCCTGCCTGAAGTACAGGAAGTGTTAGAGAACCAAGATTATGGTAGTTCTACCTACCCTGAAAAAAGAGATCGTCTTTATAGAAAACTCGAAAAAAAGATAGAGAACGACAAGCTACAACAACTGGATGCCGGGCACAAAAAGCGAAAAATTTGGTATGCCGCCGTGGCTGCGGTATTTGTAGTTATTTTAGGAGGTTCCCTATATTTCGGGCTGATGAAAAACGAGCTTCAACTTAATAAAACACCTATTGCGGTAGAAAACGAAATAATCCTGGAAAGGGAAGATGGGAAAATGGAAGTGATTTCAGAAAACGGACAGCTTCAGTTAACCAATAAGAAGGGCGAACTGGTAGGTGGACAAAAAGGAAACCAACTGGTGTATCAAAAAAGGAAAAATACTTCAGAAGAAATAGTGTTCAATACCTTGCGGATTCCTTATGGTAAACGTTTTGAAATTCAACTCTCAGACGGGAGTCGGGTTTTTATGAATTCAGGATCCTCCTTAAAATACCCAGTAAATTTTCCTAAAAATGATAAACGCCAGGTCTTTTTAACAGGAGAGGCCTTTTTTAAAGTAGCTAAAGACAATGAACGTCCTTTTGTAGTTGAAGCCCAAAATCTTAAAGTTGGAGTGTTAGGAACCGAGTTTAACGTGTCTGCCTATCCTGAAGACACTACTACTAATGTAGTACTGGTAGAAGGCTCGGTAGCTCTTGGCATAAAAGAGGGGCAAGAAGAAACCACAATTTTAAAACCTGGTCAACTCGGTGCTGCAAATCGGTCGAATAATAATTTAAAAATTAGCGAGGTAGAAACGGATATTTATACCAGTTGGATGCAGGGAGCATTAGTCTTTAGAAATATAAGTTTTGAAAATATTTTAAAGAAAATGGAGCGGCATTATAATGTGAAAATTATCAATAAGGATATAGCATTAGCCAGGGAAAAATTCAACGCAAGTTTTGGAAAAGAACCTTTAGATAATATCCTAAAATACTTTAAAGAAATCTACGGACTTAATTATACCCATAAGAGTAAAAACGTGATAATTATTAACCCTAAAAATGAGAAGAATGATGAAATGAAATTACAATAATACATTAAAAGGGGAATGTTGCAGCATCCCCCCTTTGTAAAAATGTGATCAATTAAAGCAAATATCAACCAACATTTAATTTTCTAAAAGTATGAAAAAATTATGCCATGGAATAACAAGGCCCTTTGCTTTGTTTAAATTTAACTTAAAGATGAAGCTAACCACACTGTGTTTTCTTGTTAGTCTTTTTGGTTTGCACGCCAACAATTCCTATTCTCAAAAAACTGTTACACTAAAATTAAATGATGTACAGATATCTCAATTACTGGACCTTATAGAGAACCAAACGGAGTATCACTTTGTTTATAAGATCAAAGATGTTAATCTAACTCGAAAAATACAGGTTAATGCACAGGATGAGAAGGTATCTGGCGTATTGGAGAAAATTTTTAAGGGGACAGATACTAAATATGAATTTTATGAAGACCAAATTTTCTTAACTAAAAAGCCTGCGAAACTTTCTTCAAATACAACTCCAATCAACTTACAGGAAACCATCACCGTTACCGGTACAGTAACCGAAGCCGAAACTGGAATGCCAGTTCCTGCCGCTAACATTCTAGAAATCGGCACCTCTAATGGAGTGATGACTGATTTTGATGGTAATTATTCTATTGAAGTCTCTGAAGGTGCCATCTTAAAAGTAAGCTATATTGGTTACGCTACGCAGGAAGTTGAAGTAAATGGTCGTAACGAAATCGATATTGCACTGAAGCAAGATGCTGCGGCATTAGATGAAGTTGTGGTGGTCGGATATGGTATACAAAAGAAGAGCGATCTTACTGGAGCGATATCTTCGGTAAATTCTGAAGAATTGACTAAAGGTGGCTCAGTGAGTAATGTGGCACAGGCTTTACAAGGTAAAGCATCCGGAGTTTCTGTTACACAAAATTCTAACGCTCCTGGAGGTAGTATGTCAATAAGAATTAGAGGCTCAAACTCTGTGAGTAGTAGTAATGAACCTCTATATGTGGTAGATGGCTTCCCAACGACAAATGGGGCCAATATAAATACCGACGATATTGAATCCATGGAGATCTTAAAGGATGCTTCTGCAACTGCAATTTATGGCTCAAGAGGGGCGAATGGTGTAGTGTTGATTACCACAAAAAGAGGGAAAGCAGGAGAGAGCACTATTTCGTATAATGGCTATACAAGTATTCAAAAACCTATTGTTCCTTTTGATATGCTGAACAGTAAAGAATATATGTCCTTGGCAAACGATCTCTATCGGGAAATAGCAGGACAAGAAAATCAGGAATTTGGTGAATATACTCAATCTCAGTTAGATTCTGATATAAATACGGATTGGATTGAGGCTGCCACCAGAAATGGAAAGATACAAGATCATAATATCCAATTTAGAACAGGAAGCGAAAAAACAAAAATTTTAAGCAGTATCGGATATTTTGATCAGGAAGGCATACTGAAAAATACAAATTTCTCTAGGGTATCGGGCCGGATTAATATTGATCAAACTTTTAATGATTATATTAAATCAGGAGCATCAGTATTGGCTCAACGTGAAAATTCCAATTATCAGAACTACGCGGGTAATGTGCTTAACTCTAATGTGTTATATGGCATCTTAACTTACGATCCAACAGTCCCAGTTTATAATGAAGACGGGTCTTTTGGTAGACCACCAGGCGGAAAAGGTGATAATCCATTAGCTAATTTGCTTTCCCGTATAAACGATTTGCAAAAAGATAAGTTCAATGGTACCCTTTATCTGGAAGTGACACCAATAAAACAAGTGAATATCAGAATGAATGCTGGTACGGAAATAGTACAAAATAAAATTGGGAACTATCTTTCCAAGGCTTCATATCAAGGTAGTATTGATGAAGGGGTAGCAAGTGTTACTGATTTCTCCTTAACGCATAACCTTTTAGACGTCGTAGCAAATTACAATGATGAATTTAACGATAAGCACTCCTTAAACTTAATGGGAGGTTACTCTTATGAAAAGTTCATAAATGAAAGTAAGGGGGCTAATGTCTATGGATTTTCTACTGATCTGTATGAGTACAATAATTTAGGTGCTGCTTCTACTATTACCGACGTTTCATCTTACAAGTCTGAAAACATGCTGGTTTCTTTCTTTGGACGTGCAAATTATGTGTTCGATGAAAAGTATTTATTCACCTTTACTATACGTGCTGATGGCTCCTCTCGTTTTGGGGAAGAAAATAAATGGGGTACTTTCCCATCAGGGTCTATTGCATGGAGGTTGATTAATGAATCTTTTATGACTGACCAAGACGTTTTTTCAGATTTAAAACTAAGAGCTGGCTATGGCAAAACTGGTAATGAACGCATAGGCAATTATGCTTCCTATGGTTTGATTTCCAATAGTAACTACACCTTTGATGGGATAACAAATACTTCCGGTGCAGTTTTAAGCGGCGGTTCCCCTGAAAATGCAGGATTAAAGTGGGAAACTACCTCGCAATACAATATAGGGGCAGATATAGGTGTTTTTCATAATCGAATTCACCTGAGTATGGATGCCTACTATAAAAAAACAGATGATTTATTAATAAATGTGAATTTGCCATTTTATACTGGTTATACTTCTGGACTCAGTAATGTAGGTTCGATAGAAAACAAAGGTTTTGAATTTACGGCTGATTCAAAAAATATAGTCGGAGATTTTACTTGGGATACGCAACTGAACTTTTCCTTGAATAGAAACAAGGTTTTGAATTTAGGTAAAGAAAGTGAGATTTTATTGACATCATCCAAGCCATTTGGCTCAGTTTCAGAGGAAAATTACGCAATTATTCGTGAAGGTGAGGCTCTAGGTTCTTTGTTCGGTTATAAATACCAAGGTGTCCTTCAAGAAGGAGAAGATTATGCTCCTCAACCTCAAGCCGTGCCAGGGGATCCTAAATTTGCGGACATTAATGGTGATGGAGAGATAACTTCTGCGGACCGTACGATTATTGGAAATGCTCATCCCAAATTTTCATTTGGTTTGACTAATAACTTTACTTATGCAAATTTTGATTTGTCATTTTTTATTTATGGAAATTTAGGCAATGAATTATTGAATATGACTCGCATGAACTTAGAGTGGAAGAGAACGACAACTGCACTCGATAGATGGACACCGGAAAATACTAATACAGATATTCCTCGAAACGGATTTTTCTACTCCCAGTATGGCGGCTATATTAATGATCACTTTATTGAAGATGCTTCATTCATACGATTGCGAAATTTGACTTTGGGTTATACCCTTCCGTTGGAGAATAGAATCATTAAGTCATTTAGGGTTTATGCAATGGCTGAAAATCTTTTTACCATAACAGATTATTCCGGTTGGGATCCAGAAGTGGATACTAAAGCATATGAAAATGATAACATTCTTACCCAAGGAGGTAACTCTCAGAGTGCAAATGCTGGTGCAGGCTTGGATTTTAATTCCTATCCTAGTATGAAATCGTTTACCTTGGGCTTAAACATTGATTTTTAACAATCTAAGAACAACATTATGAATAATTTAAATTTTAAAAAACCTTTTCTAAGACTAATATTATTTGCGTTAATCAGTGGTTTATCTGCTGCGTGTACAGATTTGGAACCAGAGCTTTATAGCGATTTAACTACGAAAAATGCATATAATTCTGAAAGTGACATTGAAGCAGCACTAACAGGTACTTATGCTTCACTAAATCCTTACCCAGGAGATGCTTATCTTTATTATGCCGGTTACTTGATGATGCTTACGGATTACAATACAGATATTGGGTTTTCAACAGCTGCAGGTGATCCTACCAAACATAGTAATTTTACTTACGACGATAACAGTCGGTATTTAAGATTGAATTGGCAAAATATGTATAAGGTAATTAGTAATGCAAATATGCTTCTTTCAAAAATTTCAGGTATAGAAATAGAAGAAGACAAAAAGAATGAAATAATTGCACAAGCCAGGTTTTTACGTGCCTTGTCTTATAGAGATTTAACCGACTCTTGGGGGGCGGTACCGTTAATTACCGAACCAGATAATCCAACCGAAAGTGATAATGTACCTTTATCTTCTGTAAGTGAAGTAGATGCGCAAATTATTGAAGATTGTGAGTTTGCCATATCCCATTTACCTGAAAAGTGGGCTCCTGAATTAGGAATTAGTCGTGCTACTAAAGGAGCTGCGTTGACTCTATTGGGCAAAGTCTATATGCGCAATCATAATTATGAGAAAGCCAAAGAGTATATAGATGAAGTTTTGGATCTTCGTGCCAAAGGAGTGTACTCTTTAAATCCAGATTTTAAAGATGAGTGGTCAGGAGATAATAAAATAGACATGGGACTTATTTTTGGTATTTTGCACGAAGCTGCCCAAAACGGGGGTGAAATTACTAATCATTTTGGTCCTCAAGATCACCCTGAAATTGAAAACAGGTGGCAATATTACGCAGTTTCCTTACCTTTTTGGAGGAAATATTCTGAAATGGATCCTCGAAAGGAATTTTATTACTACAATTATGAGGGAGCAAGTCCGAGAGACCCCAATACCAGTCACGGATTTTATTATATGATGCCTGATATAGGACAGACCGTACCTCCCAGTGATACAGTAAAATTGCTGCGAAATGTCGCCACAAAAAAATATTCTTACGAAATGATTTCCGATTCCTATTTAGATGGGAGAACGATACAAATTTTTAGATTGGCCGATGTGATATTGGCAAAAGCTGAAATAGAAAACGAATTAAATGGTCCATCGGCAGCTTTACCTTATATAAATGAGATTAGAACAAGAGCAGGAGCTCCTGCTTATGGGGAATCAGGGTTCTCAATTCCTACAACGAAAGATGAAATGGTCGATGCACTTGTTAATGAAAGAGGGTATGAATTAGTGTTTGAATATAAAAGAAAGGCCGATTTAATACGTCTTGGAAAATATGTTGAGGTTAGTAATGAATATTTAAAGAAAAGAGGTATGCAGCCGATAGTGACTGATAATTTGAAATACTTTCCCTATCCATTAGAAGAAGCTAGAAATCACAAGGAAATGTCGGCTGAGAACTCCAGTAGAATACCTTAAAAATTATTTATCGTGAGGAAAGTTCCCTTATTATTGTTATTGATTTTACTGATATTTGGAATAGGATATGGAACCTATTATTATTTTATAGGTTCTGTTGAAATTAGTAAAATAGTCTTGCAATCTCCAGATAATTCTGCTTTGAAAGAACGTGTTAATATTTCCTTAAACCGTCCAGCTAAAGTTCAAATTGAATATCGGAAGAAAGGATCTGAGGTTTTTAATAAAACTCCAATAAGTACTAAAAAGGAAAATCATCAATTCAATCTATTATTACTTGAACCAAATAGTTTATATGAATATAAAGTTGTTATACACAATTATATATTAAGTAATAGCTCGAATAATTACTTTTTTAGAACCAGGGAACAATCGCCTTGGATGGTACATGATTGGATTAAAAATGATAGACCTCACGATCCTAGCGCCATTGGTAAAGGTTTAATGATGCTTTGTTATCGTGGTTTTCCGGGATATATTGCTATGGTAGATGGTAAGGGAACCATTAGGTGGTATTGGCAAGATAAAAAAATGGGAGTGCGCTTGGCTACTATCACTCCTCGGAACACTATTCTTGCTTTGTTAGCACCGGCAGGTAAGGATCAATTCCAAGAAAAAAAGAAGCAGCCTAAAGGAGTTCAAAACTATTACATTAGAACTGGCAAAATAGGTTTCGTAGGTGGGACTGAGATTGCTGAAATTAATTTGGAGGGAGAGGTACTTTGGAGAATAAACCTTGAAGAAAAAGACATTATCTTCCATCACGACCTCAAAATGAATGAAAATAATGAGGTTGTGAGTATTTTTAGAGACTATAAACTATATGATTTAGATAAATCCAAACCTGAATTGGATACACTTTGGGGAGATGGTGTTATGACAATGGATACTACTGGAAAAGTTTTAGAGAAATGGTCGGCTTGGGATGTTTGGGACGTAGAGAAGGATGAAAGATTAGAAGAATTTGCCAATGACCGATTTCATTTTAATAATGTAGCTTTCGATACAGATGGTAATTATCTTTTGTCCACTCCCATTGAAAACCAAATATGGAAGATAGATAAGAATTCAGGTGAAATTATATGGAAATTGGGAAAAGGAGGAGATTTTAAGATGGATTCCGAATCTCATTTTTATTTTCAACATGCGGCTCATATCAATCATAATGGAAATTTAATATTGTTTGATAATGGCGATTTCACCCCCAACGATACCACAAAAACCAATAAATCATCGAGAACTCTATCTTTTAGAATCGACACTACTGAAATGGTTGCAAAGACTATTATAGATGCAGAAATTCCTCCTGGCTTTTATACTTCTAGAATGGGCAGTTCCTATCTTCTGCCAAATGATAATATTCTTCAAACTAGTTCAAAAACGGGGAATGTTTTAGTCACAGATAAAGAAGGAAACGTATTATGGGTACTTAACACCTATTTTATTCCGTATCGGGCAGAATATGTACCAAATAGCATTTGGGAAAATTATAAACTATAAATTTAAAAAAAATATGAAACCTAAATTTAATAAAAAATTATATTGTCATCTATTCTTGATAATGGGCTGCATTCTTTTCGCTAATGATATACAGGCTCAAGAACATAATTACCCTCCTGAGCCATCACGATGGGAAGCTGACTCTTTGGGGAATCAACGGGCAGTGATTAAAGTAGAGAACCCTATTGAGGAAGTAATTACGATTACAATTCCTTGGCGAAATAGAAATGTAAAATCAGAGCAATTGGTGTATGTTGTGGATAGTACCCGTAATACTATTGTCACTGAAACAAAACAATTTAAAATGACTCCTGAATATGGAGTTATAAGTTTTAATACAAAAGGTAAAAAAGGCATTTATTATGTTTATTATTTACCCTATAAACTTACTGGAAGTTCGAACTATCCAGATGCGGTTTATAAAACTACAAAGTTATCTTCCCCATCATCAGATACAGAAAATACGGAAGGGGCTTCCGTTATCCGATTTGATGCAGTAGATTCTTTTAATAGTAACGATCCAATGGAGATAATCGCAACCAAAGATGAAGAAGAAAAACTTAAAAATGAAAATCCTAATAGAAATTATCTGGTTTTTCCTGAAAGACGAAATATTCCGATTAAGATGAAGCAATACCTACCCAAAAAATGGATAGAGAGCGACATAAAAAGTACTTTTAAGGATGAGACCAGACCTGGTGAAAATTATACTTTTCAGCTGGGTGTCTGGGCATTTAGAAATAAGCTAAACGATGTTAGAATTACTTTTTCGGATTTAAAAGACAAAAATGGAAAAAATATGATTTCGGCCAAGGAATTTCATAGCTTTAACTTGAAAGGAATTGATTATACAGGAAAACCTTTTAGAAAGACCGTTGGGGTCAAAAAAGGATTGGTGAAAGCCTTTTGGTGTGGTGTGAAAATTCCTGAATCGATAGCAGCCGGAAGCTACTCGGGAAAAGCAACAATAACCACAAATAACCAGAAGCCTACTACTATCTCTATTCAACTGGATATTACGGATGATATTGCTAAAAATAAAGGAATAGATAAACCTTGGAAGCAGACTAGACTGGAATGGCTAAATTCTACTTTGGCCCAGGAGAATTCTGTTATTGAACCTTACACTCCATTAAAAGTTTCGAATAACACAATTTCATTGTTAGGAAGAAATCTTATTCTGAATGAAAATGGTCTACCAAATCAAATTCAAACATTTTTTACTGAAGAAATGACTGATATTTCTTCGGAGGCAAATAATATTCTGGAACAGCCTTTTCATTTTCAACTGATTAAGAAAAATGAGGGAGAAATCCAATTTAAATCTTCAGGAATATCATATCAAACTCAAAGCCCCGGACTGGTTTCCTGGATATCAAAAAACATTTCTCAAAAGGTGAACATGACTGTATCAGGTAATTTAGAATTTGATGGTCACGTCAATTATGAAGTAAAAGTAGTTGCTAAAGAAAATGTACAACTAAGAGATATTGCCTTACAAATTCCAATGCAAAATAGTGCTGCAGAATACATTTTAGGTCTTGGCCACAAAGGTGGAAATCGGCCTCAGAATATCAATTGGAAATGGGATGTGGCAAATAAAAACCAGGACGGAATGTGGCTGGGAAACGTCAATAAGGGTGTTCAATTATCACTTAGAGATGAACGTTATCAACGTCCGTTAAACACTAATTTTTATCTTCAAAAGCCCTTATTATTGCCTACTTCTTGGGGAAACAACAATAAAGGTGGTATCAAAATATTTGATGAAAATTCCACTACTAAAGTACAGGCTTACAGTGGTGCCAGAGAGATGAAAAAAGGAGATACCTTATTTTATAATTTCACTTTACTGATCACTCCTTTTCATACTTTGCAAACCAATAAGCAATGGGAGAATCGTTATTATCATGCCTACAGCCCTGTTGAAGAAGTAGTAGAGAGTGGTTCAAACGTTATTAATATTCATCATGCCAATGAAATTAATCCTTATATCAACTATCCTTTCATCGCCACCGAAGAAATGAAATCCTATATTGATGCTGCTCATGAAAAGGGATTAAAAGTCAAAATTTATAATACCATTCGTGAAATTTCCAATAGAATGTATGAATTGTATCCTATAAAAAATTTAGATAATGAGATATTTTCTTCAGGTGAAGGAAAGGGGTATTCTTGGTTACAAGAACATCTTGATGGAGATTATATCGCAGCCTGGTTTGTTTCGAGATATAAAGATGCTGCCATCATTAACAGTGGAATGAATCGTTGGCACAATTATTATGTGGAAGGCATGAATTGGTTAGTTCAAAATATTGGCATTGATGGAATTTATTTGGATGATGTTGCTTTTGATAGGGTAACGATGAAACGAGTAAAAAGAGTCCTTACCCAGAATGGACATCCGGGAATGATCGATTTACATTCGGCCAATCAATTTAATGAACGAGATGGTTTCAATAATAGTGCTAATCTATATATGGATCACTTTCCTTATCTCAACCGATTATGGTTTGGAGAATATTTTGATTATGAAAAAGGGTCTCCTGAATTTTATTTAACGGAAGTAAGCGGAATTCCTTTTGGTCTCATGGGAGAAATGTTACAAGATGGTGGAAATCAATGGCGTGGAATGCTATACGGTATGACCAATAGAATGCCATATCAGGAAAAAAAACCTGATGCCATTTGGAAGGTATGGGATGATTTTGGAATAAAAGGTTCGAAAATGATTGGATACTGGGTGAAAGACAATCCTGTCAAAACCAATAATAAGGAGGTCTTGGCCACCATTTATAAAAAAGATAACAAAGTTTTGGTGTCTCTTGCCAGCTGGGCTTCTTCTGATACGAATATTAAGTTAAATATTGATTGGAAAAAGTTAAACTTAAATGTAAAAGATGCCAAAATTGAGGCTCCTGAAATTCGTGATTTCCAATCTCATCAAACTTTCCAACCAGGAGATCAAATATCGATAAAGAAGAACAAAGGTATATTACTTACAATTGAGTGAAATGAAAAAAGTTATAACCTTATTAGCATTAATCCTAGCTTTTCAGTCTATCAATTCTCAAAATAATGCAAGTATTCGAGAATATAGAAAGGAATACCGTACGTACCCTTTTTCAAATCCTAATCCAATTCCTGCTACAAAGAAAATATATCCATATTTTAGATATGACGGTTTTACTCAAAACCCTGTGAAAAAAAAATGGAAGGTAGTTGAATTAGAAAATGAGTATATTAGGGTACAGATTATGCCCGAAATCGGAGGAAAAATATGGGGCGCAACTGACAAAAAGAGCGGACGAGATTTTCTATATAATAATGATGTAGTGAAATTTCGCGATATAGCACTTCGTGGACCTTGGGTAAGCGGTGGTATCGAATTCAATTATGGTATCATAGGTCATACTCCTAACAGTGCCACTCCTGTAGATTATTTAACTAAAGAAAATCCTGATGGTAGCGTAAGTTGTTTTATCAGTACATTAGATTTACTTACCCGTACGCGTTGGCTTTTGGAAATTAAATTAGAAAAAGACAAAGCATATTTTACCACCCGTTCATATTGGTTTAACTCTACTGCGGTAGAACAGCCATATTATACTTGGATGAACGCCGGAATTCCCGCCGGAGAAGACTTGCAATTCCTCTATCCTGGCACCCATTATATAGGACACGGAGGGGAACCCTATAATTGGCCTCTGGATAATCAAGGCAGAAACCTTGCTTTTTATTCTGAAAATGCCTTTGGGGGGTCAAAATCCTTCCATGTTCTGGGTTCACATAGCAACTATTTCGGAGGATATTGGAAAGATGACGATTTTGGGATGATTCGTTATTCTAACCGAGAGGACAAGTTAGGCAAGAAAATTTTTCTATGGGCTCAATCTGAACAAGGAAAGATTTGGGAAAATCTGCTTACCGACAACAGCGGACAGTATGTAGAAATTCAAAGTGGTCGGTTGTTTAATCAGAATGCATTTGAAAGTAGTTTTACCCCTTTTAAACAAATTGGCTTCGCTCCGTATAGTACTGATAGGTGGACCGAGTATTGGTATCCTTTTAAAGGGATAGGTGGTTTTACTTCTGCCAATTCGTTTGGAGCTTTTAATATCGAGAAAAACAAAAATAGCTTTTCCCTAAAATTAAGTCCTGTGCAAAAAGTTCAAGACACCTTAAAGCTTTTTTCTGCGGAAGGAAATCAGCTTAAAAAGCTTTTTCTGAAAGCCGAGCCACGGGAAATATTTGAAAAAGAAATTAATCTTGATGAAGGGGAAGATCCAGCCTATATAATATTTAAAGGACAGCGAATTGATATTCAAAACAATAGCACTGAGAAAGAATTAAGTAGACCTCTAGAGTTGCCTAAAGAGTTTGATTCTGAAAGTGCTTATGGGCTGTATCTTCAAGGAAGGGATTTATATAGGTTTAGAAACTATGAATTGGCAGAAGAAAAGATAGCTACCTCATTATCTAAAAAAGCTCTATTCCTTCCTTCCTTAGTTGAAATGGCAAAATTAAAGTTATTTAGGATGCAAATTGATTCTGCCTATACATATGCAAGAAAGGCTTTAAGTATAGATACATATAATCCGGAAGCCAACTACTATTACGGTTTAGCAGCTTTAGAAATGAATAAAACTTATGATGCTATAGATGGCTTTGAGGTGGCAAGCGTTTCTACACCCTATAGAAATGCGGCTTATACTGCGCTTAGTAAGCTATATATGGAGTCACAAGATTTCATTAAAGCCAGAGAATATGCGAAATTCAGTTTGCAGAATAATTCAGGAAATTTGGAATCACTTAAAATATTGTATCTAATATCACGAATCAATAATGATAGCAAATCGTTAAATGAGTTAGAAGAGCGGATAGAGAACTTAAATCCAGTTGATCATTTCCTTAATTTTGAAAATTATTATACTAACCCCACTAAAGAAAATGAAAATAATTTTAAAGAATTGATTCGTAATGAGATGCCATTTGAGACCTATCTGGAACTGGCTATCTGGTATGCTAATATTAACAAGTTGAAAGAAAGCAAAAGAATCTTGGAGCTTGCACCTCAGAATGCAATAGGTCTATATTGGTTAGCTTGGCTTAATCGGAAATCCAATCCAGCTCTATCCGATAAGTATTTGAATAAGGTTAAAGTTTCTTCCATGAACTTTGTATTTCCTTTTCGAAAGGAAACAGCACAGGTGTTGAAATGGGCTTCTACAAAAAGAGATTCCTGGAAATCGGATTATTTATTAGCCTTGATTGAAGAGTTTAGGGGGAATCAAAAAAAAGCAATTTCCTTATTAAAATCTTATAAAAACATAGAATTTGCACCTTTTTATGTGGTAAAAGCTCGATTGGAAAAAAAAGATTCTTTGAAAAAGAGATTGGAGTATATACGCAAGGCAGTCGCACTTCAGCCAAATGAACCGCGATACGGCAGATTACTTGCCGAAATTTATTTAAAGCATGGTGAACCTAACAAAGCTGTTGATATCCTCGAAAAGTATTACAAACGAGATGATAAAAATTATATTGTCGGTTTAGACTTAATTAATGCCTTTATCATTGCCGATCAATTCGAAGATGCAGAGAAAGTACTAACAAAAATTCGTGTTTTACCTTTTGAAGGTGCCGATGATGCAAAGGAATATTATCGGCAAACAAAACTGATGTTAGCATTTCAGGCTATGCAAAATAAAAATTATACTAGAGCCCTTAGAAAAATAAAGGAGTCAGAAAAATGGCCCTCAAATCTGGGGGTGGGAAGGCCATATCCCGAGTTAATAAATAATGATTTAGAGAATGCTTTGCGTGCTGCTATCTACAAAAAATCAGGAAATAAAAAATTATTCAAAGAACAGATAAGAAAATTCGATGATCAAGATGTTGTTGACAAAGAAACTTTACTTAGAAAGATTAGAGCCATTTCAAAATCTGACGAGAGATTGTTTTAGATGTTTTTATAGCAAATAAAAGTCGTCCCACAGATTTTAGAAAAGTGGAAATAGTAGATCTTGAAAAGTATGAAAATAATTCAGAGGCTTTACAAAAAGAGGTGGATAAACTATTGAGCGAAAAAAGATAACAAATCAGTTGTAGATAGCCTAGATATGGACGCCGCCTAGTTAAAGAAAGGGAGCAAGTGCAGGTTTAGTTACAAAAAGCATTCGTTACGGAGGAAGGTGGGGGTACTGACCAAAAAAGCGAGTACCAATGAGATTGCCCATTTAGATGAAGTACTCAATACCGCTACTCTGGCCTAAAGCATTTAACAGATGTAATTTATATAGAAAATGAGCGAATAGTTAAGATTTTAAAAATTAATTACAGAGTCCAAAGCATCATCTGCATCTTTATGAATAAAGTTGGCTTGATAATTTAAGGTGGTTTTTAAGTCGCTATGACGATACAGTTTTTGTAGCATTAAGAGGTGTATTTTATCTCCGGCAATATTACCAAAGCTATGTCGAGCGATATGATTGGATAAGTTTTTATTGATATCACATTTCTTGGCTATTCTTTTAAGATATTTATTGAAAAGCTGAGTGGCGTTTCGGGTTTTAGTGAAAATATCTTTTGCGCTATGATTATCAACGTCTTTTAAAAAAGGAAATACATATCCGTGATTTTCTTTTCGATTAATTCGGTAAAGATCCAATATAGCTTTGCCTTTATCAGGAATTTTGAGACTCAAAGGCTTTTCATTCTTATTCATCACATAATAAAGCCGGTTATCCTTAAAATCTGACCATCTCAACTTGATCACATCAGAAATACGTATTCCTGCAAAATAGAAGGAAATTAACCAAGCATTATGTGCAGCCAGATGGTAGAATTTTCTTCTAGTACTAAAGCTTCGATTCTTTCAACTTCATCAATTGTCAAACCGATTTTGTTTCCATATCTATTCGAATCTTTATTTTGTCACCAGCAAAGGGATAGAATTTTGATGCTTCAACTCCATCTTTTATGACAATATTAAGAAGAGTCCTAATAAATATGAATTTATTGGTGATAGTCCGTGTTTTGTGATTGAGATATGCTGAACAAAAGGTTTTATACTTTTCTACTAAAGCCTCATTGATCTCGCGGAATTTTATTTTTTTTGAAGTAACTAATACCATCTTCTACTTCAGTACGGAATGGTGATATTCTTTAAATGCCATTATCGTGGATAGCTCCTTAACCATTTGATTTTTAAGTTAAATCATTTTAAACTTAAGTTTTAAGGCTTAAATTTGTATAGCAAAAAATATTAAAGTGGACCAGTTAGAAAAAGAACATATACTCAAAGAACGTGGCATTCGCCCCACAGCGATGCGTGTAATGATTCTTCAATACCTAATGAAAGCTGACCACGCCACATCTTTAAACGAGCTCGAACAAAATTTTGACCGTTCTGATAAAAGTACCCTCTACCGAACCTTGAAAACTTTTGAAGATAATAAAATGGTGCACAAGATAGACGATGGCAGTGGCATTTTTAAATATGGCCTGTGCGAAGACAATTGCGAGTGCGCTAAAGAAGATCAACATTTTCATTTTCACTGTGAAAAATGTGAGGAAACTTTTTGCCTCAACTCAATGCACATCCCTAACCTCAAGTTACCTAAAGGATTTACCCTAAAACAAGCTAATCTTGTTTTAAAAGGCGTCTGCTCTTATTGCAATCCGGTTGCATAAAATGCTCCTTATCTTTGTAATTGCAAATGTGAACCCAATATTATGAGCGATTGCTGCAGTCAAAACGATGCCTGTTCATCAAAAGATAAAAAAACGGTAAAGGATATATTCACCGCAAACCCTTATGTTTCATCAGTATTTAGTTTTGCCTTGTTGGCTATTGGGATGTGTCTGGAATACTTGGTTCAACCGGCGTTTTTTCAAGGCCCCCTAAGGTTTTCCTGGTATTTAATAGCTTATATTCCCGTGGCCTTTCCCGTGTTAAAGAATGCTGTTAAGTCAATAGCAAACGGGCAGGTGTTTAATGAGTTTTTTTTGATGAGCATCGCCACGATAGGTGCTTTTGCAATTGGTCAATATTCCGAAGGAGTTGGGGTGATGTTATTTTATTCCTTCGGTGAAATTTTACAACATGCCGCGGTCAATCGCGCCAGGGGAAATATTCAAAGTTTGCTGGATGTTCGGCCGGAAATTGCACGGGTTTTTAGAAGCAACAAATTCATTGAAGTACATCCGGAAGAAGTAAGCGTCGGTGAACGCATCGAAGTGAAAGTCGGTGAAAAAATTCCTTTAGACGGGGAATTATTAAGTGAACAAACCAGTGTTAACACCGCTGCGATCACAGGCGAAAGTAAACCAAAAACAGTCTTGAAAGGTGAAGAGATCCTGGCCGGTTCCATCAATTTATCCCACGTAATTGAAATGAAAGCAAGCAGGGCGTTTGCCGAGAGTTCAATTTCCAAAATTGTGGAATTGGTTCAAAATGCCAATTCAAACAAGGCAAAGACAGAGCTGTTAATGCGCAAGCTGGCAAAAGTTTACACGCCCATCGTTACTTATCTGGCCATTGCGATTACGGTTTTGCCCTACTTTTTTGTTAGTGATTATGTATTTACCGAATGGCTTTCCCGCTCCTTGATCTTTCTGGTTATTTCCTGTCCTTGTGCGTTAATTGTTTCGATTCCGCTGGGTTATTTTGGCGGAATTGGTGCAGCTTCCAAAAACGGAATCTTGTTTAAAGGGGGAGATTTTTTAGATCAGCTTACAAAAATAAATACCCTGGTTGTCGATAAAACAGGCACGCTTACCAAAGGCGTTTTCCAACTGAAGACAATTGTTTCTGAACCTTATATTTCTGAAAGCGAATTGATGAATTACCTTGCGGCTGTTGAACAGAAATCAACCCATCCCATCGCCAAAGCTATTCAGAATTATTCCGAAAACTCAGAAACCTGGGAAGCCCGAAATGTCAAAGAAATTCACGGTAAGGGCTTGAAGGCAGAGGTTAAGGGCAAAGCGGTTTCGGCCGGCAGTGCAAAATTATTGGAAGAGGCCGGGATTACCTTTCCGCACGAAATTGCCGACATTCCGGAAACGACAATTCTGATCAGTATTTCGGGAGAATTTGCCGGTTATGTGATTGTCGCAGATGCTTATAAAGATAATGTGGCTGAAAGCATACGAAAAATTAAAACCCAGGGAATAGAGGAAATCATAATGTTATCTGGCGACAAACAAAAACTCACCGAAAAGGTTGCCAGGGACCTCGGTATTGATGAAGCTCGCGGCGGTTTATTGCCCGAAGAAAAACTGCGGGCTGTTAAAGAGATTCAAGCTGATAGGGATAAAAAAGTAGCTTTTATTGGGGATGGGATCAACGATGCACCGGTTTTGATTTCCAGCGATATTGGTGTGGCAATGGGTGCTATGGGAAGCGATCTCGCCATTGAATCTGCCGATGTCGTTTTACAAACCGATGAGCCGTTAAAATTCCTCACGGCCCTAAATATCAGCAAAGCCACACGAAAAATTATTTGGCAAAACATTGTCCTGGCTTTAGGAGTTAAATTAATCGTGATGGCTTTTGGTGCTTTTGGGTATGCCAATTTATGGATTGCTGTTTTTTCAGATGTTGGTGTCGCATTACTCGCCATTGCCAATGCCGTGCGTTTGCAGCAAATGAAGTTTGATACTTCTTCACATGCTGCTGCCAACAATAATAAACCGATCAAATCTTCTGCAGAAGAGGCTTTTCCATCAGAGCTTGCCGTTGAAAAAAATGCATAGGATTTCTTTAAAAAAGTTGCACCAATTCACCAATGTTTAAACTTTGATAATCTTTAGTCTTCTAATAAAACCGATTTTTAACTGATTAAAACCTGCTCATTTACCGTTTTACGGTCTTTTTCGATTTTTTTCGCAATATATACTTTATACGTGGGTAATATTCCACTTTTAAGCTAGCTTGAGTTTTCTGTCCTGAAAAATTATAAAAGCCATTTGATACGGCTATCGATATCTTTTAAAGGTATTACATCTTTCCCAGAGAAAAGATAATTAGATGTTTGTAAGGTTTAAATAACCGCGTATCAAAGATCTAAGTTATTCTTACTACTGAATTTAGTCTCTCAGAAAAAAAATTTTAAGGATACTAAGCGAATGTAAACCCCTGTTTTTTTCTTTTCCTTAAAACTGCCAATTATAGCTTTCCTAAGTTTCTAAAATAAAAGCTTATATATACTCATTCTAAATTATATTTTAATATTTTTGCCACAGAAATATCGGCTTTAATAGATTGGATTTTTAGCTTGTTAAGTGTAGAGTTTATTTCTTTCTCACAAACATTATTTTTTATTCTTTTTATCCAATCAAATAACTAAAAGTGGCATAAAACGCGAAACCTAATTTTCATGGATACACAAATTAAATTTTCGGAATTCCTTAAAAATTTTGAAAACACCCTACACCATTTATTTCATGAGAAAAGGGATATTGATCAACTGAGTTTAGAACGTGGTTTACCTCCCGAAATTTTGGAGAGAATCATGTCTAAAAAACCGCTTTCTGTAGCTATTCCTTCTGAATATGATGGTCGTGGCGGGCACGTGTCAGAATGTTTGCAGATACTCTCCGCTGCTTCTTATGAGTCACTTTCCCTTTCGCTAACCTTTGGTATTAATATCGCCCTGTTTTTAGAACCTGTTGCGAAATATGCAAATGATTCGGTTAAAGCTGGAATTTTTAAGCGTTTTCTGGAAAAACAAAATATGGGCGGACTTATGATTACCGAGCCCAATTTTGGTAGTGATGCTTTAAATATGAAGACTTTTAGTGAGGAAACTAAAGATAGTTTTAAAATTAGCGGCACCAAACACTGGCAGGGATTAACCGGGATGGCAGATTATTGGTTGATCGCAGCTCGAAAAAAGAAAGAAAACGGAGATCTTTCCCGCGATGTAGATTTTTTTATTGCAGATAATACAAAGGAAAATCAGCATATAAAGGTTGAAGAAATTTATGATAACGCAGGGCTTTATATGATCCCTTATGGTTTAAATACTTTAGATCTTGAAGTGCCCAAAAGCCAAAGATTAAATCCCGAATCTACCGGGATTAAAATGATGCTGGATATTCTACACCGCAGCCGTTTGCAATTCCCGGGAATGGGGGCCGGCTTTATTAAGCGAATGTTAGATGAAGCTACCAAATACTGTAAAAGTAGGGTTGTGGGTGCCGGTAACTTACTGGCTATGGATCAAATTCAATTTCAGTTATCCAGGATTCAGGCGGCTTTTACTATGAGTTCGGCGATGTGTTTTAGAAGTACTAAAACCAGCGGACTAGAGCATAACCTGGCTACCGAAGGCCTGGAAGCTAATAGTATGAAAACAGTGGTAACAGACCTTATGCACGAATCGGCACAAATCTTAACCCAGGTTTCTGGCGCTAAAGGTTATAGAACAAGTCATATTGGCGGTAGGGGAATTATGGATAGCAGGCCTTTTCAAATTTTCGAAGGTTCTAACGAGATGCTTTATTCTCAAATTTCTGAAATGATTACTCGTGGAATGAGAAAGAAAAAGCAAACTAACTTGCTGGAATATTTAAACTCATTAGAGTTAACAACGCAGGCGTGTGACTTTTTCAAAAAAGAACTTAACTTCAATCTTAATTCAAACCTAAGCCAAAGAAAACTGGTAGATCTTGGAAGAATTATCGCTCGTATAGTTTGTGTTGGTTATGTACTGGAGCTTCAGGAGAAAGGTTTTAGAAAAGACCTGGTAGATAATTGCATTACGCTGGTGCAGCAGGAAATATCTGGGCTGTTCAGCTTTTTCCACTTCGATAATTCAGTAAAAGTGATAGAAGATTATGGCGTGGATAGTACCTGGTCTAAATTTGTTTAAAAACTGCCAAAACTTTGTAGTCTTCCGAGGAAACTTTAAATCTACTTCTAGAAAAAATCCTTAGATAGTACTTCCCGGGTTTAAGAAAAACCTGGAAAATCTTAACGTATTTTTATAAGCCGGCTCAGGGATCAATTTACAGATTTAAATAAATAACCATTACTTTTGCGACTTCGGCAATATACAATTCGTATTTCAATTAAATTTATTTTTGTTTATTTCCAGAGTACAAATACAAGTGAATGCGCGAGATCTATAAAAAAATCCTGGTAATTAGTGTGCTAATTATAGCGATTTTCTTCTTCTTTACAGGGTTGATACAAGCCAAAACTTTTTTAGCACCTTTAGCGATTGCCGTTTTGCTTAGTTTAATTGTATATCCTGTCGCTTTAAAAGTAGAGAAACTTGGGCTTTCCCGTGGTACTTCATCTCTAATTGCAACTTTAATTGTATTTGCGGCTTCCCTGGCTTTAGTGATATTATTAGTATTTCAGTTTCAAAATTTTGTGGAAAAATGGCCGGAAATTAAAGAAACTATGATCCCAAAAGTGGAAAAAATAGAAAATTTTGCTAGTAAAAACTCTCCTATGAGCAAAGAGCGAATTCGGGAGATTATAAATAGCAGTAATCCCATGGAAGAAGGAGGAAGCAAAGCGTCTTCACCCGCAGGAAAACAGGCTGTGAGCCTTCTAATGGGTACCGCGCAAATGATGGGTACTTTTTTACTCACTATGATTTACGTGTTCTTTATTTTGCGTTATAGAAAGCGATTTAAATACTTTTTATTTAAAATTTCTCCCAGAAAAAGTCGCACGGAAATCAAAAATGCCCTGGGTGAGGTTAGCCGGGTGGTCTCCAATTACCTGGTTGGAAAACTTATTCTCATGGGTATTCTCCTGGTTTGTTATATTATAGGTTTGGGCTTCTCTGGTGTAGATAATTTTATTTTGGTAAGTCTTATCGCCGTGGTGTTAAATCTTATTCCCTATTTAGGAAACATCATTGGATTTACCACAGCGCTTGCTTTTGGCTACCTGGTTTCTGGAGATTTCTACGTGCTTGTTGGGATAGTGGCGACTTTTTCTATTTCCCTGTTTGTAGAAACTTATATTCTCCAACCTTATATTATGGGGTCTAAAGTAAATGTACATCCTTTTCTTGTGATTATTATGGTGATTTTAGGTGGTGCACTCTGGGGGATATCGGGGAT
Source organism: Salegentibacter echinorum (assembly GCF_900129445.1). GTDB lineage: Bacteria > Bacteroidota > Bacteroidia > Flavobacteriales > Flavobacteriaceae > Salegentibacter > Salegentibacter echinorum. The sequence continues at coordinate 141,310 of NZ_FQVT01000007.1, forward strand.
GATTTTGGCTGTTCCCTTTACAGCAATCCTTACCGTTCTCTTATTGCATTTGCCTCATTTAAGAACCATAGGTTTGCTTTTTAGTAAGGAAAAACTAAAGCCAGATAAATAGTTTTAAGTCGTAACCAAATAAGCTACGTCTATATTTATTTCACAAGTTGCAATTTATCTTTTTAGCATAATGAATACTAATTTTAAAAGCGCACTATACATCGCTATAGGTGCTTCCAGTTATGGTGTCCTGGCTACTTTTGTAAAGTATGCCAATAATAATGGTTTTGGTACTGCAGGGCTTGCTTTTTCTCAATATCTGTTTGGAGCAATCCTGTTAAGCATGCTCTCTTTATATTTTACAAAGAAAAAAACAACTTCTTTAGAAAGTAGGTCAAAATATCCCAAACTTAAGTTGATGCTCTTTGGGACCAGCCTGGGATTAACCAGTAGCTTTTACTACTTATCCATACAATATGTGCCGGTTTCGGTAGGAATTATTCTTTTAATGCAAACTATTTGGATGGGAGTGGTGCTGGAGTTTATTACTGCCCGGGAACTCGTTACAAAAACTAAAGTTTTGGGTGCAATAATTGCAATTATGGGAACTGCCCTGGCAGCAAAAATATTTGAAGCTGATATCGATATAAATTTCACCGGAATTGGCTTCGGATTATTGGCTGCGCTAAGTTATACCGGGGGGATGTATGCATCTAACAGGGTTTCTTTAGAGCTTCCTCTAATTACCCGGAGTAAATACCTTGTTTTTGGCGGACTTATAATCGTAATCTTATTTTGGAATGTTCAGATTCTTGATGAATTCAATTGGTTGGTCTTTTTAAAATGGGGCACGTTTCTGGGATTCTTCGGAACAATTTTACCACCTGTGCTTTTTAATAAAGGTTTCCCCGAAATTGGTACCGGTCTGGGAAGCATTATCGCCGCGCTAGAAATCCCGGTGTCTGTATTTAGCGCTTACCTTATCCTACAGGAAGAAATAAGCGCCCTGCAGTGGCTGGGAATTGTAATTATCTTGTGTTCGGTGGTATTAATTAATCTGAAAAAAGTAAAAAGATCGCGATAATACTGAAGATTCAGGTCGCATTCTATTCGAACTATACAGTACCCGCGTTTTTTTCTTAGCCTATATTGTAATCAAGCTATACGATTTTATTTAGCTGTCATTCCGACGCAGGAGGAATCTTCTCTATTAGAATGATTTTTGATTCTGTGAGCGTAGCTTGTCTTGGGGCTTTCCACTACCGTTCAAGACAGGCTAGGGATGAAAGGTTCTGAATGGTCAATTAAAATACTACCAACGTAGTACAGAGCCGGAATCTGATCTTGTAAGGCGCATAGATTTATCAAACAATCTTTAAATACAATCTACAGTTTACAAGTTTTTTCAACAATAACTGGAAATTATATTTTTTGCTGAATGATAATAATGTCCGCCAAACAGGTTTACATGCCCCATTATATAATAAAGTTGCCAGAGTTTAACACGATCTTTCCATTCGTTTTCCAGCGGAAAGATTTCGTGATAAGTTTCAAATAAACGCGGGTTAAATCCGCCGAAAAGCTGCATCATCGCCAGGTCCATTTCCCGGGGAGCATAAGCGACTGCAGGATCTATTAAACAGGGTTTGTTCCGGGAATTGATCACATAGTTACCAGACCAAAGGTCGCCGTGAATAAGCGCCGGCTTTTCGTTTGGAATTATTTCAGCTGCTTTTTGATAAAACGAATCCAGGTTGTTGAATTCAAAACCATTTTCAACAGCCATCTTAAATTGTGGTTTTAGCCGCTGATTGATAAAAAATGAAGCTGCAGTACTTTCTGCATTATTATATTGCGGTAAACTGCCAAAGAAATTATCTTCCTGAAACCCGAAATTCTCCCGGCTATTTTTGTGTAAAGCGGCCATTTGCGCTCCAAAAGTTTCCCAAAAAGCAGCATTGGCTTCTCCAGTTTCTTTGTATTCAAGCAGTAAATAAGTCTGATCTTGAAAATCGCCAAACCCCAGAACTTCTGGGCCATCTATGGCGCCGGTATCCCTTAAAGCTTTCAGTCCGTTGGCTTCTTTTTGAAACATTCCGGGGAATTTATGAAGCTTATTGAGTTTGGCAACGTAATCCCGATTGGCACATTTAAGTTTGTAAACGTCGTTGATATCCCCGCCGCTTAACGGAGAAACGCTTTCAATTTTAATGGGAAATGCTGTTTCTAAATGAGTTTTTAAATCTTGATGTAGCATAATTATTACTGTATTCTTTAAGAAAATCTGTTTTAAAAAACTCTACGGTTTTTACAAACAAGCTAAACAGATTAAGCTTGGCTACCAAATTTTTAGCGGACTAAGCCAGGCTCCACTCCTGCTATGATGAAATCTTTTAATAATTATTGTTTTCTTGTTGAGCTGTCATTCCGTCCCGAGGCCTCGGGAGAGGAATGTTTTCTTTTAGAATAAAGATTTCTCAATTTTCATACGTTGTTTGTCTTGAACCTTAAAACTCCAAAACAGGCTAAAGACAAAAGCTTCAAAATGATTATCATAATTTTTAAAATTAAAAAAAAAAAGCTAATCTGGATGCTTATAATTCAATCATAAATGTGGGGGTGAGGAGGTTAAAAGCTTTATGGGAGGCGGTTGGTTATTTATACCTGAATTCTAATAAATAAAAATGAATTAGGCGCCATTGATAATCTCTGAAGATCTAAAGATGAACTTCTTCTTTATGTTAATTATCAATAGATATAAACGGAAAGGAACTTCATATTTTCCCGGAAATATTAAGGGATAATGGGTATATTTAGCTTTATAAAACGAGTTGGCAACAAGGCTAAGAGAAATCTTAGTTATTTTAGACATTTTAAAAAAAACAATCAGTGCAGATTCTTTATATAATTGGTAACGGTTTTGACTTAAATCTTGGTCTTAAAACTAGTTACAAAGATTTTTATGATAGTTATAAATCAGAAAATTCAGATAATGAGAACATAGCTTTACTAAAAAAGAATATTTCTAATAACTACAAAAACTGGTCGGATTTAGAACTTGCTCTAGGTCACTACACGGATGAATTAAAATCCTTAGAAGAATTTGATACAGTATTTGAAGATATTGGAGAAAAGTTGGCTCAATATTTAATGAAAGAAGAGGAAAACTTCGAATATGAAAAAGTAGATTCTGCAAAATTCCTTAAAGAATTAGTAATTCCAGAGAATGCGCTTTTACCAGCAGATAGATTATCTATAAGAAGTTACAAACAGAAATTCTCTAACACCCATTGGGCTACAGAAATTTTTACGTTTAATTATACTCGTGTAATTGAGAAAATTCTCGGTAATGATTTAAAGGATATAAAAATCACTAATCCACTTTATCCTAATTCTAAAATCCAGTTGAGAAACGTGCATCATATTCACGGATATACTGACGATAGAATGGTTATGGGAGTTAATGATATATCCCAATTAAAGAATAAAAGCTTTCACAATAATCAAGATGTTTTAGAGGCCATAATAAAAGAAAAATGCAATAAAGCTTATAGACATACAATTGACAACCAATTGAAAGCAAAAATAAATACAGCGAGTATGATCTGCATTTTCGGATCATCCATTGGTGATACTGATAATATGTGGTGGGAGCTTATAGGTGAAAGACTAAAAAAGGATATACCTCTTATAATCTTTACTAAAGGTGAAGAAGTAATTTCACCTCGAATTGGGTACAAAAATAATAGAACAGAAAGGCGTATGAGAAATTACTTTCTGAAGAAGACAAAGCTTACTAAAGAAGAAAAGGAGAAAGTATACAACAATATTTACGTTGCCCTGGATTCTTCAATGTTCAAGAATATTTACGTTTAAGATTTAGTAAAAGCCCAGTTGCCAACAACGATTCATCGCAAATAGACGGCAGCGTTAGTAAGAAAATAATTAAATTCACCAACAAACCAAATCTAAGCCGACAATGCCGCGTCCCATACTCCGCCAACTGGCGATAATCGCAAACTGTTTGCAGCAATTTCCCGCATGAAGAAACTTCATTAATTCCTTCGGCTAACGAATTCAAGCAGTACTTTTCTGTAGTACCTTTATTATGACCCTATGTGTGATCGCTTTTTAAATTGGTGCTGGTAAGTAAGCCCGTGGTTATGCCATAGAGTGTAATAAGAAAAAATGGTCAAATTCGCAATTTTTATCGAAATTTGGTAAATTTGAGAAAATAGGAGAAAATGAAAAATACATCAATATCGTTAGGGGATTATTTCGATCAGTTTGTGCAAACCCAGGTTTCTGCGGGACGATATAAAAACGTCAGTGAGGTAATTAGAGCCGGCCTTCGGCTTTTGGAAAATGAGGAAAGCAAAGTTGTAGCCTTAAGAAATGCCATACAAGATGGTTTAGATAGTCCTTTGGTCGAGGATTTCGACTTTGATGATAATCTTGAAAGATTAAAAGTTGAAAAAAGAAAGAATGGCTAAAGTCATATTGAGACAGAAAGCTATTGACGATTTAAATGATATTTGGAATTATACTTTCGAAGAATGGTCTGAAAAGTAGAATGATCGAATAAAAATACTTAGCATTCCCCGAGAAAAAAAGTCAGGAAATTTGGCCGGTAAGCCTATTTCATTTTTCGAAAGCCAAACCTGAACGTCCCAAATTTGTAGAATTAACTAAACCAACAACATATAGCTAACTTTTTTCAGGTGCGAGAAAATGATTAAAGCGAATTTAGATCGGGTCGGTAGCAGAAAAAATAGTCATATAATTCCTCTAATATCTCGCCAAATAAAAAGCCCCAAACTCATTATTTTCAATGAATTTAGGGCAATAATTTACTCTCAGTAGGCTTTAGTAATCAACAACCTCGACCCAGGAATACGAGGTATTCTTCGTGAAAAGACAAGCCGCTGGAATTAAACCCCCGGCTATCGCCTCGCGATTAAACTTCGGTCAATACTGTTTTTATACGTTTTAAGGCTTCTTCAATTTGGCTTTCACTAGCTGCATAAGATAACCTTATACAATTTGGACTTCCAAATGCATCACCGGTAACGGTGGCTACCAAAGCTTCTTCCAGTAAAAGCATGGAAAAATCTGTGGCGTTTTCAATTTTATGGCCTTTTATGGTTTTTCCGAAGAAATGAGAAATATTTGGGAAAACATAAAATGCACCTTCGGGGTCTGTGGTTACAAAACCTTCAATATCGTTTAGTAAATCGTTAACTAATTTACGTCTCGATTTAAAAGTATCGATCATATAACTAATCTTACTTACCGGGGCTTCTAAAGCAGTAATCACCGCACGCTGGGCAATACAATTGGCACCACTGGTAATTTGTCCCTGCATTTTGTTGCAGGCCCTGGCAATCCACGCCGGGGCACCAATATAGCCTATTCGCCAACCTGTCATGGCAAAGGCTTTGGAAACGCCATTTACCGTTACCACACGATCGTACATATCTTCAAATTGGGCCATAGAAGCGTGATCACCTACGAAATTAATATGCTCGTAAATCTCATCGCTTACCACAATAATATCGGGATGTTTCTTCAAAACATCGGCCAGGCCTCTAAGTTCTTCCTTGCTGTAAACCATTCCGCTGGGATTGCAGGGAGAGCTATACCAAATCATTTTGGTCTTAGGAGTGATGGCTGCCTCCAACTGTTCCGGGGTCATTTTAAAATCGGTTTCAACAGAAGTTGGTACTTCTACGGGAGTTCCTTCAGCAAGCTTTACGATTTCAGCATAACTCACCCAGTATGGACAGGGTAAAATCACCTCATCGCCGGGATTTAATAGAACCATTGCCACATTGGCCAAAGATTGCTTGGCACCGGTAGAGACCACAATTTGAGACCTATCGTAAGTTAACTGATTGTCCCGCTTAAATTTATTGATAATGGCATCTTTTAATTCCACATAACCATCTACGGGTGTGTAGGAATTGTAATCGTCATTTATAGCCTGGATTGCAGCTTCTTTAATAAAATCTGGCGTATTAAAGTCTGGCTCTCCCAGGCTTAGGCCAATAATATCCTTCCCCTCGGCTCTTAGTTCACGCGCTTTTGCAGCCATAGCCAGGGTTTGCGAAGTTGCTAAATTGTTAATTCGGTTTGAAAGTTGTTCTTGCATTTTTAATTGGTTACAAATTAATTACTCAGTAGTTTACGAAATTGCAGGTTTCGCGCCCATTGCTTTTAGATGTTTAAAATGGGCAATTATTGCTGCGCGTGTGGTTTCATATTCGTAATAAGGAAGGTTGCATTCTGCAGCTGTTTCCTTTACTATTTTTGCTATTTTGGAATAGTGAATGTGGCTTATATTTGGAAAAATATGATGTTCTACCTGATGATTTAGTCCGCCGGTAAACCAATTCACTATTTTATTTTTGGTTGAAAAATTCACCGTGGTAAAAAGTTGGTGAATCGCCCAGGTGTTTTTCATAGAACCGGTTTCATCGGGTAGGGGCATGTCGGTTTGCTTTACCACGTGCGCCAGTTGAAATACCACACTTAAAATTAAGCCTGCAGTATAGTGCATCACAAAAAAGCCTATTAATATTTTCCACCAGGCGATAGATAAAATTAGCATTGGGATTACAATCCATACCGCGATGTAAATTAGTTTGGTGATTGCCACAATGCTCCACTGCGTCACCGGATTAGGCATTTTGCCATAGGCTAATTTCTTTTTAAGGTAGCGTTTGGTCTGCTTAAAATCTGTAGTGATGGCCCAGTTAAAGGTGAGCAAACCATATAAAAATACAGAATAATAATGCTGAAAACGATGAAATTTTTGCCACTTTGCGTGTTCTGTAAAGCGTATAATCCTACCTGCATCTAAATCTTCATCGTGCCCGTGGATATTCGTATAGGTATGGTGCAGCACGTTGTGTTGTACCTGCCAGTTGTAAACATTACCGGCAAGGATATAAATTGTACCACCCATAAATTTATTGACCCATTTTTTGGAAGAATAAGAGCCGTGGTTACCATCATGCATAATGTTCATGCCTACTCCCGCCATACCGGCGCCCATAACTATGGTGAGCAGCAACATCCACCATTGTGAAATATCTAAGGTGAGGATAAGAAAATAAGGCGTTAAAAATAAAGAAAACATGGTAATCGTCTTAAGGTGCAATTTCCAGTTTCCGGTCTTTTTTAGATTGTTTTCTTTAAAATATGTATTTACCCGTTTGTTGAGGATCCTAAAGAATTTAGTAGAATCTTTACGGGAAAATCTTATGTGGTTTTGAGTGTTTTCCATTTGAAAATTATGTAAATCGTAAAGATAAAATTTTCTACAGTTTAATAATAATCAATGGCTAATTAATATTTTTAATCTGTTGGGGTAAACTAATTTTCATTTTAAAATAATCTAAAGAAACTTATATATTATTACAAAATGTCAGTCTGAGCTTGTCGAAGACGCTATTATTTGAAATGCTTCGACAAGCTTATAGCGGGACAATTTAATTCATTGTACAATAACCCAGAAGAGGTCAAATTATGTATTTTTGTGACAAATTGAAGACTTTGGAATTAATACAGAAATATTTCCCCGATTTAAGTGCTGAGCAAATCAAGCAATTTGAAGAATTAGAACATCTTTATAAAGATTGGAACCTAAAAATTAACGTGGTTTCCCGCAAGGATATCGACGAAATTTACCTTAGACATGTGTTGCATTCTTTGGGAATCGCTAAAGTGCAAGGTTTTAATCCGGGAGCAGAAATTTTAGATGTAGGAACCGGTGGCGGATTTCCCGGCATCCCGTTGGCTATTCTATTTCCAGATACCAATTTTCATCTCGTTGATTCTATTGGAAAAAAGATGAAAGTAGTAGATGAGGTAAAAGATGGTTTAAAGCTGAAAAATGTTAAAACCACCAATTCCCGGGTAGAGGAGATTACAGGAAATTATGATTTTATAGTGAGTAGGGCAGTGGCGGCCATGCCAACTTTCGTACGTTGGACGAAAGGAAAAATCGCTAAGAAAAGTGAGCACGAACTTAAAAACGGAATTCTCTATCTTAAAGGAGGGGATCTAACCGTAGAGCTACGCGATTATCCCAAAGCGAGAATCTATGAGCTACGTGATTATTTTGAAGAAGAATTTTTTACCACTAAGAAAGTGGTGTATCTACCTTTAAAATATAAACCTTAGGTTCTCAGTTCTCAGTTCTCAGTTCTCAGTTCTCAGTTTCTCAGTTTCTCAGTTGTGAGTTTGACCTTGCCTGTCATTGCGAGACCCACTACAAAAAATTTGAAAAACGGCAATATTGACGTAAACTTACGGTACAAATCAAAAGCGGCCATTTGTAACCGTCTTA
>NZ_FQVT01000003.1 GCF_900129445.1 Salegentibacter echinorum
TAAGACGGTTACAAATGGCCGCTTTTGATTTGTACCGTAAGTTTACGTCAATATTGCCGTTTTTCAAATTTTTTGTAGTGGGTCTCGCAATGACAGTAACAAACACCAAGCTCAAACTTTCAAAACGACTCTTCTGATTAGCCCAACTGATAACTGAAAACTCACAACCGATACCCAGTTTGCAGTCGCAGTGATCAGTAGACAGTAACTTCAAACACCATAATCAGGCAAAGTCAAACTCCAAGCACCGAACAACAAACCTCAAACAACTAAAGATTGCCGCGCTTCTTCATCGCTCGCAATGACAAATAATCAGTTAACAAACGGGGGAAACCACAATAGAGAATCGAGAACCGATATCATTCCTTTACTTCAGAAACTAATTTAAAACTTAGGCTATCCGTTTCGTTTAATTTATACTGAAAAATTGCCTGTCCGGCAACGTGGCCATCTTCATACCCGGCCCAAATAAAGCGATCGTTTAAAATTTCAGTATCTGTGAAACGCATAGTTCCGCCCAGAACCGATGATTCAGGGATTAACTGCGGCTTACTTTTAAGCGATTCTACAATAAAAGTTTCTGGATTTTGAATGGTATCGAATCTTTTTGGAAAAACTACCGGATTTCTACTTTTTAGCAGTTGTAATTCTTTTTCCAGTGAATCTTTTTCAACCTTTAATTCATCGAGATCGGCTTCAAGATTGTCAATTTTTAATTGTGTTTTTTCTTTCACTGCTTCATTAGTACAGCTAAGTAAGAGACAAAGGGCGGGGACTAAAAATAAACTTTTCATTTGGCTAAAATAGCAGGGTGGCGACAGATTAAGCGAAAATATTTGCTAAAAATTCTTTAAAAGTTATACTGCCAAACGACAGGCGATGTACAAAAAAATGCAGGGTTTAGCAATTCTGAAATGACCTTTCGACACAACAACAAATACTTATTTTTCATTCAATAGAACCGGTTTACCAAGTCTTAGATCTTCCAGTTTTTCCATTTGAGTTTTGGCATCGCCTACAATTAGAAAGTACATTTTTTCAGGATCAATGTACTTCTCGGCGAGTTCCCTTATGTCCATAACATTAAGCTTCTTTACCAATTCTTCGCGTTGTTTTATATAATTTTTATCGCGCCCATATGTGCTTATTTCGCTAAGCATATCCAGTTTGGCATTAAGGGTTTCAAACTTTCTGGCATTACTTTTAATCATAAAGCCACGGGTAACCTCCATATCTTCTGCATTAAAACTATGGGGATAATTTTCAATAATTTCTTTGATCAGCTTTACGGCATCGTAGGTAATATTGCTGCGCACGCCACTGGAAATTAAAAAGGGCCCTTTATTTTTTCCGCCTTCAAATTTTGAGCGTATGCCATAGGTGTAACCTTTTCCTTCTCGTAATTCTTGCGTTAATTGAGAGGCAAATCCGCCACCGCCAAGCCTGTAATTCATTACCTGGGCGGCATAATATGCCGAGTCTTTTGCCGAGAGGGCAGGAGCACCAAATCTTATGATAGATTGCTTGGCACCCGGAACATCGTAAAAGTAGATTTGAGATTTCCCGGGAAGTTGCGCCTGTTTCAACTCGGGAATTTTTACAGATTTTGGAGGCCAGGCTACCGAGAGCCCGCGAATTCCTTTTAAAGCCTCATCTTTTTCTATGGCGCCTACTACGTGAAAAACACTTCTTTTTGGAGAAAGGTTTTCTGAATAATATTTTTTTAAATCGGCTAAGGTGATACTGTTTACCGAAGCTTTAGTGCCCAGAATGTTTTGTCCTAAAATATGATTTTCGCCATACATTAATTTTCTAAATTCGTTATTGCCAATGCTGTTAGGATCGGCTTTTTGTTGTTGAATTCTACTCAAGGCCTGTTGCTTTACCAATTTAAATTCGGTGTTGTCCCAACGTGGTTCCAGTAAGATTTCCTGCACCAAATCTATAGTTTTAGCATAATTTTTCGCAAGCGTACTTCCACTTAAAACTATTTTTTCTTTCCCCGCTTGAACCCGAATCTCGGCGCCCAGTAGTTGAATGGCTTCTTCCAATTCTTGCGGGGTTTTATTTTTCGTACCTTTGGTTATTAGGTTTGCCAGTAGATTGGAAACCCCAACTTTTCCGGGTTTTTCCAGGATTAAACCGCCCTGCATTTCCAGGCTAAATTTTACTAAAGGAACCTCATTATTGGTGATACCATAAAGTTTTAAGCCAGAGGGTAAAATGCTTTCCCAAATATTGGGTGTTGTCAATTTTGGCGCTTTCCCATAAGGCGGTTCGTTGCTTCGGTCGAAACTTGAAGGTGTTTTTTTATAATTTGATGTGTTGGATTGCGTAATTTCTGCTTCAGCATTTTCTACAATTTTCTCCTCGATTATCTCGGCCGGTTTAGAACCTTCTAAGGCGAGCTCCGTCTTTCCTTTAGGGACAAAACTGGTCGCCACATAGTTTTTTGCTTTTATGTATTTTTCATAAACACGGCTAACATCTTCAGCGGTTACCGCCAGGATTTTTGCCACATCTTTATTGATGTAATTGGGGTCATTGGCGAAAATTTGATATTGCGCTAGTTGAAAGCCTTTTCCTAAAACACTGGAAAGACTGTTGTAAAAATCTGTTTCCTGCTGGGCTTTTATACGTTTTAAATCTTTTTGGGGAATCCCGTTTGCTTCAAACTCAGTTAAAGTTTCAAAAATTGCTTTTTCTACCGTATCCAGATCAATATCGTTATATGCGGTGACCTGAAGCATCAATTGACCGGCTAATTCAGATGTATAATTAAACATACTTACGCGATCGGTAAGTCCTTTTTTTGCAGCCAGGTTTTGGTACAACGGAGCATTCTTTCCTTCACTTAAATATTTTGCAAGCACTTCTAAGGCATAGGCATCTTTGTGATAAGAATATACCGATGGCCAGGCTAGGGTAAGTTGTGGCAACTGCGCAAAGTTATCTTCATAAAACAGTTTTTTGGTTTGGTTAAGGGCTACCATTTGTTTTTCCCTACGCTTAACTTCAGGACCACGCGGAATTTCATCAAAATATTTATGTACCCATTCTTTGGCCTGTTCTCTATCAAAATCTCCAGCAATACTTAAAGTCACATTATTAGGCACATACCAGCGATTATAAAATTCCTTTACATCGGCCAAACTTGCGTTTTGCAAATCTTCTAATGAGCCAATAACCTGCCAGTGATATGGGTGGTCTTTTGGGTATAGGTTTTTATCTATCACATAATATGTGTGGCCGTATGGGCGGTTATCAACTCCCTGTCTTTTTTCATTCTTCACTACTTCTTTTTCTTTTGCCAGCACGGGTGCCGTTACAGTATTTATAAAATAACCAAGCTTATCTGCTTCGGCCCATATCATTTTTTCCAGGGCGTCTTTGGGAACCGTTTGAAAGTAATTGGTACGATCCCGGCTGGTAGAACCGTTAGCGCCAGAGCCACCAATTCGCGCACTCAATTTATCGAGCCCGCCTTTGCCAAGATTCTCCGATTCCAGGAATAATAAATGTTCGAATAGATGTGCAAATCCGGTGCGACCTTCTTTTTCCCGCGCCGATCCCACGTGAGCTGTTAAAGCTACAGCAACCACCGGATCTGATTTATCGATATGCAAAATCACATTTAAACCATTTTCTAAGGTAAAAGTTTCAAAATCTACATTGAAGTCAGTGGCTTGTTGTGCCTGAAGGTTTGTAAAAAGAAAGCAGCAACAAAAAAGCAGAAAGATATTTTTGAAATTCATAAGCTGAAGTTTAAATCTGGATAATTCGTGATCAACCCGCAAAAGATATTCCTACTAAAGATAAATTATTCGGGCCAAGCTTTTCAAAATTAATATTTATTTCGTTTAATTCAGTAGAAAAAATAAGCTAATAAGTGCTTAGATAAGCTAAGCATTTGCCCTGTTCAAATTAACTAAAATTTAGCGTAAAAAATTCTTAACTTCAATATCTTTACAATCCAAAAATTTGCCAATGCCAACCGAGTGTATCCCGTATAGAGAAACCAATTATTTTACTACTTTAATCCTGGATTATCTCTCTGGAAAAGAGGAGTTGAAAGAGTTTTATAACCGCTTTCCCAAGCTGGAGAATTTTGAGGAGCAAATAAAAGAGAAATCTTCTTTCCCTGCAGAAAACAGAAAAATCCTGGCAGAAGTTCTGGAAAATCAATATGCCGAAGTAAATACTTCAGAAAAAACCCGACAGCATATTGAAGCGCTTAAAAGCGAAAACAGCTTTACCGTGGTTACCGGGCATCAATTAAACCTGTTTACCGGTCCGCTTTACTTTTTATATAAAATTATTTCCACCATAAATCTCACGAAAGAATTAAAGGAGAAATACCCCGATTTTCATTTTGTACCGGTTTACTGGATGGCAACCGAAGACCACGATTTTGAGGAAATTAGTTTCTTTAATTTAAATGGGAAGAAATTTCAATGGGCTAAAACTCCAAAAAATGCCGGTCTCGATGCGGTAGGGCAGTTATCTACCGAGGGACTGGAAGATGTTTTTAAACTTTTTTCTGCTGAAATTGGTGGTGGTAAGAATGCTGAAACACTAAAAAACCTATTTGAAAAGGCTTATTTAGAACATGAAAACCTTACCGATGCAACGCGCTATCTGGCAAACGAGCTTTTTAAAGAGCAGGGACTGGTAATTTTAGACGGACAGGATAAAGATTTAAAAAAGCTTTTTATTCCATTTGCGAAAAATGAACTTTTAGAACAAAAATCGCATCAAGCGACTAGCCCCACAGCAGAAAAACTGAATAAACTCGGTTATAAGGTGCAGGTGAATCCCCGGGAGATTAATTTATTTTATCTGCATAATGGTTTACGGGAGCGTATTATAGAGCGTGAGGGCGAATATTTTGTGCACGAAACAGAAATTAAATGGAGTAAAGACGAGATTCTCAAAGAACTCAATAACTATCCAGAACGTTTTAGTCCCAACGTGATGCTACGCCCATTGTACCAGGAGGTGGTTTTGCCCAACCTATGTTATATTGGCGGTGGTGGTGAGATCGCTTACTGGCTTGAATTAAAAGCTTATTTTGAAGCTGAAAATATAACTTTTCCTATCTTATTACTGCGGAATTCAGTTTTATTGCAGTCTGAAAAACTTGATAAAAAACGCCAAAAACTGAATATTTCGAACAAGGAATTATTCCTGAAACAGCACGAGCTTATTAATAGAAAAGTGAGACAAATTTCCAATATAGATATTGATTTTTCTGAACAGAAAGAACATTTGGTAAATCAATTTCAGGAAATGTACAGCCTGGCTAAGAAGACCGATAAATCTTTTCTCGGTGCGATAAAGGCGCAGGAAGTAAAACAATTAAAAGGTCTTGATAATTTAGAAAAACGACTGCTAAAAGCACAGAAACGAAAATTAGAAGATGAGGTAAACCGAATTACCATCTTGCAAAATAAGCTTTTTCCGAATAAAAGTTTACAGGAAAGACAAACCAATTTTTCTGAAGTTTATGCTGAAATGGGACCAAAGCTTATTTCAGAATTATTAAAAAAGTTAGATCCGTTAGATCAAGAATTTAAAATTTTGACATTTGAAGAATAATAAAATGCATACCATAGATATGGATTTGGTAGAAATGACGCTAGACGTTATGAAATATACCATAGACCGTATCTCCAATCTTACTCCCGAAATGGGAGCTCCCAAAAGTGAAGAAGAATTAATGCGAATTGTTGGTGAAACCGTCACTCCCGAAGGTATTGGAGGGGAGTCGGCATTTCAGTTGTTTAAAGATGTTTTGGTAAAGGCTACGGTGCCTATAGATCATCCGCGGCATCTGGCTTTTGTACCGGCAGCGCCAACCCGGGCAGCTATTATGTTCGATTTGGTGACCTCGGCCTCCAGTATTCACGGCGCATATTGGATGGAAGGCGCCGGTGGGATTTTCTGTGAAAACCAGGCGATGAAATGGCTGGTTTCACTTACCGGTCTCCCCAAAGGTGCTTTTGGGGTATTTACCAGTGGCGGTACGGCGGCAAATTTATCGGCCATGGTGGCCGCCAGGGAAGAATGGAGGTCCCGGAACACTCAAAACGTAGGAAAAAAAGCTTTGATGCTTACTTCACACGGTGCGCATAGTTCTATACAGGCAATGGCCAAAGTGATTGATGCCGATGTGGTGATGATAGATTGTGAAGAAGAAAACCTAACAGGTAGAGAGCTGCAAAATGCCATTGACGAGCTGGAAGAAAAGGATAGAAACCGGCTTTTCGCAGTGGTTGCAACCGGTGGAACTACCAATGCCGGGATTGTTGACGATTTAGATACTATAGCCAATATATGTGAAAAGGAAAATGTTTGGTTTCACGTAGATTGTGCTTATGGCGGGGGTGCTTTGGCAGCACCATCGGTTAGGCATTTGTTTAAAGGCGTGGAACGAGCCGATAGTATTACTATAGATCCTCATAAATGGCTGTTTTCCCCTTATGATTGCGGCGCGGTAATTTATAAAGATTTGGAACTCGCTAAGAAAGCACATTCTCAAAAAGGTGCTTACCTGGAAATTTTTAAAGATGATGGGGCCAATGGCTTTAACCCTGCAGATTATCAAATTCAGTTGACCAGAAGAGTTAGAGGAATGCCACTTTGGTTCTCTTTGGCCATGCATGGTACCAATAAATACCGGGAGGCTATTGAAACAGGAATGGAGCTCGCGCAAATCGCTTCAAAAAAGATTGAGGAAAGAGAAAACCTGGAACTGGTTAGACCGGCGAGCTTATCGGTGGTGTTATTCCGAAGAAAAAACTGGACTCCAGATGAGTACAGGCATTGGACTTATAAAAATCACCGGGAAGGTTTTGCCCTGGTTACACCAACCACCTGGAAAAAAGAAACCGTATTGCGGTTTTGCTTTATCAATCCCGATACTTCAAAAAAAGATATCGATATGATTTTGGATAGTTTGGAGTAGAATACTTTATTTCGAATTAAAAATATACTGTAAAAAATTATGCCACTACTTCACGAAATATTTAATCTATTTGTGAATTAGTGGCTTTTTTTTGATTAATTTAGTGTGTAAATTGCAATTAACTCTTCTCTTCTTTTAGGATGCAGTTTACCGTTAATTTAGATTTTTCAATATACTTAGTATTCTCAAGCAGTAATATCATTTAGAATACTGCTAATGTGGTTTTATAAATGAAAAACGCAAAAATTAATTATTAGATCAATATTTTTTGCAAAACATATCGGAAATTTGAGATTTTTTGAACCAGAGAACTTCAGTTTAAAATAACATTAGGATGTTATAATTAAGACATATTCTAGGCATTTTTCAATTTTACTTTTGGCTGTGGGATTTTTCTTCCTTTTAATTTAGCTGTTTCAATTTACTCTGCTATAATAATCTCAACATTAGACAATGCTTTCTGGTAAGTTTCCCCATCTGCAAAACATCCTGCTAATTCTGGTACTTCAGCAATATAGGCTTCGTCTTCCTCACTCCAAAAAATGATGATTTCATATTTATAGTCCTTATTCATCTTTGTTCAATTTTAATTGAAATAAGATAAGAAAATTCGAAGAAAACCTATTCAGAATTACTTTAACTGAGTTATGCTTATAAAACCCTTGTAGAAGGGTCTTTTAACAGGACTTTTGAAAGAAAATATTGGAATTATAACGCATACTTCTTGGAAGTATTACTCAATGATTGATGCTGTAGTCTCGATAGTTACCTTAGGTTTGCAATGATACTTTTACGGATAAAAAGTTATGTCGCTCCGCTGGAGCTCGCAGAACACAATACCCCCTCTATACTATAAATATGCCGCCTCTACGAGGCTTAGTGGGATTAAAAGACATTCGCAATAAAATATTACAGAAAGGAAAAGTGAAACTCAGCGAGCTTCAGAGAAGCGAAATATTTATAGTAAAAGATTTCAGAACCTGGCAAAAAGCTCCAGGGGAGCGGTATATTTATGACAAATGGATAACCTGATTATATTTGGGATTAAATACAGAATCTTGCAGTGGTCATTACAATTTAGAAAGACGGAAATTAAGTGCTTTAAATTTTAATTCTGAAAGCAGTGTTGAGTTCAACATTTTTTAAAACAAGAGACCTCACAATTTCATGTACTATGAGGTCTGCTACTATTTGATTGATATAATAAACAGTTTAAGGCTTTTTCTAATTACCTTAACTCTTTTCTTCTTTGTTAAAATAAACCAGGTAGTAATACATCTGTTTATCTTCGTCCCAGCCTTTTTCCACAAACTTATCTGCCGACTCGGCATTTACAAAATCCATTTTAATCTGGATATTGGTGTCTAAGTTTATAACACTTTTTATTTTTTTACGGGCATCGGTCACTGCTTTATTGGCAATGGGGAAATTTGTGAGGTCTTCAACTTTATATTTAGGTGCTTTTTCTGTTTTATAATGCTGAAATTCGGGAAGTAGCTCGGGATTGTCTATCACCGAATTTAGGAAATTGCTTTCCTCAAAATCATCGTTTTTAGCGAAGTAATCCATACTGCGGTTCATAAACATCACTTCTTCCTTTTTGTCTTCAGCAGGTAAAACCACGTCTTTGGCAAAATTCTTACAGAAGTTAAGATAACTTTTAGTGTTGTAATTCTCATCGCGCATCACATCTACGCCCAAAAAGTTTTCCAGCCAGTACTTAGTATCGTATTTATTGGAATCTACCGATAAGATTTTATAACCTTCGGCTCTATTCTTGTTGAAAATAAGCGCACCTTTATCTAATTTATTCAGGTTTATTCCCTGCTGAACAATCATTTCCAGAATGCTTCCATTTTCTTCAAATTGCAAAAAGTCGTGTTTTAATTCTGATTTAAATATACCTATACCAGAAACTTTTTCGTTGTCAATTTGCATATTTTCAAAATAAACCACATAAACTTCACCGCTTTTTATATGTGGATGGGAAGATTGTTCAAATAGTAAAGTGGTAATCTTTTTTGAGGCTTCGTGAATATCTTCAGGATTGTCGAAAATAGCGTTTGCTAAATTGTACAATTCATTAAATTCTATATCGGTATCGTGGGAAAACTGAAAATAGTTCTCTTCTTTTTCCCTAAATGGTTTTAGGAAATACTCTTTAATTAATGGAGTTATCTCATCATTGAGTTGATAAGGAGCCGCAGATAGGAAAATATTCTCATTTCGACTTTTGTTCCCTACTCTGTGAATAGAAAGGGATTCAATTTGTGCATTAAAAAGATTGATCATTCAGTACAATGTTATTTTATGATCTCCGCATTTTTTGCCGAACTCATCTCGGTAAAGCGGAAACCTATAGTTGTTTTAAATCTTTATTGAATTTTACGACAGCCTTTATACTATTAATAGATATTTAAAGCTATAAAAGTTGGAATTCCCGAAGCAGGTTCGGGATAATTGCTTAGCAATTAATTCCAATTTTCATCAAAGGAAAGGTCGTCATAATCGTTGGTATTGTAGCCCTGGTCGAAAATGTCCTGGGAACCTGCCTCATCATCGTCTTCGCCAACAAAATCTTTATCTGGTGCTTCATCTGGCAACTGCCCGTGCACATACATAAGATTTGGATAATCGCGACCATCTTCAATTTCTCCTATTTGCGCCAATTCGATTAAAAAAGTCCACATTTTTAAAAAATCATAAACATAGATAATATTCCTGTTTTCTTCGTCTAAGATAGATTCCAGGCTGGTTTCGTTCATTAAACGAACCTCGCCACCCATATCAAATTGGGAAAATTCTTCGCCCTGCTCCCACTTTTCATCACTTAAATAAAACGAGGCCATTTCTGTACCATCAAACCCAAAGGACTGTAAAATAGTGTTATGCAGATCTTCCAGGCTGCTATCTTTCAAAACTTCTATATCTCTAAATACATCTTCTTCAGCATCTAGAATTACTCTAAATCTATAAACCATAACATCAAATTTTAAAATGCAAAGCTACGTTTTTTAGATTAAAATAAAAGCTATTTTGTAAACCTGTGCAGGGTATAAGTCATACCCGCAAGAAGGAAAAATGCACCCATTTGATGTGCGACTCCCAACCAAACCGGTACCTGCAGGAGCAACGTGAATACACCAAGAATAAATTGAAATACAAGTAGCACTAACAAGGTGTTTATGACTTTCGGGTGACGGTGTTCTGGAGCTAATTTTCTAGATCTGTACCAAATATAAAGGATTACAGCTACCACGACATAAGCCATATACCTGTGTACAAATTGCACCCCGCTTTTACCTTCAATAAAATTCATAATTAATGGTTCCTGCTCAATCCAAACGGTTTCGTGAATTAACTTTCCCTCTGCCATAAGTGGCCAGAAGTTATGTATAAGCCCTGCATCAAGTCCTGCCACAAAAGCACCCCAAATAATCTGGATAATGAGCACAAGCATACCAACTCGCAAAAGATTTCTAAAACTTTTATTGATACTGCTTCTGTATGGATAAATTAAATCCAGGGCGACCCAAAGTGTATAGGCGAAGGTTAAAAAAGCAGTTATAAGATGCGCTGCTAGCCTGTAGTGACTAACATCTGGCATATCTACCAGACCACTTTTTACCATATACCAGCCTAAAAAACCCTGAAACCCTCCAAGAAATAGTAGAAGAATCGCTTTTTTGATAGTCGGTTTTGTGAGTTGTTTGGTAATTAGGAAATATAAAAATGGAATAATAAAAACCAGTCCAATTAATCTACCTAGAACACGGTGAAGCCACTCCCAGAAGTAAATATCTTTAAACTCTTCTAAGGTGAAATGAAAATTTTTCTTTTGATATTCCGGGAACTGTTTATAATGCTCGAAGGTCTCTGTCCATTCTTGTTCATTTAAGGGGGGGATTGTGCCCGTGACAAGTTTATAGTCGGACATGGAAAGGCCAGAATGTGTAAGTCGCGTAATTCCTCCAACAATGACCATGATAAAAATAAGAATACATCCTGTAAACAACCAGTAAATTACTTTTTTATTGTCTTTCATCTGAATATATAATTGGCATATTAATCATTTCTAAAAAGACCTTAGTTAGCCATTAAACCAAGTTCCTTTCCTTTTTTAAGCATTAATTCCCTTGCCGCCTTGTGTTCATTGGGAATATCACCTTCTAAAATAGCTTCTTTAATAGTATCTTTTATAATCCCAATTTCACGTGAGGGTTTGATATTGAAGGTTTGCATGATCTCTTCTCCTGAAACCGGAGGTTGAAATTTTCTTACCTTATCGCGTTCTTCTACCTCCTTCATTTTTTTTCGCACCACTTTAAAGTTTTTGTGGTAACGCGCATAACGTTTCGGGTTTTTGGTGGTAATATCGGCTTCACAAAGCGTCATAAGGTCTTCAATATCATCTCCTGCATCAAAGATAAGTCGGCGCACGGCAGAGTCGGTCACGTCATTATCAACAATCGCAATGGGACGCGAACTCATCAATACCAGTTTCTGCACATATTTCATCTTATCGTTAAGCGGTAATCGCAAACGCTTAAAGAGTTTAAATACCATTTTAGCCCCAACAAACTCGTGCCCATGAAAAGTCCAACCTATTTTTTTATGAAACTTCTTGGTCGGCGCTTTGCCAATATCATGGAGCAAAGCAGCCCATCTCAACCAAAGGTTATCTGTGTTTTCTGAAATATTATCTACCACTTCCAGCGTATGCCAAAAATTGTCTTTATGTTTTTGTCCTTCAATTTCATCAATTCCCTCCAGGGCAGTTAATTCAGGCATAATGATAGCGAGCAAACCGGTTTTATGCAGTAACGCAAAACCTTTAGACGGTCTATTGGCTAGCATAATTTTATGTAACTCGGTAGTAATTCTTTCTTTTGAAATTATTTTGATGCGCTTTTTATTTCTGGTAATGGCATCCAAAGATTCTTTTTCTATCTTAAAATCCAATTGGGTTGCAAATCGAATGGCCCTAAGCATACGAAGTGGATCATCAGAATAAGTGACATCGGGATCCAGTGGAGTTTTTATAAGTTTAGCTTCCAGGTGTTTTATACCATTAAAAGGATCTAATAATTCACTAAAGTTTTTCTCGTTTAAACTTAGTGCGAGCGCATTAATAGTGAAATCCCGTCTATTTTGATCGTCTTCCAGGGAACCGTTTTCTACAATAGGCTTTCTACTGTCTTTTTGATAGCTTTCTTTCCTGGCGCCAACAAATTCGATCTCCATATCGAAGGCCTTTAGCATTGCGGTTCCATAATTTTTAAAAACCTGAACTTTAGGTTGGTGTGGTAAGATTTCGGCTACTTTTTTGGCAAGGGCTATTCCACTGCCTATGGCCACAATATCAATATCTTTGGGTGCTCCCCGCTTTAAAATATGATCCCGAACAAAACCACCAATTACATAACTTTCCAGCTGTAATTCTTCTGCTGCCTGGGTTATAACTCTAAATATATTATGATTTAACGCGCTTTGGTATTTTTTCACAAGTATTTAAATTTTTGCTTTTAAAATCTGAAAATATAATCTAAAAGCTCTTGCTACCATGTGTATATCTGGAGAAAACCTCATAGGTTTCGAAAACCTGTGAGGTTTAACCCTCGAATTCGTGGCAACTTTATTTTCTAATCACTTTTACCTTTCCATCATTGCTTAATTTAATAATGGCAGAGGGTTTGGCCGATTTTTTTTCTTTTGCAAATTTACCATTTAGAATATAGTTCCTAAAGTTTTAATGACTTTTCATATACTGTTGTTTTAAAGCCACGAATTCACGAATATTTATAATACTATTCTTTTATGGTCTAGCAAATCTTTATGAAAGTTGGCTAAAATTGCCAATTTATTTTCTGAAACTTTTAAATAATTAATGCACTGAGCAATATGTTTATCATGAATATTTTCTATAGCTTTTATTTCTAAAATTATTTTATCGAAAACCACAAAATCTGCATAAAATTTATGAGGTAGTATAGTGCCTTTATAGGAAACAGTATATTTTTTTTCTCTCTGAAAAGGAATATCACGAATTTTGAACTCCAGTTCAATTGCATCTTTATAGACAATTTCAGAAAATCCGCTTCCCAAATGATTATAAACATCAAATAAAGTACCTACAATGGCATAACTTTCTTTTTTATGAATAATTTCCGCCATAATTCGTGTATTCGTGGCAACTTTATTTTCTAATCACTTTTACCTTTCCATCATTGCTTAATTTAATAATGGCAGAGGGTTTGGCCGATTTTTTTTTCTTTTGCAAATTTACTACATAGTCCACACCTTCTAAAATTTCGGGGCTAATTTCAGCAAAAGATTCTGGGGTTTTTTGCCCGCTAAGATTGGCAGAAGTAGAGACGATTGGTTTTCTAAATCTTTTTGCCAATTCATTGCTAAATTTATCCTTAGAAACTCTAATAGCCAGGGAATTATCTTCAGCGATTAAATTTTCGGCTACCCTAATGGGGTCGTCATAAATTACCGTAGTTGGTTTTTTGGTATATTTTAGAATATCGTAAGCTACCTCGGGCACATCCTCAATAAACTGATTGAGCATTTTATAATCTGAAACCAGGCAAATAAGTGCCATGCTTTCATTTCGCTTTTTTAAAGCATAAACTTTATCTACAGCATCTGCATTGGTCGCATCACAGCCAATTCCCCAAACTGTATCGGTGGGGTAGAGAATGAGGCCGCCGCGTTTTAACGTGGCCAGGGCATTTTGTATTTCGGTTTTATGATCTTCCATTTAAAATATTTTTATAAACTTGAAAAGTTTCTTTTGCCATTCTTTTTGTTGTAAAATTTTCTAATAATTTTTGATAGGATTTTTCGATATAATCCTGTTTTAACTCTGGGTTTCCTACCAGGTAAACAATATATTCGGCAAGCTTTTTTGCATCTTTTGCTTCAGCTAATAGTCCGTTTTCTAAATGAGCCACAATTTCGGGAATTCCCCCCACATTTGTAGCAATTACCGGAGTTTTATAATAAAAAGCTTCAAAAATCACATTAGGTAATCCTTCGGAATTTGAGGTAACCAGTAAATAATCTAATTGCGGAATAAAAGCAGCGGCATTGGGCATAAAACCTAAAATAGAGACATATTCTTTAATTCCCTTTGCTTTTAACTGTTGTAGGAAGCGGGGAGTCTCGGCAGAGAATCGGCCAATTTGCACAAAATGAAATTTTAATCCTGAATTTTTCTTTACCAATGCTTCAATCGTATTCGCCAGGGTAGTAAGGTCTTTGGCAGGAATGTGATTACCTATATGTCCCACTAGAATAACATCTCCAACTATTTCCAGTTTCTTCCGAAGTTGAATTTCAGAAGAAATACTTTTTTGCTTTTCAATGGAAAGCCCGTGGTAAAGCGTCTGTAATTTACTTTTATCTGTAATGTGTTTTGCAGCGATTTCTTTCGTTTTTTCTGAAACACATAAAATGCGCTCAATTTTTGTGTAATTGTATTTTAAAAGTGTCGATTTTCGATTTTTTATGGGAAAGGAGGTTTTTTTACTAAAAACCATAGGAGGTAAATTAAAAAAATTATCGGCCAATACAGCAAGACTAAGTGCTTTGGTATCGTGAATATGAATAAGATCAATATGTTTTGTTTTGCAAATGCGTTTAATTTTTAGGCAATACCTAAGGTCTAAATTAAAACTCAGTTTAACGGTTTGGTAATTAAGTTTAGTGGTTTTTAAGTGTTTGTGAAAAAGCCCTTCTTCAACGCATAAAATAGTATTTTCTACTTGAGGAAAGTTTTTTTTAAACTCCTTACCCAGCAATTCAATTTGATTTTCCCCGCCGCCCCAATTATTAATTGCCGATAAATGAAGTATGTTCATTAGTTTTTCTGTTAAATACTCTTTTAGGATATTTCTTGAAAAATTCAATTATCCGTGAATTTCTTTCGTTGCGAGGAAATAACAAGTCTCATCTTTAGTTTATTTACCTCTTATTCCTTACAAGGCTTTAGAGTTGCAAAAATAAAACAATTCTTAGCGATCTAAGTTTAATAGGAGATTTTAGATGAACCTCAAAAGAGTTTCTTAGCTTTATATTAATCGCAGGGCGATAGCCAAGGGGTTAAATTCCCGGGACTTGGCTCGAATTAGTAATATTTTTTAGAAAGCTATCTCATATCTTTGGATTGCGGTTGGTGCCTGTCTATTTAGTTTAATAAATAGGAATTTTAAAGATTTTTTATAATTTTAGCCCTTTATAGGGAAGTTAAGATTAATTTAAACTTTAAATATGCGCTCATAGGTTTGAGTTTCGTTGAAGAGAGAAACGTATGCTGCAAGACATTTTAAATTGTATATTGTTATAAGTAGCAAAGAAAGACTTCTGTTGAGGGTGAAAACAATAGGAGAAATTCACTGAATTTATGAATATATACATTTCTAAATATCATAAATTGCCTAAAAAAAGCATTGAAGAAATTCTATTGAATTTTAATGCTGTTGGTCATAGTTTTATTGAAGATAAAACAAAGCGTAGAAACCATGTTAAAGTGGTGGAGAAAGAAGGTCGCAGGGTAAATGTAAAATCTTTTCAACAACCTAATTGGCTAAATCGTTACGTGTACGCCCTATTTAGAAAATCTAAAGCCGAGCGGTCTTTTGAGTTTGCAAAAAGATTAATCGAAAAAGGAATTGGCACTCCAAAACCCATTGCTTACGCCGAAGAAATTGGCAAAGGTGCACTTACCAAGAGCTTTTATATTAGTGAGCAATTAGATTACGATCTTAGTTTTGGTGATTTGGATCTTAAAAAAGCCGGTCACGAGGATATTCTACGAGCTTTTACACATTTTACTTACACATTACACGAGCAAAAAATCGAATTTTTAGACCACAGTCCCGAAAATACTTTAATTGAATTAAACAATGGGAACTATCAATTTTATCTTGTAGATCTAAATCGCATGTATTTTCATTCCTTAAATTTTATTGAGAGAATGAAAAACTTCGCTCGTTTAACCACAGATATTGAGAAGGTGAAAATTATGGCAGAAGAATATGCCGAACTCATTGAAAAATCTGAAGCTGAGGTTTTTGAAAAGATGTGGTTTTTCGTGAAGTCGCTTTCTAAAAATGAAAGTACAAGTATAGAAACTTAAATATTTTGTCAAACCAATAATTAGGAATGACTTTAGACTATCTATTTAAATCTGGCAAAAACCCAAAAATAATCTATTATATTTTGGCTTATGCGCGGGTCGCGACTCCAGGAATAGTTTATAGAAGACGGTTAAAAAAAGCTTTAAAAAGTATTGAATCCCGGCCAGATGCGGCCTATATAAAAGAACGAATAAATTATTACAATAAATTAGAGGAGACACAAGAGCTGCCAGAAGATGTGGAACGCCTGGGAGATCTAAAAAGGTCAAAGAAAGTAAAATCGGTTTATTTTCTGGATGCCTATCAAATTACCTGCTGGTTTAATTTTCATTTTAAATGGAATTATGTGCCGGGTGATGTCACCCATATTCCCAAAATACCATCTATTGTGAAAAGCCGGCCAATTGCGGGTGACAACCAAAACTCTATACTTCTAAAATTGGTGCAAGTGCGCCATTTTGTGTTTCTTAATGATAAGCTTTCTTTTAAAGAAAAAAAGAATAAAATTATTTTTAGAGGAAAAGCAGATCACCGGCCCAATAGAACGCAATTCATGAGTAAGTATTTTGATCACCCTATGTGTGATCTGGGTAATATTTCTAAGAAAAATATTTTACCGGAGCATTGGAAGGTTGAAAAATGTTCCCTGTACAATCATTTAAACTTTAAATTCATTTTGGCTTTAGAAGGAATAGATGTGGCCAGTAATTTAAAGTGGATTATGTCTTCAAACTCTATCGCGGTAATGCCAAAGCCAACTTACGAGACCTGGTTTATGGAAGGAAAATTAGTTCCCAATGTGCATTATATTTTAATAAAAGATGATTTTTCCGATCTTGAAGAAAGACTTAATTATTATATAAAAAACGATGACGAAGCGCAAAAGATTATAGACAATGCCAATGAATACGTATCCCAGTTTTTAGATAAAAAAAGAGAACAACTTATTGGCCTGGCGGTGATGAAAAAGTATTTGAAGAAGACAAATCAGCTCTAATACAGTTTACATCATTTGTTGCTATAGTTTCTGAATTTATAATTTTAAATTTGCAGCAAATATCTAACATATGAAATTGAGGCTAAATCCCGCATATCTTCAGAAGGAAAGTAAATTTGAAAAATTACTTTTGGACTTTCAGGATTCGGGAAAAGAGTTTGGAAATTCCCGGCGCAACGAGTTAAAAACCTTTAACCTCGATGGGGATAAACTGCTTATAAAGTCTTTTAAGGTGCCTAATTTCATCAATAAAATTGCTTATAAATATATAAGAAAATCTAAAGCGAGACGCTCCTTTGAAAATGCCAATTATTTACAAAAGCATGACCTGGGAACCCCAACTCCTATGGCCTACGCCGAGCAAAAAGGTATTCTTTTTGGGAGGAGTTATTATATCTGCGAAAAACTGGATTACGACTTAACCATAAGAGAACTTATTCACGATCCCAATTATCCAGATGGGGAAAACATTTTAAGGGCTTTTACCAGGTTTAGCTTTAACATGCATGAGAATCACGTAAATTTTTTAGACCATTCTCCCGGGAATTCCCTTATTGTTAAAACTAAAGAAGCTTATGAAATCTATTTGGTAGATCTTAACCGTATGGAATTTAAGGAGATGGATTTTGAGGCGCGTATGAAAAATTTTCATCGAATCACGCCTTTAAAAGAAATGGCTGCAATTATTGCCAATGAATATTCGAAATTGATTCCGCAGACAGAGACAGAGGTTTTTGAAAAATTATGGGGATATATTTGTGAATTTCAGGAAAAGGCGGCTAGAAAAAAAGAAATGAAAAAGCGTTTAGGACTTTAATATTATATTTTGTTTAATCTAGGTTTCTACGGCGCAGCCAACGATATAAAAGTTCATTGTACCTCTTGAAACTATCGAGATAACTACGAATGTAGCCAGATTTTCCCTTACTAAAATTCCCTTTCAAAAAATATGATTTCAAAAAAGTGAGGAAAGGTTTACTTAAAAGCGCGGTTAGACTAACGGGTTTTTCAATGTCGTTCTTATAGGCTTCAGCCTTCGCTTCGTTCATTAATTTTTCAGTATAAACATCATAATCTGCGAGATTCTTGTCCTTAATTTTTTGTTTTAAAATAAGCAATCGCACATAGCGGCTTAGTACGCCGTAGCCATTCATTACGGTAGAGGTAAGGCCCGCCACACCATCCAGGAAACCAAGCCTGAATAAATACTCGTTCAAAAACCTATAAAATGGTTTAAACATTAAAGTAAATAAACTTACTTTTTTATTTCGCTTAAATAATTGCTTCGATTGCAAGCGGGAATATTGATTCTTCTTCTGAAAAAAATGCCACAGATTTCTGTAGGTATAATGTAGCATCTTGCCTTTAATCACTCCAATACTGCCATCACAAACAAGCTCTTCATGAACCAGGCCTCTATATTCGCAATGTTTCCTGTTAAAAAGTCTTAGTTTTAATTTATTGCCGTTGCTGCCATAATGAATAAACCGGTTGATAAAATAATTCTTAAACAACATTTTATAAGCCTGGTGCCCCGGGTTCTTAACAGCTGCCAATATTTCATTTTTTAAGGTGTACGTAATAAACTCATCGGCATCGAGCACTAAAATCCAATCGTGTTTTGCTTTTTCTATGGCATAATTCTTTTGGTTGGAGAAATTGTCGAATTTTCGCTGTAGGATATTACAGCCGTGTTTTTGAGCAATAGACACAGTAGCATCAGTGCTATAGGAATCTATAACCAGGATTTCATCGGCAAATTTAGAACAATGAATCGCCTGGGCTACCAGGGTTTCTTCATTATAGGTTGGGATTAAAACTGTAATGGGAGCAGCCATTCTCATGTATAAAGAATTTCAAGTCGTTAAAATTAAGTATTTTTGGCTTAAAACCAATTGATACATGGCTATTGATACTTCTGTTGTTTTGAGCACTTATAACGCTACAGAGTGGTTGGAGAAAGTGCTTTGGAGTTATACCATACAGTCTTACAGGAACTTCGAGATTGTAATTGCAGACGATGGCTCTAAAGAACCGACCAAAAAGCTCATAGAAGATTTTAAAAAACTTACCGAAATTCCTATTCAGCATATTTGGCATCCAGATCGCGGATTTCAGAAATCGGAAATTTTAAATAAAGCAGTAATGGCTTGTAAAAGCGACTATATTATTATGAGCGATGGCGATTGTATAGCCCGGGAAGACTTCGTAGAAATGCACGTTAAATATCGGGAATTCGGCTATTTTTTAAGCGGCGGATATTATAAATTGCCTATGAAGCTTTCTAAAGAGATTTCTAAAGAAGATATCTTAACTGGTAAATGTTTTAACCTTAAATGGCTTAAAGAACGAGGTTTAAAATCGTCTTTTAAAAACAATAAAATTAGTGCAAAGGGTGCAAAGACCAATTTGTTGAATTTCCTTACTCCAACATCGGCCACCTGGAATGGACATAATGCTTCCGGATGGAAAAATGATATTGAAAAAGTAAATGGTTTCGATGAGCGTATGCAATATGGCGGACAGGACCGGGAGTTGGGAGAACGTTTAATGAATTTGGGAATAAAAGGAAAACAGATACGCTACACTGCCATCTGTTTGCACCTGGATCATAAAAGAGGTTATAAAAATGAAGAGTCCATTAATAAAAACAAAGCAATTAGAAAGAAAACTAAAGAAGAAAAATTGACCAGCACCAAGTTTGGGATCAAAAAGAATTCGCCTGCATAAAGGCTTGCAGCTCTTTGATAATATAAGCTGGTTTTAACTCCTGGTACAGGCTTTTACGCTCTAAATAAAGTTGTTTTTTGCTTTTCTCTATAAAAAGCTCTGGTTTAATGTCTTTTAGATGAATTGATTTATTTTGCGGTTCATTCTCAAAAGTACCCCAGGAAGACTTGGGGATAAAAGGAGAAAAAATAGTAAAAGTGGGTTTATTAAAGGCTTTAGCGATATGTACACTTCCACCTTCATTAGCGATTATTGCGTCACAGTGATAAGCTAATTTTATAAAATTACGCAAATCTTCTTCAAATATGTGCGGGTAAATTTTATTTGAAGGAATTACACTTTTTAGGATCTCCTGCACTAATTGACGTTGGGAGGGCAAATAGTTAAAAATAATATTTACATTGTAATTTTTGGTTAAAAAATTAATGACAGCTATCGTATAAGAAACTGGCATGGATTTATTTAGTGTACTTCCCAGAATTCCAAACATGATTGTTTTCCTATTTGGATTCACAGAATTTAAAGATTCTTTACCCGCTTTAATTTCTTCGGAAGTAAGGTATAATTCGGGTTTTACTTCAAAATTAAAATTAGGCGCTAAAACTTTAAGTAGATTTAACCGCTCATCCAAAGCTTTTCCATAAACTGAAAGATCTTTCTTAGAAAATAAAACCTGATGGGTGTAGGCACCGGGAAGCGTATTTTTTTTATAGCTTATTCGTTGTTTTGCACCACTGCATAAACTTAAAAACTGGCTCCCAAGTTTTGCATAGGGATCAATAATTAGATCGAACTTTTGAACTTTTATAGAATAGGCAATTTTTAAAAGACTACCGGGATGCTGTAATTTTTTTTCTTCTATAGCAATCAACTTGTCCACATGAGGGTTGTTTTTAAGCACAGGTGCCGCATGTTTATTACAGAGAAAAAATACAACTGAACTTGGATACAGCTTCTTAAGGTTTTTGGGAATTATTGAAGCCAGTAGTACATCCCCAATCATTTTTTGCTGTATTATGAGTATTTTCATAGGCTTCTCATGGTGGCTCTTAATAAGAGGGGATTATGAATTTGGTATTGGAAGGAACAGGAATCGTTCTTCTCACAGCGAATTTTTGAAACATAATTTTGTGGTTTGTTAGACATCTTGGCCAGAAATCTGCCAGAAAATGTTTTGAGTCTATATTTTGTTAAACTCCTATTTTCAGTTTTTCCAGAGGCTTCAAGTTTTATAAACTTTATTGTAATTTTCACACAATAATTCTTATACTATTTTTTAATATAAGCTTTTGAACAGCTTTCTCAAATTTACATAATTATTATTTAAATAGACTTTTCTGCAGTTCTCTTGAAAATGGAAAGCGGATTTTGAAAAATAGCCGAATTAGTCTTTATCCTTTTAACTTAATCTATGTTAGGACATTAGAAAAAGAAAAAATGAAGGGAGAATTTATGTTCTCCCTTCGATATCTTTCCCCAATATGAATCGAGATACTACAGCGTTATACCGCTACATCATATTCCCTTAAAGCATCGTTTAGCGAGGTCTTTTTATTAGTACTTTCTTTACGTTTACCAATAATTAATGCACAGGGTACATTATATTCGCCGGCTGGAAATTTCTTAGTGTAACTTCCTGGAATCACTACAGATCTGGAAGGTACAATGCCTTTCATTTCTTTGGGTTCATCTCCGGTTACATCTATAATTTTTGTAGAGGCAGTAAGTACTACGTTAGCGCCTAAAACTGCTTCTTTTTCAACTTTTACGCCTTCAACTACAATACTCCTGGAACCCAAAAATGCATTATCTTCAATAATCACGGGAGAAGCCTGTAATGGTTCTAGAACGCCACCAATACCAACACCTCCGCTTAGGTGCACATTTTTACCTATTTGCGCGCAGCTACCAACGGTAGCCCAGGTATCTACCATTGTACCTTCTTCTACATAGGCCCCAATGTTTACGTAACTAGGCATCATGATTACCCCGCTGGATATATAGGCGCCATGTCTTGCAACAGCACTGGGAACCACGCGAATTCCTTTTTCCTTATAACCTTTTTTCAACGGTATTTTATCGTGGTACTCAAAAATACCGGCTTCCAGGGTTTCCATTTGCTGAATGGGGAAATAAAGTACCACCCCTTTTTTAACCCATTCGTTTACCTGCCAGCCGTTTTCGGTAGGCTCTGCCGTCCTTAGTTTTCCCTCGTCCAGAAGAGAAACAACCTCTCTAATGGCTTTGATGGTTTCTGTTTCTTTTAATAAATCCCGGTTTTCCCAGGCTTCATTGATCTTAGCTTCTAAATGGTCCATTACTATCTGTTTTTAGCAAATATAATAGCTTAGCACTACATGGCATCTGTAAATGCCGCTTCTTTTTGAGTGTTGAAATTAGCGGTTTTAAAAAAGTTAAACGCATTTTGAGATATTCATTTTTCTTTTTGCTTTTTGAAGCTGAAATTATAATTTTCTTCTCAGTTTTTAAGAAAATAGCATTCTAACCGGGGAAATTTACTTTTATGGTTTTTCCTGAATTTTAGTGATAAAGCAATATAAATCTTACCTTTGCAAAAATTTTGAACATGGCACGTATTATGGCATTAGATTTTGGTACTAAACGCACCGGAATTGCCATTACAGACGAACTCCAAATGATTGCCTCGGGCCTTACTACCGTGAAAACTGCTGAATTAATGGATTTCTTGAAAAAGTATTTCCATGATGAAAATGTAGAACTCGTGGTAGTGGGAGAGCCGAAGCAAAAAGACGAATCGGCTTCCGAAAGCGAAGTGTATATTAAGGAGTTTTTAAAAGCTTTCGCTAAAAAATTTCCTGAAATGCCGGTGAAAAGAGAAGATGAAAGATTCACCTCCAAAATGGCTTTTCAGTCTATGATAGACAGTGGACTCAAAAAGAAGAAACGCAAAAACAAAGCGCTCGTAGATGAAATTAGCGCTACCCTTATTTTGCAATCTTATTTATATAAGTAAGGTTTTGAATCTATAGTGTAGAATGAATAGTGAATAATGTATAGTGTATAATGAAGATGGTATACTGTAAAATGTTTATTGAAAATTAAATGGTTGTGACTATAATTTTACATTCATTGAACGAAACCAGAAAGTTTATTTTATTGAATTTTTAAATATTCGAAGTATCAATGTTGAAACTTATTTTTTAAAAGTACATTATACAATATTTAAAATACAACATACAATTCAAATAGTCAATTAAATATGATATTACCCATTGTAGCTTACGGGGATCCAGTTTTACGAAAAAAATGTAAAGAGATTCCAGAGGATTATCCAAAATTAGATGAATTAATAGAAAACATGTGGGAAACCATGTACAATGCTTTTGGAGTTGGTCTCGCCGCTCCGCAAGTAGGGCGCCCTATTCGTATGTTTCTTGTTGACTCGAGTCCGTTTGCTGAAGATGAAGAATTAGAATTACAGGAAAGGGAAGAGCTTAAAAAATTAAAGAAGGTTTTTATCAATCCTACAATTGTTGAAGAAGAAGGTGATGAATGGGCTTTTAATGAAGGTTGTTTAAGTATTCCTGAAATTAGGGAAGATGTATTTAGAAAACCCAGCATTACTATAGAATATCAAGATGAGAATTTTGAGCATCACAGAGAGACTTATGCAGGTTTATCTGCCAGGGTGATTCAACATGAATATGACCATATTGAAGGGGTCTTATTTACCGATAAACTTTCCAGTTTAAAAAAGCGTTTGCTTAAAGGAAAACTTGCCGGGATTTCTAAAGGAAAAATTAATATTGAATATAAAATGCGTTTTCCTGATATGAAAAAAGGACGTTAATCACTTTGATATTTAATTCTCACAGTTGATATTTGTCAGCCAAATAAAATAGCGCGGCCAGAACGCAAAAACATTCAGAAAACATATAAAACTTGCAAAGAAGCCTAAAGGAAGATTAGGTTTTTTTTAAACAGGAAAACCTTACTAAGGATTTAAAGAAAAATTATGGGATTAGATAAAATATTGGCAATTTCGGGAAAACCCGGACTTTATGAATTAGCGGCGCAAAGTCGCGGGGGATTTATTGTAAAATCCATTCCAGATGGGAAGAAAATGGCAGTAAATATTCGTCATAACGTAAGTTTATTGAGCGAAATTGCGATCTATACTTATACCGAAGAAGTGCCACTTGCCGAAATATTCGAAAAAATTAAAGAAAAAGAAGATGGCGGCGAAGCCATAAATCATAAATCTTCTAAAGCAGAATTGGAAAAATATTTTGCTGAAATTCTTCCAGATTATGACGAAGACCGGGTTTATGCCAGTGATTTGAAGAAAATATTTCAATGGTATAACTTATTGATAAAAAACGGAATCACAGACTTCGCAATCAATGACGAAGAAAAAGATACTGAAGATAAAACGGGCGAGGAAGAATAGCTTATTTAGACCGCTGCATTAGAAAGAAATAAAAAAAGCCACGAATACTAATAGTGTTCGTGGCTTTTTTTATCGGTAAAATAGGATTATCTAAAATAAACTACCCGTTAGGTAAAATTAATTTTTAATTGAAGATAAGAGTTGTAGTTTAATCAAGTTATTACTGCTGGAATGAGCTGTTCATTTCGACGTAAGAGGAATCTATTTTGTTTTTTTATTCCGTAAGGCTTATGATGAAAGATTCTGTATGACAAACTAAGATATAGCCAAGGGGTTAAATAAACTGCTTTACTTCGGTTTTTAGATAAGCAATAGCGACATCAGTAGGAGATTCTTTCTCTACCAATTTTTTTAAAATTACTTCCCTTAATTTATCGGCAGTATCAATCTCTTCTTGCTGGTTGGTTTTTCTAATGAGTGCTATAGTTGCATTTTTAGATGTTTTTATATAATTCCACGATTCAGGAGAGAGATATATTTGTTGCGCTAAATTATGCTCAAACTCCTGTTCAATAGCATAAATTAAAGCGCGTTCATAAGCTTCCTTATCTTCAGAATTTGGCTTAATCCTAAATAATAGTTTTCCCGGGGAAATACGCTCCAAAAAAAGGGTTAAACGCTCATAGGCCTGCAGCTTCAATGGAAGTGCGGTATTTTGGTTTTCCTTATGTAATAAAAATCGTCTTCGCGCTTCTTCGTTTTTATGAAATGATCTAAAAAAATAAAAAGCAACTCCGCCAACTATTAGTGCCGGCAGAACAGCCAATAAAATTTGTGAAAGCTCTATTTGATTCATTCTTCTTTATTATGCGGCGTGGTTTCTTCGGTTTCCGCCTCTTTAGTGGTGACTTTTGTTCTTTTATAGGCTGCTCCCAAATTGGGATCATCTAATTGTTGTTGCACACCTTCGAAAGGTACTTTTTCTTTATGGTATCCAAAAGTGCCGGCCAGGCTTTTTGCAAGGTTTTTGTCACTAAGATTTATTTCTACATCATCCATAGTGAATTGGCAGGGATGCTCATACCCACAGGCATGAGTCATTTCCAATAATTCTTTCCTAAATTTTGTAAAATAAAAATTAACCCGGCGGGATTTATCCTTTATATTAATACCGGCCTGTAACCATTTGTTTTGAGTAGCAACGCCGGTAGGACAGGTGTTATTGTGACAGGATTGCGCTTGTATGCACCCAATACTCATCATGGCCTCACGGGCAACATTTATACAATCTGCACCAAGGGCAAAGGCCATTGCGGCATTTGCCGGAAAACCAAGTTTTCCACTGGCAACAAAAACAATTCTATTGGTAATGCCTTCCCGCAAAAAGATATCATATACATCGGTAAAAGCGTAGATCCAGGGTTGGGAAACATGGTCTGCAAAACTGGGAGGTGCCGCGCCAGTACCGCCTTCACCACCATCTATAGTTATAAAATCTGGCCCTCTTTCGGTCTTAGACATAATCGAGGCGAGCTCTTTCCATTGGTCTAATTTCCCAACTGCCGATTTGATCCCTACCGGAAGCCCGGTAGCTTCAGCAATATCTTCAATAAAATCTACGAGTTCTTCCATATTATTAAATGCCGAATGACTTGGCGGGGACAACACATCTTTGCCAATAGGTACATGTCTAATTTCCGAGATTTCTTTAGTGATCTTTGAAGCCGGTAGCACCCCGCCTTTTCCTGGCTTAGCTCCCTGGGAAAGTTTTATTTCAATGGCTCTAACCTCAGGATTTTGTTCTACCAGTTCTATTATTTTTTCCATAGAGAAATTACCTTCATCGTCCCTAACTCCAAAATAACCGGTGCCAAAATGAAAGACAACATCTGCACCTTTTCTATGATAGGGTGAAAGTCCGCCTTCTCCAGTGTTGTGATAAGCGCCTGCTTCCTTGCAACCCTCGTTTAGAGATTCTATGGCTTTTGCAGAAAGAGAACCAAAGCTCATGGCCGATACATTAATAATAGAGGCCGGTCTAAAAGGTCTTTTTCTTTTATTAAAAGCTCCCATAGTTTTTGCACAGGCGATAAAGCCCGAATCTGATTGGTTAGGATGGTCTTCTTTCAATTTATAGGGCAGCATGGCATTATTGATGAAGATATAATGGGTTGAAAAAATATCCTGATCGGTACCAAAACCTTCGTAATTGTTTCCATTTTTGGCCGATGCATATATCCACCCTCGTTCACTACGGTTAAAAGGTAATTCTTCACGATTATTGGCTACGATATACTGCCGTAATTCGGGACCAATTCCTTCTAATAAATATCTAAAATGACCTATAATGGGGAAGTTGTGTTTTATAGTGTGCTCGCGATTAAAGAATATGTCTTTAATAGCGATTAAGGCTAAGGCGATAAGGATCCAGCCCCACCAGGGGATAGCACCTAAAAAGTTCCAAATATTTTCCATAGTAGTTTTTTTACTCGATCATTGAGGTTTAAATTCTTGAGATTGACCTCAAAATTATTTTTTCTTTTTTTCATACACAAGCCCAGCTTAAGTTCGCAATTAAACGAAGGTTATTCCGGTCGCTTTATGAGCATACGGATACAAATAAAACTTTTAACCTTTCTAGTTTTAGTCTAAACACGAAACTGGATCGAGAATATAATAATTCTTTGTCGTTATTAAAACAGAAATTATGTTTTATAATTTTAGGCTTGTCTTTCGGTAATTTTAAATATACTTAAAAAGTTTAGCCTTAGTTCTTTATATTCTTGTAAAATTATGGTAAAAATTTTTGGACACTCAAATTGTTAAATTGTTTCGCGTATTATTTCTGAAAACAAGACGTAGCTTATTGTGGAAACTATTAAATTCCTGAAACTCTCCAAACGAAAGCAACCTGAGTAGGTTTGTTTATAAAAAAGGTCTTTGAAGTTTATAATTTGTTTCATTTTGGTTAATTTCACGCACTTAAAAACCTGAAGAGATTGGAAGCTTATTTAGCCGAATTAAATGACGCACAGCGCGCGCCTGTTCTACAAAAAGATGGCGCCATGATTGTAATTGCCGGAGCAGGATCTGGTAAAACCAGGGTGCTTACCTATCGCATTGCCTACCTAATGAGCCAGGGTGTAGATCCTTTTAATATATTATCGCTCACTTTTACCAATAAGGCCGCAAGGGAGATGAAAAGCCGTATTTCAAAAATTGTAGGTAGTAGCGAAGCAAAAAACCTCTGGATGGGGACTTTTCACTCTATTTTTGCTAAAATATTACGTTTTGAAGCCGATAAACTAGGTTATCCTTCAAATTTCACCATTTATGATACGCAGGATTCACAAAGTGTAATCAGGGCGATTATTAAAGATATGCGCCTGGATAAGGATGTGTATAAGTACAAGCAGGTTTATAGTCGTATATCTTCTTTCAAAAACAGTCTAATTACGGTTAAAGCCTATTTTCAAAATCCTGAATTAAAGGAAGCCGACGCGATGTCTAAAAAACCGCGAATGGGAGAAATTTATCAGGAATATGTGGAGCGTTGTTTTAAAGCCGGTGCGATGGATTTTGACGATTTATTGCTTAAAACCAACGAGCTTTTAAATAGGTTTCCAGAAGTGCTTCAGAAATACCAAAATAGGTTTAGGTATATTTTAGTAGATGAGTATCAGGATACAAATCACTCGCAATATTTAATTGTGAGGGCACTTTCAGATAAATTTCAGAATATATGTGTGGTAGGGGACGATGCCCAGAGTATTTACGCCTTCCGCGGTGCAAACATTAATAATATCCTTAATTTCCAAAAAGATTATGACGATGTACAAATGTATCGCCTGGAGCAAAATTATCGCTCTAGTAAGAATATAGTAAATGCGGCCAACTCCATTATCGATAAAAACCAAACCAAATTGGAGAAAGTGGTTTGGACAAATAATGATGATGGCCCCAAAACGGTGGTTAATCGCCTACTTACCGATGGGGAAGAAGGTAGGTTTGTTGCCGGTTCTATTTTTGAAAATAAGATGCAAAATCAATTAAGCAATGGTGATTTTGCGATTTTATACCGAACAAATGCCCAAAGTAGGGCGATGGAGGATGCGCTGCGGAAAAAAGAAATTCCGTATCGAATCTACGGCGGACTTTCATTTTACCAGCGAAAGGAGATTAAAGATGTACTTTCTTATTTGAGATTATTAATTAATCCTAAAGATGAAGAAGCTTTAAAACGAGTAATAAATTATCCTGCCCGAGGGATAGGTCAAACCACTATGGATAAGCTAAGTGTAGCTGCTAATCAATATGGGAAGTCTATTTTTGAGGTGATTGAAAATATTGATCACGTAGATATACGTATTAATAAAAGTACACGAACCAAGCTGGATAATTTCGTGAATATGATAAAAAGTTTCACGATTTTATCTGAAAATGCCGATGCTTATACAGTGGCCGATACTGTAGCTAAGAAGACAGGATTACTTCAGGAATTGAAAAAAGACGGCACTCCGGAAGGGATTGCCAGAATAGAAAATATCGAAGAATTACTCAACGGAATTAAAGATTTTGTTGAAGGCCAAAAAGAACTTGCCGATGCCAACGGGTCCCTCGCTGAATTTTTAGAAGACGTTGCCCTGGCTACAGATATGGATAAGGATACCGGCGATGAAGACAAAGTGGCCTTAATGACCATTCACCTCGCAAAAGGCCTGGAATTCCCTTATGTTTATATTGTGGGGCTGGAAGAAGATCTTTTTCCTTCTGCCATGAGTATGAACACCCGTAGTGAACTGGAAGAAGAAAGACGCTTATTTTACGTGGCCCTAACACGGGCCGAAAAACAGGCTTATTTAACTTATACCCAATCCAGATATCGGTGGGGAAAACTTATAGATGCCGAACCCAGTAGATTTATTGAAGAAATAGACGAGCAGTTTATGGATTATATGGTTCCGCAAGATGATTATAAATACAAACCGCTTATCGACACCGATATTTTTGGTGATGAGGTAGATAAAAGCAAACTACGCCAAACAAAACCTAAGAAAGGCACTCCGCCGCCGGCTCATAAACCCAGTGAAGCACAGCTTAGAAAACTGAGAAAATTAAAACCGGCCGGCCAGGAACCAGAAAAGGCTAAAAATACTATTAAGCTGGAGGTGGGGAATGAGGTAGAACACTTGCGCTTTGGTAAAGGTAAAGTGCTCGCCATAGAAGGTGTTGGTCAAAATAAAAAAGCCGAAATAGATTTCGAAAACGGCGGGATTAAAAACTTACTATTGCGTTTTGCTAAATTAAAAATGCTAAGTTAGGGTATGAGTGTCTCGAACATCATAATAAGTTTACTTTCCCTGTTTAGCATTTTTTTGTTAACGCTTACTTTTTTTATTCCACATGATTCCGAGATCTATCAATTGCTAAGTTATTTTGATTTTATCCTGTGTTTTGTGTTTATATTAGATTTTTTTACCCAGCTCTCAAAAGCAGAGAATAAGTGGAAATATTTCTATACCATAGGTTGGCTAGACTTGCTGTCTTCTATCCCGGTGATATATGAGTTTAGATTTATTAGGATCTTTAGGGTTTTTAGAGTGCTTAGAATTATTAAATCTACCCGCTTGCTTATCGCTTTTATAAAGAGGAATAAGGCTACCTCACTTTATGGATTTATTGTTTTTACGGCTTTTATAACTTTAGTATTCACTACAACGGCAGTTTTATATTTAGAGCAGGATGTTGGGAATATAAAAACTGCCGAAGACGCACTATGGTGGAGTTTTGTGACGATAACTACTGTGGGTTATGGCGATTATTACCCTGTGACGGGTAGCGGTAAGTTGCTGGCTTCCCTGCTTATTTTTTGCGGAATTGCCTCTTTTGGCGCTGTTATTTCTTATGTGAATAGATTGGCGGTTTCTTTTAAAGATAAAGGCTTTTAAATTTTTAGCTGAAAAAAATGCTTATTATTTAAATTAATTCCAGCAACTTTTTCGCATTCATTTCAGGTAAAACCTGGCTGTATCACTCGTTAAACTTCTGTTATTTCTACAGGGTAAAAGCATCTTTATTTTTATCTTCAGAAACAAAAAGATGATAAAAGAAGGGAGCAAAGTAAGCTGGAAATGGGGAAATGGTACAGCAACCGGAAAAGTAAGTTCAACCTACACTAAAGAAGTTACTAAAACAATTGATGGGAGCCAAATCACCCGCAAAGGGGAACAGGGCAACAAAGCATTGTTTATTGAGCAGGAAGACGGGAGTAAAGTTTTAAAACTGGAGAGCGAAGTGAGAAAAGCAGATTAATTTGCATAATTCACTTCAATGATTTGAAGGGGTTCCCGAGGTGTGTTAACCCGGACTTAGTTCTACCCTTTTTTCGAGGATCGAAAATTTAGGTGAAACTTAGTCGCAATAAAGCAGGGAGGTCATTTTAGTGAATATTCCGGGTTAAATTTGTATTTTACAATTTCAGAAAGTTTAAAAGCTCTTTTGTTGCAGCTTGAAATTAGAATTTTACGAACACTAAAAATATAAATATGGCCGAATTACTTAAAATTTACGATGAAAATCCGAGTCAAAAGCACATTAATAAAGTGGTGGAAACAATGCGCAACGGCGGATTGGTAATTTATCCCACAGATACTGTTTATGGCTTAGGTTGCGATATTACCAATACTTCAGCTTTAGAAAAAATAGCGCAAATAAAAGGAGTGAAATTAGAAAAAGCCAATTTTTCGTTTATTTGTGAAGACCTAAGCAATCTTTCAGATTATGTAAAGCAAATTGATTCTGCCACCTTTAAAATTTTAAAACGCAACCTGCCGGGACCTTATACCTTTATTCTTCCTGGGAATAATAATTTGCCCAATGTTTTTAAAAAGAAAAAAACGGTGGGAATAAGGGTGCCAGATAATAATATATGCAGAAGTATTGTTTCAAATTTGGGTAATCCTATTGTTTCAACTTCTATTTATGACGATGATGAGGTAATAGAATACACTACAGACCCTGAACTTATTAAAGAAAAGTGGGATAATCTGGTGGATATCGTGATAGACGGTGGATATGGCGACAATTCACCTTCTACAGTTATCGACTTAACCAAAGCAGAACCCGAAGTAATAAGAGAAGGAAAAGGTAGTATTGAAATTATGTAATTATACTTAAATTATTAAAGATTTAGACCTCACAGTTTTTAAAATTGTGAGGGCTTCTTGTTTTAATATTTATGAAATTTTGATAAAGCCATTATAAAACAATAAAATCTATAAATCCACAATTGTTATTTGCCTGCCAAGAATTTATTATAAGTCGTTAAAAGCCTGCTAAATACAGGCTTTTCTTTTGTGTTTGCCTGTGTAATTTCTAACTTAATAAAAAAATCACGATGAATTATATAGAGACAACAAAAGAAGAGAAAGGGAAAAAAATAAAATTATTCTATGAAGATTATGGCGAAGGGCAGCCGGTAATACTTATTCATGGTTGGCCATTAAGTCATAAAATGTGGGAATATCAGGTTGAGAAAATTGTAGATGCGGGGTTTAGATGTATCACTTATGACCGTCGAGGATTTGGCGCCAGTGATAAACCCTGGGAAGGTTATAATTATGACGCTTTGGCTTCAGATTTAAATGATGTTATTAATACCCTGGATCTTTCTAACGTAACTATCGTTGGATTTTCTATGGGTGGTGGTGAAGTAGCCCGCTACATTGGAGACTATGGAACCAAAAAGTTAAGTAAAGCAGCATTAATTTCAGCAGTTCCTCCTTTTATGCTGAAAACAGAAAACAATCCAGATGGTCTTGATAAAGATGTTTTCGAAGGGTTTAAGAAAAAAATTAGAAAAGACAGAGCTGGTTTTTTAAAAGGATTCGGCGATAATTTTTACAATTATGATAAAAATAAAGACCGAATAAGTGATGCGCAAAAGCATTTAGATTGGAGTATCGCCTGTTCAGCTTCGGCAAAAGCTACTATAGACTGCGTAGATGCCTTTGGACTTACCGATTTTAGGGAAGACCTAAAAAAGTTTGATGTACCCACCCTGGTGGTACACGGTGATGCCGATGAGGTTGTACCCATGAATATTTCCGGCAGGAAAAGTAAAGAGCTAATAGAAAATGCTACTTTTAAAGTTATTGAAGGCGCACCTCACGGTTTAATTGTTACCCATAAAGATCAACTAAATGATATTTTGTTGCAATTTTTAAAGAAATAGTTCTTTAAAAATAAATAGAAACACTATTGTCCGGTAAAGAAACAAGATCGCTTCGCTGCAAGAAAAAAGAGAAAAGACTAAACTTTA
This sequence comes from Salegentibacter echinorum, assembly GCF_900129445.1. Taxonomy (GTDB): domain Bacteria; phylum Bacteroidota; class Bacteroidia; order Flavobacteriales; family Flavobacteriaceae; genus Salegentibacter; species Salegentibacter echinorum. The sequence continues at coordinate 32,533 of NZ_FQVT01000003.1, forward strand.
ACTAACTGAGCATCCTGCTTTTTCATAGGTAATATTCTACAATTAAATGTTCTTCGTGAAGATTTCACATAGCATGGAGGATAATTATGAAATCGCTTTTAGGCCTTGTTATAAAAAAGAACATGCAAAATTGTTATATTTTTATAGGACATCAATAAAATAGAAATAAAAAACCCCGCTTTTGCGGGGTTTTATTATATAAGAGGATTTATCAACTTATTTTGCGTCTTTCATTCCTTCTTCGATCATTCCGTAGAATTGGTCTAATTTTGGAAGCACAACAATTCTTGTTCTTCTGTTTTTAGCACGTCCTTCTGCAGTTTCATTAGTAGCAACTGGTACATAGTAACTTCTACCGGCGGCAGTCATTCTCTTAGGCTCCACACCAAATTCATCCTGTAAGATTCTTACAACAGAAGTGGCACGTTTTACACTAAGGTCCCAATTATCTTGAAACATAGAAGTTTTTATAGATTGAGAATCGGTATGACCTTCAACCATAAACTCGATGTCTGGCTTGTTTTTAACTACAGTAGCAACTTTACCAAGTACTTCTTTAGCACGGTTAGTTACATTATATCTACCGCTGTCAAATAATAATTTATCTGAAATAGAAACGTAAACTACACCTTTTTCAACATTAATTTCAATATCCTCATCAGACATGTTTCCTAAAGCACCTTTCAAACTGGTTACGAGAGCTAAAGTTACAGAGTCTTTTTTGCTAATAGCATCACGCATAGATTGTATAGCAAGGTCTTTCTCTTTAATGCTTTCTAAAGAACGTTCCAGGTTTTGGGCTTCCTTTTTAGAAAGCGTAGCCAGGTCACCAACATTGTTAAGCAACGCCGCATTGGTATTGTTAAGTCTGGTAATTTGTTGATTTAAATTTTGTTTGTCTTCTAAACAGGCGTTTAATTTCACAGTAGCAGTGTTTAGCTCATCCTGTGTTTGTTGTTGTTTCTTTTCTAACTCTGCGTATTTCTTGTTAGATACGCAAGAGGAGAACAAAAGAACGGCAGTTGCCGACAAAAGCATAATTCGTTTCATAATCTTGTTATTAATATTAATGTTAGATAATCCAAAAGTATCAAAAAAATATAAGCTTAAAAAGTAAGCTTATATAATAGTTTAAAACCTTTATTTTAGTTTAGAAAATTTCTTGATGTTCAAGCAAAAATAAGACCAAATTATTGATTTTGTTAGGAAATAAGCTTTATTTTTTTTTAGCCCTTTTCGCTTCCCATTTATTTTTCTAATATTACCATAAAACGCCGAGTGTGCCTGTAAAATTGCATAGAAATGAGAAAATTTTCCCTCGGTTAAAAATTTTAATCCGGCGACTCCATCCAAAATCATTCTTGCAAAGATGATATAATAAACATTGGGAGTCGGGACATTTTTAAGAAGCGTGTAGAGACTGTTTCTAAAATTGAAAAATGTTTTCCTGGGGTTCATACTGTCTAAAGTGGCGCCTCCAACATGAAAAACCCTGGAATTTGCACAAAATTTCACCTGGTATCCCAAATTATGAATTCGCCAGCAAAGATCAATCTCTTCCTGGTGAGCAAAAAAATCTTCATCCAAAAGCCCCGCTTCTTTAAAAACCTCATTTCTAATCGCCAGGCAAGCTCCACTAGCCCAAAAAATCGCAGCATCATCATTGTATTGCCCAAAATCTTCTTCTAAAGTGTCAAAAATTCTTCCGCGGCAAAAAGGATATCCATATTTATCGACATAACCCCCGGCGGCACCGGCATATTCAAAATAATCCTTTCTTTTGTAATCGAGGATTTTTGGTTGTACCACGGCAGTATTAGGTTCCTGTCTAAAAATCTCCTGAATGGGGGATAACCAATTTTCGGTAACCTCTACATCACTATTTAAAAGGATAAATATATCCTCACTTAATCCTGAAAGTGCATCGTTATAACCTTTTGCGAATCCGCCGTTTGTTTTATTCTGAATGATTTTCACCTGCGGAAAATCCTTTTTTAGCATAGCGACAGAATCATCGGTAGAGGCATTATCTGCCACGTAAACCCTTGCTTCTGCCGAAAACTGAAGTACCGATGGAAGAAATTGCGATAAAAGTTCGCGTCCGTTCCAATTTAAGATTACTACTGCGGTGGTCATGCCATTAATTGGGATTAAGAAATTTTATAAGCAGGTAGTTCTCTAAGGAATTCATATTTTTCTGCTTTATAATCCAATTTGCAATAATAATGATTTATGCCGTTAGTGAGCATTAAATAATCTGCTTTTAAACTTAGGTTATATCGTGCAACCTGGTCAAAAACCTCCTGGGTAATCTTAATATGTGGCGCTTTACACTCAACGACTACTTTTATTTCACCATTGGGTTTAAAGACTACAGCATCATATCTCTTGGTAAGCTTTCCCAGTTTTAATTGCTTTTCAACATTAATATGGTTCTTCGGATAGTTTTTGTCTAAAATTAGGAATTGAACTACATGCTGTCTTACCCATTCTTCGGGGGTTAGAACAACAAACTTTTTCCGAAGTTCATCAAAAACAGCTATTTTATTTTCACTATTTTTGAACCGAAACGAATATTTGGGAAAATTAAGCGCTACCATAGAATTATTGCTGAGATTCAAAATTTAACTAGCTTGGGGCAAGCCCAAGTGGTGCATAATAAGAAAATTATTTTGATTTCGAGGCATCATGATAGCTATTGGTACAGAGTATTTAATCTCGATTATCGAGTAAAAGAAATTTAGAGCGGGTAGAACTTTTACTTAATTAAAAATAGAAGTTATAGAAATAGCTGATAAATGGAAGAGGCAAAAGCAATAGTAAATAATATTCAAAACGGTAGTATCTACCCCCTTTATTTTTTGATGGGAGAGGAACCTTACTATATAGACAGGATTTCCGATTTTATTTCAGAAAATGTGCTGGCCGAAGAAGAAAAAGGCTTTAACCAAATTGTGATGTACGGTCGTGATACCAGTATAGATGAGATTGTGAGTAATGCCAAGCGCTATCCTATGATGGCAGAGCGGCAGGTAATTATTGTAAAAGAAGCGCAGGATTTATCGCGAACTATAGAAAAACTGGTGAGTTATGCTGAGAATATGCAACCTACCACCACCCTGGTTTTTTGCTATAAATACAAAACCCTGGATAAACGTAAAAAGCTCTCGAAGCTACTTAAGAAAAACGGTATTTTATTTGAAAGTAAACGCCTATACGAGAACCAGGTAGCAGATTGGATTATGACCACCATGAAATCGCGTAATTATACCATATCGCCTAAAGCCGCGCAAATGTTGGTGGAATTTTTGGGGATAGACCTGGGGAAAATAGATAACGAGTTAACTAAATTGCAGTTAATAAGCCCTGAAGGTACTCAAATTACCCCAGAGCTTATTGAAGAAAATATAGGAATAAGTAAAGACTTTAATAATTTTGAGTTAAGAAAGGCTATTGGCTTACGAGAGTCTTTTAAAGCGCATCGCATCATCAATTATTTTGCGCAAAACCCTAAAGACAACCCAATGGTGGTTACCATATCACTTTTGTTCTCTTATTTTTCACAAATTATGCAATACCATGGGCTTGCCGATAAATCTAAAGCCAATGTCGCGAAAAAATTACGTGTGCATCCTTATTTTGTAAATGACTATGTAGTAGCAGCTCGTAATTTTCCCATGAAAAAAGTAAGTGAAGTGATTAGCCTGTTGCACGAAGCCGATGTTAAAGGAAAAGGAGTAGGGGCTAATGTATCTCAGGGGGATTTGTTGAAGGAATTGATCGTGAAAATATTGAATTAATAATATAGACATAGGAAAAAAGAATATAGAGAATAGAACAGAGAAGGCTTCTTATGATTATTTACCCTTTATAGTAATTAGAAATGATTAAAGTTAAATCCTGGATAAGCGCTGCCCGGTTACGTACCTTGCCTTTATCTGTTTCGGGCATTATCGTTGGTACAAGTATCGCTGTAAAACAAGGCGTTTTCGACATTAGTATTTTTAGCCTGGCCCTGGCGACTACGTTGGGACTTCAAATTTTATCGAATTTTGCCAACGATTATGGCGATGGTGTAAAAGGGACCGATAATGAAGAACGGGTTGGACCGCAAAGAGCTTTGCAAAGCGGATTAATTACTCACAAAGAAATGTTGGGTGGGATAATAATAACCGCTGCAATAACATTACTCCTGGCAGTATTATTGATTTATGCCGCTTTTGGTAAAGAGAATTTAGTTCATACCTTATTGTTTTTCTTTTTGGGAATTGGTGCAATAGCTGCTGCCATAAAATATACCGTAGGAAAATTTGCTTATGGTTATCGTGGACTGGGGGATTTATTCGTATTTATTTTCTTTGGACTGGTTGCTGTTTACGGTTCCTATTTTTTATATGCACACGAGTGGAGTTGGAGTATTCTTTTGCCATCTATTAGTATTGGATTGCTTAGCATTGGAGTACTTAATCTCAATAATATGCGGGACCAAATCCCCGATAAAAAAGCCGGTAAAAATACGCTGGTAGTTAAATTGGGAGCTAAAAAGGCTAAAAATTATCACTATTCGCTAATTTTAGGAGCAATGTTGTGCCTGGTGCTGTTCACTGTTATTACTTTAGAAAATATGTTTGAGTTCTTGTATGTTCCATTTTTAATTTTTCTTATTCTTCACTTGAAACGAGTAGTAGAGAATGAAAATCCTATTTTATTAGATCCTGAATTAAAAGTTTTAGCGCTTTCTACCTTTGCCGTTTCAGTATTTTTTGCACTGGGGCAGTTATTGTAGTTCAATTTTTAAGAAAAACGCTTAGATTTAACAAAATTATATAGGCTATTAACCCATTGTTTTTTTCTGAAATATCTAATTTCAGCTATCTTTAAATCTATCTGAATTCTAAATTTTATAATTATGAAAATCACCTATTACGGGCAAAGTTGCTTCGGAATTAAAATTGGAAAGTTCAATCTATTGGTAGATCCTTTTATAACCGGGAATGACCTCGCAAAAGATAAGATTAATATAGACAAGCTTAAGGCAGATTTTATCTTGCTCACACACGCTCACCAGGATCACACTTTAGATGCTGAAGCAGTTGCCAAAAACACAGGGGCGGTAATTGTGAGTAATTTTGAAATTGCCAATCATTATGAGGAAAAAGGTATAGAAGTACATCCTATGAATCACGGCGGAAGCTGGGATTTTGAATTTGGCCGGCTCAAATATGTAAACGCAGTACACAGCAGCTCGTTTGCAGATGGGAAGTATGGGGGGCAGCCTGGAGGTTTTGTGATAGAAGGAGAGCATAAAAACATTTACCTGGCAGGGGATACCGCACTTACTATGGATATGAAATTGATTGCGCAACAAACCAACTTAGACCTGGCGATCCTGCCTATTGGCGATAATTTCACCATGGGAATAGAAGATGCGATTATTGCCAGTGACTTTGTAGAATGTGATAAGGTTTTAGGTTGCCATTATGATACCTTTGGTTATATTGAGATAGACCATGAGCAGGCCAAACGTAGATTTTATGAAGAAGGAAAAGATCTTATGCTTCTGGAAATAGGAGAACCATTGGAGGTATAATATTAGAAATAGAATTACATCTTTAGAAAAAGCAAGAGTTGTTTATGCAGGCAGAATATAAAAAGTACGTCTTAAAATTTAAACGCCCCAGCGGAACTTCGCGGGGCGTTCTTACTACTAAAGAAACCTGGTTTCTCAAAATTACCAATGCAGGGAAAATTGGAATTGGCGAATGTGGCATCTTAAGAGGATTAAGTATAGACGATAGGCCAGATTATAAAGAGAAATTGCAATGGGTATGCGATAATATAAATATGGGAGAGACGATGTTATGGGAGGAGTTAAAAGAATTTCCCAGCATCCAGATTGGAGTGGAAATGGCCTTTAAATCTTTACATGCAGACCATCCCTTTAAACTTTTTCCTTCTGCATTTACCAATGAAAAAGCTGCAATTCCCATAAACGGACTCATCTGGATGGGCGAAAAAGCTTTTATGAAATCCCAGATTCAGGAGAAAATAGCGCAGGGTTTCAGTTGTATAAAGATGAAAATTGGGGCGATAGATTTTGAAACAGAACTGGAACTCTTAAGATATATTCGAAGCGAGTTTTCTTCCAAAGAAATAGAACTAAGGGTAGATGCCAATGGAGCTTTTAAACCGGAAGATGCCTTAGAGAAATTAAAACGCTTAAGTGAATTTAAGTTACATAGTATAGAACAACCTATAAAACAGGGTAAATGGGAAGCTATGGCAAACTTATGCCAGGAAACACCGCTGCCTATAGCATTAGATGAAGAACTTATAGGGATATTTAATGTAACAAAAAAGCAGGAATTGCTACAAACAGTTCAGCCGCAATATATCATTTTAAAGCCGAGTTTAATAGGTGGTTTTAAAGGTGCACAAGAGTGGATAGATTTAGCTGAAAAAAATAATATTGGTTGGTGGATTACCAGTGCTTTAGAGAGTAATGTTGGCTTAAATGCGATTTCGCAATTTACATACACAAAAAGAAGTAAAATGCCACAGGGACTGGGTACAGGAAGCCTTTATACCAATAATGTAGAAAGCCCCCTGGAAGTAGAGCGCGGAGAAATTCTATATAACCCAAATAAAAGCTGGGACTTTAATTTTTAACAAATGTACATAACACAAGTTTTTAAATACCAATATGGTTTCTGGAGGTATATTGTAGGAACAATCATTGTTTTAGCCGGAATTTTTATTGGTCAAATTCCTTTATTGGCAGCGGTGGTCCTGGAACGTGGTTACGACGTTATGACAATGCCGCAGGAAGAAGTTTTAAAGGTTCTGGATTCTAACTTTACGTTTTTCCTAATGCTCTTAAGCTTCGCCGTAGGTCTATTAGCCCTATTATATGTGGTGAAGTTTTTACACGATCAACCAATACGGTCATTAACAACCAGTAGGAAAAAAGTGGACTGGGGAAGAATTTGGTTTGGTTTTGGGCTTGTAGCAGCTTTTACCATAATTGTAACGATAGCCGAGTATTTGGTGAACCCGCAGGACTTTTTAATCAACTTTCAACCGGTTCCATTTGCAATTTTACTGGTTATAGCCATAGTGATGATTCCGTTACAGACTAGTTTTGAGGAGTATCTCTTTCGGGGGTATTTTATGCAGGGCCTGGGAACTTTATTCAAAAATCGGTGGGTACCATTAATTGTCACTTCGGTTTGCTTTGGAGGTTTACATTTTGCCAATCCTGAAGTAACCCAAATGGGAAATCTTATTATGATTTATTATATAGGCACAGGGTTTATGTTGGGAATCATGACCTTAATGGACGAGGGAATGGAGCTGGCGCTGGGGTTTCACGCCGGTAATAATTTAATTGGTGCTTTATTAATTACTGCTGACTGGACGGCGTTTCAAACCGAATCTATTTTTAAGGATATTTCTAATCCTACTGCCGGTTTTGATGTGGTTATACCCATTCTAATAATCTATCCTTTATTCCTCTATATCATGGCTAAAAAATATGGCTGGAAGGACTGGAGAAATAAGCTTTTCGGAAAAGTGGAAAAGCCTGAAAACATAAAGTTTTCAGAAGAAGCCTAAATCTATTCGGTACAAATTGTTAACTTCGGATATATAGTTTGTTAACCTATTGGTTTGAAGATATGGCAAATAAATACAAAGTTCCTGAAACACATCCCGATTTTAAACTAAACAAAACGCATTTTTCTAATGCGGAGCTGCACCAGGTGGCTTATAGTTTTATAAAGGAAGGGGAAGCTTATGAAGAAAAAATTGGTGCTTTTCTATTAGATTGGTTAAAACCCTCTGCTTATGTGGAAGTAAAAACTTCAGGATCCACCGGGGAGCCTAAAATTATAAAAATCAAGAAAGAGTATATGGTGAACTCGGCAATGGCGACCTCCAGGTTTTTCGATTTGCCGGCAAACACTACCGCTTTACTTTGTTTACCCGCAACCTATATTGCCGGAAAAATGATGTTGGTGCGGGCCATGGTTTTGGGTTGGCATTTGGATATCGTGCCACCTTCTTCCACGCCTTTAGACCAGGTTTTTAAACGTTATGATTTCTGCGCGGTGACACCATTTCAATTAGATAATTCTATTGGGCGTATGCACCTCATTGGGAAACTAATCGTTGGCGGCGGGGCGGTTTCTCCAAAGTTGCAAAAAATGGTGAAGGAGCTTGATACCAGGGTGTATGAAACCTATGGAATGACCGAAACTGTTACCCACATTGCCGCAAAACTCTTAAATCCAAAAGTGGATAAAGAGAAAGTGCGACCTTTTAAAGTCCTGCCCGATATCCAGATTTCGCAGGATGATAGAGATTGTTTAGTAATAAAGGCACCACAACTTTCAGAAGAAATAATAACTACAAACGATGTTGTTGAAATCCTAACCTACAAAAAGTTTGTTTGGAAAGGCAGGATAGATCACGTAATCAATTCTGGCGGAATAAAATTACACCCCGAGCAAATAGAGAAAAAGCTTTCTAAAATTATAGATCAGCGTTTATTTGTTACCGGCATGGAAGATGATGCTTTGGGTGAGATGCTGGTTTTGTTTGTGGAAAATGAATTTTCTGAAGACTTGCTTCAGCAATTAAAAAGTGAAATTAAAACCCTTAAAAGTTTAGATAAATTCGAGCAGCCAAAGAAGATTTATTTCATCGAAAAGTTTGAAGAAACGCATACCGGAAAAATTCACCGCGCAAATACGATAAAAAGTAAGGTAGATTGATAATGGATTATAGAGCATAGAGAAAAGAGACAAGAAAGGGGGATATTTTCCTGTTTCAGGGAGCAGCAATTTTCTTAGTATCTAGAGCTTTGCGGTTTGTTGTATTAGATTGTAAAGACGATTATTTTAGATTTTCGTTTTTATTTATAAAGTCGTAAAATTCCATCAAATTAGATCTCACAGTCCAGCTATCTAAACTGTGAGATCTCATATCATCTGCGGCTTTACAGTAGGATTATTTTCCTAAATTACTGTCAATATAAAACTTCAGTTCATTAATTTTTATATCATTTAAATCTGGATTACCATCTAAAGTTTGCCAATTTTTGCTGGGATAGATTCTTTTTTCCACACCCTTAATAAAAATATCCACCGGCATTTTAAAATTTTCTACATCGGCTACCCATCTGGCCTGGGTTTTTCCGTCTTTTTTCCTGAATTCGAGTTTTGGTAAATCGGTATGCCTTAAATACTGGTCAAAAACCGGTTGTAAATCTACTTTTGTAGCATGGTTAAAAAAATCCTCAACTTGTTGGGTGTTCACTAATTGATGTTTAAAAGTCGCTGTATAATCCCTTAGCGTGTTCCACCATAACCCGTCATCATTATAAATACTCCGAATGGTGTTTAAAAGATTAGAACCTTTATAATACATATCTCCCGACCCTTCGGCATTAACACCATAATCTCCAATAACAGTCTCCTTATTTTCAATATTATCACGCAATCCTTTCAGGTATTCCAGCGCATCGTCTTTTCCCCAGCGGCATTCAATATAAATTGATTCGGTATAACTGGTGAATCCCTCGTGCACCCACATATCGGCAATATCTTTTGCGGTAATGCTATTGCCATACCATTCGTGACCAGATTCGTGGATAATAATAAAATCCCATTTTAAACCAATCCCGGTACCCGATAAATCGGTGCCTTTATAGCCCATCATATACTCATTTCCATAAGCTACGGCACTTTGGTGTTCCATACCCAAATAAGGCGTTTCTACTAATTTAAAGCCGTCTTCCTCAAAAGGATAAGGCCCCATTTTTTCATAAAAACAAGCCATAATATCCTTAACCTCTGCAAATTGTTTTTTAGCTTTTTCCAGATTGTAGGGAAGCACATAATAATCGAGGTCCAAATTTTTATAAGTGTCATGAAAATGCTCATAATTAGCAATATTGATCATAACGTTATAATTATTAATGGGGTTTACGGTTTTCCAGCTCCACTCGGTAAAGCCGTTACCTAAATCTTTTTCTCCTAAAAACTGTCCGTTAGATACATTCATCAATCCGTTGGGAACAGCGATATCCAGCTGAACTTCTTCGGGCTCATCACTTTGGTGGTCTTTATTGGGATACCATAAGCTAGCACCGGTACCCTGAACGGCTACACCAACCCATGGATCGCCATTTTTATCTTTATCCCAAACAAAACCGCCGTCCCAGGGTGCGTTTTTAGCAACAATTGGATTCCCGGAATAATAAAATTGAATTTCTCCTTTTTCATCGGTTTCAATTTTCTCTTTTAAATCGATAAAAACCGCATTGTGCTTTCTGTTATAATCCAGTTTTTTTCCCTGCTGAAGAATAGAATCGACTTTCATATTTTCAAAAAGATCAATTTGAATTGTTTTTAGATTTTCTTCAGCAATAAAACTAATGCTATTTGAACCTGAAATAAATTGTTTTTCAGGTTCAACCTTAAGTTTTAAATGATATTTCTGAACATCGAAAGCACGCTCTGGTCTTAACGAACCCCGCAGGGAATCGGCTTCGGTATATTTTCCATCTTTATCGCTTAAAACCTGGGCACAGGATATGTTAGTAGCTGTTGTAAATATGGCAAGAATTAATACTATATTTCTCATATTTTATCACAAAATTAATTGGTTAGTTTGAATGAACAACTTCTAAAATAACATTTTCATGCTTTTTCCTGAGCTTGCTAAATTTGTTGTGAAGTTCTTCGAAATCCTCAAGATTAACACCTTTGCATACTCCGTAAGAATAATGATATTTGAGTAATTCCAGATCAATATCGGTTAATTGCCTTGGTACTCTACAAGCCGACAAATAACTTCTACAATCTAATTTTTTGGAACTACGAAAATAGCCTAAAGATCGGAAAAATTGAAATTTTAATAATTCAAAGATATAGTTGTCATTATCGGTTTGACTGGTATTAATTTTTAAATCGGTTTTATAAATTTGATTTTTACCATTCCAATGCACATAGTAGCCACTTTTATTTACGATTCTTGGTTCAAAATCAGTATTATATTCAGAATTTAGATAATAAATTCTATAATTTGAGTCATCGATAGTAAACACTCTTTTTATATTTAAAGAGTCGATATTTTTTGAAATCTTATTTCCAAACTCCATAAGTTCATTAGCCTGGCTACCGGGAACACTGGGTTCAAAATATACTTTCACTGAATCTTTCCAATATCTCATAAACATTGGGTCTTTTGGAGATTGGTCGGTACCATAAACTACATTCTTATAAAGTTCCAAAAAGGTACTATCCTTTTCCTCATAGGGAACTTTAACTTTATTCTTACCTTGAGGGATTTCAAAATCGGCTGAAACCGGAACTAAAGTATCGCCATTATGATAGCGAAAATTGGCACTGTCTTTTTGAGTTATGGGTTTGCCCGATTTTTTATAATAAGATAATGAAATATAACGCTTTACAATAGTATCCTGAGAATACGCGAGGCTTATGGTAAAAAAGATTACCAGGTATATACCATATTTTAAAGTTTTTTTCATGTTTGAATTACCCCTAGATTAAAATCTTTTTCAATAGGTGCATGGTTCGCAGCTTCAATTCCCATAGAAATCCATTTTCTGGTATCTAAAGGATCTATCACTGCATCTGTCCACAATCGGGCAGCAGCGTAGTATGGTGAGGTTTGCTCATCATAACGGGATTTTATAGCTTCAAAAACCTCTTTTTCTTTCTTTTCATCTACTTCTTCGCCTTTCTTCTCCATGGCCGCAGTTTCAATTTGCGCTAAAACTTTGGCGGCCTGTGTTCCGCCCATAACTGCGAGCTCGGCACTAGGCCAGGCTGCGATTAGTCTGGGGTCGTAAGCTTTTCCGCACATGGCATAATTCCCCGCACCATAAGAATTTCCCATAATAATCGTGAATTTTGGCACTACCGAATTACTTACCGCACTAACCATTTTTGCACCATCTTTAATAATGCCACCGTGTTCACTTTTGCTGCCTACCATAAATCCGGTAACATCCTGAAGGAAAACCAACGGAATTTTTTTCTGGTTACAGTTTGCGATAAACCGGGTAGCTTTATCGGCGGAATCAGAATAGATCACCCCGCCAAACTGCATTTCGGTAGGTTTAGTTTTCGAAGCCGTAGTTTTTACAATTTTACGCTGATTGGCAACAATGCCCACGGCCCAGCCATCTATCCTGGCATAACCGGTAATAATGGTTTGCCCGTATCCTTTCTTATATTCTTCAAATTCCGATGCATCTACCAGGCGGGCAATAATCTCCCTAACATCGTACTGGTCGCTGCGTTTCTTTGGTAAAATCCCGTAAATATCTTCCTGTTTTTCTTTAGGCTTTACGGCTTTTTTATGGCTAAACCCGGCTTTATCGAAATCACCCATTTTATCCATTATATTTTTAATCCGGGTAAGCGCGTCTTTATCATCTTTAGCTTTATAATCGGTCACCCCGCTAATTTCAGAATGTGTGGTTGCGCCCCCAAGAGTTTCATTATCTATAGATTCACCAATGGCAGCTTTTACGAGATAACTTCCCGCCAGGAAAATACTTCCGGTTTTTTCAACAATAAGTGCTTCATCGCTCATAATAGGAAGATATGCACCACCGGCTACGCAACTGCCCATCACCGCCGCAATTTGGGTAATCCCCATACTACTCATCACGGCGTTATTTCTAAAAATTCTTCCAAAATGTTCTTTATCAGGGAAAATTTCGTCTTGCATAGGAAGATAAACCCCCGCACTATCTACCAGATAAATAATAGGTAACCTGTTTTCTATAGCTATTTCCTGGGCGCGTAAATTCTTTTTCCCGGTAATAGGAAACCAGGCTCCGGCTTTTACGGTAGCATCATTGGCTACTACGATACACTGCTTTCCCGAGACATAGCCAATTTTAACCACAACTCCGCCAGAGGGGCAACCGCCGTGTTCCTCATACATACCTTCCCCGGCAAAAGCGCCAATTTCTATGGCTTTAGTCTTATCATCCAATAGGAATTCTATACGCTCACGAGCGGTCATTTTTCCTTTGGCGTGGTGTTTTTCGATACGCTTCTCACCACCACCTAACTTTACACGTTTTAATTTATGATTTAAGGAAGAAACCAAAAGTTTATTATGGTCTTCGTTTTTATTGAACTTGATATTCATATATTGTAAGTTTAAAACTTTATTTTTGAAGATAATCTCTGCTGATCTAATCTTTTAACGAAAATTGAAAATTTTGAGCTATATTTTGCTAAAATACAAAATAGGTGCTATTATTAAAGTGGAAGTTTCTCTTTAATTAACCATTAATTACTCGATACTTGTCGGGAGCTCGAGGTTTACCTCGACATCAAAATATCATTCTATAAACTTCCTCGTGGGCTTGCTCAAGATAGTTTGTTATAAAAATTATTAAATATGGGAATGAATAAGAATACCGTTTTTGCCTGGGCCTCCTTTGTCATGTTTATTATTGGCATTGCAATTATTTTATTAGGTGTTTTAAAATACATCAATTATGCTATTGGATTTTCGGTAGTGGGGATTGGGTTTTTTGCTATTTCCTGGGCGTTCAACGCATTAAAAGGTAGGGTCTAAATAACAAATTATCTATGTCTGTAAATAAAGAAAAGGAACAACTCGTAGCCCATTTAAAAGGCGGGGAGGCCTTTGCATCTTTAGAAGATTTTATTGATAAAATTCCTTTTGAAAAATTGGGGGAGCGTCCGCACAACCTGCCTTATTCTTTTTACGAACTATTTTATCATATAGCTTTTGCTCAAAAAGATATATTAGAATATGTTACTTCTCAAAATTATAAGACGTCCAAATGGCCTGATGATTATTGGCCGGCCAAAACTTCTCCTAAATCTGTCGAAGATTGGGAGAAACTGAAAAACGAATATTTTGAAGATCGGGGAAAATTCGAAAGCTTTTTATTAGATCCTAAGACCGATTTAAATCTACCGGTCAAAAATTCTGAAAATCATAGCTTGTTACGGGAAATTTTATTGGTGATAGAGCATACTGCATATCACACCGGCCAAATGCTAATTATCTTACGCCTATTAGGGCTTTATAAGTAATAGAATGGCTTATCTGACTTAAATTTCGGATATTTGCAAATCTAAAAAAACAATAAAAAAAATTCATAAATATGGCAGACGATAAAAAAGTGATTTTTTCAATGTCTGGGGTGACCAAGACTTTTAAAAATGCGAATACCCCGGTTTTGAAGAACATTTATCTCAGTTTCTTCTATGGGGCAAAGATTGGTATCCTGGGACTTAATGGTTCGGGGAAATCTACTTTACTTCGAATTATTGCGGGAGAAGATAAAAATTACCAGGGTGATGTGGTTTTTTCGCAAGGTTACTCAGTAGGCTTTCTGGAACAGGAACCTAAATTGGATGAAGAGAAAACCGTATTAGAAGTTGTAAAAGAAGGAGTGGCCAAAACGGTTGAAATTTTAGATGAATATAACAAAATAAACGATCAGTTTGGTTTGCCCGAAGTTTATGAAGATGCCGAAAAAATGCAGAAGCTAATGGATAAGCAAGCGGCACTTCAGGATAAAATTGATGCTGAAAATGCCTGGGAACTGGATACCAAGCTTGAAATTGCCATGGATGCCCTGCGTACCCCAGAGTCTGATAAAAAGATTTCGGTACTTTCGGGAGGAGAACGAAGAAGAGTGGCGCTTTGTCGCTTGTTACTGCAGGAGCCAGATATTTTACTTTTAGATGAGCCTACTAACCACCTTGATGCCGAGTCTGTACATTGGTTAGAGCATCATTTGGCACAATATAAGGGAACGGTGATCGCTGTAACGCACGATCGTTATTTTCTTGATAACGTGGCCGGTTGGATATTGGAATTAGACAGGGGAGAAGGAATTCCGTGGAAAGGAAATTATTCTTCCTGGCTGGACCAAAAATCTAAGCGTTTGGCGCAGGAGCAAAAACAGGCCAGTAAACGTCAAAAAACCTTAGAACGGGAATTGGAATGGTCTAAAATGAACCCAAAAGGCCGACAAGCCAAACAAAAAGCCAGGCTTAATAATTACGATAAACTCTTAAGTCAGGATGAAAAACAAATGGACGAGAAGTTGGAGATTTATATTCCAAATGGTCCAAGACTGGGGAACAATGTAATAGACGCCAATGGGGTGAGTAAAGCTTTTGGCGATAAATTGCTTTACGAAGACCTCAATTTTAAACTTCCACAAGCGGGAATTGTTGGGATTATTGGACCAAACGGTGCCGGTAAGACCACTATTTTTAAGATGATCATGGGAGAAGAAAAACCCGATAAAGGTAGTTTTGAAGTCGGGGAAACCGCCAAGATCGCCTATGTAGATCAGGCGCATTCTAATATTGATCCAGAAAAGACGATTTGGCAGAATTTTAGCGATGAACAGGAATTAGTAATGATGGGCGGCCGCCAGGTTAATTCCCGGGCCTATTTGAGTCGCTTTAACTTTAGCGGAAGCGAACAAAACAAGAAAGTAAATATGCTTTCGGGTGGAGAGCGAAACCGTCTGCATTTAGCGATGACTTTAAAAGAAGAAGGAAACGTGTTGTTACTGGATGAGCCTACCAACGACCTTGATGTGAATACTTTACGTGCCCTGGAAGACGGACTGGAGAATTTTGCCGGTTGTGCAGTGGTTATTTCCCACGACCGTTGGTTCCTGGATAGAATTTGTACACATATTCTTGCTTTTGAAGGAGATTCCCAGGTTTATTTCTTCGAAGGTAGTTTCTCAGATTATGAAGAGAACAAGAAGAAACGTTTGGGTGGCGATGTGATGCCAAAACGAATTAAGTACAAAAAATTGGTACGATAACAACTTTGTTGATTACGTATAGTACACCCTCCCAGGTTTTGATAACTTGCGGAGGGTTTTTAAATTCAAGGTTCAAGGTTCAAGTTTGAGTCAAACATTCAAAATCGACAACCGAAAACTGTTTTTTAACAACAAACGACAAACCTCAAACTACAGACATTTTCCAATGAAATTAAATATATTAAAAGAAGAATTTTGTACTGCGCTTTTATCTGATTATCCTGCGGAAGAAGCGCATTCTTTTTTCTTTATGCTTACCCAGGCCTATTTTAAGGTAAGTCGGCTGGACCTGGCTTTAAATCCTAATATAGAAATTGATGCTACTGAAGCTGATAAACTGGAACAGGCAAAATTGCGTTTGTTGCAGCACGAACCCATTCAGCATATTTTAGGGACTACAGAATTCTTTTCACTTAATTTTCAGGTTAGTAAAGACGTTCTTATTCCAAGGCCGGAAACCGAAGAATTGGTGCAATGGATTTTAGATGATGTTTCAGCTAACGATTCCACTATAAAATTAACCGAACTGGGAACCGGTAGTGGCTGTATTGCTATTAGTTTGGCAAAAAGCCTTTCTGGATCAAAAATTTCAGCAGTAGATATTTCAGAAAAAGCATTAAAGATTGCCAAATTGAATGCGAATAAAAATGAAGTTTTCATTGACTTCTCTTTGCAGGATATTTTAGAATTAGAACAATTACCGGAAAATCAGGATGTGATTGTTTCAAATCCGCCTTATGTGCGAGAACTGGAAAAGAAAGCTATGCAGCGCAATGTTCTTGATTATGAACCGGAACAGGCGCTGTATGTAGCAGATCACGATCCTTTGATTTTCTATAAACAGATCGCAAATCTAGCTAAAAAATCCCTTATTCCTGACGGAAAATTGTATTTTGAAATCAATCAATACCTTGCTGCTGAAACTGAAAAACTCTTGCAAGACCAAGGGTTTACAACAGAATTACGTAAAGATATTTTTGGAAATTACCGAATGCTTAAGGGGATTAAGCAATAAAATATCTAAGAAGCCAGGGTTTATAAAACTTAAAGATTTTGGAGAAAAATAATAAATTAGAAAGCATTGCCGTGTTTTGCGCCAGTAGCCCGGGCAATGATGAGCAAATTTATCACGAAGCTTATCGCCTGGGAGAGATTTTAGCAAAAAGAAATATTCAATTAATTTTTGGCGGCAGTAAACTGGGTCTAATGGGACAGGTTGCCGCAGGGACTCTTGAAAATGGCGGACGTGCAATTGGGGTGATTCCAGAGTTTCTAAAAACTAAAGAAGTAGTGCATACCGGTTTGACTCAACTTATTACCACCAGGAATATGCACGAGCGCAAACTTAAAATGCACGAATTAAGCAATGGTTTTATCGCGCTTCCCGGTGGCTTTGGAACTTTGGAGGAGCTTTTTGAAATTGTAACCTGGGGCCAGTTGGGCTTGCACAGGAATCCTATTGGATTGTTGAATATCAACAGATTTTACGACGATTTAATAGCCTTGTTAAAATCAATGGTTAGGAAAGAAGTACTTAGAAAAGAAAATTTTGATCTACTTCTTATTGGTGAAAATATTGAGGAGCTATTAGAAAAAATGCATAATTTTAAACCTTTGCCCATACCAAAATGGATGAATAAGAACCAAACTTAATCTGCTTTATGAAAATTAAAAAACTTCAGTTATACACAAGTGAATTACAGGAGCAGCTTCGGTTTTACCGGGATACGCTAAATCTTGAAGTACTTGAGTCAACCGGGGATTATTTTGAAGTTTTAACTGGTTATACGCAACTTAGATTTCAGAAAAAAACAAACGCGACGCCTTATCATTTTGCGTTTCATATCCCGGGAGAACAAGAAGAGATTGCCTTAGAGTGGTTAAAAGAAAGGGTAGCGATTTTGCATGGTAACGGGCAGGAGATTGTAGATTTTCCAGCCTGGAATGCAAAGTCGATTTACTTTTACGATGTAGATGATAATATCGTGGAGTTTATCTCCCGCACCAATCTTCACAAACCAAAATCGGCTTTATTTTCTGAAAAAAGTATCCTGGGAATTAGTGAAATAGGTTTGGTGACATCCAATATTAAAGAGCAACTGGAGTTTTTGAATTCAGAAGCTAACCTTGAAAAATATGATGGGAATTTAGAGAATTTTTGTGCCATTGGAGATGACCACGGACTTCTTATTACCATCAATAAAGAATTGAAAGATTGGTATCCTACCGGTGATAAAGCACATAGTTCAGCATTTAAAATTGAATTTAAGCATAAGGAAAAAAACTATTCCCTTATTTTTGAAAAAAACACCCTTAGAAAGTTTATTGGTTAAAGCACTATGACTACAGAAGAGAAAATTAAAAGTTTACGCGAGGAATTACATCATCACAACAACCTTTATTATATTCAGGATGATCCAGAACTAAGTGATTATGAGTTTGATATGAAGCTTAAAGAGCTTCAGGAATTAGAAAATAATCATCCCGAGTTTGAAGATAAGAATTCTCCTACCCGTAGAGTGGGCGGGGCAGTGACCAAAAACTTTGAAACAGTAGTTCACGATTTCCGCATGTATTCACTTTCAAATTCTTACTCAAAAGAAGAGTTGGAAGATTGGGAAAAACGCATAGAAAAGGCGATTGGTGGAAAAGTGCAATATGTATGCGAATTAAAGTATGATGGAGCGTCCATAAGCCTAACCTACGAAAACGGAAAATTAGCAAGGGCAGTAACCCGGGGTGATGGTTTTCAGGGGGATAATGTAACCAATAATATAAAGACAATTCCGGCAGTCCCTTTAAAACTAAAAGGTGACTACCCCGAGAAGTTTCATATTAGGGGTGAGATCGTACTGCCTTATGAAGGTTTTGCTAAAATGAATGCTGAAAGGGTAGAAGCAGGAGAAGAGCCTTATGCCAATCCCAGGAATACTGCATCTGGGAGCTTAAAATTGCAGGATAGTGCCGAGGTTGCCAAAAGACCTTTAGACTGTTTGCTCTATAGTTTGGTTGCCGATAGCCTTCCCGTAAAATCACAATTCGAAAGTTTAGAAAAAGCCAGGGAATGGGGTTTCAAAGTGCCTCCCGAAGCCGAATTAAAAAATAGTATTGCTGAAGTTCAGGATTATGTAAATTACTGGGATCAACACCGGCACGATTTACCTTATGAAACCGACGGGGTTGTAGTAAAAGTAAATAGTTTCGACCAACAGGATGAGTTGGGTTATACCGCTAAATCGCCGCGTTGGGCCATGGCCTATAAATTTAAAGCCGAGCAGGAAAGCACCCGTTTAAATAAAATCACTTACCAAGTAGGAAGAACAGGCGCCATTACCCCGGTGGCTAATTTAGAACCGGTTAAGCTAGCGGGGACGATTGTAAAGCGTGCTTCCCTGCACAATGCAGATCAAATAGAAAAATTAGATGTGCGCGAGCAGGATATTGTGTATGTGGAGAAAGGCGGAGAGATCATCCCAAAGATTGTAGGCGTAGATTTTAAACAAAGAGATCCTAATACACCAGAAACAGAATATGCAACAAACTGCCCTGAATGTGGTACCGAGCTAATTAGAAATGAAGGAGAGGCCCAGCATTACTGCCCAAATTACAATGGTTGCCCGCCGCAGATTATTGGAAGGATTCAGCATTTTATTTCCAGAAAAGCCATGGATATTGAAGGTCTTGGTGGTGAAACGGTGGCGCTATTGGTTAATGCTAATCTTATTGAAAACTATGCCGATCTCTATACTTTGAAGAAAGAAGATATCCTGCCATTGGAACGTATGGCAGAAAAATCGGCCGAAAATTTAATCAACGGAATTGAAAAGTCTAAAGAAATTCCTTTTGAACGGGTTTTGTTTGCGCTGGGAATTCGTTTTGTGGGAGAAACTGTAGCCAAAAAACTGGCTAAATATTACAAGAATATTGATGCTTTAGCTTCCGCAACTGTAGAAGAACTTATTGCCATAGACGAAATTGGCGGTCGTATCGCCGAAAGCCTTACTGATTTTTTTGCTTCCGAAGAAAACAGGGAATTGGTAGCTCGATTAAAACAATATGGAGTTCAAATGGAAATGGCTCCCGAAGAACTTGAAAATCTAAGTGATAAATTGGCGGATAAGACCTTCGTGATTTCTGGCGTTTTTGAAAAAGTATCCAGGAATGAACTTAAAAAGATGATAGAAGATAATGGAGGAAAAGTTTCGGGTTCTATTTCAGGAAAAACAAACTTTTTGGTAGCCGGTGATAATATGGGCCCCAGTAAGTTAGCGAAAGCCGAAAAACTTGGTACTAAAATTATAAGTGAAGATGATTTTTTAAAGATGGTATGATCGCGGGGCGATAGCCAGAGATTTAGTTCCCCCGGGGCTTGCCTCGAAAATTTTTTTTCGGAAGCATACCTCGTACGTACCTTTTGGTTGAGGTTGTTGATTCTAAATTTTAATAGCTGAAAAGTTTTAAAGGTCTGGTTTTTCGACTAATTTTTATTCCGAAAAAACACATACTTATTGACGATAGTTCCCAGAGGTTTTTAAAGCCTTTTTCACAATTTTTTTATGGCTTTTTCAAAAAGTCTGAATCTGTTGTTTGTCAATTGTTCATTGCGATAATAATCGTATTTTTGTGTACAATTTCTTAAAAAATAATACAAAATATAGACTTATGAGTAAATATGATGTTGCAGTTATAGGATCTGGCCCCGGTGGATATGTGGCTGCCATACGCTGCGCGCAATTGGGAATGAAAACTGCAATCATAGAAAAATATTCAACTTTGGGAGGAACCTGTCTAAATGTGGGATGTATTCCCAGTAAGGCCTTATTAGATTCCTCTCACCATTATGAAGATGCTGTAAAACATTTTGAAGAACACGGTATTGAACTTCCGGGAGAGGTGAAAGTGAACCTGGAGAAAATGATGGAAAGAAAATCTTCAGTAGTAAGTCAAACTTGCGATGGCGTTAAATTTTTAATGGACAAAAATAAGATTGATGTTTTAGAAGGAGTAGGTTCATTTAAAGATAAAACCCATATTAATATTAAGAACAGTGATGGGGAAACTGAAACCATCGAGGCCAAAAAAAGTATTATAGCGACAGGTTCTAAACCTGCAAACCTTCCGTTTATCGATCTCGATAAAGAAAGAATCATCACATCTACAGAAGCTTTAAAATTAAAGGAAATCCCCAAACATATGATCGTGATTGGCGGTGGGGTGATTGGTCTTGAGCTTGGTCAGGTTTACCGTCGTTTAGGTGCCGAGGTGTCTGTGATAGAATTTATGGATAGAATTATTCCAACGATGGATAGTGCCCTGTCTAAAGAATTACGTAAGGTTTTAAAGAAGCAAGGTGTTAAGTTTTATACCAAAACCAAGGTGAAATCTGTATCCCGCGAGGGCGATGAGATTATCGTAAAAGCAGATGATAAAAAGGATAAAGAAGTCGAGTTTAAAGGAGATTACTGCCTGGTTTCAGTAGGACGCAAACCTTTTACAGATGGTTTAAATGCCGATGCCGCCGGGGTTAAAGTAGATGATAAAGGGAGAATTGAAGTTAATGAGCAGCTGCAAACCAGTGTTGATAATATTTATGCCATTGGCGATGTGGTAAAAGGCGCAATGTTAGCACATAAGGCCGAAGAAGAAGGAAGCTTTGTTGCTGAAATTATGGCTGGACAAAAACCGCATATTAATTATAACTTAATTCCGAGCGTAGTTTATACCTGGCCGGAAGTTGCCGGAGTTGGTAAAACTGAAGAGCAACTTAAGGAAGAAGGCGTGAAATATAAAGAAGGGAAATTCCCAATGCGTGCCCTGGGTCGTTCAAGAGCCAGTGGTGATATAGATGGAATGGTGAAAATCCTTGCCGATGAAGAAACCGATGAGATTTTAGGCGTTCACATGATTGGAGCCAGAACTGCCGATCTTATTGCAGAAGCAGTAACTGCTATGGAGTTTAGAGCTTCTGCCGAAGATATCGCAAGAATAAGCCACGCACACCCAACTTATGCCGAAGCCGTTAAAGAAGCTGCTCTAGCCGCAACCGATAATAGAGCGCTTCACGTTTAAGTATTTTAAAGTAAGTTGAAGCCACAGTAAAAACTGGAAAAATAGAAAGGCTGTCTTAAAAGTTTACATTTTACTTTTAAGACAGCCTTTTTAGCTAAGAATTTTCGTAAAATTTTAGGTGTTTATAGTGATGGTATAAGTTGCTGTGAAATCTTTATTGCTTTCTAATTTTTCTATACCTTCCTTGGTTTTAAACTCCTTATTGGTATCTGCCAGATCGGCGATGCCCAACCAGGGTTCAATGCAAACGTAAGGCGCGCCTGGTTTTGCCCAAATCCCTAAATTTTTAAAATCGGAATATTCCACATTTAAAATTTCACCGGAATTTTGACTTTTTAAACTCACTTTTTTAGCCTGAATATTCTTAAAAATAAGTGCATCATTGTCAAATAGGTTTTTATGAAGTCTTATTTTGTCCTCGTTATCTAAAATTCCTTCTGTATTAGCACTTACCAAACCGTTTTGATCTAACAGGTGGGTGCTAAGGTCTAATTTTTGGTCAAACTCCAGGTAGTAATCTTCGTAAGCTTCGTTGTTACTAATTGGTGCATTAAAAGCCGGGTGACCTCCCAACGAGAAATAAAGTGCTTTATCGTCTATATTAATCACCTTGTGCGCTACCTCTAGTTTATCCTGGTTTAAGGTATATGAAATTTGAAACTTGAATTTAAAAGGATAGATTTTTAAAGTTTCTTCGGAAAATTCCAATTCAAAAACCAGTTTATGATCTGTTTTTTCTTTTAGCTTAATATTTTCATTATGTCTCACAAAGCCGTGTTTTGGCATCTGGTACGTTTTACCCTCGTAGGTAAACTCTCCATCCTTTAACAACCCAATGACCGGAAACAAATTTGGCGCCCGTCCTGTCCAAAATTCAGAATTTCCCTGCCATAAATGTTCAATTCCTGTGTTTAAATTTTTAAGGCTGGATAATTCGGCCCCAGTAGGTTTTACTGCGATACTTAAAATGTCATTATTTATTTTATGCATGCTTATAATTATTTTTTCTTTCTCCGGTTGGCGTTCTTATCGCCCCGGGTTTTTGGCTTTTTGTATTTTTTGGCGATTTCGCGTTTATAGGAACCGCCTAAATTCACTTTTTTGTTTTTGTCTTTCTTTTCGTGAAAAGCAGGTCCCGGCGCATCCATATCTTTATTTTTAGACGGATTATTGATTTCAAAAACCCTGGGCTTTTCTTCGGGAATTAATTCAGAACTTACTGTTACTTCTTTGGGTAAGTCGACCTGTGGCACCGGCATTTTCATTAATGCTTCAATCTTCTGCAAGCTTTCTTTTTCAGCCTCTGTAGTCAATAGAATTGAATTTCCCTGTTTTTCTGCCCGGCCGGTCCTTCCAATGCGGTGCATATAATTTTCAGGATATTTTGGGGTGTCAAAATTAATCACGTGGCTTACAGATTCGATATCCAGGCCTCGTGCCATGACATCTGTTGCTACCAAAATTCTACAAAAACCACTGCCAAACTGCTTTATACTCCTTAAGCGGTAATTTTGGGTTTTGTTAGAATGAATTACCGTACATTCGTCTTGAAAATATTCCTCTAATTCAGCATAAAGCTTGTCGGCCATACGCTTGTAAGCAACAAAGATGAGTACTTTGCTAAAACGCTCCTTATCTTTAAGAAGGTATTTTAAAAAATTTACTTTGGTGTAAAAATTTGGAATACGGTAACCGGTTTGTTTAATATTATCCAGCGGAGTTCCACTTGCCGCTACCGAAATAGTTGTGGGGCTTTTAAAATTACTTTCAATCAATTTCTCCACATTTTCGGTAATAGTGGCCGAAAACATAATATTTTGTCGGTTGTTTGGTAGTAATTCGAGAATATTATTAATCTGAAATTTAAATCCCAGGTCCAGCATAACATCTACCTCATCGATTACTAGTTTTTGGATAGATTTAAGCTGAATCGCCCTTCTAAGCACAAGATCGTAAAGACGGCCCGGTGTGGCAACTAAAATATCCTGTCCCTGTAACAAAGCCTGGTGCTGCGTGTTGATATTTACCCCGCCATAGATACCAGAAATGCGAACATTCATATAAGCGGTTAACTTCTCGATCTCTTCCACCACTTGAACTACCAATTCCCGTGTAGGCACCAGGACCAAAACACGCGGATTTTTTTGTTTAGAATACTTAAGCATTCTAAGAATAGGCAACATATAGGCAAAAGTTTTTCCCGTTCCTGTTTGTGCGATTCCCACCATATCCTTACCAGACATTATAGTAGAAAATGATTGTTCCTGGATAGGAGTGGGGCTGGTAATCGCGATATCCTCCAACGCATTTCGCAAAGGAGTAGTAATATTTAAGTCTTGAAAAGTCACTAAATGTTTTTTTGAGCCTGTAAAGTTAGTGAAACTCTACTTTAAAATCGCTTTTCGCGGTTTTAAAGTAGTTAGTTGAACTAATCCCGACGCAGGAGGGATCTCAACCTATCCGCGATTTAAAGTAATTAGTTGAACCTGACCGCTCAATTAGTGACCTGGAGTAGGAGGCTTAATCCCGATATACGCAGGTACAAACTACATACATTTTTTTAATCTATTTATATTCCAGATTCCTTGTGTGCTGTTTATTTTGGACTTCAGCCTCATGCTGCTTCCAATTATTTCTATATTTTTGAAAGAAACGATTCTAAATGAAAAAGATTCTAGCCTTTGCCGGCTCCAACAGTAGTAAATCTATAAATTTCAAACTTTTAAATTATGTTGCTAATCGCATTAGCGGGCATGAAGTTAAAATACAACAGTTTCAGCAATATGAGTTGCCTATCTACAGCGCCGATTGGGAAATTGAAAAAGGAATTCCGGTAAATGTAAAGATTATTCATAGTATTATTAAAGATCACGATGCTATAGTGCTGGCGGTGAATGAGCATAACGGTAATGTTTCAGCTTATTTTAAAAACCTACTCGATTGGTTATCCAGGTTAGATCGTAAGTTTCTGGATAGAAAAAAGATTTTACTAATTAGTACATCCCCCGGAAAACGGGGAGCGGCTTCGGCGTTGGAATATACCAAAAACGTACTGCATAGATTTGGCGGGCAGGTGATAGAAAGTTTCAGTTTACCGTTATTTAATGATAATTTTAAAGATGGAAAAGTACAAGATGAAATATTAGCCCTGGGAATTGATGACGTTTTAACTACTTTTTCGCACGAACTGGATCAAATTGAAGCAAATGAATCCTAAATTAATGGCATTAGTTTCTTATGCTACGGGATAGATAAAATCTGGTCTTAGAAAAACAATGTGGTTAATTACTCGAACTCCCCAAGTAATTGGCTTTTTTAACTTCTGGAGTAAATTCCTCATTGGTCCGGCCTATATTTTTTAAATCTGCTGCAGTTTTACCGGCAACCTCCATATCTTCCCAACTTCAATTCACCCGTGAAAAACGAGAAAAAAGGATTAAAGGAGTTTACTTGATAACCGAAATTTATCGCGAAACGTATCTGGAGCACCGAGACTTGCCTCGAAATTAAATTATTACTCATTTATAATACCTCATGGGCTTACCCCGGGGTAGTTTGTTGGTTTGGTAAAACCATAACCGGGTTTAGCAATGCAAAAAAGAATAAATCATTTTAGAAAGTTTAAAGATAAATTCTGTTCTAAAATTAAATAGGATAATACTGATCTTTTTCTTAGAAAATCAAACAAAATACAGAAGCTTTAAAATAGTGGCTACATTAAATTGTTTTTATCTTTGCTTACCAAATTCACAATCGAGTGCGTACTACTAAAACCTTTATTTTAGAGAATCCGTTATTATTCAAGCAGCAATTACTGGAATGGAGCTTACAGTTTGAAGAGATTGCCTGGTTGGATAGCAATAATCACGCAGAAAACTATGGTGAATTTGATGCGGTTATGGCAGCAGGAGCTTTTACTGCTTTAAAAACTGATGCTGTGCAAGGCTTCGATAAACTCAGGGAATATCAGGAGACCACAAAAGACTGGATTTTTGGTTATTTATCTTATGACTTAAAAAATGACGTGGAGCAACTGACTTCCAAAAATTTTGATGGTCTCGATTTTCCAGATCTTTATTTTTTTCAACCTCAAAAGTTATTTCTGCTGAAGGGGAACCAGTTAGAAATGCAGTATTTGCGAATGGTAGATGATGAAATTGAAGAAGATTTTACTAAAATATGTTCTCCGAGCTCGCAAAAGGAGAGTAGCGAGAGTATCAATGAATGTGAAAACGATAATAAGAAAGTCGATAACCAAAACCCGATATCTGATAACTCACAACAGACAACTAATAACCGCAGATCTTCAACCGGCAACCTGCAAACAAGCATGAATTCTCGAATTTCAAAAAAAACCTACCTTAAAAAGGTGGAGACAATGCTTTCACATATTCAACGCGGCGATATTTATGAAGCTAATTTTTGTCAGGAGTTTTTTGCTGAAAACAGGGAAATTGAACCTGTTTCAGTTTTTAGGGAACTTAATGACATTTCAAGTCCGCCCTTCGCCACTTTTTTAAAATTAGAAGAACATTATTTACTCTCTGCTTCTCCAGAGCGGTATTTAAAAAAGTTTGGAGAGAACTTAATTTCCCAACCTATTAAAGGTACTGCCAGGCGTGCCGATAATGCTTCTGAAGACCGGGAACTCGCTCAAAAGCTTTCTAAAGACCCTAAGGAACAATCGGAGAACGTGATGATTGTAGATTTGGTGCGAAATGACCTTTCAAAGATTGCAGCGAAGGGCAGTGTGCGGGTGGAAGAATTGTGTAAAGTTTATACCTTTAAACAAGTACATCAAATGGTCTCGACGATTTCAGCAAAAATAGCCGAGGGAATTCCGCCGGTAGAAGCATTACGGGTTACATTCCCAATGGGGAGTATGACCGGAGCCCCAAAAGTTTCAGCAATGAAAATTATTGAAGATCTGGAGGAAACAAAACGCGGACTTTATAGCGGGGCTGTGGGATATTTCACTCCTTCTGGTGATTTCGATTTTAATGTTGTAATACGCAGTATTCTTTATAATGCTGTGAAAAAATATGTGTCTTTCTCTGTAGGAGGTGCGATTACCGCTGCTTCGGTGCCAGAGAAAGAATATGAGGAATGCCTGATAAAAGCTGCCGCTATGCAACGGGTTTTGAATTAAAAAGCCCATCTCCAACCCTTTCCAAAGGGAAGGGAAAAAACGCGAATATATCAATGTTTGCTATTTACTGGAAAGGATTTAGGTAAGGCTTATTTTGTATATTTGATTTTATGGAAAAAGCCTTTAAAAACCTGCTGAAATCAAAGCTTGCATATCTTACCAACCACAAATTATTATTGGCGGTAAGTGGTGGTGTAGATAGCGTAGTGCTTACCTATTTATGTCACGCAGCAAAATTGGATTTTAGTATTGCGCATTGTAATTTTCATCTTAGAGAAGGAGCTTGTGATGAAGATGAGACTTTTGTGAAAAATTTGGCTGAAAAATTAAATGTAGATTTTTATGTAGAGCAATTCAATACCAATAAATATGCAGAAGAGCAGGGGGTATCTACCCAAATGGCTGCTCGTGATTTGCGTTATAATTGGTTTAATGAATTAAGATTTCGCAATCAGTTTGAGTATATCCTTACCGCACATCACGCCAATGACGATTTAGAAACTTTTTTCATTAATTTAATTCGAGGTACCGGTTTAGAAGGCCTTAGCGGCATAAAAGAAGTGAATAATGCTATAGTTAGACCTTTACTTGGTTTTTCCAGGAGCCGGATAGAGGTCTATGCCGAAGCAAATAACATTGAGTGGCGGGAAGACTATACCAATGCAGAAACCAAATATATTCGGAATAAAATAAGGCATCATCTTGTACCAATGCTCGAGGAAATGAATCCCAAATTTTTGGAGAGTTTTTTAAAAACCCAGTCTCATCTAAGAGAAAATGAGGCTTTGGTGGAAGATTATTTAAGTTTATTGTATCCTAAAATAATAAGTAAATCGGCTTATGGTTATAATTTGGATATAAATTATCTTAAAAAGATTCCAAATACACCGGCAGTGCTCTATCAATTGCTCAAAACTTTTGATTTTACCGAGTGGGATGATGTGTATAACTTGTTAAATGCACAACCTGGTAAAGTGCTTTTCTCTAAAACCCATCGTTTGGTAAAAGATAGAGAATACCTTATTCTTACAGAACGGAACCAGATAGAAGATAAGGTTTATAAAATCACAAAAAATGATGAATTCGCTATGTTGCCAATGGGAACTTTTTCTTTTAATAAAGTTGAAGAGATCGTAGAAAAAAATAAAAATTGCATTTATGTAAACCCCGATAAATTAAATTATCCATTAACGGTAAGAAAATGGCAAAATGGTGATTACTTTTATCCTTTTGGTATGAAAGGTAAAAAGAAGATAAGTGATTACTTTAAAGATAAAAAGCTATCCTTACCGGAAAAAGAAAATACCTGGCTACTCTGCTCTGGGAATGAAATTGTTTGGGTTATAAATATGCGGGCAGACAGGCGTTTCGCTATTACTTCTCCCCGGCAGGAAATAGTGAAAATCACGTGTAACCCATAAAGTTGTAGCCATTTTTCTATCGCTTTTTTGTGGAACATACCGGGGTAGAAGATTTTGATCGATAATCTATTCGTCTCGAAATTAAAATAATATTTCTGTCTCATACATATCCCTCCAACTCGTTCCGGAATAGTTTTTTTAGAAAAACTTGAATATCTAAGCAGCTTAAGGTTTTCCTAAATTAGAAAATCCGCGGAAAATTTAATTTTTCTTTAGGTTTATCGGTGTAATTTCTATCTTTAGGCACTTTAAAAGTATGCAATACTATGAAATTACTTCAATTATCCCTCCTGGTCTTTTTTCTGAACTTTCTTCCATTTTCATCGATAAGTCAAGAGAAATATAATGTAAAAGAAAATTATAATAAGATGGAGGTAGATATTCCAATGCGGGATGGCACCTTGCTTCATACCACCATTTATAGTCCCAAAGATACCTCGCAGGAATATCCAATTATTATGCAGCGAACGCCATATAGTTCCAGGCCTTACGGGAAAGATCAATTTAGGTCTAGAATTGGCCCCAATAAATATTTGATGCAAGAAGGAAATATTATCGTGTATCAGGATGTTCGCGGGCGTTGGATGAGCGAAGGGAGTTACGATAATATGCGTGCCATTATTCCGAAGAAAACTAAAAAAGAGTTCGATGAATCTACCGATACTTATGATACCATAGAATGGCTTGTCAATAATGTAGAAAACAATAACGGAAGGGTAGGCACCTGGGGGATTTCATACCCCGGGCATTATAGCGTGGTTTCCCTGGTAGATTCCCACCCCGCTCTAAAAGCGGCATCTCCACAAGCCGGAATTGGTGATTTCTTTTTCGACGATTTTCATCATAACGGGGCTTATTTGCTTAGCTACTGGCGTGCGACCGCACTTTTTGGTTACGAAAAAGACGGCCCAACTACCAAAGCCTGGTATGATTTACCAGATTTGGGCACACAAGATCAATATCAATTCTTTTTGGATATTGGACCTTTAACTAATTTAGATAAATATTACGGTGAGGATAATATTTTCTGGCAGCAGTTAAAAGACCATCCCAATTATGATGAATTTTGGCAGAGCAGGGATATTATACAACATTTAAACGATGTAAAACCGGCAGTAATGGTTGTGGGCGGATTATTTGATGCTGAAGATTTATACGGCCCATTCAATACTTATAAAAAGATTGAAAAAACCAGTGATAATTTTAATATGATGGTTTTTGGCCCCTGGAGCCACGGCGATTGGGCAAGACAATCTAAGAGACAGGCTGTGGGTAATGTATATTTTGGCAATGATATTTCCAAACATTATCAAAAAGATATTGAAACGAAATTTTTTAATCACTTTTTAAAAGGTGATGGCAGCAAAGATGTAGATCTGCCCGAAGCTTATGTTTATGATACCGGGGCAAGAAAATGGAATGCTTATGCCCAGTGGCCTCCAAAAAATGTCCAGGCTAAGGTTTTTTATCTAGGCGATGAACAAAAACTGACTAACGAGCCCGATGATAATAAAGAAAGCTTTGTTAGTGATCCCAAGAAACCGGTTTCTTACAACAATGAAATTAAAGCAGTTTTTACACCCAGGGAATACATGACCGGAGATCAACGTTTTGCTGGCAGAAGACCAGATGTGCTAACTTTTGAAACCGATGTTTTGGAAGAAGATATGAAATTGGCAGGTGAGATAGAGGCCCGTTTACAGGTAGCGACCACGGGTAGCGCTGCAGACTGGATTGTAAAGGTAATAGATGTTTATCCAGCAGATGCCGAGGATTATGAAGAAACCATGGAACATTTAGATATGGATAATTATCATATGATGGTGCGAAGTGAGGTAATGCGCGGCAGATTTAGAAATAGCTTTGAGCAACCCGAGCCTTTTGAACCCAATAAGAAAACTGCCGTGAATATCACACTGCAGGATATTAACCATACTTTTAAAAAAGGTCATAAATTGCAAATACAGGTG
Organism: Salegentibacter echinorum; assembly: GCF_900129445.1. Classification (GTDB taxonomy): domain Bacteria; phylum Bacteroidota; class Bacteroidia; order Flavobacteriales; family Flavobacteriaceae; genus Salegentibacter; species Salegentibacter echinorum. The sequence continues at coordinate 63,022 of NZ_FQVT01000003.1, forward strand.
CAAAGTACCTGGTTTCCGCTTATCGATTTGAATCCGCAAACTTATGTGCCCAATATTTTTAAAGCTGAAGAAGATGATTTTCAAAAACAAACCCACAGTGTTTATGGAGATTCGGCTATAGAATTTTCAGTTTTAAAAGAGTAGCATATAAAATTAAGGTTCATAAAATATTGGAACTGCGAAAAACTGCAAAGAAAAAAATAAAAGATTTTAAAATTAAGCAGTTTCATGAGGTGATTCTTGTGCGTGGAACCTTACCTTTGAGCATTCTGGAAGAAAAAGTTAATGACTGGATTGTCGAAAAAACAACTAAAGAATATATTTTGGATAAAACAGAAGAAAAAGCGCTAAAAGTTATCACTTTAAATAATGAAGCTGGTAATTCGTTGGAAATTTTGAATTTTGGAGCGGCTATTTTAGGCTTTAAGATGAATGATAAAAGAGGAGAAGAGGTAAATGTAATTGTCTCCCCGCATTCAAAAGAATATTTAAGCCCGGTTTACAAAGAGCACAATAAGTGTTTTGGCGCTTCGGTGGGACGTTATGCAGGTAGAATAGCTAACGGCACTTTTACATTGGATGATAAGGAATATAAACTTAGTACAAAAAACGGTGTTCACCTGCACGGTGGAGAATCTGGTTTTCAATATAAGTTTTGGGAAGTTGGCGAAGAGAAATCGGCACCTAACCCATCGGTAAAGCTTAGCTATACCAGTGAAGATGGTGAAGAGAATTATCCCGGTAAGCTTGAGGTAAGTGTACTATATACCCTAACCGAGAATAATGAGATCCTCATTGAATATTCAGCAAAAACCGATAAGAAAACAGTGGTGAATATCACTAATCACGCTTATTTCAACTTAAATGGAAAAGGTAGTGTTAGCGATCATTTTCTACAAATTGAAGCTGAAAAAATACTGGAAGTAAATGAAGAGCTACTGCCTTCTGGAAATTTGACCAAATTGAAAAAACATCCTAAGAATTTTAATGAAAGTAAGCTCATTGGTAATAGAAGCCTTGATGATGCATTTGTGCTTAGATCTGGTAAAGATGAGGTTGCTGCAAGGCTATTCTCACCATTAACAGGTATTAAGTTGGAAGTAGAAAGCAATCAACCTGCGCTTATTGCTTACGCACCAGAAGATCTTCCCGAAGATTTAAATTACCGTACAGAAATCGCAGATGAATATCCATCTATTTGTTTAGAAGCACAAAACTTTCCAAATGCACCCAATTTTAGAAATTTTCCTGTTGCATTATTAAAACCGGGAGAGGAGTACTATAATAGAATAAACTACCGATTTTCGGTCTCAAAATAATACTAGTAAAAAGAACTTTTTAGAAATTTAATTTTAAATTAGCGAAACTTTGCTAATATCAACTATTAGGTTTTGAAACTTAAAGTCACACCCTACGCTTTTCGCGTTTTTTAATAGCTTATTTTATGGAATTTGGATTATTAGATCAAATTATTTTTGCGGCATATGCTCTGTTAATCGTGGGCATTGGTTTGTATGTATCTAGGGGGAAAGGAGATTCTTCTGAAGGATACTTTTTAGCAGATAAAAGTTTACCCTGGTGGGCCATTGGAGCCTCTTTAATTGCAGCAAATATCTCTGCAGAACAGTTTATTGGCATGTCTGGCTCTGGCTTTGCTATAGGTCTCGCCATTGCTTCCTATGAATGGATGGCGGCAATTACCCTACTTCTTGTAGGGAAGTTTTTCCTGCCTATTTTTATTAATAAAGGTCTATACACAATTCCCGAGTTTATTGAGGTGCGATACGGTTCGAACTTAAAAACAATTCTGGCCGTCTTCTGGATTTGTCTTTTTGTGTTTGTAAATCTCACATCTGTGTTATATCTGGGTGCTACAGCCTTAGATACCATTATGGGGGCCGGTGATGGATCTTTCTTTATTTATGCCATTATAGGCCTCGCCTTTTTTGCCGCAGCTTATTCGCTATACGGAGGGCTTTCGGCTGTAGCCTGGACCGATGTTGTGCAAGTAGTCTTGCTCATTATTGGTGGGCTTATTACCACATTTATTGCCCTTTCACACGTGACAGAAGATGGCGGGGTAATCTCTGGAATGGTCGCTGTATATGAAGAAGTTCCCGAGAAATTCTCTATGATTCTCGATAAAGGAGAAATTATTACCCCAAATGGCAAAGATGCCTGGTGGGATTTACCCGGTCTTGCAGTATTAATTGGTGGTCTATGGGTAGCTAACCTTTACTATTGGGGCTTTAATCAATATATCATTCAGCGTACTTTAGCGGCAAAGAGCCTTAGGGAATCACAAAAAGGAATTATCCTAGCCGGATTTTTAAAATTAATTGTTCCATTAATTGTAGTTATTCCCGGTATCATCGCTTTTGTGATGAATACTGGGCCAGATGGTACAATTTCTCAATCTTTTACCGATGCTTCCTTCTTTAGTGGTAATGGTAATATCATTAATGATAATGCAGCACCCTGGCTTATTCAGGAGTTTGTTCCTGCCGGTTTAAAAGGTTTGGTGCTTGCAGCCTTGGCGGCGGCGATTGTGTCTTCTGTCGCTTCTATGCTTAATTCTACAGCCACAATATTCACTATGGATATTTATAAACCATACTTTGGCAAAGCTTCTTCAGAAAAGAAATTAGTAACTGTAGGAAGACTTTCTGCAACCATAGCACTGGTTATTGCAGTTATATTGGCACCTCAATTAAATAATTTAGGGCAGGTTTTTCAATATATTCAAGAATACACCGGGGTAGTTAGTCCGGGGATATTAGCTGTATTTATGCTAGGTTTATTCTGGAAGAAGACAACAAATAAAGCGGCAATCTATGGGGTGCTGGCTTCTATTCCTATCGCACTTTTCTTTAAAATAGGTCCTAATGGCTGGATTGATAACCCTATTTTTGTAACGCTTCCATTTATGCATCAAATGATGTACACCTGGATCCTTACTATGCTCTTGATGATAAGCATTAGTTTGGCAGAAAATAAAGGACGTGATCACGAGAAAGGAATTGAGCTTAGCAGTAAACTATTTAAAACAGGACCGGCATTTAATATTGGTGCCTTTGCAATTCTTTTAATTGTTACTATGCTTTATGCGATGTTCTGGTAAATGATATTGACTTATTAGTTTAGAAAAGTCCGGTTTTGCCGGACTTTTTTATTACTGAAAATTGGCGTTGTTAATGACTGGCGGTTTATACCAATTTAACCATATAATGACGCATTCAAACTCGTTCATTTTTTGCTCTATTTTCCCTGCCTGCCGGCAGGCAGGTTGCTCATAATTTCCATAGCTATGCTTCGACTAAGCTAAGCACAGGCTTAATGCTAAACCATTTCCAGCGTCATAGAACAAAAAACAGCTTCGCCTTCTGTGCGACATTACAAATGTTAAATTGATATTATAAAAATAAAAACGCCGTTTTTGCTGTAATGGAACCAGGTTAATCGTAGAAAAGTCGCCACGAATTCACAAATATTCTTTATTATTTCTGAATACTTAATTTTTCAACTTGAATATTTAAGATTTAGAAAACGCCGAATTTACTTGATTCTCAAAAAAGACTTAGTTGAGAAATTTTATTTCTGAAAAAAATAAAGTTTTTCAGTTAATTGCAGTTTAGTCTTTTCTCTTTTTTCTTACAGCGAGAGCGATCTTGGTTCTTTAACCGAAAAATAGTGATAAAAATAAAAAGGTCTTCTGAATTAATCAAAAGACCTTTTATAATCTAATCTGTAAATTACAAGAGCTATACTACTATCCACATTTGGAAGAGCCGCAATCCTGGCAGGTTAAGCAACCTTCCTGATAGATAAGATTAGATGAGTTACAATTGCTACATTTTTGTTTTGGCGCCTTGGTGCCATCGGCGATAAAGCGTTTCAATGCTCGCGCCACCCCATTTTTCCAGGTGTTGATAGATTCACTGTCCAACTGCAGGCTATTAATAAGATCTACGACCTTATCTATAGACATTCCGTGGCGCAGCGTACTGGAAATTAATTTCGCATAGTTCCAATATTCGGGATTAAATTTATGCGATAAACCTTCTATAGTAGTTTTATAACCACGTTTATTCACGTATTGAAAATCATAACGGGAAGTTCCATCTTCATTACGGTTTTTAATAATATAACCATTGGTCACCCAACGCGGGATTAAAATTCCGTCTTCATCATCGGCAAAACCAGTAAAGATTTCATAAGGTTTGTCGTCAATAAGCCCTATAAATGCAATCCACTTATCCTTATTGTTTTGAAACCTTACCACATCTGCATTTAAAGTTTGCGGTCGGGTAGTGGGGAACGGGGAGTTGCTCTCACCATCTTCGCTCTCTTTTTTCTCCTCATTAGAGATTAAAACCCCAGAGCGTGAACCGTCGCGATAAACGGTTACCCCTTTACAGCCAGCCTGCCAGGCTTCTAAATATAGTTTACCTACCAGGTCTTCACTAACATCGTTTGGAAGGTTAATTGTAACACTAATGGAGTGATCTACCCATTTCTGCACCGCTCCCTGCATCTTCACTTTGCTTAACCAATCTACATCATTGGAAGTCGCTTTGTAATAAGGTGAAGCTTTAATAAGCTCATCTAATTCGGTTTGGGTATAATCGTCTGTAATTTCGTGACCATTTACTTTCATCCATTCTTTAAAGCGATGATGAAAAACTACATATTCTTCCCAGGAATCCCCAACTTCATCTACAAAGTCAACTCGGGAATCTTTATCATTGGGATTAACTTTTCTTCTTCTTTTATAAACCGGAAGAAAAACTGGCTCAATCCCAGAAGTTGTTTGGGTCATTAAACTGGTAGTGCCGGTTGGTGCAATGGTGAGCAAAGCGATATTACGACGGCCGTATTCCAGCATATCATAATAGAGTTTTTCATCGGCTTCTTTTAACCTAAGAATAAACGGATTTTCCTTTTCACGCTCGGCATCAAAAATACCGAAAGCGCCTCTGTCTTTGGCGGCATAAACTGAAGCTCTATAAGCTTCAAGAGCGATGGTTTTATGAATTTTTACTGAAAAATCCACGCCTTCATCACTTCCGTATTGAATACCCAGGCCGGCAAGCATGTCGCCTTCTGCAGTAATACCAATTCCGGTTCTACGTCCTTCTTTTGCTTTTGTTTGAATATTTTTCCAAAGATTATATTCTACGCTTTTAATTTCACCGCCTTCAGGATCGGCGTCAATTTTCTCGAGAATAGCGTCAATTTTTTCCAGCTCCAGGTCAATGATATCGTCCATGATACGCTGCGCTGCGGCAACGTGTTTTTTAAACAATTCAAAATTAAAGGAAGCTTTTTCGGTAAATGGATCTTCTACGTAAGAAAATAAATTAATAGCCAGTAACCTACAGGAATCGTATGGGCAAAGAGGAATTTCCCCACAAGGATTAGTAGAAACTGTTTTATAACCAAGGTCTGCATAGCAATCTGGCACCGATTCGTTAATTACCGTGTCCCAGAATAAAATACCGGGCTCTGCAGATTTCCACGCATTGTGAACAATCTTTTTCCAAACTTTTTCAGCTTCAATTTCTCGTGTCTTCTTAGGATTTTCGCTAAAAATAGGATACTTCTGGGTGTATTTTTTATTGTCTTTCACCGCTCGCATAAACTCATCGTCTATACGCACAGAAACATTGGCGCCGGTAACTTTACCCTGCTCCATTTTTGCATCTATAAAATCTTCAGAATCGGGGTGGTTTATAGAAACGGAGAGCATTAGGGCGCCACGGCGACCGTCTTGTGCTACCTCGCGGGTAGAATTGGAGTAACGCTCCATAAAAGGCACAATTCCCGTAGAGGTAAGCGCCGAGTTTTTTACTGCGGAACCTTTTGGGCGTATGTGGGAAAGATCGTGCCCTACACCACCACGACGTTTCATAAGCTGCACCTGTTCCTGGTCTATTTTCATTATTCCACCATAGGAATCTGAATCCCCGTCGTTACCAATTACAAAACAGTTGGAAAGCGAGGCAATTTGGTAAGGATTACCAATACCGGCCATTGGGCTACCCTGAGGAACGATGTATTTAAAGTCTTTTATAAGATCAAAAACTTCATCTTCGCTCATAGGGTTGGGGTAGCGTTGTTCAACACGGGCAATTTCTTTAGCAATTCGTTTGTGCATGTCGTTTGGCGTAAGCTCATAAATACTCCCCTGGGAATCTTTAAGAGCATATTTGTTTACCCAAACCCGTGCGGCTAGATCGTCTCCTTTAAAATAGTCCAGAGAAGCCTTAAATGCTTCTTCCTGGCTGTAGGTTTTAGGAGCGGCGGTAGTAGTATTCACACCCATTGTAATTTTGATTTTAGGATTATTATTTCTTAATAAGGAGTGTAAATATAGACAAAGAAACACAGGAAAATAAAATTATGTTGAAAAAAGTTATCAAGAAAATAGTGTTAATATATTGTAAATCAATAGAGTACGTATTTATCAACACTTAAAAGTTAACAAATTTTGAAAAAACATTGGGAAAGGCTTGTGTAGTAGTAAGCTGCTGATTTCAAGTAAAAAAAGAGGCCGATTGAATGAACAATCGGCCCGCTTTTGAATTAACACCTATGAAAATTCAAAATAAAAACTATTTAGTTATAGACCAAATTGAAAACCCGTTTGCAGGGGCTTCAAGTTTTACCATTCCGTTTTCATTGGAGGTAGGGTTGTATGTTGTGTTACCGCTGTAATCATTTAAGGTAACATTATTCCAATTTGTTTGAACCTGGCGGCGTTTTGTCGTTCCGCTGGTGCTAATATATAGAATTAATCCGGGGTTTTCTGCATTGCCTTTTCTTTTCATGATATATTCATCTTCATCAACATGTAAAACTTCTACTTCGCCCGTGGCTAAACTATTATGAATCTCGATCAATCGCTTTAATTTTCTTTGAAAAGCGTCGTTTTCGTAATCTGAATAAAAAATTGTAGGATAACCGTCATGCGTTAAAATGTATGCATAAGCCTTCATTTTATTTGCACTGGCTATACGGTTGTCTTCATTTTCATCTTTTTCTGTATCATGATTGGCTACAAAAGTTACCGCTTGCCCCGGATGGCTCTTTCTAAGCATCTTTCCATCCAGGTAATTTAGATCATCAAAACGGTCAAAAGCTTCTTCCATTTTGTAGAAAGCCGCAAAATCGAAGGCCGATACTCCTGCTTCTTCTACCCATTTAACCAGTACATCTGCATTGCCATCATAATTTTCGCCAACGGCAAATCCGCCAACTTCGTCCATCCATTCTTTTATTACCCAGGGTTCAAATCCTTTTACGTAATCGAAACGCCAGCCATCAAAACCCATTTCGTTTTTATAATATTTTGCCACGGAATTTTCTTTTTTCCATAACCAGTTTTGAACGCGTTCCCGGTGGTGATCCAGGTTGGTCTCTGGGTAGAAAAGACTGTTATCATAATAGTTGTTTACGCTATTGGGATAGAAATCTTCATAAGTCCTGTTGAACATGCCGGAAGCATTTCCATGGGTTTCGTTGAATCGGGTATATTTCAGATTATACCGACGTAAATCCTGAATTTGGAACTTTTGAAGATTTTGAAGAGCTCGTAGAAACGACACACCAAAACGGTCTTATCTAATGAATTTTGTGACTAATCACGATGAGAATTCCTGGAACGGGACTGTTGCCGAGCGAATGGGAGAAGCTTCCGAAACTATGCTGGCTTTAACTTATACTTTACCCGGAGTTCCGTTAATTTATAGCGGTCAGGAATATGATATGAACAAAAGATTGCGATTTTTTGAGAAAGACACAATTCCGAAGAAAAAAGCAAAAGTGTGGCCTGTTTTAGAAAAACTGGGAGCCTTAAAGAATTCCAGCAAAGCTCTGCACGGGGCAAAACAAGCCGCCGGTTATGAAAATATAAAAACTTCTGCTGAGGATAAAATCCTCGCTTTCAGAAGACATAAAGAAGGAGAAGAACTTGTCTATATCGCTAATATGAGTGAGGAGGCTGTATCATTCAACATAGAAAAAGAGGGTGCATTTAAGAATTATATGACCGGAGAAGAAATAGAAATTAAAGCTAATGAAAAAATGCAATTAAACCCCTGGCAATATCTTATTTTGGTTAACGAGCATGTGAAATAATCTCTTAAAAGCTTTAAAGTTCAGGATTAAGAGTGGTTTAAAATGACTTAAAGGCTTTAGATTTTAAAAATGCACCAATTGCTTGTTTTCTAAGCTTATATCGTTTAAAAAAATAATTAATGTAAATGCTAATTAGATAATAAATAAGCAAGAATAATCCTAAAATTCTAAAAGCAGCCTCATAGAAAAGGCTGCTTTTTTTAGTTATTAACCGAAAACGTTTTAGTTTTTTGAGAAATTAGGTTATATTATAAAATTAAGATAGCTTTGGCCTAATGGCAAAAACAATAAACAAAATTGCAGTACTAACATCGGGTGGGGATGCACCTGGTATGAACGCTGCCATAAGGGCAGTAGTAAGATCCTGTTCCTATTACAATTTAGATTGCATAGGAGTTTATGGGGGTTTTCAAGGGCTTATTGAGGCAGATTTTGAGACGCTTACGGCGCGTTCTGTAAGAAATATTATCAACAAAGGAGGAACGTTTCTTCAATCTTCCAGGTCTATTGATTTTAAAACTAAAGAAGGTAGAAAAAAAGCTCATAAAAATTTAACCGATGCGGGCGTAGATGCATTAATTGTGGTTGGTGGCGATGGGACTTTTACAGGAGCCTTACATTTTTATAAAGAATTTGATTTTCCGGTTGTGGGAATCCCTGCAACTATAGATAACGATATTAACGGTACAGATTGCACCCTTGGTTATGATACTGCTTTAAACACGGTGGTAGAAGCTATAGATAAAATTCGCGATACTGCCAGTTCACATAACCGTTTATTCCTTATTGAAGTTATGGGGCGTGAAGCAGGTGATATTGCTTTAAATAGTGGTATTGGTGCTGGAGCTGAAGAAATTTTACTTCCCGAAGAAAAACACGGAATTCAACGTATGATGGATTCTTTGGAGAAAAGTAAGAAGTCTGGGAAAACTTCCAGTATTATTGTTGTTGCCGAAGGTGAGAAGAGTGGAAAGAATATTTTTGAACTCGCAGAATTTATTTCAGAAAGCCATAAAGAATATGATATTCGGGTTTCTGTTTTAGGACATATTCAGCGAGGTGGTTCCCCCAGTTGTTTTGATCGCGTACTTGCCAGTAAACTTGGCGTGGGTGCAGTAGAAGCATTAACCGATGGGGCAACCAATATTATGGTGGGATTGTGCCATCAAAAGGTGGTCCATGTTCCGCTTAAAACAGCCCTGAAGTCTGACAGGGAGTTAGATAAAGAATTGAGAAGGGTGGCAGACATCACTTCAGTTTAAAATTAAAATGTAAGTTATGAGTACAAAAATTGGAATTAACGGCTTTGGCCGTATTGGACGTATCGCTTTTAGAATCGCGGCACAAAGAGATGATGTAGAAGTAGTAGGAATTAACGATTTGCTTGATGTAGATCACCTGGCTTATATGTTAAAGTATGATTCTGTACACGGGAAATTTAAAGGTGAGGTTTCTGTAAAAGATGGAAATCTTATTGTAGATGGTAAGACCATTCGTGTTTCTGCTGAAAAAAATCCGGCAGACTTGAAATGGGACGCCGTTAATGCAGATGTTGTATTGGAATGTACAGGAATCTTTAAAGAAAAAGATTCAGCACAGGGTCATATCGATGCTGGTGCTAAAAAAGTAGTGATTTCTGCGCCATCTAAAACAGTACCCATGTTTGTAATGGGTGTTAACCACAAAGATGTAAAAGCAGACGATACTATCGTTTCTAACGCTTCTTGTACTACAAACTGTCTTGCCCCAATGGCAAAAGTTATAGATGATGAATTTGGTATTAAAGAAGGTCTAATGACTACCGTTCACGCGAGTACTTCTACCCAATTTACCGTGGATTCTCCATCTGCCAAAAATTACAGGTTAGGTCGTAGTGCCCTTGCCAATATTATCCCAACTTCTACTGGAGCTGCAGTAGCGGTTACTAAAGTAATCCCTTCTTTAGAAGGTAAACTTACCGGGATGGCGTTTAGAGTACCAACTACCGATGTCTCTGTAGTAGATCTTACTGTAAAAACCGAAAAGTCTGTAAGTTATGATGAGGTGAAAGCAGCAATGAAAAAAGCTTCAGAAGGTGACTATAAAGGTATTATTTCTTATACCGAAGAAGCTGTTGTTTCTCAGGATTTCGTTTCAGATGAACACACTTCAAACTTTGATGCCGATGCCGGAATTGCTTTAAATGATAACTTCTTTAAATTAATCGCCTGGTATGATAACGAATATGGTTACTCTGCCAGTATCCTGAATTTAGCTTTACACGTAAATTCAATTTAATATTATTTCTTTAAAGCCTGAAGAAAACTATGCATAGACACCAGTCTAAAGCATATTCTTCAGGCTTATTAATTTAAAGCAAGCACACATGATATTAATAGCAGACGGTGGTTCAACAAAATGTGATTGGATCTTACTTAGCTCTACTGGCGAAGAGATTTTGAGAACCCGAACCAAAGGATTAAATCCAGCAGTTTTTTCTGAAGATGTGTTGGAACGACGTGTAGAAGAAAATGCCGATCTAAGGGACGTAAAAGATAAAGTGGAAAAAGTCCATTTTTATGGTGCCGGTTGCGGTACTGCAGCTCCCAGTAAAAGGTTAGAAGGCATTTTTACCAACTTTTTCACAAATGTTCAGGAAGTACTTATTTATGAGGATATGGTTGCAGCTGTATATGCAGCGACCAGAGAGCCGGGTATTGTTTGTATTTTAGGTACCGGTTCCAACAGTTGTTACTTTGATGGTAAAGATATTCACCAGGCTGTGAACTCCCTGGGGTATATCCTTATGGATGAGGCCAGTGGAAATTACTTCGGAAAAAGATTGGTAAGGGATTATTACTACAAAAGAATGCCCCCGGAATTAGCTGAAGATTTTGCTAAAAAATACAATATGGATTCCGATGAGATTAAAAAGAATCTCTATAGGAAGGATAATCCTAACACTTACCTCGCTTCTTTTGCAGAATTTATATTCTCTAACGAGCGAAATGGCTATTTCTATAAATTAGTTCACGAAGGAATTACAGATTTTATGCATTCCCGTGTACTTTCTTATAAAGAAGCCAGGAGCATGCCAGTTCATTTTATAGGTACTATCGCCTATTTTAGTGAAGATATTATTCGCGCTGTTGCGCAACCATATGGTATTGAAATTGGTAATATTGTTCGCAGGCCTATTGATGGATTGTTAGAGTATTACCGAAATGATGTTCTTAAAGCTTAGTATTTGATAAAATTCATAAAACTTTTTAGTACATTTAAGAAATTATATCTCTCTTAGATGCTTATTAAGGTTTATGGAAGTGCAGTTTTTGGGGTAGAGGCCACAACAATTACTATAGAGGTGAATGTTGCTACCGGTATTGGTTATCATCTTGTGGGTTTGCCCGATAATGCGGTGAGGGAAAGCAGTTTTAGGATTGCTGCCGCACTTCAAAATAATGATTACAAATTCCCCGGAAAAAAGATTATAGTAAATATGGCACCGGCCGATCTAAGGAAAGAGGGATCGGCCTATGATCTTAGCCTTAGTCTTGGGATTCTGGCCGCTTCTGGCCAAATTAAAGCAGAAAATATTTCAGATTATCTTATTATGGGAGAGCTTTCCCTGGACGGTAGCCTACAACCCATAAGAGGGGCGTTACCAATTGCTATAAAAGCAAAAGAAGACGGTTTTAAAGGCTTTATCCTTCCAAAACAGAATGCCAAAGAAGCCGCAATAGTTAGTGGTCTGGAAGTTTATGGCGTAGAAAATATTACTGAAGTAATAAATTTTTTCGATACAGGAGCAGTCCTGGAACAAACTATAATCAATACCCGCGAAGAATTTTATAAAAACCTGGATCATCCTGAACATGATTTTGCCGATGTAAAAGGACAGGAATCTATAAAACGCTGTATGGAAATTGCAGCGGCCGGTGGGCATAATATAATTCTTATAGGTCCGCCGGGAGCCGGTAAAACCATGCTGGCTAAACGTTTGCCCAGTATTTTACCACCTATGACGCTTAGGGAGGCATTGGAAACTACAAAAATACACAGCGTGGTAGGTCGCATTAAAGAGCACGTGGGGTTGATGTCTCAGCGTCCTTTTAGGAGCCCACACCACACGATTTCAGATGTAGCTTTAGTAGGAGGCGGTGCTTATCCGCAACCGGGGGAGATTTCACTTTCTCATAATGGTGTACTATTTTTAGATGAATTACCTGAATTTAAACGCGGAGTTTTAGAAGTGATGCGGCAACCTTTGGAGGATAGGGAAGTTACTATTTCCCGGGCAAAATTTACAGTAACCTATCCATCCAGTTTTATGCTGGTAGCGAGTATGAATCCCAGTCCCAGTGGTTATTTTAACGATCCCGATGCCCCGGCAACCTCTTCGCCGGCCGAAATGCAACGTTATTTGGGTAAAATAAGTGGTCCGCTTTTAGACCGTATAGATATTCATATTGAAGTGACGCCCGTTCCGTTCGATAAGTTAAGCGAGGAACGTCGCGGTGAAACGAGTGTGGAGATTAGAAAAAGGGTGACCAGGGCCCGGCAATTGCAAACAGAAAGGTTTCAGGAGTCAGATACGGTGCATTATAACGCGCAAATGAATGTGAAGCAAATAAGAAAGTATTGCGCGTTAGATGAAGCTTCAAAAAGCTTACTCAAAACAGCGATGGAGCGCTTAAACCTCTCGGCCCGGGCTTATGATAGGATTTTAAAAGTTTCACGCACTATTGCCGATTTAGAAAATTCAGCAAACATACAGGGGAGTCATATTAGTGAAGCGATACAATATCGCAGCCTGGACCGCGATGGTTGGTTGGGTTGATGTTTCTTCAGAAATAAGTATTTAACCATTCCAAGTAGTCGATAATTTTAGAACAACTATGTAAGTATTTAAATTATATTTACTTTTTGTTTACCATTATAAAAAATAGAAGCTTATTTTAAGACCAACCACTATGAAAAAAGTTTTTTTGCTGCTACTGGGTGTATTGATATGTTCTTGCAAAGGAGATCCAAAAGTTGAAACTAAAACAGAAATGAACATCGATAGTATTAATGAAGCAGATTCTTTAAGTATAAATTTGTTAACAGAAGAGAAAATAGTATTCACTTTGTCTGAAGCCAATAAACTGGCCGAAATGCCTTTAAGCTGCCTTAATACCGAATATCCCAATAAATTAAACCAGGTTTTAGAAAATGAAAAGGCCCTGGGAGAGCCTTCAGAATTACATCCGGCGTTTTATGGTTGTTTCGATTGGCATTCTTCGGTACACGCACATTGGTCTTTGGTTAGTCTTTTAAAGCAATTTCCAGATTTGGAAAAAGCAGCTGAAATTAGAAAAAAGCTTCAGGAATCGCTTTCAAAAAAGAATATCCAGGGGGAAATTGCCTATTTTAAGCGAAAAGAAAGTGGTTCTTTTGAGCGTACTTATGGGTGGGCCTGGCTTTTAAAACTTTCAGAAGAAATTGAAACCTGGGAAGATCCTATGGCTAAAGAACTGGAAAATAATTTAGCTCCTTTAACCAGTCTTATCGTAGAAAAATACCTTGAATTTTTGCCAAAACTAAATTATCCAATTAGGGTAGGGGAGCATTCTAATACTGCATTCGGACTTAGTTTTGCTTACGATTATGCACAGGCAACTAAAAAAGATAGCCTTATGGGTGTTGTTTCTAAAAAAGCCCGTGATTTTTATTTAAATGATGATAATTGTCCCTTGGGTTGGGAACCCAGTGGCTTCGACTTTCTTTCACCCTGTCTCGAAGAGGTAAGTATTATGCGAAGGGTGCTGCCGAAAAATGCCTTTCAAATGTGGCTGGGTGATTTTATGCCACAACTTAAAAAGGCCGATTTTAATATTCCGGTAGCCGAAGTTTCAGATAGGACCGATGGTAAATTAGTACATCTCGACGGACTCAATTTTAGCAGGGCCTGGGTCTTTTATGACCTTATTAGTAAATACCCCGATTTGTTTTCCCACCTACAGCCATTAGCCAATAGGCATATAAAAAAGTCTTTTCCCAATGTAGTGGGCGATAGCTATGAAGGTGGGCATTGGTTGGGTACTTTTGCTATTTATGCCCTGCAGGAATCTAAAGATATTTAGTGCGAAACTTTATAAAAAACCTTGGTCCCGGCATCCTGGTTTCGGCTGCATTTATTGGTCCCGGAACGGTGACGGTTTGTACCCTGGCTGGCGTAGAATTTGGGTATGGCTTGCTATGGGCTTTACTGCTTTCTATACTTTCCTGCCTTGTTTTACAGGAAATGGCAGCGCGCCTGGGGATTATTTCCCAGAAAGGTCTAAGTGAAGTACTGCGGGAAGAAATAAAGCACCCTGTAGTCAAAATTTTGGCCCTTACACTAATATTTTCGGCTATTGTGATTGGAAATGCCTCTTATGAAGCCGGAAATATTACCGGTGCCGTTTTAGGTGCCGAAGCACTTTTTGGCGTGCAGAAACTGCAGCTGGGGGATTTTTCACTCAATCTTTGGAGTTTACTAATTGGCGCGATAGCCTTTGCGTTGCTTTATTCTGGCAATTATAAAAGGCTTGAGAAGATTTTTATTGGCCTGGTGTTGCTTATGAGTTTCAGCTTCGTATTAACAGCCATACTCACCCGACCAAATCTTACAGCACTGTTAAAAGGCTTTGTGCCGTCAATTAATTCTACCACGGGTTTGCTTGGTGTAATGGCAATTGTTGGCACTACAGTAGTTCCTTATAACCTTTTTCTGCACGCTTCCCTTGTTAGTGAGAAGTGGAAAAGCCCATCTGCTTTACCTATAGCAAGAAAAGAACTTCTGGTGTCCATTCTTCTTGGAGGGATGGTTTCCATGGCTATTTTAGTTAGTGCTGCTTCGGCTGGTTTTTCAAATATTGACTCGGCGGCGTCCATGGCGGTGAGTTTAGAGCCGCTATTTGGTAGTTATGCCACCTGGTTTATGTCCCTTGGGTTAATGGCAGCCGGAATTACCTCGTCAATCACAGCGCCCCTTGCAGCCGCTTATGTGGTAAAAGGATGTTTTGGCTGGAATGGCGGATTACGAGCAGCAAAGTTCAAAATGATTTGGGCTTTTGTCTTGTTAATGGGGGTTTTCTTTTCTTCCCTAAAGATCAATCCGATAGAAATCATACGTTTTGCTCAAGTTGCAAATGGGATTTTATTGCCCGTTATCGCTATTTTCTTATTTTGGATAGCTAATAAAGCTTCGGTGTTGGGAGAAAACCGAAATTCTAAATGGCAAAACCTCCTGGGTGCTATTGTAATTGCAATTGCAATGTTTTTGGGTTTTAAGGCGATATTAAGCGTATTACAGAATTTTTAATGCTGCTGAAAATATAGTTGTAGCGATGTTTTCTCATATCCATTTTGAATGGGTAACTTGAAGTTTACTAATCTAAAAGTATAAATTATGAAAGAAATCCACATTAACTGCGATTTAGGTGAAGGCGGAGATTTTGATGCAGCGCTTATGCCGCATATTTCTGCCTGTAATATTGCCTGTGGCGGCCACGCAGGAAATTTAGAAACCATGCGTGACACTATTCGTTTAGCAATGGAAAACAATGTTGAAATTGGTGCGCATCCTTCATACCCAGACAAGGAAAATTTTGGTCGGAAACCAATGGATATTTCTTCGGAAGAATTAAAGCGAACGGTAGTCGCCCAGATTTTAAGTTTAAAACAATTGGCCGAAGCAGATGGGGTAAAACTCACTCATGTAAAACCCCATGGAGCACTTTATAACGAAGCTGTAAAAGATGAAAAAACTGCCAAAATTATTGTAGATGCGATGCTTGAATTCGACCAGAATTTAGCATTATTTTGTCCGCAAAATTCAGTAATTTCTAACCTGGCTATGGGAAAAATTACGGTTGTTTTTGAAGCCTTTGCAGACCGAAATTACACCACAAATTATCAACTTGTTTCCCGGTCTAAACCCAATGCTTTAATCACCGAAAAAGAAGCGGTTTTTAAGCATGTTTTTTCAATGTTTTCTGAAGGGAAAATACACTGTGAAAACGGAGAGAAATTAGACTGTAAAGCGGGTACTTTTTGCTTGCATAGCGACACACCAAATTCGGTAGAAATCATGTTATTTTTACGTAAAAAGTTTGCAGAAAAATCTGTAAAAATCAAGCACGCTCAATGAAAGGTTTTCCAAAGATAAGTCCTATGGGGGAGCGCGGGGTCCTCATAGAATTTGCTCCTATAATTGATGAAATACTACTTCAGGAGATATTGTTCTTCAAGAATAAACTTGAAAATTTATATATTAAAGCAAATGTTGAAGTAATTAACACATATAACTCGTTATTAATTAACTACCTGTTTAGTATAGAAGATGTCTATGGTGAAATTTCTAAGCTTAAAAAGCTGTTTGAAAATGCTAAGATAGAAAAAATAAGTGACCAGAAAATTGTTTACTTGCCGGTTTGTTATGACGAGGATTTTGGTTGGGATTTAGAATTCATTTCCAAAGAAAAAGACCTGACTAAAGAGGAAGTAATTAGCTTGCATACAGCCCCGCTCTACACCGTTTATTTTATAGGTTTTTTACCCGGGTTTTTATACCTGGGCGGCCTGGATGAAAAGCTACAAATTTCCCGTAAAAAACAACCGCGTTTAAAGATCGAAAAAGGAGCGGTTGGAATAGGCGAAAACCAGACGGGAATTTATCCAAAATCGAGTCCCGGCGGATGGCAAATTTTGGGAAATTGTCCCGTTAATTTATTTGATAAAAATGCTAATCCGCCCTTTGAAATTTCTTCTGGAGACAAGGTGAAATTTGAGAGGGTGTCTAAAGCCGAATTTCAGGAAATTCGAGAACAAATTTTAGAAGGAAAATTTCAGTTAAAAAAGGAAAAATATGAAGGCTAAACTTAAAGTTTTACAACCGGGATTACTTTCCACAATTCAGGATTTTGGGAGACGCGGATTTCAAAAATATGGAGTTCCCAGTAGTGGCGCTATGGATAAAAACGCTTCGAAAACCGCGAATCTTATTTTACAAAATGATGCTAATGCGGCTACTTTAGAAATTACTCAAATGGGACCAAAGCTGGAATTTGAAGCAGCGGCAAAAATTGCAATTTCCGGTGCCGATTTATCTCCAAAACTTAATGATTCTAAAATTGAAAATAATGAAATTATAAAAGCTGAAGCCGGGGATATTCTTTCTTTTGGAAGACCAATTATAGGAATGCGGGCTTACTTAGCTATAAAAAACGGTTTTCAATTGGAAAAAATCCTGGAAAGTAGAAGTTGGTATGCTGAAATTACCGAAAACACAAAACTGGAAAAAGGAATGACCTTAACCTATTTATCTTCCGAAGAAGAAAAAATTGAAACCCATACTTCGGTTAAGTACAACGATGCTTATCTGGAAAGTGAAAATTTGAGTGTTTTTCCCGGTCCCGAGTATGATAACCTGCCGGAAACTTTAAAAAGTCATCTAAGACAAAGCGCGTTTAGCCTGGATAAAAACAACAACCGAATGGCGATTCAATTGAGTGAAATTTTAAAAAATGAACTCGATCCTATTATTACGGGACCTGTTCTACCGGGAACTGTACAGTTAACCCCAGGAGGAAAATTAATAGTCCTGATGCGTGACTGCCAAACTACCGGGGGATATCCACGGGTACTGCAGTTGAGCGAAGATGCCATAAACACCATAGCACAAAAAAAGACCGGTGATAAAATTAGGTTTAAAAGCGCCCCGATCCCCAAAGGATGAGAAGCATAACCCTGAAAAAGTAAGGTTAATTTTTTCTTTGTACTTATGTTAAGCTGAATTTATTTTAACGTTTAACTTGATAAATGTTCGAATAAAGTTCGTAATAGGTTCTGAATGAAGTTCAGGTTGAAAAATTACTTTAAGCAAAGAGGTGAGAATTCCCCCTTCGGGGGTTAGGGGGCTTTCACTAATAAAAAAGTGCCGTTTTGGATATATAGAAATCCGATTACCCTACCAATCGAACCTCACACCATAAACGACACTTTTTTGCCCCAAAACATTTTAGCTACCTAAAATGACTATGTCAAATGTAGTTTAAGAGCTTAGCGTTCACAAGGGGAAAAATCCCCTTTTTCTAAAAACTCGCTGCCTGTAAGGGTAGAACAGCTATATTTTTTTTAATCCTAGCTGGAAGAACAAAAAACTTTGGCTAATTCAATTTTTCGGTTAAATTTACTTTAACATAATTTTAAACCAACCAATCGATTAAACTCTTATGAAAAAGCCTAAAAAATGTATTAGTGTCGAAGAAGCTAGAAGAGAGCAGGATGAATGGGTGAAAACCAGAGGAAAGGATATTGAAAAATGTTGTGGCTATGAAGATACCCGCGAATTCTGGTATAGCCTGGACGAATTACAGGAATACCTGGATTACGTTCGCGAAAAATCTAAGGAACAGGATGTAGAAAAACCGGGAATTCGGTTTTATTTAGGGGCTTATCCTAAAACTAAAGGGAAAAGAAGTTATACTACCATGTTCCTTTCACCCACCAAAGAAAAATCGAGAAAATTAAGAAAATTAAATTATAAAAATGATGGTGATGACAATGAGAATAATTATGATATTGAGCCTATGAATATAATTCAGGGTGGCGAACCTCCAAGAAACTATTAATGCAACACCTTACTTTTTTGGTAATTCTACTTGAAGGTTTTGCTGCGATTTCCGGATTATATTATTACAGTAAAAAGCCGACCGATAAAGCGGTCGGTTTTTTTTCCTATTTTTTATTGCTTACCTATTTTGTGGAAGCGCTAGCTGCAATACCCAAAATAATTTATTGGAATGAGTCTTTGCATTTTCTGAAGAATACTTTCCTGTATAACAATTTCTGGATATATAATCCTTACTTGATTATAAGTTTTTTGGTTTATATTCTATATTTTACCTGGAATATTTCAAATAAAAAAATAAAAAACATTATCCACATAAGCTTGATCCTGTATGTTATAACCTGTATCCTCAATTTAATTTTTTCAGATGTGTTTTTTGAAAGTCATTCTATAGTCACTTATATTACAGGGAGCTTCCTTTTGGTGGTAGTGATTTTCTATTATTATCTTGAAATTTTATTGAGTTCAAAAATATTAAGCATCAAAAGGGAGATTAGTTTTTATATTTCTTTTATGGCGCTCCTGTTTTTTTTGACTTCCACCCCTATTTTGATCTATTATAAATATTTTACTTTCCAGAGTCCGGAGTTTATTAAACTTAGTAAATCTGTTTTAGTTGGTTTGAGTCTTTTAATGTATAGTTTTTACAGCATTGCTTTTTTATACCTGGCCAATAAGAAAAAGTCAACTTCTAAAATATTTACAAATGATCACTAAAGAAGACCTGCTGCTTATTATTTATTTTATCGTGGTCATCTTGTTGCTAACAGGGTTTGTGATCGTGTTTTTTGTGGTGTACCAGCGGCGTAAAAACAAAATGTTGCAGGAACAATTTGAAGCTAAGCAGCGTT
The DNA here is from genome assembly GCF_900129445.1 of Salegentibacter echinorum. GTDB lineage: Bacteria > Bacteroidota > Bacteroidia > Flavobacteriales > Flavobacteriaceae > Salegentibacter > Salegentibacter echinorum. The sequence goes on from NZ_FQVT01000003.1 coordinate 82,648, forward strand.
TTGAAAGAGAGATTTCTCAATCGCGAATAGAAATGCAGGAGCAAACCTTAAAAAATGTAGGTTGGGAATTACACGATAATATTGGGCAATTGCTTTCTGTAGCGGTTTTGCAATTAAATATCTTAAACAAAAACGCGAAGGAAGAAAATAGACAGTCTTTTGAAGAAGTGAAAGAAACTGTTGCTAATTCCCTTAGAGAGGTACGCTCGCTTTCTAAATCGTTAAACAACGAAGTAATAGGCTATGCTGGTTTACAAACTGCCATCGCGAATGAGTTAACCAGGTTTCAGCGATTAGGGGTGATAGAGACCAGGTTAGTAATTAAAGGGGAGAAGAAAGAAATAGAACAACAGCATAGCATTATCTTATTTAGAATTCTTCAGGAGTTTTTTGCCAATGTGATTAAGCATGCTAAAGCTTCAGAATTAACCGTACGCTTAAGTTTTACTTCCGAAGAATTAATAATTACCGCTAAAGATAATGGGAAAGGATTTATATTAAATGATATAAAAAAGAGTTCGGGGTTGTTTAATATGGAGAGTAGGGCAGCACTAATTTCAGCAAATTTTAAATTAAAATCTGCCCCGGGCGAAGGAACTTCTCTATATTTACGCTACGCTTTAAAAGAAGATACCAATGAGTAGAACGGTAGCCATTGTAGATGACCATACTTTGTTCGCCCAATCTTTAAAAAACCTTATAAATACGTTTGATGGTTATGAGGTTTCAGGCATTTACAAAAACGGGCGGGAATTGACACATCAATTTGAAGCCAATCGCGCTAAACCCAATTTGGTTTTACTGGATATTAAAATGCCAATTATGGATGGCCCCGAAACTATGTGCTGGCTTAAGGAAAACTATCCCACCCAAAAGGTGCTCGCATTATCCATGGAAGATGACGAAGAAACGATTACTTTTATGGTGAAACAGGGTTGCAGGGGGTATTTATTAAAAGACATAGACCCCGATGGTTTTAAATTTGCCTTAAATAAAGTAATAGAAGAAGGCTATTTCTATACCGATGCTGTTTCTGATGCTATTAAAAATAAAGAAAAAAGTTTATCAAAACTTACCAAAAGAGAAATTGAATTTCTAAGTCTGGCCTGTACCGAAATGACCTATAAAGAAGTGGCAAGCGAAATGAATCTAAGCCCAAAAACTATAGACGGTTACCGGGAAAGTTTATTTCAGAAGTTAAATGTGAAAAGTAGGACTGGCCTGGTACTTTATGCCATAAAAAATCGAATTCTGCTACTCTAACAAATTAGAAAAAAATCCTTGGTAAATATAGGTATCGCTTCTCTTTAGAAAGTTGTGTTGTTTTCTAAACGTAAGGGATGTGAAATTGTAAGAAAGGATATGTAAGTCTAAAGAAAAAAATAAAACTTTGATTTATCAGAAATAAAGCATAAGTTTGTCTAAAGTTAAGATAGAAAATTGAATAAAAGAATTACCATATCCATTATTATAGAGATCATTTTCCCCGTGAAAACCTGATCCGGATTTGGTGTGCAAGATAAAAGTTATAAAACCATCCTTCCGGGATGGTTTTTTTGTTTTAAAAATAAATATGCGGATTATGAAAGAATGTTAAAAGAAAATAACAGAAGATTTCAATAGATTAATTATATCAGCAATCGTAATATTTTAAACTATAATGCGATGAGGTACAGAATTTTATGAGGTTTTACTTAGTTATGGAAATAGTTTTTCCAGACTAAAAATTACCATAAAGACAACTAAGGAAAGTAATTTTAATTTCACAAAGTAGATAAAGATTCTCCATGTATAATAAATTCAGTAAAATTTTAACACAAAGCGATTCTCAACCGGCATCTCAAGCTATGCTGCACGCTATAGGTTTAACCAAAGAAGATTTTAAAAAACCATTTGTTGGGATCGCCAGCACGGGTTATGAGGGAAACCCTTGTAACATGCACCTTAACGACCTGGCTAAATTGGTGAAAAAAGGCGCTAATGAAAGCGAATTGGTAGGTTTAATTTTTAACACCATAGGGGTTAGCGACGGTATTTCCATGGGGACGCCGGGAATGCGTTATTCCCTTCCTTCCCGCGATATTATTGCCGATTCTATGGAAACAGTAATCCACGCAATGTCTTATGATGCCTTAATTACCGTGGTGGGCTGTGATAAAAATATGCCGGGCGCATTAATGGCGATGCTGCGCATTAACCGGCCGGCGATTTTGGTTTATGGTGGCACAATAGCTTCAGGATGCCATAAAGATAAAAAGCTGGATATAGTTTCGGCTTTTGAGGCCTGGGGCGCAAAAACTGCCGGGGATATTGAAAAAGAAGAGTACGATAGTATTATTGAAAAAGCCTGTCCCGGGGCAGGTGCTTGTGGTGGGATGTACACGGCAAATACCATGGCTTCAGCTATTGAAGCATTGGGTATGGCCCTACCATATAACTCTTCCAATCCCGCAGTGGGCGAAGAAAAGAAAAAGGATAGCGAAGAAGCGGGGAAAGCGGTTCGCCTGCTTATAGAAAAAGATATTAAACCTCGCGATATTGTAACCAAAAAAGCGATAGAGAATGCCATTCGTTTGCTTACGGTTTTAGGTGGTTCTACCAATGCCGTACTGCATTTCCTTGCGATAGCGAAAGCGGCAGAAGTTGATTTTAGCTTAACCGATTTTGAAAAAATTTGTGATAACACGCCCTTTTTAGCAGATCTTAAACCAAGTGGTAAATATGCGATGGAAGATGTGCACAGAATTGGCGGTATCCCGGCAGTTTTAAAATATATGTTGCAAAACGATATGTTGCACGGCGACTGTCTAACCGTTACCGGTAAAACCCTGGCCGAAAACCTGGCTGAAGTGCCAGAAATGGAAGAAGGACAGGATGTATTTAGGCCGCTTGATAATCCTATTAAGAAAACCGGACATATTAGAATTCTCTACGGAAATATAGCTGAAGGTGGATCTGTAGCGAAAATAACCGGAAAAGAAGGTTTGCAATTTACCGGAACGGCCAAAGTGTTCGATAGTGAATATGCTGCAAATGATGGTATTGCTGAAGGAAAAGTGAAGAAAGGCGATGTAGTCGTCATTAGGTACGAAGGCCCAAAAGGTGGCCCGGGAATGCCCGAAATGCTTAAACCTACTTCGGCCATTATGGGTGCGAAACTAGGGAAAGACGTAGCTTTAATTACCGATGGAAGATTCTCTGGAGGAACCCACGGGTTTGTAGTAGGCCATATCACCCCGGAAGCCCAGGAAGGCGGATTACTGGCTTTCCTAAAAGACCGGGATGAAATTACAATTAATGCTGAAACCAACCGCATTGAGGTTGCGCTTTCAGAAGAAGAAATAACAAAAAGAAAGAAAAACTGGAAAGCCCCAGATTTGAAATTTAAAAAAGGAGTGCTTTATAAATATGCAAGAACGGTTTCTTCGGCCTCAGATGGCTGCGTTACCGATGAATTTTAATAAGGTGAATTATGGAAGTAAAAACAGCGAATTTTGAAAAAGTAGCTTCTCCAAAAGCAACCACGGTATCTGGCGCAGAAGCCGTGATTAAATGTTTGTTGGAAGAAGGCGTGGAGACGCTTTACGGCTATCCCGGCGGTGCTATTATGCCCGTTTATGATGAATTGTATAAATACCAGAACCAAATTCACCACGTCCTCACACGCCACGAACAAGGCGCAACACACGCGGCACAGGGGTATGCCAGGGTAACCGGTAAAGTAGGGGTTGCCATGGCAACTTCGGGACCGGGGGCCACAAACCTGGTTACCGGTATTGCAGATGCACAAATAGATTCTACCCCTATGGTATGTATTACCGGGCAGGTAGGTTCACATTTGTTGGGAAGTGATGCTTTTCAGGAGACTGATATTATTGGGATTTCTACGCCAATTACAAAGTGGAATTATCAAATAACCAAAGCCGAAGAAATCCCGGAAATTTTAGCAAAGGCTTTTTATATCGCTCGCTCGGGAAGACCGGGGCCGGTTTTAATAGATATTACTAAAGATGCCCAATTTGATTCTTTAGATTTTAATTATAAAAAATGCTGCGGTATAAGGAGCTATAAGCCAATTCCTGAAATAAACCTGTTGCAGGTAGAAAGAGCAGCAGAAGCTATTAATAACGCTAAAAAGCCAATGATTGTTTTTGGTCAAGGCGTGATTTTAGGGGGTGCTGAGGATCTCTTTAAAGAAGTAGTAGAAAAATCTGGGGTGCCGGCGGCCTGGACTATTTTAGGCCTTTCTGCCCTGCCTTCAACACATCCATTAAATGTGGGAATGGTGGGTATGCATGGGAATTATGGACCCAACGTACTTACCAATGAGTGCGATGTTTTAATTGCCATTGGAATGCGGTTTGACGATAGGGTAACCGGAGATTTAAGCAAATACGCTAAGCAGGCACAGGTAATTCACTTTGAAATTGATCCAGCCGAAATAAATAAAAATGTTCATGCAGATATCCCGGTTTTGGGTAATGTAAAAGAAACACTTAAGGTTTTACTGGAATTAATAAAACCAAATAAACACGAAGCCTGGCACCAGGAATTTAAAGATCATTACCAGGTAGAATATGACAAAATCATTAAAAATGATCTAAATGCCGAGCGGGGTAAAATTGGTATGGCCGAGGTTATTGATGAAATAAATACCTGCTCTAAAGGTGATGCAGTAATTGTTTCAGATGTTGGCCAGCATCAAATGGTGGCTTGTCGCTATTCTAAATTCAATAAAACCAGGAGCAATGTAACCTCTGGCGGACTTGGGACCATGGGGTTTGCACTGCCGGCAGCCATAGGTGCCAAAATGGGCACGCCTAACAGGGAAGTGGTTGCAGTAATAGGCGATGGAGGTTATCAAATGACCATTCAGGAATTGGGAACTATTTTTCAAACTAAAGTTCCGGTGAAAATTGTGGTGTTAAATAATGGATTCCTGGGAATGGTACGCCAGTGGCAACAGTTGTTTTTTGATAAACGCTATGCCTCTACAGAAATGATTAATCCAGATTTTGGCACTATAGCCCAGGGTTTTCATATTAAAAACAGAAAAGTTACCGAACGTTCGAATTTAAAAGATGCGGTAAAGGAAATGATGGAGTCTAAGGAGTCTTATTTCCTTGAAGTAGTTGTTGAACAGGAAGAGAATGTGTTCCCTATGGTTCCTAGCGGAGCATCAGTTTCAGATATAAGATTGGAATAATGGAAAAGAAAAATTTTACCGTTTCGGCATATACCGAAAACAATATAGGCTTGTTAAGCCGTATTTCAGCTATTTTTCAGAGAAGACATATTAATATAGAAAGTATTACCGCCTCAAGAAGCGAGGTAAATGAGGTGATGCGGTTTGTTATTGTAGTTTCTGTAACTGAAGAACAGGTTAAGAAAATTGTGCGCCAAATAGAGAAACAAATTGAAGTGATAAAAGCTTTTTATCATCTCGATGAAGATATGATCTACCAGGAAACCGCGCTTTACAAAATTAATTCAGCAGAATTTGTAGAAGATTTGAGCATTCAGGACTTTATAAAAGAATCCAATGCACGTATCGTGACAGTTACACCAAAATTCTTTGTAATAGAAAAGACCGGTAAACGTCACGAAACAGATAGTCTTTACGAAAAATTAAAACCCTACGGCTTAATGCAGTTTGTGAGATCGGGGACTATTGCCGTAACTAAAAGTGAAATGCCGATCTCCAACATTTTAGAAAAATTTGATACAACCAATTAAATAAGAGACATGACAAATTATTTTAACAGTCTTTCTTTACGTGACCAATTAGCCCAATTAGGAACCTGTAGGTTCATGGAAAGTGATGAGTTTAACGAAGGAGTGGCTGCTTTAAAAGGAAAAAAAATAGTAATTGTAGGCTGTGGGGCACAGGGCCTTAACCAGGGACTTAACATGCGCGATAGCGGGTTGGATATTTCTTATGCGCTTCGGGAAGGTGCTATTAAGGAAAAACGACAATCCTATAAAAATGCTTCAGAAAATAATTTTACTGTTGGGACTTATGAAGAATTGATCCCAACGGCAGATTTGGTTATTAACCTTACGCCAGATAAACAGCATACTTCAGTAATAAAAGCGATTCAGCCACACATTAAAAAAGACGCGGTACTTTCCTATTCACACGGATTTAATATTGTGGAAGAAGGTATGGAAATTAGGAAAGATATTACCGTGATTATGGTAGCGCCAAAGTGTCCCGGTAGTGAAGTTAGGGAAGAATACAAAAGAGGTTTTGGCGTACCTACTTTAATTGCTGTACACCCAGAGAACGATCCGCAGGGGATTGGTTTCGAATGGGCCAAAGCTTATGCTGTGGCTACCGGTGGAGATAAAGCAGGGGTTTTGGAATCTTCGTTTGTTGCCGAAGTGAAATCTGATTTAATGGGAGAGCAAACCATTTTATGTGGAATCTTGCAAACCGGTTCTATTTTAAGTTTTGATAAAATGGTGGCAGAAGGAGTAGATGCTTCCTATGCTGCAAAGCTAATCCAATATGGATGGGAAACCATTACCGAGGCTTTAAAACACGGCGGAATCACCAATATGATGGACAGGCTTTCTAACCCGGCAAAAATTAAAGCCAATGAGATTTCTGAAGAATTAAAGGAAATTATGCGTCCGCTTTTCCAGAAACATATGGACGATATTATTTCGGGGGCATTTAGCAGCAGAATGATGAAAGACTGGGCTAATGACGATAAAGAATTATTGGAATGGCGAGCCGCGACCGGGGAAACCGCATTTGAAAAAACCGAGGCTACTTCTGAAGAAATTAAAGAACAGGAGTATTTTGATAAAGGCGTGCTTTTGGTCGCATTTGTAAAATCTGGAGTAGAACTGGCTTTTGAAACTATGGATGAAGCGGGAATTATACCAGAATCGGCTTACTATGAGTCTTTACACGAAACGCCGTTAATCGCGAATACCATTGCGAGAAAGAAATTGTTTGAGATGAACAGGATTATTTCAGATACTGCAGAATACGGTTGTTATTTATTTGATCACTCGGCCAAACCGCTTATTAAAGATTTTGTAAATAACCTGCCAAAGGAAGTAATTGGCCACGCTTATGGAACCGATTATACCGGGGTGGACAATCAGGAATTAATTGCAGTTAATGACGAGATAAGAAAACATCCGGTTGAAAAAGTGGGTGGCAGACTTAGAAAAGCAATGACAGCAATGAAAAAAATACAGGAATAAATGGATACAGTACTGGCAAACAAAAAAATATACAAACCTCAATTATCAGCTGTTAAAAAAGCGGCTGAGCGAATTTCTAATGTGGCAGTAAAAACCCCACTAGGACAATCTTTTACTTACAGCAGTAAATTTTCAGCAAATGTGATGTTAAAAAGAGAAGATTTGCAACAGGTAAGGTCTTACAAGATTCGCGGCGCTTTTAATAAAATTTCCAGCTTGCCGAAAGAGCAGATAAATAAAGGGGTGATTTGTGCCAGTGCAGGAAATCACGCGCAAGGTGTTGCTTTTGCCTGCAATAAACTGCAGGCAAAAGGCGTGATCTATATGCCCATTACAACACCGCGACAAAAAGTGGAGCAAACTAAGATGTTTGGTGGCGATTGGGTTGAGGTTGTATTAAAAGGCGATACTTTTGATGATTCTTATAAAAGCGCAATAAAACACGGCGATAAACACGGGCTGGTTTTTATTCATCCTTTTGACGATGAAAAAGTAATTGAAGGCCAGGGGACAATAGGCCTGGAAATATTGGAACAAGCAGAAGAACCCATAGACTATGTTTTTGCTCCATTGGGCGGTGGCGGCTTGCTCGCTGGCTTGTCTTCCATGTTTAAAGAACTTTCTCCCAACACCAAAATAATTGGTGTGGAACCAGAGGGTGCGCCTTCTATGACAGCCTCTTTAAAGGAAGGGAAACTAACAGAATTAAAATCTATTGAACGCTTTGTAGATGGTGCTGCGGTGCAGAAAGTGGGTTCCCGAAATTTTGAAATATGCCGGGAGAACCTTCACAAAGTGATCACAATTGCAGAAGGCAAAATCTGTCAAACAATTTTAGATCTATACAATCAGGATGCTATTGTGGTAGAGCCAGCCGGGGCCATGGCTATAAGTGCTTTAGACTTTTTTGCCGAAGAAATTAAAGGTAAAAATGTGGTTTGCATTGTTAGTGGAAGTAATAATGATATTACGCGAACGGCAGAGATCAAAGAAAGAGCCTTGCTTTATGCAGGCTTAAAACATTACTTTGTGGTAAGCTTTCCACAGCGAGCCGGTGCTTTAAAGGATTTTGTAGAGAAGGTGTTGGGGCCAAATGATGATATTACGCATTTTGAATATTCAAAAAAACACCATCGGGAGAATGCTCCGGCAGTGGTTGGAATAGAACTCAACGACCCTGCCGATTTTGATCCACTGGTGGCGAGAATGAAAACGAAGAATTTTTATGGTGAATATTTAAATGACAAACCAAATTTGTTTCAATATTTAGTGTAAATATTTTGTTGGTTAAAATAATTGTGTACATTTACATTATGCTTTCAAAGAGACAAATAATATTACCCGTTTTTCGCTTTTTCCCGCGCCGCCGCTGGTAGAAAACGAACGCGAATTAACTTTTCTTTTTTAATATTATTTGATTTTAATTTACCTTGAAAGATCCAAAAAACATACATACTATTTTAAACTTCAAAATTAATCCTGAAGTTTTATTTGTACGCCGCCGTTTTCCGCGTCGCACCCCGGTGCGTGTATAATTATTTGGAACTTAGGTGAGTCCGGTTCCCCCTTCAAAAAACATTTTAAAATTATTTTCTCATTAATTCTTTAGCAAATGAAGATTATCATTGCTAACAAATCTCATGCGCAGTACGCAGGGATCATTTGTACAACCATAGAAGAATCTGCAAAGGTTCGAGGCACTGGGATAGCGCAAAGAACGCCAGAATATGTCATTAACAAGATGGAAAAAGGCAATGCGGTTATCGCTTTAGAAGGCGAAAAATTCGCCGGCTTTTGCTATATCGAAACCTGGAGTCACGAAAAATATGTGGCAAACTCAGGTCTTATTGTACATCCAGACTTTCGGAATAGAGGTCTTGCGAAACAGATCAAAGCAGTAGTTTTTAATCACTCCCGGGAAAAATATCCACATGCGAAAATCTTCGGAATTACCACCGGCCTGGCGGTAATGAAGATCAACTACGAGCTGGGATATCAACCTGTGACTTTTTCAGAATTAACCGATGATGACAGCTTTTGGGAAGGATGTAAAACCTGTAAAAATTACGATATACTTACCAGGACCGAAAGAAAAATGTGCCTTTGTACGGGAATGATGTACGATCCCGAGCGCAAAAAAGAAAAGAAGAAAGAGACAAAGAGACAAACAAAGAAAGAAAGTCTAAATGATAAAGCTTTTAAAAGATTAAAGAACATTAAACAGACTTTGTTTTACAAAAAAGAGAAAAACAAATCTTAAAATGGGGAGAGGAAAAAATAACAGAATCTCAGCAAATGAGACCTCATAGGTTTCAAAAACCTGTGAGGTCTGGAGTTAATGCGGCTCGAGATTTTATGAATGAAAACCGATATCTTAAGAAATAATAAAGAACTGGTAGTGAAAACCTGCCTTTTAATTAAACAGAATGAAAAAAGTAGTAATAGCATATAGTGGTGGCCTGGATACTTCCTATTGCGCCAAATATTTATCTAAAGAAGAAAACTTTGAAGTTCATGCGGTAAGTGTAAATACCGGCGGATTTAGTGAAGAAGAAATTAATCATATTGGAGAAAATGCAAAAAAGATAGGTGCAAAAACCTATAAAAACATTGATGCAGTAGCTTCGTTTTACCAAAAGGTAGTGAAGTACCTAATTTTTGGAAACGTCTTAAAAAATAATACCTATCCGCTTTCGGTGAGTGCAGAACGTATAGTTCAGGCAATCGAAATTGTAAATTATGCGAAGGAAATAGGTGCTAAATTTATCGCCCACGGTAGTACCGGTGCCGGTAATGATCAAGTAAGGTTCGATATGATTTTTCAAATAATCGCTCCCGAAATTGAGATCATCACACCAATTAGGGATAAACAATTGAGCCGACAGGAAGAAATTGATTACCTACAGCAAAATGGGGTAGATATGAATTGGGAAAAGTCTAAGTATTCGGTCAATAAAGGTTTATGGGGTACCAGTGTGGGAGGTGAAGAAACCCTTACTTCAAAAGAACCACTTCCTGAAGCTGCTTATCCTTCTCAACTTCAGGAAAAAGAACCTAAAAAAATCACTTTAAGTTTTACCAAAGGTGAACTTTCTGCAGTAGATGGCAAGGCGAACTCCCCGCAAAAAAATATTGAAATTCTTGAAAATATTGCTTCAAAATATGCTATTGGTCGTGATATCCACGTTGGAGATACCATAATTGGGATAAAAGGAAGGGTTGGTTTTGAAGCGGCAGCGGCTTTAATCACAATTAAAGCTCATCATTTATTAGAGAAGCATTGCTTGAGCAAATGGCAGCTACAACATAAAGATTACCTGGCCAATTGGTATGGAACGCATTTGCACGAAGGCCTATATTTAGACCCAGTGATGCGTGATCTGGAAGCATTTTTAGAAAGTTCGCAGGAACAAGTGAGTGGAGAAGTGCATCTAAGCCTGCATCCGTACCGATTTACCTTAGATGGGATCACTTCTAAGAATGATTTAATGAATAATAGTTTTGGAAATTACGGTGAAGAAAATAAAGCCTGGACGGCAGATGATGCGAAGGGTTTTATAAAAATCCTTTCCAATTCGGGTAAAGTATATCAACACGTAAAAGCAGAAAAATGATTAAGGCAGGAATTATTGGTGGGGCCGGCTATACCGCCGGGGAACTTATTAGAATACTTTTAAATCATCCTAAAGTAACGCTGGATTTTGTGTTTAGCACTTCGCAGCCTGGAAAACCGGTTGCAGGAGTCCACCAGGATCTTCTAGGCGATACAGATTTACAATTTAGTGGAGCAATTAATCCTGAAGCAGATGTTGTATTTTTATGTTTAGGACACGGAAATTCGGTTAAATTCCTCACGGAAAATCAATTTTCTGAAAAGACAAAAATTGTAGATCTAAGCACCGATTACAGGATGGAAGGCGAACATTCTTTTGTATATGGACTCCCGGAATTTTACAAGGATGAAATTAAGAAAGCAGAAAAGATTGCCAACCCCGGTTGTTTTGCTACAGCAATTAACCTGGCAATTTTACCTCTCGCAAAAGCAGAAATTTTAAAAGAAGATGTACACATTAATGCAGTAACCGGAGCAACGGGGGCTGGCACTTCACTTTCTCCCACGACACATTTTACCTGGCGTGATAATAATTTTTCTACTTATAAAGCTTTTGAACATCAACACCTCAATGAAATTGGAGAGCGGATAAAAAAATTACAGGATGATAGCCTGCCCGAAATTAATTTTATTCCAAATAGAGGGGATTTCTCAAGAGGAATTCACGCGACTGCTTATACCAAATTTTCGGGTACTCTGGAAGATGCAAAGCAAATTTTTGAAGATGCTTATAAAGCTTCCCCTTTTACCCATGTAATTTCAGAAAATTTACATTTAAAACAGGTAGTAAATACCAATAAATGCCTATTGCAGTTGCAAAAATTTGGTGATAAACTTTTAATAACCAGTATCATCGATAATCTTTTAAAAGGAGCTTCGGGACAGGCTGTAGAAAATATGAACCTCATGTTTGGTTTTGAACAAACCACAGGATTAAAATTAAAAGCGAATTATTTTTAATCGCGGGGCGATAGCCAAGGGTTTAATTCCCCGGGGCTTGCCGCGAAATAAAAGAGTTTTTTCAGAAGCATACCTCGCACCCTTGGGTCGAGGTTGTTAATTAGGAATAAACCTTACACATAATCAGACCTCACAGGTTTTTAAAATTATGAGGTCTAACAGAATCAGTGAGGTCTTAAAAAGTAAAACCATGAAAATAGCCATCATTGGAGCCGGGAATTTGGGACTTTCTATAGCGAAAGGACTTATTGTTAACAATGCTTTTACCACGTTAGTACTTACCAGGCGTAACCTGGAGGAAATTCAGGAATACGAAGAATACGCAAAAGTAAAAGTGACTACAGATAATATGGAAGCGGTGCAGTATTCAGATATATTGATCTTTGCGGTGCAACCCACGCAATTGGAGCGAATTTTAGAAGAAATTAAAGACGATTTAACCGAAAAGCACGTCTTGATTTCTACGGTTACCGGCTATAAAATTTCCAGTATGGAAAGCCTGGTGGGAAAAGAGCAGTTTATTATAAGAGCTATGCCAAATACCGCAATTGCTGTAGGAAAGTCTATGACCTGTTTATGTTGCAATGAAATAGGCGAGAAACGAATCACTATCGCAGAGGCTATTTTCAACAGATTGGGAAGCAGTATAATAATTCCTGAAAACAAAATGCAAGCGGCCACGGTCATTTGTGCCAGTGGTATTGCTTTTTGGATGCGGCTAATTCGCGCCACTACCCAGGGCGGGGTACAGCTTGGTTTTGATGCTGAAGATGCACAGGAGCTTTCCATGCAAACCTGTCTGGGGGCGGCAAGTTTGTTAATTGAATCTGGAAAGCATCCTGAAGAAGAAATAGACAAAGTGACCACGCCCAGAGGCTGCACCATTGAAGGCTTAAACGAAATGGAGCACAACGGGTTAAGCTCGTCGTTAATAAAAGGAATTCAGGCCTCATTTAAAAAAATCAATACCATTACAACAAATTAACTATGGAACTATTTGATGTTTATCTGCTTTATGATATTACGCCCGTGAAAGGGAAAGATGTTTATATTTTTGATAAAGAAGACAACAATTACCTGGATATGTATGGCGGTCACGCTGTAATTTCCATTGGACACTCTCATCCCGCCTACGTGAACGGGATTGCCAACCAGGTAAAAAAGCTGGGATTTTACTCCAATTCTATTAAAAATCCCTTGCAAAAGGAGCTTGCAGATAAGTTGGAAGAAGTTTCGGGAGTAAAGGACTATCAGCTTTTTTTATGCAATTCGGGGGCTGAAGCTAACGAAAACGCTTTAAAAGTAGCCTCCTTTCAAACCGGTAAAGACCGGGTTATATATTTTGAAAAAGCTTTCCACGGAAGGACTTCGGGGGTGGTTGCAGTAACCGATAATAAGAAAGTGCAGGCTGCCTACAATCAGCATCATAAAACCACCAAACTTGCTTTTGAAGATTCCCGGGCCTTGGAAGAAGAATTAAAAAAAGGGGATGTGGCTGCAGTTATTTTTGAAGTGATTCAGGGAGTTGGCGGACTTGATGAAGCTGCGTCAGAATTTTATAAGAAAACTGCAGAATTATCGAAAAAATATGGAGCCTTGTTAATTGCTGATGAAGTGCAATCGGGCTACGGAAGAACCGGAGACTTCTTCGCTTTTCAGAAACACGGGATTAGGCCAGATCTTATTTCTATCGCTAAGGGAATGGGGAATGGTTTTCCCATTGGCGGAGTCTTGATCGATAAAAATATTGAAGCAAAGCCGGGAATGCTCGGTACTACTTTTGGTGGAAACCACCTGGCCTGTGCTGCCGGAATCGCCGTCTTAGACGTTATTCAGAAGAAAAATTTAATGCAAAATGCGAAAGAACTTTTCGATTTTGTAAAAGCTGAAGCAGCAAATATTCCCGAGATTAAAAATGTAAAAGGTCGGGGCTTGATGATAGGCCTGGAATTTGATTTTGAAATTGCCGGGCTAAGAAAAGAGCTTTTGTACAAACATCAAATTTTTACTGGAGCTTCAGCAAATAAAAACCTCTTAAGGATTTTACCGCCTTTAACTATTCAAAAACAGCATTTTAAAGCCTATTTTAAAGCATTAAAAATCGCTTTAAAATAGGCTGAAAATATAGTAAAATAGAACTCACAGGTCTTCGATCCCGTATCGGGACTGTGAGGTCTGGAAAACCTAGATTTATGAAGAATTATATAGATTTATCAGATATAAAAGATTTACAGGCTTTATTAACCGAGGCATCAGAACTTAAAAAAGCTCACGCTGCCTTAGAAATAGGTAAAGGTAAAACCCTGGGAATGTTATTTTTTAATCCCAGTTTGAGAACCCGATTAAGTACAGAAAAGGCTGCAAAATTGTTGGGTATGGATGTGCTGGTAATGAATGCGGGAAGCGATGGCTGGGCTTTAGAGTTTGAAGACGGCGCTATTATGAACTCCAATAAAGCCGAGCATATAAAAGAAGCTGCAGCGGTGCTTTCTCAATACTGCGACATCATTGCAGTAAGGGCATTTCCCGAATTGAAAGATAGAAAGGAAGATGAAGCTGAAAATATATTAAACAGTTTTAAAAATTATGCTTCTGTGCCGGTAGTAAATTTAGAAAGTGCCACGGGACACCCTTTACAGGCGCTTACCGATGCCCTGACTATCCAGGAATTAAAGAAAAAAGATAAGCCCAAAGTTGTTTTAACCTGGGCACCACATCCTAAAGCATTGCCACAAAGTGTGCCCAATTCTTTTACGAAAATGATGCAAAAAATGGAGTTTGATTTTGTGATTACCAATCCCGAAGGATATGATTTGAATCCTGAAATTACTAAAAATACCCGGGTAGTTCACAATCAGGATGAAGCCTTAAAAGATGCCGATTTTGTATATGTAAAGAATTGGAGCAGCTATGAGGATTACGGGCAAAAACTTAGTGAAGATAAAAGCTGGATGATTTCCCAGGAAAAATTGAAGGCGACCAACAATGCCCGAGTAATGCATTGCTTACCGGTGAGACGAAATATGGTTATCGCCGATGATGTTTTGGATTCTTCAAGTTCAGCGGTAATCCTACAGGCCAAAAACCGAACATTTGCTGCACAGGCAGTATTAAAAGAAATTCTGGAAGAAACAGCAAATGCTTCAGAACTAGGAAAAAATGCTTAGAAATTATTAATTGACCAATGACAAGACCAACATTAAAAATCGTAAAAATAGGAGGGAAGCTCATTGAGGATGAGACTAAATTCACTGAATTCTTAGACGATTTTGCTGCTTTAGAGTCGCCTAAGATTTTAATTCACGGCGGTGGAAACTTAGCTACAGAAATGGCTTCAAAGTTAGGTTATAAAACACAAATGCACGAAGGTCGTAGAATTACCGATGTCAACTCGGTAAAAGTAATTACCATGGTTTACGGCGGATTGATCAATAAAAATATTGTGGCCAAATTGCAAGCGAGAGAAAATAATGCTATTGGCATGTGTGGGGCAGACGGGGCCAGTATCATCTCTACAAAACGCCCCGTGAAAGAAGTAGATTTTGGTTTTGTGGGAGATGTGGAGAAAGTGAATTCGGGATTTATTGGTTCGCTTTTAGAACAACAAATTACTCCGGTGTTTTCAGCCATTTCCTGTACTAAAGAGGGGATGTTGCTTAATACGAATGGCGATTCGGTGGCCGCTGAAATTGCCAAAGCGATGAGTGTGGAGTACAAAACAAAACTGATTTTCTGTTTTGAGAAAAAAGGAGTTTTAGCTAATCCTAAAGATGATTTATCGGTAATTGAAAACATAGATGGAGAAAAGTACAAGACGTTATTAGCAGAAAAAGTAATTAGTGATGGGATGCTCCCAAAGCTACACAATGCTTTTGAAGCTTTAGAAAATGGGGTTTCAGAGATAATCCTTGGAGATTTCAAACTTTTAAAAGGAGGTTCAATTCATACAAAAATTGTAAACTAATGCAAATTTCAACACTTCAGAAAGAAGCTATTAATCTACTTAAAGAGCTTATTGGCACCCAGTCCTTTTCGAAAGAAGAAGATAAAACGGCCAATTTGCTAGAGACATGGTTTAATAATCATAACATTCCTTATGAGCGCTACTTAAATAATGTTTGGGCAACCAGCAAGTATTTTGATGAAGCCAAGCCTACTTTGCTTCTAAACTCCCACCACGATACCGTGAGACCCAATTCGGCTTATACGCGTGATCCTTTTGAGGCGACGATAGCCGATGGAAAGTTATTTGGCCTGGGGAGTAATGATGCGGGTGGATGTTTGGTGTCGCTTTTAGCGACCTTTACATACTACTATGCTTCTGAAGATTTAAATTATAACCTCATTTTCGCAGGAACAGGAGAGGAAGAGATTAATGGAAAATACGGTGTAGCCTGCCTGCTTCCTAAAATGCCAAAGATTGATGTGGCTATTGTGGGAGAACCAACCTTAATGAACCTGGCAATTGCAGAAAAAGGTTTGATTGTTTTTGATGCAAAAGTAAAAGGAACTCCTTCTCACGCAGCGCATCCAAATAATAACAATGCGATTTACAAAAGCGCTGAAACTTTAAACTGGTTTAGGGACTTTAAGTTTAAAAAGATTTCACAGGCTCTGGGCGAAGTGAAATTAACGGTCACACAAATTAAGGCGGGCAGCCAACATAATGTTGTCCCAGGGCACGTGGACCTGGTAATAGATGTAAGGGTGACCGATGCTTATTCTAATGCTGAAGTTAATGAAATACTTAAAAAAGAAGCGCCGGTAGATGAACTTAAAGCCCGATCTTTACGTTTAAATTCTTCGTCTATTCCTAAAGATCACGATTTGGTAAAAGCGGGAATCGCTTTGGGTATGGAAACATATGGTTCTCCTACACTTTCAGACCAGGCGATGTTGAATTGCCCATCCTTAAAATTAGGGCCCGGGGATTCCACGAGATCACACTCGGCAGATGAATTTATATATGTAAAGGAGATCGAAGAAGGAATAGAAAAGTATATAAAATTATTAGAAAGAGCATTAAAAAACTAGAGACCTCCCAGGTTTCAAAAACCTGTGAGGTCTTATTTCAAGACAAAAAAATTATGAAACTTTGGGATAAAGGATTAGCGATAGATAAAAAAATAGAAAATTTCACGGTGGGAAATGACCGGGAATTAGATATGCATATCGTAAAATATGACATTGCAGCTTCTAAGGCTCACGCAAAAATGTTGGGAGAAGTTGGTATTATTACTTCAAAAGAAGTGGAGATTTTAGAACAGGAGTTGCTAAAATTACAGGAACAGGTAACCGATGGTAGTTTTCAAATTGAAGAAGATTTTGAAGATGTTCATTCCAAAATTGAATATGAACTCACCAAAGCCCTGGGTGATACCGGTAAAAAGATACATACTGCCAGATCACGAAATGACCAGATCCTGGTAGCTATGCAGTTATATTTTAAAGAAAACTTACAGGAAATTTCAGGAAAAACAAAAGACCTAAGCGAGTTGCTTTTAGATTTAGCTGAAGAACATAAGGAAAAGTTGTTACCTGGATATACTCATTTACAGGTGGCAATGCCTTCTAGTTTTGGCCTGTGGTTCTCGGCTTATGCTGAATTGTTGATAGACGATCTTTATTTGCTAGAAGCCGGATTAAAAGTAGTAGATCAAAACCCTTTAGGTTCGGCAGCTGGCTATGGTTCTTCTTTCCCCATAGACCGGGAATTCACGACCAGGGAATTGGGCTTTTCAAACTTAAAATATAATGTAGTCGCCGCACAATTGGGACGCGGAAAATGTGAGCGTACCGTAACGGCTAATATCGCTGCGGTAGCTAACACATTATCTAGATTTGCTATGGATATTTGTCTTTATATGGGTCAGAATTTTGGATTTATTAGTTTTCCCGACGAATTAACCACGGGATCCAGCATCATGCCGCATAAAAAAAATCCAGATGTTTTTGAGTTGATTAGAGGTAAGTGCAATAAGCTTCAGGCTATTGCCAATGAGATGATCCTCATCACCAACAATTTGCCCAGCGGTTATCATAGAGATTATCAGCTTATTAAAGAAAACAGTATTTACGCCGTAGAGAATATTAAAGAAATTTTAGAAATATTTATTCACGCTATTGCAAAGATTGAAGTGAAGGAAATAGATTTAACCGATGAAAAATATCAATATTTATTTACTGTAGATAGTATTAACGACCTGGTGTTGCAGGGGAAATCCTTTAGAGAGGCTTATCAAATTATTGGAGGACAGGTGCAGGAGGGCACCTATAAAGCCGGAGCAAATAAAGAACATACCCATCTGGGCAGCAAAGATAATTTAGTTTTAAATGAGATTAGGAAAAAGCTGAAGGAGGTTTAATTAAAAAGCTTGGGGTTTCAAGTTTATACAGTTTAGATTAACATTAAAAAAAGCCACAAAGGCTCCAAAACTCCAAAAAAAAGGAACTAAGATTATCTTTTTGTATCTTGGTAATTTCCTGTCTTAGTGACAAAATATGCCTGACGTTTACTCGATAATCGAGATTTATCCCGGTACTTATCGGGAGCTCCGTAGCTATCGGGATACCTCGAAATCAAAATAATCCGATGTTGTGGTTAGTGCTGACCTTGTAAGTTGTTTATTTCTTTTTTAAGTTTTGGTAACTCTCTTAAAATAATGGTCCAAATAACTTCATCCGATATGTTGTCATATTCGTGGGTGATCCTGTTTCTTGTTCCTATAATTTTTTGAGCATTTTTTATTTTTAAATTTGAATTTTTGTGTTTTGAAATTCTGTTGATCGCTTCTCCAATTATCTCAATATTTCTTTCAATCGCTTTCTTCGTTTTTAAATCTTTTTGATATTCAAAAAAATCTCTTTTTTCAGGAAGGAAGTCAAATATTTCATCAATTGACCTAATAATATCTTCAAGCCAGGCATTAATTCTGTTGTCCATAAATCAGAATTTTCGTGTTATCTAATTCTTTTCTGAAATATGTATTTTTAATACCTCTTTCTTCAATAAGATCAATTTGTCGTTTTAGTAATTTTTCTAATTTTTCTTTAAGCTGAAAGTATAAGTCCGTATATATAAAAGGATCATTTTCTTCGAAATCAACAACGAAATCGATATCAGAATCACTTTTAAAATCTTCTCTCGTTACTGATCCGAAAGCGGAAAATGTTTTCACTTTATATTGCTTACAAAGTTTTTTGATCCGATTAATATTTTTTTCATCTATTTTCATAATTCAAAAATAATTAAAATTTCCTGATCAATTTTCTTCTGTACTACGATTATTCTGGCATTAGCCACAACGGTTACGGTTATCGCAAGTTACGGGAGTTGGGACACGAATTTGTCGGCCTCGTTGTTTTTATAATTGGTCTCTAAAATTACACTTTTTCGGCAATATCCGTTATTTGCGATGAACCTTCTATATAATACCTCGTGGGCTCGCCCTGAGGTAATTTAGTGAAATCTGGATTAAAGACCCCGATCTTCATCGGGGTTAATTCAACTAAAGATTTACAGGTATTAAAAATGTCAGTAAATCTAAGTTTCAAAAAAAAACCTCCCACATAACCACACGAAACATGAGAGGTTCAAAACATAAATGAAGAAATAATAATCGTAAATATTTTAAATAATTGTCATTTGCCCAAGATTCAGGTTTTCGTTGTTTATGCTTATATTTTCAACTTCGCTAATAAGACCTTCCAGGAAACCACCCACTTTATCGGTGGTGTAGTGGTTGTCTTTATTAATATCTATGGTACAAACATTCAGTTTAATACTTAGTTCTACCGATTTTTTTACGGCTTCGGCTTCTTCAGTTAAACCAAAATGCTCCAACAGCATGGCTGCGGATAAAATAGAAGCGACAGGATTGGCAATTCCTTTTCCCGTAGCCTGTGGATAAGAACCGTGAATAGGCTCGAACATTGCATTTTCTTTCCCAACTGAGGCAGAGGCCAGTAGCCCAATACTACCACCAATCACACTGGCTTCATCAGATAAAATATCGCCAAACATATTTTCGGTTAAAATTACATCAAACTGAGTAGGATTAAGGATCATTTGCATTGCAGCGTTATCTACAAAAAGGAAATCGAGTTTAACCTGCGGATATTCCTTTGCAATTTCAGTAACTGTTTTTCTCCATAATCTCGAAGTTTCCAAAACATTGGCTTTGTCTACCAGGGTCAACTTTTTATTACGTTGCTGTGCGGCTTTAAATGCCAGGTGCGCTATTCTGGTAATTTCTTCTACCGAATAACTGCAAAGATCGCTGGCGCTTTGCCCATCTTCTGCGGTGGATTTTTCACCGAAGTAAATTCCACCGGTAAGCTCGCGATAAATCACCATATCTGCTCCGCCAATGCGATCTGCTTTTAGCGGTGACTGTGGAATAAGTTTGTCGTAAGCCTTAACTGGCCTAACGTTAGCAAAAAGACCTAATTCTTTTCTAAGTTTCAATAGTCCCTGCTCGGGTCTTACTTTTGCATCTGGGTTATTGTCATATTTGGGATCGCCAATAGCCCCAAACAACACAGCATCAGAATTTTTGCATAGTTCTAATGTAGCTTCCGGTAACGGACTGTCCAATAAGTCTATGGCTGCCGCTCCTACCAGGGCTTCTTCAAATTCAAAATGGTGATCAAAACGATCTGCTACTGCTTTTAAAACTTTAACCGATTGCTGCGTTATCTCAGGACCTATCCCGTCCCCGGGTAAAACTGCTATTTTTAATTTCATATTTTTCTTCTTATGTTTTATTCGATAATCGAGTTGTATCCCGATAGCTATTGGGATACCTCGAAATCAAATCATTACTTCTTTATAATACCTCGCGGGTTTGGCCGGAGATAGTTTATTTTTTTGTAAATTATTTCTTGTTCCAATGTTCTTCTTTTTTTATTTGGAACACGTCAACTACAACTGTGTGGCAGGTTGTAATTTATTATTTTTTTCTTCAAATTTTTTAATGGCGTCCAGCTTACTTACCAGAAAATCGATATCATCAAAACCGTTCAACAAACAGGTTTTTTTATATGGATCTATTTCAAATTTTTCTGAAATGTTTTTCTGCGGAATTTCAATTTTTTGAGCTTTCAAATCTACCTTTATTGCTATTGAAGCATCTTTACTGATTTCGGCAAAAAGCTGTTCTAAAAACTGCGGACTTACCTGCACCGGAAGTAAGCCATTATTTAAGGCGTTGCCCTTAAAAATATCTGCAAAATAACTGGAAACCACTACTTTAAATCCGTAAGCTTTCAAAGCCCAGGCGGCATGCTCTCTACTGGAACCGCAACCAAAGTTATTTCCCGCAACCAATATAGAACCGGAATATTCTGGCTTATTTAAAGGAAACTCAGGTTCTGGTTCGTCGTTATTATTAAACCGCCAATCCCTAAAAAGGTTTTCTCCAAAGCCGGCTTTATCGGTTGCTTTTAAAAATCTCGCCGGAATGATTTGATCGGTATCTACGTTCTCTATGTCTAAAGGAACCGCCGTATCTGTTAAGGTGATAAACTTTTCCATCTTAATTTAAATGTTTTGTGAAATCGGTTATTTTTCCTGAAACAGCCGTCGCTGCAGCTGTTAATGGACTAGCCAATATGGTTCTTGATCCCTGTCCCTGCCTGCCTTCAAAATTTCGGTTACTGGTAGAAACACAGTATTCCCCGGCAGGTATTTTATCGTCGTTCATTGCCAAACAAGCCGAACAACCAGGTTGTCTTAAGGTAAAACCGGCATTTTCAAAAACTTCCCTTAAACCTTCGGCTTCAATTTGAGCCGCTACCTGTCTTGAACCGGGAACAATTAGTGCATTTACATTATTCGCTTTTTGCTTTCCTTTTATATAAGCGGCAGCCTGGCGAAAATCTTCTATCCTGGAATTGGTGCAACTACCAATAAAAATCCAGTTAATGGTTTTCTCCAATAACGTCTCGCCGGGTTTAAAGCCCATGTAGGAAAGAGCTTTTGCATCGCTTTTTCCGCCTTCTGTGGGAATGGCACCGGTAATTTTTATTCCCATACCGGGATTAGTGCCATAAGTTATCATTGGTTCTATATCTTCAGCATCAAAACTGAATTCCTTATCGAATTCAGCATCGTCATCGGTTTTTAAGGTTTCCCAAAAGGATTTTAATTGCTCAAATTCGGCTCCTTTTGGAGCGAATTCTTTGTCTTTCACATATTCAAAGGTAGTCTCATCTGGTGCGATTAAGCCGCCGCGGGCGCCCATTTCAATACTCATATTACAAACGGTCATACGGCCTTCCATAGACATTTCTTCAAAAACATTTCCGGCATACTCGCAAAAATATCCTGTGCCGGAGTTTGTGCCCAATTTGCTAATAATATAAAGGATAACGTCTTTTGGAAGTACGCCTTTTTTAAGTTTTCCGTTTACATTTACCCGCAATTTTTTAGGTTTTTCAACCAACAAACACTGGCTGGCAAAGGCCTGGGAAACCTGGCTGGTACCAATCCCAAAAGCAATAGTGCCAAAAGCACCGTGGGTAGAGGTGTGGCTGTCGCCGCAAACCATAGTCATTCCCGGTTGTGTAATTCCCAGTTCTGGCGCCATAACATGAACAATTCCATTATAAGGATGTCCCAGCCCATAAAGGGTAATATTGTTGGCTTCGCAGTTTTCACTTAATTCTTTTAGCTGTTTTCTGGACAGGAGATCTTTAACCGGTAAATGTTGATTTTGGGTCGGGGTATTATGATCTGCCGTGGCAACGATTTGATCTGGTCTAAACACGGGGATATCGCGCTCCTTTAGCTCGTTAAAAGCTTGTGGACTGGTAACTTCGTGGATAAGGTGTTTGTCTATATATAAAATATCGGGACCGTCTGGTATAGATTCTACTACGTGACGATCCCATATTTTATCAAATAAAGTCTTTTTCATTTTATGCTATGGCTCTAATTTTTCTTTCTGAAATTTGCATTATTTCGTGTATATCGTGATCTTCTACGCATCTTCTGGCATCGGCAAAGTTTAGGAACTCAGCATAAACTTCATCTAATTGAAGCTTGGTTAATTCATATCCCATTTTCTTGGCTTTGTGTGCTAACGCAGCTCTACCACTTCTGGCTGTAAGGATAATTGCCGATTCTGTTACCCCAACTTCTGCAGGATCGATAATCTCATAGGTTTCACGATTCTTAATTACCCCATCCTGATGGATTCCAGAGCTGTGAGCAAAAGCATTTGCTCCTACAATAGCCTTATTTGGCTGTACAAACATGCCCATTTCTTTGGAAACCATGCAACTGGTATCGAACAAGAATTTTGGGTCTATTAGCGTGTTTAAGTTTAAGGTTGGGTGTTGTCTTAAAATCATCACCACTTCTTCCAGGGCGGTGTTCCCGGCACGTTCTCCAATTCCGTTAATGGTACACTCAATTTGGCGGGCACCGTTCATTACCCCGGCAATTGCATTTGCAGTAGCCAAGCCTAGATCATTATGACAATGACAGGAAATCCTCACCTTGTCAATATCTTTCACATTGTCTTTAAGATATTTTATTTTTCTTCCATATTCTTCGGGAAGGCAGTAACCTGTGGTGTCTGGAATGTTCAGTACCGTAGCCCCGGCTTTGATCATTTCTGTACAAACGCGGGCTAAGAATTCGTTGTCGGTTCGGCCGGCATCTTCAGCATAAAATTCCACATCATCTACAAAATTTTTGGCGTAGGCAACCGCTTTAGAGCCACGCTCAATAATTTCTTCACGGGTAGAATTAAATTTGTGCTTAATATGAGGATCAGATGTTCCTATCCCGGTATGAATACGTGGCTTTTTTGCATATTTTAAGGCTTCGGCAGCTACCTCGATATCTTTCTTAACAGCACGGGTGAGCCCACAAACAGCGGCATTCTTGGCCAGTTTTGAGATTTCTGAAACCGATTGAAAATCACCTGGGCTGGAAACCGGAAACCCGGCTTCAATTACATCTACCCCCAGTTCATCCAGTCTTGCAGCTATTTTTAGTTTTTGAGCTGTATTTAATTTACAGCCTGGAACCTGCTCTCCGTCTCGTAACGTCGTGTCAAAAATTTCTACCTTTTCTGTGCTCATAAGAGATTTATTTTGCTTTATCTTTATCTAAAGTATTGTTAATCTATACACTCGCGACCTATGCAGATTGGGTCATTACGATAATTAAACTTGAAATTAAACTGTAATAACACTGTAAATCAGTATGTTAAAAACTATTCTGTTACAATGACTAATGATTTAACCGATAACCTTTTTTCTCTTATTAAGTCACTTTCTCCTTCAGAAAAGAGACAATTTTCGCTATACGTGGGAAGAATTGGCGTAAATACCGATAGTAAATTTTTGAATTTATTTAAGGTAATGACCAAAATGAAGAAGTATAATGAAAAAGCCATTTTACAGAAGACAAAGATTAGCAAACAACAGTTGTCTAATGTAAAGGCACATTTGTACAAGCAGATCCTAATTAGTTTAAGGTTAAATCCCGCCCACCAGAGTGTCCCTGTACAAATAAGGGAACAGTTCGATTTTGCATATATCCTTTATAGGAAAGGTTTGTATAAGCAGAGTCTTAAACTTTTGGATAAAATTAAAATTCAGGCTTTAGATTATGAAGAAAAGAACCTTGCCTATGAAATTCTTGAGCTAGAAAAAGTAATTGAGTCGCAATATATCACACGCAGTATAGAAAACAGGGCCGATAGCCTTATTAAGCAAACTACAACTTTAAGCGATCTTAATTTAATATCCAGTAAACTGTCTAATTTATCGCTGCAGTTGTATGGCATATTTTTAAAGATGGGCTATGCCAGGACCAAAGAAGAAGCCGAGAGTATTCGTAATTATTTTTATCAAAGTTTGCCCGAATATAAATTTAGCGAGATAGGTTTTAGGGAAAAGTTATGGTTATATAAAGCACATTTGTGGTATAGTTTTATCACTCAGGATTTTTTAGCTTGCTATCGCTATTCCATGAAATGGATTGATCTCTTTAATGATTACCCCCATTTGGTGCCTATACATCCTGTTTCTTATTTAAAAGGGAATCATTATTTATTGGAATCCCTGTTTTATTTAAACCATACCAACTTATTTGAAACTACATTAAAAAACCTGGAATCTACATTAAAAAACCCAAAAATTCCAGACGATGATAATATTAAGGCGCTGGCATTTCTATATCTCTACTCCAATAAACTAAACCTTCGTTTTATGCGGGGTAATTTTGCGAATGGTGATGAGCTGGTAGAGAAAATTCAGAAAAAAATAAAAAAATTTCAGAATCGTATCGATGGGCACCACATTATGGTTTTTTACTATAAGATTGCCTGTCTTTACTTTGGCGACGGTAACAATAAAAAGTGTATTGAATTTCTGAATAAGATTATTGAAAATAAATCGCTTGAAATGCGTGAAGATCTTATGTGCTTTTCCCGTATTCTAAGTTTGGTAGCTCATTATGAAGCTGGTTTAGATTATCATTTAGATCGTTTGGTAAAATCTACTTATAAGTTTTTGATTAAAATGAACGATTTACACGAGGTGCAAAAAGAAATGATTCGTTTTCTTAGAAATTTACCTGAAGTTTCTCCTTTAGATATTAAAGCTGAATTCAAAAAACTCCATGCGAAATTAAAAAGTTATGAAGATCATCCTTACGAGCGCAGGGCATTTCTTTATCTGGACATTATTTCCTGGCTGGAAAGTAAGATAGAGAATAGACCGGTGGCTGATGTAATCGCTAAAAAAGTGGCATCAGCAAAACGTTAATATCTCTTGTGGGATATTGAAGATCTGGTGTCGAAAAAATTTAAAACTATTAAAACATCTTCATCTACACGATAGAACATTATGTTATGCTTTGAAATAAGAAAGCCCCTTATTCCTTTCTTAGGATTTTCTAGTGTTCCCAAATTAGGTTGTTTCTTTAAAAGAGCCAGCATGTCAAATGTTTTTGAAACAAAGCTCTGAGTTACGTTTTTACCCCAGTTTTCCTTCAAATGATCAAGAATTTTATCATATTAATCGGCAGCCCTTTCCGTCCATACTATTCTATGAACCATTTGGAATGTTTTTCTGAAAGCTTTTCGTGTGAAATTAATTTTGAAGAATCTAAACTTTCTTCATAAGACAGAAGCAACTCATCTTTTTCAAGCTCCGATAATCTCTTCCATAATTCACCGGATTCATTTTGGTGTAACCGATTTACCAGCTTATAGTAAGACTTTAGATTCTTATCATTCCCGATAGCATCAATAAGTTTATGAAAGCGTGCTTTTGTATTCATAATACGAGTTTAAGGTTTTTAAAGATAAGAATATTTCCCTAAACTTTTATAGCTTTCCAGATAGCATCTAAGTGGGGGGGTGGGGCAACAATATGAATTTCTTCTTTTTTTACAGGATGAATAAATTTTAACTCCCTGGCGTGTAAATGAATGCTGGCGTCTTTATTACTTCGGTCAAAACCATATTTTAGATCGCCTTTAATGGGACAGCCAATTGCTGAAAGTTGGCTCCGAATTTGATGATGTCTTCCAGTATGTAAAGCTACTTCCAGTAAAAAATAATTATCCAGTTCTTTTAAAATCTCATAATCTAATATGGCTTCTTTACTATTGGGCACCTCTTTTATATGAGCGTAAGATTTGTTCTGTTTGGGATTGCGTTTTAAAAAATGGGTTAGACGATCGTTGTCTTTGGGAGGAGCATTTTTCACCACCGACCAATAGGTCTTTTGTGCTTCTTTTTTCTGAAAAATTTTATTGAGCCTGGGAAGCGCTTTAGATGTTTTTGCAAAAAGTACGATACCACTGGTAGGCCTGTCCAATCTATGTACCACCCCCAAATAAACATTTCCCGGTTTATTGTATTTTTCTTTTAAAAAAGATTTCACCACGTCACTTAGAGGTTTGTCACCGGTTTTATCCCCCTGCACAATATCCCCGGGTCGCTTATTGACCACAATAATATGGTTGTCTTCATAAAGCACCTGAAGATTATTTTTATCTGAAATTATTTTTTCCACGCCATAAATTTAAAGAGAGAGAAGAACTCCTCCCCTTTGGGGAGGCTGGGAGGGGCTATTAATATTGTTCATCATCGGCAGGAAAATCCCTGCTTTTCACATCGTCGCGGTAAGACTCAAAAGCTTTGGTCATTTCAGAATAAAGATCGGTGTACCTTCTTAAAAAACGCGGATTAAATTCGTGGGTCATCCCCAGCATATCGTGTACCACTAAAACCTGCCCATCTACACCGTTTCCGGCACCAATGCCAATTACTGGAATACTTATACTCTCGGCAACTTCTTTTGCTAATTTGGCGGGAACTTTCTCTAATACTACGGCAAAACAACCTAATTTTTCTAATAAACGAGCATCAGATTTTAACTGCTCGGCTTCGGCTTCTTCTTTGGCGCGAACCGTGTAGGTTCCAAATTTATAAATAGATTGGGGCGTTAAGCCTAAATGTCCCATCACCGGAATACCGGCGTGCAAAATTCGCTTTAAAGACTCTTTAATCTCCTTTCCACCTTCTAATTTTACCGCGTGAGCACCACTTTCTTTCATAATCCTAATGGAAGATCGAAGCGCTTCTTTAGGATCACTTTGGTAGCTTCCAAATGGTAAATCTACCACTACGAGCGCCCTGTTTATGGCGCGTACCACGCTAGAAGCGTGATAGATCATTTGATCTAAAGTTATAGGCAGGGTAGTTTCGTGACCGGCCATTACATTACTGGCCGAGTCTCCTACTAAAATCACATCTATACCGGCACTATCTACGATTTTCGCCATCGAAAAATCGTAGGAAGTGAGCATTGCGATTTTTTCGCCATTTTTCTTCATATCTACCAAAGATTTGGTAGTGACCCTTTTGTATTCCTTTTTAGCTACAGACATGAGCTTTTATTTAATGTGAAAAATAGCCCGGGATAGACCCCAAAGGCGTTTCCCATTTACATCTTAAATAAATGGGGTAGGTTGAAAATTAAGAAACACTTTTTCGGCAGGCTTTCTAATATTCTTTTTAAAGTTACATAAAAGAGCCAGCGATAAAGATTCTGCTTAATTTTTGAATCCAGTTTCTACTTAGTGAGTAAAAATAGTAAATTAGTAAGCTACAATCAAAATACAGTGGAATGAAACCTCTAATTTTATTCGCTTCTTTATTGGTTTTTCAGGCATCTTTTTCACAGGTTGTTGAAGATAAAAAAGCCGCGAAACAGCTTATAGAAGATTTTTATGAAGCTTTTCACAAACAGGATGAAAAAACTTTAAAAACCTTTGCTCATCCTAAAATTAAAATGCATTCGGTGAGTATTGATGCCAGGGGAAGCACTTCCCTGTCTTCAGAGACTTTTTCTAATTTTTTAGATTATTTGGTTGCTATTCCTGCTTCTACCAAATTTAATGAAAAACTGCACAACTTTGAGATCACTTTAAATGGAATGATAGCCACAGTGAGTGCGGCGTATTCTTTTTACATTAACGATCAATTAAGTCATTGCGGGGTAAATACTTTTCAGCTTATAAAATCGAGAGCGGGGAACTGGAAGATTATTTATTTTGTAGATACCCGTAGCAAGTTAGGTTGTGAGTAGGTTGCTAAAGCATATTTTTTCTTCTTTAGAAATAAAAAATTAATAAATTCCAAACAACTTTGGAAGCATAAAGAAAGCGACAATACCATTATTCATGGCATGCATAGCGATTGGCCAGAGCAGGCTATGATTTTCAAGCTTTATTTTTCCGAAGAAATAACCAGCGATAATCCTTGGGAAAATTAGTAGGAATAGAATAAGATCAAATTGCCAGCCTTCTACATAATTCCAAATATGTACAACGCCAAAAATAATCGCACTCAACCACCAAACCATCCTATAATTTCTATGTAAAAAGATCCTGAATTTTCTAAACCAGGTAGAAGGCTTTAGCGATTGCAAAAACAAAAAGATGATAACCCCAGATAAAATAATGATCCCAAACTTTAGCAGGGCATGCGCTTCCAGAGGGATAAAACCAAGGCTAATAAAAGCTAAAATAGCGCAAATGAAAATGTATATTTCTGTAAAAGAAGGCTTGATTAGCGTTCTAAACATACTTTCTTCCAAGACCGGCGCAATCACAACGGCCATAAATATAAACGTAAACGGACTTTCATCCATTAAGTTAAAGAGTTCGGTTTGCTGATATTTACTTAAATCTAAATTGGGCAAAAACGAATTTAAAATTCCGGTTAAAAAGAAAAACAGGAAATAAGCACCCAACATTAAGGAATAGTTGAGAAATAGGTTCTTAGTTTTGGGTGAAATTTTAATTATCGACAATTTAGTTCAAGGTTCAAGGTTCAATGAAAAATCAGTAGGCAGTCGCGGTATTCAGTGGGCAGTGGCAGTGTATATTAAGCAGAAACTCCAAACCCCAAAAGACTACCTAGAGATTGCCGCGCGCCTGCGTCGCTCGCAATGACACGTAACCATTTTACAGTGGCGGTATTCAGTAAGCAGTCGCAGTATTCAGTGGGCAGAACTCCAAACCCCAAACAGCAAACTCCCAGTAACCGAGAGATTGTCACGCTTCTGCGTCGCTCTCAATGACACACGGCCAGTTTGCAGTCGCGGTATTCAGTAAGCAGTCGCAGTTATTACTGGGCGGAAACTTCAAACCCCAAACAACAAACAACAAATAACCGGGAGATAGGCGCGCTCTTGCGTCGCTCGCAATGTCAAACTGACAACTGATAACTCATAACCCACAACTGTCTTAGCAGTCGCTTAGGTTTACTTTTACTGCGAGTCCACCTTCTGAGGTTTCTTTATATTTAGAGTTCATATCTTTTGCGGTGTCCCACATGGTCGCAATCACCTTATCTAAAGGAACTTTAGCTTTGGTGGCATCACTTTCCAGTGCGATTTCAGCAGCATTAATTGCTTTTATGGCCCCCATAGCGTTTCTCTCAATACACGGCACCTGTACGAGTCCGCCAATAGGATCACAAGTCAGCCCTAGGTGATGCTCCATGGCGATTTCTGCAGCCATAAGCACCTGTGCAGGGGAACCACCAAGCAATTCTGTAAGTCCGCCGGCAGCCATAGCCGAAGATACACCAATCTCTGCCTGGCAACCGCCCATCGCTGCAGAAATTGTGGCGCCTTTTTTAAACAAACTACCAATCTCACCCGCTACCAGCATAAAGCGTTTTAAATCTTTAAACGTCGCTTCGTGATTTTCTATAACCATATAATACATCATTACCGAGGGTAAAGTACCCGCACTTCCATTGGTAGGCGCGGTTACCACGCGGCCCAGGGACGCATTTACTTCATTTACGCTTATTGCGAAGCAGCTCACCCATTTAAGGATTTGCCTAAACTTAACTTCGGTTCTTCTAATGGCGGTAATCCAACTTTCTGGAGAATCATATTTCTCATCTCCAATGAGCCTTTGGTGCATTTCAAAAGAACGTCTTTTTACATTTAAACCGCCTGGCAGGGTGCCTTCGGTATGACAGCCTATATACATAGATTCCAGCATCACTTTCCAGATATCCCTTAAACCATCGTCGATTTCTTTTTCGCTGCGAAGGGATTTTTCATTTTCCAGAACAATTTCAGAAATTGTTTTATCTTCTGCATCGCAATATTCCAGCAACTCGGTTGCTTTTTCTATGGAAAACGGAAACTCCATAAAGCTTTTTATCTTTTTACTGGCGTTTTTGCGTTCTTTTTTAACTACAAATCCCCCGCCTATAGAATAAAAAGAAGAGGAGGTTTTTTTGCCATTTTTTAAAGTAGCGCGAAAGGTCATTCCGTTAGGATGAAATTCCAGAAAATTCTTATTGAATTTTACATCGTCTTTTATACTAAAATCTATAGTCCTTTCAGCATTTAATGACAGTTTGCCCGTTTCCCTAATTTTATCAATTTCAGGATTAATAATATCAATATCCATCGTAACAGGATCGTGGCCGCACAAACCTAAAATGGTTGCGATATCTGTAGCGTGGCCTTTTCCGGTAAGGGATAAAGAACCATAAAGATCTATATGAATCGCTTCAACTTCATTAAAGATTTCTTTTTTCTTTAATTCGTCTATCCAACGCTGGGAAGCACGCCAGGGTCCTAAAGTATGGGAGCTTGAGGGACCTACGCCCACCTTTAGCATATCAAAAACACTTATGCATTCAATTTTTCGCATGGTATATCTTTACTTTTACTCGATAATCGAGATTTATCCCGATAGCTATCGGGATGCATCGAAATCAATTTTCTTATTTTTTTGTAATACCTCATGGCCTTTTCCTGAGATAGTTTATTCTAAAATTTTAGTATTTAAAACATCCGCATTTAAAATACCGGATGGTTCCTTCTGAATTTAATTTTCTCAGGCTTATTTATTACTTTCCACATCTTTCTTTGCACGAGGAATCGCAGTGCAAAAATAAGGATTTGTTCTGATGATAAATAATTAAACAACCAAAGAAAAAACGTTTGCGTAAGCCGGAGTTTTCAGTGAGCAGTTGCAGTTTGCAGTCAATATAAAATCACATAACAAATTATATATGAAGGTTTATTGCATTAAGGTGTCACTTTTGAGGTAGGTTATATAAAGAAGGAATGACAAGTCTTTTAGAAGAAAAATGACAACTTGTCACAAGTTTTTCGCTGGCACAAAGATTGACTTTAACATGGCGAGCATTTGAAATAATAATATAAAAATTCAACGTATAAAGTTATGAGTAAAATAATTGGAATTGACTTGGGTACTACCAATTCTTGCGTTTCTGTAATGGAAGGTAATGATCCCACGGTAATACCTAATGCTGAAGGAAAAAGAACAACCCCATCTGTAATAGCATTTGTTGAAGATGGTGAAATAAAGGTAGGTGACCCGGCAAAACGCCAGGCGGTAACTAACCCAGAAAAAACTATTTCTTCTATAAAACGTTTTATGGGTAATAAATTCTCTGAGTCTTCTAAGGAAGCGGGAAGAGTACCTTATAAAGTAGTAAAAGGAGATAACGATACACCACGTGTAGATGTGGATGGTAGAAAATATACGCCACAGGAACTTTCTGCAATGATTCTTCAAAAAATGAAGAAAACAGCAGAAGACTATCTTGGGCAGGATGTAAATGAAGCTGTAATTACTGTACCGGCATATTTTAACGATTCTCAACGTCAGGCTACTAAAGAGGCTGGAGAGATCGCCGGGTTAAAAGTAAGCCGAATTATTAACGAGCCAACCGCGGCAGCTTTAGCTTACGGATTGGACAAGAAATCGCAAGATCAAAAAATTGCTGTTTATGACCTTGGTGGTGGTACTTTCGATATTTCTATTCTTGAATTAGGAGATGGCGTGTTTGAAGTATTATCTACACACGGTGATACACATCTTGGAGGTGACGATTTTGATGAGGTATTGATAGACTACCTTGCAGATAGCTTCCAAAAGGCAGAAGACATCGATCTTAGAAAAGATCCAATGGCACTTCAACGTTTAAAAGAAGCTGCAGAAAAAGCTAAAATTGAATTGTCTTCTTCAAGCCAAACGGAAATTAATCTTCCTTATGTAACGGCGACTTCAAGCGGTCCTAAACACCTTGTAGAAACTATTACCCGTTCTAAATTTGAGCAGCTTTCTTCAGAATTGGTGACCAGATCTATGGAGCCGGTGAAAAGAGCGCTTAAAGATGCAGGGCTTTCTACAAGCGAAATAGATGAGGTTATTTTAGTAGGTGGTTCTACCCGTATTCCTAAAATTCAGGAAGAAGTAGAAGCATTCTTCGGAAAAAAACCATCTAAAGGAGTAAACCCAGATGAGGTTGTGGCAATTGGAGCAGCCATTCAGGGTGGTGTATTGACTGGAGATGTAAAAGATGTATTGTTATTGGATGTGACTCCACTATCCCTTGGTATTGAAACTATGGGTGGTGTAAACACAAAATTAATTGAAGCCAATACAACTATTCCAACCAAGAAATCGCAGACGTTCTCTACCGCGGCCGATAATCAGCCTTCCGTAGAAATTCACGTACTGCAGGGGGAACGTTCTATGGCGACCGATAATAAGACCATTGGTAGGTTCCACTTAGATGGAATTCCACCAGCGCCAAGAGGAACACCTCAAATTGAAGTGACTTTCGATATTGATGCTAACGGTATCATTAAAGTAAGTGCTACAGATAAAGCAACCGGTAAATCTCAGGATATTCGTATCGAAGCTTCTTCAGGCTTAACCGAGGAAGAAATCGAGAAAATGAAGAAAGAGGCAGAAGCTAATGCTGAAACCGATAAGAAAGCCAAAGAAAAAGTAGATAAGCTAAACGAAGCAGATTCTATGATCTTCCAAACTGAAAAGCAGTTGAAAGAATTTGGTGATAAGATTTCTGAAGACAAAAAGAAACCGGTAGAAGAAGCTTTAGAGGAATTGAAAAAAGCTTATGAAACCAAAGAGCTGGAACAAATAACTCCTGCTTTAGACAAATTGAACGAAGCCTGGAAAACAGCTTCCGAAGAAATGTATAAAGCACAGCAAGAAGCTCAGGGCGGCCAGGCTGGAGCACAACAAGGTGCTACCGGAGCAGAAGGCGGACAACAAGCCGGAGGCGGTGATGCCAAAGAAGGAGACGATGTAGAAGATGTTGACTTTGAGGAGGTTAAATAAAAAAGCTCCACCTAAATCCTCCCCTAAGGGAAGGACTTGAAAAAACGCAATCATTAATTTGGTTGCGTTTTTTTTATGCATAATTCTTTGTCAAAAATTTAGTGGTATTTCCCCATAAATTCCTAATGAAGGTTTTCTTAATTTTTACTCATAACATTTTTCTTTTTTATACCCCCTCCTTAGAGTTCAGTAAATTTTTTTAGAAACAATATTATAATTATTAACCAAAAGATGAAATTATGGAGAAAATTAGATGTTATTTGGCTTTTATAGTGGTTTTATTACTGCTAATTGCCGGTTGTAGTGAAGAGCGGGAAGGGTTGGAAAATAAAGATGATTCTGCGGAATATATTACGCTGGAGTTTGGTGCTATGCTAAACGAGCTGGTCAATCAAGAAATGAGCAAAAATTATTTTAGCGAGGTGCCTAATTGTGATAATGGTGCTGCGCCTTTAGTGGCTCGGCTTACTTTAAACATTAATGGTGGTACAAATAAAACGATAGAGGTAACTATTTTATCTAATGGCACTAATTTTTATACAGATTACTCAGAAGAACTTGAAATTCCGGTTGCGGTGAGTGACGATGGTGATGATAGTAATGATTTCTCTACCGTAAATCTTTCAGAATTTTTAATATATGATGGCGATCCAAATACTAATGGTAATTTAATTTGGGTGGCACCAACTGGTGAAGGGGAACTTGCTGGTTATGTAGAGAATCCACTTCCGCTAGATATTATTGTGCGTCCCGGTACTAAAAAATATGTAGAGGTTGAAGTACTTTGTTTTGACAGAAGAATGTTGAAAGAATATGGATACATGTTCTTCGATCTTATTCCAGAAAAATTATATGAGCTTTGCTTTTTTGCTAACTATTGTGACAGCAGCGGTAGGCATTATCCTGGTTCTTATGGTCTCGACTTGTTTTTAGAAGATGAACAGGGCTTTCGTACGCAGTTATATAACAGTAGTCTTACAATGACAGAAGTGGCACAAAATGATGATGGTGATTACTTTGCAAAAGCATTGTGTTTGGTGGTGCCTGGCCCACCAGCCGGTGTAGCCGATGATGAGGAGTATTTGTTCTATTCTGTGGTACCTAAAGATTGGGAAATGGTTTATGGTGATATAGATAATGCAGTCATGGAAGAAGAAGGTTTAAGTTGGAATGATATAAAAGGGTTGTTTAATGATGATGGGGAAACCAGTGAATACATGCATATCTTTATTAATTGTAAGGAAGATACATCGGAATGTGGAGAATTTGAAGCCATTTCAGAAACACCCTATGCCGGTCTAATTCCCAAAGATCCTGTAGATTACTTTGAGATTGTTAATTATCTCGATGGAATTATATATAGTTTTTCCCAGGGAGAATTATGTCTGGAAGCTGAGGACGAGGAAGCTTGTATCGAACAATTCAATAACCTTATTCCAGAAGGTGGTTTTGTTATTAGTTGTCTACCAGCAGGTTGCTATACCTTTATAAGGCACCAAACAGCTGGTGTAAATGAACTGGTTACAACCGATGAGGAATTATTGGAATTTTTAGGAAGTATAGATTCTAAAGCAGATGCTTTATTATTAGCACTTGCCAATGATTATTATTGGACCGAAAATGATATTGAAAATGGAGCTATTAAAGAAACTTGTGATGGTGCTTACGAGTTGATCGCAAGTAAAATAGTAAGCAGCTGTGTGCCTTTACAAATAAGCAGGTTTCATTTAAGAATTACCACTTCTGGTGAGATAATTATTTTAGATGAGCAAGTGATAGAGTATGAGGAAAATTTATGTATTTAATCACTATTGTCCGGTAAAGAAACAAGATCGCTTCTCTGCAAGAAAAAAGAGAAAAGACTAAACTCTAACAAACAGAGCATCCTGCTTTTTCATACGTAATATTCTTTAATTGACTTTTTTCGTGATGATTTCAAATAGCAAAGAAGATAATTATGAAATCGCTTTTAGGCTTTGTAATAAAAGAGAACATGCTAATCAGTTAATTTTCATCGAACATCAATGGTATTTAATAACATGTAATAGCAAAGACGCAATAGCCTTGTTTTATAGGGAATTGCGTTTTTTTATTTTTACACGCAACCTTTTCATAGTTTTATCATCTATTATGTATAAAACCTATCATTATGAAAAAAATTACCATTATTGCGTTATTGTTATCAGTAACTTTAAGTTCTTGTAGTGAAAATGACAACGATTTAGTTGCAAATTCCAAACAGGATTTAGAGAATGCGTGTACTGCAACAAACCCTTTAGAAGTGAAATGGATGCAAGATTTGATTACTGAGTTAAATTGCGGTGAATATGCTTGTAAGGTCTCTATCTTAAAAAGTGAATATGAAGAGGAAACAGTTTTTTATATCCAAATGACAGACCCGTTGTGTAATGGAGTTGATGAAATAATATTATACAACTGTACTGGGAAAAAATTAAAAGAATTTACGATAGAAGAAAGCTGGGAGTTTATAAATAGTCCCGGGCGACAAGTGGAAGAAATGTTTAGTTGTAATGGTTAGATGTAAAACTAAAACTGGATTCTCCATATGTACACTACTAAATTGTAGTCTGTCCAACTTTTAAACTATCAGAATGAAAAAGCTAATATTAATTTTCACATTAATTTTTTTAATTTCCTGCAGTAGCGATGATGCTATTACCACCGATGGCTTTGAGCCGATTTCTGAAAAGTATCCGTTTTACGATCTGGATCCTGCCGTGGCAACCAATTACTGGGAGCTTAATTATGTTATAGCAAATGGAGGTGAGAATAATGAGGAAGAAATAATTGTACAAAAAGGAACTTTATGTGATCAGGCCGAAGAATCAGTATGTGTAAAAGAATTTCAAGAATTGCAACCAGAGTTTGGTTTTGCTTCCGGTTGTCTCCCAGGTTTATGCTACCTTTATTTAAAACACCAGGTAGATTCTCAAAATCAATTGGTTGACTCAAAAGATAAATTATTGGAATTTCTTGGTGCTATAAATACAAAAGAAGAAGCCTTGTTATGGGCCAGGGCAAACGACTATTACTTTCAGGTTGAGAGAATTGATGCTGGTGCTATTAAAACAACCGGTTCCAATTTTGAACTTATTGTATTAAAAACGGTGAGTTACTGTACTCCGGTTCAAAGTAATAGATATCATCTTAAAATTAAGCCCAGTGGCGATATTAAAATCCTAAAAGAAGAAGTGTTTTCTCGTGATGAAAATTCCTGTGTTTAATCGTGGGGCGATAGCTAAGGGTGTAATTCCTCTGGGCTTGCCTCGAAAAAGATTCTTTTTCTGAGACATACCTCGTACTCTTGGATCGAGGTTGTTGATTTGTCGGGTTTCGATCAAAAACTTATAGACATTGATATTCAGAAATGTATTTAATTTTTTGTTTTTGAAAGACTGGGAGCGGAAACCTGTTTATTTAATCAACCAAACTCCGCCATAAGTTCAGCATTAACCTCGTGACCACCCTCGTAAGTTTTTATCTTAAAATTATTGGGGAACAACCTCTTTAAGCGCCTTTCTTCAACTCTAATAATTCCATTTTTAAGGTATTCGTCTTCGGTGCCGTAGATAGAGGTGAAATTGGTGTTTTTTAGGAATTTAAAATCTTCTGCATTTAATTCTGCAGGGACTTTTCCGGAATGCATAATCAACTCATCGCATTTAATTTTTCGTTTGGCAATCCAGCGTGTAGCTACCGAAACCCCTTGGGAATAACCCAGAATGATAAGCTTGGGAGCATTTTTTAGATTCTCAGCCTTGTAAACTTCATCGAGATAATTCAACACATTTTCTGTTTCTTCTTCGCGCCTTTCTTTAGTAAGCCAGGAAGCGCCAACGTGTTTATAATCGTTGTTTAAATAATATTTAGATTGTGCTTGTGGCGCAATAATATAATTTTCTTCAGCATTTAAGTGATAAAAATGCCGAAGGAAATATCGGCTTAAATAGCCAATGCCGTGACAAACAAGCCAAACGGTTTTGGTTTTTTCGGTAAAATCGTTTAAAACGCTGTAGGTATTCGTGATTTGATAAGAAAGCTCTTTTTCAGTACTCATAATCTGTTGCCTGTTTTGTATTTTTACTCGATAATCTAGAATTAAATGACCTGAGGTTTGCGGTGAATCAAAAAATATAAAATGGCTCACTGGATATCTCGAGGTGGTTTACAAAGAAACCAATTATTGCTATGACTCAAGAAGAAATTTTAGCACTTTCCAAAAAAGTATGTAAAAATACCTTAATGGAAACCCTGGAAATCGAATTTACTGAAATAGGAGACGATTTTTTGATTGCAAAAATGCCGGTAACCCCAAAAGTGCATCAACCCGATGGCGTTTTACACGGCGGTGCCAGCGTGGCTTTAGCAGAAAGTGTAGGCAGCATGGCGAGCTATGTTTTCCTGGATACCAATCATTTTACAATTCGTGGGATAGAGATTTCTGCCAATCATGTAAAGAGCGTTGCCGATGGTTTTGTATATGCCAGGGCTTCTTTTATTCACAAAGGACGAACCACTCAATTGATAGAAATTAGAATTACCGATGATGCGCAAAATCTCATTTCTTTAGTAAAACTTACCACTATAGCTTTACCTAAAAAGAGATAAATTATGAAACCTGAACTATTTTTTGAGAAATTAGAAAATCAACTGTTAGATGAAAAACCTTTTGTCGCATATAGCAAACCCGGCTTGAGAGAAAGAGAAACCAAAGCCTGGCTTCAAATTACCAAGCAGTCTTTTAATACAAAGGATTTTACAGAAAGCGGATTTGTATTTTCACCGTTTAATGCTGCCGAAAAAACTTATCTTATTCCTACGGAAGATGCTGAAGAAATTACTACCGAATATTTTGCTGAAGAAAATTCTGAAGAGAATATTTCTGAAGCTACAAATTTTCCACCTGTATTAACGAATGCCAAAACTCAAAAACAACACGAAGAATTAATTCAGCGGGGAATTGAAAGCATTGAAAAAGGAAATTTTGAAAAAGTAGTTTTATCCCGAAGTGAAAAAGTGGAGACCCAACTTAAAGCTATAGAAATCTTTAAAAACCTGCTAAAAAAATACGATTCAGCTTTTGTTTATTTTTGGTATCATCCCGAAACCGGCATTTGGCTGGGTGCAACCCCAGAGCGATTACTTGAAGTAGAGCGCAATAAATTTAAAACTATGGCCCTTGCGGGAACCCAGCCATATAAAGGAACTATAGATGTACACTGGCGGGAAAAGGAAATAGATGAACAACAAATAGTTACTAATGCTATTTTTGAAAATCTAAAGGATAAAGTTTCGGGAAGTATTAAAAAATCTGAATTATATACCAGCAGAGCCGGAAATCTATTGCATTTAAAAACCGATATTCAGGGGGCTTTGGATAAAAGCACCAAATTGAAACAGCTTATTATGGCCTTACATCCTACGCCCGCGGTATGCGGACTTCCAAAAGAAAAAGCTAAAAGTTTTATTTTAGAGAATGAAAATTACAATAGGGAGTTTTACTCGGGCTTTTTAGGAGAGTTAAATATTAAATCTGAGAAAAAACGAAATTCAAATCGGCGTAACCAGGAAAATCAGGCTTACGCCAGTATTTCAAAAAAGACAGATTTATTTGTGAATTTACGTTGTATGAAATTGGAAGCGGGAAAAGCCAATCTTTTTGTAGGTGGCGGTATTACCAAAGATTCCAATCCTACTGAAGAATGGGAAGAAACCGTAAATAAAACGCATACTATAAAATCGGTGCTTGTTAAATAAGGTAAAAACGCCCGTTTAAAATCCATTTGAAATTGTAATTTTGAAATAGTTAGAAAAACCTCACAGGTTTTTGAAACCTGTGAGGTTTGTTTTGAAAAATAAATTCTGTGAAATACTCCAAAATCCCCGTTGCTAGATCTATCGTAGCGCTGTGCGTCGCAAAGAATATAAATCATGTGGTTATTTCGCCAGGCTCCAGAAATGCTCCTTTAACCATTGGCTTTACGCATCACCCCGATATTAAACCGTTTAGTATTGTTGATGAACGCTGTGCTGCTTTTTATGCGCTAGGCATGGCGCAGCAGCTACAGAAACCGGTAGCGCTGGTGTGTACTTCGGGCTCGGCTTTATTGAATTATTATCCGGCTATAGCGGAAGCTTTTTACAGCGATATTCCCCTGGTAATTATCTCGGCCGATCGTCCAATAGAACGCATAGATATTGGCGACGGACAAACAATTAGACAGAAAAATGTCTTTGAAAACCATATTTTATATTCGGCAAATTTACATTCCGAATTAGTGATGGATGCGGAAGCGACGGATAGGAAACTTCAGCAGAAACAATTTGAATCCCAAAAACACAATGAGCGGGAAGTAAATCTCGCGTTAAACAGGGCAATAGAGAAGAAGGGGCCGGTGCATATAAATGTACCATTTTACGAACCTTTGTACGA
This sequence comes from Salegentibacter echinorum, assembly GCF_900129445.1. Classification (GTDB taxonomy): domain Bacteria; phylum Bacteroidota; class Bacteroidia; order Flavobacteriales; family Flavobacteriaceae; genus Salegentibacter; species Salegentibacter echinorum. Next base: position 122,581 of record NZ_FQVT01000003.1, read on the forward strand.
TTTGGTGGAAAATGTGGAAGTGAATCCCTTGCAAATTTTACCGGAAATAAAGGAGCGCACTTATACTAAAAACCAGTTGGAAACTTATGCAGAGCTTTGGAACCGCGCCAAACGAAAAATGGTGATTGTGGGAGTTGCCCAACCCGGGGCAGTAGAACAACGTTTTCTTGAAAAATTAGCCAAAGATGAGTCGGTTATTGTATTAACCGAAACAACTTCAAATTTAGATCATCCTGAGTTTTTTACGCGCATCGATACCTTAATTGGTCCCATAGAAAAGGATAAAAATAGTGAGGAATTATTTCAAGCTTTACAGCCAGATATTTTATTGAGTTTTGGCGGCCTAATCGTTTCCAAGAAAATTAAGGCATTTTTACGCAATTTTCAGCCTCAACAGCACTGGCATATTGACCCCAAAAAAGCCTATAATACTTATTTCTGCCTGAATAAACATTTTGAAACAACGGTCAATTCGTTTTTTAGTAATTTCTTTCCGCTCACAAATACAGTAGAAAGTGATTATGCTGAATTTTGGAAGGATGTTAAAGCTAAAAGACAAGGCAGGCACGAAGAATATATGAATGAGATTCCTTATTCAGATTTAAAGGCGATGCAGGAAATTGTTCCCCGGGTGCCAGAGGATTATATTCTTCAGTTGGGAAACAGTTCTACGATACGTTATGCCCAATTATTCGAGTGGAAAGAAAGTTTGCGTATTTTTTGTAACCGGGGCACTAGCGGAATAGACGGCAGCGTTTCTACCGCAGTTGGTGCTGCTTGTGTAAATGGCGAGCCCACGCTAATGATCACGGGGGATTTGAGTTTTTTCTATGACAGTAATGCTCTTTGGAACAACTATATTCCCAATAACTTTAGAATCATTATTTTGAATAATAATGGAGGCGGGATTTTTAGGATCTTACCCGGAAATAAGGATACCGAAAATTTCGATACTTATTTTGAAACAAAACACGAGCTTAAAGCGAAACCCTTATGTGAGTTGTATGGTTTTGACTATGAAGCCGCAACGAATCCTGAAGAACTTTCAGAAAAGATAAGCAGATTCTTTACAACTTCAGAAAAACCGAGACTTCTGGAAATTTTCACCCCAAGGAAATTAAATGATGAAATAATGCTGGAATATTTTAATTTTATGAAATCTTAAAACATAAAATATAGAAAAATACTTTTATTTAGTTAAATTGGGCATTGATCAATTTAAAATTATATTATGAGTACAAAAACTGATGAAAAAGTAGGGAAATACATCAAAGATGTTAAAGAAAAAATAGGGGAGGAACCAGATGTGGACCTTCTAAGAAAAGTGACCGAAGCTTGCGGCCCCAGCATTTTTAGGAGCGATGCCGAAACTATTTCGAGTTCTTCAGAATCTGAATTGGAAACCGTGAAAAAGAACTTCTTGATTAAAAAATTGGGCTTAAAAGATGACGAAAAACTGGACCAGGGATTAGACGCTGTACTGGAAAAGTACGGTAAATCTAACCGAAATAAATATCGTGCGGTAGTTTATTATTTGCTCACCAAGCATTTTAAAAAGGAAAATGTTTATAGCTAGAAACTAGTTTAAACTTAATTTAAGATCCGTTTTTTCGTAAAAAGAACGGATTTTTTTATGGTGGGATACATCAGGTACTTCTTACAGATTTTTAGGTATGTTTTACCTACCGGGTACTGTGACTGCCTATTGTTCTTTAAAGTTTGTTTTTCTTAAACACTTAGGACGAGTCGAATCCCGAATCTCAATTCCCCATTTCTCATTCCCGGCTCCTAACTTTAAACTTTTTGCAGAAATCTTAAATTATAAAGTATCTTTGTTACCTAAATTTATTTTATGCTGAATATTGGCGAAAATCATACGCTTAACATTGTAAGAGAAACTGAACCCGGGCTCTTTTTAACAGATACTGAAGGGAATGAGGTTTTATTACCTAATAAATATGTTCCCGAGGAATTTGAAATAGGGCAGGAGATAAACGTTTTTGTTTATCTGGATCACGAAGAAAGGCTTATTGCCACTACTTTAGATCCATTGGTTAAACTCGACGAATTTGCTTTTTTAAAATGTGTAGAGGTCACCGAATTTGGTGCTTTTTTAGATTGGGGCCTGGAGAAACATTTATTTGTACCGTTTAAAGAACAGGCTTATCCTATGAAAAAGGGTGGCTGGTATTTGATTTTCTGCAACCTCGATTTGGAAACAAACAGGTTGGTTGCTTCCAGTAAAGTACACGCTTTTTTAGATAATTCAGAGCTTACTGTAGAACCTTTTGAAGAGGTGGATTTAATTATTAGTAATAAAAGTGATCTAGGGTATAACGTGATTATCAATCAGATTCATTTGGGTTTGATTTATCACGATGATATTTTTCAGGAAATCAACGTAGGTGATGAAATGCGTGGCTTTATAACTAAAACCCGACCAGATGGTAAAATAGACGTAAGCTTGCAGCGTCCCGGTTACAGGAGTATTGAGCCAAACGCCGATTTGATTCTGGAGCATTTAAAAAAGAACGATGGTTACCTTCAATTAACCGATAAATCTTCTCCCGAAGCTATAAAAAGTCAGTTGGGTATTAGTAAAAAGAGCTTTAAACGCGCGGCAGGAAACCTCTATAAACAACGAAAAATAGACATTAAAAACGACGGACTCTATTTGAAAATTACGTAATCAAAACTGGAGATGATATTTATTATCTTGAGGTTGATTTACGCAAAGGTCGCAAAAATTAAGTTCAAGTTCCAAGGTCCAAGGCTGAAATCACCTCGATACCAAAACCCAAACGAGTTCACAGTCACAATAATCAGTAGACAGAATTGCCAACCGATGTAAACTCACAATCGAATACCGACAACTGTTTTTTTACTTAAAGTTGGCAAAGAGAATCAATTCAAGGTCTTAATGACAACCCACAACCGATAACTGACTTTTCCGTGCAAAGTTCATAAAAAATGGAGCCTGGAAATATCTCCAACTTTCTATTTAGTATTAGTAATAACGCCTTCCGGGGACGTAATAAGAAGAACCGTAATACCTGTTTCTATAGCTTTGTCTATGTAATGCGTTCTGATAAGCACGTTGATTTTGGTAGTAAGGATTTGAATTTAGGGCGTCATTATAAGGTTTATCGGTGTCTCTAATTTCATAATTTCCGGAAACCTCAAAAGTTTTTTTCTCTCGTTCCACTTTAGGTAGGGGCGAGCCAATATCTACTGTGCGTTTTTTCATATTTCGCCGCTCTTCCAGGATAGCAATCATATCTACGCTAGCCGGTTTATCCCTATCTACATCAATAAATTTCCCACTGGGTAGATTAAAATCACCAGAAAAAAACTCCTGCCCAAAGCTAAGGTCGCTCCAGGAAGGTTCAACACTATAGTTGCTTATCTCAAAATCTTCCATATCCCAAAATTCCTGCGCCTGTAGATTGGTTAGAAAGAAGCTGAATAATAGTAAACTAAGAAAGCGGAATTTCATTTTAATGCTTTTTGCTTAGAGTATATCAAAAACAATGCAAATCTAATCTTATTTCTATTTTAATAAGATTAAACTAAAACCTTATTTTTACACTAAAATAAGAGTTATGAGTAAAATAGACTGGAAAACAGCCAAGAAATACGAAGATATCACTTACAAAAAAGCAAATGGTGTGGCAAGGATCGCTTTTAACCGACCCGAAGTGCGTAATGCTTTTAGACCTAAAACCACCTCAGAATTGTTAGATGCCTTTAACGATGCGCACGAAGATATTTCCATAGGTTGTGTGTTGCTGTCTGCGGAAGGGCCTTCATCCAAAGATGGGAAATGGGCATTTTGTAGCGGAGGCGATCAGAAAGCACGTGGCCATCAAGGTTATGTGGGTGAAGATGGTTATCACCGTTTGAATATTCTGGAAGTACAACGTTTAATTCGGTTTATGCCAAAGGCAGTAATTTGCGTAGTTCCCGGCTGGGCCGTGGGCGGGGGCCATAGCTTGCACGTGGTGTGCGACCTTACTTTGGCCAGTGAAGAACATGCAATATTTAAACAAACTGATGCCGATGTAACCAGTTTCGATGCCGGTTATGGCTCGGCATATTTAGCGAAAATGGTAGGTCAGAAAAAAGCACGGGAGATCTTTTTCCTCGGAAGAAATTATTCTGCACAGGAAGCTTACGAAATGGGCATGGTAAATGCTGTAATTCCGCACGCAGAATTGGAAGATACCGCTTACGATTGGGCAAAGGAAATTATGGCGAAATCCCCAACTTCTATAAAAATGCTTAAATATGCCATGAACCTTACCGATGACGGGATGGTTGGGCAACAGGTTTTTGCCGGGGAAGTTACCAGGCTGGCTTATATGACAGATGAAGCAAAAGAAGGAAGGGACGCCTTTTTAGAAAAAAGAAAACCAAATTTTGAGAAAAAATGGATCCCTTAGGCGACAGTTTTAGAAATAGACAAATAGATATTGCAAGTTTACCAGATTATGAAGCGGTAGATTTCACCATCGTTTCTGAAAATTATTTGCAAAAAATAAACATACAAACCGGCATTTTTATGCTTGTTTGTATGTTTATAACGGGAATATTATGGTTTTTCTTTTTAGATCCTACCCAATCCATATTGCTTTTATGCGTAATTAGCCTGTATTTTATGTTTAGGTTTTGGAACAATTATAAGCTTTATAAAAGCCTTGGTTTTGCCATAAGGGAACGGGACGTTATTTATAAACGAGGTTATATCTTCAACAAAACTACCGTTATCCCTTTTAACCGTGTGCAGCATGCCTCTATTTCGAGGGATATATGGGATAAGCTTTTAGGCATTTCCAGTCTTAAAATTTTTACTGCGGGTGGCAGTGGAAGCGATATTGGTATTCCGGGCCTGCTACCAGAAACAGCTTTAAAGCTAAAAGAAGCACTCGCCCACAAGATCGTTCAGGATGACTTCTAAAGATAATTATCAGAATCCGCAACGGCAATCTATTTTAGGAGTTGTCCTCATTTTTCTCGCTACACTTTACAAATTGGTAAAGATGTTTTGGGCCATGGCTGCCTACCTGTTATTAAGCAATCCATCTGGTCTTATGTTGAGTTATATTGGATTGGGATCGGTCATTGTTTTGTTGCTTATTTTGGGGTATAGTTATCTGTATTATCTCAAATTTACATTTTATATAGATTATGAGCGGGAAGAATTTATCCTGCAAAAAGGCGTATTTTCTACAGAAAACATTGCCATTCCTTTTGAAAAAATTCAGCAGGTAAATTTTAAAAGATCCATTCTACAGCGGTTTATAAATGTGTATAGTCTGGTAATCGATACCGCCGGAAGCAACCAAAAAGAAGTTGAAATAAATGCGATCTCTAAAACCAAAGCCAATGAACTTTCTGAAATTCTTTTACGGGTAAAAGCTGAAGCAAAGAAAAATTTTGATTCAGAAGAAATTATTGCTGAAGAAAAAGAAGAGAAAGCCTGGACCTTTCAGTTAAGCATTTCAGAATTATTGAAAATTGGGATTAGTACCAATTATTTACGCGGGTTTAGTTTGATTATAGCTTTTCTGGCGAGTATTTACAATCGCTTAAATTCCTATTTCAAAGAAGAAATACAGGAATATGAAACTTATTTCAGTCAATTTTCTGATGTTTTACAGTCTATTGGATTCCTATTTGTGCTTTTTATCTTATTACTGTTCTTAAGTGTAAGTATTACCATAATTGAAGTATTTATAAAGTATTATGGGCTAAAAATCGTACAAAGCAAGGAACGCCTGGAGTTGGAAATGGGCTTAAAGACAAATACAAAAGTAGCCATACAACCAAGAAGAGTACAACGGTTTAAAGTTAAGACTAATCCCATACAAAAACGGATGAATTTGTTTGAAGCGCAAATTTCCTTATCGAGCAGCGAGGACGAATTACAAAAAAATAAGATTAAAATTCCCGGGCTAAAATTAGAAGTCCTGGAAAAAATAAAGAGCTTTCTGTATAAAGATGAAGATATCGCCCTGGTAGATAGCTACAGGCCAGATAAATTGTTACTGTTGCGCAGAATATCTGTAATTGTGGTGCTGGGCTTTATTGCGTTGGGTGTTTGGTTTTATACGACTTTTGTGAGCTTTAACCTTTTTCTACCGCTTTGTATTAGCATATTGGTTCTTGCACTTATCTATCAATATTATGCTTTTAGAACTAAAAAATTAATTATTGGCCAGGATTTTCTTAAAAAACAATATGGGCTATGGACTAAAACCGAAGAAATCCTGGAGCTGTATAAAATTCAGGCGATTAGTGTACAGCAACCTTTGTGGTATAAAAGAAAAAATTTGGTCAACTTGAGCTTTCATACGGCTGGGGGCGATATTAAGTTTTACGCAGTTTCCCGGGAGGTCCTACCGAAAATAAATTTTATTCTTTTCAAAGCCGAAGTTTCCAAAAGAAATTGGATGTAGTGTAGAAATCCTTTAATGATAAATTCCTGAGACTTCAAAACTATAAACCCCAATCTAATTAAAGACCGGGGCTTACCTCTTAAATTATCTAACAAATATTAACTAAGTGCAGGATATTCTTCCGGCTTTACTTCGTTAAAAATACTATATACTTTTTCAAAAATATCCTCTATGGAAGGTTTGCTAAAGTAGTCGCCGTCGCTACCATAAGCAGGCCGGTGTTCTTTCGCAGTTAAGGTTTGTGGTTTACTATCTAGATAGCGCCAGGCGTTTTGTTTGTTTAGGATTTGGTCTAAGATAAAGGCAGATGCCCCACCAGGAACATCTTCATCTATAACCAGTAATCTATTGGTTTTCTCCACACTCTCCACGATCTCATGATCTAGATCGAATGGTAGCAAGGATTGAACATCTATTACTTCCGCATCAATATTAAGTTCTTTTAATTCTTCGGCGGCCTGTCTTACCAGACGCAGCGTAGAGCCATAAGAAACCAGGGTAATATCTTCGCCCTTCCTAACAGTTTCCACCTTTCCAATAGGAGTTCTAATTTCAGCTAAATTGGACGGCATTTTCTCTTTTAAACGGTAGCCGTTAAGACATTCTACCAATATCGCGGGATTGTCCTGCTCCAGAAGTGTATTATAGAATCCTGCGGCTTTGGTCATATTTCTAGGCACCAGCACGTACATACCGCGAACTAGGTTTAAAATTCCGCCCATTAGTGAACCACTATGCCATATTCCCTCTAAGCGGTGACCGCGGGTCCTAACAATTAATGGCGCCTTCTGTTTTCCTTTGGTACGGTATTGTAAAGTAGCCAGATCATCACTCATTCCCTGTATTGCATACAACACATAATCGAGATATTGAATTTCTGCTATGGGGCGTAAACCGCGCATCGCCATTCCTATTCCCTGGCCTAAAATAGTTGCTTCACGTATGCCTACATCGGCAACCCGAAGTTTGCCATATTTTTTCTGAAGTCCTTCCAATCCCTGGTTTACATCACCAATTTCGCCGGCATCTTCTCCAAAAATTAATGTTTCCGGATTATTGCTGAAAATTTGATCGAAGTTGTCCCTTAAAATAATTCTTGCATCTACTTCAGAAGAAGTTTCATCGTATTCTGGTAAAACTTCTTCCGGAAGGGTATTGTTTTCACTGTAAAGGTGACTGCTATAATCTTCTAAAGCAGCAGCATTAAAATCCTCTAACCACGAAAGTAACTCTGCTTTCTCTTCAGAAGTTTCTTTGCGGATATGTCGTAAGGTTATTCGTGCGATTTGAGCGAGATCCTTTTTTGAGGCTTCTTTTATACTCTTTAATTTTTTCGCCAGGGCAATGACTGCATCTTTTTCTTCAGTGTTTTTCGCTAACTTAGAAAGCGTAGCCAGCAATTCTTTTTGTTTTTCCCGGGTGGGTGCTAAAAAGTTATTCCAGGCAGTTTTCTTACCTTCTCTAACTCTTTTCTTTATTTCTTTTTCAATTTGCTGAAGCTCTTCATCATTGCTAATATTATTTTCAATGATCCAGTCCCGCAACTTTACATTGCAGTCATATTCCCGTTCCCAGGTGAGTCGTTGTTTATCTTTATAACGTTCGTGAGAACCTGAAGTAGAGTGACCCTGCGGTTGGGTAAGTTCTACTACGTGAATTAGTACCGGACAATGTTCTTTTCTGGCAATTTTTTCAGCCTTCTCATAAGCTTCTATAAGCGCTACATAATCCCAACCTTTAACAACAATAATTTCGAAACCTTTGTGCTCTTCATCGCGTTGAAAACCTTTAACGACTTCAGAAATACTCTCTTTAGTGGTTTGGTGCCTGGCGTGTACAGAGATACCATATTCGTCATCCCAAACGCTTAACACCATTGGCACTTGCATCACACCTGCGGCATTTAAGGTTTCCCAAAAATGTCCTTCGCTGGTACTGGCATTTCCAATGGTTCCCCAGGCAATCTCATTCCCGTTATTAGAAAATTTATCGGCTTCAATTCCCTCTACCTTTCTATAGATTTTTGACGCTTGTGCCAGGCCTAGAAGACGTGGCATTTGGCCCGCGGTAGGCGAGATATCTGCACTGGAATTTTTTTGTTCCATAAGATTTTTCCAGCTGCCATCTTCGTTAAGATTATGCGTAGTAAAATGCCCCCCCATTTGTCTTCCGCCAGACATGGGTTCGTTCTCTATATTAGTATCGGCATATAGGCCGGCAAAAAAGTTTTCTATAGTAAATTGATCAATAGCCATCATAAAGGTTTGATCCCTGTAATAGCCAGATCTAAAATCTCCGTTCTTAAATGCTTTTGCCATGGCAAGTTGAGGAACTTCCTTTCCATCTCCAAAAATTCCGAATTTAGCTTTTCCGGTTAAGACCTCGCGTCTTCCCAAAAGGCTACACTCCCTGCTAGTCACAGCTATCTTGTAATCTGCCAGGACTTCGGCTTTAAAATCTTCAAAAGAAATTGAATCTTTAGTTTTTGTTTCGCTTTGCATGAACATTGTTTTGAATAGTAACAAATGTAACGAAAACTTAGATTATATACAATTCATTAAAAACTGCATTTTTTAAGAATTAAATAACAAAACGCATTTTAATAATTGTTTTAATAATAAATCTATAAAAAAATTAGATTAAAATAAGTCTTAGATAATTCAGTTGAAGAAAGCTAAGAATTAATTATCTCTATAAATATTCGTTAATACCATCTTCGGGTAAAGAGTCTAATTAAAGTATTTAGGTCTAAGGATACAATAAACCTAATTTTTTGATCGTAATTATCTTGAGCAACTTCCCAACCTAGATTAGAATACACGGGAAAGAACACTTCAAAATAATCATCTACCAAACTAACCCTTAAGCCTGCATCATATAAAAATTTAGCCTCTCTGTGTTCGTTTTTTACCAAACCCGCATCGCCATAAACAAAGAATAATTTCCAAATATTTGTGCTGGCGTTAATTGTGGTGAGCCATTGGTTGGCATACTCGGGCTCTAACTGAGATTTAAAGCCGCCTTCGGCTACAATAATCTGCTGACTAAAAAGTCCGCTGCCCTGGCTTCTTCCGTAGTAATTATAATCAAAAAGGTAATCTGTAGGCCGGTCTAAAGCAAAGCTAAAGTAATTGGAGTCCATTTTATCGCTGTACAGAAAGGTACCAGCGAACAATCTAAGATTAAGTTGACGGTTATTCTTAAATAATTTACGGTACTCTAAACTTACTGCAAGTTTGCTGAATTTTTCTGCCAGTTGAAAGTCTAAAGAAGCGGCATAATAATCTACTAAATGTGGTTTACTGTACCGGTAATTGATATTAAAGACATTGTAGTTTGGCTGATCTAACGGCTTCATAGGATCTTTATCCCTTCTCACATTCACGTTTCTAATAAGCAGACTTTGTCGCTCATTATTTCTAAGATTTTTATCCCGAAATGAAAAACTTAAAAATGGAGTGTATTTTGTATAAAACAGATCATAACCGTAAGAATAGCGAGTTCCTCCAATTCCATATCTTATAGAATAAAGTTCTTTGTTTTCAAATTGATGCTTGTTGTACACTGAAGCAGAACCAACCAGGGTTTTACTCGTAAAACCATATTTTGGCGCAATATTAAAGTTAAAAGTCTTAGATAATACGGTTTTATTGTAAATTTTTGGACCCATAGAAAAACCATCATAAAGGTTATAGCTAAATTCTGGCATAAAAAATAACTGGGAATACCGCGGGTCTTCAATATCCTGTAACAACCTAAATTGAATGGGCTTATTTAGCAAGGTTGTTACCGCTTTATAATTGTCTCGCTGGTTGAATTCCGGTATTTTTTTCTCATAATTTAAAGCGAGCCTGTCCACATCCTGCCGGGGGATAGTAAGCGTTTTGGTGTCGTGAACATTGTCTATCCATTGCTTAAAAACCACTTCGCCATCCTTTAGACCATAAAGGGAAACAGGGAAGTTATTTTTTCTTTTATTTTTTATGGTCACACGAAGAGTCTTTTCGCGTTTTTCTAATCTTTTAATCGTAAAATCTATCTTTTGGTTGGTATCGAGGTAATCTTTAAAGAACCAGGAAATATCTTTGCCGGCATTTTGTTTCAGAATTTTTTCAAATGTTTCAGCCGAGGTCGGTTTTAAGCTGTTTGCCAAATAAAAGTCACTTATGGATTTATCTACGCTTTTATTTCCCAGGTAATCTTGCAAATATTTAAGTCCTATCCCGGCTTTGTAGGAACTTGCGATATTTTTATTGAATTTTACCAGGGAATCTTGCGGGATGGTAAGCGGTTGGTCCAGGTTAAGCCGCGCCATATTCATATATAAAAATTGATATTGGTCGTTAAATTCCAAATCGGCAGCGTGGAACCAGCGAATACCAATAATATCGCTTAGACTTCCCAATAGCTTCATTTTTGGGTAATATTCATCTACATAATCTATCATAAGAGAAACGAGAATAGCGTTATGTACCCACTTTTCTTTCCGCGGATTTATATGAATGGAATTTTTTAATAAATTATTAGTAATGGTTTTAAACTGCTTGATGTCATATTGAAATCCATCTGGAAATGGTCTTATAAATCCCGGTAATTGGTTCAATCCATAAATGGGACTATTTAAATAATCATCACGCGTTACAAAAATGCTCTCTTGCGGAAATGGCCCCAGGCGATCCTGAAAAAAATTTACAATCCTATCTAAAATTAGTCGTTTAACTTCCGGTTGCAGCTCATCATCGGCCACATTGGTGAGCACTTCGTGATTTGCAGTCCTTAAAGATTCAAATAGAAAAGAGCTGGTGAGGTAAAGTTTGGAATGTAATTGATTATTACCTGCTAATTTTACTGTTTTATTATCTTTTGATGTGGAAACTCCTTCAAAATTTAAGGCTGAAGTTGCATAATATTTTGGTGGCGTGGTAAGATTAATTTCAATATCATACATCGCGTTATATTGATCATCCAGATTTTTATGGCTGTAAACCTGCCACCTGCCATCGTCGTAAACAGCCGGGGTAATGTACCAATAGCGAAGTTTATAATTGTTTTCTGAATCTACACCATACCGCGTAAAATCATCTAAAGGAATCCTCACTTTATACTGAAGATCAATACTAGTTTTTGCACCGGGAAGCAATGGTTTTACGAGTTGAATCTTAATAAGATCCTGAGCATTTTCTGGTCTTCGCCATTGCAGGTTTTCCTTTTTATTATTGGCGATATTTATAATATGGGTGCCGCCACGATCTGATTCTTTTGAAAATTGGAACCGTCGGGAAAATTCTTCGGCAAAACGTTTAGCAAGTGGAGTAGAGGTGCTTCTAAAAGCATTAGCCCAGTCATTTAGGTATATGTGGTTTAAAGTATCTTTACTGGTATTGGCATACACCAGGTTTTGGGTAATGGAAAAAGTGCGCGTGCTATCGTTTAAACTAGCATCTAATCGGATGGAATTTTGGGCAAAACCCGATCCCGGTAATGCTAATAGCAATAAAAAGAAAAAAAAACACCTCAAGTGGGAATATCGTTTAGCTTATATTAAAAATTCAGCTAAATATAAACAAACTTTTCATCCCAACTTAACTATTCATTAAAAGTTAGGACTAAGATTGTATTCTCCATAAAATTTATTGAGTATTTCAATCACTTCATCTTCAGTATCTACTACCTGCACCAAATCCATGTCGGGGCCGCTTATATTCTGAAAAGTGTCTAAAAGTGTCTTTTGAATCCAATCTACCAAACCGCTCCAAAAATCACTTCCTACCAGAATTATTGGGAATTTATCTATTTTGTGTGTTTGGATAAGGGTTATGGCTTCAAAAAGTTCATCTAAAGTGCCAAAACCTCCTGGCATAACCACAAAACCCTGGGAATATTTTACGAACATTACCTTTCTCACAAAAAAATAGTCAAAATCCAGGCTTTTATCGTTATCAATATATGGATTGTCATGTTGCTCAAATGGCAGGTCTATGTTCAATCCTACCGAAGTACCACCGCCAAGATGTGCTCCTTTATTTCCCGCTTCCATAATCCCGGGTCCACCGCCGGTAATCACACCATAGCCGTTTTCAACAATTCTTTTTGAAATTTTTTCAGCCAGTTTATAATATTTTTGATCTGGTTTGGTACGTGCCGATCCAAATACTGATACACAGGGACCTATTTGGCTAAGTTTTTCATAGCCATTTACAAATTCGCCCATAATTTTAAAGATCGCCCAGGAGTCGTTGCTTTTTATTTCATTCCAGGTTTTATTCTTAAGATTGTTCGTCATATTGTTTTTGTCTTATTACTTGTTAACCGAGATTCGTCCTATTGATTCCGATAGCCACCGGGAATTGGATTTTCACGATCAACACAATTTTATTATTAAATGCCTCGTGGGGTTGTCTCGAGATCCTTTATTATTTTAATTCTTTTTTTAAGAAGCCGGCAGTATATCCTTTTTTAGATTTAGCCACTTCTTCAGGGGTTCCTTTGGCGATAACCTTACCGCCATTTTTACCACCTTCAGGGCCAATATCTATAATATAATCGGCCATTTTTATTACATCCATATTATGTTCTATAATAAGGACGGTATTTCCTTTATTGGTTAATTTATTGAGTACTTCCATTAACACGCGAATATCTTCAAAATGCAGGCCGGTGGTTGGCTCGTCTAATATATAGAAAGTGTTCCCGGTATCTCTTTTAGAAAGCTCGGTAGCTAATTTAATGCGCTGGGCTTCCCCACCAGAAAGCGTGGTACTCTGTTGTCCCAGCGTGATATAACCCAAACCAACATCTTTTATGGTTTTTAATTTTCGGTATATCTTAGGAATAGGTTCAAAGAAGTTAGTCGCTTCATTTATAGTCATTTCCAAAACATCTGCGATAGATTTCCCTTTGTAACGAATTTCTAAAGTTTCTCTGTTAAAACGCTTCCCGTGGCAGGTTTCACATTCAACGTGCACATCTGGGAGAAAGTTCATTTCTATTACACGTAATCCGCCGCCCCTGCATGTTTCACATCTTCCTCCTTTTACATTAAAACTGAATCTTCCGGGTTTATAACCCCTAATTAATGACTCGGGCGTTTTGGCAAAAAGACTCCTTATTTCAGAAAAAACTCCCGTGTAAGTTGCAGGGTTGGAACGCGGAGTCCTTCCAATAGGAGATTGGTTAATATCAATAACCTTATCTAAATGCTCTAAACCTTTAATTTTAGTGTAAGGCTTTGGTTCTTTTACGCCATTAAAATAATGAGCATTCATTATAGGGTAAAGCGTTTCATTGATAAGGGTAGATTTTCCACTTCCAGAAACCCCGGTCACCGCAATCATTTTTCCCAAAGGAATCTTCACTGAAACATTTTTTAAGTTATTTCCGGTGGCTCCTTTTAGTTCTATACTTTTCCCGTTTCCTTTTCTTCTCTCCTCCGGAATAGCAATTTCTTTATTTCCGTTAAGATATGAAGCGGTAAGGGTGTTTTGTTTTTTTAATGCTGAAGGTGGTCCCTCGCTAATAATTTCACCGCCATGGTTTCCGGCTCTTGGTCCTATGTCTATAACATAATCGGCACGTTCTATCATGTCCTTATCGTGTTCTACTACAATAACAGAGTTGCCAATATCCCTTAAAGAAGTAAGGGAATTAATGAGTTTTTCGTTGTCTCGCTGATGCAAACCAATACTTGGCTCATCTAAAATATAAAGCACCCCAACCAGCTGTGAACCAATTTGAGTTGCTAGTCTAATTCTTTGAGCTTCCCCGCCAGATAAGGATTTAGACCCGCGATTTAGTGATAAATAAGTAAGTCCCACATCTACTAAAAACCCAATCCTGGTCCTAATCTCTTTTATAACTTCAGAAGCAATTTTATTCTGCTTCTCACTTAGTTTTTTCTCAAGACCGTCAAACCAAAGTGCCAGGTCTTCAATATCCATTAAAGCCAGTTCGGCTATATTTTTATCGTGAATTCTAAAATATAGCGACTCCTTTCGCAACCTGGTGCCTTCACATTTAGCACAGCTTACATTGTCCATATATTCTTTGGCCCAACGTCTAAGTGAAGTGGAATCGTTATTTTTAAAGGTAGTTTCAATAAAATTAGCTACTCCTTCAAAATTTATTTTATAATCCCGGGTAACGCCAATTTCTTTAGATTCCTTGCTAAAAGTTTCTTTCCCGCCATAGAGGATAAACTTCATAGCTTCCTCTGGGATTTTAGAAACGGGATCTGTCAATTTAAAATCCCACCTTTGGGCAATTAATTCTAACTGTGAGAAAACCCAGTTCTTTTTTTGTGGACCGTGTGGTGCTAGAGCTCCATTTTTTATGGATTTAGAAGAATCTGGAATAATTTTATCGAGGTTCACCTGGTATAAAGTGCCAATTCCATTACATTTTGGGCAAGCTCCTTTGGGTGAATTAAAAGAAAATGTATTCGGCTCTGGGTTAGGGTAGGAGATGCCCGTGGTAGGGCACATAAGGTTTCTGCTGAAGTAGCGGGTTTTTCCACTGTCCTTATCTAAAATCATAAGCGAATCCCCGCCGTGGTACATGGCCGTGGTAATACTTTCGTCGAGACGTTTTTGCGCATCTGTTTTATCGTCTATTTTTAAACGGTCAATTACAATTTCAATATCGTGGGTTTTATACCTGTCTATTTTCATGCCTTTTACCAGGTCACGAACTTCCCCATCTACCCGCGCTTTTAAAAACCCCTGTTTGGCGATTTGTTCAAATAATTCACGGTAGTGTCCTTTTCTGGACTTAATTACCGGAGCTAAAACAGATACTTTTTGACCTTTAAACTCTTTTAAAATGAGCTCTTTAATCTGGCTATCGGTATAACTCACCATTTTCTCCCCGGTTTTATAGCTGTAAGCTTCTCCAGCCCGGGCATAAAGCAAACGCAAAAAATCGTAGATTTCGGTGATCGTTCCTACGGTACTTCGCGGATTCTTACTGGTGGTTTTTTGTTCTATGGAAATTACCGGCGAAAGGCCTTCAATTTTATCAACATCGGGACGTTCCAGGCCGCCTAAAAATTGACGGGCATAAGCAGAAAAAGTTTCGATATAACGGCGTTGGCCTTCCGCATAAATAGTATCGAAAGCCAGTGAAGATTTTCCCGAGCCCGAAAGTCCTGTAATTACTACTAACTTTTCTCTAGGAATGCGAACATCTATATTCTTGAGGTTGTGTACACGTGCACCCAATACCTCTATATATTCTTCGGTTTTAGCCATATTTTTTGTCAAAGGTGGCAAAGATACTTAAAGTGTTGCTAACTAAAAAGAAAGCTAGTTTTAACCAATGTTAATAATGGTTTAAAGTTTTACCGGTTTTCGGTTTTCGGTTGTCGGTTGTGAAGTTGTCTGTTCTCAGTTGTCAGCCGTAGTCAAATTGCTTTATCGCGAGGACGGAGGACGTGGTCATCTTTTGTTGTTTGTGGTTTTTACTGAATACTTTCAACTGAATATTGCTACTGCTCACTGAAACTGCTCACTGAACACTGCCAACTACTTTCCGCAACCTTGTTCACAAAGTTTTTTTTATATTGGAGAAAAATGTACTTTTGCCAGATGTTTTTACAAAAAATGAAGAAAGCACTTTTAATCGTAGGAGTTTTACTGTTAACCGTTTCTTGCGGGGAGTACCAGAAGTTACTAAAAAGTGACGAAACCGGTAAGAAATATACCGCTGCAGAGCAGCTTTATGATGAAGGTAAAGCTGAAGATAGTAATAAGAAATTTAGAAAAGCCCTTAGGTTATTTGAACAAATAGTGCCAAAATATCGAGGCAAGCCACAAGGTGAGAAATTAAGTTTTTTATTCGCAGATACTTATTTTGAATTGGGAGACTATTACAATGCTTCATATCAATTTGAGCGTTTTTCGCAGTCTTATCCTAAAAGTCAGAAGTTAGAAGAGGCGGCCTATAAAAAAGCAAAAAGTTTTTACGAGCTTTCTCCGCGCTATGATATAGATCAAACCGACACGCGAAAGGCAATAACAGAATTACAAAGTTATTTAAATGCTTTTCCGCAGGGAGATCATGTTGAGCAGGCTAACGAGATGGCCACAGAGTTGCGGGTTAAACTGGAAAAGAAAGAGTTTGAAATTGCCAAACAATATCATTTAACCGGTGAAGCAAGATCTGGTAACTACCGGGCGGCAATTACCTCTTTCAATAACTTTTTGTCAGAGAATCCCGGGTCACCTTTTAGAGAAGGAGCTTATTATTACCGGTTCGACTCGGCTTACAGATTAGCCATAAATAGTTTTAGGGATTTAATGGAAGAACGCCTTAAAACGGCAATGGAATATTATAAAGATTACAAGAAGTATTATCCGGAAGGAGAATATACGGAGCCAATTGAGGCTTCGGTAGAAGAAATACAATCACGCTTACAAAATTTTTAATAGTAAAAAGATGGATATTAAAAACTCAGACGCACCAATAAACACTATTACCATAGATAAAAATAAGGTAGATGCCCCAACAGATAATATCTATGAGGCAATCTCGGTAGTAGCAAAAAGAGCAACGCAAATCAATACCGAAATCAAAAAGGAATTGCTGGAAAAGCTCGATGAATTTGCGACTTATAACGATAGTCTGGACGAGATTTTTGAAAATAAAGAACAAATAGAGGTATCTAAGTTTTACGAAAGACTACCAAAACCACATTCTTTGGCAATTCAGGAGTGGTTAGATGGTAAGATCTACTATCGTAATACTAAAGACGTAGAATCTGAAGCTTAAAAAATGTCTGTACTAAAAGACAAAAATGTCCTGCTGGGAATAAGCGCTGGTATCGCTGCTTATAAATCGGCATTTTTAGTACGATTGCTAATTAAAGCCGGGGCGAATGTTAAAGTCGTGATGACCCCGGCGGCTAAAGAGTTTGTGACTCCGCTTACGCTTTCCACTTTATCTAAAAACGAAGTTTTTTCTGGCTTTACCCAGGAGGAAGAAAATGAGGTGTGGAATAATCACGTAGAACTCGGTCTTTGGACCGATTTTTTTATTTTGGCCCCGGCCACGGCTAACACTTTGTCGAAAATGGCAAGCGGCAACAGCGATAATTTTTTACTCGCTACTTATCTTTCAGCTAAATGCCCCGTGTTCTTTGCGCCGGCTATGGATTTGGATATGTACAAGCATCCTTCTACCAAAAAAAGCTTTGAAACATTAAAATCCTTCGGAAATATAATGATTCCCGCAGGAACAGGCGAACTGGCTAGTGGTTTAAAAGGAGAAGGTAGAATGGCAGAACCTGAAGAAATAGTTGAATTTTTGGAGGATCATTTTACAAAAAACCTACCTTTAAAAAACAAAAAAATCCTTATAACTGCCGGGCCTACTTATGAAGCTATAGACCCCGTGAGGTTTATAGGGAATCACTCCAGTGGAAAAATGGGCTTCGAGCTGGCTAAAAAAGCAGCGGCACTGGGGGCAGATGTTATTTTAATTTCAGGCCCTACCAATCTCGAACTGGAAGATAAACAGGTAAAACTTGTTCCTGTAGTAAGCACACAAGATATGTTTGAAGCTGTGCACAAACATTTTGAAACGGTAGATGTAGCTATTGCAGCAGCAGCGGTTTCAGATTATACCCCAAAAACTACAGCGACAGAAAAAATAAAGAAGGCAGAAGAACATTTAAGCTTGGAACTTACCAAAACCAAAGATATTTTACTTTCCATGGGAGAAAAAAAATCCCATCAAAAATTAATTGGTTTTGCTTTAGAAACCAATAATGAAATGGAAAACGCCCGGGGTAAATTAGAGCAAAAAAATCTCGATTTTATTGTTTTAAACTCCTTGCAGGACAAAGGAGCCGGTTTTAAGGGTGATACTAATAAGGTTACATTGGTATTTAAAGATTCTGAAAAGCAGTTTGAGTTAAAAAGCAAAACAGAAGTAGCTGCCGATATACTTCATGAAATTATACATTTATTAGATGCGTAAACTGCTGATATTTATTTTTTTGCTAAGTAGCTTCTTGAGTGTAAACGCCCAGGAGCTTAATTGCGAGGTTGTGATAAATACCGAGCAAACGGGGCAAAGTAACCTCTCGGTTTTTAGAACGCTGGAAAATTCCCTAAGAGAATTTGTAAACCAAACCACCTGGACAAGTAAAGAATTTGAGCCCGGGGAGCGCATTAATTGCAGTATGTTTATTACCATAAAGGAATTTGAAGGTGAATCCTTTAGCGGCACTATCCAGGTGCAGTCTTCACGACCTGTTTATGGCTCTGGGATGATCACCCCGGTTTTTAATTTTAACGATGAGCAATTTACCTTTAATTATAGAGAGTACGAACCTTTAAATTACAGTCAGAATTCATTTTCCAATAATCTGGTGTCTGTTGTTTCATTTTATGTTTACACCATTCTAGGCCTCGATGCCGATACTTTTGAATTAGAAGGGGGCACCGATTATTTTGAGGAGGCTAGTAAAATTGTAAATACCGCGCAACAAAGTGGAAGGGCCGGCTGGAGCGGATCTGATGGGCAGGCCTCCCGCTACCGCCTAAATACCGATTTACTTTCTAATATGTTTACGGAATATCGCAACACGCTGTATAATTATCATCGTTTGGGATTAGACGTGATGCACAAGGAACCGAAAGCCGGAAAAGAAACTATAGCTAATGCCCTGGAAGGTTTAAAGTCTATGAATTCACGAAGAAACAATTCTTTGCTATTGCGTACTTTTTTTGACGCAAAAGCAGAAGAAATTTCTCAAATTTTTAGTGACGGGCCGCAAATTGAGAGTCCGCGTTTAGAGCAAACCCTAAACGGACTGGCACCACGTTATTCCAGGAATTGGAAAAACCTGCAATAAAGGAACTTTTCCTGTTGATTGAGAATTATTTCTCCCTTATATTTATCGCAAATTAAGTACACATTGCTCACAGCTTTATCCATAAAAAACTACGCCTTAATTGAAGATATTAATATTAAACTTCAAGAGGGTTTTACTATTATTACCGGGGAAACCGGTGCCGGAAAATCAATTATGCTGGGCGCCCTGGGGTTGCTTTTGGGAAATCGTGCCGATTATGGAAGTATTCGCGACACTGCTAGAAAGTGTGTGATAGAAGGTAATTTTAATATTAGTAATTATCATTTAAAAGATTTTTTTGCTGCGGAAGATCTGGATTATGAGGAAACCACGATTATTCGTCGGGAGATCTTAGCTTCCGGGAAATCACGGGCATTTGTGAATGATACTCCGGTGAAACTAGGATCGCTCAATAGATTAGGGCAATACCTTATCGATATTCACAGCCAGCACGAAACACTTTCCCTGGGGAATAACGACTATCAATTTCAGGTGATAGATACCATTGCCAAGAGTGATAGTTTGCTTCTGGAATATAAAACAGAATTAAAAGCTTATAAAGATTTAAAAAAGCGCCTGTCTAACCTTAAAGAAGAACAGGCCCAGGCGACCAAAGAATACGATTACAACCTTTTTTTGCTTAACGAACTGGAAGAAGCAAAACTCAAAGAAGGCATGCAGGAAGACCTGGAAACGCGCTATGAAGAGTTGAGCAATGTAGAAGAGCTCACCGAAAACCTAAGTGCAACTTTAAATGCTTTAGAACAGGAAGAGATAGGAAGCTTAGAGAGCTTAAAGCAGGCGCGAACCTCGCTGGCTAAAATTTCGCAATTGGCTTCAAATTACGAGAATTTTCACGAGCGTATTGAAAGCGTGATTATAGAATTGGACGATCTTTCTGCTGAAGTTGCCAATGCCTTAGAAAAAGTAGAAGCCAATCCCGAAGAGTTAGAAGCTATCAACGAAAAGCTTCAGCTAATTTACAATTTGCAGAAAAAACATTCCGCAGAAAATATTTCAGCATTGCTAAGGATTCAGGAAGAACTTCAAGAGAAAGTTTCTGTGAGTGAAAATGCCGAAAATGCCCTGGCAGAGCTGGAAGCCGGTATTGTAAAACAGGAAACAAAATTGAATACGGTTGCTAAGAAATTACATAGCAGTCGAAAATCAATTATTCCGGCTTTTATCAAAGAAGCAGAAAATTTGCTATCTGATTTGGGAATGCCCAATGCTAAATTAAAAATAGAACTTAAGGAAGCTCCTAACTTCCTGGCCAATGGACGGGATGAATTATTCTGGTATTTGGCAGCGAATAAGGGTGGCGATTTTAAAGAGATTAAAAAAGCGGCTTCCGGGGGAGAACTTTCCAGGATTATGCTAGCGGTAAAAAGTATTTTGGCAGCCCAAAGTAAATTACCTACCATTATTTTTGATGAAATTGACACCGGGGTATCGGGGGATATTGCACAAAAAATGGCGGGAATTTTACAGCGCATGGGGAATGCCATGCAGGTAATTGCCATTACCCATTTACCGCAAATTGCCGGAAAAGGTAACAGTCATTTTAAAATTTTTAAAGAGGACTCGGCAAGTCATACTACCACAAAAATTATAGAATTAGCGGAAAATGAACGAGTAGAAGAACTCGCGATGATGCTAGGCGGAAAGAACATAGGAGATTCGGCTTTGGCACACGCCCGGGCCTTGCTCGAATAATACTATGGCCTGAAGGTATTTTTGCTATCTTTACGGCCTTAACAATTAATCAAAAACCTTGGAGAGAGGCTACAAGCTTAGAGTAAGACAGAAATTTTATAGTTTCCAAACATGCTTTGAGTGCGCTAATCTTTGATGAGGAATAAAAATTAGAGACCATGTCATATAACCTGTTAAAAGGAAAAAAAGGAATTATTTTTGGCGCATTAGATGAGAATTCTATCGCCTGGAAAACTGCCGAACGTGTAAAAGAAGAGGGCGGGGAGTTTGTACTCACCAACGCGCCAATTGCCATGCGAATGGGAAGCATTCAGGAGTTGGCCAAAAAAACCAATTCTGAAATCATTCCTGCCGATGCTACAAAAATAGATGACCTGGAAAATTTGGTAGAGAAATCTATGGAGATTTTAGGTGGCAAAATCGATTTTGTGCTCCACGCTATCGGGATGTCTGTAAATGTGCGAAAAGGAAAACACTACACCGAGCAGAATTATGACTTTACCCAAAAAGGTTGGGATATTTCTGCCGTTTCTTTTCACAAAACCATGCAGGTATTGTACAAAAAAGAGGCGATGAACGAATGGGGCAGCATCGTAGCCCTTAGTTATATGGCAGCACAGCGCGTGTTTCCAGATTATAATGATATGGCCGATAATAAGGCATTTTTGGAATCTATAGCGCGTAGCTTTGGTTATTTCTTCGGAAAAGATCATAAGGTAAGGGTGAATACTATTTCTCAATCGCCAACGCCAACTACCGCGGGACAGGGAGTAAAAGGCTTTGATGGGTTTATCGCTTATGCCGATAAAATGTCGCCGCTGGGTAATGCAAGTGCTTTAGAATGTGCTGATTACACAGTGAGTTTATTTTCAGACTTAACTAAAAAAGTTACTTTACAAAACCTTTTTCACGATGGTGGATTCTCCAACATGGGGGTTAGCCTGGAAGTAATGAATTCTTTTATAAAAGGACAGGAAGAACAATAAATAAGCATTTATTTGCCCGTCTGTTTAAGCAGACGGGTTTTTTTAGCTCTATAAATTCGACGCTTATGTTTTATTGAAATAAACGAGCGTTAAACCTTCAATGTAAACAATAGAAATTCAAACTTTAGCGATGCCATGGATTTGGAATATTCTTTTGTAATTCCGGTTTTTAACCGGCCCGGGGAAGTTAGAGAGTTATTGCAAAGTATGTCGCGTTTGCAATTCTCAAAGCCATTTGAAGTTGTAATTGTAGAAGACGGTTCCAGTATTCGGGCTAAAGAAGTGATTTCTGCATTTGAGGATAAGCTTCAGATTAGTTATTATTTTAAGGAAAATTCAGGGCCTGGAAATTCCCGAAATTTCGGAATGCAAAAAGCAAAAGGAAACTACTTTCTTATCCTGGATTCAGATGTTTTGTTGCCCGAAGATTATTTACAGCAGGTAGATGATTACTTGCAACATAATTACCTGGATTGTTTTGGTGGCCCAGATGCGTCTCATCCATCTTTTAGTAAGACGCAAAAAGCCATAGACTATACCATGACTTCTTTTTTAACCACGGGAGGAATAAGAGGTAAAAAAGCTTCGGTGGGGGATTTTCAACCAAGAAGTTTCAATATGGGGATTTCTAAAGAAGCTTTTGAAGCTTCCGGCGGATTTGGAAAAATTCATCCCGGGGAAGACCCCGATCTTTCACTGCGTTTAAAGGCACAGGGGTTTAAATTAGGACTTATTTCAGAAGCAGTCGTCTTTCATAAACGTCGCATAGATTGGGGTAAGTTTTATACCCAGGTTAGAAAATTTGGTTTGGTAAGGCCTATTTTAAATAGCTGGCATCCCGGCTCTGCAAAAATCACCTATTGGTTTCCTTCGGTCTTCTCGCTGGGATTTCTTTTAGCCATCCTGTTATTAAGGTTTGGTTTTTGGGGTTTATTTGATTTATATATCTTATATTTTGTGATTATTGGAATAGATGCGGGTATTAAAAATAAAAGCCTGAAAATTGGGTTCCTGGCGATTTATGCTACCCTGGTGCAATTTTTTGGTTATGGTTATGGTTTTTTAGTAAGTGTATGGGAAATACAAATTTTAAAGAAAGATCCCGAGCAGGAGTTTCCAAAATTATTCTTTAAATAATGTTTAGTAATATTAGGTTTAAACGTCCCAAAATTAAAAGATCCAGCTTAAAAACATTTAGTTTTTTTCTGCTGTTTTCTTCCATTATATGGTTTTTAGTACAAATCTCTAAAGAATACACCCAGGTAATCCAGATACCTATTAAGTATGAAAATAAACCATTAGATAAAAGCCTTAGTGAAGAAAAACCAAAGCATTTGGCATTGCGAATCGCCGATAAAGGTTTTACAATATGGTATTATAAAATTATACGTCCCCAGGTAATTATAGATCTTGGTAAAGCCAAAGAAAAAGACGGTACCCTGGTTTATAATTTTGAAATTAACAGGGAGCTTTTAGAGGAACAGGTAGATATAGACCTGGAGAATGCTACCTTTCTGGAAGAAGAAGTGGTTGTAAAATTTCAGCCTAAGGCAAAGACATATGTAAAATTACAGCCGCAGTTCTCGCTAAACTATGCTATTGGTTATTCTGCAACCGAGCCTGTAACGCTTAAGCCAGATTCTGTGATGGTGAGCGGTCCCCAGGATATCATAGATACCTTAAAATCTATAAATACCGTAAAAAAGAAGATTAACAATATAAACAGCAATATCAACGGGAAGATTAAAATTGATACTACCGGCCTGGGAATGCTCGGTTTTTATCAAAATGAGGTTTTCTATTCGCAAAAAGTAGAAAAATTTACCGAAGGAAAAGTAGAGGTGCCGGTGGAGATTCTTAATTTACCTGACGGGGTGGATATGACGATTTTTCCTAAAGAAGTACTAATTTACTTTCAAGTGAATTTAGAACAGTATGAGATGGTAAAAGCTTCAGATTTTAGGGTTGTTGTAGATTATAATGTAGTGGACTCGGGTGAGGATTATATGATTGCTAATATTTCAAAGAAACCAAAATTTGTAAATAATTTGCGCATTAATGAGCGTAAAATTCAATTTGTGATAAAGAAATGATGGTAGTAGGACTTACCGGTGGTATTGGAAGTGGGAAAACCAGCATTTCTAAATTTTTTAAGGAGCTGGGGATTCCGGTTTATATTGCCGATGATGCCGGGAAACGACTTATGGAAACTTCAGTAGAAATTAAAGCTGAAATAATTAAGCTCCTGGGCGATAAAGCTTATCAAAATAACCGGCCTAACAGGAAATATATAGCGGGCCTTGTTTTTAAGGATGCTGAAAAACTGAATGCTCTTAACGAGATAATCCATCCTGCAGTAGCTACTGATTTCGATTCCTGGAAAGTAAAACAAACAGCGGCTTATGTAATTTATGAAGCGGCTATTTTATTTGAAACCAAAGGTGCTAAAAATTGTGACTTTACAATTTTGGTTACTGCCAATAAAGAAGAGCGTATTACTCGTTTGCAAAAACGAGATAAAAGTACCAGGGAGGAAATTGAAGCCCGAATGGCCAAACAATGGCCCGATGAAAAAAAACGAAAACTGGCCGATTTTGAAATAGAAAATCACGATTTGCGTCTTGCCAAAGTACAGGTTATCGAATTACATGAGAATCTCTTAAAACAAGTTGAAAATTAGCAGAAGTTTTGTTAACATTTGGTTAAACGCTTGAAGCCCTAAATGTTAAAATCTTACTTTTGGTGACATGAAAAAGAAGCTTTTTTTACTTCTCGTAATTCTGATGAGTCTTTCCCTTATCGGTATTATTTTCGTACAGGGATACTGGATTAAAAGTACTGTAGATGATAAAGAGGCTCAATTTACCTACGATGTAAAACAGGTATTGTTAAAGGTAGCCGACAGGATACAAAACCAGGAGATTGAAAACTATTGGATTAAATTTAAAGATGCCGATAGTACCAATAGCCGGCTGAAATCTGCTACGCTTACCGAATATTCTTATATCAATGAGAATAAATTACGCAATCAAACCCTTTTTCACTCCGACGCTATTTTAGAAGAAGATTATAAAATCTCTTCCGGTTTTATCGAGTCTGCCCGGGATAGTATTCCTTTTACCAAGCTCATTAACAAAAAGGTCACCAATATAATTACCAATAGAAAGGATATTGACGGTGTTAATCGTAGCTCCGAGCAGCAAATTCAACGAATCATTAGAATGGATGAGTATGAAAAAAATCTGCTTCGGGAATCTATTGCCGGTCATACCAGTAAGTTGCCATTACATCAAAGGGTAAGCGGGAAGGAAATAAAAAGACTACTGGAGCGGGAGATGGAAAAGCGCGATATAAAATCGGAATTTGAATTTGGTGTTTACAGCAACGGTATTTCTACCAATTTGCACAGTGATAATTTTTCGATAAGTCAATCGGCCACTTATAGCGTGCCTTTGTTTGCAGACGGGATGGGCAACAGTAACTACCAACTGCTGGTTAATTTTACTGAAAAAAAGAAAGTTGTTTTATCTTCTATAGTGCTTATGGCCGCATTATCTATAATATTCACATTAATTATAGTGATCGCCTATTCCAGCGCACTTTCACAGTTGATAAAACAGCGGCAAATCTCCCAAATAAAGACCGATTTTATCAATAATATGACGCACGAGTTTAAGACTCCCATAGCAACGATAAACCTGGCTTTAGATGCGATTAAAAATCCGAAGATATCGCAGGATGAAGAAAAAAAGAAGCGGTATCTTAAAATGATAAGAGACGAGAATAAGCGTATGCACGCCCAGGTGGAAAACGTTTTGAGAATTTCAAAATTAGAAAAGAACGAATTAGATCTTAGAAAAGAGCGGTTACAGCTGCACGAACTGGTAGAAGATGCCATTACACACATAGAGCTTATTGTAGAGGATCGTGGCGGTTATGTACAAACCCATTTTGGGGCCTTAAGATCTTCGGTATTGGCCAATGAAGACCACTTTACCAATGTAGTGGTGAACATGCTGGATAACGCGGTTAAATATTCAGAAGAAGCACCAAAAATTGATATTTATACCGAAAACGTAAAGAATTATATCATTTTAAAAATACGCGACCAGGGCTCTGGAATGACCAAGCTGGCGCAAAAGAAAATATTTGATAAATTTTATCGCGAACATACCGGTGATATCCATAACGTAAAGGGTCATGGCTTAGGTTTGGCCTATGCGAAACGGATTATAGACGACCATCACGGGCAGGTATCGGTAGAAAGCGAAAAAGGAAAAGGAAGCACATTTATAATTAAATTACCACTAATATCTTAATATATGGAAACTGAAGACAAGAAAATTTTGTTAGTAGAAGACGATCCAAATTTTGGAACGGTCTTAAAAGATTATTTGGCGATGAACGACTATGAAGTAACCCACGCCAAAAATGGAATGGAAGGTTTTGAAAAGTTTAAAAAAGACGATTTCGACCTTTGTATCCTGGATGTAATGATGCCGTACAAAGACGGTTTTACCCTTGCGAAAGAGATAAGGGAGAAAAATGAAGAAATTCCTATCATCTTTTTAACCGCGAAGGCGATGAAAGAAGATGTATTAAAAGGTTATAAAGTAGGAGCAGACGATTACTTAAACAAGCCTTTTGACAGTGAAGTATTGCTTATGAAGATCAAGGCCATTATGCAGCGTAAAGCGACAGACAGCGTGGCAGATTCTAAGCAATTTGAATTTATAATTGGAGATTTCCACCTAAACTCTAAATTAAGGTTTTTAACCTTTAGGGAAGAAGAGCCACAAAAGCTGTCTCCAAAAGAGAATGAATTACTGCGTTTATTGGCTTTACATGAAAATGATCTAATGCCAAGGGAACTGGCGTTAACCAAGATTTGGAGGGACGATAACTATTTCACTTCCAGAAGTATGGATGTTTATATCGCCAAATTGCGTAAATACCTTAAGAAAGACGAGAATGTTGAAATCCTTAACATTCACGGCGAAGGCTTTAGGCTAGTGATTAAAAACAAAGAAAATGCCGATGCTTAGCATAAGGTGATTTTCAGTTTCCGGGAATAATGAGAATGTCCCAAATAAGTTTGCTGAACAGGTAAGTTTTAAGCTGCCAATATTTTAGGCTGAAAGAAAACCTACTGGAAGGCAAGGTATGTATTGCGCTGTAAGAAAAGCAGGACATTCTCATTAATTTCTCCCCGGAATTTTCACAAAACTTACCCTGGCGCAACCTGAAGTGCTGTGATTCTGCGTTTTAAAATTACGGAAAACCGTATAATTAACGTTAATTTTAAAACTTTCTCACTACAAGTTTTATCTTTGCCGTTGGATACCCCAAAATCCAACGATGAATAAGTATCATTCTTTACCTACAGGACCTAACTTTCGGTACCTTCCGAAGGGCTTATATCCCCTGCTTTTTATTTTCTTTTTTTTGTTGAAAAGTGGAGTGGGGTTTGGGCAAGAAAACTGTATAATTACCAGCACAGCAACTGACCCTACGGAAACGAGCCCTATCCCTCTTAACATGAAGTTTGAAGGCTCAATAAATCGTCAGTTGGATGAAGATGATTTTATAGTATCTAATGGAAATATTGGAAATTTTGAAAGGGGAGTTCCTGAGTTTACGAAAAGTAGAGAAGATATTGAAATTGAAAATTTTCAAGTGGAAGGGAGTGCTTTTGAAATTTTCATAAAGGGGATTTCTGAATTTTTAGCGGAGGAATTTGGTGATGCAGTAATTTCTATAGCACATTACACAAAGGATAATCTTTTTTATTTATCATATAGCAATGGAGTGAAATCTCTAAACTTAGTTACGGAAAATAAACAATCTACTTCTATAACTGGTGATGATTTGAACTCACCCTTAGATATAGAAGCAAGCCTTTCTGGAGTTGATCAACGTTTATACTTGGCAGACAAGAATAAACAACAGGTTAATGTTTATAACAATGCTACTGTGAAATTGGATGATTTCAAGGTTCCTAATTATGATTCAAGTAATGATGTTGGGCCAACTGGTATAGTGACGGATGATGATGGAAACATTTATGTTACTGTAGCATTTACTCCTGACGGTACTTATGATGTGGAATATGATAAAGTCGCCGTATATAAACCGGGTAATTATAACAACCCTACAGTTATCCCAGCTGATAATTCCGGACTTCAATTAGATAGACCATATCGAATTGCCGTAGATAAAAATGGAAGGATTTACATAGCAGATGGTGGAGGTTCAACTCCTAATGGAAGAGTTTTGGTTTTTGATGAAAACTATAATCACATTCATACTATAGAGGGGACTCAAGATAAGATAGGAGCACCTGGTAGTATTATAGTAGATGATTTTGGGTACATCTATATAATTGATTATCAAAACGACATCACTTTTAATGGAATTTTTCAAAACCCCGAGGATTTATTAGGGGAGTACGATAAGATAATCTCTACAAGTTATTCTGTAAATGTTTATGACTCCAATGCTAATTTCGAATATGTAACCGAATTTAATCAGGGATTAAATTTACCTATCGATTTGGAAATTGATTACTGCGGTAACATTCTTGTCAATAATCTGAAGTTATCTGGTCCAGCTCCAGAAGTGCTTACAGGGATTGATATAAACTTTGATTTCCAACTTAAAACGTTTACTCGTCACGATAAT
The DNA here is from genome assembly GCF_900129445.1 of Salegentibacter echinorum. GTDB lineage: Bacteria > Bacteroidota > Bacteroidia > Flavobacteriales > Flavobacteriaceae > Salegentibacter > Salegentibacter echinorum. The sequence continues at coordinate 151,275 of NZ_FQVT01000003.1, forward strand.
TTTACCGCAGAAGTTACTCCCAATGGAGAAGGATTAGTGGAAGTATCTTTAAATCCTGAAAATGAGTTTTTTCCTTGTGATCCACAGCCGGAATGTAGTTTTTCTATTGAGTATAAAACTGAAGCTGCACCAGATCCAACTTTCGATTGTCCGATAGAAAGTGAGATAGATCCCTTGTTTTATGGAAATAATTGTTCAGTTTCTGTTCCAGACTATGAAATCTCAAATCCTCAACATTTTGAATCTGATCCATTTTTAGTCCAAACCTATACTGAAAATGAGAATTCAGTAAGCGTGCTTCTGAAAGTTTACGATGGCGAAAATGGAGATTTGGTAGATGAATGTAATTTTGAGGTTGATTTGATAGATAATAAAGCTCCGGTTATTTCAGATTGTCCGCCAGAAAACATTCAATACACAATTCAAGAAGGGGAAACTCATATTTTAGACGATTACACCGATCAGATTTCAGTAAATGACAATTGTGATAGCAATCCCACAATTGTTCAGGACCCTCCGGCCGGCACAGAAATTACCGCAGATCAGTCGGTAACGCTAATCGTAACCGATGAAGCCGATAATGAAACTGAATGTAATTTTAAGGTTGAGATTACTGAGGTAGCTGTACCAGATCCAACTTTCGATTGTCCGGTAGAAAACAATTTGGATACTATTTACTATGATGATAACTGTTCGTATAATGTCCCTAAATATAAAATTTCCAATCCACAGCATTTCGATCCAGAGCCATATTTAATCCAGTCCCATACCGAAAATGGAGATTCTGTAAGCGTGACCATAAAAGTTTATAATGGCGAAGGTGGGGAATTGGTGGATATATGTGATTTTGAGGTTGCTTTGGAAGATAACCAAGCTCCTGTAATTTCAGGCTGCCCGCCTGAAAACATTCAATTTACGATCCAGGAAGGGGAAACTCATATTTTAGACGATTACACCGGTCAAATTTCAGTAAATGACAATTGTGATAGCAATCCTTCAATTGTTCAGGATCCTCCTGCCGGCACAGAAATTACTGCAGATCGATTGGTAACGTTTACTGTAACCGATAAAGCTGGTAATGAAACTGAATGTAATTTTATGGTTGAGATTACTGAAGAAGAACCCAATACCGCACCGGTAGCCGCGGATAATACTTATAGTATAGATCAGAATGAGGTTTTGACAATTCCCGCACCTGGAATTTTACAAAACGATACCGATTCGGAAGACGATAATTTAACTGCGAGCCTCGTTACCAATGTTTCCAACGGAACCTTAACTTTCAATGCAGACGGTTCTTTTACCTACACTCCAAATACCGGTTTTATCGGCTCTGATTCGTTCACTTACAAAGCCAATGATGGAGAACTCGATTCAAATATAGCCACGGTTACCATCAATGTAAACAGTATTACTGCGCCTAATACCGCACCGGTAGCCGCGGATAATACTTACAGTATAGATCAGAATGAGGTTTTGACAATTCCCGCACCTGGAATTTTACAAAACGATACCGATTCCGAGGAGGATAATTTAACAGCTAGTCTGGATTCTGATGTTTCCAATGGAACCTTAACTTTCAATGCAGACGGTTCTTTTACCTACATTCCAAATTCCGACTTTAAGGGTCAGGATTCGTTCACTTATAGAGCAAACGATGGAAAACTCTATTCAAACATAGCCACGGTTACCATCACGGTAAACAGTACTACTGCACCCAATACCGCTCCGGTAGCCGTGGATAATACTTACAGTATAGATCAGAATGAGGTTTTGACAATTCCCGCACCTGGAATTTTACAAAACGATACCGATTCCGAGGAGGATAATTTAACAGCTAGTCTGGATTCTGATGTTTCCAATGGAACCTTAACTTTAAATGCTGATGGTTCTTTTACTTACGAGCCAGATTTGGGTTATACCGGTCAGGATTCATTCACTTATACCGCGAACGATGGTACCGACGATTCTAATGTGGCTACGGTTACCATCACGGTAAACAGTACTACTGCACCCAATACCGCTCCGGTCGCTGAAAATGACACTTATGCGGTAGATCAGGATGAGGTTCTGCCCATTTCATCACCGGGAATATTACAAAACGATACCGATGCCGATGGCGATAATTTAACGGCCAGCCTGGTTTCCGACGTTTCCAACGGAACGCTAATTTTAAATGCAGACGGTTCTTTTACTTACACTCCAAATTCTGGTTATGTCGGTCAGGATTCATTCACTTATACCGCGAACGATGGTACCGACGATTCTAATGTGGCTACGGTTACCATCACGGTAAACAGTACTACTGCACCCAATACCGCTCCGGTCGCTGAAAATGACACTTATGCGGTAGATCAGGATGAGGTTCTGCCCATTTCATCACCGGGAATATTACAAAATGATACCGATTCCGAGGGGGATAATTTAACGGCCAGCCTGGTTTCTGACGTTTTCAACGGAACGCTAACTTTCAATGCTGACGGTTCTTTTATCTATGAGCCATCTTCCGGCTTTACGGGTCAGGATTCGTTCACTTATAGAGCAAACGATGGAAAACTCGATTCAAACATAGCTACGGTTACAATTACTGTAACTAAAAACGACCCAGCCGCGCCAGAAATAAATTGTCTAAACCACGTAATATTCCTCGATAAAAACGGAAAAGCCAGTTTGGAACCAAAAACTATCTATAATGGAGATAGGGCTGATTTAGAGTTAAAATTGAGTCAAACAAATTTTGATTGCTCTAATTTAGGGTCAAATACAGTTACACTAATAGCTACAGACCCGGAAACCGGTTTGAGCAGTTTGTGTACAGCACATATTGAAGTTCTTGATGTCATTTCGCCCGAGGCCAGTTGCATTTCCGGTTATGTTTTAGAGCTTGGTGAAGACGGTACCGCAAGTTTAGCTGCGGCTGCAATAGACAATAATTCCACAGATAATTGTAGCATTGTTTCCCGATCTGTAAGTCGGCAGAATTTTACCAGGGATGATATTGGAGATGTTTCGGTTAGACTCACCGTGCGCGATGCAGCCGGGAATGAGGGGTCGTGTGAAAGTGTAATAAAAGTGATTGATAAACAAACTTCAGATTTTCAATGCAAAGAGAAAGTCAGCGTTTCCTTAAATGAGAATGGAAATGCCACACTTGCTGTAGAAGAGCTATATACCGGGGATGCAAGCGGAATTAATTTTGATAAAAATAATTATCAATTTAGCTGTGCAGATTTAGGTACGAAGACAATTCAGTTTAATTATTCAGGGAGAATTGAAGGAAGTTGTTCCATTAAAGTGGAAGTAAAAGATGAATTGGCGCCGACTATAAATACAAATTTGATTAACGCAAGCCTGGATGAGGACGGATTTTTCTATTTAGATGAAAACAGGGTTGAGGCGGAAGATAATTGTAATACACCACTTCAAATTACTTTGGAGAAAACGGTTTTCACCTGTGAAGATGTGGGGCAAAACTCAATTTTGGTAGAAGCTGAAGATGCTTCCGGCATCAAAACTTCAAAAGAAATTACGGTAATTGTAAGTGGCGCCCCCTGTGAGCCATCAATTGAATTCAACGATATTAGGATATCTCCAAACCCCTCTGCTGGAATTTTTAAGATTGGTACACCCACAGATATAAAGATAAACGAAGTTAAGGTTTTCGATTCCCGTGGTAGGTTTATAACGCAAAAGGATTACAACATGAATTTCCGTTTTTATAAATTAAACCTGGAAAGCCTTCAGGAGTCGGTTTATACACTACAAATTTTTACCAATAATGGAGAATTTGTAAAACGAATAATTATAAAACGCTAGTACATTTTCAAATTACCATATCTTCAAATTTTCAAATTAACACATCATCACATCACCTCATCAACAATCTCTTCAACCTGCGTTTTATAATCAAACCAATGGATGTTGGGGTCTTTTCTAAACCAGGTGAGTTGTCTTTTGGCAAATCTACGGGTGTTTTTCTTAATTTCAGCTACTGCGGTTTCCAGACTACAGTTGCCTTTTAGAAACTCAAAAAGCTCTTTATAGCCCACGGTATTTAAAGCATTTAAATGGCGCTTTGGAAACAAGGCTTTTGCTTCCTCCAGCAAACCCGCCTGCATCATAAGATCTACCCGATAGTTGATCCTGCTGTAAATCACTTCCCTTTCAGCGGTAAGTCCTATGCTAATAGCCTTGAATTTTCTTTCTTCTTTTGGCTGATCTAAATAGGAAGAATAAGGGTGACCCGCACTCATGGAAACGGCCAAAGCGCGAATAACGCGTTGCGGATTTTGAATATCGGCGTCCTTAAAATAACTGGGATCTAAAGTTCTTAATTGCTCTTGCAATGGTTTTAAGCCTTCTTCTTCAAATTGTTTATTGAGTTGCGATTTAATTTCTGGGGGAACCTGCGGAAAATGATCTAAGCCCTGCAGCACAGATTTTGTGTAGAGTCCGCTGCCCCCCACCATAACGGCAACATCATTTTTCGTAAAAATCTCATTTAATTTTGCAAGGGCTTCAGTTTCAAAATCGCCTACGGTATATGGGTCTTCTATAGAACGTTGCTGAATAAAATGATGTGTGGCTGCAGCTAATTCTTTTTTAGAAGGAACTGCGGTACCCAGGTTCATTTCTTTAAAAAACTGCCGGGAGTCTGCCGAAATTATTTCAGTTTTAAAATGCTGGGCAAGGGCAATGGCAAGCGAGGTTTTTCCTATTGCGGTAGGTCCCACTACATTAAGTAGATGTTTATTTTTCATCGAGTCTTCTTCCGCAGTTATGACAAAATTCGGCATCATCTAAATGTTCTGTTTCATTGCAAAATCGACAGGCCTGGGTATTTTTTGGAATACTATCTTTTTCAGATTTAGTGAATTCTGAAGAGACAATCCCGGTAGGCACCGCAATAATTCCATAACCTACTATCATAATAAATGAGGCAATAAACTGGCCTAGCGGGGTAATGGGGTGAATATCTCCAAATCCTACGGTAGTGAGCGTTACAATACTCCAGTAAATGCTTACGGGAATATTATCGAAACCGCCGGCTTCGCCTTCAATAAGATGCATTAAAGTTCCTGCGATGATGCAAATAATTATAACGGCAAATAAAAAAACGGTAATTTTTGGTCCGCTGCTTTTTAAGGCATTCTTTAACCGATTGGATTCTCCAATATAGCGGGTAACCTTTAAGATCCTAAAAATTCTTAATAAACGTAGCGCCCGCACGGCAAATAACAAGTTGTGGCCACCAAAAATAAAGACTATATAGGTGGGCAGGGTAGAGAGTAAATCTACAATTCCGTAAAAACTAAAAATATAATGTTTGGGTTTTTTTATCGAAATAATGCGTAAAATATACTCTATGGTAAAAATAATGGTGATTACCCATTCTGCGATATAGAATTCCCAATAATATTTAAGGTTGAGATGACCAACACTCTCCAGCATCACTAGCGCAATACTAATCACAATAACAATTAGGATGCCGACATCAAAAACTTTCCCCGATGGGGTATCTGCCTCATAAATAATCTCATGCAGCTTATGTCTCCAGGCAGATTTTGGTTTAGTTTTACTCAAGGTAAAGGCGTTTAAGTACTATTCAAATTTAAGTAATTTCGTGATGATTTATAGTTTTATGACCCTTATTTGGTTTGCGGGTCTAACTGCAGGATCTTAATTCTCCTGTTTCTTCTCAAATAACTCTGGATGATATGCTGTGCATCGCGATCATTTTTCATGGGAGTAATTATAGATTTTATAATCTCCATATTCTTGATTTGATGATTTAAATTATAATACCCAATTCCTTTAAATTCCCCGTCTTCAATGAAAAGGGCACACTTTTCATCGATCTCCCGGCCGGGTGCTATTAACAGCATATTTTGGTTTTTGTAAGAGTGGCTGTCAATTAACTCCCTAACATGTTCGTTATAGGTAGAGGCCGGTTCTTTTTCTATACAGGCACCGTGACAATTTTCTATGGTGTATTGAAAACAAGGACCCTCCGTCTTCTCTAAGTGACATAGCTTTTTGCACAATTTATATTCTTCTACCCATTTTTCCAGGACATTTTTCCCTCTTTTAGCTGAAGAAAAAGTGGTAACACTACCTTTTCGTCCGGCTTTACCTATTTTTAGATGAATATATCCATTATCATCGGTTGTATGATACAAAGCATGGCTAAAGATATTTCCTTTTAGCGCTTTGTTGTATTTGGGTTTATTCTGTTTTATCTCCTGGTTTTCCTTTAATAATGCAGCAAGCTCATTACCCGTGGCTTCATAGCTCACCGAAGTAACTTCCTTCTGCATTTGCCGGGCTTTATGTTGCTCACTGGTAAAATGTTGCGTTACGCGTTTTTTAATATTCTTACTTTTACCTATGTAAATAATTTCCCCGTCTTTATCGTGAAAATAATAAACCCCGGTAGTACCCGGTAGATCTTCTAAAATATAAATAAGTTTAGTGTCTAATCTACGTTTTGGTTCCAGTCTTACCGCATCTTTAAGAATGTTTTTTTCTACATCTTTAGCCATTAACATTTTAAAGAGCTTAACGGTCGCCTGGGCATCACCACTGGCTCGATGCCTGTCGCTTAATGGAATTCCCAACGCTCTTACCAGTTTCCCCAAGCTGTAGGATTTCTGTCCCGGCATAAGCTTTTGGGAAAGTTCTACCGTACAAAGCGATTTCTTTTCAAAATTAAAGCCCAAACGTCTAAACTCGGTGCGTAAAATTCGGTAATCGAATTTAGCATTATGGGCTACCAGGATACAATCTGAAGTAATCTCTACGATACGCCTGGCAACCTCATAAAACTTAGGTGCATTGCGAAGCATATCATTACTTATCCCTGTGAGTTTAACTACAAACGGCTGAATTGGTCTTTCGGGATTAACGAGACTTATAAATTGATCTATTACTTTATGCCCATCGAATTTATAAATGGCAATTTCAGTAATTCCTTCTTCATTAAATTTACCACCCGTGGTTTCTATGTCTAATACTGCGTACAAAAATTTCCTGCTTCTGTTGTTTCTACTCGATGATGGGGATCAGTCCCGGTAACTATCGGGATTTCTGAGGTTTATCTCAAGATAAATATTCCTTTTGTATAGTGAGATTGTTTAAAAAGTTAGAGATTGCTTCCTGACCCGCAGTGACGAATCACAATACTTTTAGCCTCAGTTTATTTCCAAATAATTGGGGGGAATTAATCCCTGGCGCCAAAAAGACTACTGCCTATGCGTAGCATATTGCTACCACATTCCAGGGCAATTTTATAATCCCCACTCATTCCCATGGAAAGGATGCTCATTTCTGAATATTTCTCTTTAAAATCATCAAAAACCGATTTTAAATGTTGAAATTCCTTTTTCACCTGTTCTTTATCGTCTGTAAAGGTAGCCATGCCCATAAGGCCTTTTACCTTAACGTTCTCAAATTCTTTAAATTTATCTGAATTTAATATCTCTTCGGCTTCTTCAGCAGAAATCCCGTATTTACTGTCTTCTTCAGCAATTTTTATTTGTAAAAGGCAGTCTATGCTGCGGGAACATTTTTTGGCTTGCTTATTTATTTCTTTAAGTAACTTAAGACTATCTACCGCGTGCACTAAGTGAACAAAAGGCGCCATGTATTTTACCTTATTACGCTGTACATGTCCCACCATATGCCATTTTATGTCATTGGGTAACTGTTTGTATTTTTCGGTCATTTCCTGTATCTTATTTTCACCAAAATGCCTAATTGGGGTATCGTAAGCTTCCAGTAGATCTTCTACCGGTTTGGTTTTTGAAATAGCTACAAGGGTGACATCCTCTGGGATTTCATTTTTAAATTGCCTTACATTCTCTTTAATATCCATATAAAACCTGTTCTTTAAAATTCGTAAATCGTTAATCCGCTTCTCAATTTAGGCTCAATATAAGTGCTTTTTGGGGGCATTGTTAAACCTTCATCTGCAGTCTCCTTAATCTCTTCTATACTTAAGGGAAGCATTCCAAAACCTACTGCAAACTCGCCACTATCAATGCGGGATTTAATTTCAATAAGATCATACTTGCCGTGAATATAAGAAATACGCCTGTCATTTCTAAGATCTTCAATTCCTAAAATGGGTTGCAGTACTTTTTTATATAAAATATAAGGGTCTAATTTACTTAGCGAATCGCTAAATTTATAATTGGTTTTTCTTAAATACAACGAGTAAAATTCCCCGTCTAAATACATATTGAAGTGATGTTTCTCTAGCGGAGCCAAAAATTTATTGCCGTGATTTTCTATTCTAAAGTGTTCATCTAATTTTATAAGAAACTCTTCTTTGCTGTAATTATTAAGGTCTCTAATGAGCCTACTATATTCGTGGATTTTAAGATTACTTTCTGAAATAAGGTAACTCATAAAGTAGTTGTATGACTCGCGGCCATTGTGTCCCGGGTTTCCATTTTCAGTTTCTTTAGAAAGCATATAAGAAGAAGCACTGCGATGGTGCCCATCTGCAATATACAAATGTGACATTTTCTCAAATTCCTCTTTTATGGTTTCCACTAAAGGTGTTTTGTCTATCTTCCACAAATAATGTACCTCTTTGTCTGTTGTGGCAAATTCATACTCAGCACGGGTTTGCATAACCTGCTTCAACAACTCATTAAGCCTGGGACTATCGGGATAAGTGAGCAGTACCGGCTCTGTATTAAAACCAACCGTTTTTAAATAATCTTTAAAAAGTATTTCCCTGTTGGCAATGGTATCCTCGTGTTTTTTAATGAGGTTGTTCTCGTAATCTTTTACACTGGCTGCCGCGATAATGCCAAAACAGCTAGTCTCCCTGCTTACTATTTTATAGAGGTAATAAGCCGGTTTTTTGTCTTTTATAAACGAGTTTTCTTCTTTAAACTCCAGGTACCGGTTTCTAACCATTTCAAATTTATGGCTCCCGGTAATTTGATGCTGAAATTTAAACCCCGGGTTTAAAATATGTAGAAAAGAATACGGGTTATACTGGAGTATCGCCTTAATCTCTGCTTCACTATAATCATCGTAAGAGCGGGTGGCCACCAGGCCAGCTTTAGCCCGCAAAGGCCTAACCGCTTTAAAAGGAAGTATTTGTGTCAAAAAACTGTAATTAAGTTTTAATGAGGATTAACTAAATTGTTCAGAAACTTTTTCAGCTTTCTTACTTTCAGAATAATCATAGAAACCTTCACCAGATTTTACGCCTAGTTTTCCTGCTGTTACCATATTAGTGAGTAGGGGACAGGGTGCGTATTTAGGATTCTTAAAGCCGTTGTACATAACTTCCAGAATAGAATGACAAACATCTAAACCAATAAAATCGGCTAATTGAAGTGGTCCCATGGGATGGGCCATTCCCAATTTCATTACCGTATCTATTTCTTTAACTCCGGCCACGCCGTTGTAAAAACTTTCAATAGCTTCATTAATCATAGGCATTAAAATCCTGTTGGCAACAAAACCGGGATAGTCATTTGCCTCCACCGGAACTTTTTTTAAACTTTCTGAAAGTTCCATGGTCTTATTAGTGATCTCATCACTGGTATTGTAACCTCGAATAATTTCTACCAATTTCATTATAGGCACGGGATTCATAAAGTGCATGCCAATTACACGTTCGGGATTTGAAACAACCGAAGCAATTTTAGTGATAGAAATAGAAGAAGTATTACTGGCCAACACCGTTTCTTTAGAGCAGGTCTCGTCTAATTGTTTAAAGATCTTTAATTTTAGTTCTTCATTTTCGGTGGCAGCTTCAACCACAACCTCTGCATTTTTAACTCCTTCAGGAATATCGGTGAACGTGGTGATATTGTTTAAGGTGGCTTCCTTATCGGCCTCGCTTATTTTTTCTTTGGAAACCATTCTATCCAGGTTTCCCGAGATGGTTTTCATGCCATTATTCAGGCTTTCTTCAGAAATATCAATGAGGTTTACCTGGTATCCAAACTGGGCAAAAGTATGGGCAATTCCGTTTCCCATAGTTCCTGCTCCTATAACTGCTATATTTTTCATTTTGTGTGGTTTTAATTTCTTCGGAAGGTTTACTTCCTGTGATTTTATTGATTAATTAATCGCTAAAACTTGCTATTACCGCGTTGGCTACACGCAAGGCTTCGGCGCCCTGCTCTAAACTCACAATAGGTGTGGTATCGTTGTTTATGGCATCTGCAAAAGTTTCCAGTTCATCTAAAATAGCGTTGTTTGGGGAAACTTCAGGATTATCAAAATAAATTTGTTTTTTAACCCCTTCAGCATTTTGCAGGATCATGGCATAATCATCAGGATTTTCTGGGACATCTTTCATTTTTACCACCTCACATTTTTTCTCCAGAAAATCTACCGAAATATAAGCATCCCGCTGAAAAAACCTCGATTTACGCATATTTTTCATGGAAATTCGGCTGGCGGTAAGATTTGCAACACAGCCATTTTCAAACTTGATCCTGGCATTCGCAATATCGGGAGTGTCACTTATTACAGCTACTCCGCTGGCACTAATATCTTTTACTTTAGAATCTACCACGCTAAGCACGGCATCAATATCGTGTATCATTAGGTCTAAAACCACCGGCACATCGGTACCCCGCGGATTAAACTCTGCAAGCCGGTGCGCCTCAATAAACATGGGGTTTTCTATGCGAGAAGCAACTGCCCTAAAAGCGGGATTAAAACGTTCTACATGCCCAACCTGGCCTTTTACTTTATGTTTCTCGGTTAGGGCAATAAGTTCTTCTGCCTCGGCAAAAGTATTGGTAATTGGTTTTTCAATAAAAAGATGCTTTCCTTTTTTTATGGCAATTTTGGCAACTTCGAAGTGGGAAAGGGTAGGGGTAACTACATCTATTACATCTACAGCATCTAAAAGTTCATCTATAGATTTAAAAGAAGTATAACCAAATTCTTCCTGCACCTGTTCTGAATTCTCTAAACTAGCATCATAAAAGCCTACCAGTTCATATTTTGAAGATTGATTAAGTAATTTTAGGTGAATCTTCCCCAGGTGCCCGGCACCCAATACGCCAACTTTCAACATATTTTAGCATTTTCCACAAAAATAGCATTTTGATTGTAAATAGTTTAGAAATTAGTACAGGAATCTCCCCGGTTTTCACTTTGAAACTTTGCAAACGAATGAGTACTTTTACAGTTTAAATGGTGTAAAAGTGATTAAGGACAACTATAGACATAAAGGCAAGAGGCAGCAATTGGTAAATATTGTAAAAAAGAAAGGAATTACCAGCCAATCGGTAATTGAGGCTATTGGTAAAATTCCCAGGCACCTTTTTATGGATAGCAGTTTTGAAGATCACGCTTACCAGGATAAGGCTTTCCCCATTGCGGCAGATCAAACTATTTCCCAACCTTATACTGTAGCTTTCCAAACAGAAAAATTGGAAGTAGAAAAAGGAGACAAGGTGCTGGAGATTGGAACCGGGAGTGGTTATCAAACTGCGGTTCTATGTGAGTTGGGCGCAAAAGTATATAGTATAGAGAGACAGCGGGAACTATATAAAAAAACTAAATCTTTCTTGAATAAAATAGGCTACCGTCCCAAGCACCTTAGTTTTGGAGATGGTTATAAAGGTATGCCAAATTATGCACCTTTTGATAAAATTGTAGTTACTGCGGGAGCGCCTTATGTTCCTAAAGCTTTGTTGGGCCAATTGGCTGTTGGCGGAAGAATGGTTATTCCCGTTGGCGACGAATCTCAAACCATGACGTTGTTTATTAGAAAATCCCTTCACGAATTTGATAAAACCGAGTTTGGAGAATTTCGGTTTGTTCCTTTATTGGAGGATAAGAATTAGGTTCTCGGTTCTCGGTTTTCAGTTATGGGGTCTGAGTTTTAATTAATGTCATTTCTAAACCTGCTGGTTTCTGGCTTTTTTTTGGTTTGTTTTTTGACATTAGTTGCGGGGTGCAAGTTGCGAGTTGCATGTTGGCCCACTGCCTACTGGTACTGCCTACTGAACACCGCTGCCTAATTTTTTCTCTTATCGATCTTTCTTGGGCTACACTATACAATCTACATTCTACATCCCCCATATTTCCTACTCACTACGACTGCCAACTGGATATTGCAACTGCCAATTGATTTTCCTTTATCGAATAAATAATGCATTTTATCTATTTCTTATTTCACTGATTGTCAGTATAATATTACGAAATTTTTTTGTCAAAGTTAAGTGGATTCCCCTATATTTGATTATCCCAAATTACTTACGCTACTGGTTTTTCCATTCCCCCCGGAAAAAAGATTATTGATTGTTTTTAAGTTTATTTCCCTACATCATTGCCCCAAGCAATTTTTATTAATTGGCTTTTACAGCTATAAACTAATTTATTATGATTTCAGAAAAGAAACATTTATTGGTGGTTACCAATAAGCAGAGTATGCTGGACTGCATTGAGGAGGGAACAAGTATGCAATTTGAAATAGCTCACGCTAGTTCATTGCACGTAGGATTTAATATGGCACTTAATCTCCTTCCCGATATTATTCTTTTGGACTATTCCTCGTTTAGATCTGGAAGAAATTTTAAAAACATTGCCAACTTCAAATCTAACCATTTTTTAACCAAAGCCTGGTTAGTAGTTTATGTCGATGAGTGTTATCGTGCTGAGGCTGAAAGTAGGTTTAGAAAAGTTGTAGATGAATTTGTTTATTCCTCAAGCGTGGAAGCATTATGTGGAAAAATCATAAAGATGGTTTATTCTAACCCCTCTCTTTCAAATTTTTGGAAAGACTCTTTTATGGGAATGTTTCACCTTCTCTCCAAACCTGTATTGCTATTGGATCAAAACGAAATCATTGAGATGAACGATGCTTTTAAACAGAATTTTAGGATAACTAAAAAAGAGGGGCTGCAGCTTACAGATTTTGTAAGATGTGAGAATGTACAAAAAGTAAAGGAAAGCTTAAGGAATTTTGCCCGTGGTAAACATATAAAAGCAGTCACTAAAGCTCCTTTATTACTTAGAAATGATAAAATAAGAAACGCGCGCATTAACTTTTCCAAACTAAACAGGAATTGCAATCATTATTTTATTATGATAATTGATTTTATGGAGGGTGAGGAGATGATTAATTCTAATATTGGCACCACCTCGAATGCTGTAGAAGAATGTTTTAATGAGAATAAACAAATAGCCGACTTTAAATTCACTAAAAGAGAAAAGGAAATTATAGAGCTGTTAATTAAAGGTTATCGCACTAAAGATATCTCTAAGACGCTCTTTATTTCTGCTAAGACCATAGAAAAACATAGATCCAACATCATTAAAAGAACTAATTCTGATACGATTTTAGAGAGTATTATTTACGCTATAAATCATAAATTACTCGACCTTCAAAAAGTATAACCAACCTGAAAATCAAAATACGCGGGAATTCCCCCATTGATTTAAAGAAGGTTTTGCTACTATATTTACATCAACAAAAGTAGTCACCCCAATTCCACTACTTTAAAGTAAATTGATCAATTACACTTCCCCGAGGTAATTGTTGTGTGTAGCCAGAAATACCTACAAATAAGGCTACAAGTATTAAAAACTAAGTATTAACCAAACGCTTTAAAGATATGAAAAGCTTTAAACTCCATTCAATAGGTATTGCAATCTGTGCGTTGTTTTGTTTATCCTGCAGTAAGGAACAAGCGAATTATATAGATACTGAAGAAATGAAAATGGGATTTATAGCGATGGAAACGGTATTTGGGGGATCTAATAAGGCTGGAGATTTTAGGCAAGCTATCCCGCAGTGCTCTGAAGAGACCCCGACTTTTGCCAGGGTAGTTTTAACCCACGATCTTGGAGAAGTGGATGCGATAGTTCCAATACTTTCAGATGATAATGATTTTTTTACAGATTATGATGATGAGTTGGCTATTCCAATTCCTTCCGGTCAAAATAGTACCAATGTTAGTCTCACAGATTTTATGGTTTATGCAGGTAATCCTGAAAATAACAGTCAGTTACCCCCTATTTGGGTGGCACCGAAAGAAGGTAGTGAGTATGCTGTTTTTGTAAATAACCCCCTGGCAATAAATTTTAAACTAGGCGCCGGTACGAAGAAATATGTACCTATAGAAGTTTTGTGCTTCGACGATAGGGAAGTAAATCAATATGGATATCAATTTTTTGATGTAAAACCTTTATCGCTAATTAAATTCTGCCTGTTTGGGAATTACTGTGCCCCAGATACTGGAAAACACTATGTAGCTGGTTATCAGGTAAACGTTTGGCAGGGTACAGATGCCAGCGGCGATTTACTCTATGATGAGTTAACAAGTGAGGTACATTTCAAGGAAAATGGTGAGATATATTATGCAAAACCTTTATGTCTATGGCTGCCAGACAGATCGGGAGTGGATAATTACTATTTTGAAATTAGTATAAACAATACAGCAGAGTATAATACTGTTGATGCTGGTAAAGTTGTGCTCTCGGGTGCGATTACCGATGCAGGAATTAAGATGTATTACAACGAAGATAATACTATGGATTATTACCATTTTAGGTATGGATGTGAATCTGAGAATGCGCCGCCATTTGTGGTGCCAAATCAATAAAAACAAAGAAAACCCCGGTTTAAAACTCAATTGTTGACTTTAAATCCTGGAAATATTAACCATTCTAAATTTTTAATTATTAACCTTTAAATACTTTTAACTATGAAAAATTTTAAAAATTACTTTATGTATTTCGCAGTATTAGCGTTATGCTTTACTTCCTGTAGTAAGGAGGAATCGGGCAGTTTGCCAGATGATGGTGAAAAAGCTCAATTGTCTTTTGGCACCACTTTGAATGATTTGCTCAATAATGGAGCGAAGAATCAAACCAAAGCACATTTTTCTGACATTCCAGAATGTTCAGACGAAGCTCCTGCAACTGTGGATGTAGTAATATCCCAATCCAGCGGTGCTGATATAGAGTTAACATTAGATGTTTTGTCTGATGATCTTGACGGAGATGGGGATATGGATTATTACACAGATTATTCCAGTGATCTTGAACTTTCTCCCGGTATTTATACTTTAGAGGAATTTATCGTGAGGGATTCTGATGGTGATATGATTTGGATTGCTCCTATCGATGATGGTTCTGGAGACTTTGACGGTTATGTTACCAATCCATTACCAATGGATATTGACCTTAAAGCAGGTGTTAAAAAGTATGTTGACGTAGAAGTATTGTGCTACGATGATCGTATGGCCAATCTTTATGGATACCTTTTCTTTGATATTGAAGGAAAAGAACTTATTGAATATTGCATATTTGGTAACTACTGTACACCTAATGGAAGACACTATACTGCATCTTACAGTGTAGATGTATGGAACTATGAAGACGGTGAAAAAACCGATCAACTTTATGATGACCTTACTGCTGGAGTAAGCCAGAACAATGATGGCGACTATGCTGCAGATCCATTATGTATTGTATTACCAGATGGTGAAGGTGATGATGAATACTGGATTGAAATCACTATTCTTAGTACAGATGAATACAATGTAACCGAAGAAATTATTCGTGCCGGTGCAATTACCGATACAGAAGTTAGAACTTTATTCGATGGAGATGACAACTTAGAATATTACCATTTCTTTGAAGGAGATTGTGGTGAAGACGATATGATGATTCCAGATCCTCGCGAAGACAAAGAGTACTATAAAGCTTGTTTGAAATCTTTAAACGGTTCAGAAGTGGTAGCTTTTTCATATTTAGCTTTAACAGAGAATTCTTCTGGAACAACTTTATATACTCAGGTAGTTGCTAATAACACAGAAGCTAATCAACCGCACCCACAACATATACATGGGTTTACCGATGGTACTATTTCTACCTGCCCAGATATGTCTCAGGATAGTAATGGAGATGGTTTAATTCAACTTGGAGAAGGAGCGGCAACCTATGGTGGAGTTTTATTGGCCTTAGAGAATGCAGATTCAAGCTTCCCTACAGCTGACGGTACTGGAATGTACTTCTACCAGAGAACATTTAATCTTTCTGGAAGTCTTTCTGGTGATCTAGATCCATTAGATGAGAAAACAGCGGTACTACACGGTATGACAGTAGGCGGATCTTATGAAGCCACATTGCCAATCGCTTGTGGACCTTATGTTCAGCAATAAGCATGTGTGTGAGTGATTCTTAATAAAGAATAGAAACAAAGACACCTCTTGTTTCTCAGGAGGTGTCTTTATTTTAAAATCAGATTTTTAGTAAGGCTAAAATCTTAAATTTTTAAATGATGAAAAAATATAAAATACTAATGGCTTGCATTGCTATTTTTGCATTGCTATTTTCTTCCTGTAGTAAGGAAGAAGATCCCATGCAAAATACGAGTGCAGATAAAGCTACATTGTCATTTGGGGTAAGCCTAAATGATCTCTTAAACAAACAACCGACAACCAAATCCCATTTTTCCGATGTTCCAGAATGTTCAGATGCTGAACCGGCAACTGTAACCATATCTGGTAGACGAGCGGGTTCAAGTGGATCATCCACTTTTACTTTAGATGTACTATCAGATGATCTTGATGGAGATGGGAATATGGATTATTATACAGATTATTCCGAAGATCTGGAATTAGAACCAGGTCAATATATACTTGAAGAATTCATTGTTTATGATGATGATGGAAATGTTATTTGGGTGGCTCCTATAGATGATGATGATAGTGGAGAATATGATGGTTATGTTGATAATGCATTACCAATGGAAATAGACCTTAAGGCTGGAGTGAAGAAATATGTGGATGTAGAAGTGCTTTGCTTCGATGATAGGGAAGTAAATCAATATGGCTACCTTTTCTTCGATTTAATTCCGAAGAAACTTCACGAGCTTTGTTTCTTCGTTAACTATTGTGCAGATAATGGCCGTCACTACACCGCAAACTATAGCTTAGATCTATGGTACGTTAATGACGACGACGATGATAATAATATGCAAATAATTGATGGGGATATGCCGAATACCGGTATGAACAATGACGGAGATTATTTTGCAAACCCTTTATGTGTTGCGGTTCCAGAACCAATTTATGGTGAGGCTGCAGAGGATGATTACCTGTATTACGAACTTACCTTAGAAGATTGGGACGGTAATTATGGCGATGTTGACAATAGTGCCACGATCTCTGGTTATTTAAGCTGGGCTGATGTTCAGGAAATGCTAGATAGAGATGGAGATGATACCACTGTAGATTACCTGCATTTATCTTTTAATTGTGGTGACGATGATGGTAATGGAAATGGAAATGGTGGAGAATGTGATCTTGAAGATCCTAACGCCGATTGTGATAATGACAATGTGCCAAATGGCCAGGACCAATGTGAAGGTTTTGATGATAATATGGATTATGACGGTGATGGAGTACCAGACGGTTGTGATGATGATATAGATGGTGACGGTGTACCAAACGATGTAGATGAATGTCCTGAAACTCCACTTGGAGTAGAAGTTGACGAATTTGGATGTGAGGTAGATGATTCTACGGAATGTGAATTCACAATAACTGTAGATTGTACAAATTACTATCTCAATGGAAATGTTTCAGAACCCACTGTTATTGATGATCCTGCCTTCTTTTTAGGAGATAATTTTAATGAAAGAGTTGCTACGATAACTATAGATTGGTCCATAGGAGGAGATATTTTTTATGTGATAAATATGATAGATGGTTATACACTGCAGGACTATCAAATTAAAATTTATTCAGACGCGGCACTATCAAATGAAATTTGTCGTACCGAATCTGGACTTGATGCTGAGGGAGAAGGAGCTGCAGAGGGAACATTTAATGTTTCAGGCGCTTTTTCTGATGTCTTCTATGCAAGCATTGTAGCTAATGTTTGTGGTGATGAAGTAGAATAGATAATGAAATATCCAGTGAACTTATATTACCGGGGGGTGACTAATTCACTGGATTGGTTTTTGTATCTCGATTTCTATTGACAGATATAGAGACAGGGCTGTGCGATTTTATCGCACAGCTTTTTTGTTTTATTAAAGCGGCAATATGGAAAAATCCTAATTACGGGTTTTCTCTTAGATCTTACTTTCATGAAAATAAATTTTCTTTTTTTTCGTTATTGTGAAATTATCGACAACAAAATTAGTCCGCGATAGATTCTTGTAGGAATCTGACTATTAAAATGTTATAATTGGTTTTTTGTTTTTTTTGGAACGAAGCTTGCCATTTCAGCGGAAACTATATTTAATTAAATTTTAAAAAAGTAATACCCTACTTATGAAAAAAAGTAAATTTTTATTATTACCTGTTTTAGCGATTTTAGCTTGTAGTAAAGACGAAATTTCAGAAAATGTTGAAACAGAAGCTCAAATTAAACCCGAAGAAATTGCTAACCAGGGCTCTGAAGTAGCCTACCCCGAAAACACCGGATCTATCTCTAATATTTATTATGCTGGTCAAAAAATGCCGGTAGAACAACATAACGAAGATTATGTTTACCAGGGAGACATCCTTATTCCGGCCAATAAATCCAGCAAATCACCCCAAACCATTATCTATAAGAATAAGGAAGCGATCCCGCAAACAAAGAGTACCGGTAAAACATCTGGAAGATGGCCTAATAATACCGTATATTATTCAATTAGTTCTAATTTGCCTGAAAAAAGTCGTGTTTATGATGCCATAAAACATTGGGAGAGTAAAACCTCTTTAAAATTCAAAAAGCGTTCAGGTCAATCTAATTATATCTATTTTACTCCCGGTTCCGGCTGTGCTTCCTATGTTGGGATGATAGGAGGTAAACAGAAGATTACCCTGGCCTCCAATTGTAGTACGGGTAATACTATTCACGAAATAGGTCACGCCGTAGGATTATGGCACGAACAAAGCAGGGTAGATAGGAATGATGTAATTAGCGTACATTTAGAAAATGTAAGAAAAGGTACCGAGCATAACTTTCATACCTACGAGACCAATGGTTTTGATGGGGACGAATATACCAGTAACTTAGATTTAGGCTCTATAATGATGTATGGTCCATATTCTTTCTCAACTAATCGTAAACCCACTATTACTAAAAAAGACGGTAGTCTTTATAAGATTCAGCGTAACGCTCTTTCTACCGGTGATATAGCAGGTATCAACAAGATGTATCCTAAAAATGATAAAGAAAAACCTACCTACGAAAATGGGGAGTATTATACGATAAATGGAATTACAGCTTTAAGAATGTATGATGCCTGGCTACATTATTCGAAATATGGATGGTTGGAAATAAAATTCTACAAGAATTACTGGTATTACGTTTAACCTAATTCAGTAATTACCAGGAATTTTAAATTTATATTTTAACAAAACCCGAATTTTTATTCGGGTTTTTACATTTGTTTAAATTAGAAATTTCCAGCACTTAAAGGTCATATTCCATTCTCAATTAAGATTGAAATAGATATAATATATTAATGTTAAATTAAAGAGAAATGTTCTTTAGACAGGAATAGCAATTTATGCTCAATTACCCCTCAGTTTAACTTTTTCCTAACTTTGCGTGATCGGTTTTTCTACAAAGATGTGGAATAAATACACAGTTTCCTGGTGTTATATATCAATCGAATTACCACGCTGAAATTTTAACAAATTTATTTTCAATCGATGATTTAATATGCTTCCCAATTAATTTTTGATTTAGAACATTTTTTAAGGGTTTTCCCTTATAATAAAATGTGAAAGTATCTCATATCTTAGTTTTATTAAACGAGCTGTTTCCTACCTACTAAAGCTCAATACTAAACTCCCCATTTCGTTTACCTACAATTGAAATTATTAAGAATTGACTCCTTTTAGAGACATTAATTTAATGAGTTTTAAAATGAAAAAAATAATACGCCTAAGTTTATTCGTGTTCATCGTTTCTTTTGGTTTTTATTCCTGTACCAAAGAAGAAACAGGATTAGAAAATGAAGAATCCAGAAATGTGGGAAAATTATCCTTTGGAAGTGTTTTAAGTGATTTAGCGAATCGAAAATCGATCACTAAACAGGTGGAGGATGTATATGAAATTCCAGAATGTTCCAGCGACTCGCCTTTGTATGTTAGGGTTGCACTCAAAGTGAAAAATGAAAACGATATTTGGGAGTGGTTTAAAAATTCCAATGAAAATAAAATTGAAATTGAAGTAAACCCCAACGGCTCAGATATGGATGAAGATGGCACTTTAGATGCCTGGTTTACTCAGGAATCTTCAGATTTAGAACTGGAGGAAGGCTTATACTCACTGGAATACTTTGCCGTGGCCAGTGCCCCGGGAAATGATCCTGCCGATATTATTTATATGGCTCCCAGGCGACCACAAGGAGAGTTAGACTATACAGAAACTATCCAATACCATAATTTTGTTAAAAAGCCGCTACCCATAACTGTAAAAATTCGACCCGGGGTAAAATACTACCAACCGGTAGAAGTACTTTGCTATGAAGAGCATTATGCTTTTGCTTTTGGGTACCTTTTCTTTGACTTCAACAGTACCGCTTTAGAATACTTATGCGTTTTTGGTAATGTGTGTGATGAGTCACAACAACATCTTCCGGCCTCATTTAAAATTAAAGTCTGGAAAGAATCTGAAGCCGGTGATCTACTGGTCGTAGCACAAAATTCCAGAAAGTCGTTTACCGATGATAACGGCACGCACTACTATGCCGATGCCTTATGTTTCCCACTTCCTAAATTAAAACAAACTGAAAGCTTTTATGCCAAAATATGGCTAGTGGAAGATGATACCGAAACATTAATAAGAGAAGGAAATTTTGATAGTTATAATTTATCTCAAATATATAGGGCAGAACAGGAGCATTACTATTACCACTTTCGTGAAGGCTGTTGCGATACCGAAGATGAGGTTGCTTTGCTAAATGATCTTACCCAAAACGAAGGGGAATGTGAGGAAGAACCTCAGGATCCGGAAGAACCAGAAGATTGTGGGGTATGTGATGATGAAGATGATGATGGGAAAGTAAACGAGCTTAAGCTTAAATATATAGGACAAAATTCGATCACTTTAACAGTAATGAATAAAATTACAGGTAATAATGAAGCCATTATTGAGAATATAACAGTAATTGATGGTGATATTATAGATATCCCGGCCGAATGGAATCACGATGGCCACGGTAATATTATTGGTAATAATTTGGAATTTTTAATTGACGGACAAACCAATGAATTTATACACGTAAGTTGTTCTGAAGTGCTGTTTTTAGGAAAAAAGACTAGCCTGGAAGGGTCTGAAAAAAGTACGGAAAATGGAAATTTTGAAATTAACTATATAAAAACAAGCAGAGGAGGGGAATGTCCACTCCCACCGGAATAAAAATATTAAACCCATAAACCTGTCATTGGGTGGTTCTTTTACAGGTTTATATTCAAACCAATTATTAATTAATCTAAATTTTTTATTATGAAAAGAATTAAAATTTATTTAGCATTTGTAGCGATGGCGGCAATGCTGGTAACCTCTTGTAGCAAAGAGGACAATGGAGATGGTCCCGATGGGCCAAAAGGGGGCGATGAAATGGCTGCCCTTGGTTTTAACGCGCTTTTGCAAGGTTTCAATAAGTCAGTCTTAACAAAACAACAAACACCGGGAACACAAAATAATGGCTTGCCGGAATGTCCAGAAGATAGTGAAGAGGATTTATTTGTAAGAGTCCAATTATTAACAGGTGCTACTGGAGATAATGTTTACGAAAAAGACGGTGACTCTCATTTCGATGTGCCAATTATTCCTCAAAGCGATGGTACTTGGTTAACAGGAGAGGGCTCCAATGATGAATTGGAACTGCCTGAAGGAGTTTATAGACTTAATTACTTTGGTGTTTATGCATCGGGGGGCGATGATAATGATGACAACGATGACACACTTCTTTATCTTGCACCTCGTGATGATGATAATTATGGTCCTGCGCAATATCAAAATTTTGTTGACGACGCTTTGCCCAGTAATCCATTCTCTGTGAATAATGGACAAAAGAAATATGTTGATGTGCAAGTGCTTTGTTATGATGAACATTTTGTGAACAAGTATGGATATTTGTTCTTCGATTTTGAAGAAGTAGATATTCTTTACCTATGTCTTTTCGGCAACGTATGTGATGAAGAAACTGGAAGGCACACTCCCGCAGTATTTGAATTTGAAGTATGGAATTATAGTGGGGATAGTACAAACCCAAAAGGTTCTCCTTTATTCGTTGCCGGTAATGAATTGAAAGAAGGAACCGATGAATATGGAACCTATGAATATGCAGAACCCGTTTGTGTACAGTTACCAGATGCTCCAGGAGAAATTGACACCTATTATGGAGAAGTTTATTTGCTTAATAGTGATGGTACCCGTGGCGATCTCATTAGGTTTGGAATGTTTGATGAAACTGGTGTAAGGGCTCAAGATTATAGTGTAGATGGCAATGGTGATTCCACCAGTAACTATTACCACTTTAGAGAAGGGAATTGCTCAAATCAAGATGATTCAGATCCATGTTTGTTCTCAGCTCCAGTTGAATACAGTAATGACTTTGATGGAGATGATGATAAAGCTTTCCTTCCTGGTATAACTGGTATTGCTGGTAATTATGTGGATAAAACTACTGCTACACCTTCTAACACTGCAAATAGCGGTACAATGCAAGATGAAGGTACCTATGGTTTCTTTACCAGTCCAAGCCAGGTACATAGTAATTGGATTAACTTAACTGGTAGTGGTAATATGCTAATTATTAATGGAGAAGATGATGAGGCTAATACTTCTCCTTATTTTGTGATATCAGAAGAACAAATATGTCCAGATTCCGAGTACTTTATAAGCTTTGACATTGTGAATGTTCTAAAAAATGACAATGGAGGAGGGAATAACAATGTTGACCTTGCAGTAAGGGTTAACGGTACTCTTATTCCAGGCGCAAATATAGTTGCGCCTTATTCTAGTGGCTCCCAATCATGGATGTCAGTTGGCTTAAAGCTTAGAGCCGATGGCAATGGCGATATCAACTGCGTTTTTGAAAATGCAGAAACAGCTGCCAACGGTAACGATTTTGCTATAGACAATATCGTAATATCCAATGATCAAAATACACTTGATGGTTCTGAAGATGTTACTATAATTCAACCTTAAGCTGAATTAAATTTTTAGTTCAATTTTTAGAAGGGCCTATACGGGCCCTTCTTTTTTGCTTTTATTCCTTTAAAACTTTCAGGAAAATGAGAGACGGATTTACCTATTTATTTCTGCTTTCACAAAATTTATTAACTCTTCAAAAAAAGCGTTAAATTCTTCTTCGAATTCACTATAAAATTCGCGTAATTCATTTACCGCTAAGTTCATGGCTACCGGATGCGTAATCCTTCGGCCCATCTGACTTAGAATTTTTTCAATTCCATCTATAGTACGATAGCTATATAACCAATTTTGAGAAACCATATAAGGCAGAAAATTCTGTACCTTTTTGGGTAAAACTTTATAATTATCCTGTAAGAGTTTATAAAAATCTTCGGTGTAGGTTTTTAACCAGATGTCACTGTAGTTTTTCCAGTTGGCTGCCAGGAAGTGATCGTAGAGCACATCCATAATCACCCGACTATAATGTCCGTATTTATCGAATAGTTTAGAAACACTTTGGCTAACTATAGGATGGGTATCTGTAAAACTATCTATAGCCCGGTGCAGAATAATACCTTTCTGAATTCTTTCGGGATACTTTAAATACTGTTTTCCTTTTACAGAGTCTGCAATAAAATTTCCAATTTTTAATTCATCGTCGTCACCCGAAAGATAGATGTGTGCAAGAAAATTCATTCCCGAAAGTTACATAATTTACAAGGTTTGTTGCTTAATTTTTGTTAAGTTTTGGTGCTACTGGTTTACAGCTTATATTTGTTAATGTTTGAAACTAACTAAATTGAAAATATATAATTATGAGTTTAATAAAATCTATTTCGGGAATTCGGGGAACCATTGGAGGTAAACCCGGTGATAACCTCACGCCTATAGACACTGTAAAATTTGCAGCTGCTTATGGCACCTGGCTTAAAAATACTTCCGAAGATAAAAAGCTAACGGTAGTGGTGGGGCGTGATGCCAGGATTTCTGGAAAAATGGTTCAGGATCTAACTATGAATACCCTAACGGGACTGGGGATTAATGTAATAGATATTGATCTTTCTACTACGCCTACTGTAGAAGTGGCTGTTCCTTTAGAAAAAGCCGATGGCGGGATTATTCTTACCGCCAGCCATAATCCCAAGCAATGGAATGCTTTAAAATTATTAAATAACAAAGGGGAATTCCTCAACGGTGCCGATGGAGCAAAAATCCTGGAACTGGTTGAAGCCGATAATTTCAATTTTGCTGATGTTGATAGTTTAGGCGCAATTACCCGCAAAGAAGGTTATATCGATAAGCATATTGAAGAAGTGCTTAAGCTAAAACTAGTCGATGCTGAAAAGATAAAAAAAGCTAATTTTAAGGTCGTCGTAGATGCAGTAAATTCTACCGGGGGAATTGCAATTCCTGCGCTTTTAAAGAAATTTGGGGTAGAAGTTATAGAGCTCTATTGCGAACCAAATGGTCATTTCCCGCATAACCCGGAGCCTTTAAAAGAGCACCTTACCGATATTTCCAATTTAGTGAAAAAAGAAAAAGCCGATTTAGGAATTGTTGTGGATCCAGATGTAGATAGGCTTGCCATTGTTGATGAAAACGGAGAGATGTTTGGCGAAGAATATACCCTGGTAGCATGTGCCGACTATGTATTATCTAAAACTCCCGGTAACACGGTTAGTAATTTATCTTCTTCTCGAGCGCTTAGCGACGTGACTAAGAAGCATGGTGGTAGTTATAAAGCCAGTGCGGTTGGCGAAGTAAATGTGGTGCAACTTATGAAAAAAGAAAATGCAGTAATAGGTGGGGAAGGAAATGGTGGAATTATATATCCCGATGCCCATTATGGTCGTGATAGCCTGGTAGGGGTAGGGCTGTTTTTAACCCATCTTGCCGAGAAAAATATTAGCGTTTCAGCCTTAAGAAAGGAATATCCTGCTTATTTTATGAGTAAAAATAAAATTCAATTAACTCCGGAAATTGATGTAGATAATATTTTGAAAAAGATGGAAGAAAAATATAGTAAAGAGCAAATCTCTACTGTAGATGGCGTAAAGATTGATTTTCCTGAAAATTGGGTACACCTAAGAAAATCTAACACCGAACCAATTATTAGAATTTACACCGAAGCAAAAAGCCAAGAAAAAGCAGATCAATTAGCTGAAAATATGATCAAAGAAATTAAAGCGGTAATAGCTTAGGAATAGTTGAGTAGCACGTAGATGGAAGCGAAATCTCAATTATCATGAAAAATGCTTCAAATTTTATTTTTGCGATGTTTCCAGCGTTTATGTGTCCAAAGATAAAATTGAGGATCGTTTTTTATTTGCGTTTCTAATTCGGTAATATAATTTTGAGTTATCTCACCCGGTTCTTTTTGTTGCGGGTGATCTGCAAGATTAATAAAAGAGGCTTCATAATAGCCTCTTTTTGTTTTCTCTACTTTTAAATAAAGTACAGCCATATCAAATTGCCTTGCCATTTTTTCTGTACCAATAAAAAAAGGAACATCAATCCCCATAAAATTCATCCAGTTTTTATACCTGGGGGTTTTTGGTGACTGGTCTGCGATCATGGCATAAATACCCAGAAGGTTTTGTTGTTCGTTTCTTGTAATGGTTCGGGTGGCTTTGGCATTTCGAATAAGGATAGTTCCAAACCTACCGCGAATATCATTAACCAATTTATCAAAATTCCTATTTCTAATTTTTTTATAAATCCCAAAAGCTTTATGCTTTAAGTTGTGATTCTGCAAGGCAATTAGCCATTCATAACTGGCGTAATGCCCACACATAAGCATGATACTTTTATCGAGTTTCTCAATTCTTCTCAACTCATCTAAATTGGTAAAGGTGAAGCGTTTTTCTAATTCTTTTTCGCTTATGGAAATACTTTTAATCATCTCCAGAAACATATCTACCATGTGCGCATAAAAAGCTTTCCGAATTTTATTAATTTCCTCGGAAGATTTATTGGGGAAAACCAGACTTAGGTTTTCGGTGACTGTTTTTTTACGATAGCCTACCAAATAATAGACTATAAAATAGACCCCATCTGAAACACGGTAGAACAACCAAAATGGAAGTATTGAAATGAGCCAAAGCAGTGGGTAAACCAACCAGAAAACTACAGCTTGCATAAAATTAATTTCCGCAAATATATGGTATATTTGGCACTAAATTAAAGCAGCTATGGGAGATTTAAATCTGGTAACCCTTATAATTATTGGTATTAACGTCTTGGTTTCCTTTAAGGGATTTAATGATCAATCTTTTTTTCAGAAATATAAATTTAATATTGCAGCTATAAATAACGGGGCGCAGTATCAAATTTTCACTTCGGGGTTTTTACACGTTAATACCACGCATCTCTTTGTAAACATGCTTACGCTTTATTTTTTTGCAAATTCAGTCATTTATTTCTTAGGTAACACAGGGTTTGTATTAGTCTATTTGGCAAGTCTTGTTTTGGGGAATTTACTATCTTATTTTTTTCATAAAAAAGATAATCATTATACGGCTGTCGGAGCCAGCGGCGCGGTAATGGGGGTTTTGTATTCTGCAATCTTGTTAAGGCCAGATATGATGTTAGGCTTATTTTTCATCATTCCTATCCCGGCTTATCTTTTTGGAATCGGGTACTTGTTTTATACTATCTACGGTATGAAACGCCAGGTAGGAAATATAGGGCACGATGCGCACTTTGGTGGTGCCGTGGGGGGTTATTTGCTTACTCTTGTTTTAGCTTCCTGGGTTTTCGAACAACATTTATTAATGGTTATTCTGCTGGCGCTGCCCATTATATTCCTTTTCGTGCTTCAAAAGATGGGCAAAATTTAGTTTGGTATCTTTCTTGTTTAAATTGAATGAACTATTACTAATTAAATCTAAATTTATGAAGAAAATAATTCTTTTAATGGCTGTAATTACTGGCTTGGGAATGCAGGCGCAATCTGAAAACTCCAAGCCGGGGATTCACGTAACTGGTGAGGGTAAAGTAAATGTAACCCCAGATAAGGTAACCATAAAATCTCAAATTGAGCACGAAGGAAATAGTGCTACTTCGGTAAAGCAACAAAATGATGAGGTGGTTAATAAAGTGATAAAGTTTTTAAAGGCAGAAGGACTCGCTGAAAAAAATATAAATACAGATTATATCAACTTGAATAAACGATATAATTATAAGGATAAAACTTATACTTATGTGGCGAGCCAGGCAATTTCAATTACTTTAGAAGATATTGCCAAATATGAAATGATTATGAAAGGCCTCCTTGAAAACGGTCTAAATGGAATAAATGGGGTGACTTTTGAATCTTCAGAAATAGAAAAACATAAAGCTGAAGCCAGAAGAAAAGCAGTTTTAAATGCTAAATCACGCGCTGAAACCCTAGCGGCTCCTTTAAATCAAAAGGTAGGTAAAGCTTATATAATAAGTGAAGTAGGAAATAACTACCACCAACCGGTTTATAGAATGATGGAAATGAAAGCCAGTAGCGATAGCTCTGGGCAGCAACAGCAAACCATTGCCCCCGGGGAAATGGAAATAAGTGTAAAGGTTAATATTACTTTTCAATTATTGATGGAATAGGAGGGATGTTACTTAAGGTTTTAAGATTTGGTACCGCAATCGTTAAATATTAGATTAAGAGACAAGAGACAAGAGACAAGAGACAAGGTCTCGACTGCGCTTGACCTGATCTATAATTATTTGGACGTTATGGTTTTCTTAGATAACCAATTGGAAAAATGTTAATAAAAAAAGCGCCAATGGGCGCTTTTTTTGATTTAAGGATTTCATTTAGGTCTGATTCAAGATAGCCCAATTAGCAAGCATTCTTTTATCGAAAGTCTTAGAACCGATTTTATTTATCCTGTTTGCAATTTAAGATCTTCATCAAAAAATAGTTATTTGAGAATTATTACTTCTAAAAAGCAAGATTCTCAGTTAGAACTTAGTCTTTTCTCTTTTTTCTTGCAACATAGCGATCTTGTCTCTATAAATCCAGATAGGAATACGATTACTTATTATTCAGCAATTCTCCAATTTTATTGTCTAAGGCATCTCCTCTAAGATCACGAGCCACAATAGTACCCTCTTCATTTAAAATAAACGCGGCGGGAATTGCTTTAATACCATATAATTGGGCAACCGGGTCCTGCCAGAATTCCAGGTTAGAAACCTGGTGCCATGGTAACCCGTCATCTTCAATAGCTTGCAGCCATTTGTCTTTTTGCCCGGGACGATCTAAAGAAACACCAATAATACTTAATCCGTCATCCTTATATTTATTATATGTTTTAACCAAGTTTGGGTTTTCTACACGACAGGGTTTACACCAGGCAGCCCAAAAATCTATGACAGTAACTTTCCCCATAACATCTTTTAAGGCAAGTTCTTCTCCTTCAGGAGTAGGAGCGGTAAATTCTGGAGCTTTACTGCCCACGGCTACTTTTCCTCTTTCTTCCAATGCCTGACCTATTTGTTGCCCAAGACCGGTGTTTCTAATATCTTTAGACAAGTTATCAAACATTTCTTTAATATCTTTAATAGGATAAGATTTCATTCTAAGCATATCGCTTATAATCATCACAGAAACAAAAGAACCGGGATTTTCTTCAACAATTTTCTTTTTAAAGACTTTATCGTTATCCAGAATTTCTTTCTCTGTCTCTTTTAAAGTGGTAAATTTAGCACTGTCTTTAGATTGCTGGGCAGCGCGCATTTCGCCACGACCTTTCATCACTTTGGTGTTGATACCTTCAAGATGATCTAAATATTTAGCAAGCAATCGGTTTTCTTTTCCGCCGGTAACTTTAGAAGATCTAAGGCTGTCTTTGTGGATTTTGAATTTAATATTTTCATTTTCAGAAATAAAAATAACATTCCCCTGCGCACCTTCAAATTCTAAGAAACTTAGATTAGGATCTTCTACATTCTTTAAATCCAATTCAAAACTCTCGTCTTTAATTGTTGTAGAGTCTATGATCACCGGTCGGTTACTGGAATCATCAATTTCAGAAACATAAACTTTTTTCCCATTATCTAAACCGGGGGCATTACCAGAAATAAAATAACCTTTATCCTCCTGGCAGGACATAAATGCTGTAACTACAGCTAACATCACAACTATTTTACGCATAATATTTTTATATTTAATCGCAAAAATAAGCATCTATAACGGCTTTTCATTTCTTATTTTATAAAAAATTGTTAATTTAAACTAGCTGTATTTTTAAGCTGTGTGGAATATGTATTTTAGCGCACATTGATTTTTTATGAAAAAACAAATTGAAGATTTCCCATTTAATATAAAAATCAGCTTCCATAAGGTTGTAGAGCAATATAAACAGCAATTGGAAGAAGAGGATAATAAGGTTGCGCGCGAATATATACAAAGCATTCTTAAGCACATAAAGGCTTATCCCGCTATTACCAATGGAATAGAAGATTTTGAGAAGCTAAAAGAATATAAAGAACCTATTAGGATATTACTGGATGATCTTTTTCCCAGTGTTTTATCCAACAATGAGATAAAAGCAGCCTCTATCCCATTCCATAATTTCCTTTTTAACAGATCTTCCCGCTTAAAAAAAATAATGGAGGTTACTCCAAATAATTTTGAGTTAAAAATGCGAAACCTGAGTACAGATATGCACTATATTCAGGCTTGTATTAATATCTTGAATGATTATTATGGCTACGAAATTGATTTTTCCAGGCCGTTATTTTATGATATCCCAAATGAACAGGGAATCAATAGACATTATCGCGTTGCTATAAACGGTAATTTTGTGGAAATTTATCCAACAGATAAGGCTATAGAAATTACAGATGAAGATGTAGATGAATTGCTTCAGAACGTGGAGAATATCGATCTCTGGAAAAAGAAATTTCCCCCAAAGAGCTGGGTATTTAAGGGCTTTACCATTATAAACCTTACAGATGTAACCATAGACGATGCGATTTCTGAATTAAAGACTGCACTACTTTTTAAACAAAGTTCAGAAAACGAAGAATTGCAGAAGCTGGAAGAAATTTTCCGTTCTATTTATAGGATACCAGATCTAAGAGTTGGTTTCACCGTCTATAATTCACAAGATGGGGTATTTGAAAAAATGGAAAATGAAGATACTCATAGTTTTGTACTAAATGAAGATTTGGAGTGCAAATGTAGAAAAGCAATTTGTGAAGAAGGTTTTACCGCTCTTTTTGAAAATCATAGTTTTTTTAGTATTGCTAATGTAGATGAATATGCCAGGAAAACGCAAGATAATTTGCTGTCAAAAAAACT
Source organism: Salegentibacter echinorum (assembly GCF_900129445.1). Taxonomy (GTDB): domain Bacteria; phylum Bacteroidota; class Bacteroidia; order Flavobacteriales; family Flavobacteriaceae; genus Salegentibacter; species Salegentibacter echinorum. The sequence continues at coordinate 181,720 of NZ_FQVT01000003.1, forward strand.
TAAAGAGAATGGTATCAACAGTTGTATTCTTGCCCCGGTAGTTAAGAATAATAATATGCTGGGCGTGCTTGAGCTTGTTGCTAAAAACAAAAACGAGTTAAATAGCATTAATAGCACTAAGTTAGATGAGATATTACCATATATCGCTACTGCGGTGGGTAGAAATCGCACCGATTTTGAAAATAGGGTAAAAGCGGTTATACAGAGTGAATGTACCTCTATACATCCTAGCGTTTTATGGGTTTTTGAAAAAGAAGCTAAAAAGTTTATTAAAGATTATGATCACGATGGCCTGGCTTCTTTTAAAGATATCGTTTTTAAAGATATTTACCCGCTTTATGGCCAAATTGATGTGGTGGCATCTTCAGATTCGAGAAATGAGGCTATAAAAAAAGATCTTTTAAATCAATTAAAAGATATTCAATCCATAATAGACAAAGCTTACGAAACAGAAGAGATTCCTATTTATGAACAGGTGAAATTTAGGATCATGGATTTCATGGACGACCTAAAGAACAGCTTGAATGCTTCTAGTGAACAAAAAGTTTTTAATTTGCTTCAGAAGGAAGTGAACCCCATTATGAACCACCTAAAAAAGCAGTCGTCAGAACTTAAAAAATTAGTAGAGGAATATCAGCATAAATTAAATCCTGAAACCGGCATTATTTATAATCATCGTAAAGATTATGATGAAACTGTGCAGCAAATAAATAGAACGATGTCCCGCTTCCTGGATCGTAGACAGGTGGAAGCACAAAAGATTTATCCACATTATTTTGAGCGGTATAAAACCGATGGGGTGGATCATAATATATATATTGGTGCAGAAATGGTGAAAGACAAGCCTTTTAACAAGGTGTACCTATATAATTTAAGGTTATGGCAATTAAGGACCATGTGCGAAATGGAAAATAGGTTTTATCAATTGCAACAAACCACACCTATGCAACTGGATGCTGCTTCCTTAATCCTGGTGTACAATTCTACGATGTCGATTCGGTACCGTATGGATGAGAAAAAATTTGATGTAGATGGGACATACAATGCTCGTTATGAAATCATTAAAAAGAGAATAGATAAGTCCTTTATAAAAGATACAGAAGAGCGCATTACCAAAAAAGGTACCATCGCGATAGTTTACAGTCAGCGGTCAGATGAGCGGGAGTATTTAAGATATATAAATTACCTGCAAACCAAGGACTATCTTGGTGAAGACATAGAGCTTTTAGAATTAGAGGACGTGCAGGGTGTAGTAGGCCTTAAAGCAATAAGGGTAAATGTACTTTACACGCCAGATAGCAACGAACCAGACCGAACCATTACTTATGAAAACCTTATGGATGAATTAGAATTACATTAGGTAAAAAGCCACTACAAAAGCAATAACCGAAATAATAATCCCTATCATAAAAACGGTATAGGTAACTCTTAGAATTTTATATTTCCTGTGTAAGACTTTCCCCAGTAGGTGTAAATCCAGCATTAAAGATTCATAAACATAATCTTTATCTTTAATAATTTCTTTCATTCCCCATTTAAAATCTTCGAAAGACATTTTATGGCTGTTCCCAAAAAATAAGAGGTTTACCTCCCTGTTTTTAATCTGCTCTTTGGTAAACTCACCACCGGTAACCTGGGGTCTTGTAGAAAGTATAGAGAGAATAATTGAAGCCACACTAAAAAGTACAAGGATTAAAGTAGGTATCAATAAATGTTTGTTGCTGGCGGCATCTAATTTTGGAATGATATTAGCCAGGGCCAGGGAGATGATTATCGCATTTACCGAAAGTAGTATATTGGCCTTAGTATCGGCAATATCACTTAGTTTAATGTGATTTCTTAGGGTAATTCTAAAGAGAGTTTGAATACTACGCTCTGGATTGTCATTTTTATATTGCGCTTTCATTCGCGCTTTAGCCTCCTCTTTTTTTAATTTTTTCTGCTGTTTATTTTGATCTTCAATTAATCCCAGCAGGTTCTGCTCTTTTACAGGTGCCCACTCAGCAATGGCCGGCTCGGTATAAAATTGATGTTTTTGAGTAATTACTCTTATATTCTCCTGGATCCACTCTGAAGAAGTGAAATTCTTAATATTATGCAGCTCTAATTCCTGTCGTAATAATTCACTGGTTTCTCTAAAATACTCTTTTCCAAAATGAGAACAATCGGCATCTTTTATTATTTCTTCGGAAAGATCCTGGGGTTTTCTATCAAATTTTGTAGCTTTTATATTCTTAGATACCTCTTCAATAAGCTCTGGAGTCGCATTGTTTTCTTCTAGAAATTCTGAAGCAATTTTTATGCTTTCTTCTTCGTGTCCTTTATATACTCTGGTGTACCCGGTATCGTGAAACCAGGCGGCAAGTATTAATGCCTCTTCTTGTTTAACATTAATTTGAGATTTGTCAATTAATTCTTTAGTACTTTTAACAACGCGTTGCGTATGCTTAAGATTATGGTATATATAGGTGTTAGGAAGTTTTTCTTTAAAAAGCTTTAATACAAATTCATCTGCTTTCTCAATGAGATTGTTCATATATATAATGGTTAATTTGTTGCGCCAAAGTACAAAAAATGTCCAATAACTTTTATGAAAAAAACTAACTTCTTTATATCACTAATAACCATCTTAGTGATTTCTGCCTGTGCTTCTACAGATCCAAAATATCGTGACGGGGAACCTACTTCAAACTTTAATTACCCGAAAAATAAAGAGATCGAGAAGACTTTTTATTTACTTGGTGATGGCGGATTCTCGCCTGTTGGTGGAAGTTCAAAAGGCTTAACCGCTTTTAAGGATTATTTGAAAACAGTAGAAGAAAGTGACAATTATACCATTTTTCTTGGCGACAATATTTATCCTGTGGGAATGCCAAAAAAGGAAGACCCAGATAGGAAAGCCGCTGAATATCGTTTAGATGCCCAATTGGACGCGCTGGATGGTCACGGTGGAAAGGTGATATTTATTCCCGGCAATCACGATTGGTATAGTAATAAGCTTGAGGGTTTAGAGCGGGAAGAAAAGTATTTAAAAGAACAGTATGGTGATAAACTTATTTGGAGTCCAAAGACCGGGTGCGGATTGGAAATTAAAGACATAGGCGATGAGATTACCTTAATTATGGTAGATTCTCAATGGTACCTGGAAGATTGGGATAAAAGCCCGACCATTAATGATAATTGTGCCGAGATTAAAACCCGGGAAGCTTTACTCCTGGAAATAGAGACCGAATTAAAGAAAAGTCAGAATAAAACCATCATTTTTGCATTGCACCATCCCCTTTTTACCAACGGTGTACATGGTGGGCAGTATAATTTAGATAAACATGTTTTCCCTTCACAAAGTGAAATCCCCATTCCAATCTTAGGTTCCCTGGCAACCTTAATTAGAACCACCGGTGGAGTTTCCATTCAGGATAAGCAAAATTTACGTTACAAATCTTTTGTAACTCGTCTGGAAACACTTGCCCAAAAATCGGAGCGCTTAATTTTTGTAAGTGGGCACGAACATAGCCTACAATTTATAGAAAACGGAAATATTAAACAGATAGTCTCAGGCTCAAGTTCAAAGGCGAGCTACGCAACCTTAAGTCATGATGGTCTTTTTGCCTATCCCGAGCAGGGTTTTGCGGTTTATGATGTTTTTAAAGACGGTTCTTCCTGGGTGAGTTTCTACGGAAATGAAGATGGAAAATCAAAACTATTATACCAAAAAGAAGTTTTTCCTGCGCCAAAGGAATATGACACCTCTCAACTTCCCAGGCAATTTAACGAGACTGTTACAACTTCAGTTTATCCCAAAGACGAGACCGAGAAAGGAGCTGTACATAGAACTGTATGGGGTGAGCGTTACCGGGAATTATACGGTACCAATATTCAATTAAAGGTGGCAGATTTAGATACACTTTATGGTGGATTGGAACCTATGCGGGCCGGGGGAGGACACCAAACCATATCTATACGTGTGCAGGATTCTATGGGCAGACAATATAATTTTAGACGTATAAAGAAGAAAGCAGTTCAGTTTTTACAAACTGTAGCTTTTAAAAATACACCTATAGAACAACAATTAGAAAATACTGTAGCCGAAGATGTGATTACCGATTTTTATACCGCGGCACATCCTTATGCTTTCCTAACTATTCCTACTTTAGCAGATGCTATAGGAGTGTATCATACAAATCCCGAGCTCTATTATTTACCCAAACAACCCAGGTTGGGAAAATATAATGAAGAGCACGGCGATGCCATCTATATGATAGAAGAGCGGCCCGAGGAGCATTGGCTTGGCGCAGAGTTTTTTGGGGCACCAAATCACGATATACAAAGTACAGCGGGTATGTTCGATAGGTTAAGAAGAGACGAAAAATACAACCTGGATGAGCCGGCTTATGTAAAAGCCAGGATTTTTGATATGTTAATAGGAGACTGGGACCGTCACCAGGATCAATGGCGTTGGGCAGAGATTGAGGATGAAGAAGGTAATCGTAGGTTTGAGCAGATTCCGCGCGATAGGGACCAGGTGTTTTCTAATTTTGACGGAGCTTTCTTTGGAACCTTAAGGGCGCTAACGGGATTTGCTTCTCAATTTGCCGTGTATGGGGAAGATATTAATGATATTGAATGGTTTAATATTTCGGCTACCGGTTTAGACCGTTCCTTATTGCAAAATGTAGGAAAAGAAACCTGGAAGGAACAAGCAGAATACGTTCAGGAAAACATTACCGATGAGATTATTGAAAAAGCTTTTGCAAAACTTCCGCAGGAAACTCAGGATGAAACGACAGAAGCTTTAATTGAGAACGTAAAAGCCAGGCGGGATAATATTGTGAAAATTGCCATGCGCTATTATGATTATATGGCCGATTTGGCGATTGTCACAGGTACCGATAAAGATGATTTTGTAGATGTTACCCGAATGAAAGACGGACAGACCCGGGTAAAAATTTCCAGGAATAAAAAGGGGAAACGAGCCGAGGTAGTAAGTGATAAGATTTATAAGAAAGACGAAACCAAAGAGATTTGGATCTATGCTTTAGACGATGATGATGAAATCACGGTAGAAGGAGAAGGCGACACCTATATTTTTACAAGGATTATTGGTGGCCAGAACAATGACATTTATAAAATAAGAAATGGAAAACGTTTAAAAATTTACGATCACAAGTCTAAACCAAATACGGTAAAAGAAGCCAAAAATGCAAAATTGAGGTTTACTGATGATTATGAGATCAATACTTATGATAAGGACAAGAAAAACTTTAGGACCGGGGCTATAATTCCGGCATTTGGCTATAACCCAGATGATGGTTTTAAAATTGGGCTGGAAACAGTAGCAACAATCAATTTCTTTAAGCGAAATCCATTTTCTGCGCAGCACACTTTTGGTGGCGGGTATTATTTTGCAACCCAGGGTTTCGATCTATATTATAAAGGAGAGTTTGCGCATATTCTTGGCGAATACAATCTTAAGGTAGGAGCTAATTATACCAGCCCAAATTTTGCAAGAAACTTTTTTGGCTTCGGAAATGAAACCCCAAACCTTGATGACGATCGCACTTTCGATTATAACAGGGTGAAAATAAGTCGGTTTGGTGTAACAGCAGGTTTTGAAAATAAAACTCCCTTCGGAAGTCTGTTTAGATATATGGCAAGTTTTGAAGGTTATGAGGTAGAGGCTACCGAAAATAGGTTTATTACGGAAGATTTTGAAACTGGAGATCCAGATTTCTTCGATAGAAAATATTTTGCAGGTCTTGATGCGCTTTATCGTTATGAAAGTTATGATGATGTGCTTAATCCAAGCAGGGGGATGAAGTTTGAACTAAACCTTGGTGGCCAGATGAATACTGCAGAAACCAGCCAAACTTACGCCTATTTTAAACCTTATCTCGGGTTTTACAATGCACTCACTACCAATAGAAAACTGGTATTAAAAACTAAAGTGGAGGCACATTTAAATATGGGAGACGACTATGAGTTTTATCAGGCAGCACAACTTGGCGGAAACACGGGCTTAAGAGGTTATCGTTTACAGCGGTTTACTGGAAAATCGGCTTTTGCCACCGGCGCCGACCTTAGATATGGCTTCGATCAATTTACTACTCGTTTTTTACCACTTCAAATTGGGGTCTTCGCCGGTTACGATTTAGGTAGGGTTTGGAATGATTTTGAAGACAGCAATAAGTGGCACGATAGCTACGGAATTGGTTTTTGGATAAATAGTGCCCAGGCAGTTAATGGAACTTTTAATTTGTTTAAAGGCAGCGAAGGTTATAGGTTCTCTTTTGGTTTCGGATTTGAATTTTGATAATTCGTTAATGTGTTAATGTGCTAATGTGCTAATGTGCTAATGTGGTGATTCGTTAATACGTGAATGGGATAAATCGTTAATTTGTAAAAGGGTTAATTCGTTAGCTCGTGGTTCAACAACAGACCAGAAACACCAAACTATAAACAAAACCAACAGTTACCAGGTATCGAAATGACGCATCGATTCAAACCGATAACCCACAACTGGCACCTCACCGCTTACAACCGGTAAACTAAAGCCTAATTGCTCCTCCCATTTTTTCAAGGGATGGCTTTTTTGCTATTTTCGGCAGGATAGACGGAGGGGTCTTATGTTGATGTGGTAATTCGTTAGTTGGTGATTTATTCAACACCAAACACCAACAATAAACAAATCCAACAGATACCAAATATCAAAATGGCGCATCGATTCAAGCCGATAACTGTCAACTAACACCTCACAGCTAACCACCGGTAAACTAAAGCCTAAATGCTCTTTCCATTTTTCAAGGAGAGGTAGCTTTTTCGCTATTTTCGGCCGGAAAGAAGGGGGGTATGTTTATGTGATAATTCGTTAGTTCGTGCTTCGACGATTCAAACCACAAACACCAAACTATAAACAAAACCAACAGTTTCAGTTACCAGATATTGAAATGACGCATCGAATCCAGCCGATAGCTGATAACCCAGAACAACAAACTCCAAAGACTAAACACCAACAATAAACAAATCCAACAGATACCAAATATCAAAATGGCGCATCGATTCAAACCGATAACTGATAACCCAGAACTGATAAACTGATAACCCACAACGGATATCAGACAACAGACTATTCTTTCTCCGTTTTGAGTGTATTGGAGAAATCTATTGTGCGAATTGGGAAAGGAATATTAATACCGTTTTTGTCGAAAGTCTTTTTAATTTCAATAATCGCAATATCTTTAGCGATTAAAATATCCCGATTTTTCTGTACATCGGTCCAAAAGCGGACTACAAAATTGATGGAACTTCCTCCAAATTCGGTAAACATAAATTCTACCTCTTCGTTCTCTTTTTGTTTAAAATGTGCACCAATCGTTTCTATGGTCATCTTCTTAACCTCTTCCAGGTTTGAAGAATAACCTACGCCACATTCTAACATAACCCGGGAACGGCTGGTGTGTGAGAAGTTTTTAAAAGGTTCTTCCAGTATTTTGGAGTTTGGGATTACTACATAATTATTATCAGATTGCTTAATAACTATATTCCTTAAATTAATTTCATAGACTGCACCCGCATAGGAGTTTGATTCTATCCAATCTCCAATTTGAATTTCCGGAAGAAAGCTCAAAAGGATTCCAGAAAAGGTGTTGTTGAGCGTTCCTTGTACGGCAAAGCCAATGGCTAATCCTAAAACGCCTGCTCCTGCAAGCACAGAGGTAAGGACTTTATTAAGATCTAAAATCCCCAGGGCAATAAAAAAACCGATAAGGATCACAATTGCTTTGATCACCTTAACGGTTATCTGTCTAATAGAAGCTTGTTTTACTGAACGCTTTAAAAGTTTATTCGCTAACTTACCGGTATATTTTGCGATAAAGTAGAATAAAATAAAGACGATTACCGCCAGCAAAAAATTTGGCAGATTTAAAATTATGGAATCTAACCAACTAATTAATTTTGTGGTAATACCTTCAAGCGATTCTTTTAAATTAAAACTCTCTTCCAATAGTTCTTAGATTTTAAATTGATTTATGTGTATCTGTGGTTTTCATTTTCCAGGCATCTAGCATCCAGCTGGTTTTCTCCAGTTCTCTAATGTAAGCACCAATTAAATCTATAGTTCCTTCGTCATTAGCTTTATCTGCCACTTCAACTACACTGCGCATTTGCTTCAGTAAAAGTCCGTGGTCTTTTAATAAAGTCTCAATCATTTCATAATCACTAAGATCAGATTTTGACTCTTCGAGACTGGAAGCTTTTAAATATTCACTCAAATTACTGGTGGGCTCATATCTAAGGGTAAGAATCCGTTCAGCAATCTCATCTACCTTTACCTTAGCGTCGTTGTATAATTCTTCAAATTTTTCGTGTAAGTCGAAGAAATTCTTACCAATCACATTCCAGTGGAAATTTCTAAGTTTTTGGTAATAAAGATGATAATCTGCCAATAGCACATTTAGCTCATCTACTGTTTTACCCGTTTTTTCTTTATCAAGTCCTAAATAACTCATAGTTTAAATTTATAGTTTTTAAAATTTTCATTCAAAAATACAATAGTTTGTGTTTAAAACCAATATTTCAAAATGCTTTAATAGAAATTTAACGGAGATTTAGTTTATGGGTCGGTTTTCCTTAAGATCTAGTTTTTTAATCATTTTTTTTGAAACCTGTCCGCTAGAAATACCATAACCGTCAACCAAAACACCTTTTTGTCCTTTGCTGGTAGTTATGGCATATATTATAGCGTTATCATCTGGATTACTCATACCTTCAAAACGCAAAACTTTATCGACGTCGAAATCTTCCACGCCAAAAGTTTTATTTTCAGATTTAAGTTCTATTTCCTCATCAAGAAGGTTGAAATCATTTTCATAACCCTCTTCAAGTTTTAATTTATTAAGTGCCTGGGAGAGTGTTCCGTAATCTTTCATCTTAAATTTATTTGATTGATTAATGATTTCAAATTACAGTTACCTGTACTCAAATACAAATATCGAATCTTGTTTAGGATAAATTTAACGCCGAAGTGCTGTCATATCATAGTTTTCAGACATTTTAAAATCTTCACGAAGAAGAGTTAAGAGAAGAATTTCAAATATAAAAGATTGAGATCATTAAATAGCTACAATTTAGTCTTTTCTATTTTTTCTTATAAAAAAGGATATTGCTTCTTTTTCAGATAATAGTAGTGCTTTATGAATTGTCTTCATCATCTTTTTTCTTTCCGAAGTTGAAGCTGGTGAGCGGAAAGACTAATAGCAGGAAGAAATACCATCCCGTGACCAAACCTATAATAGTAATGATAGCGGCCAGAATGTACAACCAATAAGAATTGCTGAATTTCATTACTGAAGTTTAATTGTTTTGTACAAAGGTAAAATAAGATTTTTTCCTTCAGCAGAATACCGAAATCAGTATATCAGATATGAATCTAAAACCTGGAATGCTTTCAGGAAATAGTTTATAATAAATTTGCAAGTTTACAACCTCGACCCAGGGAAGCGAGGTATATTATCAAAAAAAACTTTTATTTCGAGGTGAACCCCGGTGATTTAATCCCTTTGCTAGCGTCCGCAATTAAAATTAATATTTAGACTGTTTATACTATTTGATAACCGCTGTTTCTAATTTTTTAAATTTTAATCAGCTATTTATTCATTAACCTCTTAAGTAATTATTGAATATTTATCTCAAGGTTTTAAGCTTCTATAAAAATTTTATGAATCTGAAATTTTTCAATTCGTAAAAATATTGGATATTTGCTACGTTTTAATTATAGGTAATTTAGATTAAATCATTTTGTTTAAAGAATTCTAAATTGTGCGGTATAAAATTTCGAAGAATCTATCCTTGTAAGCAACTAGCGTATTATGAAAAATAAAATCACCTTAAAAGAGCTTGCGAAACTATTAAATGTTTCGGTATCTACCGTGTCCAAAGCACTTCATGATAGTTCAGAGATAAGTCCCAAAACTGCCGAACGCGTAAAAGAACTCGCCAAGCTGCATAATTATAGGCCTAACCCCATTGCGGTAAATTTAAAGAGTAGTAAGAGTGGTACTATTGGGGTGATAATCCCAAATATTGCCAATTCTTTTTTTGCGAGTGTGCTTTGGGGGATAGAGGCAAAGGCTCAAAAAGCGGGATTACAGGTGATTACTTATATCTCTGATGAAAGCCTGGAGCGCGAGCAACAAATTACCGATATGTTAACTTCCGGTTTTGTAGATGGTGTGCTCATTGCAGTTTCTGAAGAGACGAATCACAAAAAACAATACGATCATCTTTTTGGCCTAATAGATTACAATATCCCGGTGGTTTTATATGACAGGGTGAGCTTCGATTTTCCGGCCGATAAGATAGGTATAGACGATGAGCAAACCTTTGAAGATGCTACCAATTTACTGCAGGCAAAAGGATTAAAAAAGATTGGTGTTGCTATTTCCATTCATCATCTTGGGGTAGGTAAATTAAGAATTAAGGGCTATAGAAATGCACTAGCCAGTATGGACGATTTTTATATTGCCAATTCTTCCAAGCCAGAGACTTTAAAAACCAAAATTAAAAAATTGCTTTTAGAAGATAAGGTTGAAGCCATACTTTGTGCCGATTTTGAGAGTACCATGCTCGTGTACAGACTCGCCTATGAAAACGGAATTAGAATCCCTGAAGATATTAAAGTAATAGGGTTTATTCAGGGTGGGGTAGCTAAGCTATTAACTCCTTCTATAAGCTACGTGGAGCAATTCCCTGAACAAATTGGCGAAGAAGCAGTAGATCTATTGGTAGATAGAATAGAAAAGAAACTTACCGACGAAAAGCCGATAAATAAAACGGTTTTTACTAAATTAATGCATTTAGAATCTACGGTGTTTTAGAAAGCTTATAATACGTTTTATTATTCATGTCTATAGTTTTTTCAAGCTATTACTGCTGGAATGAGCTGTCATTCCGACGTAGGAGGAATCTATTCTCTTTTCATTATTACACAAGGCTAAAGACGAAGGATTCTGATGACAAACTAAGATTATCAACGCAATGCTAAACTTGAGCCTTATTCATTTAAACTTAAGCTGATCTAATTTTCCTATTTAGATAGATCAATTATCTTTGATTCTATTAATTGTAAAAAAAATGGAAGATAAAATTACTAAAAAAAAGGTCTTAATCACCGGAGGCGCCGGGTTCATTGGCTCTCATGTTGTTAGATTATTCGTGACGAAATATCCAAACTATCAAATTTATAACCTGGATGCATTAACTTATGCCGGGAATCTTGAAAACCTTAAGGATATTGAGAATCATAATAATTATCATTTTATAAAAGCAGATATAAATGAAGAAGATGAACTTCATAGGCTTTTTTCAAAATACCAATTTGACAGTGTAATTCATCTTGCGGCCGAGTCACACGTAGATCGCTCTATAGAAGATCCTAAGATTTTTATTAAAACCAACGTTTCCGGTACCATAAATTTAATGGACGCAGCCTTAAGTACCTGGAAAAGTGATTTTAATAATAAGCTCTTTTACCATATTAGTACAGATGAAGTTTATGGTAGTTTAGGTGAAGAAGGTTTCTTTACCGAAACGACTTCTTACGCCCCAAATTCTCCTTATTCGGCTTCAAAAGCGGCATCAGATCATTTTGTGCGGGCTTATGGCGAAACTTATAATTTGCCTTACGTTATTTCCAATTGCTCCAATAATTATGGCTTCAATCAATTTCCGGAGAAATTAATTCCACTTTTTATCAATAATATTATTGAAAATAAAAGCTTGCCGGTCTATGGCGACGGGAAATACACTCGCGATTGGCTGTATGTCCTGGATCACGCCAGGGCAATCGATAAGGTTTTTCACGAAGGCAGGAAAACTGAGACTTATAATATTGGAGGCTTTAATGAATGGCAAAATATAGCGCTTATTCAGCTGCTTTGTAAGCTTATGGATAAGAAGTTAGATAGGGCAGAAGGGACTTCAGAAAAATTAATCAGTTTTGTAAAAGACCGGCCCGGGCACGATAAGCGATACGCCATTGATGCCTCTAAAATAAAAAGAGAGTTAGGTTGGGAACCCTCGGTTAATTTTGAAGAAGGCCTGGAAAAAACAATCACCTGGTATTTGGAAAACGCAGATTGGATTAAAGGAGTGACTTCGGGAGATTACCGGGAGTATTATAAAAAGCAGTATAATGTAGATGACGCGGATTAAAACAGATTAAACGGATTAATACGAATTGAACGAATGGGGAAAGATGTTGAAATATTGTTTAAAGATGAGAGCTACAAGATTATTGGTGCTTGTATGAGAGTTCATCGCATTTTAGGCCCAGGATTTCTGGAAGCTGTATATCAGGAAGCTCTATCTAAAGAATTTAATAAAGAGAATATCCCTTTTCAAGAGCAAGTTAAACTTAATGTTTTTTATGGAGAAGAAAAATTGAAGTATTATAAGGCAGACTATATTTGCTACGATTCTATTGTGATTGAAATAAAAGCTTTAAATTTTATGCATTCTAATTTGTCTTATCAGCTTAAAAATTATCTTACGGCGACTAAAAAAGAACTAGGCATGCTCGTTAATTTTGGCGAACCTTCATTAAGCTATAAACGAATAATTAACCCAAGTAATTCGAATAATTCGTAAAATTAGTATCGCATGAAAGGAATTATCCTCGCCGGTGGCACCGGCTCTAGACTATACCCGCTTACGCATAGTGTTTCAAAACAGTTACTGGCGGTATATGATAAACCTATGATCTATTATCCGCTATCGGTCTTAATGCTTGCCGGGATTAGAGATATTTTGATTATTTCTACGCCTAAAGATTTACCTAATTTTAAAAAATTGTTTGGGGATGGAAGTTCTTTGGGAATAAAACTGTCCTATGCAGCGCAACCAGAACCTAATGGTTTGGCAGAAGCTTTTATTATAGGAGAAGATTTTATGAATGATGATGATGTATGCCTGGTGTTGGGTGATAATATTTTTTACGGGCAGGGATTTAGTGACCTTTTAAAAAATGCGGTAGATAATCTTAGCAATGAAAACCTTGCTACTGTTTTTGGATATTATGTAAAAGAGCCTGAGCGCTATGGCGTGGTTGAATTTGATGTAGAAGGAAAAGCATTGCGTATTGAAGAAAAGCCAGAGCAGCCAAAAAGTAACTTTGCCGTTACCGGACTATACTTTTACCCGAACTCAGTAATAGAAATAGCAAAATCCTGCACCCCCAGTGCCCGTGGTGAATTGGAGATTACCAGTATTAATCAGGAGTATTTACATAGAGAGCAACTTAAAGTAGAATTAATGGGGAGGGGCTACGCCTGGTTAGATACCGGTACCCCCGAGGCGATGTTAGAAGCTTCTAACTTTGTACATACTATAGAGAAGCGGCAAGGGTTAAAAATTGCCTGCCCCGAAGAAATTGCCTTTCGTAAAAAGTACATCTCTGAAGAACAATTGAAAAAATTAGCGATGCCATTAAGAAAAAGTGATTACGGTAATTATTTGCTCCAACTTTTAAAATAATTAGGAAATTGTTTATATAATTTTTTCCTTTAATATCGCATCATCGCATCATCGCATCATCGCATCATCGCATCATCGCATCATCGCATCATCGCATCATCGCATCATCGCATCATCGCATCATCGCATCATCGCATCATCGCATCATCGCATCATCGCATCATCACATCATCACATCATCGCATCATCGCATCATCGCATCATCGCATCATCACATCATCACATCATCACATCATCTTTAAGACTTCTTTAGTAATGGACTCAAAAAGAAATTATATCTTTGCCGCTTAATAATTATTACTCTTGAATGACTGACTTTCAATCAAAACTACAAAACAAAAAAGTCCTGGTTACGGGAGGCGCTGGGTTCATCGGTTCCAATCTTTGTGAAACCTTAATCGATCTCAATGCACAAGTTGTTTGTTTGGACAACTTTGCTACCGGCCACAAACATAACCTTGATAAAATTATTGAAAACAAAAACTTTCAACTTATTGAAGGCGATATTAGGGATTTAGAAACCTGTCATAAGGCTTGTAATGGAGTGGATTATGTCTTGCACGAAGCAGCGCTGGGTTCTGTACCCAGGTCGCTTGCCGATCCTATTACCAGTAATGAAGTGAATATTTCTGGATTTCTGAATATGCTGGTCGCAGCTCGAGATGCTGAGGTGAAAAGGTTCGTTTACGCAGCAAGCTCTTCAACTTATGGGGATTCAGAAAAATTACCGAAAGTTGAAGATGAGATAGGAAAACCACTCTCACCTTATGCTATTACGAAATATGTAAATGAATTATATGCCGATATCTTTCAGGATGCTTATCAACTGGATACTATAGGACTAAGGTATTTTAATGTTTTTGGAAGAAAACAGGATCCTAACGGAGCCTATGCGGCGGTAATTCCAAAGTTTGTAATGCAGTTTATGGAACACGAGAGTCCGGTAATTAATGGGGACGGTACCTATTCCCGGGATTTTACGTATATAGACAATGTGGTTCAAATGAATTTACGTGCTTTGACTTCAGAAAATAAGGAAGCAGTAAATGAAATTTATAACACGGCTGTTGGGGATAGGACCAATTTGGTGGAGCTTACTCAATTACTGAAAAAACATCTTTCTAAATTTGATTCCAAAATAGCTGAGGTTGAAGTAAAACATGGGCCAAACCGGGCTGGTGATATTCCACATTCTCTAGCCTCGGTAGATAAAGCTAAAGATTTACTGGGTTATGACCCCTCGCATAAAATAGATGCGGGCTTAAAGGAAGCAGTTGAATGGTATTGGGAAAACCTTAAATAGTATTATGTTAGAGAATTTTCAAATCCAGGAATGGGATTCTGATTTCTTTGGTTTTAAAGTGGTAAAAGTTTTAGATGATTTTTTAGCTGAAGAAACTGAACTTAAATTGGAGTCTTTACACAAAAAGGAAGCAGCGCTTATTTACTATACTTCTAAAGAATCGAAATTTGCTGAGTTTGATAATTCTTTTTATGATGTAAAATTGGTTTCTACCCGGGTGCCTATCATTAAAAAAATGACCAATTTAACCGAAATTCATCCTAATATTTCCTTGTACGATAAACTTCCGCCTGATGAGAAATTAATTTCTTTAGCTCGTTCAGCTGGTAAACATGGTCGTTTTGGTACGGATTCACGTATCCCTAAAGAAGCCTTTAATGAGATATTTCATCATTGGATTATTAATTCAATAAAAAAGGTATTAGCGGAAGAGGTGCTCGTGTATAAAGAAGAGGGAGTTATAGTTGGTTTTGCCACATTAAAAACTAAGGGTAATAAAGGTTATGCTCCTTTATTAGCTGTCGATAGAGAATATGAAGGAAAAGGAGTGTCTTTTGCTTTGATGCGAGCTATCGAAACTCGTCTTGTACAGTATGGTTGTGATTATGTGATGAGTGGTACCCAGAACATAAATAAAAAAGCGATAGCAATATTCAAACGTTTCGGCACGGAAATTCAGCCGCCCGAATATATTTATCATCTCTGGAAAAAGAATTAAATTTAAAAAAATGGAAAAAAAAATAGCAACTATTGGTCTCGGTTATGTGGGGCTTCCTTTGGCAAGACTCTTTGCTACAAGGTATCCGGTAGTAGGTTTCGATATAAATCGCTCGCGTGTACAGGAATTAATGACAGGTCATGATTCTACTATGGAGGTGGAAGATGAGGTTTTGCAATCTGCCCTGGTAAAAAAAGACGAATTAAAAAATGGCAATGGCCTTTATTGTTCGGCCGATCTTGAAGATATTGCAGACTGTAATTATTACATTATTACGGTTCCCACGCCTATAGATAAAAACAACCGTCCAGATCTTACCCCCCTTTATAAAAGTAGCGAGACCGTGGCAAAGGTTCTTAAAAAAGGAGATATCGTTATTTATGAATCTACCGTTTATCCCGGGGTAACCGAAGATGAATGCGTGCCGGTATTGGAAAAACACAGCGGACTTAAATTTAACGAAGATTTCTTTGTGGGCTATTCTCCAGAAAGGATTAATCCGGGAGATAAAGAACATACCGTTGATAAGATTTTAAAAGTTACCGCTGGTTCCACTCCTGAAATTGGTAAAAAAGTAAATGAGCTTTATGCTGAAGTCATCACAGCCGGAACTCATTTGGCGCCCACTATTAAAGTGGCTGAGGCCGCTAAGGTGATAGAAAATTCACAACGGGATATTAATATTGCTTTTGTAAACGAGCTGGCCAAGATTTTTAATATGATGAAAATCGACACCCAGGCAGTATTGGAAGCAGCCGGAACAAAATGGAATTTTTTACCATTTAAACCGGGGCTTGTTGGTGGTCATTGTATTGGTGTAGATCCTTATTATTTAGCACAAAAAGCACAGGAAATTGGTTACCATCCAGAAATTATTCTAGCTGGAAGAAGAATGAACGATTCTATGGGGCAATATGTTGCCTCAGAAGTTGTGAAATTGATGCTGCAAAATGACCAAAAAGTAAAAGGCGCGAATATTTTGATTATGGGAATCACTTTTAAAGAAAATTGTCCCGATGTGCGCAATACTAAGGTAGTAGATGTCATTAAAAACTTAAAAGAATATGGCGTAAATCTAACAATTTACGATCCATTGGCGAATCCGGAAGAGGTGAAGCACGAATATGGCTTAGAAACAACCAGGGCCCTTCCGGAGACTAAGTTTGATGCAATTGTACTTTCGGTGGCGCATAAAGAATTTTTGGAAACAGATTTTGAAGCCCTTAAAAATGAAAATGCTGTGGTGTATGATGTGAAAGGAGTGCTTGGAGATAGGTGTGATAAGAAACTTTAAAAGCCCCCTAACCCCCGAAGGGGGAACTTGTGATGTTTGAATTAAAGTTGTGATGTTGTGAAAAAGTGATGGAGTGGAGTGACGCTGAAAAGGAGTGATGCTGTGACCATGTGATGAAGTAAAAATCAAAATATTATTAAATCGTCATGCTGAACTTGTTTCAGCATCTAACATAAATGGGACTTAATGTCGATCTTAGACCCTGAAAGCCGTTCAGGATGACGTCTAAAACATGAAATATGGTTGATTATAGATACCTAATAAAATAATATATTTCAGAAGATTTGCTGAAAACACTTCGGAATAAGGTAGAATCTTGTCTCAGATTAATAAATGGCTATATCAAATATTTAAGAAATAGGAGTAAGGAATAAATGTAGGTTGATTGTAATTAGTTTGGGAGACGGATTCCAATTAACTATTTAACCAATTAACCAATTAACCAATTAACAAACAATGAAGATTAAGAATATATGCTGCATCGGTGCCGGTTACGTAGGTGGACCCACCATGGCGGTTATCGCCCAAAAATGTCCCGAGATTAATGTAACCGTTGTCGATATTAATGCAGACCGAATAGCAGCCTGGAATGACGAGGATGTGGAAAATATTCCAATCTACGAACCTGGCTTATCTGAAGTTGTTAAAGAAGCACGGGGTAGGAATTTATTTTTCTCTACCAACGTAGATTCCGCTATAGATAAAGCCGATATGATTTTTATTTCGGTAAATACCCCTACCAAAACTTACGGAATTGGAAAAGGGATGGCTGCCGACTTAAAATTTATAGAGCTTTGTGCCCGTCAAATCGCGAGGGTTTCGAAAAACGATAAAATTGTGGTAGAGAAATCTACTTTACCGGTGCGTACGGCAGAAGCTTTAAAAAACATTTTGGATAATACCGGAAATGGGGTGAATTATCAAATTCTCTCCAATCCTGAATTTCTTGCCGAAGGAACAGCCGTAGATGATTTAATGAATCCCGACAGGGTCTTGATTGGTGGGGATATAGAAAATCCCGAAGGAAAGGAAGCGGTAGAAGCTTTAGTGGATATATATGCACATTGGATTCCCAGGGAACGTTTACTGACCACCAATGTTTGGTCTTCAGAATTATCTAAGCTTACCGCCAACGCTTTCCTGGCGCAACGGGTTTCCAGTATTAATGCGATGAGTGAACTTTGCGAAAAGTCTGGTGCTGACGTGAAAGAAGTTTCTAAAGCAATAGGCATGGATTCTAGGATAGGACCTAAATTTTTACAAGCTTCGGTTGGATTTGGAGGCTCATGTTTTCAAAAAGATATCTTGAATTTAGTATATATTTCAAAATCATTGGGATTAAACGAAGTAGCCGATTATTGGGAGCAGGTAATTATAATGAACGATTATCAGAAAAAACGTTTCGCCTATAAAATTGTGCAAACCCTTTTCAATACTGTTTCCGGAAAGAAAATTGCAGTACTTGGTTGGGCGTTTAAAAAAGATACTAACGATACCCGGGAATCTGCTGCGATTTATGTGGCAGACTATTTATTAAATGAACAGGCCGAAATCGTAGTGTACGATCCCAAAGTAAAGACCGAACAAATTTATGCCGACCTGGATTATTTAAATACCCGTTCTTCCGAAGAAAATAGGGCACAGGTAAGCGTGGTAGATACGCCTTATGAGGCAACTAAAGAAGCGCATGCCATAGCTGTTTTAACCGAATGGGATGAATTTAAAGAGCTGGATTGGGAAAAAATCTATAACGAAATGCTTAAACCTGCATTTCTGTTTGATGGCCGTAGGTTATTGGAAAGGGCTACTAAAGAAAAAATGGGATTTGAGTTTTACGCAATTGGGAGTTAAACCACAATAAATTAAGATAATGTTAGACAATAAATCAATATTAATAACCGGTGGTACCGGTTCATTAGGGAAAGCTTTAACCGCTCATATTTTTAAAACCTACCCTAATATAAAGAAGCTGGTTATTTTTTCCCGCGATGAACAAAAGCAGTTTGAAATGGCGCAGGAGTACCCTAGGTCTGAATTTCCACAACTTCGGTTTTTTATTGGGGATGTGAGAGATGAGGCCAGGGTAAAGAGAGCCTTAAAAGGAATAGACTATGTGATTCACGCGGCAGCAATGAAACATGTACCCATTGCAGAATACAATCCCATGGAATGTGTAAAGACCAATATTATGGGAGCCGAAAATATAATAAACGCCTGTTTGGAGGCACAGGTGGAAAGAGTGGTAGCTCTCTCTACCGATAAGGCTGCTGCACCTATAAATCTTTATGGCGCTACTAAATTGGCTTCAGATAAATTATTTGTGGCCGCCAATAATATTACGGGTTGGAACCCTATTAAATTTTCTGTAGTGCGTTATGGAAATGTTATGGGTTCTAATGGCTCTGTAATACCTTTTTTCTTAAAAAAGAGAAAAGAAGGGGTGCTACCCATTACAGACCCTACCATGACCAGATTTAATATTTCCCTGCAGGGAGGTGTAGATATGGTAATACACGCTTTGGAACACGCCTGGGGTGGGGAAATTTTTGTCCCTAAAATTCCTTCTTACAAAATCACCGATATAGCAGAAGCTATTGGTCCCAACTGCGAAAAACCAGTGGTAGGAATTCGTCCTGGCGAAAAAATTCACGAAGAAATGATCACCGATTCAGATTCGTATTATACTTATGACCTTGGTAAATATTACACTATTCTTCCGGCAACCCATAAATGGAAATTAGAAGAGTTTGTGGAGAAATTTGATGCGAAAAAAGTAACTCCCGGTTTTGAGTATAATTCAGGAGAAAATGAAGAATGGGAAACAGTTGAAAATCTAAGGAATTTAATTAAAGAACATGTAGATTCAACCTTTGAAGCATAAATCGAAGGCAGAGGTTAGAAGTTGGAAATTAGAAGTTATGGTTAATAGCTAATAGTAAGCAGTATTCAGGAAATCATAATCAATAAATAGGCTGTAGTCCAGAATAGTGTTGATAATATTTTTTATTTGTCATTCAGAGCGCAGGCACGGAGCGAAGAATCTTCAGTTTAAGAGAAAAGATTCCTCCTACGTCGGAATGACAGTTTTATAAAGCAATATTATCTATTTTAAACTAGAGCCAAGAAAATTTATAAAGATTTAAACAAAGTAATGAGCCAAAAAAATAAAGATAAAATATCCGATTCCAGTTCTAGTTCATCATTGACGGGTAACCATGCTGCAATACCTTATGGACGTCAAAATATTACGGAGGAAGATATAGCGGCAGTGGTAAGCACCTTAAAATCTGATTACCTTACACAGGGGCCGAAGATTGGAAGTTTTGAAAATGCTTTTGCTGAGTATGTGGGCAGTGAATATGCCGTGGCGGTTTCCAATGGTACTGCGGCCTTACATCTCTGTGCGCTTGCTTTAAATGTTAAGCCCGGGGATAAGGTAATAACCACACCAATTACTTTTGCGGCTTCGGCCAATTGTGTGCGCTATGCCGGCGGAGAAGTGGTTTTTGCCGATATTGATCCTGAAACTTATTTACTAGATATTAATAAAGTTCAGGAATTATTGGAAGCTGCGCCAAAAGGAACTTATAAAGGAGTGATTCCCGTTGACTTTGCCGGAAGGGCCGTAGATATGGAAGCTTTTAGAAAACTTGCCGATGAGTATGGGCTGTGGATTATTGAAGATTCCTGCCATGCGCCCGGTGGTTCTTTTAAAGATCAATCTGGTGAAAAACAAACCTGCGGAAATGGTAATTTTGCCGATCTGGCTATTTTCTCGTTCCATCCCGTTAAACACATCGCCAGCGGAGAAGGCGGAATGATCACCACAAATAATAAGGAACTTTACGAAAAACTCCTTCAATTAAGGACCCATGGAATCGTAAAAGATGATGAAAAATATAAGAATTCCATAGCTTTTGCAACAGGTAGTGACGAATCCCGGATCCCGAATCCCGAATTAACGGGTTATCCAAACTGGTACATGGAAATGCAGGAACTCGGCTATAATTACAGGTTAACCGACTTCCAGGCTGCACTGGGGGAAAGCCAGTTAAAAAGAGCTGATGATGGCTTGAATCGGCGAAGGGAAATTGCCAAAGTATATTTTGAAGCTTTTAAAGGGAACGATTTTGTAAAAGGCCAATCTGGAGTGATTGAAGGTCACGCTTATCATTTATATATCCTCGAAGTAGAAGACCGGTTAGAACTATATAATTATTTACGGGAACATAAAATCTTTGCCCAAATCCATTATATTCCATGTCATCTAATGCCTTATTACCGGGATTTGGGTTGGAACGAAGGCGATATGCCAAATGCAGAAAAATATTACAGGCACTGTATAAGTTTGCCTATGTTTCCCACACTTTCCAATAAAGAACAGGAATTTGTGATAAATAGAATAAATGCTTTTTATAATGAGTAAAAATTTATGTATTATCCCGGCTCGTGGCGGAAGCAAACGTATTCCGAGAAAAAATATAAAGAATTTTCTAGGGAAACCTATTATTGCTTATTCTATAACGGCAGCCTTAGAAAGTAAGCTTTTTGATGAAGTAATGGTTTCTACTGATGATGAAGAAATTGCGGAAGTAGCTAAAAAATATGGAGCAAAAGTGCCCTTTATGCGTTCTCAAAAGAATGCAGATGATTTTGCAACAACTGTAGATGTCTTACTTGAGGTTACCCAAAAATATGAAGCCTCAGATCAAACTTTTGATAATATTTGCTGCATATATCCAACAGCCCCTTTTACAACTTCAGTTAAATTAAAAGAGGCTTTTCATAAATTACAACAGGAAGATTTAGATTCTGTTTTTCCCATTATGGCTTATAGCTACCCTATTCAAAGATCTCTGAGATTAAAAGATGATAAAATAACATTTTTCTATCCTGAATTTGAAGAAGCCAGGTCTCAGGATTTAGAGGATGCTTTTCACGATGCGGGACAGTTTTATTTCTTTAAAACAAAGTCTTTATTAGAAAACAAAACTATTTTCTCAGTTAAAACCGGAGGAATTGTAATAAATGAATTGGAAGCCCAGGATATAGATAGTAAAACCGATTGGAAAATTGCAGAAATTAAATATGAATTCATACAAAGTTCTAAATAAACAGTCTTTTTCTTCGGGCGAATACAAAATCGTACCAATTCGTATGGAAGATCGCTATGCAATTATGCAATGGCGTAATGAGCAAATGTATCATTTGAGACAAAATGAAGTCCTTACGAAAGAAAAACAGGATTATTACTTCGATACGGTGGTTTCTAAATTATTCGAACAGGAAAAACCAGATCAAATTTTGTTTTCTTATTTAAAGGAGGAAGAATGTATTGGTTATGGAGGTTTAGTGCATATAAACTGGATTGATAGAAATGCGGAAATTTCATTTATAATGAATACTGAATTAGAGGAAAGACATTTTGAATTTCACTGGAATAATTTTTTTAAGCTACTGGAAGAAGTTGCCTGGAAAGCGTTAAATCTCCATAAAATCTTTACGTATGCATTTGATTTAAGACCAAAATTATATACTATATTCGAAAAACAAGGCTTCCATAAAGAAGCGAGATTAAGAGAGCATATTCTCTCTCACGAAAAGGCTTATCTAGATGTTGTAATTCATTCAAAAATAAATAAAAAATTATGAAAATTTTTAAAGGAGAGCGAATCTATTTACGGAAAATAGAACTTAGTGATATTACTGATTCAGTTATGGAATGGTTTAGGGATGAGGAACTTATGGAATTTTATACAACGTCGAAAAAAACCATAACCAAGGATTCTTTATTAAAATCGATAGAGGAAGGTGAAAGAAAAGGTAATCTAATAACTTATGGCATATTTACAAGAGAATTAAATGCTTTGATAGGAACCATCAAATTAGGACCTATAAATTTCGCCCATAGAATATCAGATTTAGTAATTCTTATTGGGGATCGTAATTACCTGGGAAAAGGCTTAGCAGTAGAAGCGATTGAGGTAGGCAATCAATTAGCTTTCGAAGAATTTGATATTCGTAAATTGTATGGCGGAATGTATGAATCAAACATCGCTTCAATTAAAGCATATACTAGGGCTGGCTGGTTAATAGAAGGGAGACTTAAAGGTTTTTATCATAAGGATGGTGCAAATGAAGATAGAATCCTGGTAAGTTACTTCAATCCCAAATACTTTTCGAAAGATGAAATTGATGAAACCGCTTCTTTACAAAGTAGGTATTTTCAATTGTGATTAAAAATCACATAAATTTCTCAGCGTATATGAAACACGCTAAATTAAATAATTTAAAATTACGTTATGCAGAAAAGGCAGATATTGCATCAACACTTACTTGGGCCAATAATCCTCAAGTAAGAGCTTTCGCATATAACCAAAATAAAATCTCTCATGAGGTACATACAGATTGGTTTTATTCAAAACTGGAATCCATAGATTGTGAATATTATATTCTTGAAGTTCAAGATAAACCAGCTGGTTCTATTAGGTTCGATATTGAAAAAAATGGAAGTGCAAAGATCAATTATTTAATAGATCCCAATTATACTGGGAAAGGATTAGGTACCTATATACTAGATAATGGTATAAAGTTCCTTCATAAAAATAGACCTTCCATTAAAAAGGTTTATGGATATGTCTTAAAGGAAAATATTGCGTCTATAAAAATTTTTAATAAATTATCATATAATAAAGTTTCTGACAACGGTTCAGAATTAAAGTACGAAAAACCAATAAAATGAAGTTAGGAAATAATGAAATAGGAGGAAATTCTTCAGTTTTTATAATTGCAGAACTTTCAGCCAATCATAACGGTAGTCTGGAAACGGCTTTAGAAACCATTAGAGCTGCAAAAAGAGCAGGTGCCGATGCTATTAAATTACAAACCTATACCGCAGATACCATGACCTTAGATGTAAAATCTTCAGATTTTATGTTGAGTCAGGGAACTATTTGGGATGGTGCATATTTACATGACCTATACAAAAAAGCTTATACGCCCTGGGAGTGGCACGAACAACTTTTTAAAGTTGCAGAAGAAGAGGGCTTAATTTGTTTTTCTTCACCATTTGATGCTACCGCAGTTGAGTTTTTAGAAAAGCTTGGCGCTCCTGCTTATAAAATTGCTTCATTTGAAATCACCGATATTCCATTAATAGAACTTGTAGCTTCAAAAGGGAAACCGGTAATTATTTCTACCGGCATAGCAGGGAAGGAAGATATTGAACTGGCGTTGGAAGCTTGTAAAAGGAGTGGGAATAATGATATTGCACTATTAAAATGCACCTCTTCCTACCCCGCGCCAATTGAGGAGGCAAATATGATTATGGTTAAAGATTTAGCCGAAAGATATAACGTGATAACTGGTTTATCAGACCATACTATGGGTAGTACCGTACCTGTGGTCGCAACCTGCTTTGGCGCCAGGATCATAGAAAAACACTTTATTTTAGATAAAAGTATTGGCGGGCCAGATGCTTCATTTTCTATGGATGAAAAAGAATTTACCGAAATGGTGAAAGCAGTACGGGAAGCAGAAAAGGCTATTGGAAAAGTAGATTATACGCTAACAGAAAAACAAAAGAAAGGAAGGGATTTTAGCCGTTCATTGTATGTCGCAGAAGACATTAAAGCGGGAGAAGAATTAACCAGTGAAAATATAAGAAGTGTTAGGCCTGGGTTTGGGATGCATCCTAAGTACTATAATAATGTGCTTGGCACCAAGGCTGTGAAAGATCTAAAAAAAGGAGAAAGATTAGCAGAAGAAAAATATGCTAAGTAATAAAAGTCGAAAATTTTTTATGGATCTGGAAAAGTTTAATGTGAAATTCTAATGTTTATTTTGAAGATTTATACGCTCTATTAATATAAAAGGAGCAGAAATTGAATTTGGAAGTAAATTTAATTGTATATATCTACGAAAAGTAATAATTGTTAGAGTATCCTTAGTTGAAAGATGTAGATTGCGAAGTCAAAGACCTTCCAGAATAATCGGAGACCGTGAATTAGAATGGTTTTAGTGGATTTTATTTTATGAGAACGGTCTGAATTTTACATATAAATTTATTAAGCCTCTAATCTTCTTCTTATAATGGTTTTGAATTAATTGTAACAGTGAACTCGTTTAAACTTTCTCCATCAGCCGAAAAATTTCTCTTATTACGCCCATTTTTTATCTTTTTATCCTTCCAAAGTGGTGCTTTGCAGGTTAGAAGAGTCTTCAAATGATCACAAATCACTGATTTTGGCTTCAAAGTGAAAAGTCTAAATGAATTTAGTAAAAGCTTTTTTTATTTGTTAAAAAATATTTAGTATATGAAAATTTTAAAGGAAAAAAGGTTATTTATACTATCTAATAATATTCATTACATAAATGCTAAAAATTATATTAGAACACATAAAGAAGGAGAAAATCATCTAATATTCCTTAATAAATTTTCAAAGGGACATCAAGAATTTATCGATGAAATTAAAAAAGATAGAGATTTTAAGAGTATTAAAATTATAGCTAATAATCAAAATCAAAAATTCCCCAAAGGCTTCTTAAAGACAATTTCCTTTATTAAGAATGTAAGAGGTTTAAAAGGTCATTTTGGTAATAATATTGAAAAAATTTTTATTTCTAATTATTTATCATGGCAGCAACATTATATTCTCAAACAATTTCATACGAATCAAATTATTTTAATTAACGACGGGACTGCAATTTTTAAAACAATTGAGCTTAGGGAAACTTCGAAGATTATTAATTTTTCTCATATTAATTTCCTGATAAAATCTTTTTTAGGTACTACGAAGATTAACAATTTACACTTTTACAGTCCTATAAAAGTTCCTGTAGCGCAATATGATTCTATCGAAATATTTAATTTTGAAGCATCAAAAAGTTCGCAGGTAAATTCAAAAAAAGTATATTTTATTGGGTCTCCACTTGTTGAGCTAAACTACTTAAAACTTAATCATCATTTATCATATTTAACGACTATAAAGAATATTTTTCCCGATGCCCAGATTACTTACTTTGCTCATAGAGGTGAAAAAGATAGGTTTTTAGAAAAATACGATTATTTTGGTAAAGTTGTTAAGGACACTATTTCGTTTGAAGAGAGATTGCGACAGGAAAAGGTATTACCGGGTTATATACTTTCTTATGCTTCTTCAATTTTAATAAATTTACCCCAGGTTTATCCACAAATTAATTTTTCTTATTTCCCTTTAGAAGAGGACGGTATACCTGATAATTCATCTTTTAAAAGTATTTATCCTCCTTTAATAGATAATTTTGAGCGTATGAAAAGCTCCAATTTTGATATTTTACAAGTAAAAAAAACTTAATAAATTATCTAAAAAAAGAAGATTAGAGTTTTGTTCAGAAAAACCTTCTGGAAAAACTTTAAATAGAAAGTTTAGAATCTTAGCAATGTATTGGCATTGAAATCTATAATTAGAATTTAACTATTTAGGTATATGAATTTTTTTGGTACAAAGATACCAGCGACCGCCCTTAGTTTTACTGGAGGTTCTTTATTCAAAACTTTTACTACAATGGCTGTAAGTATAATAGCCATAAAATTAATTGGTCCCGAAAAACTGGGTATGTGGCAGGCTGCATTATTAATAAAACCTTATGTGGCGTTTCTACAACTTGGGTTAACACAAGGTCTTGGAAGACAAATTCCATTTTTATTGGGCCAAAAGAATGACTACAGAGTAAGACAATATGCTTCTAATGCCCAGTTTGTTACAACACTCTACACCTTGACTTGTGCAATTATAGCTGTAGCACTAACCTTTTTTTTAGCGGAAGGCATTAATGAAAAATTAATTTATATAACGGCCGGCATTTTTATCGCCACTATGTTTGTAGATAATTACCTATCATCTACTTACAGGTCTTCCAAGAGTTTTGCTAATCTTGCGAAAGTTTATTTTGTAGCATCGATTTTCGAAATTCTATTACTTCCATTAATATACTATTATGGATTTAACGGGTATATGATTATTTTACTTTTACACAGTATATTTTCGACAAGTCTTTTAATTTATTTCCGACCTATTAAGGTTGCAAGTAAGTTTAATAAGGATATTTTCTTTGAAAATATAAAAATTGGATTTCCAATGGTTTCTCTAGATTTTTTAAGGAGCATTCCAGATACCTATCCTAAAATCTTTATTTTATATTTTTTATCTACAACGGCTTTAGGTTTGACTTCTCCAGCGAATGCTGCTTTGGCAGCCTTTGCCGTTTTACCAGCATCATTAGCTAAGTATGTATATCCCAATATGACGTTTAATTTTGGTAAAACAGCTAATAAATTAAAATTGTGGCAAACAAGTAAAAAATTAAGTGGTTTGCTTACGGGAATTGGTTTAGTTGGCCTATTTTCCATATTTATAATTCCCTATGCAGTAGAAAATTTTTTCCCGAAATACGTAGAAGCTATTAGCATCACTAAAATTGCTTTATTCATAGCATTTTTTAGAATGTTCACTATCCTGTTCACTGTATTCAATACCTTAAAAGCTTATAAAATACAGTTTATTGTATCTTTAATAAGAAATATCTGTTATCTTATATTTCCTCTTTTATTTTATTATTTTGCCTCAACCTCACAGCAATTGGAATTTATTTTTTTGGGAGTATTGGTTGCTGAATTTCTGTATGTCGTAGCTTTATTTTATTTTATTTTTAGAGTAACACATAATAAGCTTTCATATGATGATTAATATTTAAGCCCTTAATTGTATTAATTATTTGCTGTTGTTTTTTTCCATCGAAAATTTTAAAATTAGCGATAAAAACCTTAGGGAGTAGCTATGTATGGTTAAACTTCAATTTAATCTGCTGGGAGAAATAAGTCCGGGGTCTTCTTTAGCCGCAATTATTCGTGAATCAATATAAAGAACAATGTTTCGGCGGGTAAGTCCGGCTTAGTTGCACCCATTCTTGGATATCTAAAATGTTGGTAACTTAGTCGTTGTGTAGCATTGAGATTAATCCCGTGAATATAGCGGTTTAGAATGGAGTTTTGTTTATCGTCGTATTCTTTTCGTTCCTTTCTCTATAGTATTACAGACATAGTTGAGGGCAAGGCAAAAAAATAAACCAATCTTCATTTTCTTCTAAAAACCGCAAAGTGTATGTTCTTTTTTGCTATTGTCCAAACGATTTAGAGCAGCAAATAAGTTAAGTGTATGAGATATACCTGCGACTTCTTTATTTTTTAACATTTGTATATTATGAAAAGTTATAAAAGGAACATGTCGTTTTTTAACTATCATAAAAAATGTAAATTTGCTGTTTAGATGGTTCCAATCTTATTTATAAGCTAGTGGTATGTTCAAATCTGCATATTACTAATTGGAAGAGTGCTTAATGGAAAAACCAAAGTTTTGAATTTAAGCGATAGAAATTTATTTAAAAGATTTATATTGAGAAAAGAACTTGAAATTGCGATTAAGGCGGCAATTGCCGGGGGAGAAGAAATTTTACAGGTTTATAATTCTGAAGAATTTCACGTAGAAATTAAAAATGACTCTTCTCCTTTAACGATTGCAGATACAAAGGCGAATAGTAAAATAATGGAATTTTTAGCTCCAACAGCTATTAAAATAATTAGCGAAGAGAACAGGCAAATTGCATACACACATCGAAAGAATTGGGATGCCTGCTGGATAGTAGATCCTTTAGATGGCACCAAAGAATTTATTAAAAAAAATGGGGAATTTACGGTTAATATCGCGTTAATTAAAAATGGCGCACCGTTTTTGGGGGTGATTTATGTACCTGCTACGGGCGTGTTGTACTATGCCGATGTAGAGAAAGCTAAAGCATATAAAACCAGTATTACAAATATTGAAAATTTCAATTCAGCCATAAATAATAGTGAAGTGATTAGACCGGGGGCGGGAGGTAAGAACTTAAGAGTAGTTGGCAGTAAGTCTCATATGAATGATGATACTTTAAATTATATAAAATCTTTAAAAGAATTTCATAGTAAAACTGTTGAAATTGTTCCTGTGGGAAGCTCGCTGAAGTTTTGTCTGGTTGCAGAAGGTTTAGCAGATGTTTATCCAAGATTTGCCCCTACTATGGAGTGGGACACCGCAGCGGGTCACGCAATTTGTAATGCAGTTGGTCTAAATGTTGTAGATAAAGAAACAGGGAAGGAAATGCGGTACAATCGGGAAAACTTATTAAATAATAGTTTTTTAGTTTCAGCAATTGGCTAAAACTTATAAGAGACATATCGCTAAAACCATAACCTGGCGTTGTATTGGGACTATAGATACTATTCTATTGTCCTGGTTTATCACAGGGAACTCCTTTACCGGTTTAAAACTTGGTTTGGCAGAGGTTCTTACCAAAATGTTGTTATATTACCTACATGAAAGAGCCTGGTTTAAAGTAAAAGCGGGTATTACTAAAAATGGGGATAGCAAAAAAAGGCATTTGGCAAAAACTATCACCTGGCGTATTGTAGGAACATTGGATACTATGATGCTGGCCTGGTGGATATCGGGAAACCCATTAACGGGTTTAAAAATTGGAATGGTAGAAGTAGTGACCAAAATGATTTTATATTATCTCCACGAACGGGCCTGGTACAAATTTGATTACGGCTTGCAACAAAGAAGAATCAAAAAAATAAAATACAGAAAGTGAGTACGAATATCATTCAACATAATTTTAAAATTAGCCGGGAAGACCATAACCGGCTAAATGGACATAAATCTTTTGTGGTGTGGTTTACCGGGCTTTCCGGGTCTGGAAAATCTACGATTGCCAATAATGTAGAGCAGAAATTATTTGCAAAACGTATCCATACTTTTTCCTTAGATGGTGATAATATTCGCAGAGGGCTTAATGCAGACTTAGGCTTTTCCAGAAAAAATCGAGAAGAAAACCTTAGGAGAATTGCCGAGGTCGCTAAATTAAGTATTGAATCTGGTAAGCTGGTGATAGCTTCTTTTATCTCCCCGTTGAGAAAAGACAGGGAGTTTCTAAAGAAAATTATAGGAGAAGACGATTTTGTAGAAATTTTTATTAATACGCCCCTTCGGGTGTGTGAGGAAAGGGATGTAAAAGGCCTTTATAAAAAAGCACGTGCAGGAGAGATAAAAAATTTTACCGGTATTTCAGCGCCTTACGAAAACCCGGTGAACCCGAATATTGAAATTAAAACAGAAGAGGAGAGTATTAAGGCAGCAACTGATAGAATAATTATATATTTGACGAATAAATTGGAAACCAAAAATCAATGAGTAAATACTACCTAAATTATCTGGACGAGCTCGAATCTGAAGCAATTTATATTTTACGCGAAGTATGGGCCCAATTTGAAAATCCCGTAATCCTTTTTTCGGGAGGTAAAGATTCTATTTTAGTGACTCATTTGGCAAAAAAAGCTTTTTATCCCAATAAAATTCCTTTTCCCTTACTTCATGTAGATACCGGTCACAATTTCCCTGAAACTATTGAATTCAGAAATAATTTAATTGAAGATCTTAAGCTGCAATTAATAGTAGGCTCGGTGCAGGAAGCCATAGACAAAGGTAGGGTAGCTGAGGAAAAAGGGAAAAATGCAACCAGAAATTCACTTCAAATAACAACTTTATTGGATGCTATAGAAGACCATAAAATAGATTGTGCCATAGGTGGCGGGAGAAGGGATGAGGAAAAGGCCAGGGCTAAAGAACGCTTTTTCTCACATAGGGACGATTTTGGCCAATGGGATCCAAAAAATCAACGTGCAGAATTATGGAACCTTTTAAATGGTAAACATTTTGAGGGCGAACATTTTAGGGCTTTCCCAATTAGTAACTGGACAGAAATGGATGTTTGGAATTATATAAAAAGAGAAAATATTGCAATTCCTTCTTTATATTTTGCCCACGAGCGGGAAGTGGTTTTCAGAAATAAATCCTGGATTCCGAATTCTAAATATTTAAAGCTGGAAGAAGAGGAAGAAGTGGTTTTAAAGAAAATTAGGTTTAGAACCCTGGGTGATATCACCATTACCGGCGGGATTGAATCTGAAGCAGATACGCTGGAAAAAATCGCAATCGAAGTTTCCGGGATGAGAAAGACCGAAAGGGGAGATCGCTCAGACGATAAACGCTCTGAAAGTGCAATGGAAGACCGGAAGAAGCAGGGGTATTTTTAGAATGCGAATTTCTACGAATTGGGTGCGAATTTAACGCGAATGGGGGTTGAGAATAAAATACTGTTTAAAGAAGAAAGTTACCAAATTATTGGAGCTTGTATGAAAGTACATTCTAATCTTGGGCCTGGTTTTATTGAAACGGTTTACGAAGAGGCTTTGGAAAAAGAGTTCATGAAATTGTCTATTCCGTTTGAGCGTCAGAAAAAGTTAGAGATATATTACGACAATGAAAAAATGAACAAATATTTTCGTGCCGATTTTATTTGTTACGATAAAATTATTGTTGAAATTAAAACAGTAAGCCATATGCCTGCGCAATATTTTGCTCAATTAAAGAATTATTTAACGGCAACTAAAATAGAGCTGGGAATACTTATTAATTTTGGAAAAGGTTCCTTAGAATATAAAAGAATTATAAATACAAAACATTCGCGATAATTCGGTTTCGAAATTCGCGACAATTAGGGAGAAGATGGAGATAAACAACAACCAACTACTAAGATTTACAACGGCGGGAAGCGTAGATGATGGGAAGAGTACCTTAATTGGAAGACTGCTCTACGATTCTAAATCTATTTTTGAAGATCAATTGCAGTCTGTTAGTGATACCAGTGCTAAAAAAGGACATGATAACTTAGATTTAGCATTGTTTACAGATGGCTTAAGAGACGAGAGGGAGCAAGGTATTACAATAGATGTAGCTTATCGTTATTTTACTACCCCAAAGCGTAAATTTATTATCGCAGATACCCCAGGACATATTCAATATACCCGTAATATGGTGACTGGTGCATCTACTGCCAATGCGGCGGTTATTCTAATTGATGCACGTCATGGAGTTATTGAACAAACTAAACGGCACTCTTTTATTGCTTCTTTATTGAATATTCCGCATTTAATTGTTTGTATCAATAAAATGGATCTGGTAGATTTTGCAGAGGAACGTTTCAATCAGATTATTACCGAATTTGAAAGTTTTTCTTCTAAATTATTAATAAAAGATGTACGTTATATTCCTATAAGTGCGCTTTTGGGCGATAATGTTGTAAACCGTTCTTCTAATTTAGATTGGTATCAAGGTGGCACCTTGTTGAACATTCTGGAAACACTTCATATAAGTAGTGACATCAATAAAATAGATGCCCGTTTTCCCGTTCAAACCGTATTAAGACCTCAAAACGGTAAACATCTTGACTTTAGGGGGTATGCAGGCAGGATAGCTAGTGGTATTTACAGGGTAGGTGATGAAGTTGCAGTATTACCATCTGGGTTTACTTCTAAGATTAAAACCATAGTAAAAGGAGAGGAAGAAATAATGGAGGCATACGCTCCCATGTCTATAGCGATAACCCTTGAGAACGATATTGATATTGGAAGAGGGGATATGATTGTAAAGAAAAACAACCAACCTGAAACCGAACAGGAGTTTGATGTTATGTTGTGTTGGCTAAGCAATGAGCCGGCCAAACCCAGGGCTAAATACACTATTATGCAAGCCACCAACGAGCAACGGGCCATGATAAAGGAAGTGATATATAAAATAGATATCGATTCTTACAATAGAAATATGGAGGACAAAACTCTTAATATGAACGACATTGCGAGAATTAAAATTAGAGCTACTCATAGATTGATGTTAGATTCCTACCGCGATAACAGAAATACCGGTAGCATTATTCTAATTGATGAAAATACTAATGAAACCGTGGCGGCAGGAATGATTGTTTGAAGTTTCAGGGTTTGATTAATTGATATAAATTCTCACCATCTAACTAATACCTACGCTTAAAGATTAAAATAGATGGAAACTCTAAGACCTCACAGGTTTTAAAAACCTGTGAGGTCTGAGTTAATAGGGCTTACTTAATATTATGAATGAAAACGGATATACTAAAAAAATTAAAATTAAAATAAATATAATATGAAAATTCTGGTTACAGGGGCAGCAGGATTTATAGGATTTCATTTATGTATTAAATTATTGAATAAAGGCTTTGAAGTAGTTGGGCTGGACAATATTAATAAGTATTATGATATCGATTTGAAATATGACAGACTTGCAGAGCTGGGTATAAAAAGGGGGGCTGCACAAAAGTTTCAGGAATTTGTACAAAGTAAAAAATATAAAAATTTCAAATTTATAAGAATGAATCTGGAAGACCGGGAAAGCTTACCCGGTTTATTTGAGGAAGAGAAATTTGAGAAGGTTTATAATTTGGCTGCCCAGGTTGGGGTTCGTTATAGTTTAGAAAATCCTACAGCTTATATTGATAGTAATATTGTTGGTTTTTCCAACCTTTTAGAGTGTTGTAGAAACTATGATATTCAACATTTGATATTTGCAAGTAGTTCGAGTGTATATGGTCAAAATAAAAAAGTTCCGTTTGCAGAGAATGATGTGGTAGATCATCCTATAAGTTTGTATGCCGCTACAAAAAAGAGCAATGAGCTTATGGCCTATACGTATAGTCACTTATATGGGTTCAAAACTACAGGTTTACGGTTTTTCACCGTCTATGGACCCTGGGGCAGGCCAGATATGGCGATGTTCTTGTTTGTGAAAGCCATTATGGAAGGGAAGGAAATCAAAACTTTTAATAGGGGGAAATTATCCAGGGATTTCACTTATATAGATGATATTGTTGAAGGGGTTTATAAAGCCGGCGAAAAAGATTCGGTAAACGATGAAAAGTATAAAATTTATAATATTGGTAACGGCAACCCGGTTAAGCTATTGGATTTTATTTCAGAAATTGAAAAACAATTGAACATTCCCGCAAAGAAAAAAATGATGCCGATGCAGCCGGGAGATGTATTTGAAACCTGGGCCGATTGCACTAATTTGAAAAATGATTTAGATTATAACCCTAATACTTCGATTAGTGAGGGGATTAGTAAATTCTTAACCTGGTTTAAATCCTATTATTATTAAAATTAAAGCAATAAACTTATGAAAGGAATAGTTTTGGCGGGAGGCTCTGGAACAAGATTACACCCTTTAACAATTGCTGTGAGTAAACAAATGTTGCCCGTTTATGATAAACCGATGATTTATTACCCGTTATCGGTGCTATTACTGGCAGATATTCGGGAAATTCTCATTATTACCACTCCGCACGATCAACTTGCGTTTAAAAAATTATTAGGTGATGGTTCTCAAATTGGGTGTAATTTCACTTATAAAGTACAGGATAAACCTAACGGATTGGCCGAAGCATTTATAATTGGGGAAAAATTTATAGGAAAGGATAAAGTAGCCTTGGTACTTGGTGACAATATTTTTTATGGGAATGGCCTTGGAAATTTACTAAGAAGTAAAACACAGGTAGATGGAGCTACTGTTTTCGCCTATCCCGTAAAAGACCCCGAAAGGTATGGTGTGGTTGCCTTTAACGAAAATAAAAAAGCAATAAATATTGAAGAAAAACCAAAGCAACCAAAATCTAAATATGCGGTACCGGGTCTCTATTTCTATGACAATGATGTAGTAGAGTACGCTAAAAAAGTAGAGCCTTCAAAAAGGGGCGAGAAAGAAATTTCGAGTATAAATAATATGTATTTGGAGCGGGGCAAATTGGAAGTTGGAGTTATGACAAGAGGAATGAGTTGGTTTGATACAGGTACCGTAGAATCCTTAGATGATGCGACAGAATTTATTAGGGTATTACAAAATAGACAGAGTACTATGATAGGTTGTATTGAAGAAGTTGCTTATCAAAGAAAATTTATTGGAAAAGAAGACTTGGAAAGGCTGGCCAATAAATATGGAAAATCTAAGTATGGTGTTTATTTAAAAGAGATAGTTAATGCAATCGTTTGATGCAAAGAAAAGTATGGTTCCAGTTACAAAAGCTTTTTTTCCTCCTATAGACGAATATCAAAAGCACTTACAAAGAATATGGGATAACCAGTGGCTTACTAATCGTGGAGAACTTGTGGAGGAGCTGGAACACCGGCTTAAGGATTATTTACATATTTCTAATATAACCTTAACCACAAACGGGACGTTACCAATTCAAATGGCATTGAATATTATGGCCAACCAGGGAGAAGTAATTACTACTCCCTTTAGTTATGTTGCAACTGCATCTGCCATTGTATGGGAACATTGTAAACCTGTTTTTGTTGATATTCATCCTGAATATCTTACTATTGATGAAAATTTAATCGAGGCTGCCATTACTTCAAAAACCACAGCCATATTGGCCACCCATGTATTTGGTAACCCGTGTAACGTAGAGATAATTGAAAATATAGCCAATAAGCATAATTTAAAAGTTATTTACGATGCCGCTCATTGCTTTGGCGTTAAGTATAAAAACGAATCCATTTTTAACCATGGGGACGTTAGCACTTGTAGTTTTCACGCCACAAAGCTATTTCATACAGCAGAAGGGGGGGCATTTATTTGTAATGACAAAGATTTAAACCATAGGCTTTTTTACAGCCATAAATTTGGACACAACGGCCCTATAGATTTCCATGGGGTTGGCATTAATGCAAAAATGAGCGAGCTTCAGGCTGCGATGGGGCTTTCGGTTTTTCCTTATATAGATGAAATAATAAAGAAGAGAAAAAAAATTGTTGACTGGTACAATAAGTATTTGGATCCCGCCCAGTTTCAGAAATTAAAAATAAGAGAACATACCGAGTGGAACTATAGCTATTATCCCATTATTTTAGAGCATGAAAATGCGCTACTTGAAAAGGTGGAAATCCTAAACAAGGAGCAAATTTATCCACGTAGGTATTTTTACCCGTCGCTAAATAAATTAAATTATGTAGCATCTAAAAAGAAAGAAATTTCTGAATCTATCGCTTCAAGAATTCTATGCCTGCCATTATTTGCAGAAATTGAAGAAAAAACAGTAATGAGAATTGCAAAATTAATGAATAACTTATGACAGCTGCCCAACCTTTATTTATTCTTGGTAATCCCCGTTCTGGAACATCATTATTTAGAATTATGCTTACCAGTCATGAACTCATCTCGATTCCCCCCGAGTGTGGTTTTATTCAGTGGTGGCATGAGAAATATAAAAATTGGTCTTTAGCAGATGCTCAATCTACAACCAGTATTAAATCTTATTTAAACGACCTTGCAACTTCAAAAAAAATAGAGACCTGGAATTTGGATTACCAATCCTTGGAGGAGTTAATTTTTACAGAAAAACCAGCCACCTATTCAGATTTATGTTTGGTGGTTATGAAACAATTTTCTTTACAAACAAGAAATAGTACTCCGCGGTATTTTGGTGATAAGAATAATTACTATTTAAAACATTTAGATTTGTTGGAAACGCTTTTTCCAGATGCCAAATATGTGCTGATTATTCGGGATGGAAGAGATGTTGCCTGCTCCTATTTAAAGATAGATGAAATAAAAACCACCTCTCTCTATAAGCCCCAATTATCAAATGATATTCAGGAAATTGCTGAAGAATGGACAAGAAATAATACCAGGGTTTTAGAGTT
Source organism: Salegentibacter echinorum (assembly GCF_900129445.1). Taxonomy (GTDB): domain Bacteria; phylum Bacteroidota; class Bacteroidia; order Flavobacteriales; family Flavobacteriaceae; genus Salegentibacter; species Salegentibacter echinorum. The sequence goes on from NZ_FQVT01000003.1 coordinate 218,207, forward strand.
TTTTGAGAATAAGAAAGAAAATTCCATTAGTCTTCGTTTTGAAGATTTGTTAATTGATCCCGAAAAGGAGCTGCTGAAGATTTGTGACTTTTTATCTCTTCCTTTTGATGCAGGAATGCTGAATTATGCTGAATTAAACCGAAATAAGAGGTTGGAACCCTCCCAGTTAATGGATTGGAAAAAGAAAACACTGGAAAAGCCTGATGTTTCCAACATTTCCAAGTATAAAGATCAACTAAACAGCAATCAAATTAAAAGTTTTGAAGAATATGCAGGCAAAAAGCTTTTAAAATTTGGCTACGAATTGGAAAATAAGCTTTGAACAAAATTTCCTTAAATACGCCTTTTCAAATTAATCCACGCTTACTTAAAGAACTCGTTTAAACTTTCTCAGTGGGCTGAAAAACTGCGTTTTTTATTCATTTTTTATCTTTTTTTCGTTCAGTAGCCCCGCAGTTTGGGACTATGCAACTGAAGAAAATCTTGAATTGGGCAAAATATGTCTAATTTTCGCTACAATTCAAAAAGTTTAAATGAGTTCAGTAAAAAACATGGAGCCATTTATAGAAGAAACCGTTTTTCAGCTCTTAAAAACGGAAGCATCATTTTCTAATATTTTATTCATATTAATAATTATATAAATTCTAAAAGCCAGTAAATTATCATCCATGATTAAAGAATCATTTCTCTGAGCTATTCTTTTTTTAATGGAACTTGGGATTAAGTTCTTAAATTTAGAAAGCGGGGAGGTAGTTTTAAGTGCTTTGTTATTTGATGACTTCATATTCCCTAAGATTTCATCCAGGAAATTTTTAGGGAAAATCAATTCTGCATTTTTCGAATTTAATCCTCTTTTTATCTCTGCAACTATATCTTCTCTGCGCAAAAGCTGTACAAACGGTGTTTGCGAAGCAGTAGGATTAGAATATGGTATGCGAGGTCCCAGGGGTTCAACAATTTCCCGGAATAATTTTTTGTCCCTTCTTAGATTATCCGGTAAATCCCTAACCTGATACACGATTTCCCTGGAAAGAAACGGATTGATTTGTTCGACAAAACCATATTTTAAATCGGCTAAAGAAGCTTGTACTGTAGGAATCCTGTGGAGATGGAATAACCTATCCTTCCAGGTATTTAAACTCTCAGACTCTAACCTCAAATATTCCCTGGGAAGCTTTTGTTTTAACTTAGTGATATATCTATATTTGGATAAGTTAGAAAAATCTGAACATAAGGTTATCCCAATAAAATCTTTTACCGTAATGGCTGAATAAATTTTATTATACCCAAAAACTTCATCTCCCCTCACCACACCCTGTACCTCATTTTCATAAAGTGTTTTCCAGATTTTAAAGCCATCCATATATGCTGGGATATGATCATTTCTGCCTTCCCCGTTTAAGAGAAATAATTCAATTATATTTTTAAAATTTTTAGAAGAAGTATTAGTACTTGTATCATAAAAAGAATGGTTTAAAGCAAGAGTTTTCGCTATTCTTTTTGCAATACTTGCATCGCTGTCTTTTTCCTTCAGGTATTCTGAAGCGCCCCAGGTTACCGTTTTTAAATTTTGGGTTTTAGGTCTATTTAAGGTTAAAAGGTTTATTATAGCCCGGCTGTCATAACCTCCGGAAAGGCTAATAGCCCAGTTAGAAAAATCTAAGGAAAGAGATTGAAATGTTTCCGTAAGGCTTTTTTGAAGTTTCTTTTTTAAACGCTGTTTTGAGCTCTTAGTGGCATTGAAAATAACTGGTTTCCTATTTATGTTTAGCTCCCAGGATTTCCTGTCTAAACGTAAAATGCCATCTGCCGGCAACTTGCGAATTCTTTTGTCCCATGCCTCTTCCGGACCTAGGGAGCCTGAAGAAATCATCCAGGGAATTGCTGCTTCATTAAATTCAAAATCACCAAGATATTGCACAATCGCACGTTGGGAAGTAGCTGCAATAAAAATCTTATCATTTTTATAGTACCAAACTGTTCTTGTGCCCAAAACATCGGTTAAGATTTGCAATTCTTTAGTGTTTATCCTAAAAATAGAATAATTCCCATCGTAGTTGGTGGCATCAAAATCTTCCCAATCTTTCTCTTTAAACAAACCACCCAATAGGACGTTGCCCCGGTTGCTTATAATTGTTTTTGTGGGATTTATTATGGAATAAATAAGTTGCTTCTCGCTATATATTACCGGTTTTTTGGAGCTTATATTGTTAGGGGAAATCCTTTTGGAAATATTCTGTAATTTTTTTTTCGAAACTTCAACATTAATTTCCTCTCGTGTTAATACATATAAAATTTTAGACATTGTAATTTATTATCTTTTTAACCCCTTCAAAGGATTCAATTCCTTGAGACCTGCCTCGAATTTTATTTTTTTTGTTTCCGGCTTCGTGGGCTTTCCCCAGGGGTTCTAATTTATTGTTGTTCAGTAATTTTTATGCTATGGCTTCTCTACTTTTTCCGTTTACTCGATAATCGAGATTTATCTCGATAACTATCGGGAGCTCCGAGGCTTGCCTCGAAATTAAATTATTACTCCTTTATAATACCTCGTGGGCTTGCCCAGATGTAGTTTATTTTGAGAAGAGTGGCTACATATTTTCGTAATTTAAAATCTTTATCAGAAAAAATAATACTTAACAGATCGAATTTAGGCTTTTTCTTGCAGCTTTTTTATATTTCCTAAAGCCCTGAGAGAATAGGGTTTGGGTGTACTAATTTTTAACTGATTGATTTTAGTTTTATTTCTATATTCTTGCGCTATCGAAGATGTAAAGTTGCAATAAAAATTTATATTTGCGCCCTCTTAAATCTAATGATCTTTTACATTGCAGCAGAAGAGTTGTTATAAAGTGGCGGAACAACGAAGCTTTTTTTAGCTAAAGAAATACCTCAAAGGTCTCGAATCCTGCATAGCTATCGGGATGGTGAGGTCTGGTTAACTTAACGAATTCAACTTTATGATTAAAAGCAAACATACAGTAAAAAAGTTGATAGGATTATTATATGATCCCATTTTCCAGAAATAAAAAACTGAAGAGGACTAAGATAAATCACATTCGTAAATGGTAAAAATAATTAATAATCTTAAAATACTTTTAAACGGGAATAAATGTGCCTTAAAATATTCGGCGGGTGAATTTACCCACAAAAATATAGGAGATGCATTGAATGTTTACCTGTTTGAAAAAGTTTTTGGGAAAGAAGTTGAGAGTTATAAAAATTTACTCAATGTAGGAGTTCCTCAAGTTTATTCATTTATTGGGAGTGTTTTAGATAATACTGCCGTTAGAAATCTGGTAGTAATGGGGTCTGGCTTTAAAAGCGCAACCTCTAAAGTGCCGGTTGTGCCTAAAAAAGTAATTGCCTGTAGAGGACCTTTAACCAGAAAAAAACTGATGGATCACCAATTGGAAGTGCCAGAGGTTTATGGTGATCCCGCAATATTACTTCCCTTTTTTTATAATCCTGAAGTAACAAAAAAATACCGCATTGGTTTTATTCCGCATTATTCAGAAATGGATCTGGAGATTGTGAAATACTGGAAGGAGAAACCAGACGTAAAATATATTGACGTTTTTTCAAAAATGGAAGATTTTATTCAGGATATAAAATCCTGTGACTTTACGATTTCCAGTTCGCTTCACGGGGTTATTTTAAGTCATGCTTATGGAGTCCCTTCGGGCTGGATTAAATTGAGCGATACTCTTGTGGGGGGCAGTTTTAAATTTGATGATTACTTTAATTCCTTAAATACCTCCTTTAAACCTATGAGTTTAGAAAGATCTTCAAAAATAGTAGATTTGCAGCCACAAACAACCCTGCCCGAAACCAATAGTTTAGCCGAAAATTTACTGGAGACTTTTAATAGTGCAAAAGTTTTTTGAGCAAATTATAAATTACAACCAACTTAAATTGAATTGATGCCACTTTATTCTGTTATTATTCCTGTATATAAAAGTACTCAAAGCTTAGAGACCATAGCGGTCCAAATTAATGAGCTTCAAAAACAAAAAGATTATAAATTCGAAATTATCTTTGTAAACGATAGTCCTTTTTTTCTGGATACCGTGAGGACCATGGAGCAGTTGGAGAAGAAATATGAGAATGTGCGCACCTTCACCTTAAGGAGGAATTTAGGACAACAATTTGCAGTTTTATGTGGCATACAGCAAGCATCTGGAGATTACATCATGACGATGGATGACGATTTGCAGCATCCCGTAAAGGAAATTCCAAAATTAATTAATGCGTTTCATAAAAAAGATAAGTTGGAGGCTATTTTTGCTATTCCAAATTTTAAAGATAGAAGACACGATCGCTGGAGGAATGTTGGGAGTTATGTAATGAACAAAATTGATACCGTTTTTTTAAAAAAACCAAAAGGACTTTACAAATCTTCATTTAGAATCATGACCCTTAGTCTGGCTAAAGCCATTGTAAACAATTATAATGCTACCCCCGCTGTCTCCAGTCTTATTATTTATACTACCGATAAAATTGAAAATATTGAAATTGAGCATAATAGCAGGCAATTTGGGAAAAGTAATTTTACTTTACGCAAATTAATTAACCATTCCCTAAATAATCTTCTACATTATAGCTCGGCGCCCCTTAAGGCTTTGGGTTTAATTGGGGTTATCGTTTTTCTGGCATCGGTACTTTTTATTATTTATATTGTCCTTAAAAAACTTTTTTTTGGTAGCGATTTTCCAGGTTATGCATCTACAGTCTCTTTAATAAGCTTTTTTGGTGGCTTAAACCTATTTGGGATTGGCCTACTTGGGGAATATTTGATAAGAATTCTTAGAGAGCAACAAAAACCTAAATTAGAAGATTTATTAAAATAAGTTATTTGGATACTTTTAACTATGAGGAACTCGTAATGCTTTTTCTATGAAGAGGATAGGGTATAAAACTGTTTTAAAGATAGTTTTGTCTATAGGACTGGTTGCATATCTAATTTTTAATATAGACCTTAGTAAGGTTTACCTTATAGAAATAGATGTTCTTCCTCCTTTTTTGGTCGCCATTTTAATTACCCTTTTATCTTTAGGCTTAATGAGTCTTAGATGGAAAATTTTAATTGCAAATTTCCTGACTCCTGCTTTTTCAATTAAAAAATTATTCAATTTCTATATGATTGGGGCGTTCTTTAATATATTTCTTCCCGGCTCTATTGGTGGGGATGTGGTGCGTACCCAGAGAATATCTAAAAATAAAAGTATATCTATAAAAGCTGCTACGGGTGTCACCCTTTTAGAAAGAATATGTGGAATTTATGGTTTGCTTATTCTTATTTCTTTTAGTTTGTTTTTTATGACCTATCCAAAAGGTTTAAACTTTCATGAATTTTTACCTATTTGGATTTTTAAGTCTTCTCCGGTAATAATTTTAAGTTGTATCCCCTTATTTAAATGGTTGTTAGTAAAGTTTAATTTTCATACCACCTATCCATTTATTATAAAAGTAATTGGGATTTCATTAATGGCGCAAATGGGCGATATTAGTATAGCCTATATCCTGAATCAATACTTTAATTTAGGCATTCCTTTTTCAGCGTTTATTTTTATTATGCCATTGGTTTATATAGCCACGGTTTTGCCAATTTCTTTTGGAGGTTTAGGGGTTAGAGAAGGGGTGTTTTCTGGGATATTGATGTTATATGGTGTAGATGTTTCCATAGCTATTTTAATTTCATTGCTTATGTATTTAATAAAAGTAGTAGTAGGTATTATTGGATACATCATTTATCTGGGAGAGCGATAATTTAAAATTATGATAAAAAATAATATTTCAGCTAAAGATAAGCATAGTCAATTGGAACTATGGGCTTATGTCATTTTTGGCATCAGTAATTTTTTAATGTTGTTTAATCCGGGAGTGTTTTGGGACGATTGGACAATTTATAACATGGATCCAGTAGGTTTGATGAACCAATACTATGGCAATGGTAATTTAATGTTTGGCTATATCCACCTATTTTTAAAACATTTATCGGGTTCTCCCTTGCTTTATCACGCACTTACCTTTATTTGCCAATTGCTCAATATTTTTATACTGTTTAGAATTGTTAAAGAGGTTTCTCTTAAAGCGAATGAAAAATCATACTTTGCATTTGCAGTGCTCATTTTTGCTGCTTTCCCCATACACGATGCAAAGGCAACCATTATTATATTCCCTCATATTCTATGTCTAACTTCTTTTATTGCAGGTTCATATTTTTTATTGAGTTATACTAACAAAAAGAAGCTTTTACATCGTGTTCTCGGTCTTTTTTTCTTTTTGTTCTCTTTTCTAATTAATTCATTTTTAGTTTTTTACTTGTTCCCTGTTTTTTTCTTTTTGTTTCATGAGTATTGGATTTTATTTTTCGGTAAAAATTATGGAAAATTACAGGATTTGGTTAAATCTTTAGGACATCGCATACTCTCTTACATAGATTTCCTGGTTTTACCTTTTGTTTTTTGGATAATTAAACTTAGTTTTTTTCAGCCTTCCATGCAATACAAAAGCATAGGTTATAATACTGTAAAATTAGAATCCCTCCTGGAGATTCCTTACAGAGTAATAGTATTTCTCTATCTCTTTGTCGTAGATTTAGTTCCTATAGTTATTGAGGCAATCCAACATTATGAAATGTGGATTTTTTTCATTCTCGCAAATGCAATTCTTTACCGCCAGCTTCAGAAATTAAAACTTGGCTTTACCGTACCTTGGAAATTTATTATTTGGGGTTTACTTGTGCTTATTATAGGTGCATTCCCTTATCTAATGGTAAACAAATACCCATCTTATTTAGATTATTTGTCGAGGCATCAGCTATTATTAGGTTTGGGCGCATCGCTAAGTTTTTGTGCAGCGGTGTTTCTTCTAAAATCTGAATTAATTAAACGCATTATCCTCACAATTAGCGTCTCAGCTTTTATGGCTATTACCATTTTTCTGCACTTTAATTATTTTAAAGGCTACGTTAAACAAGAGGTTTTTAAGCAGTATTTTTTTTCTAACCCCCATTTTCCGGCTGCTTCTCCACAAACTATAGTGTTAGAGGATGATACAGAAAATTTTACCCGAAAAGGAAATCCTACTAAATTTTACGCTTTTGCCGGAATGATGAAAATGTACTATCCCAATGAAAATACCTTATTGGTTAGGCCGGAAGATTTAAAAGGGTACCAAAACTTAAACATTTTTCCCAAGCTCGCACCCTATTATTTTCAATACAACCTGACTAATTATAAATACGTAGCCCCAAAAATTAGCTTAGAAGTAAAATATGGGGAAAAACGCCCTTTGTTCCCTATTTGGACCTACTATTCAGATTTGGCTTTGGGAAATCAAAAGGATTGGTCAAAGTATTTTAAATTTACCTTACAGCCTCTTGGCAATTAAAAGAGACTGGGGAAGCAGGCTAAGCTTGCTTCTTTTAGCTAACATTTAGTAAATTGAAGTAAGGTGAAGTGTGCAGAATACTTAGCTTTGCACTATATTTAAAATAAAGATTTTTAATTCTGAAAATATCCATGGATATATTAAAACTTATTGGAAGGGACAGAAATTTATTTTTCGAAGATATTCAAAATCGGGAAAAAGAGCTGGAAGAAATTATCTCGAGTTCTTCTTTCCTGGTTTTGGGCGGAGCTGGCTCAATAGGGCAGGCGGTAACCAAAGAAATCTTTAAAAGAAACCCCAAAAAGCTCCATGTAGTAGATATTAGTGAAAATAATATGGTGGAATTGGTTCGGGATCTTCGCAGTTCTTTTGGTTATATAGCGGGAGATTTTAAAACCTTTGCTTTAGATATAGGCTCTTTGGAATATGATGCTTTTATAAATCATGACGGGGAGTATGAATACGTTTTAAATCTCTCTGCTTTAAAACATGTGCGAAGTGAAAAAGACCCATTTACATTAATGAGGATGATTGATGTAAATATTTTTAATACCGATAAAACTATTCATCAGGCTATAGACAAGAATACCAAAAAATATTTTTGTGTCTCTACAGATAAGGCGGCGAACCCGGTAAATATGATGGGAGCTTCCAAAAAAATTATGGAAATGTTTTTAATGCAAAGGAGTAGGAACATTACTATTTCTACAGCTCGTTTTGCAAATGTTGCTTTTTCCGATGGCTCACTACTTCATGGTTTTAATCAAAGAATCCAGAAAAGACAGCCACTTGTAGCGCCAAATGATGTAAAACGCTATTTTGTGACCCCACAGGAAAGCGGTGAACTTTGTCTTATGTCCTGTATTTTTGGAGAAAACAGGGATGTGTTTTTTCCTAAGCTAAGCGAAAAACTACATCTTATCTCTTTTGCCGATGTAGCGGTGAAATACTTAAAAGAGCTTGGTTACACCCCCTATCTTTGTGAAACAGAAAACGAAGCCCGGGATTTGGTACATAGTTTACCAGAACAAGGAAAATGGCCCTGTTTGTTTACCGGGAGCGATACTACAGGAGAGAAAGATTTCGAAGAATTCTTTACCGAAGATGAGGTTTTGGATTTAGAACAATTTAATAATCTGGGGATTATTAAAAATGAACTCGATATAGAAGAAGATAAATTAACATTTTTTAAAAAGGAAATTGCAGAAATGCGAAAAAATAAAGTCTGGAACAAGCAGGAAATTGTAGCTTTATTCTTCAAAATGATTCCGGACTTTGGGCATAAAGAAACCGGTAAATATTTAGATTCTAAAATGTAATGAGAGAATTTAATGAGACCATATCATTTATTCGGGACTATTATAATACTAAAGAATTTATACCCTTACATGAACCAAAGTTTGGGGGAAATGAAAAAAAGTATGTATTAGACACCATAGCATCTACTTTTGTTTCTTCTGTTGGTGCTTATGTTGATAAATTTGAGGAAAGGATGCAGCGAATTAGCCAAACAAAAAATGCGGTAGCGGTGGTTAATGGAACTGCTGCAATTCAGGTTGCTCTGCGTTTGGTGGGGGTGCAGAAAGGAGATGAAGTTTTAACCCAGGCTCTTACATTTGTGGCGACGGCAAATGCTATTGCTTATAATAATGCAAAACCGGTTTTTCTGGATGTAGATTTAGACACGATGGGGTTATCTCCAATTGCGGTTCAAAATTTTCTGGAAGAATATGCAGAACTAAGAGAAGAAGGCTGCTATAATAAAAAAACCGGAAATAAAATAGCAGCGTGTTTGCCAATGCACACATTCGGTTTTCCGGTACATCTTCACAAATTACTAAAAATTTGCAATGAGTGGAAAATCCCGGTTGTGGAAGACGCCGCAGAATCTCTGGGAAGTGAATATAATGGGAAACCTACCGGCGGTTATGGAGAGGTGGGCGCTTTCTCCTTTAACGGGAATAAAATAGTGACCAGTGGGGGCGGGGGAGCCCTGGTTACAAATAATAACGCCTTGGGAAAAAAGGCTAAATTTTTAACTACCACGGCTAAAAAGCCCCACACGTATGAATATGTTCACGAGGAGTTGGGGTACAATTATAGAATGCCAAACCTCAACGCCGCTTTAGCATGTGCACAATTAGAAAATCTAAATAATTTTATAGAAAATAAAAGGAATTTAGCTGAAAAGTATGCTCATTTTTTTGAAAAACAACAATTGAAATTCCGTACGGAAACGCCTAATACAAAAGCTAATTACTGGTTGATGTGTGTGGAACTGAAAGACAGGCAGCAGCGGGATCTTTTTTTGGAGAAAACCAATGCTGTGAATGTAATGACACGACCTATATGGCAATTAATGTACAAATTACCCATGTATAAAGAATGTCTTCGCGATAAACAGGTAAATGCAGAGTTTCTGGAAGACCGAATTGTAAATATTCCCAGTAGTGTTAAATAAAGAAGCTATATTAATAGGATATTCAGGGCACGGTGCGGTAGTAGCAGAAGCGGCAGAATTGGCTCGTATAAAAATCTATGGATATACGGAAACCGGGAAAGTCACCTCCAATCCTTTTAATCTTGAGTATTTGGGCTTTGAAAAGGACCCGCAGTTTAAGGGCTGGGCTACAGATAAAAGTTATATTTTAGGAATAGGGGACAATCATCTTCGGGAAAAGGCCGGGAATTTAATTATTTCAAAAGAAAGAGAACTTTTAAATGTTATTCACCCCTGCGCCTCGGTGACTAAAGAGCTTAGCCTGGGAACAGGAAATTTTATAGCCAGAAATGCTGCTGTAAATCCCCGGGTTAGCATAGGAGATTTTTGCATTATTAATACCGGTGCCATCGTAGAACACGACTGTGCTGTTGATGATGCAGTACATATAGCCCCCGGTGCTGTACTAACCGGAAATGTGCGGGTGGGACACTGTACATTTATTGGTGCCAATGCGGTAATAAAACAGGGCGTTAAAATTGGAAAAAACGTTATAATTGGAGCTGGTTCGGTGGTGATAAAAGATGTGGGTGATAATCAAAAAGTAATAGGAAATCCAGGTAGGCTAATATGAAAAATAAGGTAATTATAATAGCAGAAGCTGGGGTAAACCATAATGGGGAGGTCCAGCAGGCTAAAAAACTAATAGCGGCGGCGGCAAATGCCGGGGTAGATTATGTGAAATTCCAAACATTTAAAGCTTCTAAATTGGTAACTAAATCTGCAGAACGTGCAAATTATCAAAATGATAACACGGGAGATGGAGATTCTCAGTACGAAATGCTTAAGAAATTAGAACTTTCAGAAGATGTTCACAAAGAATTAATGGAATATTGCGCTGCAAGGGGCGTAAAGTTTTTATCTACCGGGTTCGATTTAGATAGCCTGGAATTTCTGAATAATATAGGAATCAATCTTTTTAAAATTCCATCGGGAGAAATTACAAACCTACCCTATCTTCGTAAAATAGCTGGTTTTGGAAAGCAGGTAGTAATGTCCACGGGAATGGCCAACATGCAGGAAGTTAAAGATGCCTTTAATGTACTAATTACAGAGGGACTTTCACGCCAGGATATTAGTATTGTACACTGCAATACTGAATATCCAACCCCTATGAAAGACGTTAATTTAAAAGCCATGCTTCATATTGGGGACGAGCTAAACACAAAAATTGGCTATTCAGACCATACTTTGGGAATAGAGGTTCCCATAGCGGCAGTAGCTTTGGGGGCAAAAGTGATAGAAAAACATTTTACTTTAGACAGGGATTTGCCGGGCCCAGATCACAGGGCGTCGTTAGTACCCGAAGAATTAAAGGCAATGGTCACTTCTATTCGTAATATAGAAATGGCGATTTCGGGCTCTGGGGTAAAAGAACCTTCGCCTTCAGAATTAAAAAATAAACCTATAGCGCGAAAAAGTATAATTGCTTCTCAAAATATTAAAAAAGGTGATGTATTTTCAGAAATAAATCTCACTATAAAACGCCCGGGAACGGGAATTAATCCAATGAGATGGAACGATATTCTGGGACAGCGAGCGATAAAAGATTTTAAGGAAGACGATTTAATAGAATTAATTTGAAAAAAATAGCGATTGTAACAGGAACCCGGGCAGAGTTTGGGTTATTGAGTCCATTAATGGATAAAATTCAAGAAGATAAGGAAATGCAATTGCAACTTATTGTAACTGCGATGCATCTGTCTCCTGAATTTGGATATACCGTTGATGAAATTGAAGAGAAAGGTTATAAAATAGATAGTAAAGTAGAATGTTTGCTTTCTTCAGATACAGCAGTAGGAGTAACAAAATCTGTTGGCTTGGCGACAATTGGATTTGCTGATGCTTTCACTAATTTATCTCCAGATGTAGTTGTTATATTAGGAGATCGTACAGAAATGCTGGCTGCGGCGACTTCAGCCCTGTTGGCCAATATTCCAATAGCCCATATTCATGGCGGTGAAACTACTGAAGGGGCTTATGATGAAAATATAAGGCACGCAATTACAAAAATGAGTTATTTGCATTTTGCTTCTGCCAAAATATATAGGCAAAGAATAATCCAGCTGGGAGAACATCCCGACCGTGTTTTTAATGTAGGGGCTATTGGTCTGGATTCGATTAAAAATATGGATATTTTAAATAAAGAAGAGTTTGAACAATCCATTAACTTTAAACTTGGCAGGAAGAACATTCTAATTACTTTTCATCCTGTTACTTTAGAAGATGACTCTGCCAAAGATCAGTTTAATGCTATTTTAGAAGCCTTAGATGCCCTGGAAGAAACACATTTTATTTTTACCCACGCCAATTCTGATAAGAGTGGACGGGTAATAAACCAGATGATAGAACAATTTGTAAACAAAAATCGAGAACGGGCGGTTGCTTTTAAATCTTTAGGTCACCTACGTTATCTCTCTGCTTTAGAGCATATTGATATGGTGTTGGGAAACTCATCGAGCGGAATTATAGAAGTACCCTATTTTAATATCCCGACGGTTAACATAGGGGACAGGCAAAAAGGACGTATCTTATCGGAAAGTATTATTCAGTCTGAAACAACAGTAGATGCTATCACTTTAGCTCTTCAAAAGGCGCTTGATATTGCTTTTAGAAAACGTATAGAAAATCAGGTACAACTCTATGGTTCTGGAAATACTGCAGAAAAAATAATGGATATCTTGAGAAATCAAAATATTAATAGCCTAAAGAAATCCTTTTACGATATTCAATTTTAAATTATGGATATACAACTTATAACAATTCACCAGGATAAGACCATTATAGAGGCTCTGGAAAAACTAAATGATTTAAGGAATCTTAGTCGGTTAATACTTTTTGTGGTAGATAATAATAATGTGGTGGTAGGTTCGATTACCGATGGCGATGTTAGGCGCTCTCTAATTCAGCATGCCGATGTAGAAAAAAAAGTAGGAGAGGTATGCAATAGGAATTTTACTTTTGAATATGTGCAGGATAGTTTTCTTAATCTGGATGCTTATCGCAAAAAAGACATCAAGGTTTTACCGCTATTGGATAAAGGTAAAAAATTAAAAAAAATTATTGACCTAAAAAAGATAAATGCCGTCTTACCTGTAGAATGCATGATTATGGCTGGGGGGCGTGGTAAAAGGTTGAGCCCGCTTACCGATGAAATTCCAAAACCCTTATTGCCCTTGGGAAATAAGCCTATTATAGAACACAATATAGACCGTTTGATATCTTTTGGTATTAAGAAAATTTATATCTCTCTTAAATATCTTGGAGAACAAATTCGGGATTACTTTGGTGATGGCAGTACCAAGGGGGTGCAAATTGAATATATATGGGAAGATAAGCCCCTGGGTACCGCTGGGGCGCTATCTTTAGTAGAAAACTTTAAAAGCGAAAACATTTTACTAATGAACGGGGATTTGTTTACCAATATTAATTTTGAGGATTTATATAAGTCCCTCATAGCTTCAAATGCAGATATGGCGGTGGCCTCTACCGAGTATAAAATTGACATTCCCTATGCCGTTTTTGAAACTGAGGGTGAACGGGTGAAAAATTTTAAAGAGAAACCTTCTTACAGGTACCATTCTAATGCCGGTATATATATATTAAAAAAAGAACTAATTGATAAAATACCAAAGAATAGGTTCTATGATATCACAGATTTAATGAAAGATCTGGTGGACAATAAGGGAAAATTGGTTCACGAACCAATTATTGGCTATTGGATAGATATAGGTAAACCCGAAGATTATAAACAAGCACAGGAATTTATTAAGCATTCTTAAAAGTAGTGACTCATGGATAATATTTTAATAACTGTTTGCGCAAGAGGTGGGTCTAAAGGAATTCCCGATAAGAACATTAAAGAAATTGGGGGGGAACCATTAATATATTACACCTTGAGATTGGCTAAGGAATTTAAGAAAAAGCATCCCGGTACCTTGATTTATTTATCTACAGATTCCAATAAAATAAAGGAAGTTGTAGAAACCCTGAATATTAGCGGGGTAAATACCAACTATACACGGCCTCAAAAGCTTGCCGACGATTCTTCTGGAAAATTAGAGGTAATTAATGACCTTAAAAATTATGTAGAAGCTGAAAAAAAAATACAGTTTGATTACATAATGGATATGGATGTTACTTCTCCTTTACGTACACTCCGGGATTTGGAAATAGCCTTTGAAAAATTGATCAAAAGTAATGAGGCTTTAAACATCTTTTCGGTTAGTCCTGCGGCGAGAAATCCTTATTTTAATATGGTAGAAGTCAATGACCAGGGTTTTGCTGTATTGTGTAAACAAGGAGATTTTTTAACCCGGCAATCTGCTCCTGCCGTGTACGATATGAATGCTTCCTTTTATATTTTTAAAGAAAAATATTTCGAGAATGGAACTATAGCGGGCTTAATGGAAAAAGCTTTAATTTATGAAGTACCGCATGTTTGTTTTGATTTGGATCATCCAATCGATTTCGATTTTATGACCTTTATGATAGAAAATAATAAACTTAACTTCGAATTCCTAAAATGAAAGTTTTAATAATTGGTTTAGGTTCTATAGCCAAAAAGCACATAGCAGCCTTAAGAAAAAATTGGGAAGTTAGTGTTTATGCACTGCGTTCTTCAGCTAAATCTAATAGTTTAGACGGGGTAACAGACTTGTATTCTACAAATGAATTAGACGAGCTACAATTCGATTTTTTTATAATATCAAACCCCACTTCCAAACATGCTGAAGCAATAGAAAAAATTTTGAAGTATAAAAAACCTTTGTTTATTGAGAAACCTTTGTTTGATAAAATTGGCACTTCAAACCAAGCCTTAATAAGTAGAATTAATAATGACAAAATACCCAATTATGTGGCCTGTAATTTAAGGTTTTTAGATTGTCTCCAAGAGGCCAAAAAAATGATTGCAGGTTTACGAATTAATGAAATTAACAGTTACTGCGGTTCTTATTTACCAAATTGGCGACCAGATGTAGATTTTAGAAAAAGTTATAGCGCCAATAAGGAAATGGGCGGTGGCGTCCATATAGATTTAATTCATGAACTGGATTATTTATACTGGTTTTTGGGGATGCCAAAAAAATCAAATACCAAATTTACCAGCCAATCTCATCTGGACATAAGTGCTGTAGATTATGCTAATTATTTATTGGAATATGACGGATTTTGCGCTTCGGTAATTTTAAACTATTATCGAAAAGAGCCTAAAAGGACATTAGAAATAGTAACTTCGCAAGCTACTTTTGTGGTAAATTTATTGGAAAATAAAATTTTTGAAAATGGAAAGGAAGTATATGCATCCAGTCAAAAAATCCTGGATACTTATGAGGTTCAAATGAATTTTTTTCTGAAGAATATTCTTGTGAAGGACGATTTTAATGAATTTAATACGGTGAATGAAGCTTATAAAATTTTGGCCTTATGTATGGAAAATTAGAAGATAAAGTAGTTATAGTAACTGGTTCGAATGGCTTAATAGGAAAGGAAGTAGTAGTTAAGCTGCAAAACGCCGGCGCAGTAGTAATTGCCTTAGACCTTACCCAAAATGGGAAGGAAAATAATTTTATTACTTGTGATATAACCAAAGAAAAGGAAATAGATGAAGTAGTGGCAAGAGTTTTGAATAAATATAACCGCATAGATGGTCTGGTTAATTTAGCTTACCCCCGTACTGCCGATTGGGGTGCAAAATTTGAAGAAATTCCCTTATCTTCCTGGAAAAGGAATATAGACATGCAATTAAATAGTAGTTTTTATTTATGTCAAAGTGTCCTAAAGGTAATGAAAGAGCAGGAATGGGGGGCTATTGTAAATATTGGATCCATCTATGGTGTTGTAGGGAATGATTTTAGTTTATATGAGGAATATAATGGTACGTCTCCAGCGGCCTATGCGGCCGTAAAGGGCGGGCTTATAAATTTCACTAAATATCTGGCTTCCTATTATGGGAAATATGGAATACGAGTAAACTGTGTTTCCCCGGGCGGTATTTTAGACGAGTCAAAACAACATCCCTCTTTCATTAAACGTTATTCAGAGAAGTCTCCTATGGGGCGTTTGGCAAAACCCGAAGAAATGGTGGCTCCAATTGCTTTTCTTTTATCTGATGGTGCCTCCTTTATCACCGGTCACAATTTAATGGTTGATGGCGGATGGACCGCTGTATAAAGAAGTAATCCAAAAATACTACCCCATACTTAATTAACGCAGTCTTATAGAAAATTCTGGTTTTGGTAAAAAGAATTATAAAAAAATATTTTGATAGTCTTGCTTTCTATTATTCATATTTAGGATATAGGGTTTTTGTTATTTTATTATTTAGCCTCCTCGTAGGTGCCTTAGATGCATTTGGTCTGGCCATGTTTCTCCCTCTTTTAAAGATGATAAATGATGCGGGAACGGTAGAGCCAGAGAGTTTAGGAAGGCTTCGGTTTTTGCTCGATTTTCTCCAGGATTTGGGAATAAAATTAAATTTATTGACTATCCTGGTTTTTATGGCCGTGTTATTCTTCTTTAAAGGTGCCATGCAATATCTTGCCGGTGTTTATAGGGTAAATATGTTGCAATGGTTTGTTAGGAAACTTAGGCTTCAAAACATTAAAGGTCTTAATAATTTGGCTTATAAGCACTTTGTATCTGCAGATATAGGCCGTATTCAAAACACTTTAACGGGGGAAGTGGATAGGGTGGCAATTTCTTTTAGTAATTATTTTATCGCTATGCAATTTGGAGTAATGGTGATTGTTTATATGGCTATTGCCTTTAGGCTCGATCCTCAATTCGCCCTATTGGTAACTGCCGGGGGTGTTCTCACAAATTTTCTTTATAAGAATTTATATACTAATACTAAAGGTGCATCTCGTAGGCTCACCGGGGAGAATAATATTTTTCAAAGTTTAATTATTCAGAATGTTGCAAATTATAAATACCTAAAAGCAACAGGTTCCCTAAAGAAATATGCCGAAAAACTGCAAGGGTCTGTGCTGAAAATAGAGAAAAGCAACAAAAAAATAGGAAAATTAGATGCTTTATTAGTTGCCGGGCGGGAACCAATTTTAGTGAGTGTGGTTGTAGTGGTGATCTATGTCCAGACTGCCTATTTAGGATCAGATTTGGGTCCCATCATTATGAGTTTGCTGTTATTTTACCGGGCACTTAATTATTTAATGCAAATGCAGGCCAGGTGGAATAAATTTCTATCGGTTTCCGGCTCTTTGGAAAACATGAAGGCTTTTGGAAAAGAATTGAGAGCCAATAAGGAGAAAAAGAGTTCAATTATCCTGAAGGAATCTATAGGTTCGTTAAAATTATCCCGGGTTTCCTTCCATTATGGGAAAGCTACGGTGTTAAAAAATATAAACCTGAATATTTCAAAAAATGAAACTTTAGCCTTTGTTGGCGAGAGTGGTAGTGGTAAAACGACTTTAGTAAATATTATAGCTGGATTGTTACCGGTAGATGACGGTGAGTATTATATCAATTCTAAAGAGAGTAAAGACATTTTCTTAGATTCTTTTCAAAAGAAAATTGGCTACATCACTCAAGACCCGGTTATTTTTAATGATACCTTATTTAACAATGTTACTTTTTGGGAAGAGGATGAAGAGAAAAAAGAACGCTTCTGGAATGCGGTGAATCAAGCCGCCTTAGGGGATTTTATAGAAGGTTTAGCTTTAAAAGAACAGACAATTTTAGGCAATAACGGCGTAAATTTAAGCGGTGGCCAAAAGCAGCGTATTTCTATTGCCAGAGAACTTTATAAAAATGTAGAAATATTGATATTAGACGAAGCTACATCGGCTTTAGATTCTGAAACTGAAAAAGCAATTCAAAAAAATATCGATCAATTAAAAGGTAATTTCACTATCCTTATTGTGGCTCATAGAATTTCAACTATTAAGAATGCAGATAGAATTGTGGTGATGAAAAATGGGGAAATTCAATTTGTTGATAATTTTCAAAACCTTTTAGCCAAATCTGAATATTTTAAGCGTTTGGTAGAATTACAGGAGGTATAAATTAAACGATAAACTTTAATGCTACAACGACTTTTTATAATTAAAAATAATACTCACTATCTAAATGTCAAGAATTATATCAAG
Organism: Salegentibacter echinorum; assembly: GCF_900129445.1. Taxonomy (GTDB): domain Bacteria; phylum Bacteroidota; class Bacteroidia; order Flavobacteriales; family Flavobacteriaceae; genus Salegentibacter; species Salegentibacter echinorum. Next base: position 236,210 of record NZ_FQVT01000003.1, read on the forward strand.
ACAAAGGAAAAGGCGCATAATCATATTTTTCTTACCGTGGGAAAATTTGAGGGCTACCTTGATTTTATCAACACAATAAAAGAAGATAAGGAACTTGAGTTATTGGGAATTATTTATACTCATAAATCGAGTCGTATTGTAGATTACTGGAATTTAATAACTAATATTATCTATATTAAAAAACAAGCTGTGAAGCAAAAGCATTTTGATGAGATAATATTTTCTAATTATAAGTACTTTCTTCAGCATTCAATAATTAATCATTATAGTACAGATAAAATTATATTATTAAGTGATGGTGCGGGTATTATAGTTATGGCAAATTATAGAAAGAAACACAAGTCTTTGCCATTTAAATCAATACCGTTTGGCAATAATACCTTTTTTAGAGAGCAGATTTTAAAAATTAAGCCTATAAAACATTTACATTTCTACACCCAGATTAATTTAGATATTGCTGAAGAAGATTCTCAGGAAATTTTTAAGTTTGAAGGTTCAAAGCATGATAAAGTAAATACTAAGAAAGTTTACTTTGTAGGCAGTCCCCTGGTAGAGTTGGGTTTTATTAGTTTAAATAAAAAGATTTCCTATCTAAAGGAATTGATGGCCTATTATGAGAATTATGAGTTTTTTTATTTTCCGCATAGAAGAGAATCGGGTGAGAATTTAGAAAAATATAACTTTATGCAGGTAATTGCACAAAGTAACATCCCATTTGAAGAACGGATGAAGCAGGAGTCTGAATTACCCGGAACAATTATCTCTTTTGTATCTTCTATAGCAATAAATTTAGCTCCAATTTATTCTAAAATTAAATTTCAGTATTTTCCCCTTTCAAATTCAGATTTAAGCAGTAATAAGGAATTTCAGAAAAAATATAAGGTGATGTTGGCTGGTTATAAAAATTTAGAAACTCCAAATTTTTCTGAATTTCCCAGAAAAGATTAATATTTCGACTATGGCATTTTTTTCTATCATTACACCCGTTTATAATAATTCTAAAAGTATTGGGAATACTATTTCCTCTATTCTGGCTCAAAATTTTGAAGACTGGGAGCTTATATTGGTAGATGACGGTTCTAAGGATAATCTCCTGGCAGCATTGGAACCTTTCTTAGGTGATGTGCGCATTAAACTTCTTGAACAGGAAAATAAGGGAGTGGCTCGTGCGCGTAATAATGGCGTAGCTAAAGCAACGGGTAATTTTATTACATTTTTAGATAGCGATGATGAGGTGGAAACTAATTGGTTAAAAGATTTTAAAGAGCTTATTGAACAAGCTGCAAATATTGGGTATGTGAGTTGTGGTTTTTTTAGAAACGGAAAAAAAACCCTTCCAAAACTAAATAAAGCGATTTCACCTGCAAAGTATGCTTCGTTGGCCGGCACCTTTGCGTTAAGAAAGGATATTTTCCTGGAAATAGGTGGGTATGATGATGTTTTAAAGCAAAGTGAAAATTGGGAAATGACAGCAAGAGCTTTAGAATATTGCAAAAATAATAATCTGGCTATTGCCCATACCGATAACCTTAATTTTAATTATGAAAATTATCCCACAGCCGCCCAAACCCGGTTAAGAGACGAATATAGAGGCGATGCAACCTATCATTTATATAAAAAATATCTGAACGGCGGTGTGCTTCACTTTAGAAAAGACGATTTGCTGCTTTCTTCGGCAGTAAATTATACAAGAGCTGGAAAGTTCAAAAAAAGTCGAAAGGTTTTTTATGAAAATTTTAAAAAGAATCCTTCCCCCGGGAGCTTCCTTAAGCTTATATTATTTAAAATTCCTTTTTTAAGAAGGAAAAAATGGATGAGGTAAATAAATTATTATGCAGAAAAAGAAAATACTGTTTGTACTGGATACCCTTCAGGGATCGGGAGCTGAAAGGAGTCTGGTAGAAATAGCTATTCGTTTTAAAAAACATATTCCGGTATTTGTAAACATTTATGAAGGTGATTTGCTCACACCAATATTAGAAAAACATGGGGTTAAATACTACTCATTAGATGTACCAATGGAACGAAATTTTAAAATTGCAAGAGCAAGACTGGAAGAGGTTTATAAAATTGAACAACCGGATATTATTCATTCTACCTTGTTCAAATCTGATGCTGTCACTAGGTTATTAAAGAAAAAATATGATGTATTTCTAATAAACAGTTATGTAAATAATAATTATAATCCATTAAGGTTTAAAAAATTAGATTTTGTGCAGGGTGTAAAAATGCGAATGGTACAATTATATGATGCGATAACTGCCCGTAAGGTCGATTTTTTTATTTCAAATTCAGAAACTATAAAAGAGGCTAAGTCTAAAGCTACCATGACTTCTACAGAAAAAATAAAAGTAATTTACAGGGGGAGGGATACTAGCAGGTTTGTAAGTGAGGATCATACAAATGAGGATTTGAAAAAAGAGATGGGACTCGATAATAAATTGGTGCTTTTAAATGTAAGCCGTTTAATAGAGCGGAAAGGACAAATGGATCTTATTAATGCTATGCCTAATATTGTTAAAGAGCATCCAAATGTAAAATTATTAATTGCCGGCCATGGCAACTTCAAGGATAAACTGGAAGAACGAATAAATGAACTTCAATTAAATGATTATGTAAGTCTTTTGGGAAGGAGACGAGATGTGCCAAATCTATTGGAACTTTCAGATGTTTTTGTGTTTTCTTCCTATTTTGAAGGTTTACCGGGTGCTTTAATTGAGGCTATGTTAGCAGAAAAGTTAATCGTATGTTCTAATATTCCTGAAAATATGGAATGTGTAGATAGTGATTCTGCCATTATTTTTAAAAGGGGCGATGTGAAAGATATGGGAGATAAAGTAAACTTTGCGATTAAAAATAGCCACGATTTAAACCAGCTTCCAAAAACGGCTAGAAAGGTTGCCAAAGAAAAATTCGATATAGAAAAGATAGCAGAAACCTATGAGAGGTGCTATGATGAAATTTTAGGCGTTTAAATATGAGTGTTTTTTAAGGTATTCAAGTTACGCACCTAATTTTAGTTGCATACCTATTGGTATTTTTAGGATGCGGATTGATTAGGATTAGTAAATTAGTAATTATCATCCTCACACCCGTTTGCTTCCTTAAAGAAGATCTCTATCGTCCACCTAATGCTGTAGGTTTCCACAAGCTCTAAATTTCATTCATTTTAAAATAATTTATTCTTATTCTCGTGACCTCAAAAATTTCGAAAGAAATAACAAGAAGAATTATGCCTAAAAAAATGTTATAATTTTTAAATAAAATTTTAATTTTGTCAATTCAATCTTAAAATAGTCCCAATTGCTTTTTAATTCGTTAGATTTTGCTGTATTTCTTCCAGTAGTATTTGTCTTGTACTGGCTCTTAAAGAAAAATCTTAAATATCAAAATATTCTTGTTCTTTTAGCAAGTTATTTTTTCTACGGCTGGTGGGATTGGCGATTTTTAAGTTTAATTGTTTTTAGTACTATAGTGGACTTTACTATAGGTTTGGCTTTGGACAAAACCGAAAATTTTAGAAAAAGGAAGTATTTATTATGGGGTAGTCTTTTTGCAAATCTTGGCATATTGGGCGTATTTAAATATTTTAACTTCTTTATAGATAATGTATCTAGTGCTTTCAGTTTTTTTGGTACCGATTGGAGCATGAGTTCATTAAATATTATATTACCGGTTGGGATAAGTTTTTATACGTTTCAAACGCTTAGCTATACTATAGATGTTTACAAGAGGAAATTAGAGCCTACCAAAAATATTATCACCTTTGCCGCCTTTGTTAGTTTCTTTCCCCAACTGGTAGCGGGACCTATAGAAAGAGCCACTAATTTACTTCCCCAATTTAAAAAGAATAGACATTTTAATTATGAGGAGGCTACAGATGGTATTCGCCAAATTTTATGGGGCTTATTTAAAAAAATGGTAATCGCAGATAATTGTGCGTTATATGCAAATTATATTTTTGAAAACTCCGCCTCTCTTTCAGGCAGCACTCAACTTTTGGGTGCGCTTTTTTTTACTTTTCAAATTTATGGCGATTTTTCGGGTTATTCAGATATAGCCATTGGTACAGCTAGACTTTTTGGCTTCAATCTAATGCAAAATTTTGCTTTTCCTTATTTCTCGAGAGATATTGCCGAATTCTGGAGGCGTTGGCACATTTCTCTTTCTACCTGGTTTCGGGATTATCTTTATATTCCACTTGGAGGGAGCAGGGGCGGCACCAGTATGAAAATAAGAAATACCTTTTTTATCTTTGTAGTAAGTGGTTTTTGGCACGGGGCTAGTTGGACATTTATAATATGGGGGGCGCTCAATGCTGCCTATTTTCTACCTCTGTTACTTAGCGGCAAAAACAGACAAAACATGGATATTGTGGCTAAGGGAAAGTTATTCCCGGCTGCAAAGGAAGTTTTAAAGATTGTGGTGACCTTTTCACTAACAGTCTTAGCCTGGATATTTTTTAGAGTAGAAGACACCCCTCATGCAATTGCTATTATAGGCGATATCTTTTCCAAATCAATATTTACCATCCCTTATTACCCGGGTCTGGGTTTAGCAAAAAGTACTTTTATTCTACTTTTTTTATTTATTGTTATAGAATGGTTTGGAAGGGAACATCAATTCGCTATACAGAACTTATCTAAGGTTCGCTCGCTAACTTTAAGGTGGGTTTCATATAGTTTTCTTGCTTTTCTTATAGGAATGTATATGTTTACCGACAAATCTCAATTTATATATTTTGACTTCTAATATGAAAAAATTTCTAAAAAAACTCTTACTTTTTTTAGTGATCACTTCCTGTTTTTATACTTTATTAATAGGTTTTTGGGGATATTACGTCCCGGCTCCTTTAAGAAGAAATTTAATTTATAATCCTCAAGAAGGTTATTTGGATAAAAAGCTTTCCGAAATTGAAAAATTTAAGAATGTGGATGTTGTTTTTCTGGGTTCTTCCCATGCGTATAGAGGTTTCGATACCAGAATCTTTAAAAATCATGATATAAGCAGTTTTAATTTAGGCTCTAGCGCACAAACACACATCCAAACTAAGTACTTACTTAACACCTACTTGAAAAACCTTAGGCCGAAGTTAGTTATCTATGAAGTGTACCCAGAGATGTTTACTATAGACGGGGTCGAATCTACCATTAATATTGTTTCGGCAACAGATAATATTAATAGTGGAATCCTAAAGCTACTTTTTCAAACTAAGGATATTAGGAGTTTGAACACCGCTTTATTCTCCCTCTTTGAACCGTCTGACAGTATAGTGATTAACCCCGTATTTTCGGAAGAGGACTTGTATGTTTCTGGTGGTTTTGTAGAAAAAAAACTAAACTATAATTCGGAAGCCGCAGTTAGAAAGGAATGGAAACCTTTAAAAAAACAATTAGCTGCTTTTAAGGAAAATATTAATTTTTTGAAATCGCATAATATTCCTTATTTGTTGGTACAAGCTCCTTACACCTTTGAATATAGTAACTATAATAGAATTGAAAAGTTTCTTTCTGAAGATGGAATTTATTATAATTTTAATGATATTGTAGATTTATCTGCTAATAGGGATTTCTACGATGATAGTCATTTGAATCAAATTGGTGTTGAGAAATTCAATCGTGAACTTATTAGAATAATTGATAGTCTTGAACTGTTAAAAGAATAATGTTGAATCAGAATAGGTAATTTATAATATTTCAAGTATAATTGTTTCTTGTAAGAAAATATAAACTTTAATTAAAGAGCGATGTACTTAGAAAACGTAGTATTATTTTGAAAGTAGCTGACTTTTAGCGCTTTTGAAGAATAAAAAAAGGATTTTATTAAGATGCTTATACAATTTCGAACTAATAGCAAGTGTAAAACGTTTATTTTAAGGAGCATAAATAGAGTGTTTATACGTATAACTCATTTTAATTATATTAATTCATTCATTTCTTTTAACTGTAACTATTTATGAGATCTTTTATTTATAAATTTCTAAGTAAAATTGATAAGTTCACGGGATCTTCGGCAGATAATCGGCTTCGGGTATTAGCTTATCATACGGTACCAGATCAAACAGCCTTTGAAAAACAATTGGAATTTATTTCTTATAATTATAATGTTATTGGAATTTCAGAATTGAAAGATCATTTTATTAATTCCACTCCTCTTCCTACAAAACCTTTATTAATAACATTCGATGATGGGGATATTAGTGTCTATGAAAATGGTTTGCCTGCTTTGCAAGCCTACAACTTTCCTGCTGTACTTTTTATCATTACAGGTTTAATTAATACCTCTAAATTATTTTGGTGCAGACACGTTGAAGTCGTTTATAAGAAGAATGGAGCTTCTTATGCCGAGGCCAGGGCGAAAGTTGGAGAATTAAAATCAATTTCCAATTATGAGCGAACGGCATATCTGGATAGCCTGGAAGAAATCCAGGCCAGACAACTTTCTGTAAAAGAACTTCATAGCCTGGAGAAAGGTAATGTAATAGCGGCTAACCACACTCACACGCATCCCATGGTAGATAAATGCACTAAAAAAGAAATAGAGCAAGAATTGAAGCATAGCCGTATAAAGTTTAAAGAGTGGGAGTTGGAAGGATATAGTGTTTTTGCATACCCCAATGGTAATTGGGATGTACAAACCGAAAATATTCTGGAAGATGAGGGGGTGGAAATGGCTTTTTTATTCGATCATAAAATCAATAAAAAAAATATGAACCCAATGCGTATTTCACGTATTAGGGTGGACACAGATTTGGAATTAAATGAATTCAAAGTGAAAGTTTCAGGTTTACATATTAATTTAATGTTATTAAGACAAAAAATTGGACAAAAACAATAGTACTATAAAATTTAGAGAAATTGATTATTCTAAAGATATTTCTGAGATAAATGAACTTTTTAGTATTGGTTTGGGAAGCCACCACAACAAAAAAACATTTGTTTGGAAACATATTGAAAATCCTTTTGGGCGATCATTCGGTTTACTCGCTTGCGATGCCGATAAAATTGTAGGGGTACGCATGTTTATGAAATGGGAATTAACAGGCGAAGGAAAGACTATAAAAGCAATTAGACCCGTGGATACACTTACCCATCCAGAATATCGAGGCAGAGGTATTTTTAAGGAATTAACCCTATGCGGTCTGGAAAAATATAAAACACATTATGATCTGGTTTTTAATACCCCAAATGCAAATAGTTTGCCCGGTAATTTAAAGATGGGGTGGAGTATATGTACTCAAAAATTGGATTATAAAATGGCTCTGGTAACACCCTATTTTGGAAAAACGAACTTCAATTTGATAAAAATCGATGATTTTGTGCAACTGGAGAAAAATGATGTGAATAATACTGTAATAACTACCTTTCCATCAGAGTCCTTTATTAAATGGAGGTATAAGGATGATTTATACGAAATAGCAAAAATAATTGTTGAAGAAAGAATTATTTATATAATCTATAAGACCCAAAATCACAGAGGGATTAAATTTAATTTGATTGAAAAAATTATCGGCGACTCCCTCTATTTTAAACAGGCTCTTAAAATTTTAGCTGCCAAAACCCATATTTTCTTCATTTACTATTTAGAAAATAAATTCACAAAATTTCGCTTTTTACTCAGTAGTAAAAGAAATGAGGCGGTGATCGTTTACAATAAAGATCGCTATCGTGTTAATGATAAAATATGTTTTACTTTGGGAGATTTGGAGGCCAGCTTATAATTTTTAAATGAAGGCTAATTGAAAAAAAGAATATTTTTATGAAGGTAATAATTGTGATAAATACTTTAGGATCGGGAGGTGCTGAACGATCTATGGTGGAATTGGCTAAATTTCTTCATGCTAAAAATAATATTTCTATAAAATTTGTATGTCTGGAACATAGAAAAATTGGAATTGAAAAGGAAGTAACATCTTTTGGTATTCCGGTTATATTTTTTGAAAAATCTGGCGGTTATTTTGCTAAAACAAAATATTTGGTGGAAGTACTAAAACAAGAAGCCCCCGATATTATCCATTCCTTATTGACAGAATCGAATATTATTACAAGATTATCGCGAAAATTTTATTCAAAAGGGAAACTGGTGCAGAGCCTGGTTAACACCGCTTATTCCGAAGAGCGTAAAAAGGACAATAAACTTTCCTGGCAAAAATTTCAATTAGCAAAACAATTTGATATCTGGACGGCAAGGTGTACCCCTAATGTGTTTTATCATTCTATTACCAAAGAAGTATTAAAACATTATAAACCCCTTTTTAAAATTCGCGAAAATTATAAAGTTATCTATAGAGGACGGGACGAAAATCCTTTCCTGAACATTGGAGACCAGGAAGAAGAACATACTAGATTTACCCTAATAAATTCTGGCAGACAGGAATTTGCTAAAGGTCAAATAACTATTTTGAAAGCTCTGTCTTATCTTAGGGAAAAATATGGCTATACAAATATAAAATTTCAGTTATTGGGTCGTCAAGGTGCTTATTCAGATGTTATCCAGCAGTATATTGTAGAAAATAAACTTGAAGAGCAAGTTGAAGTACACGGCTTTGTAAACGATGTTCAAAGACGTTTGGTGAAAGCAGATGCGTTTATATTTCCTTCCTATTATGAAGGACTAGGCGGAGCTTTGCTGGAAGCATTCTCAGCTCATTTACCTTGTTTATGTTCAGATTTGCCAGTTTTAAAAGAGGTTGTGGGAAGTGAGAAAGGAGCCATGTTCTCTCCTCCAGGAGATTTTAAAGCACTAGCCGAAAACATTAAGTTATTGATGGAAAATAAAAAGCTACAGCTTGAATTGGCAGATTATTCTTTAAATAGATTCCAAAGTAAGTTTAAAATAGATAAAATAAACAATGAAATGCTTAAGATGTATGTGGAACTTCTCGATTAATGGTAGGTTATGAAAATACTTCAACTCGTTACCAAACGTCAATATCGGGGAGCAGAAGTTTTTGCGGCCAATTTAAGTGAAGAACTTATTAAGTTGGGTCACGAAATAGTTTTTGCGGGATTATATAAAAATAATGACAATATTTTGGAAGTCGAAGACGCCGAAAATCTTGATATTTCTGAAGAAAAAAACACACCCTTATCATTATCGCTAATAAGAAGCTTAATTTCCATTGTCAAAAAAACAAAACCCGATATTGTGCAGTGCAATGGCAGTGACACTTTAAAATATATGGTAGCTGCGAGCTATTTTTTACCAAAGATACCTATCACTTATCGCAATATAAGCACAATAAGTGAATGGATGGGATCTAAAGTAAAACTGCAACTTTATAAAGCGCTCTTTAACAGGGTAGCTCATGTAAGCTCGGTAGGTTCAGGACCTAGAGAAGATTTAATTTTAACCCTTAATTATCCAAAAAGCAAAACATCTGTACTAAGAAGGGGGATTCCCGGGGAACAAAAGGAGATAAAGCTTTGTGCTCAAAATCTTAGAAATGAATTAGAGTTTACTCAGGATACAAAAATTGTAATGCATGTAGGGAATTTTAGTCCCGAAAAAAATCATCGGTTCCTTTTAGACGTATTCCAAAAAATCGCTAAAGATCATGAAAAAATTAAATTGGTTTGTGTTGGCGATGGAATAACTTATGATAAAATACAAACGGAGATCCAGGAAAGAAAGCTGGGGGGTATTATACATCTTCTTGGTTTTAAAAAAAATATTCCAGAATTATTGGCCGGAGCCGATTGTGTGGTATTATCAAGTTTAATAGAAGGGGTTCCGGGAATAATACTTGAAGCTGCGGTGCAAGGAAAACCTTGTGTAGCTTCTAATGTAGGAGGAGTGAAAGAGGTTTTAATCGATAAAAAAACGGGCTATATAATCGATGATTTTGATGCTGATGTCTTTGCTGATAAAATTAAACAACTTTGTCTAAACGATCAGTTGCGTTTTAAATTGGGAGAAAATGCCCAGAAACTGGTGTTTAAAGAATTTAATCCGCTTAAAAATGCTAAGAAATTCGAAGCTTTATATTTAAAATTAATCAAAGAATCGTAGTTTTATTATACGCTATCATAGAATGTAGTTCTAAATCTAAAATTTCGACAAATTAGTAGTTAAATCGCGTCAATACAATGAAATTTTTAAGCCAAAAAGTGTAGAAACAGTGTGGCGAATTAAAAAATCGATGGCTTTACTTAGGTAAATGCTATTCCGGGTAAAGTTGAAGAGACTGGTTTCAAATTATTAAAACCTCATTATTATACTTTATAACCCCACAATAATTAGTTGTAAAACAAAGCTTAAAATAGATGCAACATAAAAGCCTTTTTTATTTTTTAAAAAGATTTCCCCAGGTTTCTTATTTAAAACTAAAAGTAATTATTAAATGGTATCTTTTTAAAATTGCAAAAAACTGGGTGATTTTAAATAGAATTAGTAGAGGAGTAAGACCTGCGATTTGGAAAATGACAGGATGTACTATAGGTAAAAATGTCTCTATTGGATATGATGTTTACTATGATGTTTCAAACGCTTCCTATATAAAAGTAGAAGATGGAGTATGGATAGCGAGCAGATGCCTAATTCTATGTCATAAAAGAGACTTAACCCAGTATTACTTAGGAGAAGATTATAATGGTTTAAGTTATCAAAAAAGTGAGGTAGTTTTAAAAAAAGGCTGTGTAATTGGAATGAATTCTGTTATTATGCCTGGAGTTACCATTGGGGAAGGCGCTATTGTAGGAGTTAATTCCCTAGTGGTAAAGGATGTGCCGGCATGGACAATTGCTGTAGGTAACCCGGCAAAAGTGGTAAAAAAAATTGAAAAACGATCTTTAAATAGAAAAAGCATTTAAGATGGTTCAAGAACAATATATGAACGATACAATAGCCAGGCAATTTTTAAGTCTCAATCAGGAAAAATTGCAACATTTTAATTAAATATTACATCTAAAAAAATCTTCTTTTGCTTAGTATAGAAAAACCAAAGCTTGAAACGTTTGGCAGACAAACAAAAATTTCAGCTAAATTCACAATCAACGATAAGGAAAATGAATTATACTTTGAAGTTCCTTCTGATTATAAAGATTTTCTGGTAACCGAAAATTTAGACGCTTTTCTTGTAGGTTTGCTATTCTTGGCTCTAAAAACGGGAAACGATATAAAATTGAATGGCCCTGTTTCCGCCAGGTTGTATTATTCAATTCGCCATTATGTGATTCCTGCTCTCTGCATGGCAAACCCAAAATTAAAACCAGTTGATATAAACCCGCAAGGATTAAATGAGAAAGATTTAAATGTAGCCGCTACTTCGGGAACGGGTTTATCTTGTGGGGTAGATTCTTTTGCTACTTATTTTGATCATATTGATGAAAGCGGTTCTTTTAAGATTGAATATTTTGCCTTTTTTAATGTGGGGTCTCATGGAGCCGGAGGAGAAGAAACCAAGAAATTGTTCGAGAGTAGATTTGAAAAAGCTAAGAAATTTGCCAATACGGTAAATAAAAATATTATTCAGGTAGATTCCAATTTGCATGAAATTTTGGATATGAAGTTTCAATCTACCAATACCTTAAGAAATGTATCTTGCATACTTTTGTTTCAAAAACTTTTTAAACATTATTATATAGCTTCAAAAAATAGGTTTGATTATTTTGAATTAAATGATTATGATACCCAAGATTATGATGCCCTGGTGCTTAATTTACTATCTACTGAATCTACCAATCTCTACTCTGCCGTAGCCCAATTGAGCAGGGTAGAGCGTACCAATTTAATTTCGAATTTTCCCGAGACCTATGATTTTTTAGATGTTTGTACCAGTTCAAAGAAATATAAGGCTGGTGTTAATTGTTCCCAATGCAATAAATGTCTAAGAACCGCACTTACTTTAGATCTTTTGGGGAAATTACCTTTATATAAGGATGTTTTTCATATTGAAAAATATGAGCGGTTAAAACATAATTATATATGGCATGTTATTACAAACAAAAATAAGGATCAAATCCATAGGAATCTTTATAGATTAATAAAAAATAAAAAAGCAATGGATTATACTAAAATTGCCATTTCCAGAGCTAAGGTTAAATTGAAGGGGAGATAAAATAGTGGATTTAAATGAGAATGCGCTAAATACCTAAATGCATTATGTAATGACCTTAAAATTGTCCCAAAAAATTGGTCTCCCTAATATTTAAAGTAAATTTGCCTCTAACTATTGGTATGCAAAAGATAAAAGTACTTCACATTATAAAATCCCTGGGCCGCGGTGGTGCAGAAATGCTTTTACCGGAAACTCTTAGGCTCCACGATAAAGAAAAATTTGAATTTCATACCATTTATTTCCTACCGTGGAAAGACCAAATGGTGCCCGAGATTGAACAGGCGGGAGGAAAGGTGCTCTGTATGGAGGCTACTAATAACTTTAAATTACTAGCCAAATATAAACAGGTTGCCAATTATTGCAAAAATCATAAAATAGATATTATTCATGCTCACCTACCGTGGTCGGGTTTTCTATCGCGGCTGGTTTTTAAAAAAACCGGAATCCCGGTACTTTATACCGAGCATAATATCCAGGAGCGTTATCATTTCGTCACCAAAAAGTTAAACGCATCTACATTTAACTGGCAAAATAAAGTACTGGGAGTATCTGCCGATGTAAGTAAATCTATTAAGAAAAATATTGATCCTAAAATACCCGTGCAAACACTTTTAAACGGAGTAAATACTGAAAAGTATAATAGGAATGAAGCTGCCGCAAAGGAGATAAAAGAAGAATTGCTAATTCCCGAAGAGGCCATGGTTATAGGGAATCTCGCTGTATTTAGAGAACAGAAAGACCTGGTCTCCTGGGTAAAGGCATTTGCAATCATTAATAAATCCAATCCTGAAGTTTACGGTTTACTGGTAGGCGCAGGACCTAAAGAGCAAGAAATAAAAGCTTTGATTAAGGATAAAGGTCTGGAAAAACGAATTATGCTACCAGGTTTGCAAACCGACACCGTAGCGTATTTTTCAGCAATGGATATTTTTATGATGAGCTCACAGTTTGAAGGTTTGCCCATTGCGTTATTAGAGGCAATGAGTACTGGTTGTGCCATTGTTTCTACAAAGGCCGGGGGCGTGGTAGAGGCCGTTAGGGAAGATGAAGATGGTTTGTTGAGTGAAGTAGGGGATTTCAAAAAATTGGCTAAAAATTCCTGTAAACTTTTGGATGATAAAACCTTTAAAAAGAAAATGCAGGGAGCAGCTAGAAATAGAGTGGTAAATGCTTTTGGTTTGGAAAATATGGTAGAGGAATTGGAAAAATGTTATTTGGATTTGAGGAAGGGAGTGAAGGAGTAATGAAGTAACGCAGTAATGCAGTGAAGAAGTGACAAAGCTAAGAGTTACCGAACTAACAAATCCAGACTCAACGAATTGACAGTTCACGATTCCCACATCACAATTTTACAGCATCACATCGTCACAACCTCACAGGGTTACAACTTTACAACGTAATAAATAAAAAAATGAAAATTCGCAAAGCTACAGAAAATGATATCCCTGCTATTGTTCAGGTTTTAAAAGCCAGTCTTGGCGAGGATCAACTGGAACTTTCAGAGAAAGTTTGGCGCTATAAGCATGTAGATAACCCTTATGGAAAATCTATTGTGTTAATAGCCGAAGAAAATAGCCAAATTATAGGGGTTCGCGCTTTAATGAGGTGGCAATGGCAACAAGGCGAAATGAAATATGAAGCCTTAAGGGCAGTGGATACCGCTACCCACCCTAAACATCAAGGTAAAGGAATTTTTAAAAAACTAACGCTCCAGGCGATTGAAATTGCTAAAAAAAATGGTGATCATTTTATCTTTAATACTCCGAATGAACAAAGTAGGCCCGGTTACCTTAAAATGGGATGGGACCAGGTTGGGAAAGTGAATATAGGCATAAAACCTTCCTTAAATTTTTTAAAATTTAAACTACCAACAAAGTATAAGGTGAAGAAAAAAAATTCCATTTCTGAAATAGATAATCTTTGTGGGAAGTGGAATACCAATCTCAGAAAAAAATCAGGATTGTTTACGATAAAATCTGCCGAAATATTAAAGTGGCGTTATGAAAAAAACCCCTTACAGAAATATGAAGTCGTGACTGGAGAAGGTTATTATATCGCAGCTTATATAAAAAACCGAGGAAAAGTAAAGGAATTTAGAATCGCCGAATGTATTTTTGATGAAAAAGTGATTGGGAGAAAGGAACTTCAGAAAGTAATCAAAAAAATTGGATCAGGTTTTTCCTTTCATGTGATGAGTTTTTCTCCAAAACTGTTAAGCTTAAATGGAAAAAAAGGGGATTTTGGCCCTATTCTTACTTTAAACGCCTTAAATTTAAGATCTTCGGAAGAAACTGGTTTTTTAAATATTAAAAACTGGCACAACAGCCTTGGTGACCTGGAATTGTTTTAATTATGATAGGAGTATTATTTTTAATTATTATCTTCTTTATCCTGAATCAATTTATCTTTGGGGTTTACGCTAAGCGGCATGCTTTTCTGGATAAGAAAATATTAAACCTCCTATACTTATACCATCTATTATTCTACGGGGTATATACCTGGTATGCTTATAATAATCCTTCTGACTCTCTTCATTATTTTCACGTCATTTCAACTCATCAAGGCAGTTGGTTGGAATTATTTGGAACCGATACCGCATTTATCCACTTTTTTGGTTATCCCTTTTATAATATGGGCTTTAACTACGACATGCTTATGTTAACTTTTTCCTGGTTCGGTTACCTGGGTTTTGTGTATGCCTATATATTTTTCCGGGAAAAGATTCCCATCAAAATAAATTTTTTTAAGATAGATTTACTTACGTTAATCCTATTTTTTCCAAATATGCACTTTTGGACCGCTTCCCTCGGAAAAGGTTCGGCCATTTTTTTGGGCTTAATGATGTTTACTTATGCTATTGTAAATCCAAAATCGAGATTGTTTCTATTAGGTCTAAGCTCTGTTATAATTTATTATATTCGTCCTCATGTTTTTATGTTTGTAGCTGTAGGGACGGTTTTAGGCTATATGAGTGGGAAAGAGAAAATTCCATTATGGCAAAAAGCATTGGTTTTTGTAGCGCTGGGAGGAGCCTTAGTTTTGGTGCAGGATCAAATCTTAGCGGTGATGAACCTGCAGGATTCAGAAAATATCATTGAAGATTTTCAGGCACAATCGGCAGAAAGGGCAGAAGACTTAAGTGCCTCTGGTAGTGGGGTAGATATGTCTGCTTATCCTTTGCCATTTAAACTCTTCACTTTTTGGTTTAGGCCCCTTTTTATAGATGCGCCAAATGTATTGGGTTTGATAGTCTCAGCCGAAAATCTAATTTATTTACTGCTATTCTTTAAAATATTGAAAAAAGACTTTATTGACTTCATCAAAAAGTCTCCCGCAGTAGTAAAGATGAGTTTTGTGATTTTTATAAGTACCTCTTTTGCTATGACTTTTGTAATGTCTAACCTTGGAATTATTATGCGGCAAAAATCTATGGTAATGTATTATATCTTTTTTGTGATTTATTATTATCTCGCACAAAAGAAATATGAAAAAATAATGAAAAAGCGAAGGCTGATGAAAAGACGAGAGAAAGTGAGAAAGGCTGAGGTAGTACTGGAGTAAGGGAGTTATTATTATGGTATGATAGTAATGAAGTGACGCGTTGATGTTGTAATTTAATAATGTTTTGGGGTGTTACAGTTAGTGACGCACAAACCTATCGATATGTGCTACACTGAGAAACATTTTTCAAGCTGTAAACCTAGCACAGGCTGTCAAGCTACTCCAAGGCTCTGAGCCTGTGTTACACAGAGTCTGTCGAACCGCAGCGTTACACTGAGCTTGTCGAAGTGTGCTTGGTGGACTAATACCGTGTGTAAAAACCTGGTTAATAATAGTCAGTGAATTAACAGGGTTTTTTCAGAAGATCACTCGTACCAATGGGGCTTCGACAGGCTATTAGCCTGACAGATCTACTGCTATCGGCATCGACGAACTAACAAACTAAGGAATCAACAAACTAAGGAATCACAAGAATATGAATGGAGCGCTAATAATTTCACTGGATTTTGAACTTTTATGGGGAGTTTTCGATAATGTAAACTATAACGATAAAATCGAATATTTTCATAATACCCGGGAAGTAGTGCCCAAAATTCTTCAGCTATTTGAAAAGTATGAAATTTCCTGCACCTGGGCTACAGTAGGGATGTTGTTTAACGAGAACTGGGAAGAGTGGAATGAGAATATTCCCGGGACTTTGCCCGGGTATGAAAATAAGGAACTTTCGGCCTATCGTTTTGGGAGATCAATTCAAAATAAAGAAACCGAATCACTATGTTTTGCGCCTAATCTTATAAGAAAAATACAGCAAACTTCCAGGCAGGAAATTGCTACTCATACCTATTCTCATTATTATTGTCTTGAGCAAGGACAGAATAGTGATAGTTTTAAAGCCGATTTAAAACTTGCCGTAAAAATGGCACAAGCCTTTGATGTGGAATTAAGGTCTCTCGTCTTTCCCAGAAATCAATTTAACCGGGAATATCTTGAAATCTGTAAAAATCTTGAGATTAGAAATGTAAGATCGAACCCAACTAATTGGTACTGGAAGGATACCGGAAAAGATTCGTTATTAAATAAGATATTTAGAACGGGAGATGCATATGTTGGTTCAACAAATAAGTCTTATAATCTAGAGGAATTACCAAACAGGCGCAATGAACCATTATCACAAAAAGCGAGCAGGTTATTACGTCCTTTTTCCCCTAACCAAACTTTAAATAGTTTGAAAATTAAACGAATAAAACAGGAAATGACGAAAGCTGCAAAAAACGCTGAAGTATATCATTTATGGTGGCATCCGCATAATTTTGGTGATTTTCCTGCAGAAAATCTTAGGGATTTAGAAGAACTACTTATTCATTACAAACATCTAAAGGAAGAGTTCGATTTTCAATCGCTGAATATGCAAGAAATAGAACAACTTTTTGTGGGCTAAATAAGTTAAGCTTAATTCTACGTAAACTCCCCATGGGAATTTTTATGGTCTAATGGAAAAGATATTCCTTTAGAACCTGTTATATTTGCAGTTTTTAAAGTAAATATATGTGTGGGATTAATGGTTTTGTAACCAAAGGACAGACAGACCAGGAGCGATTGAGAAAAGAGCTCGAAAAGATGAATAATCAAATTATTCATCGTGGACCAGATCAGGATGGGTTTTTTGCAGAAAGTAGTACTTCTTTTTCGGTCGCTATGGCCATGCGAAGGCTGTCTATTATAGACCTTAGTACCGGGAAACAACCTATCTACAATGAATCTAAGGAAGTGCTCATTTTTTTTAATGGGGAGATTTATAATTACCTTCAGCTTAAAGATAGCCTTAGCAAAAAGGGGCATACGTTTAAAACCACATCAGATACCGAAGTTATTTTAAAAGCTTATGAAGAATGGGGCACCGATAGTTTTGGGAGGTTAGATGGCATGTTCGCTTTTAGTATTTATGATAAAAGAAAGAATAAGATCTTTATCGCCAGAGATTTTTTCGGTGAAAAACCCTTGTATTATACTCAGGTGAAAGATCAAATTATATGGGGATCAGAATTGAAATCGCTTGTTGAGATTTTACCGGCCAAACCTGCAATTAGTAAAGAAGGTCTCAATTTATACTTTAGGTTAACCTATATACCTGCGCCTCACACGATTTATGAAAACATAAAAAAACTGGAAGCCAATCATTTTATGGAAATCGATTTGGTTAATTTTACCACCAGAATTAACCGAATAAATAACGAAAAACCGGTAGAGGTAGATCCTAAAATTTCTTTTGAAGAGGCCAAAGTCCAAACTAGAAAATTGGTAGAGGAAAGTGTGGAAAATAGGTCTATAGCCGATGTCCCATTGGGCACATTCCTATCTGGAGGGGTAGATTCTTCGGTGGTCTCCCTGGCCTTATCTAAAATAGCCGACCGTAAAATCGATACTTTTTCGGTGGGTTTTGAGAAGAAATCTTTCGATGAAACCGATAAATCCCGAACGGTAGCAAATTTAATTAATAGTAATCATCACGAATTTATAATTTCGGTAGAAGATCTTAAAGGAAATTTAAATGAAATACTACTGAATTTTGATGAACCTTTTGCCGATTCCTCTTCTCTGCCTACTTACTTGGTGGCGAATAAGACCCGCGAAGATGTAAAAGTGGCCCTTACCGGAGATGGCGGCGATGAGATATTTGGGGGATATAACAAATATTATATTGGAAAGATGAACCAAAAGTATGCTTCGGTCATGCCAGAAGCCTTTCATGACAAAATTAAAGGAGCAGCCAATAATATTTTAAGTACAAAAGATGATAAACGGGGGACGCGCTTTAAAATTAGAAAATTAATGAATGCCATTAATTATGAAGGTGACTTTTATTATAACATTATTTCCCTGGCTTACCAAAATCAAGAAATTTCCCAACTATTAAAAGCAAACTGGGTTAGTCCGAGAATTTTTGAACCTTATAAACAAAAACTCGATTATAAAGCGCAAAGCCTAACTGATTTTCGAAATATCGACAAAATTCTAAGTTTAGAAGGTGACATGCTGGTGAAAGTAGATCGCACCAGTATGTTGACATCCCTGGAGTCGCGGGCCCCATTTTTAAATAAAAAGCTATGGGATTTTACCGGACAATTACCAGAGGATTATTTAATGAAGGGGTGGAACAAAAAGTATATTTTAAAAGAGGCCTTTAAAGAATATTTTCCGAAAGATTTTCTGGATAAATCCAAAAAAGGTTTTGGAGTTCCGGTAGGGGATTGGCTTCGGGATTATTTGAGACCAGAGTTGGAATTTTATATCGATAATAAATTTCTGGAGCAGCAAAATTTATTTCAGAAGGAATACATAGTTCCACTGGTAAAGGATCATATTTCTGGTAAACAGGATAATACCTTTAGAGTGTGGGCTTATTTCTGCTTTCAAAAATGGTATAAAGAGACTTATTCACAAATATAAATTATGCCTAAAAAATTAATACGCATTACCACTATCCCGCTTTCTCTGGAAAAACTTTTGGAGGGTCAACTTAGTTTTATGAATAAGTATTATGAAGTGACTGCTGTAGCAGCCGAGAAAGAACGTCTCGAGAAATATGGCCGGGATAATGATGTCAAAACCTTTTGGGTAGAAATGACGAGAGCTATTACCCCAGTGCAGGATATAAAAGCAGTTTTACGCCTATATAAGTACTTTAAAAAAGAAAAACCCGAAATTGTGCATACCCACACCCCAAAAGCTGGAATTGTAGGAATGTTGGCAGCTAAAATGGCCGGGGTGCCTTTAAGAATTCATACCGTTGCCGGTTTGCCTTTAATGGAAACTACCGGGAGGAAGAGAAAACTGCTAAATTTTGTAGAAAAATTTACCTATAAATTAGCGACAAAGGTTTTTCCAAACTCGAGAGGGTTGGAAGAAATCATTCTAAAGGAGGGATTTGCGAAAGAAGAAAAGTTAAAAGTGTTGGGAAAAGGGAGTAGCAATGGTATTGATACCTCTTATTTTGATCCTTCTCAATTTGATGCTGTTCAAACGAAGAATAAAAGAAAAGCTCTTGGAATTGCACAGGATGATTTTGTGTTTATTTTTATAGGAAGATTGGTGAGTGAGAAGGGGATAAATGAACTTGTGAGTGCATTTGAAACGCTTCAGCAAGAACAAGAAGCTATTTCATTATTGTTGGTTGGACCATTTGAAAAGGAATTGGATCCTCTTAGGGATAAAACTTTTCAAGCTATTAAGAATAACGATAAAATTTATACCACCGGCTATCAGGCAGATGTAAGACCTTATTTTAGTATAGCCAATGCTCTGGTGTTTCCTAGTTATAGGGAAGGTTTTCCCAATGTAGTAATGCAGGCGGGTGCGATGAATCTGCCGGCTATTGTGACCAATATTAATGGTTGTAACGAAATCATTGTAGAAGGGATAAATGGCGTGATAATTCCTGTAAAAGATGATGAGGTTTTAAAAAAACGAATGCAACTATTTGTAGAGAATAAAAATTATACAGAGCGACTTGCTACAAATGCACGTGAAGAAATATGTAAATATTACGAACGTAAAGAGTTTTGGCGAGTTTTGTTAAAGGAATACAAAAATTTGGAGAAAGCCTATTTAAAATCTTAATTTTGCGCGACTAAAAAAGCGGCAAATTAAATCTTTTAGCAACCATATGTACAGACAATTTTTTAAACGATTTCTGGATTTCTTTGTTGCTTTTATGGCATTATTAGTGCTTAGTCCGTTATTAATTCCTATCACACTTTTATTAGCTTTGGCCAATAGTGGAAAGCCTTTTTTCTTTCAAAAACGACCTGGAAAAAACGAGCGTATTTTTAAGATTATTAAGTTTAAAACTATGACAGATGAGCGGGATTCGAAGGGGGAATTATTGCCAGACGAAAAACGCCTTACTGCTGTAGGAAGTTTTGTAAGAAAAACATCTATAGATGAACTGCCTCAGCTTATTAATGTGATTAAAGGAGATATGAGCTTAATAGGTCCAAGGCCTTTATTACCTCAATATTTGTCGCTTTATTCAGAAAGACAGAAGAAAAGACATTGCGTGCGTCCCGGGATTACCGGTTGGGCACAGGTTAATGGTAGAAATGCCATTAGCTGGACAAAAAAGTTTGAATATGATGTTTGGTATGTGGAGAATCTTTCATTTAGCCTGGATGTAAAAATCATTTTTAAAACTATAAAAAAAGTGCTGATTTCTGAAGGAATTAATACCGCTAATATGGCAACTACCGAAGCATTTAATGGAAAGAACTAAGATAAATATATATGGTGCCAGCGGCCACGGTAAAGTAATTTTCGACGTCTTAAGGAGTCAGGACCTTGAAATTCATGCTATCTTTGACGATAACCCTGAAGTAAAAGAATTTCTGAATTATACAGTAATACACAAACCCAAAGGTGATGCGTTGCGGCTGCCTACAGTTTTTGCCATTGGAGACAATAAGATTAGAGAGAAAGTAACTAATAAATTTCAAGGTATTATTGCCGATGCTGTTTTTCATCGCTCTGCTGTGGTTTCGGCAATTAGTAATTTGGGTGAGGGTACTGTAATCATGCCAAATGCAGTGGTTAATGCGGGAACGAGAATAGGAAAACATTGTATTGTAAATTCGGGTGCTGTTGTAGAACACGATGTAGAACTTGGAGATTTTGTACACGTTGCCCCCAATACTGCAATAACAGGTAATGTAAAAATTGGAGAAGGCACACAGATAGGGGCAGGTGCATCTATTGTTCCCGGCATAACAATTGGAAAATGGGTCTCAATTGGTGCTGGAGCCGTCATTATAAAAGATATCCCGGACTATGCGATTGTGGTTGGTAACCCCGGGAAAATTATAAAATATTCTAATGAGTAAAGATAAAATATGGTTATCCTCTCCACATATGGGAGGTAATGAGCAAATCTACGTCAATAAAGCTTTTGAAGAGAACTGGGTAGCACCATTAGGACCAAACGTAAATGGTTTTGAAGAAGACATTAGAGAGTATCTCTTCTCCTCCCCCTTAGCGGGAGGTCGGGAGGGGGCCGAGGGGGCTTCTGTGGCCGCCCTAAGTTCCGGCACAGCTGCTTTACACCTTGCGCTTATTATGCTTGGAGTTAAGGCTGGAGATGAGGTGATTTGCCAGAGTATGACTTTTGCAGCTTCAGCTAATCCCATTGTATATCTTGGAGCCACACCAGTTTTTATAGATAGCGAAAAAGATACGCTAAATTTATGCCCCGAGCAGTTGGAAAGAGCAATAAAGGACCGTATTGCGAAAGGAAAAAAACCAAAAGCGATTATTGCCGTACATTTATACGGAACTCCTTATAAGGTTGATGATGTTCATAAAGTTGCTTCAGAATATGAAATCCCGGTGATTGAAGATGCTGCGGAAGCATTGGGGAGTACTTATAAAGAGCAAAAGTGCGGTACTTTTGGAGATTTGGCCATTTTGTCTTTCAACGGAAATAAAATTATCACTACTTCGGGCGGAGGAGCGCTAATCACCGGGACGCAAAAGCAAAAAGAAAAGGCAGTGTTTTTAGCAACCCAGGCCAGGGATGCGGCACCTCATTATCAACATAGTGAGATTGGGTATAATTATAGGTTGAGTAATATTTCCGCAGGAATAGGTCGCGGACAAATGGAAGTTATTGACGAAAGAGTAGGTGCCAGAAGAAAAATGCACCAATTTTACGTAGATTTGTTTGCCGGTATTAGAGGTGTTAAAGTATATTCTGAACCAAATTCAAACTATTTTTCCAATCATTGGTTAAGCGTGATAGAAGTTGATAAGAATGCAACAGGCGGAATTACCAGAGAAGATTTAAGACTGCATTTAGAGCAGGAAAATATTGAAAGCAGGCCACTCTGGAAACCAATGCATATGCAACCGGTCTTTGCAGAAGCGCCATTCTATGGAACAGGAATTGCAGAGGCTCTTTTCCAAAACGGACTTTGTTTGCCTTCCGGTTCTAATTTAACCGATAAGGAAAGGTCTCGAATAAAAGCGAGGATCTTGTCTTGTTTTTCAAAATAAGATAAAAACACTATCTGGTGTCTTAAAAGTTTAGAGCTCCAGATCGTTAAACTGCAGCCATTTGTGCTAACTGACTTTATGATGCAATAGAAGCTGAAATTATGATTGGAGATAAACTAAATAGTGCGCTTAAAAGTATTTTATCGGGAAAAGACACCTCTCTGGACCTGAAAAATATAAAATATCTACCTCGTTGGGTGGTATATCTTATTGATATATCCCTGGTAGCCGTTTCCACTCTGCTTACTATATTAATTGTTATAGATCTTACTCCCAGTTATTATACCTTACTTAGTTTTTACGATAAAACTTTTTTAATACTAGCAGTACATATTTTTTATTTCTATATTTTTAAAACTTATGCAGGAATCATAAGATACTCTTCTAATATAGATGCACTAAAACTTCAATTAGCCACATTTAGTTCGTTTCTCACGCTTACCATTATCAATTACATTGTTTATTTTGTAATTGACGAAAAGATATTTTTAATAGGGGGCTTGTTTATTAATTTATGTATTTCATTCTCATTATTGTTCCTGTTTAGATTGGGGGTAAAACAAATTTATGAGTATTTTAAATTAGTGAGCAGAGAGGAAAAAGTGCTGCGAGCGGTGATCCTGGGGGCCGATGAGAATGCAATCTCTATTGCTGGGGCACTTGATATAGAAATACCCCGGCGTTTTAAAATAGTAGGTTTTCTAACTAATGAAAAGCACAACAAAAGCATACGTTTATTAGATAAACCGGTAATAAACTATTCCTCAGAAATTCATAAAGCAGTAAAAAGCGTTGATGCAGATGCGATTGTACTTTCAGAAAATAATTTTACCGCCGGAGAAAAGTTTAATTTTGTTGAAGATTGTTTAGAAAATAATATCCAGGTTTTTAATGCTCCAATTGTTTCAACCTGGGGGGAAGATCAACAACCTATCGCTAATAAGGTAAAATCTTTACAAATTGAAGATTTATTAGAGCGAGAGCCTATTCGCTTAAATCCTGAAAATAAAGAAAAACAATTAACCGGAAAGACTATCCTGGTAACAGGGGGAGCTGGCTCGATAGGTAGTGAAATCGTAAGACAGGTTGCTAAATATAAACCTAAGAAACTTATCATTTTAGACCAGGCAGAAACACCTTTGCATAGTCTAAGTCTGGAAATAAATGCCAAATTCCCCAATTTAAATTGCAAATTTATTATATGTGATGTTGGAAATCACAGGCGTTTGGAGCTTATGTTTCAAAATCAGGATATCAATGTAATATATCACGCCGCGGCCTATAAACACGTGCCATTAATGGAAGAGAATCCGCATGAGGCGGCATTTGTAAACATTATGGGGACAAAAAACTTGGCAGATTTGGCATTAAAGTATCAGGTTTCTCGTTTTGTGATGGTTTCTACAGATAAAGCAGTAAATCCTACTAATGTGATGGGAGCTTCTAAGAGAGCTGCAGAAATGTATGTGCAGTCACTTTATCACTCTAAGGTGCAGGAAGACACTAATACTACAAAGTTTATCACTACCAGGTTTGGGAATGTTCTGGGATCCAATGGTTCGGTTGTTCCTTTATTTAAAAAACAAATAGAACGTGGCGGACCGGTAACAATTACCCATCCAGATATTATTAGATATTTTATGACGATTCCAGAGGCCTGCCAGTTGGTGCTGGAAGCAGGCACTATGGGGAATGGAGGGGAAATTTATATTTTTGATATGGGAGAACCGGTAAAAATAATGGATCTTGCCATAAAAATGATTAAACTTGCAGGCTATGAGCCCAATAAGAATATAAAGATAAAAATAACCGGATTAAGGCCGGGTGAAAAGCTTTATGAAGAGCTTTTAAATGAAGAAAGTAGAACCTTACCTACCCATCACAAAAAAATTATGATTGGACAGGAAGTAGTGAAAGACCACGAATTTGTAAGTGAAAGAATAGAGAAAATCATCAAGTCTGCAAATAGTTTAAATGCCGATAAAATGGTTAGAAAGTTAAAAATACTCATCCCGGAATTTAAAAGTAACAACTCTTCTTTTGAAAGTCTGGATAAAAAAGAAAAAATAGCTAGTGAATAATTTTACAAAAAGAAACTGGATGGTTAATAGTCTTCAAAAGTTTACCCTGCTTTTTTTAATTATATTAAGTGTTTCAAGCTGTGCTACCAAAGATGAAGTAGTTTATTTTAATAATGCACAAAGTTTAAATGGGAAAGAAAACCTTCTGGATTACGAACCCCATATAGAAAAAAACGATGTTTTGCGAATTAATGTTTCATCTTCATCTGTTAATGAGGAAATAACGAAACCTTTTCAAATGAATACGCAGAGTAACCGTAGTAGTGGAGGCGGTGGCCAAAGTCAATCCCTTACCGGTTATTTAGTAAGTCCCGCAGGAACTATAAATTTTCCTGTTTTAGGTACGGTACAGGTAGAAGGTCTTACCCGAACCGAAATTCAACGAAAATTGGAAGGACAAATCGAAGAATATGTGAGGGATCCCGTGGTAGATGTACGTATCGTAAACTTTAGCGTAACAGTTTTGGGGGAAGTAGGTGGTGCCGGTAGAATTCAAATTTCCGATGGAAGAGTAACCATGCCAGAGCTTATTGCCATGAGTGGCGGTATTACCTATAACGGTAAACGGGAAAACGTTATGATAATTCGTGAAGTAAACGGTGTAAAAAGTGTTGGTTATATCGATATGACCGAAACCGATTTATTTGATAGTCCGTACTATTACTTAAAACAAAATGATTTGGTATATGTGGAACCCACTTACAAAGCAGTAAAATCTGCCGGCTTTTTTACTAGTTATCAGGGGATAATTTCAGTGGGAACTACAATAATAAGCCTTTACCTTTTAATAAATAGCCTTTAATTAAATGGAAGAATTAAACGATTTTACTGAGGAAAAGGAAGAGTCTAACTTTGACTTGAAAGCTGAAATTTTTAAATATCTTGCCTATTGGAAATGGATATTATTAGGCTTTTTAGTTGGTGGTTTATTTGCCTATTTATACAACCGCTATACCATTCCCAAATTCAATACAGAGGCAACCCTGCTCATTGTTCAAGACGAGCAAAATAATGCGATGAGTGCTATGCCATCTCGCGGGAGGTCTGTTCTTTCTATAGAGGAAGATGGTCTTCAAAACCACATTGAGAAATTAAAGTCAAAGCAAATTGTTGAAAGTGTGGTCAACGAATTAAACCACCATATAAGTTACTTTATTGAGGGAAATGTGATTACCGTAGAAGCGTATAAGAGTAGTCCTATTTTTATTGAGTTTATTACCTCAGATTCTATAGTTAATAATTCATCGATTAATCTTTTTGTAACTCCAATTTCAGATACATCTTTTAAGTTAGAAGAAGAAGGTAGGGAGTATTCAGAAACCCATGAAATTGGGGAAATAATTGAAATGAATGGTTTGAAATTTACCATTTTACCGCGCTCTGGAGGGGTGGAAGGTACATTTGGTAAAACCAGCACAGTTAATATTAGACTTAAACCTGTAAAGGAGGTCGCAGCGAAGTATATTTCGAAATTGCAGGTGGTTCAAAAAGGTAAAGCTAAAGATATTCTATTGCTAAATTTGGTACAGGAAAGTCCTGATAGATCAGAAGACTTTCTCAATAAATTAATGGAAAGTTTTAATGAAGCAGGAATAAAAGATAAGCAAGAAGTAGCTGAAAATACTACAGCTTTTATCCAGAGTCGGTTAGAAATGATTACTACAGAACTGGATTCGGTAGAAGGAGGAATTGCCCAGTTTAAACGTGAGAATCGAATTATGGACATTGGTAGTGGGGCTTCCCAGTTTCAACAAAAAGTTTCTTCTGCTGAACAAGAAGTTTTTAACTTGGAGACTCAATTAGAACTTCTAAAATCTGTAGAGAAATTATTGCGTAGTCAGGGAGATTATGAGTTATTGCCCGAGATAGGTATTAGCGAAGGAGGGGTCTCTGGGTTAGCAAACTCTTATAATACTCTGGTAATGGAGCGTAATATGTACCTAAAAGGGGGAACTGAAAAAAATCCAATAGTAGAAAGTCTTACGGAACAATTGGATGCATTAAGAAAAAACCTTTTTGAGAGTATAGCAAGTACAAAGCAATCACTTAATATACAGCTAAATGAGTTAAATCAACGCGGGGATCTCGCAGAAGGTCAATTCAGCAATTTTCCTGGTTTGGAAAAAGGAATGCGTAGCATTCAACGGCAACAAACGATTAAAGAACAGCTTTATTTATTTTTATTACAACGCCGAGAGGAAGCAGCGATTTCTTTTGCCTCTACGGCATCTGTAGCCCGTGTAATTGATTCAGCTTATACTCTAGAATCCTCTGTAGCCCCGGAACCCTGGCTAATATTAGTAGGCGGATTTTTAATTGGCTTAATTATTCCAATTTTAATCATTTTTGCCAAAAATATGATGGACACCAAAATACATCATAAAGGGGAATTGAATCAGTTAATAAAACATATTCCTTTTATAGGAGAGGTGCCACGGGTTTCTGGAAATCAGGAAGATCAGCGCATTGAAGTGAATGACAGGTCACCATTAGCAGAATCTTTTAGAATTTTAAGAACGAATCTTGCTTATTTATTTCAAAATAAAGGGACAGAAAGAGGAGAAGTCATTTTTGTGACCTCTACTATAAAGGGTGAAGGTAAAACATTTATCGCCTACAATATGGCGCGTACACTTGCGAGTACCGGTAAAAAAGTTTTACTGGTAGGAGCAGATATTCGTAATCCTAAATTGCATAGATATGGTCATATAAGTGATACGGCTCCGAAGGGACTATCAGATTATTTATATGATTTGGACGTAACTGAAGAAGACGTTATTTCTTTAGAAAAAAAGGCAGGAATTAAAGTAGATATGGTGCTTTCAGGTCCTATACCTCCAAACCCGGCAGAATTATTAATGAATGACCGGTTAGAGCAATTATTAGAATATGCAGCAGGCCAATACGATTTCGTAATTGTAGATACTGCGCCTACCATGATTGTGACAGATACGCTACTTATTAGTCCGTTAGCCGATACCACACTTTATGTAGTTCGTGCCGATGTTACGGACAAAAAGATGCTGGATTTCCCAAAAGAATTAAAGCAGCAAGGCAAGATCAAGAGTCCGGCTATTGTTTTAAATGATGTAGATTACTCTAAATTTTCCTACGGAGCTAAATATGGGTATTCCTATGGATACGGCTATGGCTACGGACAGGATAAAGAATCTCGTTGGAACCGTATAAAAAGAAAACTTACCGGTAAATAGGATGTTGTCGGTTTTCAGTTCTCAGTTTTCAGTTGTGAGTTGTAGTTGCCTACTGAATACTGCGACTGCCAACTGGTTATTGTTTGTTGTTAGCGAGGACGAAGGACGATGCGGTGTTTGAACCTTGAACCTTGAACTTTAACCAAACAAAGATTTAGACCTATTAACAACCGGTTCTAATAAACTGTGTTGCTTTTTCGTTAGTTTAATGTTTTTAATTTTTTCGAGGTGTTCAACTTTATGGGCATCGCTGCTTATATAATCTATCATCCCGTTTTCTAAAAGTTGAAAAGCTGTTTTTTGAATGCCAATTCCATAATGCGGCGTAAGCGAGAGCATGTTTAATTGAAAATCACAACCCCGGGATTTTAAATCTTTATATTTTACTAAAGATTTGGAATGATAAAACGCATATCGCTCGGGATGTGCCAAAATAGGTTTTAGATCCTGATTTTGAATTTTAAATAAAATCTCTTCCAGGTTAATTGGCGCTTGAAAATAAGACATTTCCACTAAAAGGTATTTTTCGAGTATGGGTAGAAGATTCTCTGCTTCCAATTGCTCTAATAGAAATTGATCCATCATATATTCACCACTAACCTGTATTTGGGTATCCTTTGATAGCTGATTTTTTAATTTATTTAAAGCAGGTAAAATTGTTGCCGGGGTATTGGGATAAAACTCCCCCATAACGTGTGGGGTAGCCACAAAATTGTTGATTCCCAGTTCATTAAACTTTTCAATGATGTTTAGAGAATCTGTAGCAGTATCGGCGCCATCATCAATACCCGGTAACAGGTGATTGTGGAAATCTGTAAAGCCCGGCAGCAAATCGGCTAAAAATGTTTTTTTCTGAAAAATGGATAGCATTTCTGTCTTTTAGGACGATAAATTTACATATTTTTAAATCGAATTTTACCTTTTTAAATATTCTTAACACCTACTTATGAAACTAAGATTATTTCTCCTGTTATTGCTGTTTCCTTTACTATCAAATTATGCCCAAAATATTGAATTCGGAGGAAATGTAGCATTAAATGCTTTACTCTATAATGCAGATGAATCTCCTTTTTGGTTCCACTCCAATAGAAGGGGAAGGATCAATGAAACTACAAATTTTTCTGGAGTAATAAATACTTCGGCAATTTATCAGCTATCTCCAAATTCATATCTCGAAGCAGGAATAGGTGCGTTGTATCAGGATGGATATCACGACGAGTTGCAATTAGATGAATCTTATCTCGCTTTTAACAATACCTGGCTTTCAATCATTGCAGGAAGAAAACAACGGGAAATGCTTTATAGCGGACTTAGCGCTACTAATCAAAATATCCTCTGGTCTATAAACTCAAGACCTTTACCGGGTATTAGAATTTTTACGAACCGTCCTATTTTTTTTAAGAATAACCGCGGACTCGGTTTTGAAGCTTCCTGGGAAGAATATCTTATGGACGATGAACGCTACGTAGATAATACCAGGTTGCACCATAAAAGCTTTAACCTGGTGTACAAACACTCACCAAAATTTCAGATATCGGCTGGGTTGCAACACTTTGTGCAATGGGCGGGAACGCATCCTGAATTTGGAGATCTTCCGTCAGATTTTAGTGCCTATACCAAAGTCGTGACCGGGAAAGGTGTAGGAGATGACGCCGGAGATAATATTTCTGAACAAGAAGTGAATGGACTGGGCAACCATCTGGGCAGTTATGAAATAAAACTGAATACAATTGTAGCCGGTTACCGGGTAGAACTTATTTATAACCATCTTTTTGAAGATGGATCTGGAGCCGAGCTGGCTAATACACCCGATGGTCGCTATGGGATTTATATTGAAGATCCTCGCGCTTCAAACGATTGGTTTCAGGCCGTGATGTATGAATTTTATTATACCAAAAATCAGAGTAAAAACACCCCTACATCAGATGGTACTGATAATTACTTCAATAATAACCTATACCGTTCTGGATGGACCTATGAAAATAGAGTGATGGGTGTTCCTTTTATCACGCTTGGAGAAAATCGCTTTAGAATTGCCAATAACAAAATAGTGGTACACCACTTAGGCCTTACCGGGCTTGCCTTTAAAAAATATCCATACCGATTTTTAGGAAGTTATAGACAAAATTATGGCGGAAAAGGTTCCGGATATAGATCGCGAGATATATTTTCTACCTATTTGGATCTTAACTTGTTGCAAAATTATGTAAATCTCAACCTTCAAGTGGGTGCCGATTTTAGCGAAATAGCTGCTCCTAATTTTGGTGCCGGATTGTCTTTATCGAAAAAGATATTTTAACTATCATCTAATTTTCCCTATATTTCTTACATGATATTCTAAAAAACAACTAAAGCCTCATTAATGGGTCGCGATTTCCAGGAGTTAAAAATCTTGATTATTGGAAGTAAATCTCGGGATATTATTACCGTAGAAAAATATCTCCTTGAAATAAATTCTAATACGCTAATATCTCACGTTGCAAGTTTGCGAGAGGTCAAAGCGACTTTAAAAAAAACTTCAAAATTTAATGTGATTCTTTTAGATCTGTCATTATTGGAGCTAGCCTTTTCTGAAACCACAATAATTGAAATTCTTAACCTTTCCCATAATACCGCCCTTATTATTTTGACTGATGTGGAAGAACAAAAACAAGCTGAAAAAATGCTGGCATGGGGTGTTTCAGATTATTTAATAAAGAGTGAACTAAATGCTACCCAACTTTCTAAAAGTATTTACTATAGCCGGGAACGAAAGAAAGCCCAGAGAAAACTCTACGAATCTGAAGAGAAATATCGAATGCTATATGATGAGAGTCCTTTTCCTATGTGGGTTTTAGATAGGGAAAGCCTTGATTTTCTAAGTGTAAACAAAGCAGCTTTAAAATTGTATGGCTATTCCCGGGAAGAATTTCTAAGTATGAACGTTAGGGATCTTTGGGTTGAGAGTGAAAAAGAAGTGGAAAAAACAGCGAAAAAAAATCTTGATACCTCTTTTGCTGTACAGATAAGACACTATACCAAAAGCAACAAAATCTTACATATTTCCATACAGAGTAATCCTATTTTATTTGGTGGGAAAGAGGCCAGGGTTAGTCTTGTAGATAACATTACCGAAAAGGTTATAGCTGAAGAAAAATTAAAATTGAGTCAGCAGCGATTTAAAGCTATAATTCAGGATGGAAGCGATTTGGTAAGTATCCTGGATGAAAAATTAAATTATATTTACTTAAGTCCCAGTGCCACTAACATACTGCAGATAAATTCTGGAGAGATTATTGGAAAAAACGCTATAGAATTTATCCACAGGGAAGATCGTCCCGAAATTGAACGTAAAATAAAGTTTATAGGTAAAGTAAAGAGTTTTCGGTTACCTTCATATCGATATAAAGTAGGAACCGCAGAATGGCGTTGGTTGGAAACTATTGTAACAGACTTAAGAGCCGATCCAGCTGTTGGCGGGTTGGTAACGACCTCCCGGGATATTACGAATTTCAAAATTCAGGAACAAAAATTAAAAGAAAGTCTTGAGCGCTATAATATCGTGGCCAAAGCCACCAGCGATCTTATTACAGACTATGATGTAGCGACAAATACTTTTACTTTCAATTCTAATGTTTTTGAAGTCTTTGGCTATAAAAAGAAAGAAATTGACAGTGCTAGAGAATGGTGGTTTAGTAAAATTCATCCGGAGGATTTAAGTGTTTTTAAAGATTCCCTGAAGGAGATTTTTCAGAAAGGTAAGAAATGGATAAATCTAGAGTATCGCTTTAAATGTGCAGACGGTACTTATAAATATATACTGGATCGTAGTTATGTGATTAGTGATCATGTAGGTAAACCTATTCGCATTATTGGTTCTATGCAGGATATTACAGAAAGAAGAAATTATATAAATACAATAGAACAGCACAATAAACGTTTGCGAGAGATAGCCTGGACGCAATCTCACGTGGTAAGAGCGCCATTGGCTAAAATTATGGGACTTATAGAATTATTAAAGCTTGAAAAAGAAGATATAGACAGTGCTGAAGAAATACTGGATAATGTCTTAATATCTGCTAAAGAACTGGATGATGTAATTCGAAATATAGCCAACAAAGCTGAAGAGGAATCAAAATAGTTCGACAAAAAAATGCTGTCCAAATATGAGGGTTAAAATTATTTTTAAACCTTCATAAGTTTATATTATCTTGATTCAGAAAAAATAAAATCTTAAACCAATATTTTAGTAGATTATTTAGATTAACATTGTTTCAGTTTTTGCCCCAAAACAAAAAAGAATGCTTGAAGTAATAATTATTGATGACGATCAAATAGTCATCTTTATTCAAAAAAAAATGATGGTGAACCATCATATAGGTACAAATCCACTAAGTTTTAAAAAGGCAGTAAAAGCTTTAGAATACTTAGAAAAAGAGCGTAATGCAGATAAGGAGTTTCTAATATTACTGGATATAAATATGCCGGGAATGAGCGGTTGGGAATTGCTGGATCATCTTGAAGAACACGAGCACAAAGGAAATTATCATATTATTATGGTAACATCTTCTATAAACAAAAAGGATAAACTTGAGGCTGAAAAATACAGCATCGTGAAGTCCTTTATAGAAAAGCCTATCTCGGCCGCGAATTGCGACAAAATAAAAGAGCTTTCAGAGATTTCACATTTTTTTGAAAAGGTTTAGGTTTAATATTATTAATCATTAGTGAAGGGAGTAAGTAAAATTAATGATAAGATATTGCCTTAAAACAAGACTAAAAGTAATTAAAAATCGCCATCTCATTTTTTAAAAAAATGGGAAAATTCCATTTAGTTTTTAATCTTAACGTCCAAACCCATAACCCATAACCCATAATTCATAACTCTTTTCTCTTAATTCTATGCTCTATAATCGCATTTAGCGCCGGGGTTTCAATCGAAGTTTCTGATTCTAAATTCATACCCCTTTTTCTCGTGGTTCAGCTTCGTCAATCTTTTCCTGGGCCCATTCTTTTTCTTCTTTTTCTGGATCTGGTTTTTCCTGAATATCTTCAGCCTTACGCTCAAAATTTAAATTAATAAACATAGGAAAGTGATCTGAGCCTACGTGACGTTCCCGGGCGATTTCAATAAGTGTAAAATCATTGCTGTGAAATACGTGGTCTAATGGCCATCGCAGTAATTTATAATCGGCGTGAAAAGTATTGAAAAAACCTCTTCCAATGCGCGGATCAAGCAGTTTACTTGTTTTTCGGAATAACCTGGTAGTTCGTGACCATGCTACATCATTGAGGTCACCAAATACTAAAACGCTATCGTCCTGTTCTCTTATATCGCGTCCCACCATAAGTAATTCTCCATCACGTTTTGTAGAAGTTAAAGCTTCAGAAGGACTTGGTGGTTTGGGATGCAGGCAGTGTATCCTTATTTTCGAGTTATCTTCCAAACGTACAAAGCCGTGAATAGAGGGAATGTCGTCTTTAACAAGATAACGAACTTCAGTTTCCTCTAACTTTAATTTGGAATAAAGATGCATTCCGTAGAGATTATCCTGGGGTACTTTTACGGTATAGGGATAATCTTCCTCTATAACTTCCAGTTCTTTTTCCCAAACTTTATCTGTTTCCAGCGTAAGTACAATATCGGGCTTTCGCCGGTTTACAATTTCAATTAATTTATGATAGTCCTTGTTAGGAGTAAGAACATTGCTTACTAAGAGAGAGATATTGTCACTGGGGTCACCATCTTCATACTGCATCACAACTTTTTTAGCAAGGTAGGTATAGGGAAATATTTTGACGCATTGATATAGCAGACTCAGGAACAAAAGACCTGCAGCGATAATATGGATTATTTTGGAAAAATCGAAAAATATAATCGATAGAATTAAGACAACAATCATAAGAAATGAGATTTGAATTCTGGGAAAATCAAATCCTCTAATCCACCAAACATCAAAACGGGTTAAAGAAGCAATCGTGGGTATTAAGAATATTCCGCAGAGAATAAGCATAATTATTTCTGAAATTTCCATTTATTTTGTTTTAAAACATCTTAATAATTAATGTTGAATTCTTAATCCTTAGTAAAAGGAGGTTTATAATTATAAATAATTGCCTTTAAATTATAATTTCTTTATAACCTGCAAAGGTCTAAAACTGTTTTGAAATAGTATATGAATTATTGAAAAAATAACAATCTTAATTTTCGAACTGATTACAGCTTCTAAAGTCCGCGTAGTTAGATTAACAAAAGTTTACCGCCTGTTATAGCCTTAATTTTTCAAATTCTCTAAGATTTACCGTAATTTTAGATTATGAAGAAGAAAGATTATAGACAGGGCAGCGGATTTGTCTTTAATAAGTTTGAAGAACCAAATAAATCTCCTTTCGATAAATTATTTGAGGTTTTTAAAGAATTAATTACCCATACTTCGGGAGATTTAGATGAAGCTTTAGACTGGTTAAAGCAATTAGACGAAGAGTACAAACTTACCACTAAAGATTACACGTTAGACGATTTTATTGAAGACCTAAAGAAAAAGGGATATATAAAAGAAGAAAGCGAAGATGAAGGTGGCGGGATGGCAATTACGGCTAAGACCGAACGCGCCATTAGAAAACAAGCTTTAGACCAAATTTTTGGTAAGCTGAAAAAAAGTGCTTCCGGTAGCCATAAAACCAACCATGTAGGCAGGGGCGATGAGCATACCGGGGATTTTAGAAATTTTCAATTTGGGGATTCCCCCGATAAAATTTCTGTGACTGAAAGCTTAAGAAATGCGCAGATTAATCACGGCATTGGAAATTTTAATATGACCGAAGATGATTTGGTGATAGAAGAAACCCACTATAAATCCCGAATGAGCACGGTGTTAATGATAGATCTTAGCCATAGTATGATTCTTTATGGCGAAGATCGCATCACTCCGGCCAAGAAGGTTGCCATGGCACTAGCCGAATTAATCACTACGCGATACCCCAAAGACAGCCTGGATATTATAGTTTTTGGTAATGATGCCTGGCCGGTTTCTATTGCAGAACTACCTTATTTAAAAGTTGGTCCTTATCACACCAATACTGTCGCCGGGTTAAGATTGGCCATGGATATTCTAAGGAGAAAGCGAAGTACTAACAGACAAATCTTTATGATTACCGATGGTAAGCCCAGTTGTATTAGGGAACGTGATGGCTCATATTATAAAAATAGTATGGGATTAGACCCATATATTATTGGGAAATGTTACAATATGGCAAAACAAGCCAGAAAACTGCATATTCCAATTACCACTTTTATGATTGCACAAGATCCTTACCTAATGCAGTTTGTACGGGAATTTACGTATGCTAACCAGGGTAAAGCATTCTACACAGGACTTCGGGGTCTTGGGGAAATGATCTTTGAAGACTACGAAACCAATAGAAAAAAGAGGATTAGGGGGTAGTGAAGGCAGTATGAAGTTGGCAGGAGCAGTGAACAGTAGCCAAAAAATGAGTTCAACGTAAATCTTTGCGCCTCTTAGCGTTATTAACCTCGCGGGCTCAGCGTGAAATATTATAATAATAGATTTAGTTTTAAATAAAATATTCAGTTAGAAAGATTAAACATGAAAATACAAAATATAAAAACACTTGGAGAACTTAAAAAATCCGGATATAAAAGTCGTGGTATTAAGGAAGAACTAAGAGAGAATTTAATCGAAAAGATTAGGAACAACGAACCCACTTTTCCGGGGATACACGGGTATGAAAATAGTGTGATCCCAGAGTTGGAAAGGGCAATTTTGTCAAGACATAATATAAATTTACTTGGGTTAAGAGGCCAGGCAAAAACCAGGCTGGCCAGGTTAATGATTAATCTTTTAGATGAGTATATGCCGGTAGTGCAGGGATCTGAGATTAATGATGACCCTTTGAATCCTATTTCCCGGTATGCACGGGAATTTGTTGAAGAAAAAGGAGAGGAAACGCCTATTGTGTGGGTGCATCGAGAAGAAAGGTTTTTTGAAAAACTGGCAACCCCCGATGTTACCGTGGCCGATTTAATTGGAGATGTAGATCCTATAAAAGCGGCCAATCTAAAATTAAGTTATGCCGATGACCGCGTCATACACTTTGGAATGATTCCCAGGGCTAACAGAAGTATTTTTGTGATTAATGAATTGCCAGACCTGCAAGCTAGAATCCAGGTAGCATTATTTAATATTTTACAGGAAGGGGATATTCAAATTCGCGGATTTAAATTACGGTTACCGTTAGATCTACAATTTGTCTTTACCGCAAACCCCGAAGATTATACCAACCGTGGAAGTATCGTTACCCCTTTAAAAGACAGGATTGGTTCGCAAATCCTTACGCATTACCCAGATTCTATTGAGATTGCAAAAACCATTACGGCCCAGGAAGCAAAATTAGATAATCGCCAAAGTGATTTGGTACACGTTCCCGAACTTGCCAAAGATCTTTTGGAGCAAATTAGTTTTGAAGCACGGGAAAGTGAGTTTATAGATGAAAAAAGCGGAATTAGTGCCCGTTTAAGTATCACCGCTTACGAAAATTTACTGAGTACAGCTGAAAGGCGTACCCTAAAATCTGACGATAAAGAGACTCTGCTCAGATTTGGAGATTTTCTTGGAATAGTACCAGCTATCACGGGAAAAATGGAATTGGTTTACGAAGGGGAGGAAGAAGGAGCAGCCGGTGTCGCTTTACAATTAATTGGCGATGCAGTAAAAACTTTATTTCCCAATTATTTTCCGAAAATAGAAAAACTGCAAAGACCAGATGAAACCACGCCTTATGATGATTTGGTAGAATGGTTTTTTGAACAAAGTGGTTTTGAACTATCAGACGACCTGTCTGATGCTGATTATAAAGAGCGCTTAGATGCCGTTACCCCGCTTAACGAGTTGATTAGGAAATATCAACCGGAAGCAAAAGAAGAAGATACATATTTCTTAAAGGAATTTTTGCTTTGGGCCCTGGTAGAATATAAAAAATTGAGCAAGCACCGTTTTTCTAAAGGAGTACAATTTAAAGATCTCTACGGAAGCTATATAAATGACCTTTAAACATTTTAGGCTGCTAATTTTATTCTTTCTAAGGATTTGATGAGTGTTAGTACAAATTCTATTTATCGTTTTTTATTTTTACGCCAAGTGAACGTTATTACACCAGACCTCACAGGTTTCAAAAACCTGTGAGATCTCTCTTAATTTCATAAACGATAAAATTTTACGGATATTCAATTAAATTTTTGTTGAAATAAAAAGAAGAAATCCCCGATTAATTTATCAATCGGGGATTTTTTTTGCTTCAAAAACAGATATTCGTAATTCTGTCTTCAAATCTTCAATATTATTTTTTTTGCTGCTAAAATTATATACTTTTATCAGCAGAATAAGGTCAAAAATGAAGATCACCCAAAACATAATTGCTAATTTGATTTCAAACATCGCTGGTTTGAACATTAATGGCATGACTATTATTCGTATTACCCCTTTTGGGGTATAATTCTACATAGCGCTTCTATACACACCTGTTTTTTAAAACAATTCATTTTAATTTTAACCATTTAGACTTATGAAAGTCCTTAAATTTGGAGGCTCTTCTTTGGCTTCTCCAGAACGTATTAAATTAGTAGCTAAAACAGTTCAAAAACATCTAAAACAAGATAAAACCCTGGTGATCTTTTCCGCCTTTGGCGGTGTTACAAACGATTTATTGGAAATGGCCAACCTGGCTTCACAGGAAGATTTAGCTTATAAAGAACTTTTTGCCAAAAACGAGAAAAGACACCTCGAAGCCGTAAAAGAATTAATCCCGGTAAGTGCACAAAGCGGTATTTTAAGCAAGGTAAAAACAGAGCTTAATAGGTTGGAAACACTTTATGAGGGTGTTTTTCTACTGAATGAACTTTCCAATAAAACCCGGCACGTGGTCTCCGGTTTTGGAGAAATATTGTCTTCACTTATTATTGCTGAATACTTTAAAAACCTGGGAGTAGATGCCCAATTGGTAGATTCACGCGAGCTTGTGGTTTGTAAGAACAATAACAAGAAAGTACAGGTAAATTATCCGCAGACTTATGCCAGGATAAAAGAATATTTTTCCAAAACTGATGCTTCGTTATTTTTAGCACCCGGTTTTGTAGCCCGCAATGAGCAGGGCGTGCCAAGTACTTTAGGCCGCGGTGGCTCAGATTTTAGTGCAGCTCTTTACAGTGCAGCGCTAGATGTGGCACAGGTGCTAGTGTACACCGATGTAAATGGGATGTACACTGCCAATCCTCAAATAGTGCCGCACGCTTATCCATTAAAAGATATTTCTTACCAGGAAGCCATGGAGTTATCTCACTTTGGAGCAAAAGTGCTTTATCCGCCTACGCTTCAGCCATTGCTCGATAAACAAATTAGTATTCAGATAAAAAACACCATGAAACCCGAAGAGGTCGGGACTTTAATTTCTAAATCTTCAGAAAAAAACTTTCGCTGGGTAACCGGGATCACGCATATAGATGCTATAAAACTCCTTAATATTGAAGGAAGTGGCATGGTGGGTATCCCCGGCTTTTCTAAACGTTTTTTTGAAGTGCTGTTTAAGGAAAACATCAATGTTGTATTGATCACCCAGGCCTCTTCAGAACATAGTATTTGCGTGGCGGTAGAAGAAGATGAAGCTTCACTGGCCAAAGAAGCCCTCGATATTGCTTTTGAAGCTGAAATTGAACATAAAAAAATTAAACCGGTAACCATTGAAGAAGATGTCGCTATTGTGGCTCTTGTGGGGGATAGGATGAAAAGTCACCACGGACTTAGCGGAAAAATGTTTAGCGCATTGGGCAATAATAACGTAAACATTCGTGCTATTGCGCAAGGTTCTTCCGAGAGGAATATTTCAGCAGTAATCGCGAAAAAAGATGTGCATAAAGCTTTAAATACCTTGCATGAGCAGTTTTTTGAAGTGCCTTCTAAAGAACTTAATCTGTTTATTACCGGAGTGGGAAATGTAGGTGCAAAATTTTTAAACCAACTTAAACAACAGGAGAAATTCCTATTGGAAAAGTTGAGGTTAAAAGTAAGGGTGCACGGACTTTCAAACTCAAGTAAAATGGTTTTTGATGAAAAAGGAATAGACTTACAACATTGGGAAAAAGCCTTAGAAAATGGAGAAAAAGCCGATAAATCTGAGTTCTTTAAAAAAGTAAGCCAATTGAACCTTAGAAACAGCATTTTTGTTGATAATACCGCCAGTGCAGATATTTCGGCATGGTACCGGGAATATTTGGCAAACTCAGTTTCTGTAGTAACCTGTAACAAAATCGCCTGTGCCGATAGTTTTGAAAATTATTTAGAGCTACAAAACCTGGCCAGGGAATATGGCGCTTCTTTTTTATACGAAACTAATGTGGGTGCTGGCTTGCCAATTATAGACACTTTAAAAAACCTGGTGGCTTCAGGGGATCGAATTACAAAAATACAGGCCGTCCTTTCCGGTAGTTTAAACTTTGTTTTTAATACTTATAAAGGCGAAGAACCATTTTACAAAACGGTGGAAATGGCGATGGAAGAAGGTTATACAGAGCCAGATCCTAAAATAGACCTGAGTGGGGTAGATGTGGCGCGTAAAATTTTAATCCTGGCGCGGGAGAGTGGTCACCAAATGGAATTGGAAGATATTGAAAGTGAAGATTTTCTTTCTGAAGAGAGCCTGGCGACAACCAATAACGAAGATTTCTTTACACTGCTAAAGAAAGATGAACCTAAATTTCAGGAAATATATAAATCGGCTGAAGCTAATAATGCACAATTGAAGTATGTTGCCCAGTTGGAAAATGGCAAAGCTAAGGTTGGATTGCAGGAAGTAGATGCTCAGCATCCTTTCTATAACCTTAGCGGAAGCGATAATATTGTATTATTCTTTACTGAACGTTATCCCGAGCAGCCATTGATTGTAAAAGGTGCCGGAGCCGGAGCAGATGTTACCGCTTCAGGAATTTTTGCTGATGTAATAAGAATAGGAAAAAAATAGGCTATGGAAAAAGATCAAAAGCTTAGAGAAATAAAATTATTTGCCCCGGCAACCGTAGCCAACCTTTCTTGCGGTTATGATGTGTTGGGTTGTTGTTTAGACAACGTGGGCGATGAAATGCTAATTAGGAAAAATGATAAAAAGCAAATAAGGATTTCTAAAATTACCGGTCAGGATTTACCGATGGAGGCCGATAAAAATGTAGCCGGGGTTGCTGCCAAAGCACTTTTAACTGCACTGGGGGAAAGCCAGGGTTTTGATATTGAAATCGAAAAAAATATAAAAGCGGGAAGCGGCATTGGAAGCAGCGCTGCCAGTGCTGCGGGAGCGGTATTTGGTATTAATAAATTGCTGGGCACACCATTTTCCAATATAGAATTGATAAAATTTGCAATGGAAGGGGAGCGCTTAGCCAGCGGGAATGCTCACGCCGATAATGTGGCGCCCGCTTTACTGGGTGGTTTTAGTTTGGTAAAAAGTTACAACCCCTTAGAGGTTTTGAGTTTACCAAATTTACCGGAATTAAGAATGTTGATTTTGCATCCACAAATTGAGTTAAAAACCAAAGACTCTCGTTCTATTATTCGGCAAAACCTGGAATTGCAAAAAGCGATTAATCAATGGGGCAATTTGGCAGCTTTGGTAAGCGCCCTTTATACCAAAGATTATGAACTTTTGGGAAGAAGTTTAAAGGATGAAATTATAGAACCGGTGCGCTCTATTTTAATTCCGTATTTCGATGAGTTAAAGACTTTATCTGCAGCGAACGGCGCTTTAGGCTTTGGGATATCGGGTTCGGGACCTTCGGTTTTTGCGATGTGTAAAGGAGATAAAACCGCGGAGAAATTAAAAGCTGAGTTTCAGGAATTCTACGCAGATAAAAATATAGATTTCGACCTTCATTTATCAAAAATAAATTCGGAAGGAATAAAGGTGCTTTAACCTGAAAGAAGATTATAAAACTATGACAAATTCCCTCGTTGGGATTAAAATATAAACAGATGAAATATTATAGTTTAAACGATAAGTCACACCGCGTTTCTTTTGAAGAGGCCGTGATTAAAGGCTTGGCTCCCGGGAAAGCGCTGTATTTCCCGGAAGAGCTTCCAAAGCTACCTTCAGAATTTTTTGATAAGCTGAACAATCTTTCCAAAGAAGAAATTGCTTTTGAAGCGATAAAACCATTTATTGGGACCGAAATAGATGACGACAGTCTAAAAAAAATAATTCAGGAGACCCTCGATTTTGATTTTCCTGTGGTGAATGTCACAAAAAACATAAATACGTTAGAATTATTTCACGGGCCAACGCTTGCCTTTAAAGATGTAGGTGCAAGGTTTATGGCCGGTTGCCTGGGGTATTTTGTAAAGAAGAATAACCTGGGGAAAATCACGGTTTTAGTGGCAACTTCGGGAGATACGGGAGGCGCTGTAGCTAATGGGTTTCTTGGGGTAGATGGTATAGATGTCGTTATTTTATACCCTAAAGGAAAAGTAAGTGAAATTCAGGAAAAACAGTTAACTACTTTAGGCCAGAATATTACTGCATTAGAAGTAGATGGAAATTTTGATGACTGTCAGGATATGGTTAAAAAGGCATTTTCAGATACCGAAATAAGTGAAAAATGCCAGTTAACCTCGGCCAATTCTATAAATGTTGCCAGGTGGTTGCCTCAAATGTTTTATTATTTTTTGGCTTATAAACAATTAGCAGGTAAAGATCAGAAACTGGCTTTTTCAGTTCCAAGTGGAAATTTTGGGAATATTTGTGCCGGGATGCTTGCAAAGAAAATGGGCTTACCAATCTCACATTTTATCGCTGCTAATAACGAAAATGACGTGGTCACCCGTTATCTGAATTCTGAGTATTACGAGCCGAAAGAAAGTGTTCAAACCATCTCTAATGCTATGGATGTAGGTAATCCCAGTAATTTTGTCCGGATTTTGGAATTATTTGAGCACGAGTTTTCCAATTTATCACAAGAACTTTCTTCTTTTAGTTTTTCTGATGAAGAAACAAGGCAAGCAATAAAAACTGTGGAAAAGGAAACAAACTATGTGATGGATCCGCATGGTGCTGTTGGCTACTTGGGCTTGCAGGAATATCTAAAGAAAAATCCAGATGTTGTTGGAACCTTTTTAGAAACGGCTCATCCCGTGAAATTTTTAGAAACTGTGGAAGAAGTTATTGAGAAAAAGATTAAAATTCCTCAGAAAATTAAAGAAACCATGGCAAGGAAGAAAGAGGTAGTAGAAGTTTCTAATTATAAAGATTTAAAAACATTCTTGTTGAAATAAACGGAATAGGATCTTATGCTATCATCTAATTCCTCTTTAATATATGATCTGTACAATGTCAAACTGAGCCTGTCGAAGTTCTTAAATGTTGACTTTTAATAAGCTTTTCCTGGTTTATCGAAGTGTCTTTTATTGATTATAATTATGATAAACAATAATTGAATCTTGTCAAGCTAAATGGATAAAAGCAAATAATAAAACCGCCCTATGTTTTGGGCGGTTTTAGATTCTAAAAAGAAATCCGAAGCAAGATATTTTCTAATATTTCGCCGGAGCGCCTTCTTTAGGGAGGCTGTTTTCTATGAATTCCCTAATATCATCGTTGGCATTTTTCAAATCTTCGGCTCTAAGGTACATCATATGTCCGCTTTCATATCCTTTAAAGCTTAAGCGGTCTTTTAACTTTCCACTTGGGTCCAGTTGCCACATCGTATATTTTGCGTTAAAATAGGTCGTAGCACCATCAAAGTAACCAGATTGTATCATCACATCTAAATTGGGGTTTTGTGCCATCGCCTGCCGCAAATTTTCTCCGGTATTATTACCGCTTCTATCCCAGGGATGCACCGGGCCAAACATATAGTATTTAAGATCGGTTTTAAAGTTGAGATCTTCCCGCAGGTAATGGTTTATGGCCGGCGTGAAAGAATGTAACCAGGAAGTTAATTCCGCGTTATAATCTGGGGAATTTCCAGCTTCTTTGGCGTCAATACCAAGATAGCGCGAATCTAACCGACCAATGGTAAATCCATCTTTTCGCTTTAATTCTTTCCAAAAGTAACGGTAGCTTAAATCCAGGTTATTTTGAAGAAATATTTCTTTGGAAATTCCGGAGTAATAAGCCATTTTTTCTGCAACTGCTTCTTTCTTCTGGTCAGCAGTAAAACCACCTTTTACCAGCGCCGGCAATAATTGACTTATGCTGTAATTTTCAACTTCTTCCAATAGCTCCTTCAATTCCATATTTTGAAGTTTTGGGGGTAAAGCTTTGTGGTACCAGGCAGCAGCGGCAAAATATGGTAATCTATTGGCAACACTTACCGGGCCGTCACGATCTACGCCCAGGCCGGTTGGGGAAACCAAAATAACGCCGTTAAGATACATCCACTGGCTGTTTTGCAATTCTAAAGCCAAACCGGAAACCCGGGTGGTTCCATAACTCTCTCCAATAAGATATTTAGGGGAGAGCCAACGTTCATTTCTACTTACAAAAGTATTTAACCACTCTGCGAGATAACTAATATCTGAATTTACACCAAAGAATTTCTCGCGATCTACATTACCATCTTTATCTGGAATTGGTCTGGAATAACCGGTGTTCACAGGATTTACATACACAATATCGGCCACGTCTAAAATTGAATGGGGATTTTCTTTAATGCCATAAGGTTGTACAGGAAAACCTTCATCATCAATTTTTAACACTCTTGGACCGGTGTATGCCACGTGCATCCAAACCGAAGCTGAGCCGGGCCCACCGTTAAAGGAAATAACCAAGGGTCGGTTTTCGGTGTTTTTCACATCGCTTTTTTTATAATAGGTGTAGAAAAGACTGGCAATGGGTTCGCCATCCTTATTCCAAAGTGGTTGCATCCCGGTGGTAGCGGTATATTTAAGGTTGTTGCCTTTAATTTTTACAGAGTGTTGGGTAGTGACTGTGGTATCTATGGGAATTTCTACATTTTGGCCCCAGCCAATAGTCATAAATAGTAATAAGAAAAGAGAAGTAATCGTTCTTTGCATGTTATTATAGTTTAGTTTTTTGTATATCGTGAAATAGTAATCATTTGCCTATCCTATTTTTAAAGGGATAGACATCGAAAGTAAAGACCTCCCAGGTCTTCAAAACCTATGAGGTCTGGTTATCTTAACAAAATCAAGTTTATTATTAGAAGCGACCATATAGTTTTAGTTTTTATTCCTGACTTGAAAATTACACTGAATTATAGAATCTCAAAAACTTATTTCTTGTTATTAAGGTTTTCGTCTTGAAAAATTATAATATAACTAAGGATAATAGCCCCAATGGCAGCAAGCATAAAAAAGATGATCGCCAGGCCGGGGTAGCCCAAAATAGTGAAACTGGAAGGTACTTGCATAAGCATAGCTGCCCCAATAATCATCGCGGCAATAATGAGCCCCAGGGTAATTCTATTGGCAACTTTTTGAAAACCATCGGTTACGCGCTCTTCATCTATAGCATCAATTTTTAGCTGAAATTTATTTTCAGCAAGATTTTCAGAAATGATATTTAAGCGTTCCGGTAAATTTTCTGCAAGCTTTTTGGAAGCGAGGAGGGCTGTGAAAAAATGTTCCGGTTTCAATTCCCGGT
This sequence comes from Salegentibacter echinorum, assembly GCF_900129445.1. Lineage (GTDB taxonomy): Bacteria > Bacteroidota > Bacteroidia > Flavobacteriales > Flavobacteriaceae > Salegentibacter > Salegentibacter echinorum. The sequence continues at coordinate 280,741 of NZ_FQVT01000003.1, forward strand.
ACATCTTATCGCTCATCATTTTAGCGGAATGTTTCTTTATCGCTACGCGAAGATCAAAATCTGGATCAAGCACCGCAATTATTTGGTCCATATTGAGTAATATCTTACCTAAAATATTGACTTCAACGGGGAGATGGATTCCATCATTTGCTGCCAGGCTATTCAGTTGAATAAGCAATCTTCCCGTTTGCATATCTTTAGCAGTACTGTATTGGTTATCCATAATAAGATCTGTGATCATCTTTTTGAAATGCTTGATATCGGCCTCTTCGGTGATTTCGCTCATTTTGATTAAAACCTGTGCGGTATCTTCGCCGTTATCATTACTTATAGCAATGAGCAACTCCAAAATAAAATCCTTAATCGCGGGCGTAAATTTAGCGACCATTCCTAAGTCTATAAGCGCAATTTGATCATTGGTTGTAAATTGGATATTCCCGGGATGAGGGTCGGCGTGTACAAAACCATCACTAATTATTTGTTGTAAATAGGCTTCAACTAATTGATCTACAAGGGGAGCATAATCTAATTCTATTTGCTTTAGAGGAGAAATGGAAGTGATTTTTTGACCTTTTATAAATTCCATGGTCAAAACTTTTGAGCCACAGTAATCTGTAATTGGTTGCGGTACTATAAGATGTTTGAAGTTTTTAAGATTTGTGCCCAGGGTGACAAGATTTTGTGCTTCTCTCATGTAATCTAATTCCTGAAGTAAAATTCTTCTTAATTCAGCTAATACCTTATCAAAAGCATATTTTTTTGCTGTTTGGCTATGCTTTACCGCCATTTCTGCCAATTCCTGAAGCGTATTAAGATCGTCAAGAAACTGTTTCTTGATTCCCGGTCTTTGTATTTTTACGGCTACGGGTTTTCCAGATCTTAGCCTTGCGCTATGAACCTGTCCAATGGAAGCACTCGCTAGCGGCTCTTTTTCAAAACTTTCAAAAGCTTTAGAAATTCGGGTGCCAATTTCTTCTTCTACAATTTCGTGAATCTTTTCATAGGGGATTGGCGCTACATCGTCCTGTAAAGTTGCCAAAGCTTTTAGGTAGGCATCTGGCAGTAAGTCTGGCCGTGTAGAAAGTAATTGTCCCATTTTGATATAGGTAGGTCCCATTTTCTTGAGATCCGCAACTAACTCTTCGGGAGTTTGATTGTATTCTGTATCGGGATCTTCCGGGGAAGTTTCATCCATAGCCTGGGATGCCGTATTGGCAAAAAGATTGCTGTTCCAGTATTTCAGCATAAAACCTATAAACTTGCGATAACGCAATAGATCTTCTGGTAATGGAGCCATAAGTTTTTAACTTTTGTTCAGGTAATAAAGGTATCTAATTAGGACAATACTACCAATAAGCCAGGATGAAGTTCAGCAATTTTTAATACTATTTAAGAGTTTTAAACCTATAAAAACTTCAGCTTAATTAAAATCGAAATTAAAACAAGCTTTGGTTAGTAAGACAGCATATCGTTTAATTTAGTAATATTAGAAGGATTTCCGAAGAGATAAAGTAAATCTCCCTGGTGTATTTTTGTTGAAGGAACTATCTCGGTAATATAAAGTGTGTCCCGTTTTATAGCTAAAACAGTAACATTGTAATTTTTGCCAATTCCCGAAGATTGAATGCTTTTTCCAACGATACTCCTATTATTTTGTTGCACGCTAAGGGTTACAATTTCTTTATTTGGAATATGTAAATGTTGCAAGGTTGGTTTATGCGGTTTTCCTTTTAATGAGGTGAGCATTTCATAATCTGAAGATCTAATGCTCGCGATAAAATCCCTAATCTCATTATATGGAATAAGGTAATTTTTTAAAACTCTGGTAAATATTTCAATAGAGGTTTCAAATTCTTCGGGAATAACCTCATCGGCACCTAACTTTAAGTTTTCTTCTATTTCCCGAACGTATCGCGTCCTTACAATAATAAACGCAGTTTGTGTAAAGGTCCTAACACTACTAATAATTTTTTTGGTAGCACCGGGATCTGAAATGGCAATTACAACCACCCGGGCTTCATGAATATGAAGGCTTTGTAGAATAACAGAGTTAGTGGCATCTCCAAAAATTACGGGTTCTCCATTATTTTTGGCTTTTTTAAAAGTATCGGGATCGGTGTCAACAATTACATAAGGAATTTCTGCATTTCTTGCGGCTTTGGCGATATTTTCTCCATTAATCCCATAGCCAACGATGATTAGATGATCTTCCAGGTTACGTTCTTTAGTTTCTTCGGCACTTTGCTGTTTTTTTACACTTTTCATTCTTTTTTTAACCCCTTGCGGAATGGGTGCTTTTAAAAGTGCATAAGTCAGTTTTGGCGCAGCGGCAATTAGAAAAGGGGTAAGCCCCATACTAATAATGGAAATGGCCAGGAAATATTGATAAATATTATCTGGGATAAGGCCATTATCCAGACCAACTCCAGAAAGCAAGAGAGAAAATTCCCCTACTTGAAAAAGGCTAAACAAGGTCATAAAAATGGTTCTGGGTGGATATTTCAAAAGAGCTACAGTAATTCCCATTACCACCATCTTAAGCAGTACAACACCAACTACAAGGGCGAGGATAATTAAAATGTTTTCAAAGAAAAAGTTGAGGTTGAGTAGTGTTCCTACTGAAATAAAGAAGAAGCTTATAAAGATCTCTCTAAAAGGTAGCACATTAGCAGTAGCCTGGTGGCTGTATTCAGATTCAGAAATAATAAGTCCGGCGAAAAAAGCTCCGAGAGCTAAAGAAAGTCCAACCGATGAGGTGAGCCAGGCAATGGCAAAGCAAAACACCACGGTAGTCAATATAAAAAGCTCTTTGCTTTTAGTTTTTATCACCATACTAAAGATCTTGGGGACTATATATTTTGCCAATAAAAATATCACCACTCCAACGCCCAGTAATTTCACAATAAGTATTAAAATGGTTGTCCAAACGTCGCCGGCCTGTCCTGCCAAAATAGGGGTGAAGAGCATCATGGGAACCACAATCACATCCTGAAATATCAAGATACCCAGCGCTATTCTCCCATGTGGCGCAGTTATTTCGCCCCGTTCCTGGAGCAGCTTGAGAACAATCGCGGTACTACTTAATGAAAATAGAAAACCTAAAAACACTGCCGAGTTTAACGGAATACCCAAAAAATAAGCAATTAAACTGGTAAAGAGAATGGTGCCACCAACCTGAAGCCCACCCCCAACAAGTACAGTCTTTCGCATAGAAATGAGCTCTTTTACCGAGAGTTCTATTCCAATTACAAAAAGCAAAAATATGATACCTATTTCTGAAAGTAATTCTACTTCGTGTGAGGAGCTAATAAGATTAAACGCAGATGGACCAGCGATTATACCAGCTAAAAGAAATCCCAGGATCGATGGTACTTTTATTTTTTGAAATAAAAGAATGATAAAAATCGAAAGACCTAAAATGATAACAATATCCTGTAAAATAGGGATTTCCATGAAAATTTATGATAAGTTGGTTAGCCGTGGTAATTTAAAGGAATTACTCGATTTGAAATAAAAAAATCGATAGAATTTTCTATTGGTCTTCTTGATCCTTGATTATAAGACAGGGATAGGATTTCTATTTAGAGTAGTCTTATTTTAATTTTCGAACGCACGTCATTAATGAAAGTTATTTTATACTTCAAATTACCCTGGTTACTTACGATCGTTTTTAGATATTATTTCAAATTAGGTTTCAATTTCAAAATATTGGAAATAAAAAAACCGCTGAGGTTATCAGCGGTTTTCAAAAGTTTGCGATTATCGCTTATTCTCTAATGTGGCCTTCACCTAGCACATAGTATTTGTTAGTCACCAATTGTTTTAGGCCAAGTGGTCCACGGTGGTGAAGCTTATCGGTACTAATAGCTAGTTCTGCTCCAACGCCCATTTGTCCACCATCGGTAAATCGGGTGGAAGCGTTATGATACACAGCAGCACTATCTACCTGCTCCATAAATTTAGCGGCTTCATCATTGTCCTTTGTTATAATAGCACAAGAATGTCCACCAGAGTATTTGTTTATTTTTTCGATTGCTTTATCAAGACCATCAATAGCACCAAAAACAATTCTCATAGCTAGAAATTCTTCATACCAGGTATCTTCCGAAGGTATTTTTTCTTCTTCAGGAATCACTTTAGCAATGTCATCATCTACCTGAACGTGAACTTTATTTTCCTTAAACATCTCGTGTAGCTCCTTTACCCTTTTCTCAAAATCGGGAAGGTTTTTATCGATTAATACCTTATCTAAAGCATTACAACCAGAAATTTTATCAATTTTGGCGTTCAACATCACTTTTTTGGCAGTTTCAAAATCGGCTTTATCAGAGACATATAGGAAATTATTTCCGCGTCCGCTTACTAAAACTGCTCCTTTAGCATTTTCTTTTACAAATGCGATAAGTTTTTCTCCACCTCTTGGAACTACTAAATCTATGTGCTGCGGAGGGTTTTTAAAGAACTCCTGTGTTTCTGGTCTGCTCATTTGCAAGAGTTCTATCCAGTCTTTTTCAAGACCATTCTCCTGCAAGGCTTCGTGCCAGCATTCTTCCAGGATTTTATTTGAATTATTGGCCTCTTTACCCCCTTTTAAATAAATTTTATTGTTTGCTTTAAAGGCAAGTACAGCAGCCTCTATAGTTACATCGGGACGAGACTCATAAATAATCATGATTGTTCCAAAAGGGGCTGTTTTATTAGTGATATCAAGTCCAGTATCTAATCTTCTGTGCTCTATAGTTTTCCCCACAGGGTCTTCCTGGTCTAAAACTTCTTTAACAGACCTAATCATATCGTCTATTTTGGCGTCATCTACAATCAATCTATCATACATAGCTTGATCTCCTTTACCAAAAGCGTCGAGGTCTTTTTTATTGGCAGCAACTATTTCATCACGTCGTTTGTCCAGGATATTCATCATGGATTTTAAGACGTTATTTCTGGTTTTTGAATCTATCAATTTCATATTTTATTTTTCTTTTCAGTTTGGTTAAACTTCTATTTTAAACTTACTCGATAATCGAGATTTGTCCCAATACTTACCGGGACTCTGAGGTTTCACTTAAAATCAATAAAATCCTCTTACATAATACCTCGTGAACATACAGCGAGGTTATTTATTTTAAGCAGTAAATTTGGTTCCAACCGGTTTACCGGCAACAATGTCTAGAATAACATTCCTTCGTTTTCCGTTAGCGATGTATGTTGGAATATCTTTAGCGGCTGTACCTTTGGCAATTTTAATTTTAGACTCCATGCCACCACGGCCTTCACCTTCACCTTTGCCAGATTCTGTTACATATTTCTCAACATTCTCATCTACCTGAACATTATTTAATTTTTCAGAATCATTATCTTCCGGGTGACCGGTATATAAACCATCGGTATCACTTAAAATAATTAGGGCGTCTGCACCAATAAGCTCGGCTACAAGACTGGCAAGTTCATCATTATCTGAGAACATAGACATGGTTACCGATACGGCATCATCCTCATTGGCAATAGGAATAATTCCTTCTGATAATAAAGACTCGTAACAGTTTATCATGTTTTCCCGGTGAATTCCCGGGCTAAAATCTCTTTTAGTAGCTAAAACCTGGGCACATCGCATTCCAAAATCGTGAAATATACTGTAATAGTGACGCATCATTCTAGGTTGGCCTACTGCCGAAAAAACCTGTCTTCTCTTGGAGGCGTCTTCAATATTTACATCTCCCAAGATTTCTTTACCGGCAATGGCAGAACCCGAAGATACTAAAACAACCATTACGTCTTCTTCGTATAATGTAGCTATTTGTTCCACCAAATGTTTAAGGACGGGACCTAAAATTCTATTGTCCTTATTGGTCATTACATTGGTTCCAACTTTAACTACTACTTTCTTTTTTTCCATTTTATAAAGTTATGTTTAAACTTTCTTTTTGTCTTTTACTACTCTTTACCCAGTTCCACCGCTCTATCAAATGCAGCGTAGGCAGCATCTTTAATTAATTCTTCAACATTGTTTTCGTCCATAGAATCTAACGCAGCCCGGGTTGTTCCTCCTTTTGAAGCTACTCGCTCCATCCAGGTACTTGCCGAAAGATCGGACTCGTTAAATAACTTCACAGCACCTTCAAATGTTTGAGTTACTAATATTTTAGAATCATTTTTAGAGAATCCCATTTTAAGGGCCGCCTCTAGCATAGAGTTCATAAAATAGAATACATAAGCCGGTCCGCTACCAGAAATACCGGTGGATGCATCTATAAAGTTCTCATTTTCTACGTGAATGGAGGCACCTGTGGTATCCAGTAAGTTTCTTACCATAAGTAATTCTACGCGAGAAATTTCTTTGGCTTCTGTAAAGGAGGTTACACCTTTTCCAACCTGAGCCGGAAGGTTTGGCATAGAACGTACAACTTTTTTCACTCCCAGTCCATTCTGAATTTTTTCTAAGGTAACACCCGCCATTAACGACACAAATATCTGTTGATCATTAACGAGGTGCTTAATCTCTTCGAATAGACCCTCACAGTGATATGGCTTCACGGCGATAAAAACGATATCTGCCTTAGGCAGGCATTCTTCAATATCATCATAAACATCAAAATGATCTACATTACTGAGTGAAGTTATTATTTCTGCCGATTTATCGAAAATCATGAGATTTCTATGATTAAGCAAACTGGATTTTGCCATCCCTTCTGCGTAAGTAAGTCCCATATTTCCTGCTCCAATTACTAATACTTTCATTCTTTATTTTTTGGTTATTTTTTTATTTATTTTCTAAACTCAACCTAATTGGTGCAAAGACCATGCAAGCATTAGACTTATGCTGCCCATTATCCTGATACCAAAAACTTCAATTTACTTTAAAATTTAAAAAACTTATAAAAATTAAGGTTAAACTAATCTAAAAAGTGGCTAGAACAGGCTTTAGATATTCATTCTTTCAGCTTTTAGCTCGAATTAGGGCATATAGTTGCTAAGAAGCTATAGTGTTCTTAAAAGTAACTAGCTCTATAGTTTGAAATTAATTTGGTTAAATAAATAAACCATAATTCAAAACTTCCAGGGTTATAGATATTAATTATCTTTAATAGTTATTTGTTATCACTAAAAATGTCTGACAAATGACTGCCATTATTGCAGTAAATCTTCGCCATATTTTACGAAAAGGATTTCGTAGAAATCATGGTTCAAGAATTTTTTGAAGTACTTTACTATTGCAAAAAGTGCTAAGCAGTTCAAAGTGCCCGGTAACTATGTGATTTGAAGGCTTCTTTAGTTAGATTTTTGAATAAATTTTCCTTTATAATTTTAAAAAATCAAGCTTAATTTAAATATTTATGGTCCCAGCTCTAAATTATATGTTTGATAAAACCTTTACTAGCGCGCGTGTTCACTTTTGTGGCAGAGCTTAAAAGCGATTTCATAATTGCCCTCCTTCCTGTTTAAAATTTTCACGAAAAAGAGTTAGCTGAAGAATATTACTTATAAAAAGTAGGATTTTCAGTTAGTTAGAATTGAGTCTTTTCTCTTTTTTCTTGCAGCAAAGCGATCTTGTTTCTTTGCCGGAAAATAGTGGTGCTAAATATTTATTTAGAAGGCATAAATAGAAGAGGAATTTTAGACTGTGAGTCTATTTTCTTAGATAATTTTCCTAAAAATAATCTTCGGTAGAATCCTTTTCTGCGATGATTTAGTACAAGAAGGTCACTATTTCTGCTGTGTAAAAAAGAATGAATGCCTATGGGTACTTCAATATTGGTTAAGGTATGGAAACTATGTTGTAAATTACCAAGATGAAGATGAAGCTCTTCTTTACGTTCCTTCTGTTTTTTACTCAATTTTTCCTCCTCCTGAACATACAAAATTCGAATACAGGCATTCCACGAACTTGAAAAATCTCTCAGAAATTTTATTTCATATGGAGAAAATTCTTTTTCATAACGGGTAGCAAAAACAATTTCTTTTTTTTCGAATGGAATAAATTGAGCTTTTTCTGGGATCAAAAGAACGGGAATAAAGTTAACAACTTCCACAATATTAAGGCTGTTTTTGCCTAAAAACCTATTCCGGGAATCCGTTTCTCCTTTGGTGCCCATGACAATTAAATCAAAGAAGATTTCTTTCTGAAGTTTATCTATGCTATTATTTAATTGACCAAACTTAATTATCGCTTTGTACTTGTGATTTCCATTCTTATTGTACGTTTTTACCTTTGTTATAAACTTTTTCAAATTAGCCTGGTTTGAAATAGTAATATTCTCGTCTTTAATGTTTTTTGCTGAAGGCTCACAAACGTGGAGGAAATAAAAGACACATAATTCCTCCTTAAACACTTGAAGTGCAAACATGGTTGCTTTCCACGCATTAAGAGAGAAATCGGTTGGGATGAGAATGGTTTTCATCGTTTAAATCTTAGAATATAAAGTTATGCGGACTGCCCGTTTAAAACTATGAGAAAAATCAGGTTCTAAGTCTTTGTAATTTCTTTGTTTTTTATTCAATAAGTCTTGAAAGACCAGAATCATAAAAAATTCAGTTAAAATTAACTTTTCAAAAAGTAAATAAACTAAATTATAAGCTTCGGAATTTGAAGTAAAAAACTTTCAAAAACACTATATTTATTGAAATTGCGTTATTTTATATTTCAAAAGTGGCTATAGATTTGTGGTTTAACTTTTATATTTGTTTTTTCAATTTTTGTTAATTTCAACCTAACTGAATTACTTTAATGACAAAGACCAATAATTATCCTTCTAAAGCAGCGCTCGAGAACCAGCTTAAAACCGAAGAACCACGTATTGTGGCTGTAGGTGCCAGTGCCGGAGGCTTGGAGGCGTTAAAGTTATTTTTTGAAAGTATTCCTGAAACTGACAAAAATGCTTATGTGGTTATACAGCATCTTTCTCCAGACTATAAAAGCATGATGGGCGAGTTATTAAAGAAAAATACCAATTTGCCCATTTTAGAGATAACAGAGAACACGAAAATTAAGCAGGGGCATATTTACCTTATACCACCTGTAAATAATTTACTATTGGAAAATGGTCGTTTCAAGCTGGTAGATAAACCTAAAGATCAAAGTCTTAATCTGCCAATTGATATGTTTTTCGAATCCCTGGCAAAATTTAATCAGAACCAGGCAATTGGTGTTATTCTAAGTGGTACCGGCAGTGACGGCACTCGCGGCGTGAGAGCGATTAAGGAGAATGATGGGATGATTATGGTGCAGGAACCAGAGGAGGCAAAGTTTGACGGGATGCCGCAAAGTGCGATTAATACCGGACTAGTGGATTATGTAATCCCGGTAGACGAGATGGCCGGCGAACTGAAAAATTTTATAGATGCACCGGCTGTTTTTCACTTTAAAGACGGAGACCTTAATTATGACGAAAGTCAATTAATGCAAATCTTGCGTTTTATAGATGAACGAACGGGTTTAGATTTTAGAGAATACAAACACGCCACCCTGGCTAGAAGAATTGCCAGGCGAATGAATGTTTGTAAATGTAAGGACCTAACACATTATTTTGAGACTTTAAAAAATAATAAAGCAGAAGTTGATATCCTGCACAGGGAATTTCTAATTGGAGTCACCAAATTTTTTAGGGATAAGGATGTTTGGAACATTCTTAAGAATAAGGTGATTCCTGCTATGGTCGATAAGAAAAAGAATGGCGATGTATTAAAAGTTTGGGATGTTGCCTGTAGTAGCGGGGAAGAAGCCTATTCTTTCGCCATGCTTATTAATGAAGAAATAGAACGCCAGCAAAAAAGTGTTGATCTTAAAATTTTTGCTACAGATATCTCGCAGAAACATTTGGATATAGGTAGTGAAGCTACCTATCCAGAAAGTATTGTTGCAGATATTGATGCAGACTTATTATTAAAATATTTTTACAGTCGTCCCAATGGTTATAAAGTAGTTGATAAACTGCGTAGAATGGTTGTTTTTTCACGCCATAATATCATTAAAAATCCGCCTTTTAGCAATATGGATATGGTGGTATGTCGCAATCTTCTAATCTATTTTCAACCCGCTATTCAAAATAAAAGTTTAAACTTTTTACATTATGCGTTAAAGAAAGAAGGAATTTTAGTTTTGGGAACAAGCGAAAATGTAGGTTCGCAAAAAGATAACTTTAAGCCTATTGATCTCGCTACAAAGATCTATAAAAATGTTAATCCAAATAAGAGATTAAACAGTAAGCTTACCAGAACGCAAGATCTTGGAGTTTCGGCAGAAATTAGAAAACCGGAAAAAACCATATCCAAGAAATCTAAAAACCCTATAGAGTTAAAATTAAAGGAAGAATTAAATAGCACAATTTTACAAACCTTTGGTGGTGCCAGTGTTTTTGTAGATCATACTTTTAATATCCTACAGGCCGTTGGGGAATTTAGAAAGTATGCAAACTTGCCGGTAAATGGCTTTTCGATTAACTTACTGGAAATGCTTGCGCCAGATCTTAAATACGTTGTGCAAAGCACGCTAAATAAAGCACGGAAAAGTAATGAACAATTGCGTTATGAAGATGCTAATTTTGAAATTAATGGGGAGCAAAGAGCTGTAGATATTCTGGTAAAACCTTATCAGCAAAAAATTGATGAAGGTGATCCAAACTTTATCATCACCTTTATTGAAAAGGATGTAAGCATAGATGATGTAAAAACGGTAGATAAGCTAAGTTTATCTAACAGGACCAAGGAATACGTTTCAGAATTAGAGGAAGAATTAAGGGAAACCAAAGAAGAATTAAATACTTCCCTGGAAGAGATTGAAACCAGTAACGAGGAATTACAAGCTGCTAACGAAGAGTTACTGGCTTCTAATGAAGAGTTGCAAAGTACCAATGAAGAACTGCAAAGTGTTAATGAGGAAATTAATACTGTAAATGCAGAAAATTTACAGAAAGTAGAAGATCTAGCTGCTTTAAATGCCGATATGAACAATATGCTGGAAAGTACCGAGATGGGAGTGATCTTTCTGGATAAAGAATTATGTATTAGGAAATTCACTCCGGCTACACAGCGACATTTTAACCTTATTTCTACAGATGAGGGTCGCCCTATAGAACATTTTATTTCCAGCATGGGGAGGCAAAATCTTATTACCCGTTGTAAACGTGTACTAAGAACAGGTAAAATCCTTGAAAAGCAGGTTAAAGCCAAAGAAGGTGCTTACTTTTTACGTAGAATTTCTCCTTATATAGATTCTAACGGGGAAATTAACGGTGTGGTGATAACATTTATCGATGTAGGTTTATTACAACGTTCTAAGGAGAAGCTAATTGCAAGTGAGAAGCGCTTTAAATCTTTTTACGAAGAAGATCCGGTGCTTCATATTAGCGTAGATTCCCAAAGTTCGCTTATTATGCAATGTAACCAAACAGCGGTTACAAAATTGGGGTATGAAACAAAGGAAGAACTAATAGATAAACCAATTTTCGACCTGTACAATGAAGAGTCTCAAATTCGCGCTTTAAAATCTAATAAAGAATTTAAAGCTACCGGGCAGGTTACCAATATGGAACAGGACATGCTTACTGCCTCCGGAGATTTATTACCGGTAATCTTAAATGCGACGGCAGAAAGAGATGAAGAAGGTAAAATCGTTAACATTCGCTATACCTGTGTGGATATTTCAGAAATAAAGCAGGCTGAAATGAAGTTGATGCAACAACATGACGACCTGGAACGTGCGAATAAAGATTTAGAACAGTTTGTTTCCATTTGCTCCCACGATTTACAGGAACCGCTATCTACAATAAAATTTGGAAGTGATGTTTTGGGGAAAATGTACGGTGATAAATTAGATCAAAAAGGGAAAGATTATATACAATACATTAAAACGGCTTCTACCAGGCTATCCGATCAAATAAAAGCTTTATTGGAGCACTCTAGAATTGGACGAAATGGACAAAAGAGTCTCGTAAATATTCAGGAGGTTATTGAGGTTGTAAAATATGATTTGGGAAAACGTATAAAGGATACTAAAGCTAAAATATATGCCGGTTCCATGCCTAAAATTAATGGACACGAAGTTGAATTAAGGTTGCTTTTTCAAAATCTTATAAGTAATGCGATAAAATATACGCCAAAGGAAAAAACGCCTGAAATTCGTATCTCCTCGTATAAAGAAGGTAATTATTGGGTGTTCGCTATTATGGATAATGGAATGGGAATCTCTAAAGAGGATCAGAAGAATATTTTTACCATTTTTAACCGCGTTAGAAATGAAGAAGAAAATGAAGGTACCGGCGTGGGATTGGCACATGTTGAAAAGATTGTATTGCTGCACGAAGGTTCCATTTGGTTAGATAGTCAGCCCGGGGTGGGAAGTACATTTTATTTTAAGTTAAAAGCTTAGAACAGCATGCTAGACAATACCTATTACCCCGATAAAGTAGATATTTCTAACTGTGAAAAAGAACCAATTCATTTAATAGGAAAGGCACAAGCACACGGGGTTATTCTTGCGGTAGATCCTACAAGTCTTAAGATTCTACAGGCAAGTGAGAATACTGCCAATTTCTTGGGAATTGCGCATAGCGAGCTATTAAATAAGGACATTTCACTTGTAGTTGGTGAAAAATATCGCGCTAACCTGGCTGAAGCAAATAATACAGATGAGGTTTTTAAAGCTTCAGAAATTGAAATTAACAACCACAGGTTTGTGCTTTTGCCTCACAAAGCTAAGGATACACTTATTATAGATTTTGAAGTGCTAGGTAAAGACCGGGACAGCTTGTTTTTTCAGCAACAATTAACCAGTATTATTACCGGGTTAGATAGTGTCACGAATATCCAAAATCTTTGTAGGGAAGCGGTAAAATTAACCAGGGATATTTTTGGTTATGACCGTGTGATGATATATCGTTTTGATGAAGAGTGGAACGGCGAGGTTTTTGCTGAAGAAAAAAAACAGTCTTTAGAAAGTTGGCTGGGATTGCATTATCCGGCAAGCGATATCCCGTCCCAATCCCGAAACTTATTTTTGGAACATAAGGTTCGTATAATTTCAAATGTGAATTATACGCCGGTTCCCATAACTCCGCAACTTTCTCCAACAACCAACAAGCCTTTAGATTTATCGCGTTCTGAATTGCGCGGGGTTTCTCCCATTCATATAGAATATCTTCAAAATATGGGCGTGGGAGCTTCGCTAACTGTGGCGCTTATTGCCAATGGAAAACTTTGGGGATTACTGGCCTGTCACCATTATTCGGCGAAGTTTATTAATTATTATCAAAGGGAAACCTGTAAGTTTTTGGGACAGGTATTTTCTAATAAACTGGCATTACTGGAAACCAGGAATTTTAATAACAAGTTGCGGGAAAGCGAAATATTACGCGATAAAATTCGGGAAAAATTCACTTCAGAAAATACCCTTTTTAGTGCCCTTACTTCAGGAAAAACCAGGTTTGTTGACTTAATTGATTGTGGTGGGGGTGCTTTGTTTTATGAGAATAAACTCACCCTCACCGGGAAAACTCCGGCTGAAGCAGATGTTCACAAAATATTAGATTTTGTAGCGAATAAACAAAAAACTTTATTTTTCTCAAAAAGTCTTAAAAAACAATTTCCTGAAGCTGAAAAATTCAAAAAAACAGCATCGGGAATACTTGCAATGAATATTGGGCGTGGAAAAACCAATTTTATAATTTGGTTTCGGCCGGCTGTTTCAGAAACGGTTAATTGGGGTGGAAATCCGAATAAAAAAGTTTTTTATAATCAGGAAAAACAACGCTTAAGTCCGCGAAAATCTTTCCAGAAATGGAGTGAGAAATTAGATGGTGTAGCCTCCACCTGGCAGGATTATGAGCTTGAAACGGCAAAAGCTTTTAGTGAGAATATCAATCAATTTATTCTACAACAGCAAAAAGACGAAATTAGCCGGTTAAACGCCAATTTAATTACTGCAAATAAGGATTTAGAGCTTTTTAGTTATGGAATTTCCCACGATCTTAAATCGCCGCTACGGGCTGTAAAAGGTTACGCACAAATGCTTCAGGAAGATTTTACTGAAGAAATACCTGCCGGGGCTGTAAATTTAATTCAAACAATTTATACTTCAGGAGAGAAAATGGAGCTTCTCATTGAGCATATGCTGGATTTTGCGAAAATCACCGGGGGAGAACTTCAGAAGAGAAATCTGGACCTGGAAAGTTTGCTAAAGGAAATTATTACCGATTTTAATATTGAAAATAATTACCCTAAGACAGTTATTGATATAGAGTCTAATTTACCGGCAATGTTTGGCGATCGCGATATGCTTTACCAGGTTTGGCTAAATTTATTGGAAAACGCTTTAAAATACTCTCAAAAATCTGAGAAGCCCAATATACTAATTGGGGTGGTTTCTAATCAAAAAGTGCAACAGAAAAACAGAAAACCTATCTACTATATAAAGGATAATGGAATAGGTGTTTCAGAAGAAAGTAGCCAGGAAGTTTTCCAATTATTTAGGCGTTTCAGTCCCGGGGAGTACAAAGGAACAGGGATAGGATTGGCCCTGGTAAAACGGGTGATAGAAAAACACGCAGGAGAGATTTGGGTAGAAAGCAATTTGGGAAAAGGCAGTACATTTTTCTTTCACTTATAAAGTCTTATATTTTCGTGAGTATTTTATTTTAGAAAAAACGCATTACGTTTATATTTTAATGCAAAAACGGGCTATACGCCGGGATCATCAAATAGTTTTGTATTTTTGAGAAAATTCAGAAATAATGATCACGACTCCTTTGCGCATAATTTTGGTTGAAGACGAAGAAACCGACGCTGTATTAATTCAACGACAAATTAAAAAAATAGTAGAAAGTGTTGAGATTAATGTGGTCGATGATATTGATGCTTTTAAACGTGTTTTTATGAACTCTTTGCCAGATGTCGTAATTTCAGATTATAACCTACCCACCTGCACCGGATTAGATATTTTAGAACTTTCTAAAGATATGGATGCCGATGTCCCATTTATTTTTGTAACTGGCGCGATAGATGATGACGAGCTTGCTGCCAATACTATTTTAGCCGGAGCCTCTGGTTTTGTGCTAAAAAAACATATGGATAGGTTAGGAGAGAAGCTTGAACCTTTACTTAAACGGGTGGTGTATAACATGGTACAGAACCAAGAGCTTAGGGAGCGAATTAGGAAAAATAAGATTGCGGTAAACCAAATTTACAGCTATTTGGATGAGATAAAAAGTGATGATAGGGAACAGCGCAAGAATATTTCGAAGATACGGGAAAATATAGGAAAATTTAATATAGATAACGATGTTAGATGAATTAAGAAGTGCTACCAAAGAACTTCACGAACAGCTGGAAGAAGAAAATCTGGCGCAGAAAATAGTTAACCATCAAATTTCTTCGGAAGAATATAAGTTGCTGTTACTGCAAAATTATATTGCTTATAAAATCACCGAAACCGAAATTGAAAAATATATCCCAAACTATAATTCTGAAAAATCTGCACAGTTAAACTTAGACCTGGAGGCACTGGAAGTAACAAATATTTCTACAGCCTCTTTTAAAGAAGATTTTAAACTTACATCTTATGAAGAAGCACTTGGCGCAGCCTATGTAGTTTTAGGTTCGGCCCTGGGCGGGGTTTATATTTCTAAAGAAATTCCCAATTGTCCTCATTTAGCTGAAATCCCCAAACCGCATTTTTTTAATGGCGATAGGGCAGGAGTAAAAGCCTGGAATAAGTTTGTAAAAGAACTGAAAGCCAAAGATTTTTCTGAAGCTCAAGTAAAAACAGCTACCAACAAGGCTTGTGAAACTTTCGAGTTCTTTAGCCGTATTTTTAAAGAAGCAACCCTGGGTTTTCAAACGGCATAAAACCTTTTTTTGCTATGAGAGACTTACAAGATCTTGGATTTAATACGCCTTTCTTCATTTTATGTGTGAAAAATGATATACCATAATAATAACGTTTATGCTTATGCAAAATTACCCTAAGCTTTTAATTTGTCTTTTTCTTACGTTTAGTTTCCCTATGTCGAATTTTGCTCAGTCTGGCCGAATTCCGGTTAGGGCAGAAAACGGAATGGTAGTGAGCAGTCATTACCTGGCTTCAAAAGTAGGGGAAGAGATATTGAGTAAAGGCGGCAATGCAATAGATGCCGGTGTGGCCACGGCTTTTACATTAGCTGTGACCTTGCCTTCTGCAGGGAATATTGGTGGCGGAGGGTTTCTCGTATATCACGGGGCAAACGGCGACAAAACGGCCTTCAATTTTAGGGAGAAAGCACCATTAAAAGCCTCTGTCGATATGTTCTTAGATGAAGATGGTCAAATAAAAGATAACTCCAACCACGAAGGTTTGCTTTCTGTTGGCGTGCCGGGAACGGTAGCCGGCTTGTATAAAGCACATCAAAAAATGGGAAATCTTCCCTGGGAGGAGCTTTTAGAGCCGGCGATTAACCTGGCAGAAAACGGGTTTGAATCTACCTACAATATGAACTGGTTTTTGAAATGGGTGAAAGAACATCACGATGACGAATTGTATGCTGCGACAGCAAAAGCTTTTTTGAAAAATGGAGAAGAGATCTATAAGCCTGGAGAAACCTGGAAACAACCCGATTTGGCAAAGAGTTTAAAGCGAATTCAGCAAAATGGCGCCGACGGATTTTACAAAGGGAAAACAGCCAAACTAATCGCCGATTTTATGAAAGAACACGGCGGTTTAATTACTGAAAAAGATCTTGCGAATTATGAAGCCGAGGAATTAGCACCGGTAACAGGTACTTACCGCGGTTATGAAGTTGTGGCGATGCCACCGCCAAGTTCGGGTGGGGTGGCGCTTATTGAAATGCTTAATATTTTAGAAGTTTTCGATCTGGAAGAAGCGGGAGCAAACTCTGCGAAATCTTATCATTTACTAACCGAGGCAATGCGCCGCGCCTATGCCGATCGTGCTTTGTATCTTGGAGATCCTAATTTTAATCCAAAAATGCCCCTGGAAAAATTAACTTCTAAGGAATATGCTAAGAAACTTCAGGAGGGTATTCAAATTGATAGGGCATCAAAAAGTGATTCGGCTAATTTTAATAAAGCCCATTTGCGATATGAGAGTCCGCAAACCACACATATTTCCGTGGTGGATAAAGAGGGTAATGCAGTTTCCTTAACCTATACCTTAGAACGCAGCTATGGTTCTAAAATAGTAGTTCCCGGCGCAGGATTTCTACTGAATAATGAAATGGGGGATTTTAATCCTATCCCGGGTCACACCGATACCAAAGGATTAATTGGTACGAAACCAAACCTGGTAGCACCCGGGAAACGTATGTTATCCAGTATGACCCCAACTATAATTGCCAAAGAAGGAAAACCTGTTTTAGCGATAGGAAGTCCCGGGGGAAGAACGATAATCAATACCGTTTTGCAGGTAGTGGTAAATATGATAGATCATAAAATGAACATTGCTAAAGCTATAGAATCTCCCAGAATTCATCATCAGTGGTTACCAGATCGTACTCGATTTGAAGATTTTGGAATTTCTCCAGATACCAAAAAGCTTTACGAGCAAATGGGACACGAAGTTTACGAAGCAGGAAGCCAGGGCCAGGCTATGGGGATCTATATAGATTGGGAAAACGACCTTCTTTATGGCGCCGCAGATTCCAGGAGTTATGATGGAAAAGCTGAAGGGTTTTAGGGTATTAATTAGATAATAATTTCATTATTTTATTGTAATTTCATTATTTAAATCAATAACCAATGAAAAAGTTAGTATTGCTATTAGGATTTGTTGCATTTTTCTCGATTTCCTGCGATAAAGATGATCCCTCAAACTGCTGTGTCATAATGGATACGGGGGTAACCATAAAATATGTAAATGAAACTGGGGAAAATTTACTGGAAAAAGATGGAGCATTATCAATTAAAGATATAACCTTATTCCATAAGGTAGATTCGGAATGGGAGCAGTATTTTAAGGGAAATTTAGATATTCCTACGGGTTTGGAAGAAGTGTCGATGCCAGAAGGAAAATATTTAGGTATCGCTACAAGCCTTGATGTAGATGAGAATAATATTTCAGAAACAAAAATAAGGTTTTCTGAAACAGATGAAGATATAATTAAAACCAAACTAAACTTCAGTTCAAATAATACGATAGTGGATAAGGTTTGGTACAACCGAGAGTTAAAGTGGGAGAGAACGAATAAAAATCCGCGCAACTTTGTTATTGTAAAGTAATGATTTACATTTTTTGTAAAAATTTCAAACAGCAAGAAAGGTAATTATGAAATCGCTTTTAGGCTTTGCGATAGAGGAGATCTTGCTAATTGGGAAAATTTTTAACGGGCATCAATGATTTCGATTAATCCTGGATATCGGTTAAATTTGGATTTTAGTTATGCAATTTTATAATAATCTTAAAACTAATGTTTTAATTATGATTTATATTTATGGTGAAAGCTTAATTAACTTTAAAAATATAAATTATGAGTCAACCAAAAGTAGCAGTAATATTTTATAGTGCCACAGGTACAAATCATCAATTGGCACAATGGGCCGGCGAAGCAGCCAAGAATGCAGGCGCGGCAGAAGTAAGGGTGAAAAGAATTAAGGAAACCGCTCCGCAGGAGGCTATAGATCAAAATGAAGCCTGGAAAAATTATGCGGCTGAAAATAAAGATTTTCCAACTGTAGAACTGGACGATTTGTTGTGGGCAGATGCTATTATTTTTAGCACGCCAACCCGTTATGGAAACCTGCCTTCTCAGCTTCAGGCGTTTTTTGATACCACCGGCGGATTATGGTCCAGTGGGAAACTGACCAATAAAATTGTGAGTGGAATGACAAGTGCGGCCAACCATCACGGCGGGCAGGAAGCAACTTTACTTTCACTATATAAGACCATAATGCACTGGGGCTCTATAATTGTAGCTCCCGGCTATACCGATTCCAGTCTTTTTGAAGCAGGAGGAAATCCTTACGGTGTAAGCGTTACTGCAAGTGGAAATACTCCTGGAGATAACATTAAAAAAGCAGTTGAACACCAGGTTAAAAGAACGGTTGAAATGGCCGCAAAGTTTAAAGACTAATCAATTTTTTTAAATAAGATATCCAAAAACCCAAGCAGACCCGCCCGAATTTATTCGGGCGGGTCTTTTTAAATTTTTAGTATAAAAACTCAGGAAGTTCTATTACTTCCCCGGCTGCCATATCCTTTACGGTTTCGTTGCCAATCCTTACCCGCACTAATCGTAAGGTGGGGAAGCCAACCGCAGCTGTCATTTTTTTAACCTGCCTAAATTTACCTTCAACCAATGTTACAGATATCCAACTGGTAGGGCCGTGACGTTCATCACGAATTTTTTTGGCTCGCTCGGGAAATACCGGTCTTTCATTTAAAATTAAAGCTTTGCAGGGTAGTGTATTGTAGTTTGTACCGTTAATACTAATAGCTACACCAAACTTAATTCTTTCAATCGCTTCTGGCGTGATTTGTCCATCCACCTGCACAAAATATTCTTTTTCAATTTTATTCCCGGTAATTTCGGCACTTGCTTTTCCGTTAGTTGTTAGAAACAATAAACCTTCTGAATCCTGGTCCAACCTTCCTACCGCCATGGTTTCTGAAGGAAAGTCGCCTAATTCGCCCAACAATTTCTTTTTCTTGCGCGGACGCTCGTTCGTGATAAACTGACTTAAATATCCGTAGGGTTTGTAAATTTTAAAATAACGATGCTGCATGTTAACGAAGAACCAATTTTTTAACCAGGTCTTTCCCCAGCTCTTTATTTAACATCTTTATGATCTTTTCTTTACCGTAACTTAGCTCTTCTCTTAATACAGAAGAACTTAACTGCACAAAAAGGGTGTCGTTTTGTAATTTTATAGCAGTAGTGTACTTTTGAATTGCGGGTCCCATTTCCCTGTTCCATACTTCCTTTACACTCACCTTATCCAAGCCGCTTTGCAGTTTATTATGATCTACAAAATCTTTTAATACTTCACTTAAACTCTGGTTTTCATTAGTTCTCTTCTTCATTTTCATCTGCTAATAACGGGGTGAATTTTTTATAATAATAAATCTTATCATCTCTGTTTATGATGCTAAATTTATCTTCTTCAGCATTTATAACTGTTTCCTTCCAGGAATCGTAGGGTGTTTTATAATATAACCTTAAACTATCATCTTCAATTTTAGCTAAAACTTCTTCCCGATCATCATTGGTGATATAAGTGCCGTCAAACCTTGGGTTTAACTTTTTTCTGAAGCCATTTTTACCATCAAATTCAATATAATCTACTGTAGGGTTTACCTTGTAATTGATTGTAGAATCTTTCGAAACTTCCACTTTATCAATTTCCCAGTAACCCGTAAGGTGTTTGAGCTGTTCTTCCGGATTATTTTTTTGGCATCCTAAGGCTACAATTCCGCAGACTAAAAAAAGAATCTTTTTATTCATATTTGTATCTCATTTTACAATTTATATATTTTATAAGGTTGATCGCTATTTTTTACGACCGCTTCGGTTCGATCTGCGTGCGTGTCACTTATAAAAATTTGGCCTAATTGATTAGTAGCTACCAAAGCGACAATATGCGCTACCCTTTGCTCATCTAATTTATCAAAAACATCATCTAATAGTAAGATAGGGTTTACCTTACTTATTTGTTTAATAAAGTCGAATTGAGCCAATTTTAAAGCAACCAAAAAGGATTTTTGTTGTCCCTGGGAGCCAAACTTCTTGATAGGATGCCCTTCAATTTCAAAATTTAAATCATCTTTATGCGTGCCAACACTGGTGTATTGAAGAGCCATATCTTTTTGCAGCTGCTCTTCTAATAATGAAGCCATTGAACTTTCGAAAAGCTGACTCTTATAACTGATATCTACCTGTTCTTTATTCTGCGTAATATCGGCATAACGTTTATTAAAAATTGGAATAAACTCTGAAAGGAAGTTTTTTCTTTTTTCAAAAATATATTGCCCCAATTCACTTAGCTGCAAATTATAAACTTCTAAGGTATCCCTGTCAAAGCTGTGATTAGCGGCGAAATATTTAAGCAAAGAATTGCGTTGCGAGAGTATTTTTCCATATTGCAACAATTTATTGAGGTAAATATTGTCACTTTGCGAAATCACTCCATCAATAAATTTACGCCTGGTACTACTGCCTTCAATAATAAGGTCGCGATCTGCCGGTGAAATAATTACTGTGGGAATAAATCCTATGTGATCACTAAATTTCTCATAGGCTTTGTTATTTCGTTTAATGACCTTCTTTTGGCCACGTTTTGCGCTAACAATTACACGCTCTTCCTTTTCCTGTTTCTCAAAAGTACCTTCAACAACAAAAAACTCGGCATCGTGATTTATATTTTGACTGGTAATGGGATTAAAGTAGCTTTTACCAAAAGCCAGATGGTAAATACTGTCTAAAATGTTAGTTTTACCAACCCCATTATGCCCCACGAAACAATTAATTTTGGTGTCAAAATCGAAAGTAGCTGAATCCAGGTTCTTGTAATTTAATAAAGAGAGATGTTTTAAAAACATATTTTACTGTTATTCAGCCATTTATTATTTTGTTATACTAATTTTGAAAGCTTAGCGAATGACTTCAAAATATTAAAAAAATACAAATAATTTCCCTTTTAATTTTGAATAAAAATCCTATTTTTGCCACTGCATTAAACAGAATTTATGGCAACTTACAAGAAAAAAGGACATAAACCTTCAAATAAGGAAGAGCAGAAAAAACATGTAGAAGAAGAATCTACAACTGCAGAAGTGTTTAACACCCTGGATGAAGGTGCGGGCAGAACAGAAACCTGGGTTGCCGAGAACCAACAATATATTTATATAATTGTGGGTGTAGCAATTGTAGCTGTATTGGGCTATTTAGGCTACAATCGTTTTATAAATGAACCCAATGAGGCCGAAGCTGCCAACGAAATGGCACAGGCCGAAACCTATTTTGGTAATGCATTAAATGCATCTGGCACCCAACGGGACTCCCTTTTTACGATGTCTTTAAATGGGGGTGAAGGAAAATATGGATTTATTGATATAATTGATAACTACGGAAATACAGACGCTGCAAATATCGCAACTTACAACGCGGGCTTTGCTTATTTGAATACCGGTAAATACCAGGAAGCAATTAATTACCTGGAAGATTTTAACAGCGAGGATGAGGTACTTGCTGCATTGGCTACAGGTGGAATTGGCGATGCATTTATGCAATTAGAACAACCCGAAGAAGCTTTAGACTATTATGACAAAGCGGCCAGCATGCGTTCTAATGAATTTACAACACCAAAATTCTTATTAAAAGCTGCGATCACAGCGTTAGAAGTGAATAAACCTGGCGAGGCCGAAGATTACCTACAGAAATTAAAAGATAACTATCCTAATGCCTCTGAAGCAGAAAAAGTAGCGATTTATATGGGGCAGGCCAGGGCAGGAAAATAATATCTATGGCTACAGAAGGCAATAATTTATCAGATTACGACAAAGAAAAACTTCCCGATGCGAAAGACTTTCGTATCGGGATTGTTGTTGCAGAATGGAATGAAGAAATCACCGAAGGTCTCTACCAGGGAGCTTACAATACTTTAATTGAACAGCAGGTAGAGCCAAACAAAATTGTACGGTGGAATGTTCCCGGCAGCTATGAACTCATTTATGGCTGTAAGAAGATGCAGGAAAGTTTTGATATGTTAGATGCCATTATCGCTATAGGTAGTGTGATAAAGGGAGAAACTAAACACTTCGATTTTGTTTGTGAAGCGGTTTCCCACGGGATTAAAGACCTCAATATTCAAAATGATACGCCTATTATTTTTTGTGTGCTAACAGATAATAATATGCAGCAAGCCATAGACAGAAGTGGCGGTAAACACGGGAACAAGGGAACAGAAGCCGCCGTGGCAGCGATTAAAATGGCACAATTATGCAAAGATGCCCGGTTTTAATCGCGGGGCGATAGCCAGTGCTTTAATTTTCCTTGACTTTTTTCGAAATAAAAGAATTTTTCAAATACCTATTCTTTAACTTTGGACGTAGGTGTTTTATTCGTAATTTCCATAATAAAGCTTTTAAGTAATGACTGTAGTTTGTTAAAGCTATTATAGTTGTAATCAACTGTCATTCCGACGTAGGAGGAATCTTTTCTTATAGAATATAGTTTTTTTGCGGTAGTTACTCCAATTTAACCATGCGGTGAAGCATTCAAACTCTTTCATTTTTCCTTGCAGCCGAAGGCGATCTTGTTTCTTGAACTGGAATGTTGCTTTAAAATCGGCATTGTTCTTGCTTTCCAGTATTTAATCTCAGTAGTTTCGTTTTTCTGAAGCAATTTGAGTAAATTTGTTCTCGACAGTAAATCAGGCAATTTTGAAGATCAATTTTTATAAAGCGCGAAAGAATAACCGGTATAATTATACCCCACGGTATTATAAAGGTAAAGACACGGGTAATATTTATAATTTTGACTCCAAATTTGCTAAATATAAAGAGACTACCAACTCTATAGATTTCGGTGCTCAGTGGGCCGATGTAAGAAAATCCAGTCGTAACCGTGGTAATCGTGAAATTAATCGGCGTTTATTAATTATTATTTCGATCCTGATACTTGTTTTTCTATGGATCATTGATTTCGATTTATCCATCTTTTCCAACCCGCGTTAAATGGGAGATATCATTCAACTTTTACCAGACCATGTAGCCAACCAAATTGCTGCCGGGGAAGTGGTGCAACGCCCTGCTTCGGTGATTAAGGAACTGGTTGAAAATGCTATTGATGCCGGTTCAAACTCTATACAGGTGGTGATTAAAGATGCCGGTAAAACCCTTATACAGGTAGTTGACAATGGCAAGGGCATGAGCCTAACCGATGCCAGAATGTCTTTTGAAAGGCACGCAACTTCCAAAATTAAACAAGCTGAAGATCTTTTTAAATTAAAGACCAAAGGTTTTAGGGGAGAAGCTCTAGCCTCGATTGCCGCAATTTCCCACGTAGAGTTAAAAACCAAACCCGATAATGAAGAAGTAGGCACTTTTATTAAAATTGAAGGTAGTAAACTTACCAGCCAGGATGTTTGCGTTTGTCCGCAGGGAACTTCGGTTAGCGTGAAAAATTTGTTTTATAATATCCCGGCACGACGAAATTTTCTGAAATCTGATGCCGTGGAAACCCGGCATATTATAGATGAATTCCAAAGGACTGCCTTGGCACATCCACAAATTAGTTTTTCGCTGGTACACAACAATAGTGAACTATTTCAATTACCGGAAACTAACCATAGACAACGAATTACAAATATTTTTGGCGGAAAAACCAATGAAAAGCTGGTTCCCGTGACCGAGGAAACCGAGATTGTAGAAATTTCGGGGTTTGTGGGGAAACCGGAATTTGCTAAAAAATCCCGGGGAGAACAGTTCTTTTTTGTAAATAACCGCTTTGTAAAGAGCCCATATTTAAATCACGCCGTGGTTTCGGCTTTTGAAGGTTTGCTGAAAGACAAATCGCATCCCAGCTACTTTTTATTCTTAAAAGTAGATCCTAAAAGCATAGACATTAATATTCATCCTACTAAAACTGAAATTAAGTTTGATGATGAACACGCACTTTATGCTATTCTACGAAGTGCCATAAAACATAGTTTAGGACAATTTAATGTAGCGCCGGTTTTAGATTTTGATAGGGATTCTAATCTGGATACGCCTTATGAATATAAAAATAAATCGGCAGAAGTTCCAGGCGTAGAAGTAGATCGCAATTTTAACCCTTTTAAAGATGAAAAATCTGGAAGTGGAAGTAACTTTTCTTCCGGCTTTAAAAAAGAGCGTGGTGAGAGTTGGGAAAGTTTATATACCGGTTTACAGACTGAGCACGAACTAAAACCCGATGCCGATTTTAAAGAAATCGAATTTGAAAGTGAAGAAGTTACCGGTAACCTGTTTAATAACAGCGACAGTAGCGAGGAGAAATCTACATTTCAGCTTCAGAAAAAATATATAGTAAGTACGCTAAAAAGCGGAATTCTGGTGATAGATCAACATCGCGCGCATACCAGGATTTTATACGAAGAATTGCTTAAAAATATTACCGTTTCGGCAGCGGTAAGCCAACAGCTGTTGTTTCCATTAAACCTTCAGTTTAATACACAGGAAATAGAAGTTATATCGCAACTTAAAGACTCGCTGGAGCAAACGGGTTTTATTTTTTCAGAATTAAAAAAGGATTCTGCAGAAATTGTTGGCATACCAACACTTATTTCTGAAAGCGAAGTGGCGATCTTGCTGGAACAACTTATCGCCGATTTTGAAAATGATGTACCCGATAACGGGTTTTCGCAAACAGATTTGCTGGCTAAGTCTCTTGCTAAGGGAATGGCTGTAAAATCTGGTACGCTTTTAAACAATACAGAGCAGCAACATATCGTTAACCGGTTGTTCGCTTGTAAAGAACCAGGCTTGAGCCCGACTAACAGGTCGGTTTTTGTAACCTTAACGGTAGATGAGCTGGATAAAAAATTTATGTAAATGGGAAGGATTACCGAAACTGTAAAAGTACTTTTAATTATCAACGTTATATTTTTTGTTGGTACCCAGTTTTTGGGAGATTATGCCTATCAGCTTTTCTCACTTTGGTTTTTTGAAAATGAAAATTTCAAGGTTTGGCAGATAGTTACGCATATGTTTATGCACGGTAGTTTTATGCATATTTTATTTAATATGTATGCACTCTGGGCGTTTGGAGGTCCTATAGAACAGATGCTGGGACAAAAACGTTTTTTATTCTTTTATTTCTCTGCGGGACTTGGTGCCGCTTTTTTACATACTTTAGTAAATTATATAAATTTTGAAAGTGGTTATAATGCCCTGTTAGAAGCGGGGATGAGTATGGGAAATATTGAACAGCTGTTAAAGACCGGGGAGTATAATACGGGTATTTTGAATTCGGTTTCCAAAGATACCCTGCAGGATTTATATATGAGTTATAATACCCCGGCGGTAGGAGCATCAGGAGCGATTTATGGAATTTTGGTTGCTTTTGGGATGATGTTTCCCAATGTTGAATTATTTTTATTGTTTGTACCAATTCCCATTAAAGCTAAGTACTTTATTCCTGTAATTATTTTAATAGATTTATTTTCAGGGGTAACGGGATATTCATTATTTGGTGGCGGAATCGCCCATTTTGCTCACGTTGGTGGTGCTTTATTTGGTTTTATTATGATGTGGTACTGGAAGAAAAATCAGTTTAACCAAAATCGTTGGGATTGATGAAAGGAGGAGATAAATTAAAATACAAATTGCAAACTGCGACTGTAGTAGAAAAGCTAATCGCGATAAACGTTTTTGTGTTTGTTCTCTTCTTTCTTTTTAGAACAATCGCTTTTTTATTTCAGTTACCATCAGATTTTTTGATGCAGTGGCTTGTTTTTCCCAAAGAACCGGGAGAGTTTATTTTCCAGCCCTGGTCTATAATTACCTATTCTTTTTTACACGGTGGGATATGGCATATTATCTCTAATATGCTTATTCTATATTTTTCAGGTATATACTTTCTCAACTATTTTTCTCCAAAACGCTTACTGAATTTCTACTTTTTGGGTGTTATTATGGGCGCTTTAATTTATATGCTTAGCTATAATCTGTTTCCGGCTTTTCAGGGAACTGGGCGGTCTTATCTCATTGGTGCTTCAGCCGGGGTCATGGCGGTTCTAGTGGGCATTGCCACGCAAGTACCTAATATGCGCGTTCGGTTGATTTTAATAGGCGGTGTGAAATTTTGGTATATCGCAGCTTTTCTGGTGGCCTTAGATGTAATTCAAATCCCCATGGGAAATCCCGGGGGACATTTAGCACATCTTGGTGGCGCAGCACTGGGGTATTTTTACACCAAACAACTGCAAAAAGGAAATGATATTGGCGCCTGGTTTGAGAGAATAATGGATAGTTTTGCTTCTTTATTCAGCTCTGGAAAACGCAAGCCGAAAATGAAAACGGTATATAGAAAATCTAATAGAAAGAAGTCTGCCAGTCAAGGAAGTGCTACTAGTGCGAGTTCCCCTAAAATGAATAAAACTGAAAAACAAAAAAGAGTAGATGCTATTTTAGATAAAATAAGTAAAAGTGGCTATGATAGTTTGAGCAAATCTGAAAAAGATTTTCTTTTTAAAGCTGGTAAAGAAGATTAAATGAAGAAGCTTAGCGTCCTGGATAAAATAATATTTGTTTGCAACTCTTTAGCAGCTACCGGATTACTGCTTTCTTATTTACTGGCGTTTATTCCGCCAAAATCTTTTCCATTACTTTCAGTTTTAAGCCTTGGAGTACCGGTTTTAATTTTAATAAATATTCTATTTCTCGCTTATTGGCTTATAAAGTTTAAACGGCAGTTCCTGCTCTCACTTATAGTGCTGCTTATTGGTTATAACTATGTGTTCAGTCTTTTTCAGTTTTCAGAAACTATAAATACTTCTGAAGAAGAGTTATCTATAATGAGCTACAATGTGAGGATGTACAACCAGTACGACTGGACCGACGAAGAACATATTCCAGAGAAAATAGTGAGCTTTATTCAGGAAAATGATCCAGATGTTTTGCTCACCCAGGAGCATACGGTAGATGTGACGAATTTAAAAGAGATTTATCCCTATCATTTCGTACACCGAAAGAATAAAAACTCTGAATTTGGGATGGCCATATTTTCAAAGTATCCTATGCTGAATAAAGGCTCCTTAGACTTTCCGCACGACGGAAATAACAATGCTATTTTTGCCGATTTAAAGATTAAAAATGACACGCTTAGAATTTTTAATGTGCATTTTCAATCCTTAAATGTAAAACCGGAAATTAAAGACTTAAAGGATGAGGATTCTAAAAAACTGGTGGGACGCATAGGGCAGGGCTTTAGTATGCAACAGGAACAGGCCGAAACGCTTAAAAAGAAAGTTGATAGCACCACTTATAAAACCATTATATCGGGTGATTTTAATAATACCGCCTTTTCTTATATTTACGAATATTTAAAGGGTAGCGAATACACCGATGCTTTTCTGCAAGCAGGTGCGGGTTTTGGAAAAAGCTTTCAGTTGAGCTATTTTCCACTGCGCATAGACTTTATGCTTATTGATAAATCTTTGCAAATTAATTCTTACAGTAGTTTTAATAAAGAGCTCTCCGATCACTATCCCATTATGACTCGAATTAAAATTTAATCGCAGGGCGATAGCCAAAAGCTTAATGCTCTTGAACCTGCCTCAAAACTCAAAATAAAAGATTCTTTTGAGAGTATACCTTGTGCCCCTGGTCGAGTTTATAGACTACCATCTTAATTTTAAAGTGTTTCACTTAAAACGAAGTTGCTTTTTTTGTTCTACGACGACGCTGTGATTAATTTGTATAGCACCTGTGCTGAACTTTGTCGAAGTATAGGAAATTATGAGCAACTTGTTCGCAGGCAGTCAGGGAAATTAGAGCGAAAAATGAACGAGCTTAAAGCCCTCCTTTGAATGTTTTTTGGTTTAAAACTCCTGCTTTTCTAGAAAACTAAGGGTGTTGGGGCCTTCGCTAAATAATAGATCCAAAATGCTTAGATTGGTTAAAAAGCCGTGTTTTTCTTCAAAAACCTGCGTGTATTTTTCAAAGTAGAACTCCCGTTTGCTTTTAGCATTAATTAAAAAGCGCAAGTCTTTCTTATCTTCAGGATGTCTTATGTATTCTGAAGTTTTGTTAAAATTTAAGTCTATCTGAAGCGCTTCAGCAATAAAATCTAAGCAGTGGTAATTAAAATCGAGTAAATGGGTAAATTTTTTGTGATACAGTGGGTATAGTTCATCTTCATAAAATTCAAAAAAAGGAGAAGTTTGATAAGAAGCTTTTAAAGCACGCCAATGCTGCGTTTGCCAGTCAAAGTCATTTTCAATTTTCACCTCTTTATAAAGCTGGTGTTTTCCGGCTTTTTTCGTTTCCCCGGTAATCGCCGAACGGTGTTTTATAGGAATATTCAGCAATAATTTACCATTGGAATCATAGATGTACATCCGGTTGCGATAGGTTTGCTTTTGATAATTATCTTCATTTTCGAAAAAAACATGATCGGCATTAACTAAGGCTATAAATTGAGAAATGGGACCAAAATAACCGGGATGCAATAAAATACTCTCCATAAGATCACTAAGATTCTTTTCTGCGTTTTTTAAAGTAATTAAAACCTACGGCAATCACCACAACTATAAGAAAATAGGGTAGGTAGGATGTAGGCGTAGCATCCCCTTTTACCGTGGTAAACACCCTATCCCATCTAATTTTATTAAAGAATCCATTAGCATTGGCATCCCAGCTCATCCAAATAAAAACGGGTTTTCCTACCACGTGATTTGCCGGCACAAAACCCCAGGTACGGCTGTCTTCACTATTATGACGGTTGTCACCCATCATCCAGTAATAATCTTGCTTAAAAGTGTAGGCGTCTGCAGCTTTTCCATTAATGAGCACCTGGGAGCCATTTAGGCTAATTTTATTTTCAATGCCAAGTTCACTGCCTTCATAAGTCTCGATAATGCGTTTATAAAAAGGCATGGACTGGGGAGTTAGCTCTACAGTTTTTCCTTCCTTCGGAATATAAATTGGCCCCATATAATCGTTGTTCCAATTTAACTTCCCGTTATTGGGGAAAATGCTGCGGTCTTTAGCGCCTAGTGAATCTGAGTAGCGCTCTATCTTTGCTACATTGGGATGGTTTTGAAGACGTTTATACGCCGATTCGGTTAAAGCATTTATCGCAAATTGATTGGTGTTGGGATTGTAGTAATAACCATCTGTGATATCAAATTCCTCATATAAATACCTGCGGTTAAAACCTTCCCCGTTGGTGACTCCTAAATAAGTATATTGGGGTTTAGCCCTGCCGGGAAGTTCTAAAGCTTTGCCGTTAATGATAACTTTACCGGCAGCCACTTTTAGGGAATCGCCCGGTAAACCAACCGCACGTTTTACGTAATTTGATTTTTTATCTATGGGTTTGTAATAATATTTCCCGTCGCCATATTGCTGAAAAGCGTTTACCGTATCTACCGGCCAGTTGAAAACAACAATATCGTTTCGTTCAATTTCTTCAAATCCGGGTAACCTTAAATAAGGAATCTGCGGTTTGGTTAAATAAGATTTTACCCCCAAAACAGGAATGGTGTCGTGAACCATAGGAAAAGCTACCGCCGTTTTGGGAAGTCGCGCTCCATAATGGAATTTACTTACAAATAAGAAATCTCCTACCAATAAGGTTTTTTCTAAAGAGGAGGTGGGAATGGTAAAAGGCTGCATCACATAAGTATGAACAATGGTGGCAGCGATCACCGCAAATAGAATAGAACTTACCCATTCCCCGGTAGCGGTGCGCGGTTTTAAACTGCGATCTTCAATATATTTTACATCTACTGCATAATTGATGTAATAAATATAAAAACCTAAAGTAACCAGCACCAACAAAGTATCTGTAGTGCTATGCCGGCCAAAGCTTCTAATAGTTTCTACCCAAACCACCGGAATAATGATAAGGTTTACAATAGGGATGAAAAGTAAAATTACCCACCACCAGGGACGATTTATAATTTTCATAAAAATCACGGCATTATAAACCGGAACTGCCGCTTCCCAGGCTTGTCTCCCGGCTTTTTTATAAAGTTTCCAGGTACCGGCGAAATGAATAACCTGTACAAGAAGGAAAAATAGAAACCATTGTGTAAATGTCATAATCTGTTGCTTTGCTTATTAGTAGCAATACTTAAAAAACGTTACTCGATAAATGAGGTTAAGAAGATATTAGAGGTGACTGGCCAAAACATCTTTCATAGTGAAAACACCTTCTTTGTCTTTTATCCACTCTGCAGCCAATACAGCTCCCAGGGCAAATCCCTGGCGGGAATGGGCGGTGTGCATAATTTCAATAGAGTCTATATTAGATTTATAAGAAACCGTATGCGTGCCATTTACATCATCAATTCTTTTTGCCATAATAGGAATCTCGTTCTCTGTAGCGTGATCTAATTGCCAGCGTTCTTTTCTATCATTTTCTGTAATAATATCTTGTGCCAGGCTAATTGCGGTTCCACTGGGCGCATCCTGTTTTTCAGTATGGTGAATTTCTTCAATTTCAATTTTATAATCGTCCATACCATTCATCATTTGCGCGAGTTTTTTATTCAGTTCAAAAAACAAGTTCACCCCAACGCTAAAATTAGAGGCGTAGATAAAAGCGCTATGTTCTTCTTTACAAATTTTTGTCGCTTTTTCATAGTCGTCTAACCATCCTGTGGTACCACAAACCACCGGAATGTTTTTCTTAAAACAGGTAGTAATATTTTTAAATGCGGCTTTTGGAACACTAAAGTCTATGGCGACATCAATATTCATTTTTTCTAATTCGTAATTAGAAATATCCTCTTCTAATTTTAAAACAATTTCATGACCACGGTTTTTTGCAATCTCTTCGATAGCCTTCCCCATTTTTCCGTAACCTAAAAGTGCAATCTTCATAATTAAAATTTATAATTTAATGATAATCCATACTGGGATTTTCCCGTATAATTATCCATTCTCATATTTGGCTTTAAGGTGAGGTCTTCACTTACATTAAACTGCTGTAAGTGTGCATCTACATTGGCGTCAATTATATTTAGAACATAAATTCCTGCCGTTACCAAAATTGATATCTCTTTATTTTTTCTGTAAACTTCCTGTGCTCTTATTAATGCGTCTGTAGATAACCTACCCAAAAACTCATCTTCCCGTCCCGCAAGCCTGGCTTTATAGGCATCGCGATAGCGGTTCCATTGGTCGTCGTTTTTAATATAAAAATAGATGCCAACTCCAAGGCCGCCATAAACTATTGGGATCTTCCAGTACCTGCCATTGTAGGCCTGGCCTAATCCCGGTAACACTGCCGAGTAAAAGGCAGCTTTTGCAGGAGCAAGCGCATTGTATGGCTTGTAGTCTTTATCTTTAGAAATAGTATCGCGAGCCACCGGTTCTTCAACCATTAGAGAATCCTGCTGCTGTGCACTAATTGTCCAGGCAAAGAACAACAGAAAGAATGTTAATAAGAGCCGACTATTCTTCACCCTGAATTAATTTTTTAAGCCGAATAAAATCTTCTTCGGAAGAAAAAGGGATGCTTAGTTTCCCAGATCCTTTCTTGGTGACTTTTACATCTACTTTTGCGCCAAGATATTCCGAAAATTCCTTGATGCCTTTTTTGTAGGTTTTAGGAACTGTTGCTTTTGAAGTTGTTTTAGAAGCATTGGTACCTTCATTTATTTCCTTTACCAATTTCTCGGTCTCTCTTACAGAAAGTGATTTTTGAATTATTTTTTCATAAATGTCCAGCTGCTTCTGGGGATTGGCGATATTAATAAGTGCCCGCCCGTGTCCCATACTCATAAATCCATCCCGCATGCCGGTTTGAATTATAGGATCTAATTTTAGCAAACGTAAATAATTGGCAATCGTAGATCTGTTTTTTCCCACCCGTTCACTAAGTTGCTCTTGGGTAAGGTTAATTTCGTCTATTAATCGCTGGTAAGAAAGAGAGATCTCAATAGGATCTAAATCCTGTCTTTGTATATTTTCCACCAGGGCCATTTCCAGCGACTCCTGGTCGTTGGCGATTCTAATATAGGCCGGTATGGTTTTTAAACCGACTAACTTTGAAGCCCGGTAACGCCGTTCCCCAGATACTAATTGATATTTGTCGAAGTCTAGTTTTCTAACCGTAATAGGCTGGATCACGCCGAGCTCTCTAATGGAAGAAGCCAGCTCTTTAAGGCTGTCTTCATTAAAGCTGGTCCTGGGTTGAAAAGGGTTCACCTCAATAGAATCTAATTCCAGTTCAACAATGTGTCCCACTAGTTTATCGGCGTTCTTATCTTCTGCCGATTGTATATCATTTTGAGGGTCTTTCAATAAAGCTGAAAGTCCACGTCCCAAAGCTTGTTTTTTAGTTGCCTTCGCCATCTTCTACGAGTTTTTCTTAATAATTTCTTCGGCCAGGCTTAGGTAATTGCTGGCTCCTTTACTACCCGCATCATAATTAATAATGCTTTCCCCATAACTTGGGGCCTCACTTAAACGTACATTTCGTTGAATGATTGTATCGAAAACCATCTCTCCAAAGTGTTTTTGTACTTCTTCTACTACCTGGTTGGAAAGTCTTAAGCGGGAATCATACATCGTAAGCAATAAACCTTCAATATCCAGTTTATTATTATGTATTTTCTGAACACTTTTTATCGTGTTAAGCAATTTCCCCAGTCCTTCCAAAGCAAAATATTCACACTGGATAGGAATTACAACAGCATCTGAAGCTGTTAGCGCATTAAGCGTCAACAAGCCTAAAGACGGGGCGCAATCTATGAGAATATAATCGTATTTTTCCTTAAGCGGCTCCACAACTTTTCGCAACATAGACTCCCTGGAATCCTGATCTACAAGTTCAATTTCAATGGCCACAAGGTCAATATGTGCCGGGATGATATCCAGGTTTGGAGAATTGGTTTTATGAATACAGTCTGCTGCCGGTACCGAATGTTCCAAAAGTTGATAAGTACCTAATTCTACCTCTTCCACATCAATTCCAAGTCCCGAAGTAGCGTTCGCCTGGGGATCTGCATCTATCAACAATACTTTCTTTTCAAGTACGCCCAAAGAAGCGGCCAGGTTTACCGAGGTAGTGGTTTTTCCCACTCCTCCCTTTTGGTTGGCAATAGCAATGATTTTACCCATTAAGTCTAAGTGATTTTTGAAGGGTAAAAATACAATTTATTACAGGTTTATAAAATGATTTTGTTAACAGCTTATACATAAAAAATACAACTGCATACAAACCCGCTATTTGAGACTTTATTTCTTAATAAAAAGAGTTTAATATAAAACGATTTTACAGAGTTTTTACCCGAATTTTACCTCATAAATTGTCCATAACTATAGCTTTATTTCGAGGCTTTTGCTTTTAACCACCAAGACAGGAAACCACTAAAATACACAAAGAAGTACTCGGTGTTTTTTGGGAATTTTGAAGTCTTTGTGGTTTTTTTTAAAAGAATATGTTGTTTTTTAAAAGATGCCACGAATGCACGAATAATTGAGGTTAATAGAATCAAGAACAAAGAAAAAAGAGTAAAGATTTGATAGACAAAATATGAGAAAACTTAAAATTGCTTGCAAATTGAACCAAAGTAAGTCCATAACAAGTATTTACTGGACAAATACTGAGTGAAAATCATATTTAATCATCTTCAATCAGCGTTATCTGCGTTCCATTTTAAAAGCTTCGATTCTAAATTTTTGTCACCAAACTGGAAACCACTAATATACACAAAGAAGCTCCTGGAGTTTTTCTTGATGTTTTAAAGTCTTTGTGGCTTTTCTCATACTGAATCAAAAAATCAATCGCCTTTCTTAGCTTTGATCATTGCTTCCAATTGATCCCACATTTCTTCGGGAATTGCCTCCAGTAAATTAAATTGTCCGGCACCTTTTAGCCATTCCCCGCCGTCTATGGTAATAACTTCACCATTCACATAAGCCGAAAAATCTGAAACTAAATAGGCTGCCAAATTCGCTAATTCCTGGTGTTCGCCCACACGTTTTAAGGGAACTTTTTTAGCAAGGTCAAACTTGTCTTTTAAATCTCCCGGTAGCAGTCTATCCCAGGCACCTTTGGTAGGAAAAGGCCCCGGAGCAATAGCGTTAAATCTAATTCCATATTTTGCCCATTCCACAGCCAGGGAGCGCGTCATCGCAAGGACTCCTGCTTTTGCTGTGGCACTGGGAACTACATAAGCCGAACCCGTCCAGGCATAGGTAGTAACAATATTTAAAACATTTTTTTCTTTCTCATCATTATCAATCCAGTGCTTGCCCAATGCCATCGTACAGTTTTTGCTGCCTTTTAAAACAATATCAATAATAGTATCAAAAGCATTAGCGCTTAAACGTTCGGTAGGCGAGATGAAATTTCCTGCGGCATTGTTAAGAAGAATATCCACACTGCCAAATTCTTGAATTACCTGGTCACGCATTTGTTCCACCTGTTCGTAGTGCCTCACATCACACTGTACTGCAAAACAGGTTCCGTTGGTAGCCTCTTCCAGGTCTTTAGCAGTATTCTGAAGTTTCTCTAGATTTCGTGACGTTATGGCAACTTTGGCACCAAGTTCCATAAAGTATTTACTCATTGCTTTCCCCAGTCCGCTGCCGCCACCGGTTACAATGATGTTTTTTCCTTTTAAGGCGTCGTCTCGAAGCATTTTTTCTGTGTAGTCCATAGTTTTTATCAGTTGTCGGTTATCTGTTGTCAGTCAGTTATCAGTTGTAAGTTTTGGTTTTGTCATTGCGAGCGACGCAGGAGCGCGGCAATCTTTTATTAGTTTAGTGTGTGACTTTTAGTATTTGATTTTTGTGCACGTTGTTTTTATAAAAGCATTATTATTTAACACTCTAAATCATCAACCTGCCAAAAGATACATGATACAATTGATATTTTACATTATTTCAAAGCTTTTGTTATTCACCGCCTACTGCCAACTGAGACTGCCAACTGCTCACTGCTCACTGAATACTGCAACTGCCAACTGAGAAAACTCATTGAATCAAAATCTCCAGCAGCTCTATTGCTGCGTCGCTAATTTTAGTTCCGGGGCCAAAAACGGCGATGGCTCCTGCATCGTATAGATATTGATAATCCTGTGACGGGATCACACCGCCTACAATTACCATAATATCTTCACGTCCCAGGTTTTTCAATTCTTCCAGTACTTGTGGTACCAGGGTTTTATGTCCCGCTGCAAGGGAAGAAACCCCAAGAATATGAACATCGTTTTCTGCCGCTTGTTTTGCAGCTTCCTTTGGGGTTTGAAAAAGCGGACCAATATCTACATCAAATCCCAGGTCGGCATATCCCGTTGCTATTACCTTCGCGCCGCGATCATGGCCATCCTGGCCCATTTTGGCGATCATAATCCTGGGCCTTCTTCCGTCCTGTTCCGCAAATTTATCGGCAAGGTCACAGGCTTTTTGAAAAGAAGTATTGTCTTTCATTTCTTTTGAATAAACCCCGCTAAAAGTTTGAATTTTTGCTCTATAACGACCGTAAACTTTTTCCAGGGCATCGCTAATTTCACCCAATGTTGCCCTGTGTCTGGCAGCTTCTACTGCTAAACCAAGCAAGTTTCCGTTTTCACTTTCAGCACAATCTTTTAGGTCTTTTAAAGCTTTATTTACTTTTTTGGTATCTCTTTTGTCACGTATTCTTTTTAGCCTTTCTATTTGCTGTGTTCTAACCGTTTTGTTATCGACTTCTAAGGTAACCAATTCGTCTTCTTTTTCCAGTCGATATTTATTATTCCCTACAATAATATCTGTTTCGCTATCAATTCGGGCTTGTTTTTTTGCTGAAGCTTCCTCTATGCGCAATTTTGGAATGCCTTTTTCTATCGCTTTGGTCATTCCGCCAAGCTCTTCTACTTCTTCAATGAGTTTCCAGGCTTTTTCGGCAATTTCATCGGTGAGTTTTTCTACATAAAAACTACCGGCCCAGGGATCTACGGTTTTGGTGATTTTTGTTTCCTCTTGTAAGTGTAGCTGTGTATTTCTCGCTATGCGTGCCGAAAAATCTGTAGGTAGCGCAATAGCTTCGTCCAGAGCGTTGGTATGCAAACTTTGTGTGCCCCCAAAAGCTGCCGCTGCTGCTTCAATAGAGGTACGTGCTACATTATTAAATGGATCCTGTTCGGTTAAACTCCAGCCGCTGGTTTGGGAATGGGTTCTTAAGGAAAGTGATTTTGGGTTTTTAGGATTAAATTGCTTTACCAGTTTAGCCCAAAGCATTCTCGCCGCCCGCATTTTGGCAATTTCCATAAAATGGTTCATTCCAATTCCCCAAAAAAAGGAGAGTCGGGGAGCAAAACTATCAATCTCCATTCCCGCATTTAAACCTTCCCGAATATATTCCAGGCCATCGGCCAGGGTGTAGGCCAGCTCAATGTCGCAGGTGGCACCGGCTTCCTGCATATGATAACCGGAAATACTAATGCTATTGAATTTCGGCATTTTTTGAGAAGTAAATTCAAAAATGTCTGAAATGATTTTCATAGATGGAGTAGGTGGGTAGATGTAGGTATTCCGCACCATAAATTCCTTTAAAATATCATTCTGAATAGTTCCGGAAAGTTGTTCGGGTTTTACACCCTGTTCTTCCGCAGCGACAATATAAAAAGCCATAATGGGTAGAACAGCTCCATTCATGGTCATAGAAACAGACATTTTATCTAATGGAATCTGATCGAAAAGGATCTTCATATCTTCTACTGAATCTATGGCGACCCCCGCTTTTCCCACATCGCCAACAACGCGATCGTGATCGCTGTCGTAACCCCGATGCGTGGGAAGATCGAAAGCGACCGATAGTCCTTTTTGACCGGCTGCGAGGTTTCTTCGGTAAAAAGCATTGCTTTCTTCAGCTGTGGAAAATCCCGCGTATTGCCTAATGGTCCAGGGTCGCCGCACGTACATAGTGCTATATGGGCCACGCAAATATGGCGGAATTCCCGCTGCAAAATTTAGATGCTTTAAATCTTTAATATCCTCTTTTGTATAGGAAGCTTTTAAATTAATTTCCTCGGGAGTTTCAAAAGCTTCGTCTGTTGGCCGTTTTCCTAATTGCGGCTTTATCAATTCTAAAT
The DNA here is from genome assembly GCF_900129445.1 of Salegentibacter echinorum. Classification (GTDB taxonomy): domain Bacteria; phylum Bacteroidota; class Bacteroidia; order Flavobacteriales; family Flavobacteriaceae; genus Salegentibacter; species Salegentibacter echinorum. Next base: position 318,451 of record NZ_FQVT01000003.1, read on the forward strand.
CCTGAAGTTCTTTTCGTTGCATAGTCTGGTCTTTTGAAAAAATTAATCGGCTTTTTCCTGTTTTAAGCGTTCCTGCTCAAGGCTTTCGCTAAGTCGTTTTTCCAGGATAGGTTCCAGCAGCGTTTTTCTGGGATTTTGTTTTAAAAAAGGATAAAGCTCCAACTCATCTTTCATTTTATCCTGCTCATTTTCAAACTTATTGGTGCCCACCAAAACCAGTTCGCCATTATCAAATTGTTCCTGTTCTTTTTGGGCACTTTCTTTAATCTTTCGCTGTATTACGCCTTCTTTTAATTGTGTTAGAAATCCCCCATTTTTTTCGATCTCTTTAAAAATATCCAACGCGGCTTCAGCAAATTGCCTGGTGAGGTTTTCAATATAATATGCTCCTTCCGCAGCATTGGAAACCTTACCAAAATAAGCCTCGTGCTTTAAAACTAAAAGTTGATTGCGGGCAATGCGATCCCCAAATTTGTTGTTTTTATGATAAATCGCATCATAAGGCATATTGAAAATCGAATTGGCACCGCCCAAAATAGCGCTCATACTCTCGGTTGTGGTGCGCAACAAATTCACATTATAATCGTAAAGCGTTTTATTTCGTTTTGTAGGTTGCGCTAAAATATGACAGTTTCCAGGAATTTTATATGTTGAAGCCAAACTGGCAAACAACCATCTAAGAGCCTTGATCTTGGCAATTTCAAAGAAATAATTTGCCCCCGAAGCCGTAAGAAACTGAAGCTGAATGTCTTTAAAGTTTGGCTTCTCCTGTAAATGATTTAAATACTCATTGGCGTGCGCCAGGGAGTATGCCAGTTGCTGCGGAATTGTTGCCCCGGCATTTTGATAAAGCCTGCTATCTATACTTACAACCGAATTAAACTCATTTTGATTTGCGAAAATAGTGTCCAGAATTTCGTGATCTTTCTTAAGATTGTAAAACCAGTTACCAGAGCGAGCCAGGTTACCAATGATATCAATTTGTAGAAAAACCTGGTGTTTTTTATTCTTCAAATAATCTCGCAAACGTTTGAAATAAGCTTCAGATAGAAAATTAAAGTCCAGATAGATTATCGTTTTTTCAAGCGGGATATTTTTAAAGAGTGTATCTGGAACTACTTCTTCATTGGGAATTATAAACCAAAGACTTTCTGTGCCTTTTTCCAGCGCCTTTAAAGCTAAATGATTGGTTTTTTCTACCGAGCCTACAAAAAAGCGTTCACAAATATTCCAATCTTTGGGCGACGGCGTGGTCACGCTTTCTTTTAGGTCTTCTAGATGATAAAAAGGTTTTACCGCGATGCCGTCTAAGGAATTATAGATAAGCTTTTCATTGTAGTCCGCTCCTTTTAGATCAACCTGTATTTTTTGTTTCCACTCCTTAGCAGAAACTTCGTTAAATTCCTGAAATAAAGATGATTTCATAAGATCGTTTTTTACTCGATAATTGAGAATAGTTCCAATAGATATTAGGATACCTCAAAATCAAATATTTCTTTTATATAAAACCTCGTGGCTCATCCCGAGGTAGTTTATTATGATTACTATTCCCGAATAGTGTCATATTCAATGATGAAAATTTCTTCATCGGGACGTTTCATATAATATTGTTGCCGCGCAAATTTTTCAATTTCTACAGAATCCTGCAATTGATTTAACGTAGCTTTATCTTTTGTGATTTCCGTTTTATAGTAGGTGCGGTTGTTCTCCAATTCCTCAATTTCCTCATCTAATTCGTGGTGCACAAACCAGGAATTGCTATCCAGGAAAAACATCCAACCGGCAAAAATAAGGCTTAGTAGCACATATTTATTGCTAACAATTTTAAACCACTGCTTTTGTTTTAGTTCTTTTAAATTCACGGTTGCAAATTTCTGAAATTAGGTTGCAATAAATAAGCTTAAATTCACAATTATAAATTTATAAAGCTTTTTCGATTAAAGATGAACAAATAAGGATATACTTATCACTCGATAATCGAGATTTGCCATCGATAAATTAAAGATGTATGAAAACTCAAATAATTTTTTATTCAGCAGCTCGTCGCTTAGCTCGAAGTAATTTGTTTAAAACAACTTCGTTTTTTAAAGGTACAAAATTAGTCCAAACGATCTTTAATTATGGTTTGAACGATATCAACAGCCACTGTATTGTACCGATTGGTAGGAATTATGATATCGGCAAACTCTTTAGTAGGTTCTATAAATTGTTGGTGCATAGGTTTTAAGGTGGTTTGATAGCGCCATAAAACTTCGTCCAGATCTCTTCCACGATCGTTTATGTCGCGTTTTAGCCTTCTAATTAAACGTTCATCACTATCGGCGTGCACATAGATTTTAATATCGAACATTTCTCTAATATCGGGGTGGGTGAGAATAAGGATGCCTTCTACAATCACCACTTTTCGAGGGGCGATCTTAATTTTTTCTTCGGTTCTATTGTGCTCTTTAAAGCTATAAACCGGTTGCTGAACGGTATTTCCCGCCTTAAGCTGCTTAAGATGCGATACCAAAAGATCAAAATCTATAGATTTTGGATGATCAAAATTGGTTTTTACACGCTCCTCGAAAGCGAGATGACTAAGGTCTTGATAATAAGAATCCTGGGAGATAACAACTACTTCCTGGTTCTTTAGCTCTTCAATAATTTGATTTACCACGGTGGTTTTCCCGCTTCCGGTCCCCCCGGCAATTCCTATTATAAGCATCTTAAAAATTTTGGCGCAAATTTAAATATTTGCTTCAAAAAATATGTAAATATCGACTTTTATTGCTGAAAAATTATTGGAAGACAAATTACTGCTCCTCATGCGGCAGTAGCTTTACCACTCCCGTACCTTCTACAGCCACATAGATAAAACCGTTAGGGCCTTGCTGAACGTCACGAACTCTCCCCAGGCCGTCCAGTAATTTTTCTCGTTTTGTTACTTTATTACCGTCAATTTTTAAAAATTCTAAGTACTGAAATTTAAGCGAACCAACTAAAAATCCATCTTTTAGTTCAGGATATTTATTTGAAGTCACTTTTTCAAAACCACTGGGTGCGATGGATGGAACCCAGTAGGTAAGAGGGTTCGTGAATTTTGGTCCCGTTCTTTCTTCCGTGATTGTGGTGCCGTCATAATTTTCACCATAGGTTACTTCTGGCCAACCATAATTTTTTCCCGGTTTTACAATATTAATCTCGTCACCGCCTTTGGGCCCGTGCTCATTTACCCAAACTTCACCATCATTAAAAATCATCCCCTGCGGATTCCTATGACCGTAGGAATAGATCGCTTCTTTGGCGTTTTCTTCCCCAACAAAAGGATTGTCTTCTGGAATGCTTCCGTCTAAATTAAGTCGGTAAACTTTCCCGCCGTCTCGGGTAATGTCCTGGGGATTTACATCCCGGCTACCGCGGTCACCAATACTAAAAAATAAATGGCCCTTGTTGTCAAAAACAATTCTAGAGCCAAAATGCTGTCCTTTGGTGGTATTGGGTTCAGCTTTATAAAGATCTTCTCGGTTGGTGAGTTCCCCGTCTTTAAATTTGGCACGCATTAAGGCCGTGTTGCCACCTTCCTCTTCACCTTTTGAAGAGGCATAAGTAATATACACCCAGGAATTTTCAGCAAAATTTGGGGCAACTGCAAGATCGAGCAAACCACCCTGCCCCTGATTGTAAATTTCTGGAGCCCCGGTAACCTCTTGTTTCTTTCCCTCTTTTATATGATAGATTTTTCCGTTCCTTTCAGTAACTAGCATGCTTTCGTCTGGCAAAAAATCGAAGCCCCAGGGAATAGTGATGTCACCGGCCACAACCTCGTGTTCATAAGTTTTTTCTGGTAGAACTGCTTCTGGTTGTTCCGCCGGTATGGGATTGGTTTCCTGTTCGGTTTCCTTATCTGGTGTTGCCCTGGCAGTATCTTTATTCTTCTCGCTGTCGCCACAAGCGATAAAAAATAGTACTAATGCAGGTATTAAAAATTGTCTTTTCATCTGTTTATAATTTTAATCCCAATGTGGGAATTTGTCACAAGAATAAAATTATCTCCCTCCCGAATTGAATTAATGGGAACAAGTTGTGTGTTGCTAATTATTTGCGTCCAGCATCCTGCTGGTTTCATTGATAGATATTTATTCTTGAAAAATTTTTATTTCTGCCTTTGGTTGTTATTTATATACGTATTTCTCTTCTTATTTGCTTCAGACTATTTAGTAGTACCACAGACTACTTTAAATTGAATAAATTAATGAGAAATATGAAATACTTAAAACTAAGATAAAAAATAGTTTGATGTGACTACGTTATTTTAATAGAAAAATCTAACCTATAACAAATTTATATGGTAGGATCTCTCTTGAAAATAGTCATTAAATTAAATATAATGATGCAAAAAACCACCCAGATCAATCCGGCGATATAACCACCTGCGATGTCGGAAGGAAAGTGTACTCCCAGGTAAATTCTGCTAATTCCTATGCTTAAAATCAATAGAACCAACACGGCAATGATTAGGGATTTTAATGTTTTTCGCAGTGGAAACTGGGTAACGAGATAAATTAGAAAGCCGTAAAATGCCATCGCTGTCATGGCGTGTCCGCTGGGATAACTTAAAGTTTCTACGCTTACTAAATGTTCGGCTTCGGGTCTGGCCCTGTTTATAATTTTTTTCAGCAAAATATTAGAACCCAAAGCCAATACCATCACCAGGCATATTTGCAGGAAGTATTTCCAGCTTTTAAAAATCCAGTAAAAGAGGAGGGAGCAAAGTGTAAAAACAATGGCATAACCCCAGGTATCCCCAACATTGGTTACAAATACAAAATACTTGGTCCAGCCCGGGGAGCGATAATTTACCACCAGGTCACTAATACGGGAATCGTAGGTTGCCAGCGTTTCAGATTTTAGGTGTTCGGTAAGTTCAATAAAAAGGTTAAAACCGCCAATAAAAATAATTAAGGCAATAATGCAGGTAATGATATACGGCAATTTTTGATCGTATTTCTCTAAATAAACCGATAGGATTCTTTTAAGCTCCTTTAGGATAGTAATTAAAGTCTTACGCATAGGTCTGTTTGTTCAGTGTTTTGCTAAAATTTAGCTGTAAACGTAGCAATATATTTATTTTCGAAGTATTTTAGGGTTAAAAAGGAAGATTTATGATTTCAATAGGATTATGGTTTTGAAGAAGTTTGGAGTTCTAATCGAGTTTTTCTTTGAAAAATTTAGCTGTCTTTTTTTAAGAAAATTGAGAATAAAATAATGGAAATTGTTAGAATTTCAACGCCGATAATGCATATAAAAATGATTGAAATAACTGCACATGCGAAATAACAATCCCATAGAAAATAGTGTGGGATTTCAGTTAAACTGTTAAAGAAATATTAGTTTAAATCGAAAATTTTTCAAAATAGAATCATAAAGTTATTTTTTAGTATTTAAAATTAGTAGTAAGTTTGAGTCCAACTGCCGCTAACAAATCAAACCTCGCAAAATGCTTCAGCTTAAATTATTAATTACCATATTTCTGGGAATGGCACTCGTAGGATGTCAGCAGAATAAAAAGGATTTTTATAAAACTGCGGAATTGCAGAATGGTTTTCCTGAAATACTGAAGCCCCTGGAGAAGGATTTACCTTTCAACATTTTAAGTCACGCGCTTTTAGAAACCAAAAATGATTCGATTAATATTTACTTTGGTTCACTATCGCAAGGTGAACAAAAAGGAAATTGGATTGCTCTTGCCTCAAATGATCAAATTAAGCAATTTCGCTCTGTTAGCTTTAATAAAAATGTAAAGGATATTAGGGAAAATGATATCGATATGAATTTTAATAATTCAACAAATAGAATATCCTTAAGAGTTAAGGAGTTGGATTCCCTAAATAATAATATCACTTATTCCTGGATTAATAAATCCCGTTTGGCTGATTCACTAGAAGTTATAACAATAGATATGCCGCTTGCTAAAGGCAATGCGTTTCCAGCGATAGCCCTTAAGGATCTTGATGGTAAAAAATATGATTTTGATAATTCTAAAGATGATATTATTGTATTAAACTGGTGGGCTGTTTGGTGTGCGCCCTGCAGAAAAGAAATCCCAGGTTTAAATAAACTTGTTGATAAATACGCTAACAAGAATGTACGATTTATTGCAATTACAGATGATTCAAAAGAGAGTGTGAACGCCTTTTTAGAAAATAATCAATTTAATTATGATATCACTTTTATTTCTGAAGATACCAGGGAAATTTTTGGTAATTCCTATCCAAAAAATATTATTCTAGATAAATCGGAAAAAATAACTTTTTATAAAGATGGTGGAAATGAATTTGTTTGGCAGGAAATTGACCAACATCTAAAAGCTCTACAGCTAAAAGAAAATTAGATTCGGCTGATTTCACTTATGGAAAAAATCAGCTTGCTTCCACTTTTTAAAAGGTCTTCCTAATAAATTTACTTTTTTAAATGTATTCTGAATTAAACTTTTTAAAATACAATCTCTAAATTAGCGTATCTTTTGGCGTTCTTAAATTAGGAATATTGAAAAGGAGTTTTTTGGAATCGATCAATTTGTAGCCACTGGCGAAAATTAAGTAAAAGATTTTTTTCCTGAGCATGGCCTATTTGCCATCAGCTCAAAATATGCTCCAGCAAGTAGCTCTACTACTTCTTCCATTTCTGCCTGATTAAAATGGGCAAAACCCAGTCTTAACGCGGTTAACCGCCTGTTTTGATACAAACAAATCCCGGGAATAAAGACATCTTTTTCTTTAGCTTTTTCCTGCAGACGGGTTAAGGGAAAGAACTCTTTAAATTCAATCCAAAACGCTAAGCCGGCCTTAGGCACATCAAATTCTATTTTATCTTTAAAGTAAGTTTTTAGCAAGCCGGCGAATAGTTCTTTTCTTTCAGCAATCACTTTTTTAGATTTTCTTTGATATCTATGAATATCGCCTTGATGAATAATTTCACCCAGGGCTTTTTCCATCATCACATCGGGTTTTCCGTAGATATTCAAGTATTTGGCTGCTTCATGCAAAAGATCCTCTGGTGCAATTATAAAATTCATTTGAAATCCCGGTAGCAAAAATCTGGCAAAACTACCCAGGTAGATTACCCGGTTTCCGCCATTTTTTCGAAATAAAGATTCCTGTTTGTTTTTTGTTAATGAGAACTCAAAATCTGTATCATCTTCAATCACAATAAAATTATAACGCTCTGCCAAATCCAGTAATTGCGTTTTTCGTGTTTCAGAAAGTTGAACGCCTGTAGGATATTGACAAGTCGGGTTGAGGTACACCAGCCTTATTTCCCCGGCCTTAAAATTCTCTTCTATGAAATCTATATTCATCCCGTTTTCATCTACAGGAATGGTTTTTATCCTGGCACCAGCCTGACCAAGAACCATATTTGGCAAAAAATAACTAAGTTCTTCCACCAGAACGATATCCCCGCTATTTATCAATAAACGCGCAAGGATAGATAGTGCCTGCTCCATACCCGCTATGGGCAGTAGAAACTTCCTGGAGAGGTGAAATCCCCTGGTGATATTGAGATAATAACTTAATTGATCTTTAAAAAACACCTTATCTTTTGTGGAATTCAATAATACTCCGGTTTGTTTTTTTCTTTTTAATACTGAAGCGTAAAAACGAACCAGTTCTTCAGGTTTTACAATGCGGTAGTCTGCGGTGCCGTCGGTAAAAGAATAGCTGGAAATATTTTCTTCGGAAGGACTGTCTAAAATAAACTCTTTTCTAAAGTTATAAGTAGCTTTTTGGGGAGGTTGTTGAAAAACTTCATTCCGAACGGCTGAAACTTCAGGATTAGCGATAAAAACTCCAATATTAGGGCGGGTATTTATCCAGCCCTGTTCCTGTAGCTCGGCCAGGGCTGCAACAATTGTTTTTCTATGTAGCTTTAATTCTTTTGCGATTATCCTGCTACCTGGAAGTTGGTCACCACTTTCTAAAACCCTGCTTCTTACCGCGTTAATAAATTGATAAACAATTTGCATATATACCGGTTCTTTCTTTCGGCGATCTATATGGATAAAAGATGGAAAAGGAATATTAATTCCCATAGTTAACGTCATTGATGAGAAGTGCTTTTTATTGCGGATTAATCCCGAATTAGGGAAACTCATTTTTGAATATCAATCCCGTATTCTCGGGATAGTTGAACTTAATCGCTTTGGACCTTTTAGTAATTTTCATGAACAATCTGGATCAACCGGACTACTCATTATTTATAAATCGGACTACCAAAAATACTAATTTTATATGAATATTTGCACAGAAATTAGAATAGTAAGAATATAAGTTATGAAACGGTTATTAAATATTATTAGCTTAATCACACTCACAACCGGAATAGCACAGCAAAAAGACAGTCTTCCCAAGCTCGATGCAAACCGGCATAACCTGGAACAGGTAATTATAAAGGGAAACCGACTGGATACACCTTTTAATCAAAGCTCCCGTGATATCCAGGTAATTACCCAGGAACAAATTGCAGCTTTACCTGTTAGATCGCTCAATGAAGTTTTGTCCTATATAAATGGAGTAGATATTAGGCAACGTGGCCCGTTTGGAACACAAACCGATATCTCAATAGATGGCGGAACTTCAGAGCAAACTTTGGTGTTGGTGAATGGTATAAAAATGCTAGATGCGCAAACCGCACATAATATGATGAACATCCCGGTGCCTTTAAGTGCGATAGATCACATTGAAGTACTAAGAGGCGCAGCAGCGAGGATTTATGGTATTAATGCGCTTACGGGTGCGGTGAATATTGTGACTAAAAAAGATAGAAAATCCTCTGTGGTTGCAGATGTTCAGGCTGCAAGTTCATTTAAAAGCAAGGAAGAAGGTGATGGTTCAGGGATTTATGGTGGCGGTGCTGGTGAAGTTACCGGGATTTTTGGCACGTCCAGCCAAAGTCAGCTTTTATCGTTTTCTCATAGCAATTACAACGGGCAGCGATATAATTCAGCAGCAAAGAATACCCGGTTATTTTATAATGGTAATTATCGGTTTAATGATAATAATAGCATAACGGCACTGGCGGGATATGCGAAAAGTAGATTTGGGGCTAATGGTTTTTATGCGGCCCCCAATGATGTTAATTCCGAAGAAATTGTTGAGTCTTCTGTATTTAGTATCTCTTCAAAACATACCTGGGGTGATTTCACCCTTGCCCCCAGAATAAGTGATCGTTATGGGGAAGATGATTATCGTTTTTACAAAGATGATTTAAGTAAAGGAAGGTCTTTGCATTATACAAATGCACTAATGTTAGAATTGAATTCCAGCCTTAAAACAGGGATAGGAACTTTTGGTTTTGGCTGGGAATCGCGATTGGAAAAAATTAATAGCTCTAATATAGGTGAGCACAATCGTAATAACCACGGGGCTTATGCCGAATTAAAAAGCGGCCTGGGCGAAAAGATTCGCGGTACGCTGGGTGTTTATGCTAATTATAATACAGCTTTTGGCTGGCAGTTGTATCCCGGCCTCGACGTGGCCTATCTTGTAAATAAGCAATGGAAAATTGCCATGAATATTGGTTCCGGGCAACGAATTCCGTCCTTTACAGATTTATACCTGGATCAACGTCCCGGTAATGTTGGAAATGAATCCCTTGAACCGGAAAATGCGTGGAGTTATGAAGCTAATATGGAGTATAAAAAGAGGAGTTTTAGGTTTAAAGCAGGATATTTTTATCGGAATATTACCCATTTTATTGACTGGGTGAGGGCCGATCCTGCTACGCCTTATTCGCCAGTAAACTTTGGAAAGAATAAAGTGCACGGCATTTATGCAAGGGTGCAACAGGATTTTAATTTGGGACAACAACAGGCTATCGGCTATTCTGCAAGTTATAATTATATGAGCCCGTCGTTTGAAGCTTCAGATGATATCCAATCTAAATATACTTTGGAGTCGTTAAAACACCAATTTATTGCGGGAATCCATTATCGAAAGAAGAACTTTTCCTTTCAGCTTAAAAACAGGTTATTGCGACGGGAATTTGCCGATGCTTATAATATTACCGATTTACGCTTAAATTACCAGCTGCAAAAATTTACGATCTATACCGAAGCCACTAATTTATTTGATGCTGAATATAAAGAAGCCGGCGCTGTTCCTATGCCGTCACGCTGGTTTGTATTGGGTGCAAAGTTTCGTTGGAATTAGTTGTTTCAGTAGGCAGTCTCAGTACGCAGTTGGCAGTGGGTGAGTTATTTTAATAATAATTAATTCAGGAATAGCGATTAAGGGAATCCATTAAAATTTTTTTGGCATTTTTCGTAATGTTTTGGGAGCTCCAGAAACCGTAAATCTCATCGAATTCCACGAGTTCCATGATTTTTTTATTCTGGCAACTTCAGCAATAGATAGCGGTATTTTATTGGGATAGCTATACATCACGGCAATATGCTGCATACTTGGCGCGATAGAAAAAGTGTCACCACAAAGAAGTGCAGCCGTTTTTGAAAGTTTTGGCACCAATAATACAGAACAGGCGGGAAAATGTCCACCAATTTTTAGAATTCTCATACCATCCCATAATTGGTATGTTTCTCCCTGCCAATACCTAATCTTTTCACTTTTGTTAACTACCCATTTTTCATCCTTTTCGTGAAGATAAATAGGACAGTTAAAAGCATCTGCCCAGGCTTGCATATTAGAATAATAGTGGGGATGAGATATTATTATGGCTTTTAAACCACCTTTTTGTTGTATAAAAGTTTGTGCGGCTTCATCGAGCATAGAGATGCAATCCCATAGAACATTACCCCGTTCCGATAAAATTAGCAAAGCTCTCTGTCCTATCGCGAAATTGGGATTGATTATAAACTCATAAAGTTTATCTTTAATTTTCCTGATTTTAATACTGTGATGTCGCAGCAGGTTTTTGTCATCTGTCCATTCCTGTCCCGTTTGTGGAACATACTGCCGGTCGTCCTCGCAAATAATACAGGTATTTCCTGTAAAATTTTCGGGATATTTAGTCCCGCAAGTGACGCAAATTCTTCCTGAATTCATAACAAATCTTATTTTGAATTATACTTGTTGCCGGTTGGTGATTTTAAAAGTTTAAAATTAGCCGATTAATTTGAAAGATACAGTTCCTAAAGCTTAAGAAGGATATTTTCCTTTATTCGATATTTTAATTCTTAGAAAAGTCTTTCTTCTAATGCGCTTTTCCAAATAATAAAACCTTTCCGCTCATTGGAATAATCGTGAATAATTCTGCTGAAATTACTTCCTGTGTTTGCTAAAAATTTCTGTCTTCCGTCATTTCTTATTTCGCCTAAATCTTTATCGACCATATTGATATGTTGCTTTAAACGATCAATAGATTTATCTAAATGCCAAATATAAGTTGCCTCTTCCGTATTTAAAGTTTCTAAAACGATATGATACGCCTTCTCGCCCGAAATAAGAAATACAAATGAAAAAGGCTGTAATACAAACCGAAGTTTTAAAATTTCCTTTTTATGCCTTGAAGCCAGGTACTTTATTTGACGGTAATGTTTAACATCTTTGGTTTTTAGGAGGTCGTTGATTAAATTTTCTTCAGAATTATAAAATGATATATTATTTGATCTCAATAGGCTTTTTAAATCTGTGAGGTTTCCATTCTTTAAATTTGAGGGTGGTTTTCTTAAAATATCTTTCTCCACGAAACGAAATCTTACGCTTTTAATAAGTTCCTGATCAATAAGCTCTATGTCTTTTGAATAAGCAGATTGGGCAACCAAACTTTCATTTTCGTATTCAGCATAAATTTCAACTTCGATATACTTTTGTTTTAATACCCTGGAAAAGTAGGGTTTCAGAACATCAAATTCTGGCCGTAGCTCGTTATTTTCAATTTCAAATTCTATTGGTTCATCTTTATTTGAAATGTGATATTCAAAAGCAACCGCGCCATACCGGAAATCAAGATGAGCTATTTTTATCTTAACTTTTTTATCGATTGTTAATAGTTGAGAGGAAGCTATAGTTTGTAAGTTATCATCAAACAAAGTTGCCTGCTTATCGAAATTCCTGTAATGCTTATTTCTTTTAAGAAACAACCGATTCAAATAATCTATTTTATAATCTCGGTAATCATAAATCACAGGAGTAAGTTCAGAACGTTGCACCCTGCCTATATATTGAATCAATTTTCCTTTGAATGAGAAAGGATAGGCGAGGAAAAGACTTGAGGCATTTTGAAGATCACTTCCCTCCCCAAAAAACTGACCAGTAGTAATTAATATTTGATAATCACCTCTATTCAATATTTTCCATTTAGCTTTACGATTAGCCTCTGAATTTTCTCCACTCAGAGCTACCGTATCATAGGATTGTTTTAGGTATTGGTTTAAGGTGTCAATATGTTCTTTTCGCTCTGTGATGATAACCACCTTTTTGCCTAGTTTTAGTTCGGTTTCTACATCTTTTAAGATTAAACTATTTCTTGCTGAATCGTGTATAAGGATTTTAGATAAAGTTTCGAATGTATCTGTCTTCGAATTAAACGGAATATCAAGTGAAGTATTTCTTATCACAATTCTAGGGTGCTTGTATTCCTCTATATCATTAGGTTTAATCACTGCAATTTTTTCTCCCAGATATGCAAAGAGCAACTTTTCATCATTTCCTTTACGAAAGGGAGTGGCGGTAAGCCCATATTGATAATATGATGAAAATTTTGATATTGTATTTCGGTATGTTTTTGCCGGAATATGATGGCACTCATCAACTATCAGCGTGCCAAAACGCTGGGTAAGTTCTTCTCCTTCTTCTTGTTTTTCAATATATTTCCCCAAACTTTGAATCATAGCAACATTAATCTTTTTTCCCAATTTGGTTTTTCCCTGTCCTATTTTTCCAATTTCATTTTTTGGAACACCAAAGAAAGTCTGAATGCGTTCTATCCATTGTTCCATTAATTGTCTTCGATGAACAACTATAAGGGCCGGCTGCCTTTTTTCTGAAATAATTTTCAAACCTATAATGGTTTTTCCTGAACCTGGTGGTGCTGAAATAATTCCGAAGTCTTTCCTAGCTGCTGCTTTAATAGCCAATTCCTGGTGCGCCCGAAGCTTGACTTCGCAGTTAAGATTTACGAAAGTCTTTTTCTTCCTTTTATCATTAAAATTATAATTCAACTTTTGATTTTTGCAAAACCGAATAAGCTTTCCAACGAATCCACGAGGTAAGATTATTTCCTTTTCGGTATCTTCTACACAATTGAAATAAGGCTTTGTTTTCCAGGTGTTTTTTCCCAACTTCTTTTTAAGAAAGAATTCTGAATTAGCAAAATTAAGTTCTTCTTTTAGAAAGTTAGTAAGCGTTGCATTTATTCCAGATTTATTTAAATGCAAAATATTGCTCAGGTTTATTTCAAGTTTTGTCGAAGGGTTTTTGATATCTGAATTCTTTTCTGATTCAGAACCAAATGAGTCGTATAATTGATTAAGTTGGTCAATAGAGGTTTTCTTAACTTCAGATAAGAATTTTTCCTGATCTTTATAAGTTTTTAATTCGGCATCGGACGGATCAACAAAACAACTGTTTCCCTTCTCAACCGCTGGTTTGTAAAACGGTAACGCAATAAGGTTCCCAAGTCCTTTGCCGTTGTGATAGTCTTGATTTGGAAACAATCTATCAAAACTGGAGTTTTTCTCAAAAATAGAAAACAGACCAGCCTTCTCCATTAATTTAATGATTACTTTTCTACTTTTATATGCCGGGTAGGCCTGTTCGAAAAATATCCATATGTGACCTCCGTTACCAGAACGGGATCTTTCTAAGTATGCAGAAATATCGTTTTCAGCACAAACCTCAATTAATTTCCGACATTCTTCAGCCCAGTTTTGTTTATCAAAATCGGCAGCAATAAACCAGGAAGTATTGTCTTTCAGTAAGGGATAGATACCTATTAATTGTTTGCCAAGAAGATGTTTTTCAATTTGATAAGTACTTAGATTTTGATAGGTTTTATCTTTATAATCTTTAAATGATCCTCCTTTTATTTTATGAAGTCGATACATATAAGGGTCATAACTATAAGCAGGCATATACCCACTCCTCTTATTTTTTTGCCAATGTATGGCGAACACATCTGTACGTGCTTTAAAAAATGAACTTAATAAACCTACATTCATCGAGTAACTTTTCTAAATATTAAAATCAATAAGATTTCAAACAATTATATTTTTCTATTAAATTTCTTCACCAGGGTATTTCTAAAGCTAACGCTGTAAAACTTGAGTTAATATATGCATTTTAAAATATTATGAACTGATATTTATTTTAAAAGTTTATAGCTCAATATTTGTTTAGAGGAGATAGGCTTTCGATTTTACACTCAGATAATTATTGGCAATTGTGGATTAGAAGGCTTTAAGTGTTTTGCTAGGGGGCCATTATCAGTTTTGTTTTTGTGAATTCAGGATTATTTAAAAAAAGCTCACAATTAACTCACCTTAAATTTGTAGTGTTTTGTTAGATTTTGAGAAACAAAAAAGGGTAATTATATAAAAATCATACAATTACCCTTATTTTGTGCTAGTTTGATAAGTTAAATAGTCGGGATGACAGGATTTGAACCTGCGACCCCACGCCCCCCAGGCTCATATTTTACAATTCTTTTAGTTAGATTTATTTTCCTTTGTATTGATTATAAACATATTATGATTTTAATAGTGTATCTAAATTCTTTTGTTTTATCTTTATATGGTAATTTGTTGTACGTATGTTGTACGGATTTTAGAACATTGGTTATTGGGCTTTACTGCAATAGTATCATAAACGTAAGCATTTGTTGTACAAGTCTATAATAATAAAATTAAAAGATGGCGGTCGTAAAAATAGTATTGCATAAGGTTAGACGGGCTGATGGTACTTTTCCTGTCAGTTTAAGGGTAACTAAAAACAGGAAATCTAAATATTTCAAAACTATATTTAATGCATTTCCTGAAGAATGGGACGCCAGTGCGGAATTATTCAACAAAAGACATAAAAACCATCTTCAGGACAATAGGCTACTTTTAAAGTTTAAAGAACGCGCGTTTAAGATTTATTCCGAGCTACAGCTTGAAAATGAATGTTTTCGACTTTCTGAATTTGAAAATGCTTTT
Organism: Salegentibacter echinorum; assembly: GCF_900129445.1. GTDB lineage: Bacteria > Bacteroidota > Bacteroidia > Flavobacteriales > Flavobacteriaceae > Salegentibacter > Salegentibacter echinorum. Next base: position 333,584 of record NZ_FQVT01000003.1, read on the forward strand.
CGAGTAACCTCCAATCCTGAATCCAAGAAATTTTTTCATTTCTGGAAGGATTTAATTCAAGAATTTAACTCAGCCGGCAGAACCGGTAATGCAAGAATCCATAATGAAGCTTTTCTAGCTTTGAAAAAATTCAATTTATCGACTCGACTGGAGTTCCAAGACATTACGGTTGCCTACTTGTCAAAATTTGAAACGCATTTGCGTTCGCAAGGAGGAAATGATGGTGGTATCAGTTTGCGAATGCGAACAATTAGGGCTGTTTTTAATAGAGCCATTGCCCAGGATATAATTTCAGCAGACATTTATCCTTTTAAAAATTATAAAATTTCTAAGCTTAAAAGTAAGCCTGCGAAAAGAGCTCTTGATTTTACCGAGATAATGAAAATTGTAAAGATGGATATATCAAAGCATCCACATCTTTTACATAGTCATAAATATTTTGTTTTCAGCTTTTATACCCGTGGAATGAATTTCGCTGATCAAATTAATTTAAAATGGTCTCAAATTAATGGGGACAAAATATTTTACACCCGCTCCAAATCAAAAGGAAATTTTAATATTACTATTCTGCCACCGGTTAGGGACATTTTAAATTATTTTAAGGCAAGATCTATTGGCACAAAATATGTTTTTCCTTTACTCTTGCAAGATAATATGACCCCGCTCCAAATTGAAAACCGTAAGCATAAGACGCTAAGTAAGTATAATAAGGATTTAAAAGAGATCGCTTCTATCTGTAATATTGATAAAATTTTAACCAGCTATGTAGCTCGACATAGTTTTGCGAATAGCTTGAAGCAAATGGGCGTTGCCACAGATGTTATAAGCGAGTCACTGGGACATCAAAACCTAACTATTACCCAGTCTTACTTGAAAGAATTGGATAGCTCAGTTTTGGATGCAGCAAGTGAATTGCTACTTTAATTCCCGAGTTAAACTATAATTTTTCACAAAGTATTCGATATATTTAACTTGAGTACCTAGGAAATAAGATAGATTCATCAATAAATAAGCAGTTCCGTCCAGGGTTCTATCCTCTTCAATTTTAAAGCTACCCCGTATATTCTTATGGTATAAGGATAGTTTGCCCTTATTGTAAATTGATGTAAGGATTTTAAAGTGCCTTTGCTCCTGATTTTATTTCTATGGGAATCACTTTGTCTTTATAAGGATATACCAAATCAACTTCAGATGATGCTTGGTTTTTTTCTCCCTTACCCAGAAATTTAGTTTCGAGTTTGTTATGGTATTCAATGAAATTAACTCCTGAGTATATAAATGTCGAATTATAGTTCATTTAAAAGAGATCTTCCATTCCCAACATTTTCACCTGAATTCCAAGAGCGTAATTTATTAATTCTGTATCTAAAAACTGAGGCCTAAGTGACTCTTTTAAATGGGTATAATTTTGTAATAAAATAAGGGTAAATAGTAAATTTCACTTTTTTCATCTAGAGCATTCTCTTTGTGTCTTACCGGAAAACTGAAAATATTTTTAGATCAGAATAAATAGGTTGATTTGTATTCATTTACTTCTTTCAGCGCCTTCATATTAGCTTTTGAAGTTATTCCTATCTCAATGGTTTACAATTTAAGAGAAGTTATAAATAGGGTACCTTTATAACTCCGGTTAATTTTAAACCTTGTTTGTTAAGCATCAAAGGGTGAGGTGATGTACTAAGGCTTTAATGAAATGCTGAATTTGTGATACGCATTTTAAGTTAATACGCACCGGACTTGAGGAAAAAAGCTTTACGGATTTTTTCGATTTGTAAGGTGAATTTTAAGCTTTTTCCCTCGTGTCCAAGAATTTTTGTAATGAACCTCTTTTCTTGAAACGAAGCTTTTGCGTAGAGAAAGGAAATGTGGTGAATGGCTCCTTAAAGCTTATAATGTTTATTCTATTTATTTTCCCTTAAATTATAGTTTCACCTCTATACTTATTGTTAATCATATTTTATACAAGCATCTGATGTCCAGTAGATCTCATTAAAAACTTTACAGAACTCTATTGACTACATATTTTAAGTTTGTCTAATCGACATAAAGTGATTTATAGTAGTTTGATCTTGAAAAGTAACTGTAGCTTAGATTAATATTAATTACAGAAAGCTTATCAAAAGTTATAAGATTATATTCTTGATAATCTTGAAATATATTTAAAAAGCGGATAATTATCTTTACTCGATAATCTAGATTTAATGATCCCAGGTTTGTCTCGAAATCCAAACTTTGTTTTCATTTAATGCCTCGTGGGCTTGCCGCGAAGTAATTTACTTGTTAAATGCGGACAACAGGACAGATTTTTTTAGGTGATTTTCTGGAGATATTTGTGCTTTTATAACCAGTTTAAAATTAAAATATAATGGAGTAAAAGTTTACAAATAATAAATAAAAATTTTAAATTTGCCTATATATTTATTATTTGTAATAAAATTTGATAAATGGTAAAACAATATGATTTAATAGTGGTTGGAGGCGGGATTCTAGGTACATTCCACGCCTATCATGCGCTTCAAAATGGACTTAGTGTAGCACTTTTAGAACGAAGTAGTATACCTCAAGGAGCAACAGTACGTAATTTTGGACAGGTAGTACCCTCCGGGATGGATGCTAAATGGCAGGTTTATGGAAGACGTAGTTTAGAAATCTACAAGGATATTCAGACTAAAAACGATATTTCGGTACGTCAGCAAGGCACAGTATACTTAGCGTCTAATCAAGAGGAACTCCAACTATTAGAGGAACTCCATCAAATTAATAAAGATAATAACTATAGTTCTCAAATGCTGTCTAAGCAAATGTGTTTAGATAAATATCCAGGACTTCAAGCCGAATATGTAAAAGCAGGTTTGTTTTTTCCAGAAGAGGTAAACGTTGAGCCTCATTCTCTTATTCAGAAATTACATCAATATATGCATAGCCAGGTTAATTTGGATATTTTTTATAACTGTAATGTGTTACATTGTGAATCGGATAGGGGGGGAGTTATAGTGAATACAGCGAATGAAGGTGAATTTTGGGCGACAAAGACTATAATCTGTAATGGAAATGATTTTAAAACATTGTTTCCAAAATTGTTTGAAACGAGTGATTTGGAAGTTTGTAAATTACAAATGATGCAAACAGTTCCGCAAAATAACTTTAAGATACCGGGGTCATTGCTAACGGGTTGGACAATTAGGCGTTATGAAAGTTTTAGGGAATGTCCTTCATATGCTGTAATAAAAGCCAAAGAAAATCTCGATTCTTTTCAAAATAAATGGGGGATCCATATCCTTTTTAAACAGGCAATAGATGGGTCGGTTATTATTGGTGACTCTCACCAATATGCTAGTGTAAAGGAAATAGATACTCTAGGATTTGATCTTAATATGGAGCTAGATGATTTTATGATTAACGAAGCACGAAAGATTTTTAATCTGCCTGATTATACGATAGCAAATAGATGGTATGGTGTGTATTCCCAATGTAAAGAAAAGGATATTTTTAATGAAAGTATTGGAAAAAACATCCATATAGTAACGGGAATTGGAGGTAAAGGGATGACAGGCAGCGCAGGCTTCGCCGAGAAAAATATTGAAATACTATTTAAATAGGAATTATGGTAAAGAATAATAAAATAGCATTGGTAGTTTTTGATATGGCCGGCACAACGGTTAACGAAAATAATATTGTTTATAAGACATTGCAAAAAGCTATAAACAATGCAGGGTACAGTTTAAGTTTAGAATTTGTGTTGAAACACGCGGCAGGAAAGGAGAAAAAGCAGGCCATTATAGATATTCTGGAGCAGGATAATGAAGTAAACGAAGTTTTGGTTGATACGGTTTTTAATGACTTTAAAGGTTTGTTGGCTACAGCTTATAAAGAAATGGAAGTAAGTACCTATCCTGGTACTACTGAACTTTTTTCGTTGTTGCGGCGCAATAAGGTAAAGGTGGCTCTTAATACGGGTTATGATCTAAAAACGGCAAGACAACTAGTTAGTAAGCTAAACTGGAGCTCTGGTGTGGAATTTGATCTTTTAGTTACGGCTTCTGATGTTGAGAGAGGTAGACCAGAGCCCGAGATGATTTTTTTGGCTATGGAAAAACTAGGTGTTACAGATTCAAAGCTAGTGGTTAAAATTGGTGATTCTATTATAGATGTTGAAGAAGGTAAAAATGCCAAATGTGGTCTTTCTATAGGTGTTACAACTGGTGCGCATACCCGGGAGCAAATAGAAACAGCATCTCCAGATTTTATTATTAACTCCTTAATGGAGTTGGAAAATATTTTACTGAAAGCTTAATTAGTTGTTTTGCTGTTATGCCTGAAAAGCTCCTGGAGATTTACTTTAGGAGCTTTTTTATATATAGAAATATAAAACTAGCATACTGGATATTTCCTGGCCTAGATTTACGGGGACGTGGGGAATTCGCCCATCAAAAAATAGGGAATCCCCAGCGTTTAAAAACACTTCTTCTTCGCCGATAATATAGGAACAACTCCCACTGATAATATATTTAAATTCAAAAGCCTCAGTAACTACTTTCTGTCTTTTAGAGTTTGGGGAGACTGTCAATATAACTGCTTCAAAACCTAAAGAAGAAAGTTGTTTACTAAAGATATGCCTATAGTGAAAACCTTCGGCTTCATCTTCTTTTTCTATAGTATTATAATCTTTTTCTCTACATAAAATATAACGAGAACCATGGCCCTGGGGCATTCCTAGAAAAAAATCAGTCACATCTATTTCGAGTGCTTTTATGAGATTGAATAGTACTGGTAGAGATGGTATTGTCCTTCCGTTTTCAACCCTGGAGATCAAACCATTGCTCACATCGGCAAGGCAGGCAATATCACTGATAGTCTTTTTTTGCTCTTTACGAATTTCCTTAAGGCGTTTACCTATGCCTATAATAAAATCACTCATAGATGTATTTTATATGCAATTTATATAAAAAAACACACTTGATACCATCACAGCCTTAAAGATGATCTCATTTTAGGTGTCTTTAGAAATAGTAGTGAAAAGGAATGTTCACTAATATTGCAACTGAGCATTTTCCCAGTTGGCTTTACGCTGTGATTTGCGGTTAAAATACCAAACGGTAGCACAAACTATTAATAAAATAGCTGATGCTGTTTGTATGTTTAGGTCAATGAAGAAATCTACCCAAGAATTGTTATAATTAAAAATCTCCTTTACTAATAATACAGTAACGCTGCCCAAATACCCAAGAGCATCAGCCGTATAGAATAGGAAACCAACGTTGCCTTTGTACTGCAATAAGGCAATTAAACGTTCAAATAGGAGACAATGAAATAGGATGTAAGGCAGATAAATTCCAATTCCGGAGCTTATCATCCAGACCATTGGGGAAATCAAATTTTGTTTAAAAAAACTAGTCGCTAGAAGGATTACTATAGCTCCTAAACCGGTAAATAACATTCCGGTATTGAAGGCTAGAGCATTATTTCTAATTAAAATACCCAATGCTGTTATAAGCAATACTATAATGGCTACAGGAATTTCGCTAATTGTTATAAGGCTTGGCTCTTGCGCATAGCCCAATTCCGCCCAAAATTCTACTACAAAATTATCTCTAAAATCCCGTATTATTGTTAACAGTATATAAATGATTACTAACCCAGAGAATCCCCAACCATTTTCTAATAGAAATTTCTTCCTTTTTTTGCGATTCATAGGAACCCTTTTAGATCGTTCGGCAACATCTAATGCGTTTGGTTTTTTTGACTTCTTTAACATCCATACAGCAAGTATAAAAAACGGAAAGAAAAGGAGTCCGGTAACAAAGGGCATATGGTATTCATCTACGTTGTATTTTTGTAATAGTATGACGCCAACAGTCTTTACAAGCCCAGTGGAAAAAATAAACGTTGCACTGAGGGCTGCTGCTAGTAACTCTGTATTTCTGCGACCTTCTAGATATGACATTACGGCGCCAAAGACAATTCCCAAAGGAAGGCCGTTTAAAAAGAGTGCTATAATTTTAAAGTTTGGAGGTAGAACTGCAAAAGCTGCCAACATAGCTAATCCAAAAGAAACTAAAGCTATTAGCCACTGTGTTCTTTTGGTTGGTGACATTTCAGATATTATTTTAATGCCTAAAAACTTGGATAGCATGTATCCCAATACTTGGCTTATGACCATCGCTGTCTTTGGATTTATATCAAAACCTAAACCCAAATCTACATACTGGCCAGCCAAAAAAGATTTTCTAACCGCATACATTCCTGTATAGCACAAAAAAGCAGCTGTCATTATCCATGAAGTGGAAACCCAATCTATTCTATTCGACTTTACCATTGCTAAATACTTATTTGTGTCAGCAAAAGTATTTTCAAGGAGCCTACAGGAGATTAAATCAATGTAAAGTTATCTTTATTATTTCGTATTAGTAAATAAAATTTATAAATAGTAAAAAATACAAAGACCTATTAGATTATATTATTTTAAAAAGCAATGTATTATTAGTTTTTAAAATTAATTTTAAAATAGGGCTGGAGCTTTTAGGAAGCATTAAAGTTTAGCTAATTTAGACTCTTAGATTATGATAAAAGCAAAATAGCTTTTATCGATCTCTTCTTATCTTAGGCTTCTTTTATATTTTATTTTATATATTAGCTAAATCAATTTAGCAAATTGTATTTGGATTTTATAACAAAAACTGTGGGAAAATTTAAAAATTAATAAGTGGATTATAAATAGTGTAGGAAATTGTAATTAGATAATTAATTTAAACTTAAATATATGACTTTTAAAACTTTAGTAGGAAATTTACCGAAAATTGGAATACGTCCAGTAATTGATGGCCGATTAGATGGGGTTCGAGAATCCTTGGAAGATACCACTATGAATATGGCTAAAAATGCGGCTAAATTCTTATCGGAAAACTTAATACATGCTGACGGTAGCTCTGTTGAATGTGTTATATCAGATACTTGTATTGGGGGAGTTGCAGAAGCTGCTGCTTCGGCGGACAAATTCGCTAGAGAAGGTGTGGGTGTTAGTCTTACAGTCACACCTTGCTGGTGCTATGGTACAGAAACTATTGATATGGATCCAACTATACCAAAAGCTATTTGGGGTTTCAACGGAACAGAAAGACCAGGCGCCGTATATTTAATGGCAGCGCTAGCCGGCCATAATCAAAAAGGCATTCCGGCATTTAGTATATACGGAAAAGACGTTCAAGATAGTGACGATACTACAATTCCTGAAGATGTTCAAAAAAAATTGTTGCTATTTGGGAAAGCGGGATTGGCTGTGGCTACTATGAAAGGTAAATCATATTTATCTATGGGGTCGGTATCTATGGGAATAGCTGGATCTATTATCGATACTGATTTCTTTGAAAGTTACTTAGGCATGCGCTGCGAAAACATTGATATGTCTGAGTTCATTAGAAGAATCGAAAAAGAAATTTATGACAAAGAAGAATATGAAAGAGCACTGGCATGGACAAAAGCTAATTGTAAGGAAGGCAAAAACTATAATCCATCTGAAAAATTAAAATCTAGAGAAGCACTGGATGAAGATTGGGAGTTTGTCGTTAAAATGGCGTTGATTGGTCGTGATTTAATGATTGGAAATCCTAAGCTTAAAGAAATAGGCTACGCCGAGGAAGCACAAGGCAGGAATGCTATTGCAGCTGGATTCCAGGGGCAACGCCAATGGACGGATTATTTTCCTAATGGTGATTTTATGGAAGCTATTTTAACCTCATCTTTCGACTGGAATGGTATTCGGCAACCTTTTATGCTAGCTACTGAAAACGATAGTCTCAATGGTATTTCTATGTTATTTGGACATTTAATTACGGGGGCTGCACAAATATTTAGTGATGTACGTACTTATTGGAGTCCGGAGTCTGTAAAACGTGTTACAGGGCATACCCTCACCGGTGATGCCGCTAATGGTTTTATACACTTAATTAATTCTGGAGCCTCGGCACTTGATGGAACAGGTCAGCAAACTATAGATGGAAAACCTGCCATGAAACCCTGGTGGGATATTACTGAAAATGAAGTTGAGAAATGTTTAGAAAATACCACTTGGGGGCCTGGTATGTTAGAGTACTTTAGAGGGGGAGGATACTCTTCAACTTTTAAAACAAGAGGTAGTATGCCAGTTACCATGTGCCGTATCAATTTAGTGAAAGGTGTCGGCCCAGTACTGCAAATAGCTGAAGGGGAAACTATTGAGTTGCCAGAAGATGTTCATGATGCATTAAACGAAAGAACAAACCCTACCTGGCCTACAACCTGGTTTGTTCCTAATTTAACCGGAAGCGGACCCTTTAAAGATGTTTATAGTGTAATGGCAAATTGGGGTGCTAACCACGGCGCATTTACATACGGACACATTGGAGCTGATTTAATTACCTTAGCGTCTATGCTACGAATTCCGGTTAATATGCACAATGTTTCTGAAGATAGAATTTTCCGTCCGAGTGCCTGGGCATCATTTGGAATGGAAAAAGAGGGGGCTGATTATAGAGCTTGTAGTACATATGGGTCATTATATTAGTTATTTAAATTGCGGATTATGAGAAATCAGTATGTGATTGGTATAGATTACGGAAGCGATTCTGTGAGAGCTATGGTTGTAAATGCCCTAAACGGCGAAGAAATTGCCATTTCAGAAAAAAAATATACAAGATGGAATAAGGGGTTGTACTGCGACCCCTTAAAAAATAGATATCGCCAACATCCTTTAGATTATATAGAAGGATTGGAAGAAGTTGTTAGGGATGTCTTAGATAAGTGTGATAAAAATATTATTGAGAATATTACTGGATTGGGATTTGATACTACGGGAAGTACACCTGCTTTAGTTGATAATGAGGGTTTACCTTTAGCGTTAAGAGAGGAATTTTTGGAGAATCCTAACGGGATGTTTGTTTTATGGAAAGATCATACAGCAATAAAAGAAGCGGAAGAAATTAACGATCTAGCTCAGAAATGGAAAATAGATTATACTAAATATGTAGGCGGGATTTATTCTTCTGAATGGGTATGGGCTAAAATGTTGCATGTTCTTAGAGATGATGATTCTATAAGAGAAGAAGCTTTTTCCTGGGTAGAACATTGTGATTGGATGCCAGCTCTTGTTACAGGAAATACCAAACCTCAAGAAATAAAACGAAGTCGTTGTGCCGCAGGGCACAAAGCAATGTGGCATGAAGAGTGGGGTGGGCTTCCTTCTTCAGATTTTTTAGAAACTTTGGATCCGTTGTTGATAGGGTTCAGGGAAAGATTATATAATGATACCTTTACAAGTGATACTATTGTAGGTAATTTATCACCAGAATGGGCCGATAGGTTAGGCTTGAGTCCTAATGTAAAAGTTGGTGTTGGTATTCTCGATGCGCATGCCGGGGCCGTTGGAGGCGAAGTAAAACCTGGTTCGTTGTTAAGAGTTATTGGAACTTCTACTTGTGATATTATGGTGGTTCCTTTTAATGAAATTAATAATAAGTTAATTCCAGGAATTTGTGGACAAGTTGACGGTTCTGTAATTCCAAATTTTGTTGGCTTAGAAGCCGGACAAAGTGCTTTTGGTGATATTTACGCATGGTTTCGGAGGGTTTTAGCCTGGCCATTATCATTGATGGAAGATGAAAATCAGCAAAAGAGATTAGAAGATGATATAATAGCTCAGCTTTCTGAGGAAGCTGCTAAACTCCCTGTTTCCAAAAATGATGTAATTGCAACTGATTGGTTAAATGGGCGAAGATCTCCAGATGCTGATCAATCTTTAAAAGGTACAATTTCAGGCTTAACATTAGGGACTAATGCACCAATGATCTTTAAAGCTCTTGTAGAGGCAACTGCTTTTGGATCTAAGGCCATTGTAGATAGATTAATCGAAAATGATATAGGAATAAACGAAATAATAACATTAGGTGGGGTTAGCAAAAAATCAGATTTTGTGATGCAAACTTTATCTAATGTGATCAATATACCCATCAAATTATCAAAATCTAATGAAACTTGTGCATTAGGCTCTGCTATATTTACTTCTGTTGTAATAGGGGTGCACAATACGGTACAGGAGGCTCAAAAAGCTATGGGAAGTGGTATGGAAAAAGTATATTTACCAGACTCTGAGAAGGCATCTACATATGCTTATAAGTATAAAAAATATCTGGAATTAGGTGTTTCAAAAGTATCCGAAACCAGAGCATGTCAAGATTCGATAATTTAAAATATTTCGCGGCTTATCTCGTTTAAATAATATTTCTATTATATGCTTAGGTCTAATGCTAAGATTTTTATACTTTTCCAATTCATCCTGTAAAATGAAATTATTAAATAGTTAATAAAGCAACCTTGTGAAAAAAGTTAGTCTGGCAGATATATCTAAAGAGTTGGGTGTTTCTAAAACTTTGGTTTCATTCGTTATGAATGGTAGAGCTAAAGAGAAAAGAATCAATGATGAGGTGGCTGAAAAGGTTCTTGCTAAAGCAAAGGAACTAGGTTATAAAGCTGATTACCTGGCTAGAGCTATGCGTACTGGAAAATCCCAAACTATAGGATTAGTGATGGCGGATATATCCAATACATTTTTTTCAAAATTAGCAAGGAGTATTGAAAATGAGGCGGCAGAACACGGATATAATGTGATTTTCGGTAGTTCAGATGAAAATCATCGCAAATCAGGTAAATTAATTGATGTCTTTAAGGATAAACGGGTAGATGGCCTAATTATTTGCCCTACTATAGGAGATATAACTCATATCAAAAAATTGAATAAAGAAAGATATCCATATGTTTTGGTAGATAGATACTTTAATGAAGTCTCTTCTAATCACGTTGTTGTTGATAATTATAATGGTTCGTTTAAAATTGTGGAAGATCAAATTCAAATGGGGAGAAAAAGAATTGCTTTTGTTAATTTTAATGTAGAACTAATTAATATGACAGAACGTTTTAACGGATATATAGATGCTCTAAAATCATATGGATATAAATATGATAGTTCAATTGTAAAAAACGTAAGTTTTAAAAATATTGAAAAGGAGACTTATCTTGCAATGAAGGAATTAATGAAAATCACGCCAAAAATTGATACTATTTATTTTTCAAATAACCGTTTAGCTTTTCTAGGAATAAAATATCTCTTTGAAAATAATACTATAAACTTTAAAAAATTAAAATTAGCTTCATTTGATAATTACGAATTTATGCACTTACTGCAGGTACCAATTAAATTTGGAGTCCAGCCTATAGAAGAGTTGGGGAAATCGGCTGTAGATTCTATTATGAAACAAATAAATGAAGAATCAGGGGGGGTGGAACACGTTAAACTTCCTTTAGATATATCTTTCCTAAATTAATTTTAAGAAATAATTATGAATTAATTTTAATTATTAAAGAAAGAATCGCATTTTAGCTAAATCGATTAAGCAATTATAATGATATTCACCTAAAAATTGAATTTTAAAATTTTAATGAAAATTTAATGAATTTGAATAATGAAATATATCAACACTGAATTGACTTGATTATTAAACTGAAGCAATGGATAAATATAGGGAAGAATATAAGCGTACCTTTAAAGATGAGCAAATTCTGGATTGTAGTAAGGTCCCGGTGGTTACAAAGGATAAAATTATTCCATTTATTCTAATTACTTCATTATTCGCTTTATGGGGATTTGCTAATGATATTACTAATCCAATGGTTTCTGCATTTAAAAAAGTTATGGAATTAGATAATTTTAAAGCATCTTTAGTGCAACTTGCATTTTACGGAGGATATGGAACCATGGCATTACCGGCTGCAATTTTTATAAAAAAATATTCTTATAAGAAAGGTATCTTAACAGGTTTAGCTCTTTATGCAATTGGAGCACTATTATTTTATCCCGCAGCAGTATATCAGGAATATTTTTACTTTTTACTAGCCTTATATATTTTAACTTTTGGTCTGGCCTTTTTAGAGACGACGGCCAATCCCTATATTTTAGCAATGGGAGATGAACGAACATCAACCCGGCGTTTAAACCTGGCGCAAGCTTTTAATCCTATTGGTGCTCTTGCTGGGCTTTATGTTGCTCAGACTTTTGTTTTAGGAGCTTTGCAATCTGACGATGTAAATTTTTTAGCATTAAGTGATGAAGCTAAATCTTTGATTAAAACATCTGATTTGTTAGTGATAAGGGATCCATATGTAGGCTTGGGCGTTTTTGTATTGTTGATGTTAGTGGTTATTGCTTTTGTGAAAATGCCTGAATACACTGAAAATAAAAAATCTAATGTTTGGAGTGGGATAAAAAGGTTGTTTAAAAAAGAGCGCTTTGTTGGCGGGGTGATAGCACAAACATTTTATGTGGGAGCACAAATAATGTGTTGGACCTATATTTATCAATATGCAGAAGTTTTAGGAATTAACAATCAAACTACAGTTTATTATGCTATGTCTGCTTTAGGTGTATTTTTAGGAGGACGTTGGATTTGTACATTTCTATTAAAGTATATCAACTCAGCTAAACTACTTTTTTTTCTATCCTTGGGAGCTATTGTCTTTACTCTTGGAGCTATATTTATAAAGGGAATGGGAGGCTTATATAGTTTAGTAGCTATTTCATTTTGTATGTCTTTAATGTTTCCAACAATATACGGAATCGCCTTAATGGGTTTAGGTGATGATGCTAAATACGGTTCAGCATTTTTAGTAATGGCAATTGTAGGTGGTGCAATAATGCCATCATTGCAAGGGTTAATTTTAGATATTGGTGGTCCCGGGTACAATGACGTTGCGATTTTAGGGGTCCCTGAAGTGAATTTCTCTTTTATTTTACCATTAATCTGCTATTTGATAGTTGCCTTATATGGATACAGAGCAATAAATTACAAATGAACATAGAGGACTATTCTTGAAATCGAGTTTCAGTTATGAGAAATAAATTAAAATATATAAGTATATCCGTAATTGTTTTGATAGTAACAGTTTCGTGCAAAAATAACACTGATAAAGAGATGGAAAAAACAACAGAAGATGAGGTTGTATTGGAAAAAGGAACTTTTGGGTATGATAAAGCTTTCCTTAGAAAACACCTGAAAAACACAATTGTCTTAGGAAATAATGACGGAAAAGCAAGCATTATAGTTTCTCCGGAACTGCAAGGCAGGGTGATGACCAGTACATTAAATGGACAGAAAGGAATGAGTTTTGGCTGGATAAACTACGATTTGATAAGTTCAAAAAAGAAATTAGAACATTTCAATCCTACCGGTGGTGAAGAACGTTTTTGGTTGGGACCTGAAGGCGGACAATTTTCAATTTATTTTGATAAAGATAAAAAGTTTGAGTTTGAAAATTGGTATGTGCCTGGTGCATTAGATACCGAATCATTTAATGTGAGTAAGCGTAATGAAAATAGTGTTTCTTTTGAAAAAGAAATGAAATTAACCAACTATTCAGGAACCCAATTTAATTTAAAAGTAAATCGAACCGTTTCCTTATTAACCAAGCAGGAGGTTATAAAGAACTTAGACCTATTCAACGATCAATTCACTGTTGTTGCTTACGAAACACAAAATACTATTACCAATATTGGAGATAAAGAATGGAATAAAAATACTGGATTATTATCAATATGGCTTTTATGCATGATGACACCATCAGATGAAGTTACTGTGGTAGCTCCTATACTTGAAGGCAATGAAGAAGAAAAAGGAGTAAAAGTAAATGATAATTATTTTGGTGAGGTAGCTAAAGACAGACTTAAAAGCAAAGAACAGCATGTTTTTTTTAAAGCAGACGGGAAAAGCCGAGGTAAAATTGGAATAACACCGCTGCGTGCCACTGGATATATTGGTAGTTATGATGCCCAAAATGGAATACTAACCATATTACAAATAAAAACTCCTAAAGCAACTGATAGGTATGTGAATTCAGCCTGGGAAATACAGGATGATCCATATTCTGGAGATGTTTTAAATTCTTACAATGATGGTCCCTTGGAAGATAGAACTCAAATGGGACCATTTTACGAATTAGAGAGTTCTTCTCCTGCTTTAACTTTAGCGTCTGGTGAAAGTTACAATCACACACAAAGAATGTATCATTTTAAGGCTTCCAAAGAGATTTTAGACGAACTATCGAAAGAGCTTTTAAAAATCTCTATTCAGGATATTGAAATGGTTTTTTGAAATTTCAATGCGAATGCTTTTCAAGTAAAATACAAGAAAAAAAAACTAATTAAGAAATAGAGTAATCTTTTAATCCAGAAATTATGATTAATAAAATTTTAGCTAGTCTAATAGGTGTGCTATTGCACACAGCAATTTTTGCACAAGGGCAGCGTACAATTAAAATAGAGCCTAATGATACTAAAGAGGATATTATAGAAAAAGCAGCTTGGGTAGTTCCTACTGCCAACCAATATGCTTATAAAAAATTAGAGTTTACGTGTTTTGTTCACTTTGGAGTAAATACTTTTACTGGAAAAGAATGGGGTGATGGGTTCGAAGATCCCAAAGTTTTTAATCTTCAAAATTTAGATACAGATCAATGGTGTCGTGCTGCAAAAGATGCAGGAATGAAACTGGTAATGTTTACTGCCAAACATCATGATGGATTTGTATTATGGCAATCTCGTTATACCAAACATGGAGTGATGTCCTCTCCTTATAAAAACGGTAAGGGAGATGTGTTGAAAGAACTTGCAGCATCCTGCAAAAAATACGGATTGAAATTGGGAGTTTATCTTTCTCCAGCCGATTTGTACCAAATAGAAAATAAAGACGGACTTTATGGAAATTTGAGCAAACGGACTGAGCGAATTATACCAAGGCCTGTTAAAAATAGACCTTTTAAAAACAAAACCACTTTTAAGTTTAAAGTAGATGATTATAACGAATATTTTTTGAATCAGCTTTTCGAACTCTTAACAGAATACGGTCCTATTCACGAAGTTTGGTTTGATGGAGCGCATCCAAAACGAAAGGGAGGTCAAAAGTATAACTACCTGGCTTGGAAAGAACTAATACAAACCCTAGCACCCAATGCTGTAATTTTTGGAAAAGAAGATGTTCGCTGGTGCGGTAATGAATCTGGGGCTACGCGCGAATCAGAATGGGATGTAGTCACATTTGACCAGAACCCTCATAAAATGAACCTTTTTCCTGACATGCATGGTGACCTTGGTAGCAGAGAAAAACTTTTTGATGCTAAATATCTACACTATTTGCCTGGCGAAACAGATACGTCTATAAGAGAAGGCTGGTTCTATAGAGATGAAGATCAAAAAGTGAGAAGTGCAGATGACGTATTCGATATTTATGAACGTTCTGTAGGTGGTAACTCTACTTTCCTACTAAATATTCCACCTAATAAAGAGGGTAGATTTTCCAAAGAAGATGTTAGAGTACTTAAGGAGGTTGGTGAAAGAATTAGAGAAACTTATAATAATAATTTGCTAGTTGGAGCTCAAGGTGAAAGTGCAATTCTTGATTCGAATGAAGACACTTATGTTTTAGGTGAAGACGGTAAAGGAGTTTATATAATTACTTTACCTAAGCCCATTACTTTGAATCGCTTCTTGTTGCAAGAAGCTATACAAACTCATGGGCAACGGGTTGAAGAACATGTATTAGATGCCTGGGTAGATAATAAATGGCAGGAAGTAGTAGAAGGCACTACTATAGGTTATAAAAAAATACTGAGATTTCCAGAAGTGACTACCAATAAATTAAGGGTGAGAATTTTGAAATCTCGTTTAAGTCCTTCTTTATCAAATGTCTCTGCCCATTATTTTAAACCTCGTCCTCCACAATTAGTAATTGAACGTAATCTTAATGGTAAAGTCACCATTAGCCCTAAAAAAAGTGATTTTGATTGGAAAACCGACGGGATTGATGTTAATAAAAGTATTTCAAAAAATGTGATTATCAGATATACTACTAATGGTGAAATACCGAATGAAAATTCACAAATATTTTCCGATCCTTTTTTCTTGAAATCTGGATACGTAAAAGCCAAGTCATTTGAAAAAGAACAAACAGGAGGTTTGGCAGAAAGAGAATTTGGCTTGATTAAAAAGGATTGGGACGTTAAAGGAACTTATGATAGTGAAAAAAATATCCCAGAGAATGCTATTGATGCTGATGTAAAAACCTACTGGAATTCTGGAAGTGGAGAACCGGAATTAACCATCGATTTAAAAGAAAATAAAACGATTCGAGGTTTTATTTACACTCCGCCATTAAATTTTAAAAAAGGCTTGATTGAAAAGGGAGTTATAAAAATAAGTAAAAACGGAACATCCTGGAAAACAGTCAGAACTTTTGACCTTGGTAATCTGATTAATGATCCTAAAGCACGTAAAGTTCTTTTTGATGAACCAGTAAAGGCAAGATATGTTAAAATTGTCTCTATTAGAGGAGCCGGAGGAAGCTCATCGGCAACCATTGCTGAAATAGATATTTTAGAATAAGAATTTAGTTGAAAGAAATAATTATGTTAAGATTGAATATCATTATAGTTATATGCGCCTTTTTTGGAACAATATCTTGTCAAACCAATCAGAAGAGATTAGATACTCCCAAAAAAAACATTTTAGAAGATGCAGAAATTCCTTATTTAAAAGGAGAAAGTCAACAAATTTTTGATCCAAAACCTTCACCAGATTTTGACGAAAATAAGTGGTTTACAAATGATCATTGTTTTGTGGTTGATAAAAAAGGAAAGCTTCACTGGTTTGGAATTAATAATCCTTTTCCTCCTGAAGGAAAAGACTTGTATAGATATCATCCTTATTTAGGACATCTAACCTCAAATAGTGCGACCAAAAATTGGAAACGAGAACCTTTTGCAATTAATGAAATTGAGGGTACCGAGTATATTGGGGCTCCGTTTGTTGTTTGGCATGAAGAATCTAATAGATGGGTGATGGTGGTTGAACAATGGAGGGAAAAAAGACAGTTAGAAGTCTATTGGTCAACAGATCTTGTAAATTGGGAAGAAACAAAAACACCCATTTTGCCAAATAAATTGTGGGTGGGAACAAGAGACCCACATATTATGAAAGGACCTGACGGGAAATACTGGATTCATGTTGTAGCAACCGGTAATGAAGGTATGAAACAATCACAGGTGTTGAGAATTCGTACTAAGGACTTTGTAAATTTTGAAAACCCCGAAACGATTCTTGGAATTGATGATAATGAATGGGCTACATTGATTGAATCTCCTTTTTTGATTGAAAGAAATGGATTATGGTATTTGTTTTTTACCTATGCACATAGGCGATATGCCGAGACCCTGGTAATTGTTTCGGATAATCCTGATCATTTTGACTACAAAAAAAATGTCTTAACAACTATGTTTGGTCATGCAGCCGAAATAATTAGTTATAAAGGGAAAGAATATATTACTTCCTGCGGCCCTGAAGATGCACATTACTTGAATACCCATGGAGTCACTATGGCTGAATTAGGATGGTTGAATCAAAAATAATTTTAAAGAAAAAAATATAAGCATGAACAGATTGATAACATTACTATTATTGGTGCTCCTTTCTTCACAAATAATAGCACAATCAAATACAAATGAAACAGTAGATGGTTCTAAAAAAGACTTAAAGTATATAGGTATGCCTGTTGGTGGAATTTCTGCTGGTCAGGTTTATTTAGGAGGTGATGGGCAACTTTGGTACTGGGATATATTTAATATATCTAAAATTAGCCCGGGAAACGAAGGAGGGCATCGTTATTATCTTAATCCATTAGTACAGGATAATAATTTTGAGAATGGTTTTGGTATAACAATCAATGACAATGGGTTTGAATATAAAAGACCCCTAAATAAACAGGGATTTTCTAATATTTCTTTTCAAGGAGAGTACCCTATAGGAAAAGTTACCTATAATGACCCCCAATTGCCGGTAGAAATTAAATTGAATGCTTATACTCCATTTATCCCAACAGATGCAGATAATTCTGGTTTGCCGATGATAGTAATGGAATATACCGTTATTAACGAGGGTAACACAAATATTGATGTCTCTATAAATGGATGGTTACAGAACACAGCAGGTTATTGGAGTGCTCAAAAACAGGTTCTAAATGGGCAACACCAAAATAAGATCATAAGTACTGGAAATTACACGAGGCTGATATGCGAGAGTTCAAATTTAGATTCGAATACATTTCCAGATGCTGGAAACATGAGTTTAACACTGGTAGGAGAAGGTATTGGAAACGCTGGTGTTAGTAAACCAAAAGGAGCTTATGTTTATGAAGTACCGGAAGAAAAACCTCAGGCTACTATAGATATTGGGCAAAAACTTGTAGGAAGTGTCTCTTCTACTGTAAATCTAAAGCCTGGTGAACAAAAAACATTTACTTTTCATTTAAGTTGGTACTTTCCCAATGTACACCTTTGGGATGGGGGACATCATTGGACTAATAAAGAAGATTTAAGACATTATTATAGTAGTAAATTTGAGAATTCGGCTGCAGTTTCAGAGTATGTAATTAACAGGCCAGAACTATTAAAAATTACAAAAAACTGGAATAAAACATGGTATAACTCTAGTTTGCCAAAGTGGTTTTTAGATCGAACATTTGCCAATGTAAGTACCTTGGCAACGACTGCTACAGTGCGGTTTGACGATTTGAAAGATCGCAAAGAAAGCGAAGGAAGATTTTATACCTATGAGGGGGTGTATTTAGGAGAAGGGACTTGTACTCATGTATTTCATTATGAACAGGCAATGGGGCGTGTTTTTCCAAATTTAGCCCAAAACTTAAGAGAACAAGTTGATCTTGGTTTGTCTTTTCAAAACAACGGTATCATTTCCTATAGAGGCGAGTTTAGTGATATGGGACGGCATGATGGTCGAGGGTTTGCCATTGATGGACATGCCGGAACTGTTATGCGAATTTATAGAGAACACCTGATGTCCTCAGACGATGAATTTTTAAAGAGAAACTGGAAAAAGATTAAAAAATCTATTCAGGTAATGATAAACCAGGATATGGAGAAAACCGGAAAAGCTGACGGTATCTTGGAAGGCCCGCAATACAATACTTTAGATCGAACCTGGTATGGGAAAATAAGCTGGATAAGTGGTTTATATGCAGCTTCTCTAAAAGCAGGAAAACAAATGGCATTGGATATGAAGGATGTGCAATTTGCTAAGACTTGTGATAAATTAGCTAAGAGAAGTTTTAAAAATATTTCTAAAGAATTATTCAATGGAGAATATTTTATTCAAAAAAATGACTCTGATCATCCTGAAGCACCAAATACGAATATAGGTTGTCATACAGATCAACTATTAGGGCAATATTGGTCTACTCAAACTGGACTGGGGGATATTTTGCCTGAGGAGAAAGTAAAAACAGCTTTGAAATCTATTATGAAATATAACTTTGTGGATAATTATGGAGAATATCTTTCTGAAGCCGATATTCCGGTACAACGTTACTACGCCGATAAGGATGAAGCAGGGGTAGTGATGGCATCCTTTCCTAAAGGAGGAACCGATTTAGCTCCCGGAATCATTGAAAATGAATGGGAAAAATTAGTGGTAGGCTATTTTAGCGAAATTTGGACAGGACAGGAACATCAATTGGCGGCCACCCTTATTTCCGAAGGCTTAGTAGAAGAAGGATTAAAGGTAGTGAAAGCAATCCACGACCGCTATACAGCTAAAAGAAGAAATCCATATAATGAAATCGAATACGGTAATCATTATACCAGGGCCATGAGTGGTTATGCACCGTTTATCGCGGTTTCCGGGTTTAAATATCACGGTCCAAAAGGAATTATCGGATTTGCACCGAAACTGAATAAAGAGAAATTTAAATCTGCATTTATAACAGCGCAAGGATGGGGGAGTTTTAGTCAAAATATATCAGGCTCCTCTCAAGAGGTTGAGTTAATGTTGAATTACGGGAAATTAAACCTGAATCAAATAAATGTACAAATTCCTAAAGGGAAAAGAGTTTCTAAACTAAGAGTAGCATTAAATGGCAATCCCATTGAAATAAAGGATTCCAAATTAAAACATAACCAATTAAATGTCAAAATTCATTCCAGAAGTTTGCATAAGGGAGATGTTTTAGAAGCAATACTAACCTTAAAATAGGAAAGATGGTTTTTAGATCTAAAATTGTTTTGGTCATTCTTGCCGGTTTAATCACCATGGTTAATATGGCTTGCGTTAATAAAGAAAAGGCTATTAAAAGTAGAGAGCCTTTAATTAAACATGTTATCTTGGTAGGTGCCGATGGATTGGGTAGCTATGCTTTCGACAAGGCAGAAATACCTAACCTAAGAAAAATGATGAAGGAAGGAGCATATTCTTTAAAAACTAGAGCCGTATTACCTTCTTCCAGTGCGGTGAATTGGGCTTCTATGATTATGGGGTCAGGTCCTGAACTTCATGGATTTACGGAATGGGGAAGTAAGAAACCAGAGCTACCTTCCGCTGTACTGGGGCCAAGCGGATTATATCCTACTATTTTTAGTGTTATAGATCAACAAATGCCCAAGGCTAAAATGGGGGTGTCCTATAGTTGGTCCGGCATAAAATATCTTTTTGAAAATGAATTAGTTGATCTAAATTATAATGGAGAAACAGAAGAGAAAACTATGCAGAATGGAATTGATTTTATAGTTAGAGAAAAGCCGGCATTTACCTTTATACATTTGGATGAGCCTGATCATACCGGTCATAGCATTGGACACGATACCCCTGAGTATTACAAAGCTGTCGGTCGTGTAGACAAATTAGTAGGAGACCTGTTAGAAGCCTTGGAAAAGGAAAATTTAATGGACAATACAATTATTATTTTCACGGCAGACCATGGTGGGATAAACAAAGGGCATGGAGGAAAAACTCTCTTGGAAACGCAGATTCCATGGATTGCTTATGGAAAGGGAATTTCAGGAAAAGGCAAACTTAAAAATACAATTGTCACCTATGATACAGCAGCTACCATTGCACATCTGTTAGGGTTAAATATCCCCGATTTCTGGCGTGGAAAACCGGTAACCGAAATTTTAAATCATAATTAATTAGTTTCAAAAAAATATCATGAAAGTTCTTTTAAAATTAGTATCAATTGCAATGGTTTTAGGTTTATCTCTTATACCTTTAGGATGCCATCAAAATTCCAAAAAAACAGAGACAACTAAGGAAACTACTTTCAGGGTGGAAACACCTGAAATTTCAGGAGAGTGGCAACATATTTTTAATCCAAATGATACCCGTTCCGAAATTGATACTACTTGGTATACGAATGATCATAGTTTTGCTAAAGGACCAGATGGCAAATGGCATGCCTATGGTATAATTGGTCATAAACCTATTAATCCATGGACTGGAGAAAACAAACTTTTTCATATAAGTGCTGACAGTATTTCTCAATTAACGTGGGAGGATCACGATTATGCCCTTAAAGCAAAACCTGGAGTAGAACGAGTACTTTGGGCTCCACATATATACCAGGAAGATGATAAAAGTCATATGTTTTATAATATAGGGAATTTACAGGAAAAGGCGCCATACTATGCTAGTTGGGGACAATTGTGTATGGCAGAATCTGACGATATGTTCAATTGGAAAAGGCATGAGTTTAACCCCTTGTTCAGTGATCCGGGACACGCAAGAGATTCCTTTGTTTTTAAGGATAATGGGATATATTATTTTTATTATACCCGGACATTTAATGAAGTCGATACTCGTTCTTCTGTAGCAGTGCGAACCAGTCCTGATTTAAAACATTGGAGTGGACCAAAAATTGTACATACCCAACCATATGAGGCTGATTGGGCGGGGGATGCTGAAAGTCCTTTTATAGTAAAAAGAAATGGATTGTATTATCTATTCGTATGTCGCGCACTTACCGATTATAACGAAACACATGTATATTGGTCTAAGGATCCTTTAAACTTTCCTATAGAGAACTTAGTTACCTCTTTACCTTTACATGCTCCTGAAGTAATTAAAGTAAACGAAAGCGAATGGTATATTTCCAATACCGGTTGGGATAAAAAAGGACTGTATTTAGCGAAAATGAAATGGAAATAAGCATAATAATGAGATTAATTAAGAATTTGAAAATGTTCAAAACGCCGTTATGAGAAAAATAAGTATCTTTTTTTTAGTTGCTCTATTTGTGAATACGTGCCTCGTGGCGCAGCATATAAATGTGATTCCTCAACCTTTATCTGTTCAAAAGGGAAAAGGAAATTTTAATTTAAATCAAAATACTTCTATAGCTGCAGATGAATTAAACCAAAACAATGTTGCTTATCTTCAAAGTATACTACATACCGTATTTAAAAAGAGTTTGAAGGTTAACAGGAAAAGGGTAAACGTTATTAATCTAAAGGTAGATTCAAGCCTGCTGGAAGAATTAGGCTCAGAGGGTTATTATTTAGAAGTTAATAAGAAGAATATCTCCATAAAAGGGGCAACTGACACAGGCGTCTTCTATGGAATTCAAACCTTACGACAACTTATTCCTTTAAATGTAGAGAAAGGTTTAAAAGCCTTGTCAATTCCAATGCTAAAGATTAAAGATAAACCCCGTTTTAGCTGGAGAGCTTTCATGTTGGATGAAGCACGATATTTTAAAGGTACCAAAGAGGTAAAAAAAATACTTGATCAAATGGCTTTACTTAAAATGAATGTTTTTCATTGGCACCTTACAGACGATCAAGGTTGGCGTATACAAATAAAAAAATATCCTAAATTAACGGAAGTTGGTTCTTACAGAAGTAATAGCCAAATTGGGGGTTGGGATAGTGAAGAAAGATCGGGAGAAATACATAAGGGGTATTATACTCAAGATCAAATTCGAGATATTATAGCTTATGCTTCCGAAAGAAATATAACGATTGTTCCGGAAATTGAAATGCCAGGACATGCTTCTGCAGCAATTGCGGCATATCCCTGGTTAGGGACAATTGGCGAGTTGAAAGAGGTTCCGGTAGTTTTTGGTAAACTTCCGGACTCCTATAATGTGGCTGATCCAAGAGTTTATGAATTTATAGAAAACGTGCTCCAAGAAGTTATGGAGCTTTTTCCTGGAAAAGTTATTCATATTGGCGGAGATGAAGTAAAGTTTGGTGCATGGAAAAACTCTATAGAAGTTCAGAGGTTTATGAAAGAGAATGGATTAAAAACTCCAGCAGATTTTCAAATTTTCTTCACTAATAGGATATCTAATTTTATCGATAAAAGCGGGCATAGAATGATGGGATGGAATGAGATACTTGGAGGTAATGTACATGAATGGCAAAAGGCTGATGATGTTAAAGTACAGGAAAAATTGGCAGAGAGTGCTATAATTCATTTTTGGAAAGGTAGTACAGATTTAATAATACAAGCGGTAACCAACGGTTACGACATAGTAAATTCACATCACGTGTATACATATTTAGATTATTCTTACAAGTATATTCCCATTGAAAAAGCTTATGAATTTGACCCAATACCTGAGAAGCTGGATAATGAATATCATGCTAAGGTTCTAGGTATGGGGTGCCAAATGTGGGGAGAATGGATTCCTGATACAGAAGATATGGAAAGTATGATTTTCCCACGCTTAGCCGCATATGCTGAAGTTGGGTGGACTAAGAAAAATAGAAAGAATTATAACGCTTTTCGCAGTAATTTAAATTCAATGTTACAACGTTGGGAACTTGAAGGAATAAAATATTCCGGAAAATTTGAGGAAAAGGATTTTGTTGAAAGTAATTAACAGAGACTATATTTTTTAACACTTGAAAAAAGTTGTTAATGGGGGTAATTAGGGGGCAGACTTTCAGAGTCTGCCCCTTTCTTTTTATAAGTTCTAATAAGTTAACCAAATATAGTTTTTCTCTTATTCACTGTACTGCAATATCGCTAAACTAATTTTTTTCTTAAATAAGTTTGTTTTTCTAAAAAAATTGTTAAATTAGCTAAAAGCATTTAGCAAATATGAAAAAAAAAGATTTTTTTCAGTAAAAGCTAAAACGATTTAGCAACTAAATTTTTAATTTATGAATAAAAACCAATTAATCGAAAACAAAAAAAAGAACCTGGTAAATAGAAGTAATTTGAATGTTTACGCTAGGGCTTAGCTTACTCAACTCTAACCATTAAAAAATTAAATTATGATAAAAAAATTATGTTCGTCTTATGGACAATATAGACTATCAATTACCATGGGGTGTTTACTAGCTTTTTTTGGAAGTATGCAATTATATGCTGTATCTAAAATTGATTCGTCCAGAGATTTTGTAGATAAAATTATTCAGAAGGCTATTAATGGTCAAGTAACAGATCAAAATGGAATGTCTTTACCTGGGGTGAATGTTCAGGTTAAAGGAAAAGAAACCGTGGTTGTTACTGACTTTGATGGAAATTACAGCATTTCAGCTGTAACAGGTGATGTTTTAGTCTTCTCTTTTATAGGAATGAAAACTACTGAAAAAAAGGTAGGTGATTTGGATATAATGAATATTACTTTAGAAGAAGATACTAGCGAACTGGATGAAGTAGTAGTTGTCGGTTATGGAACCAAAGCTAAAACTTCTGTAACAGGGGCTGTTGAGGTAATTACAGCTGAAGAAATAGCAAGCAGGCCATCAAATAATGTGCTTTCCACTTTACAAGGTATGGTGCCTGGTGCTACAATAACAAGGTCTGGGGGGCAACCTGGTCGGGAAGGTCTAAATATTAATCTTAGAGGTATTTCGTCTGTAAATGGAGGTAATTCTCCCTTGATCCTTGTTGATGGAAATCCAGTTAATGATTTTAATACAATTAATCCAAAAGATATTAAAAGTATGTCATTCCTGAAGGATGCCTCTGCAGCAATATATGGTTCTAGGGCTGCTGGTGGAGTTGTTTTAATCACAACTAAATCTGGAAAGAAAGGAAAACCATCGGTAAGCTTGAATGCTTTTAGCGGGATTTCTAGTGTTTTAAATAAAATAGAGTACCCTACAATGATACAATATGCTTTAATGCATAGAGAAGCCGATATTAATAATGGTGTCTCACCCTTTTGGAATGATGAAAGAATAGAGCGTATTGAACAGGGCTCATCACCTGTTAGGTTAGAGGGCTCCCCTGAATTTCAGTTTTTTGAAAGTACCGATTGGGTAGATGAGCTTTATGGTACTGGAATACAACAGGATTATAACTTAAGCATTAATGGTGGAGGGGATAATTCTAATTATTATTATTCTGTAGGATATAATAAAACCGACGGTATGTTGGAAGGCGCTCCAGATGTAGCTGAACGTTTCAATATTAGGGGTAATTATTCATTTAATATATCTGATAATTTGAAAATTGATACCAGATTAACTTTTGAAAGATTGCAAACCGAAGAACTTTATTCGCTAGAGCGAGTAGTGAATTCAGTACGCTTAACACCCATTTTTTTTCCAGTAAAGACGCAAAGTGGAGAAAATTGGTTTTCTCAATGGGGGTACTCTAACCCTGTTGCTATGGCCAGAGAAGGAGCTCCATTGGAACGTTGGACTAATAGATTCCTACCCAATTTAACAATAGATTGGGAGTTTTTAAATAACCTTAAAGTCGTAGCACAAGCGGGATTGACATTCGAAAATTTCGACTCAAGACGAATTACAACACCAATTTCATATCACTTTTGGGACGATAAATTTGCCTATAATGAGTATGCTACTTTTCCAAATAATGCGAATTATGGATTTAGTAAAACTAATCAACGTAATTATTCTGCTCGTTTGGAATATAATAATACTTTCAATGATATACATGAACTGAGTGTTATGGCCGGTGCTACGCATGATGAGTATGATACTAGCAGTTTTAGTGCTTACCGTGATAATTTTATATCCGATGAGTTGTTTACGCTAAATTTGGGGGACAAAGAAAATATGTCTAATAATGGTGGCGGTTATCATTGGGCTTTACAATCATTAATTTCTCGTTTAAATTATAATTACAAGGGGAAATACTTTGCAGAAGCAAACTTTCGCTACGATGGTTCATCAAGGTTTATTGAAGATCAAAGATGGAAACTATTTAGTTCAGTACAAGCTGCTTGGCGATTGTCTGAAGAGAGCTTTATTAAATCTTTAGACTTTTTTGATAATTTAAAATTAAGGGTGTCGTATGGAGAGCTGGGTAACCAGTCAGGAATTGGCCTATACGACTATGTCCAGAATATCAATATTGGAGGACAGTATCCTTTTGGTGATACGCAGCGAGCTCAATCGGCAACCTTGGCTGGTATGGTTTCAACAAATAGAACCTGGGAGACCTTAATAGCGAGAAATATTGGAGTTGACGCTAATATTTTTGATAACCGTATGAATGTTTCTTTCGATTATTATAAAAAAACCAATAAAAATATGCTGGTTGGGGTTACTTTACCATCAGTTTTGGGAGCTACACCTCCATTTACAAACAATGGAGAATTGGATTCCTGGGGATGGGAACTTAGCTTAGGATGGCAGGACCAAATTAATGATTTTCAATATGGTGCTAATTTGGTATTAAGTAATAGTGATAACAAGGTAACAAATTTAGGAGGCTTTGATAATTATGCTGCTGGTTTGAATGGAGTTCGAGAAGGCTATAGAACTAATCTTTATTACGGATTTGATTTTGATGGAATTATTCAAGACCAGGCAACCTTAGATGCTTATAAACAGCTTGATGGTGTTCCCGCTAATATTGATATTGGAGATGCAATGTATAGGGATGTGGATGGTAATGGAAGAATAGATGCATATAGCGATGAGCGGGAAAATGGAGATTTAGTTATTCTTGGAACAACAGATCCTCAATATTCTTTTGGAATAAACATGAATGCAAAATATAAGGGTTTTGATTTTAGCGCCTTTCTGCAAGGCGTAGGTAAGCGAACCGTATTTAGGGAACATGAAGCAAGAGTACCATTCAATCAGCCTTGGTATCATCCACCTGCGCTATTTTACAATAATACATGGGCTCCGGAGCGTCCAGATGCTAAATATCCAAGAATATCGCACAGTAATATTAGAGATTGGAATTTTGCGCACTCTTCTAACAACAAAGAAAATGGTGCTTATATAAGGTTGAAAAATATTCAATTAGGTTATAGTTTATCAGATAAGGTTCTGGAAAGTATTGGGGGAATTCAAAATCTGAGAGTCTATGTAAGTGCTAACGATATTTGGGATTATCATGAACTTCCAGGGGGATACGATCCCGAAGATAATTCCTGGGGTAGTAATTATCCTTTTGCAAAGACTATGGCAGTTGGCTTAGATGTAACATTTTAAAAATAAAAATTATGAGATTAAAAAATATTGTAACTATAATGCTTGTAATAGGCATTGCAAGCTCCTGCACCAAAGATTTAGATCTTTATCCAAAAGATCAGGTGTCAGATGGTTCCTTCTGGAACACATCTAGGGATTTTGAACTAGCCGCAAATGCTTTTTATGGTAATTTGCCTGGGTTCTCCTATCCTAGGGATACAGATTCTGAAATAGCCTTTGGTCAAGGTCCTAATCCATTAAGTAATGGTTCCTATCTGCCACCAGATGAATCAGGGCTTTGGAATGGCGCATATGCGTCAATTAGAGGAATCAACTATCTATTGCAACAGAGCGGTGATTATGCTTATCCTAATGAAATTGAAAGATCAGTGGGTGAAGCATATTTTTTTAGAGCGTTTAATTATTTTAATTTGTTATCCAGTTTTGGAGGTGTGCCAATTATAACAGATGTATTAGATACTGATAGTGATCAGTTATTAGCACCACGAAATTCTAGAGTAGAAGTTGCAGATTTTATAATTTCTGATCTCCAAAAAGCGATTGATAGATTGCCAAGTCAGAGCGAAATTCCTGCAAATGAACTAGGGAAAGTATCAAAAGAAGCAGCCCAGGCATTTTTAAGCCGAGTGGCCTTATTTGAAGGTACCTGGGCGAAGTTTCACGGAGGAGAGAAAGCAAATGAACGTTTAGAAATCGCCGTACAGGCAGCTAAAGCAGTTATTGACGGAGGCCAATTTAGTTTATTTACAGCCTTTGGAACAGAAGAAAGCTATAGAAAACTTTTTATTGAAGCAGGTGAAGATAGTGAAGAGGTAATTCTCTCTAGAAGGTATGTATTGGATATCAATGGAACGCATAATGCAACTAGGTGGCTAGAGCAAAATATTCAGAATCCCACTCGTAGGCTTGTAGATAGTTATCTTTCAGTAGATGGGTTGCCAATATCAGATTCACCATTGTTTATGGGTTATAACACTATGACTTCAGAGTTTGAAAATAGGGATTCACGCCTGATGCAGACTGTCTTAAAGCCTGGGGTTGAATATGTAGGAGGGGGAGCTGCAATAATGACTTATGAAAAACCTAAATTGGATGGAGCATTAACGCGTACAGGTTATACTAATTATAAATTTCTGGGTGAAACAGAAGAATCTTGGGCGGGTCGTGCAGAGTATGATAATATTGTTTTTAGATATGGGGAAGTACTATTGAATTATGCAGAAGCAAAATTTGAATTGAATGGTAATATTTCCGATGAGGACTTAAACTTATCCATAAATAAGCTAAGAGACCGTGTTGGGATGCCACATTTGACAAATGCCCATGTGGAAAATAATATGCTCGATATGCAAACAGAAATACGTCGTGAAAGAAAAGTAGAATTGGCTTTGGAAGGTTTTAGACGTGATGATTTAAATCGTTGGAAGATTGCAGAAGAGGTCTTGCCTAAAGCTATAAAAGGTATAAAGTTTGTCGGTACCCAATATGAAACAGAGTTCCCTGAAATTACGCCTGGAGTTAATTTTGAGGTAGATTCTGAAGGTTATATAATCGCAGAACCAGCTTCTAATAGAAATTTTGAAGTGCCTAAGCATTATTTATGGCCACTGCCCAAAAAACAATTAAACCTTAATCCTAATTTAGAACAAAATCCAGGTTGGTAAAAATTAATAACAGTTAATTAAGACAGTTAGTTTGGTTAGCTTACACTTCATTGGTGTGAGTAAAAGGGAGTTGAAAGACTCCCTTTAAATTGTTAAAGCGATACCTTATTGTGAATTATAAATCATCAATGATAGTTATTTTTTGTTTTGAAATCTATAGTAAAAGAATTATCGGGTCTTGGATGTATATAAAAGTAAGATTGGTATATAATCGTTTTTTTGATATAAATTATATAATCAAGGCATAAATATGTTTTGCATACAGTTTTTTTCTAAATCAAAACCATAAAGTAAATTTTTCTATTGCGAATAAACTCTAACATACGATAAATTATAAAAATGAATTTTAAAAATAAGTCTATATATAATCGGAGAATGGTGCTTAAAACTCTCGGATTAGCAGTTGGAGCGTCATTATTATCTAAGTTCTCATTAGCTTCCGATTCTGAACAGATTAACAATAAACTCAAAAAAGTTTTGACAATAGCACACATAACAGAAGTACATATGCGTCCAGAACATAATGCTCCAAATCGGTTTAGGAAATGTATAGAAAAAATAAAAGAACATAATATTGATTTCATTTTAAATGGTGGAGATACCATATATGCTGCAGATTATTCTCACATAAAAAGAAAAAGGGTTCTAGAGCAATTGGATATATGGAATGAACTAAGAAACGAAATTGATGAGTATGAAATATTTAGTTGTTTAGGGAATCATGATATGTGGTGGGCTGCACCAAATAAATTAGACAAAATGTATGGTAAGGATTATGTAGTCAACCAACTTAAAATACCAAATAGGTACTACAGTTTTGGTAAAGAGGGATGGCATTTTATTGTTCTTGATAGTAATAATAACGCGGGGGCATTAGATGAAAAGCAAAGGTTATGGCTGGAAAAAGATTTGGAAAAACTTAATAGGGAAGTAATGTTTTAATCATGTCCCATTATCCAATCTTAGGGGTTTGCACAACTCTGGAAGAAGGAGGAAATCATAAGGATAGTGATTACATTACAGATTTATTTTATAAACATAATGATAAAAGAATTAGTTGTTTGAGTGGTCATGTTCATTTGCTGGACAAAGCTACTTATAATGTAGATTACTATTGCAATGGAGCATTAAGTGGGTATTGGTGGGAAGAAGGAGATAAAAAATCAGTAGCTAAGTACTGGTATAAAGAAACCTCACCTGGTTATACGTTTGATAATGGACTACTTGAAAATACTTCTTAACCTCAGACATTTTAAGTTGTTGTCAAGTCTTATTTTCTTTAGATAATATATTATCTAAAATTTATTTTTATATTTAATCGCTAAATCGAATTAGCTGTCAAGTGATTTTACGAAACAGCCATATTTATTTGCATAAATATTCAGTGAATTACTGGCTAAAACCTCTAATTCTCAATTAAAGCCGTAAAGTAGTATTTCAAATTTAGATTTCATATTTACGGATTTCCTGAATATACAATGAATGAAATAGGAAGGACATTAGCATATCGCTGGCATTTAGATCACATTCCATTTAAAGATTCTATTCAGGTTAATGGGAGCATAATACGAACAATACTATTGAAGCATATAATAAAAATGTAGTCTTTTATTACTTAAAAAATCAGAGTTATTAAATTAACAGATATGAGAAGTTTAAAATTAAAGTTTTATGGAGTTGTTTTACTGTTAATAATATTAACAGCTTGTAATCTTCAACAAAATAAAACAGTCAGTTTAGTGTAACGCTGTCTTTTACTTTGTTTTTCTTAAAACTAGCTGTCCATAGAAGGTGCTATTGCTATGACTGTAATGGGATATTTTGTCTATAGGAGCGGTTGTGTGCTACAATCGGAAGTTGCAATTCAAGGTGTACTATTGGTGTTTTCCATTGTACCCGCCATCCTTTTGTGATCGGCGCCCTGGTGATAGGATTATTTAAGTTCAATAACAAAACAATCAAAGATAATGAGTTAAGGTTAGAAAAGTTGAGAGCCAATAGAAACTAGGTAACAATCATAAAATTAAAAATCAATAGAAATGAATAGTATCAAGGCGAATGTAATAATCATGTTGTTGTTATGTTCCTTAAGCGCCTTTGCGCAGCATGTAAATTTCTATGTTTCACCATCAGGAAGCAATAGGGGAGACGGATCTAAGGGAAATCCTTGGAAAAGCTTGGCTTATGCAGTAGATCAAGCAGGAAAAAACAAGAACCATGTATCGCTGCAACTCGAGAATGGTATTTATTATTTGGAAAGACCATTAGAGCTTAATAATCAATATTCCAACATGAAAATTATGGCCGCCAATGGAGCCAATCCCATTATTAGAGGAGGTGTGAAAATTAGCAACTGGAAAGGGCCTGATAAGGACAGTATATGGACTGCAAAAGTACCGCCTGGAGTAACGGGGAGACATCTGTATATAAACGGAGAAAGAGCGGTAAGAGCCAGAACAGTAGATGCCGATGGTTGGCTGCGAATAGCACATCGCCCAAAAAATTGCGGATCTGTTTCCTGTAGAGACGATGCCAATACGCCCAATGGATTCAAGGTTCCCAAAGACTTTCCAAGTTTGTCTAATGTTGAGGATGTTGAAATGATTAATGTGATGCGCTGGAAAATGTATCGTGGTAAATTGCAGAAAATTGAGAACGGAATTGCCTATGTGGATCCGGAATATTGGAATCTTGCCAAAATAGGTCCTTTTGCAATCTTAAACAACAAACAGGATGAAGCGGTATCCTGGCTGGAAAATGCGATGGAGTTTTTGGATGAAGAGGGAGAATGGTATTTGGATAAACGTAAAAGGAAGATCTATTACAAGCCTCGTAAAGGAGAAGTTATGAAAAATTCGGAGACAGTAATCTCCAATGTGGATCGTCTGATCGATGCGGATGGGGTAGAAAATATTTCCTTTGAGGGAATTACTTTCGAATATGCCAACTGGAGCCAACCATCTACATCAAAGGGATATGTTAGTATTCAATCAGGAGCAATTTTAACCGATCCGGATTACCAATCTATCGAAGATGCATTCGAGGGATTGGTTGATATACCAGGCAATGTGCATTTCAAAAACTCAAGAAATGTAGTGTTCAAAAGTAATATATTTAGGCACCTGGGAGGAACCGCTTTGAACTTTGATACCAATAACAAGAATGTAAATATCTTTGGAAATGTCTTTCAGGATATATCTGGATCTGCCATTACCATCGGAAATTTACAAGACCACCATATCGTTAGCGATAAAGTAAGTCGGGAAATTATAATCGATAATAATCGAATTCAAGACGTAGGGCAGGAATACTATGACGTGTGTGCAATAAAATGCTCTTTTGTTAAAGATGCTGTGATTATCAATAACACCATTGATGGATCCTCTGCAGGAGGAATTAGCTTGGGCTGGGGTTGGGGCCGTTATGATGTAGACAATTTTGATTTTTGGAAAGACGGCTCCGACAAGGCATATAATCATCCAACAGTTGCTGGAGGTGTTATAGTGGCCCATAACAAAATCACCAATGTTACAAAGAGGCTTGGCGATACCGGAGCCATATATAATTTGGGAGCTTCACCCGGTACCAGGTGGTATGCTAATTACATTGAAAATGTAGCCCATCCCGAAGAACCATTTTGTAGTGACTATAGCCATGGTATCTACATTGATAACGGGTCTAGAGGAATTGAAATTAAAGATAATGTGGTGATAGGTTCTTCTCATGAACCCTACTTGGCCAATGGTTCCCATGATTATAATGTAAGAGGTGCGGCCTATTATTTTAAAAAAGAAGCCGGGGATTATCCGGCATGGATTAAAGAAAAAGCAGGTGCCAAATCAGAAATCAACACCATTAGAAGTAGGGAGGAGATAGAAGAATTATTGTCGGAAGCTCTACCGGTTGGACGAAAATTTCATATTGTTGAAAAGGGGGTAGCCGTTGGAAAAAAGATTACTGCCATTGGGGGTGTCGCCAACTGTAAGGCTTCCTATGCAACAGATGGAAAAACGGAAACCTATTGGAGAGGTGAAGGTAAAGAAGGGGAACTAATATTAGATCTGGGTAAAGTAGCCGATGTATACTATGTGAACGCTGCCTTTGGATACTTTGACCCTGAAACAAGACGGGAAGTATATTTCAAGAATGAATATGATTTTGAATATTTCTTTTCTGTAGATGGAGAAAACTGGAAAACCTTTGGGGAAGGTAGAAAAGAATCTACGCTTGCTATCAATCAGCAGTACATGCCAGAATTTAAACCCGCAAAGGCGAGATTTGTAAAGCTCAAAGTGTATTCGTCAGGAGAAAATCCGTTAGGTGTTTTAAGGTTTAAAGTAGTCGATCAACAGCCCGTCTATGGTGGGCGTGAATTTGGACCTCAATAAACTTGAATGGCAAGAAATGGATTTTATGCTGACATATGCGCTCATGTCAATAATTTTAGAAACATAAATTAGTATAAATAGAAATAACTTTAATTACGAAATGATATTATGAGAAATTTAAAATTTTTAGTATTGGTTCTTTGTGCTATAGTTAGCACTTTAGGGCAAGAAATTAACGCGCAGCAAAAAAAAATAGAGCCTAATTGGGAATCTATTGATAGTAGACCTGTTCCATCCTGGTTTGAGGATGCTAAATTTGGAATCTTTATTCATTGGGGACCCTATTCGGTTCCGGCATGGAGTCCAAAGGGAACTTATGCAGAGTGGTACCAATATTGGTTACAAAGTAAGTCACTTTTTGGAAATGGCGATTTTTCAGGTACTGAAGTTTATGATCACCATGTTAAAACATACGGGCCCCACTTTAGTTATTACAATTTTGGGGAGCAGTTTACCGCGCGAGATTTTGATGCCGACAAGTGGGCCGAACTTTTCGAAAACGCGGGAGCTAAATATATGATGATTACTTCCAAGCATCATGATGGATTTACTTTATGGCCCAGTGAAACAGCAAACAAAACCTGGGGGTTCCCTTGGAATGCCAAGGACGTAGGGGCCAAAAGAGACTTGTTAAAGGAATTGGAAGTGGCAGTCAAGAAAACCGATGTGAAATTTGGGACTTATTATTCCCTTTATGAGTGGTTTAACCCTCTTTGGAAAGAGGACAAAGAAAAATTTGCCTTAGAACATATGCATCCACAGTTTAAGGACCTGGTGGAGAATTATAAGCCAGATCTTATTTGGAGCGATGGGGACTGGGATATGAGTGCAGAAAAGTGGCACTCTCCGGAATTGCTGGCCTGGCTTTTCAATGAATCTGCGGTAGGTGATGAGGTGGTTATCAACGACCGGTGGGGAGATGGAATCCGTTTTAATCACGGAGGGTATTTTACCACAGAATACCAATCGGAACTTGATGGTAGTAGACCTTGGGAAGAATGTCGTGGAATTGGATTTTCATTTGGGTATAATACAAACGAAGATGCCTGGGACTACGCTTCTGAACGAACTCTTATTTACTTACTTTTAAACGTGGTTAGTAACGGGGGAAATCTTTTGTTGGATATCGGCCCAGACGCTCAGGGTAATATTCCTCCTATCATGCAAGACCGCTTGTTGGCAATAGGTGATTGGCTTAAAGTTAATGGAGAGGCTATTTATGGAACTCGTAAATGGGAGCGTGCATGTCAATGGTCCAAGAAAGGTAAAAAAGATTGGAAACCTGAAGGTACCCATTATCTTCCAGCTGATTATATCTTAAAACAAACTATTGATCCAGAACCGGGTTATGCCGTTAGAGAAATATTTTTTACAAAAAAAGGAAGTGATCTTTTTGCAATTGTTCCCAAGTGGCCCAAAAATACTCTGATTATCAAAGATGTTATGGTGACCGATCAAACAGAAATTAATTTAATTGGAACTAATTTAAAAATTGAATTTGTTCAAAAAGGAAAAGATTTAGTTCTTAAGGTTCCTAACCTTACAAACGATGAATTACCTTCTAAATATGCATACTCATTTAAAATCACAAATATTAAAAAATAGGATTTTATGAAATTTATAATAAAGAGTTTTATTTTGTTACTATTAATATCTTTTCAGGGATTTTCGCAAACAAATCGGAAAGGATTTTATAATGGTGAAGGTTCTAGGCAAGTACACTTGGATTTTCATACTACCGAAAAATTAAAGGATATTGGTGAAAACTGGGATAAAGCAGAATGGCAACTAAGATTAAAAGAAGGTCATGTCAACTCCATTAATATTTTTGCGAAAGGCCATCATGGTTGGGCATATTACAACACAAAAGTAGGAAAACGACACCCTAATTTAAAGTTTGACTTACTTAAGGCTCAAATTGAGGCAAACAAAGAAATTGGTGTTTCTTCTCGAGCCTATATTACAGTAGGGTGGAATGTACTTGACGCCAAAGAACATCCCGAATGGGTGTTAACAGATAAAGATGGTAAAAATACGTTTGCTGAAATGGAGGCCAAAGCTAAACCAGGAGAGTATTTTCCGTGGGGATGGCCAACATTGTATCCAGAAGGACCTTATATGGAACATCTTTTAAAACATACCGAAGAGATTGCTAAAAACTATGATATTGATGGTTTTTGGTTCGATATAGTGCCCGTTGGAACTATTAATTATAATGAATACAGTAAAAAAGATATGGAAGCCAATGGGGTTGATTGGAATAATGAAGAAGAAGCTTGGGCTCATCATTGCAAAAAAATGCATCGGTACTTTCAAAAAACTAATGCAATCATAAAGAAATATAAACCTAATGCGTCAATCTATTATAACTGGACTACGCCAATTAACAATAAAAAAATTATTATTGAGGACTATGACCAATACAATACTAAACATGATTTAGAAGATTTACCTACTACTTGGGCCGGTTATGATGTATTTCCTGTAAGGGCTAAATATTATGCTAATACAGGAAAACCCATAGTTGCCATGAGTGGTAAATTCCACTCAGCTTGGGGTGAGTTTGGAGGTTTTAAACACAAAGATGCTATCTGGTATGAAGCAGCAAGTATGCTTTCCTATGGAGCTATGGCTAATTTTGGAGATCAATTGCATCCAACAGGAAAATTAGAGAAAGCCACCTACGATAATATTGGTCACGCTTATAGATATATTGAAAAAATTGAAGACTATAGTCTGAATTCAAAGCACTTGGCAAAAACAGCTATTTGGTTAAGTTTTACAGAAAGGGATAATGATTTGGTCAAAATCTTGTTGGAAAAACAAGTTAATTTTGTAGTTGCAAATAATTTAAAAGACTGGAGTGCTTTAAATCTGATAATTTTGCATAGTGATGTGGAATTAAATGATGAAGAAACAGAAAAAATTGAATCATTTGTTGATAAAGGTGGTAAGCTATTTATTCTTGAAAAAGGTGCTTTTGCAAATGGAAAGTGGAAATTTGATATTGGCGCAACATATTTGGGAGAAGCAACGGCTGATGTTGATTATACACTAGTTTCAAAAAAATTAAACCAGGATCTGGTAGAATCGCCTTTTTTGAATCGATTTCCTGCAGTTCGTGTTCAACCAGAAGCCGGGGCTGAAATTCTTGCAAAAATTCATGAACCTTATTTTAACCGAACCGTAGAACATTGGACATCTCATGATAATACGCCATATAAAACCAAAGCAGCTGATCATCCTGCAATTATTAAAAAAGGAAATATTGTTTGGGCTGCACATAAATTAGAAGAAAATTATGGGAAAGAAGGCTCGAGAGTACATAAGCAATTGTTTTATAATGCTTTAAAGAAAGTTCTAATTGATCCTTATGTTGAAGTAGATTTGCCAAGTAGTGGGAGGGTAAATTTGTTACATCAACCTCAAAAGACTCGTTATGTGGTTCATCTAACTTATGCTTCGCCGCATCAGCGTGGTCGGGCTAAAGTAATTGAAGATTTGGTTACTTTATACAATACGCCAGTACGTGTAGACTTTGATAAAAAAATAAAAAAAGCATATACAATTCCTGAAAAAGAGATATTAAGCATCAAAAATGTGGGAGATAAACAAGAAGTGATTATTCCTGAGTTGAGATGTCATTCAGCCGTTGTGTTCGAATACGAATAATCATAAATAATATTTAGTACAGTTATTTCAGATCTGCTCACATTTTTATGATAATTATTTATTCTAAAAAAATATCTCCAAGTTATCATTACAATAATGTCAAATTATTAATCCTCAAAAAAATAAATACAGAAGGTGAATGCGTTATTTAAACTGTATTTATAAATATTTCAATTATTATCTTTTATGTTACTAGAGACTACTTTAGGAAAAACTTGTTTATTGTTTTTCGTTATTTTTATTTCTTATGGCCAGGCAAATGCCTCCGATATTATTCCAAAACCAGAAAGGTATGAGCCTAATGGCGAGGTGTTTTCATTAAATCAATCTACTAAAATACAGTATCGCAATGGCTTGAAGACCATGGCAGCATACCTGGGTAAAACCATTTCCCCGGCAACCGGATGGGATTTTAAACTGTCGGCATCCAATAAACCCCAAAAAAACAGTATTCACCTTTCCATAGACCCTCAAGACGATAACAAAGAAGGGTATCGCCTTATGGTGAATTCCATAAATATTCAAATTATAGGTAATAGTGAGGCTGGTGTTTTTAATGGAATCCAGACGCTACGGCAAATGCTTCCCGTTAAAATATTCAATTCAAGAAGGCAGAAAGATGTTGATTGGGCCATAGAAGGTGCTTACGTTGAGGATACGCCAGCATATCCATGGCGAGGAATGATGCTGGATGTAAGTCGTTATTTTTATGAAGTGTCTTATGTTAAGCAATTGGTAGATATGATGGCTATGTACAAGATGAACGTACTACATCTTCATTTGATAGACGATGCCGGATGGCGAATAGAAATAAAGAAATACCCCAGGTTAACTTCTGTTGGTGGATTCCGGGGTGAGGGACACGAAAGAACTGGAGGATATTACACTCAAGAGGAAATAAAGGAAATAATAGCCTATGCAGCTTTGCGAAATATAGAGGTGATCCCAGAGATAGAGATTCCGGCGCATACCTTACCCGCCATTGCTGCGTATCCGCATTTGTCCTGTACCGGTGCCCCACAGGTGGTGCAGACCCAACACTCCATAAGTGGAGAATTGTACTGTGTGGGTAGAGAGTCTACTTTTGATTTTCTGGAGGATGTCTTTGATGAAGTGGTAGCTTTATTCCCCAGTAAGTATATACATATCGGTGGTGATGAAGCCAGGTATGATCGTTGGGCGGCATGTTCTCATTGTCAGAAAAGAAAAGATTCCCTAGGACTGGAGAAAGAAGCTGATCTTCAGGTATATTTCACCAATCGGATACAAAAGGTATTAAAGAAACGCGGAAAAACGATTGTGGGATGGGACGAAATCATTGAAAGAGGATTGGACGATAAGGCTGTTGGTATGGTGTGGCACAACAAAGAAAAGGCCATACTGGGTACTCAGGCAGGGCACGATATGGTGATGGCACTATCGAGCCATGCTTATTTTGACGTTGCAGAAAGTAGTATCCCCGGGGAGGTGAAAGCTGCAACCTGGTTATCTCCAATTAGCCTTGAAAAAGTATACAGTATGGATCCTGTGGTAGAAGGATTAGATGACGCATACCAGTCGCAGGTTCTGGGTGTCCACGCCACCCTGTGGTCTGATCAGTTTATCCATGGCACCATTTTACAGGAAATACTGCCTATTAATGAAAATAGATCTGAAAAGTATTTTGATTATCTAACCTTTCCTAGGATGGCAGCTTTGGCAGAGGTTGGTTGGACAGATAAAAACCTTAAAGATTGGTCCGATTTTGAATATAGAATGCGAAAACATTATAATAGATATGATGAAGCGGGCTATGGGTATAGGGTGCCGCAGCCTAAATTGATTGGGAAAAAGGAAGTTGGAGATGGCATCGAGATAACCTTGGAAAATGTAGTCGAGGGTGCACATATTCGTTACACTACTAATGGTCTTAAACCCAATACCTATGATGATGTGTATATCAGCCCAATTAAAGTAGATAAATTATCCGATTTTAAGGCGATTACCGTAGTGAACCGTCACCAGTTCTCGCTACCATTATATTTTCCAGAGAAATATGAACAATACAAAAAGTTCGGAACGCCAATGGGCGAATGGAAACCAACTCTTATTAAAGGAGTAGAATTTGGCGAATTGGAATTGGATGCAACGGGTAAAATAACTGGAAATGGAATTTATGAAATAACATTTATTTATACCGATGGAGCCCATAAGCTGGAAATTGAAGGGGTTTCGGTTTATAAAAACAGACAATTAATTACCGAAGATAGGCATAAGGGAGAAACAGGGACTTCC
Source organism: Salegentibacter echinorum (assembly GCF_900129445.1). Lineage (GTDB taxonomy): Bacteria > Bacteroidota > Bacteroidia > Flavobacteriales > Flavobacteriaceae > Salegentibacter > Salegentibacter echinorum. The sequence continues at coordinate 372,870 of NZ_FQVT01000003.1, forward strand.
TCAAGCGAAAATACCTATAGCGTAAAAATCAATGAATATGAAACAGGTGCCGAATTTAAAATTAGGGCTAACGTAAGAGGAGATATAGGGAATGATTCTCAAGGCGTTGTTTTTATTAAAAAAAAGGATAATTAATTTTAAGTAAATCAAATAAGATGTGAAATGGGTTAGCAAAAACTAACTTTAAACCAATAACACTAATTTATGTATCAAATGAAAGAAAATATCAGCATTTTTTTTATTCCCTTATTCTTATCTTTTAGCTTGGTTTCCTGTGAAAATAAAACTAAAACTGGAATTGGAGAAGCAAGCAAAAAAAAACCGAATATTATTTATATTCTTGCAGATGATCTTGGATATGGTGAGCTTGGAGCATATGGACAAGATAAAATTGAAACTCCTAATTTAGATGCTTTAGCTGAAAATGGGATGGTTTTTTCTCAGCACTATAGTGGTGCTCCTGTATGTGCTCCTGCACGGTTTATGTTGTTGACAGGAAAACATGCAGGTAATGCTTACATTCGTGGGAATGACGAATGGAGTGAGAGAGGTAAAGTATGGGATTATAAGGAAGTGATTAAGGATTCTACATTGGAGGGACAGCGTCCTATACCAGATTCCATTAGTTTTTTTCCAGAAAAACTTCAAGAAATAGGATATGCAACTGGTATGAATGGTAAGTGGGGACTTGGCGCCCCACATACCAATTCGATTCCGAATAAAAAAGGTTTTGATTTTTTTTATGGATATAATTGTCAACGTCAGGCTCATACATATTATCCTGTTCATTTGTATCGAAATGAAAATCGGGTATACTTGAATAATGACACAATTGCTCCCGATAGAGAACTTGCTCCTGGAGCAGATCCAAATAATTCAGAAAGTTATGTAGATTATACTTTGCAAGATTATGCCCCAGATTTGATGTTCGATGAAATGATTGGATGGATCAGTGAACAAAAAGATAATCCATTTTTCTTTTATTGGGCTTCTCCAATTCCTCATAACCCAATTCAGGCACCACAGAAATGGGTTAATTACTATAAAAAGAAATTTGGTGCGGAAGAGCCGTATCTTGGAAGTAAAGGTTATTTCCCAAATCAATTTCCAAGAGCTGCTTATGCTGCCCAGATCTCTTATCTGGATGAAAATGTTGGTAAACTGGTTAAATATCTTAAAGAAAATAACCTGTACCAAAATACCTTAATTATGTTTACCTCAGATAATGGAGTTACATATACAGGTGGAACAGATGGATCTTTTTTTAATAGTTCTGGAGAGTTTGGAGAAGAATATGGAAAAGCAAAGGGTTTTTTGTATGAAGGAGGAATTCGGGTGCCTATGATTGTAAGCTGGCCAAATAAAATAAAGCCTGGAAGTAAAACTGATCTCATTTCTGCACAATATGATGTTTTAGCTACCCTTTCTGAAATAACTGGATTTGAAAAACCGTCCGATACAGATGGGATTAGTTTTTTACCTACTTTATTGCAAAATGAGGAAGCTCAAAAGGAGCATGAATTTCTTTTTTGGGAATATCCCGAATATGGTGGACAGGTAGCTATAAGGATGGGCGAGTGGAAAGTAGTACGTCAAAATTTAAAAAATAAAAAGCGGCCAACACTTGAACTCTATAATCTTGTAAAAGACCCTCAAGAAAAAAATAATGTGGCTTCAGAATATCCGAAAATTATTGAAAAAGCGACTAAAATTTTTAAGAAGGAGCATTCTGACGCTCAAATTGAGCGATTCCGGATACCCCAGGTTGAAAATGGCCTACTAGAGAATAATGAAAAGCCATCATAGTTTTAAGCATAGGGTTATGGTTATAACAAGAAAAAAAACCTTAGCATCCAGTACTTTATTTCCAACCGAACAAAGTGAAGTTAAACCAGATGAAATATTTCAGGATATTTTCCAGTCGGGTAACAAAAAGAATCCAATCAAACCTCTTTCCATTTATGATGTAGATAATTTAAACCCACGATTGTTTGAAGCTTTTGTAGCCGCGCTTTATGCCAAACAAGGATATCAAGTTTATTTAACACCTTTTGCTAATGATAAAGGTGTGGACATTGTAGCATTAAATTCGCAAAACAATTATTTGATCCAGGCAAAACAAAGTCAGTCTACAGTAAGTAATGATGCCATCCAGGAAGTATTTACCTCTAAAAATTATTATAGCTCTCATTTCAGTGAAGACTTTCAAATGACTGTTCTTACCAATAATAAGTTTGGTGGGTCAGCCAAGACTTTGGCTACATCTACTAATGTTGAACTTTTAGATAAAGACAACTTACACTCCTTGTTAAATGAATTTCCAGTTTCAATTAAAGAAGTTCATCAGCACGAGGCCCAGAGACTGAAAAGAATTTAATCGTTTTATACTAAAAAATGAGTAATGGTAAATAAATCAAAAAAACACGGTAATGTTGCTTTTAAAGTAACTTATACAGATTCTAATTGGAGTGGTGTCTGCTCTCCCAAAATGGCCGCGCATAATTTTAAATATAGAACCTGGTGTAGTGTGCAATCTGATTTTGATGTTAATTGCCAACATCCAGTTTACAAAATGCCCGGTAATCTGAACAAAGAAATGTATCCGTGTACAGATTGTATCGCCCAAAAGGAATTAATGTTTTATCCCGGCCATTATCATTCGAACGATCGTGATAATGAACCTATTTCTTACCTATATATTCAAGAAGGTAAAATGGCTTTATTCACCTCAAAAGAACCTAACTCAGATGAAAGCGAGAGATTTATTTTTGCCGTTGGACAGATTACGAAAATTGAAAACGTACAGGATGTTAATGGTTCCTACGATCGTTTTCATTGCGATAAAGAAACCGCTATTATATTTAAAAGAAATCGCCTGAAATTCTGGAACTACTATACTAATGAGAACGCACCGTCTCGTGCTGCTTGGAACTCACTTTTGTTTAGATATTTAGACGATGATATAGTTGGAGAGGTTCTGAAAGATGTGGCATACACCAATAGATTTCCTGGTAATTATCGCAAGAAAGCAGAATTCTTGCTTAAGGAGTGTCTTTTTTAATTTTCCTAATTTAAAGGCAGTCTTATGTCATTAGTAATACATAACAACTGCAATAATAAAATGCAAACCTTCACTTGATAGGAATTGTATTGAATAATTAAAAGATGATTCATCAAAATCTTCTATTTTATTAAATTTCCTAATTAGAGCCCCCATATCTACCATAACCTGCGCAGGATCCTATGCTGTTTTTATAGTGTACGGGAAGTTAAGCGTAAAGTAAAAACAGCATAGGGCGCAACCTATTTAATTTTATAAAACCAGTAAATTTCTGCCTGTTTTCAGGGTCTTTCAAGCCATTTACTGGTAATCTCCTCGCTTTGCAACACTGATTCTAAAAAATTGCTGTAATTTTTTACTAAATTTTGGCGCAAATTTCGACGGTTTTTCTGGGGGTTTCAGGGCATTTGACGCAAATTTACTAATTTTTGCTACAGGCCATTTGTCATTACAAATCGGGGTATCCACCCTGTATCCACTCGCAGTATGCCTCCTGGATTTCCGGATATGCTGCAAAATAATCTTCATAATGCTTATTCTGAGATTCCATAATCGTTTGATAAACTTCAAAGTTTTCTTCTACATTTTCTTTCGAGGTGTACCCGAAATACCCCACTGAAAACAAGGCAAAAATTCCTGAGATTCCGAAAAGAATCAGCAGGTAATTGGGTATGACCCTGGCGCGCTTTAATTTCCGATCTATCTCCTTTAGTATTTCATCTGTTTTTTCCTTTTCTGCTTCCTGTTTTTGCAAAAATGTGTTCAGGTTCTTTTCCACAGCTTCCGTGCTTATTGGGATGCTCATCTTTACCAATTGTCCTGAAAGCTTTTGAAGCTCCAGCACTGCCGTTTTGAAATCCTTCATTTCATCGGCCATCAGTTCCATAATTTCATCTAGTTTTTTCATCACTTATAATTTTAATATCCCATACCTATACCGGTATCTCTTACTGTTTTTACTATTCCTTTTAAAATCTCTTTAGCTATTTTGGTTGACAGATTGCTGCTTAGTTGCACTGTCTTATCCAATACCTGAAAGGTTTTAGGTACTTCTTTTAACCTTGTATAATTCCTGTTTTGGGCGATCTGGGGAATTAACCTATTCCCGCTCATCGACCGGTCCACTTCACTTGCTTTAAGGTTCACTCCTTTGTATTCCACCCGAAAGCCCTGAAGCTGGTTAGCTTTATTAATGGTGGGCATAACTTCTACTTTAAGAGCTTTCATTTTACTGATATATTCATCCAGCGATCTTGGTCTTGTTTGAAGTACCCGATCATGTATATTTTTAATTTCTTGTCGCAAGTGCTTTAATTCGTGAAGTTTTTCCTTTTGAACTTCCCGAACCCTGGTAAGCCCTAATTCTTTGGCGACGTTATCGGCAGCTATCTGGCTTCGTTTTCCGATAAAGCTGTCGTTATAAGCTTTTCCATCAAAGCCAATCCTGTTGGTATAGATATGAACGTGGGTATGCGCTTTATCTCTATGAACAAAACCAATAGATTGATGGTCTTGCAGCTTCATCTCCTTTATAAACCTTTTCGCCAGGTCTTCTAGCTCTTTTTTGCTTAGATCCTTTCCGTCTTCAATTGTTGGGCTTACAATAAAGCTTAAGGTGTTATTGATGCAGCGTTCATTTTGCGACTGGATAATCCTAAACTCTTCGGTTATCTCCGCAGGAGTATCCCCGGCTAAGTGTTCTCTTAGCACAACTTCAGCATCTTTTTCCTGGTTCCAGCCATAGGATATGGAAACCCTGGTGCCTGAAACGCTATGTCCTTTCCCTATCATTTTTTAAAGTTCTTTAAGTGCGTCCTGATTTCTCTGGCAAGATCTTTCACTTCTCTGGCGAGCTTCGGATCCCGGTTTCTAAACATATTTCCAATACGGGTAAAGTTGTTCTTGTACTGGACCAGCATCTTATAAGTCTCTAATTGTTCCGGGGTAATCCGTTCTACGATATTTTTATCAAATGCCGTAGCTCTTATATATTCTGAAAGGGAAATTCCTGCCCTGGCCGCTCTTCTTTGGAGTAGCTTTTTCTCGTAGATCGAGCATCGAATCTGGATGTATTCCCTTTTCATTTTTTTTCTTTTTAAAACCTTTGCAACCATCGGGCGCAAAGCAAGATTGTCATTACAATGACACATCTTGCTTTTCCCTTTCAACTGAAATTCTCCGATAGGCATTTACCAGTTACCCACGCATAATTATTTTAAAGTCAAGAATTTTTCAGCTTTCAATTGTTCATTTAGATCTATATAGCCAGAGTAGGAATTACTACAATCTGTAATATTCTCAAACTGGTTTAAAAGCGAACCGGCTGCTTTTTTACCTGCCGGGTCATTGTCCAGATAAATCAGAACCTTCTCATATTTAGGGATGAGTATTTTTATCCTTTCCAAAAAAGCCAGGGAGTTTAAAATGATGCAGTCTGAATTTTCCACCAGGTCTTCATCAATTGTAGTCAGGGAAAGAAAATCAAACATCCCTTCTGTGATGATTAACTGTTTAGATCCTCTTTCAAAAAATGAAAAGGTTTTAGGCCTACTGGAAGTTTTGAAGTATTTGTTTCTAAGTTCCCAGCCTCTTTTATAATTTTCAAGGCCAAGTGCAAAAAAGCGTTTTCCTTTACAGCGATACCAAACCTGTCTGCAGTATTTTCTACCAATCTCATAAGGTATACTCCGTGAGTGCAGATAATCAATTAATGCTTTCAGATGAATAATTTGAACGTCCAGGATACTAATTTCTGGTTCCTTAGTAAGATGTTCGATTTTCGGCGGGCTAAAAGAAATAGAGCTCATATCGTTCTTTAAAAATTCCAGGGTTTCCCTTACAGACCAGGATTTCATGAGCATAATGAGATCTATAGTATTCCCTCCTGTTCCCAATCCGAAGTCAAACCATAAGTTTTTAATTAAAGAGACGCTAAAAGAGGCTTGGGTTTCTGACCGAAGGGGACTCAGAAACCAAGCTTCTTTTTCCGTTGTCCTGGTGGGAAAGTGCCCTAATTTTGCCAGCGTTTTTACGATGCAAATATTTCGGGCACTTTTACACGATAAGTTATTTAAGTCCATTTTTTAATTTTTAAGTTACCTATTTACCCAGGCCAGTAAAACCAAGGGTTTCAATGCATTTTTTTGTTGTTTTTCGTATCTACCTTAATTACCCTGAGGTAGATTGGGTAAATAATTTTAGATGGCTATTTACCTCCATTCGTTCCTCTGTTGACGGCTTGTTCCAGACCCAAGGGTAGTTAGGTAAATAGTTTATATTAAATTTCTAAAGGAGAGGTCTTAAACCTTTGCTTGATCAGGTAGCCATATACCCCGCTCTGGCGTTGTTTTACTCTTTCATAATTCAGAGCTTTTAAAGCTCTTCCCATATAATACATATTCAGTCTCGGATTGATACAACTGAGCTGTAACACTACATCTGATGCCGTTTTAAAGTCAGCAGGATCTGAACTCTTGCGATAGTATTTACAGAGTAGTTCTTCTTCCATACTGGCTTCCCGGTAAGTCTTGTTCCTTTCTTCATTTGCAATGATATCCTCCAGGGTCAGTTCCGGGTTAAATTGTTCATCCACATAGGCCAGGTAATAAGCCTGAGCCCATACCTTGTCTATATTTACTTCCCTCGAGTAAGCAAAATCAATTTTACCATTTAGCTCAAAACATAACCAACGCACAGAGCCTGTTTCATCATTAAGAAAGGTTGCCCTGTTGGTAGATCCTATAAAACTGCAGGTCCTTCGCAGGTTGGAGTTTTTACGATCATAAGGCAGCCTTTCATTAATCATCGTTTTAGAAAATTAAGCTTTAAGCGCATTTATTTCTTTTCTGGCCAGCACAGATAATTCATCTAAATTGATGATGAAATTCCTGGTAAGTTGAATCCTGGCATCTTTATCGGTGGTCATATCTTCAGCAAAATACCTTGCTAAAGCCGGTGGACAGAGAAACCTGCACCAGGTTGATTTTCCAGAATTTTGTTCTGAATGCACTAAAACCAAACATTGCTTATTGAAGTAATGTTCATCCAATGCACCTTTAACTGTTCTTACCAGCCATTTCCTAAAATGATAAAGAAATTGTTCAGGTTCTTTTGCGGGAAGATAGGAAGCGAGTGTTCTTATATGATCTCCACCAACCCATTTTGGAAGCTTATCAAAGTATTCCGCAATCGGGTTAAATCTGGGAATTAGATTAGACCTCAAATAGATGTCCAGTTTGCCCGGATTGATCTCAATGTTTGATTTTGCTAATTCTATAAGTAAAGAATTCACTTCAAAGTCTTCCCAGATCTTTGATTCCTTAATACATATCTGAAACTCGTGGGATATTTCATTAAACCTTATATCATATTTATTAGACACATACTCATCCACGGCATCGTAGATCGTTTTTTTCTTCTGCTCAACAACCTGATAAAGTTTGGATTCAAATTTCTCCATAACCCAAAGCTTTAAAACCTTTTATTTCTAAAGGTATAGTATGGAGCATCGAAACTTCTTTAGTACTCCCGGAAATAGGGGGCAGCTGAACTATTTTATGGTAGCAGGTGCCTACATGGATATTGGTTAGCCTTTTCATCTTAAACTTTTTATAGAGTGAGTAATAGGAAAAACCTATTTCCGGTTTTTCATCAGGTTTTTATTGAACTGCTCTTCAAGAAAGGCATCAGACAGATCCGGTTCCCCCAGAAGCCAGGCATCAATCTTGTCTTTATCAAAAAACTTTTGACGAATGTTCGGATTATTGCCGGTAGGAATCAGTTTTAGATGTGTAAGCTTATAGATCTTACTTTTAGAGAGCCCTGTATATTGCGCCAGGTCTTCCACGTTCATTACCTTTTTGTTGGTTCCCAGGAGGCCTTTAATATCCATTAAAAGATCCTCAATTTTTTTGCTTTCTTCCATTTTGAATAAATACTGATTTAGAAAACAAAATAATTGAGAAAAAGAAATCAAATCTTATTAGAGGGTGTATTTAACTAAAAATCAATTAAAATATTGAGATATATTCTGTAAATAATTAAAAACACTGATGAATCATTAAAACCACTTTTATTAAAAGGTTCTGAGGCTGGGATATAAGTGAAAGTATTATTAAGGCCAGTTTCGAATGTTTGCTCAATGTAAAATATTGCAGCCTAAACCTGTACTAAAATACTTCGGATCAATTAGATAACTATCTTAGAATAACCGAAGTCAAAATAAAGTTAAAGCTTAGAAAGATTACGATAAAGCAGCTATATGGAAGTTAATTAGATGAGTAGAAAAACTTAATTTTTTATCCTCAATGAAATTATTTATTCCAGATTTTAACCTAGCCAAAGCTCTTGCAGATTTTAAAATAAAATTCTCCATAGCTTTCAGTTATCTCGAATACAAAATATAACCAAAAGATAAATAATCAGCTATTCTAGGATGGTTCAAATCAATTTTAAGTGGAATTTTTTATTTCAATAACGGCGTATAGGGGAGTAGTCAAATTTTAGAAATAGTAATCACGAACCACTATATGCAATAACTTTTTTTTTGAAGAATTTTGGAATTATTCTCTCGTACGTTCTACTTCTCGGATACAGCTTCCAAAAGATTATATGTGATTGGATCAAAAGAAGGCTTAAAATTGTTGTACGTATGTTGTACGGGTAAAAAAATAAAAGGCTTCCGATCTCTCGGAAGCCCCGTCTTTCTTGGTCGGGATGACAGGATTTGAACCTGCGACCCCACGCCCCCCAGGCGTATACGCTACCAGACTGCGCCACATCCCGATTCTATTTTAATTATGTACTCATTCTCAAGTACTCCTGGCAATTTAATTTCGAGATACTCAACTGCTGCAGTTTACACAGAGCGAGCAATTGAATTATCAGGATGCAAATTAACGCGCTTCTTTGTTATTTTCAAAAGGAATAGACAAGTATTTTATTGTCCATTTTTCTAGTTTGAGTAAACTACTGATTTTAAGGTGATTTAATCCAAAGAGTTTTTTAGGAACCGATTACAGTTTTAAGTAATACCATTGCTTGTGACTTTATCAAGATATTTAATTAAATAAGTTTTAGCCTAACCTAAGAATAAAAATATAATCAATGTGATTTTTTTACTTAACACAAAGTTGAATCTTACTGTAAATTCTTTTGAATCTTATCTATGGCGTTTTGTATAGATTTATCGGGTTCAATGATATTATTGCTTCCCCAAAATTTCGAGTCTGTAAAGCCCGAAACATCATCGACCATTACCGTGCGTTTATCAAGAAAGTGATTATCTTTTTTAATACGTTCTTCAAAGGCGCCCTGCCAATTGGTTACAGCCATTTCAGAGTTCACCTGATAACGCGAGTTGAATAATTTACGTTTCCAGTTTACAACAAAAAGTAACCTTGCATTGGAATATCCAAAATACCATTTCCCATCTTGCTGGTGGTAATCGATATCATATTCTACCTCGATAGGATAAACACGGGTTCCTCCTGGTTTTTTGTTTACAAACATATCGGTAGCAGCCTTTCGGTTATCAACATTTAAATGTATTCTGGCCCGCACCAGGCTTTGGGTTTTTGCATCGATGTATAGTTTACCAAAAAACCAGGGCATGTTTTTATTTTGATCTTCAAAATTAACCACATATAAATAACGGTCGTCAATTTGGGTGGGGTCATCAAAAGAAAACTCATAATGATCTAAATCATTGTCATAAAACAGGTAATCTGTATATTTTATTACATCAATGAACAAGGTGTTAAAAGGTCCACCTCGCAATTTTAGGGCCAGGGTATCCAGGCGATCATAGTCGGCAGTTTTTCTGGCTTTTACCAATTCGATATCCTCTTCACCATAAGCAGTATAAGGTTTTTTATAAATTTTCACTACGGCTTCACTTAAAGAGACATTGCGCCGGCCTTTGCTAATCGCTTCTCTGTAAAAAGCCGTCATTCTGGTTGGTTTGTCAATATAATTATCTCCTTTTTTTCTAAGCATTTTACCAACCAGGCGTCTGGCATCTTTGGCCTCATATATCTCTACGCTGGCCAACTCTTCAACAATTGGTTCTAATGTGATGAGGGTATTTTCAGCTTTAAAATAACTTAGCGGTAAATTTTTACTTAAATATCCCAAATAAGAAATTTTTACTGTGGCGGGGGCGGTATTTTCAGGAACTTTCAATAAAAACTTTCCGTCATTGTTGGTAATTGTAGAAATATTGGTACCATTAATGGATAAATGAGCGGAAGCAATTAAATCGCCATTATCAAAATTAACCACCTTTCCTTTAAACTCCTTATAATCTTGAGGAATTTGCTGGAAAAAATACTCAGAATTAGCAGCGGAATATGAATATGGAGTGAGTGCGCAGACAAAAATTAATAGAAGATATAGAGTTTTCATAGCTTTTGTTTTTATATCTTAAGATAATCAAAAATAACTTCAACTAATTAGTTATTTAATAGATATTTTTGATAAAAAATAATATTATGATGTTTTTCCTGAATTTTAACTGAAGTAAAATTTGATTAATTTAGTCTTCTTAAGAAATAGGAGGTTTCAAATAACTTGTAATATGGGGCATCATCACGATCATTCAGGATCTGGTAAAAATCTAAAATTGGCTTTTTTCCTGAATTTAGCTTTTACTATTTTAGAGTTTATAGGTGGGGTTTATGTTAATAGTATTGCAATTATTTCTGATGCCGTACACGATCTTGGGGATAGTCTTTCCCTGGGAACCTCCTGGTATCTCGATACTAAATCTAAACAGGAGAGTGATGATAAATTTACTTTTGGTTATCGTCGTTTTTCACTTCTGGGAGCACTTATTAATAGTATTGTGCTTATTGCCGGATCTATTTATGTGATCTATGAAGCAGTGGGCAGACTTATGGAACCTCAATCTTCTGATGCCGATGGAATGATCGTTTTTGCTATTTTTGGTGTGCTTGTAAATGGTTATGCAGCCTGGAAATTAAGCGGAGGGAAAACGCTAAACGAGAAAGTGGTTTCCTGGCATCTTATGGAAGATGTTTTGGGTTGGGTGGCAGTGTTAATTGTCGCCATTATCCTGCAATTTAAAGATATTCAATATCTCGATCCCGCATTATCTTTGCTAATTACGCTCTATATTCTTTATAATGTAATAAAAAGGCTTAAAGATACCCTCTTTATTTTTTTGCAGGGAATCCCGGAAGATATCGATTTGAAAGAAATAAAATCAAAACTTTTAAATACCAAGGGAGTGGCCTCGCTACATCATATACATATCTGGTCGCAAGAAGGGGAGCATCACGTGTTTACTGCTCATGTGAAATTGAATAATATTGAGAGTTTCGACCAATATTTTAAGGTTAAATCTAACGTATTGGAAAAACTTGAAACTTATAAATTTGAACATTTCACAGTACAGTTTGAATTAGATTCTGAAACCTGTAAACTGGAGGAACAAGTCAAGTAGTAGGAAGTTTGATTAGGCAGTCGCGGTATTCAGAGGGAAGTATGCAGTCACAGTATTGAGTAGAAAAATCGTTAAATCATTCAACTTTATAAACTCCGAACCACAAATAAAAGATTGCCGTGCTCCTTCGTCGCTCGCAATGACGCCGACAAACCACAAACCACAAACCTTCAAACAACCTTTCGGGTCAACCTGATTGACAACTGAGAATCCACAACCTCATAACCTGAAACCGTGAATTAACCGAGCACAGATACACTGCTATAACCCTGTCCGTTTCGGGTGAGCTGAATTTGAATGCCTATACGCTCTTTTAAAGAACTTACGTGGCTAATTATACCAATAGTTTTCCCAGATTCTGCCTGTAATTTCTCTAAAGTATCTAAGGTTTGGTCTAAAGTTTCGGGGTCTAAAGTTCCAAAACCTTCGTCGATGAATAAACTATTTATTGAAACATTGCGGGAGGCTAAATCAGACAGGGCCAGGGCTAAAGACAGGCTTAGCAGGAATGTCTCCCCGCCAGATAACGTTTTAACCGATCTTCGTTGTCCGCCCATATCCTCATCTATGGCTACCAGGCCGTCGTCCTCGCCGCTTATGGCTTTATCGAGTTTGTAACGCTCGCTCAAATCTTTTAACCGAATATTTGCTAGATAAATTAACTGTGAAAGCGTGAGGTCTTGTGCAAAATCATTGAACTTTTTCCCTTGTCGGTCACCAATTAAAGTATTTAAAAGTCGCCAGCGTTTGCTTTGCTTTTCCTTTTCTCCAATTTTTGTTTCCAAAGCTTTAAGCCGTTCCAAATTTTCTTCGTTGTTGGTTAATTTTCGCTTCAAAGATTCACAATCTTCGGCCAGCTGCTTTTCCTGCGTTTTTTTGTCTTCCTGCTCCAATTTCAGCGCTTCAAAAGACTTCTCAACTTCCCGTTGCTTCAATTCCTGTAATTGCTTTTGCAGGGTAGTAATTCCGGTTTCTGCAATACTTTTTTCTTTAAGTAATTGCTCCTTTTTCTCTTTTAAAGTCAGGAATTCCCGAGCCGGAAGTAATGCTTCGCAAGCCGATTTTACACTTTCAAAGTTCTCTTTTTTAATCTGAGGAAGCAGTTCTTGTTCCAACTCATCAAATTTTGAGGTTTCTTGGTTCAGTTTTTCCTGCTGCGTTTTTATGTTTTTTTCCAGGTTGTCTTTTTCGTTACTCAACGAATTCCAGGCATCCAAAAATCTCCCGGTATCTTCAGCAATATTATTGCCAGAATAGTTGTTTTCTAATTGCTCTCGTAGCTTTTTCCCTTTTGCTAAAATTGTTTTTAATTCTTCTAAAATTGGTAGCCCATTTTTAATGGCTTCTAATTTTTGCTGGGCGATTTCGAAGCTTTCCAATGCTTCCAGTTGCTCTTTTAATTGAACAATCTTTGCCTGCCAATCTGTTGTGTTTTCAACTTTTAGATCGGGATATTTTATTTTAAAATCGGTTTCACTTTTTATGCGTTCCCTGTTAATTTCCTCAATTTCTTCACTAAACTTTCTCAAACTTTCTTTCGCGTACTTCAACTTAGCTTCCAAAGTGCTTAGTGTCTTATGTACCGATTCAATTTCTGAAATTTTAGCTGAAATTTTTTCTGAAAGATCATCCTGAAACTCCGGAAGCTGCTCGGCATAAGGATGTTCTTGCGAACCGCAAAGCGGGCAGGTTTCTCCAGATTTTAAGGTTTTTCGAAGCTCCTCCAAACTCGCAGTTTTAACCTGATTTTCCCGTTCTAATTCGAGGATTTTTAAATCTTTCTTTAAGGAAATTACGTGCTTTTCCTGCTCTTGTATTTTTTCGGGTAAGGTATTTAATTCATTTTGATGCGTTGAGGTTTCCTTTTCCAGCTTAGTCAGTTGCTTTTGTTGTTCCCGTTTTTTATCTGAAAATTGAGCCGCATCCCGACTCTCTTCCAGGCTTGTGTTTAAATTTTCTTTGGCTGAAGCCGGGTTCGTTAAATCGATAGTTGCTAATTCAGGTTTTAAATCCTCAATTATCTTCTTGTTTTTAGATTTTAAAGCCTCAATATCCTCTGCTGCAGTCTGCGGGTCACTTTCCTTTACGTTTAACTTTAAATCTTTTGTTTCGGTTTTAAATAGCTGAAATTTGCTTTTGTACTCACTTCCCAAACTTGTTTTTTCTTCCTGAAGCTTTCTTATTTCTTCAGAAAAATCCTGAAGTTTTGATTTTAAATTTTCCGCAGTGACTTCAGCATGAATAAAAGTACCAACCTTTTTTATAAAATTATCGTTGCCGTTTTTATTATCAGCTAATTTGCCGGAGGTTTGCTGGATTTCCGTTTTTAGATCTTTTAGTTCTTTCTCCAGTCGTTCACAGGTTTTTAGATCTTCGGCAATGGGCTGTAATTTTTCGTGCTGTTTTAATCGGGTGCCGTGTTCATCTTCAAAGCTTTTTAATTTTGAACTTAAAGCCGATTCTTCTTCTTTTAATTTAAATATTTCCTTTTCCTGCTTTCTAATGCTTTCCTTTAGATCGAGCTGTTTTTCAAGAAGTTTAAGATCTTTCTGGTGTTTTTCTAAATCGGAAAACTTTGTCTTAAATTCTGCTGAAAATGCTTCTTTATCTTCTTCTGATAATAAGTATGATTCCAGCAATTTTTTTTCCTGTTGCTGGTTTTCAATTTCGGCAGTTTCTAATTTAAAACGTTCAAAAGCCATTATTCCTAACTGTCTGTAGATTCCTGTGCCGGTAATTTTTTCCAATAACTCCCCGCGCTCTTCCTTTTTAGCCGATAGGAACTTGGCAAAATCACCCTGTGCCAATAACACCGATTTGATAAATTGGTCGTAGTTCAAACCAATTAAAGCTTCGTTTTTTCCGGGAACTTCAGATTTTTTTAGATCTAACAAGGAATTGTCCTGAAGATTGGCAATCTCCATATTGTAGTCGTTCAGATTGCCATTTCTGTTAACCTCAATGCTCCAGGAGGAGGTAAATCTCCCGGCACCAGTCTCATAGGTCACCCGAGCGTAAGCCTCTTTTTGATTTCGGGTGAGAATAGCACCTTTTTCTCTAATCTCCTTTCTGCTAATCTTTCCCAACCTTGGTACCTGATTAAAAAGTGCCAGGGAAATAACGTCTAAAATACTGCTTTTACCGCTGCCTGTTGGACCGGTGATGGCAAATAGCGTATTGCCCGAAAATGGGTGGGCTTCAAAATCGATGTGATTCTCCCCTTTTAGGGAATTGATATTTTTAAAAGCTATGCTTAAAATTTTCATTACTTGGAGTTTACCTGGTGTACTGCTTCCAGAATTTCATTAAACGCACTGGTTAGTTCTTTTTTAGTGTTTTCGTCTTTTTCCTGTTCGCTAATCAAGCGCTCAAAAACATCTAAAGGCTGTAGGTCTTCCAGTTGCTCATCGTTATTGTAGAGTTCCCCGCTGCCGCTTATTTTATTTTCAAAACTGGCGCGGTGCTTTACTATTTCATAACCATCTACATCAAAATTAGTGACCAGTTCGCTCAATTCATAAATTTTATTGGTGTCATAATCTTCCTCTTTTAATTCAATTTCAATTAAAGATGGAAGTCCGGAGCGGGTTTCTAAGCTTGCTAATTTCAGCTTTAAACTATCCAGGTCACCGCTAATTTTCAACAATTGTCTAAACTCGGGGATTTCAATGTTTTCGGGTTGCCAGCCAATTTCGGTATTCAGTAGTAATACCCGGTTTCTATTGCTGCGTTCACTAAACGAAAGTGGGATAGGGGAGCCGCTGTAATAAGTGGGCATTGCCGCATTTACTTTTTGTGGTTTGTGGATGTGCCCAAGGGCAACATAACTAAAATAGTCTCCAAACTGCAGCGCATTAAACGCCGCCTGATTCCCAATTTGAATATCACGCTCACTTTCTGAGGTTTCTGCCCCGGCAGCAAAGAGATGTCCCATGGCTACAGCCGGAATCTCCGGATAATTATCCTTGCAATATTGCGCGGCTTCTTTAAAAGTCTGTTGTATGCCCTGTCTTAAAGCTTCCAGTCTATCGGCATAAGAGTTTGCCTGGCTCGCAGTTCTTAAATCTGCATCCCGCAAGTAGGGGAGGGCAGCCACCACCACTTCAACTTCATTCCTGGTATTGGTAACAGGGATGATATATTCTGAAGTATTACTGGGTAAACCGCCAATGATATGAATATCCAGTTCGCGTAGTATTTCTTTAGGCGCATTGAGCATGGCGGGAGAATCGTGATTGCCACCGGTAATTATGAGCTTGCAATCCAGCCGCTTCAACTTCATTAAAGTTTGATAATATTGCTGCCGGGCTTCTGAAGAAGGATTGGCAAGGTCAAAAACATCTCCAGAGATTAGAAGAACATCAATGTTATGCTGTACAAGCAACTCACACAACCAATCTATAAACAAATTAAAGTCTGGCTGCAAGCTGTGTTTATGTAGTTTCTTGCCAATATGCCAATCGGCAGTATGTAAAATCTTCATAGTATTTAATTTACACGATAATCGAGAATGAAATTCAGAACTTTCTAAGCCAGAAAATGTCTTTTTGCTTAAACAAAAATAAAATTTCCACGGTTATAAAAGGATAAGATTAATGCTTTATTGAGGTAAAAGGAGATTTATAAAAACTGAAGCTCTCAGGTTATATTCTCTCATACTGAAGCTTCGAATTTAATAAAATTTGTTGATTTAAAACATGGGAAATCAACTAGAATCTTTCTAATTTTATACTATAACTTATGCTGGCAGTTATGGAAAAAATGCCCTTTCACAAATATGAGCCTTTAGAAGAAAAATTGAACGTGTTTTCACACGGGTTTGGCTTTGTTTTGAGTATTTTGGGATTGGTTTTACTTATTTTAAGAGCAGATGAACTTGGTGAGACCGTTCATTTAGTAAGCTTTAGTATTTTTGGAGCAAGTATGATCCTGCTTTATGCCGCTTCTACTTTATACCATAGCGCCACCACCAAAAATTGGCGAAATAGACTAAACATTTTAGATCATGCTTCTATTTATGTGCTAATTGCGGGTACTTATACGCCGTTTGCCCTTGTGACGCTGCAAGGTTGGGTGGGGTGGACTATATTTGGTGTGGTTTGGGGAATTGCTTTAACGGGAATTATTCTAAAATTTTTTTATGCCGGGCGTTATCAGACTATTTCGACCGTTATGTATGTGGTAATGGGCTGGATTATCGTTTTTGCCATTAAGCCTTTGTATGAAAATCTAAGTACAGAAGGTTTATGGTTACTCATAGGTGGTGGAATTTCCTATACTATTGGTGCTGTTCTTTTTAGTCTGGATAAAATACGTTTTAATCACGCCATATTTCACGTATTTGTTTTGTTTGGGAGTTTTTGCCATTATCTTTCTATTTATTTTTATGTGCTTCCGGAATAGGAATTCTAAAATTGAATACTATTTTTAATATCTTGCCCATTCAGAAGTAATTATTGGAATACTAAAACTTAGCGAAAGCTGTTGAGTTTGTCTCTAAAAGTTAACCTGTACCAAATAACTTAATTTGCATCATTTTCTAAGAAAAGATCATTCTAAAAGCCACTCTTAATGGAAGCTGAATTAAAAAATGCCTATCATTTTATTTTTGAAGAAGAACTTATTGATGAAATAACCAGGATAGGTGTATTGAAAAAGGTTCCCAGTGGCGAAAAAATCATAGAAATAGGGGATTATGTAAAAATGATGCCTCTTTTGGTAGAAGGAGCTATTAAAATTCTTAGGGAAGATAAAGACGGGGATGAGTTGCTCTTGTATTTTTTGGAACGCGGTGATACCTGCGCGATGACGCTTTCTTGTTGTCTTGGTGAAACCAAAAGCGAAATTAGGGCAGTGACCGAGAAAGAAACCAAACTAATTATGGTTCCTATTGAAAAAATGGAAGAATGGACTGCCAAATATAAAACCTGGCGCCACTTTGTTTTTGAAAGTTATCACACAAGATTATCGGAAATGCTGGAAACCATAGATACCATTGCTTTTATGAATATGGATGAGCGACTTATGAGGTATCTGCAAGATAAAGCAAAAATAAATCAACAGGAAATTATTAAAGTCACTCACCAGCAAATCGCTTATGATTTGCATACTTCTCGCGTGGTAATCTCCAGGCTGCTCAAAAAACTGGAAGGTGAAGGCAAAATAAAACTTCAACGTAATAGTATAGAAGTGCTAGAGCTCTAATTCCAAACATATTGGTTTTTTTGAAATGTAACACTTGTTACTGCAAATAAGCTAAGGTCGTAGTATTTTTGCGAGGAATTAATTAACCCGCACTTACGTTTTTACTGAGAAGTGTTTTATAAGCGGGTTAATCCCGGTTTAAGGAAACTCATTTTTGGATGACAAAAATGTTAGTTGAATTTAGTCGCATTAGTTTATACAGTAATTTTTATAAAAAATCCTGATTAAAGTGTTTATGGGTATTTTTGAAATTTTAGGTTATATAGGAGCCTTAATGATAGGCGTAGTTTTAGGCTTAATTGGCGGTGGTGGCTCCATTTTAACCGTTCCAGTACTCGTATATTTAATGGCTTTAAACCCGGTGACAGCAACGGCTTATTCGCTATTTGTGGTAGGTGTTTCTTCCCTGGTAGGGGCGATTAAAAATATGCAAAAGAAATTAGTGGACTTTAGAACTGCGATAGTTTTTGCCATTCCCGCATTTATTGCAGTTTACGCAACACGAAAGTACTTAGTCCCGGCTATTCCAGAATCCCTTTTTACCATTAATGGATTGGAAATTACCAAAAATATTGGGATTATGTTGTTTTTTGCACTTATCATGATCCTGGCCTCGGTTTCTATGATTCGAAAAAATGGAGCAGGTTCTTCTGAAAATAATGAGGTACACTATAATTATCCATTAATTATCCTGGAAGGAATTGTGGTTGGTGTACTTACTGGAATCGTAGGAGCAGGCGGAGGATTTTTAATTATTCCCGCCCTGGTTTTACTGGCTAAATTACCAATGAAAAAAGCAGTGGCAACTTCTCTTCTAATTATTGCAATAAAATCGCTAATCGGTTTTATAGGAGATATTCAAAACCAGGATATTGATTGGACGTTTTTAAGCATTTTCACAGCGCTTTCTATAGTGGGAATGTTCATAGGAATTTATTTGAACCGTTTTATTAACGGCGAGAAACTCAAAAAAGGTTTTGGTTGGTTTGTTCTCTTAATGGGCGTTTATATTATTTGGTCGGAATTGGCTTAAATTAAAATTCACGATCTATTTTAGAAGTAAAACTTTTATTATTCCAATAACGACTTGAGGGAATTTGTGAATGTTAAATAAGTTTTTCGCCAATGATGCCTACGAGAAAACCAAGACTTGCTCCCAGGGAAGTGAGGTAATTGTTTTCTAATTTACTCTCTGGAATAATATCCTGGATTAGAAGATATAGAATTCCGCCGCTGGCAAAAGTCATTAAATGCGCGGTGATATTGGGATAATCACTTAAAAAGTAATGTCCTATTAGCGCACCAATTATTCCGAAGAAACTTAAAAAGAAGAATATAAGAAGGGTTTTTCCCGTTGTAAAACCGCTTTGTACCAAATCCCGAAAAGAATTAAAAGCTTCCGGCAAATTCTGTAAACCAATGAAAATTGCCAGTAAAGTAGCCATACTTGGTTCAATGGCAAAAACAGCTCCCAGGGCAATAGATTCAGGAACAAAATCCATCATCATCGCAAGTAAGGTGGCGGTTTGTCCGCCAGACTTTGATAATTTTACATCAATAAGCATAAAAAGCAGTGCGCCTACCGCAAAGGAAATTGCCATTGGTAATACGTCTAATTCTTCCATGCCCTTGGGAATTAAAACCAGCGCAAGCGCCGAAAGTATAATTCCCGCGCCAAAAGACATTAGTGTATGAATAGTTTCATATTTAACGGGACTATCTTTAACGTGATGATTAAAGAGGTTGGCCAGCACGCCACCCAAAAAAACGGTTGCTCCGGCAAATCCTGCAAATAATATGAGCTTTGTTAGCATAAAACTTCCCTTGTTTTAAGCTAAAGTAAAAATTTATACGCTGGATATGGCTTAATATTAAGACTAATTTTGTGGAAGAAAAGCTGGTTGTAAAAATTAACTCAAGAAATTAGCGATCAATGGAACTGCAAAGTTCTGTTGATCTCATAAATTAGAAATCAAACCGGTACAGAGTTAGTGAAATCTTTCCATATAAAAACCCTTCAGAATTTTAGATCTGAAGGGTTTTGTATGAATTTGGTCCGCTTTTCAGTTAAGCTAAGATTAAAGCGTATCCTTAAGCCATTTAAAGAATTCATTTTGCCAAACTAAAGCGTTTTGGGGTTGCAATACCCAGTGATTCTCCTCTGGGAAATATAGTAATTTGCTTTTTATTCCCTGTAGCTGTGCAGCCTGGTAGGCGCTTAATCCTTGCTCAATTGGAACGCGGTAATCTTTCCCACCCTGAATGATCAATATAGGAGTATCCCAGTTAGCTACTTTTGTAATTGGGTTAAACTCGTGATAAGATTTTTGAGCTTTTTTGTTATCCTTATCCCAATATGGACCTCCCATATCGTGATTTACAAAGAAAAGTTCTTCGGTGGTGCCATACATGCTTCGGGTATCGAAAACACCATCGTGAGCAATAAAAGATTTGAATCTATTATTGTGTATTCCGGCTAAATAAAAAACCGAATAGCCTCCAAAACTGGCACCAACGGCACCCAGTCGATCTTTATCCACATAAGGTTCTTTCGTAACTTCGTCTATTGCACTTAGGTAATCGTCCATCACCTGGCCACCCCAATCTTCGCTAATTGCTTCGTTCCAAGCTACACCGTGGCCGGGCATTCCCCGCCTGTTTGGTGCAACAACAATATATCCCTGGGAAGCCATTAACTGAAAGTTCCATCTATAGGAATAAAATTGCGATAGTGGAGCCTGTGGTCCACCCTGTGCATAGAGTAGGGTAGGGTATTTTTTAGAAGCATCAAAATTAGGTGGTAAAATGACCCAAACCAACATTTTTTTTCCATCGGTTGTTGTTACATAACGCTTTTCAACTTTTGGTAAATCAATACTTTCATAGAGCTCAAGATTTATCCTTGTAAGTTGTTTAAAGGTTTGATCCTGAATATTAAAGCTAAAAAGTTCGGCGGCGTGGTTCATATCGGTGCGGGTTACCAATAATTTGTTATTGGTTTGCGCTACAATGCCGGTAACATCAAACTGTCCTTTAGAAAGCTGTTCTACCACGGGGGCAATTCGTTTCTTGCCGGGATAATTAACTTTAAACAATTGAATGGTTCCATCTACAGGAGCCGTAAAGTAAATCTCCTGTCCATTTTTTGCCCAAAGAAAACTGCTTACAGTGCCATCCCATCTTTCAGTTAAATTTTGCTTTACATCATTTTCTAAAACTACAATATCATTTTTATCACTTTCGTAACCATCGGTTTTCATTTGTAGCCATGCCAATGCTCCTTTAGATGAAAAAGCGGGATTGGTATCATATCCCTTATTATCCTTAGTGATGTTTTCTGTGATCTTAGATTCTAAATTGAACTTGTAGATATCGGTATTGGTGCTGGTTGCATATTCTTTACCTTTAAGTTTTTTGCTTACGTAGTAAATATTCTTACTATTTGGAGACCAGATGTAATCTTCGTCACCACCAAAAGGTTTTTGCGGGGTATGATAAGGTTGTTTCGGCATAATATCTATTCCTGTATCATCTGCTGCGCCTGTTTTTTTATAGAATAGGTGATTGTAACTTCCATCCTGCCAGGTGTCCCAGTGCCGAATATCTAAATCTGAAAAAATATAAACATCAGATTTTTCCAGATTCTTATAAACATCCTTACCTTTTATATCTTCTATATGTACCTGGTCGTGAAATAATTTAAACTCCCCATTTGGCGAAACATTTTTATCAACCGCCTGTAAATTCTCTTTAGAAATTTCGGTAATATCTCCACCTTTCACCGGCATTTTGTAGTATTTGGTATCGTAGTCGTTTTCTTCAATATTTGGTTTTTTAACCTTATAAAAGATAGTAGAACCATCTTCGTTAAGTCCTACCACATTTAAGCGCCCAACCTGCCAAAGCATTTCCGGGGTCATTGTTTGCTGCGCTGTTAACAAACTACTGCTCAACATTAAGCTCATAATTAAAAGTAACTTTTTCATATTTAATTGTTTTTATAACTAATTTTTCTTTTGAATATCTATTCCTCCTGTTCATAACCTGTTTTACCAAAATTCTGGTAAGATTTAAAAAAGAATTTACCTGATTTTTACAGTTAGTAAATTTATGATTTTACTTCTGTATAAACACAAGAGGGAAGGCTTATATTGCTTTGAAAAGTGAAAGAGCTTATAATTATTGTAGTTTTCTAACATCCAAATCGGGATATTTCAAATTGAAGTTTTAGATAAAATAGGAATTTGGCTTAATGGATGCAGATTTGCACTGAAAAAATTGCCACAAATTCACGAATATTTATTATTTCTGATTTCTGATTTTGGAGACAAGCGGGTTTTCTAGGCCACTAAGACAGGAAGTCACAAAGGTGCAGCAGGATTTTCTTGGAACTTTATGTCTTTGTGGCTATTTTTATTTTAAATGTTAATTGCTGAAGATGAGATTTATTCTATAATCGAGGTTTAAATGCTCATAGCCTTGCTCAGAGACAGTTCATTTCTTCAACTTTTATTTTCATTGCTGTCCCATTAAAGTTTAAAATAGTTCTTTGAGATGTTTGAAATGTAGTTAGTTACAGAGGTTTTATAAGCGAACGGACTTGAAAGACATAGTTTTGTATCAGATGTATCTGAAATTCATATGTTCCAAGATAAATACGTTTTCGCTCAGTTGATCTCGTTTCTTAATCGGAGTAAATTCAATCGTATTGTCGTCAAATATGAAGGAGACAAATATGTAAAGCATTTTAGCTGTTGGAATCAACTGCTTGCTTTGATGTTCGGCCAGCTTTCTAATCGTGAAAGTTTAAGAGGTTTGATTGTCGCTCTGGACGCTCATTACTCCAAAACTTACCATCTAGGGATGGGTGAAAATGTCTCAAAATCATCTTTGGCAAGAGCCAATCAGGATAGGGACTATCATATCTTTGAAGAGTATGCTTACTACTTGATAAATCAAGCAAGAGAGAAGCGTACCACCAATATTTTTAATCTCGGTGGTAACGTCTACGCTTTCGATTCAACGAAAATTGACTTATGCCTTTCCGTATTTTGGTGGGCAAAGTTCCGCAAGAAAAAAGGCGGTATCAAAGTGCATACATTGTACGATATAGAAACACAGATTCCGACATTTTTTCATATTACAGAAGCTTCTGTGCACGATTCAAAGGCTATGAAAGAGATCCCTTATGAGCCAGACTCTTTCTATATATTTGACCGAGCTTACAATAGCTTTAAGATGTTGTACAAGATTCATCAGATAGGAGCCTACTTCGTTGTCAGGGCAAAGAAGAACCTTCAATATAAAACCATCAAATGGAAACGCAGGTTACCCAAGAATGTACTTTCTGATGTGACAATTGATTTAATAGGCTTTTATCCGAAAAAGTACTATCCAAGATCGCTTCGCATGGTTAGATACTGGGATGAGGAACAAAAACGTGAATTTGTCTTCTTGACAAATGCCACCCACATCTCAGCGCTGCAGGTTGCAGAACTTTATAAGAACCGTTGGCAGGTGGAACTGTTCTTCAAATGGCTGAAGCAGCATCTTAAAATCAAGAAGTTCTGGGGTACTACCGAGAATGCCGTTCGAATCCAGATATATGCCGCTCTATGCACCTACTGCCTGGTGGCAAGCGTACAACACGAAATGAAACTGGATAGAAGCACATATGAAGTACTCCAAATATTGAGTATATCCTTGACAGATAAAACGAATCTTCGAGAACTCTTTAGCAAAACTAAATTTCAAAATGACAAAGAACGAACTAGGCTTAATGGGCCAAATTTATTTGATTTTTAAAACGTCCCAATTTTAATGGGACACTAGTGTTTTATTTTCATTTATAAAATCAAAAATTCACTATACCCCGTATTTGGTGCGAATCGAAAATCTTACTACATTGTTATGTGAAGATTGAGGTCTAAACGAATATAATGGCAGGAATAGGAGCAAAATATAGGTTGATCTAATAGATGAGAAAACGATTTGCTGTAAACCCTGGGAAAGTGATAAATTATTTTTGAAAAGGTTTTCATTAGGAATTAATCAGGATAAATAAGTAAATCTTATTTTAGTCTATTATTTTAGAACACGGTATGATAGAAAAACAGAATAACAAACGCTGGATCATCATTTACAGCATAGTAGCAGTGATTCTTATTGCCCTTCACTATTTACTAAACTTAGATATTTTTGATCCCTGGAAGGAATATCTTCCCGTTGCCCAAAAATTAATTCTAAGCTTATTTTTAATTACTATAATTTTTCTGACAAGTAAAATTGCCGGCAAGATTGTGAGTTCTCAAAGCCATTCTGAAGGAGATATGTATAATTTGTTACGAATTATTCGTTTTCTCGCTATAGCTT
The DNA here is from genome assembly GCF_900129445.1 of Salegentibacter echinorum. Classification (GTDB taxonomy): domain Bacteria; phylum Bacteroidota; class Bacteroidia; order Flavobacteriales; family Flavobacteriaceae; genus Salegentibacter; species Salegentibacter echinorum. Next base: position 396,971 of record NZ_FQVT01000003.1, read on the forward strand.
TCAGTTTAATTGTGGCAGCATCTTTTTTATTTCAGAATTTATATGCTGCAGCGGTTAGTTTTGGTTTAATCTCCCTGGTTTTGGGTTTTGCTTTGCAGGCGCCAATTGCTTCTTTTATCGCCTGGATTTATTTGGTTTTTCGCCGATTGTACCTCGTGGGCGATAGGATTCAAATAAAAGAATTTAAAGGTGATGTAATTGAGATTAGTTATTTGGACACTTTAGTTTTGGAGTGTAGTGGTGAGTACCTGGGTAATGACCGCAGGAGTGGGCGTATTATTAGATTTCCAAATAGTTTAATTTTAAAAGAACAAATTACAAATTATACCGGGCCGCAGGTTCCTTTTATCTGGAATGAAACACCAATACAAATAGCCTATACCAGCGATTTAAAATTTGTAGAAAACTGCCTGCTAGAAGCGGCGCAAATGGATTTTAATGATCAATATCCTAAATTTGCTGCCCAAAAAAGAAAACAATGGGATCCTGCAGTTTATTTTAGAATTAATAAATATGCCTGGATGGAAGCAGTAGTTTCTTATGCAGTGGAACCAAAAGATACCACCGGCCGCCGAAACCGTATTCTAAAATATGCCCTACCTAAATTAAATAGTGCTCCAGATAAAGTACAATTTCCAGAAGGAACACGACGGTAATAGAATTTAGTGATTTTTAATCTTGCTCTTATTTACTCTAATAGCTCATAACTATAAATACGCTGATTGTCCCAGGTGATAATACTCAAAGAATTCCCTTCGCTTTTGCTTAAATTCTCTTGAGTGAAAGTTTTAAGGTAATCCACAGTTTTATTTAAAGCGTCTTCATTTTCATATAGATAGTAGGTTGAAGCTGTATTGATCCAGTTACCAGATGAACTATCAGGATATGGAATACGGCCATTTTTTGGAAAATTATAGGGAGTTAAAGCTTCAATTTCTTTCAATTTTGTTAGAAAATCTTCGCATAAATAAGTTTGTTCTAAATTAGTGCCACAAATCACCGCAAAGGAATTTTCAGGATATCTTAGGGTAATTGGGTTTACTAATTTTGTAAATTCCTGTTCTTGAGAAACGATTTCAATCTTTTTGGAATTGATGTTCACGCGATATTTATCTATTTGGTCACCGCGAACGATATTAAGCTGTTGTGTTTTTTCTGGTAATTCCAGGTAACCGGTCGCTGGCCCTATTGCTGTCAAGCAAATATCTGATTTATTTATCCCACTTATATGTATTGTTAATTTCCCATTCTTAAAATTTTGAGTAAAATTGATAGTGAAATTTGCACAGGGGAAAGGTTTTTCAGTTTTTAAAATCAGGTTTAGGTGTGGCCGGCCTTTTTTATTGTCTTTATAAACTTCTTTAGCATAGAATTCAATAGCTGTAGTGAGTGTTTTATCATTTAAAACTGTATCGTCTTCTGTATCACAGGATGCGAAAGTGAGAACACAAAGAAGGAATAGTAATTGTTTCATATTTATAAGATGTGTCTAATATCAAAAGGTTGCTTATTATTTCAGAAAAAACGACCGTATATTTTTAATATAATTCAAAAACCCCCGTAAAGCTATAATCTCTAAGGGGGTTTTCTCTAATAATTGTTATTCAAAAAATCATTTATATTTCTCAAACCAGGCCAGGATGTGCGCTACTTTTGCAATTAAATTACTGGGGCGGGCAGCGATGGAGTGTGAAGCTTCGGGTATTTCTACCAGAACACTTTCAATTTTTCGTAGTTTTAAAGCATGGTATAGCTGTTTTGCTTCGCTGGGCGGGGTACGCAAATCGTCCATTCCCACCATAACCATAGTTGGGGTTTCAATATTTTCTACCAGGGATAAGGGCGAAAATCCCCAATAACCCTCTACATTCTCCCAGGGTTGGCCGGTTATTCTGGAATTAGCATAATTAAAATAATTATCTGCCACCAGAGTTTTACTTATCCAGTTTACCACCGGTTTAATAACCGCTGCTGCTTTAAACCTATTGTTTTTTCCAATCATCCAGGCTGTCATGGTGCCTCCCGCACTACCGCCGGTAACATAAAGTTCATTGGCATCTACTTCGCCTCTTTCAATAAGTTTATCTATGCCATCCATCACGTCATTATAATCTTCCCCGGGATAATTATTAAACAGGAGGTTCCCAAACTCTTGGCCATAGCTGGTGCTTCCGCGTGGATTAGGGAAGAAAACGATATAATCATTGGCTGCAAAAAGCTGAATTTCTGCTGAAAAATGAGGACCATAGTTTAAAATTGGTCCGCCGTGATTTTCTACCAACAGAGGATATTTCTTGTTTTTATCATAATTTGGAGGATAGGCAATAAATCCCTGAATATCTCTACCATCTACAGAACTCTTGTACCATATTTCCTCTACCTTAGCTAAATTACGATACCCTAAAAGTTCTTCATTAAGCGCTGTTAAAACTGTAGATTTCTTGCTGCGTTTATCAATAACAGCCACATCGGCAGGACGATCGGGTCTTGAAAAAGTATAGGCAATTTCATCTTTATCTGAAAGGCTAAAACTACCGCTGCTATAAGGTCTGCCTAAGCTAGTGCCGCCAACATCATCGGTGATTTCGGTGAGATTACCTTTAAGATCAATATATCCAATTTTGGTAAGACCAAGATCTTTATATTTAAAATAGAGTCCCTTGCTTTTACGGTCCCAGGCAATATCTGAAATGCTTCGATCCAAATCCTTAGAAATAAGCTTTTTATTATCACCATTATCATCCATAACCTGAAGTTGCTGCAATTGATAGGTTTGCACTTTGTCCTCAAAACCTAAATAAGCAATATGTTTACCGTTTGGAGAAACAACCGGAGATTCATCTGGACCTTTACGGTTGGTGAGTTGCGCGATCTCTCCTGATTTAATTGCTACGGAATAAATTTCACTGTTTCTAAAGTCATATTCCCAGTCTTTATTTCGGTTTGCCGAAAAGTAGATTTTCTCGCCATTAGCTGCCCAGGAAAAATCCCCCTTATGATTGAAATTTCCGTTGGTAAGTTGTCGTGGAGCGCCACCATCTGCAGGGATCACAAAGATATGCGTAAACCCCGGGTCTATATACCCAGAGCCATCTGCTTCATGTTTTAGTCGATCTGTAATACGGGGTTTTTTGGCCCATTCAGCTTTCTTGGGTTTAGATGGAAGATCTACAATTACCGGTGCATCGGCATTAATTTTCATCGTAAAAGCGATAGATTTACCATCTGGCGACCAGCTTAACGAAGATGGACTATTTTCCAACTGGGTAAGTGCGGTGCTAACGCCCGTTTTTACCCAATATATAAAAACCTCATTGCTTTCTTCAGTAGAACTTATAAAAGCGATGCGATCACCAGAGGACGACCAAACCGCCGATTTCTCATTAGCTTCCCGGTTTGTTAATTTATAGTGCTGGTTATTCTTTGTAGAGACCAGCCATAGAGAACTTTTAGATTTATCTTTCATAAGGTCAAATCCCGTACGGCTATAAACTACGGTTTCACCATTTGGAGAAATCTGCGGATTTGCGGCATATTCCAACTGGAACACATCCATGTACTCAAAATTAGATTTAACCTGAGCACTGGATACTGTAGCAATAAATAATAAAATAAGGTAGGAGAGACTTGATAGAAATCGTTGCATATTAAATTTTTTAGTTGAAAATTCTACTCAAATCTAAGATTAATATCTATGATTTTAATCTTTTTGAATAAAATTCCACTTTCTATTTTGTACAAATAACTACCCCCATTTGGGCAAGTACACGAGTTTTTGTGCCGGCTTACCCTGGAATTAATTGGAAAAATTTTTATGCGGAATAAGAATAGCTATTCCTAACTCAAGAATTTAAAAGTGAAAATTCCGGATTTCTAAATATGAGAATACCACGAATTTTAATATTATCCTCGTTTAGCGAAAAATAATGTTATAGTTTAGCATTAACTCTCAGATTAATATTATGATTAATTAGAAAAGTTTTCAGGAAAAAACAAAATTGCCTTAATAGGAAAGCTATTAAGTGATATGTTTTGAATATTTTCCAGTTCTATTCTTACGTGAATTAAGAATGCAAGAATATAGAACGAATGTGACTATTATCATAATGAAAAATCTAATTTCTGAATACATTTGAATTGAAACAATATAAAGACATTATGGATCTAGTAGCTGGTATAGATATAGGAGGTACCAAAACCAAAATAGGCCTGGTAAATAAGGATGGAAAATCAATAAATAACACATATTTTAGAACACGGGAATTTGAAGATCTGGATGATTATTTAGATAAGGTTAAAGATACCGTTGATAAATTAGTTAACGACTGCGAACACGAGGTAAATCTTTTAGGATGTGGAGTAGGGGCCCCCAATGCTTCCAGCCGGACAGGTTGTATAGAAAATGCTTCCAACCTTGCCTGGAAAGGTCGCGTTCCCTTAGTAGCTAAATTAAAAGATCGCATTAATTTGCCTATTCGCGTGATGAATGATGCCAATGCTGCTGCAATGGGAGAGATGCTCTTTGGTAATGCTAAAGGCCTGGAAGATTTTATCTTGCTTACCCTTGGCACCGGGTTAGGTTCTGGTATTGTGGCCAATGGTCAAATCATAGAAGGTTCTGGGGGACTCGCAGGTGAACTTGGTCACGTGGGTTTAACTGTAGAAGAAGGTAGATATACGGGAGTTGGCGTACAGGGCGGCCTGGAAGCTTATGTTTCAGCAACGGGGCTTAAACGCACTATCTTGCATATGCAAAGCAAATATACCGAAGACAGCCGATTTAGGGATATTGCATTTAATGATTTGCACGGTGAGGATATAACCAAAGCGGCAGAAGAAGGGGACTTTATAGCTTTAAAAGCCTTTGATTATACTGCTGAAATATTGGGGATGGCGCTGGCCAATTTTACCGCTTTTACCCAGCCTGAAGCTATATTTCTTTTAGGCGGACTCGTAAACAGCGGAAAATGGATACTTGATCCATTGGAGAAATATTTTGATCAATACTTAATGGAGGCTTATAAAGGAAAAGTTGAACTTAAATTTTCTGGACTTCCGCCGGCTAGTGCCGCTATCTGTGGTGCTGCAGCCTTGATATGGGAATTGGATAAAAAGAAGCTGGCTATGTAAGATTGGGAAAAATAGGATAGAGAACACCTTAAAAAAGCATTTTCATAAATATTTATAGCTCTTTTAACCTTGAACTTAAAAAAGATTTTGGCTGAAAGCTGTATTGGCAATTCTCACTGAAATCGGGATATCTATTAACTATTATCAACTTTTTGAAGGATGTAGTTTTTGGTTTATATAGAAAAAAGTTTTAGAAAAGTATTAGCTGTTTTCTGAACCAATTATATCTCCAAAACTGCCACGAATTGAAGCGGAGGTACTTCCTTTAATTCAAGGGTTTCGTCATTATAGCTACCTTCAATAGGTTTAAAATAAGATAGATCACAAGGGATTTTGGTGAGCTCTGCTGTAAAATCAACCTTAATAGTTTTATCAAGATCATCTAAATGAATGACGTATTGGAACGTGGCTTCATTTGGTAGAAATAAATTTAGCGAGTTGTCCAATGCTCTAATATCGGCATCGGGATTTGCAAATTCATCGGCAGGAACAAACTCAAAGTCTGCATTTGAAAAATCACCTTCTACATTTATGTTAGTTGGATCTATGGTTTTATTATCAATTAGATTATTACCCGAGCTATCAACTAACCTGATAAACAACAAGGGGAATGCAGGATCAAAAAGTTCGCAATTAATTTCGGCATTTTTTACTTCAGTCAATACTTTAATTTCTTTTCCCTCTGGTAATTTGGGAATCAGTCTATGATAGGTAATATTTGGAGCTACCGTTGCGATATTTTGATTAAAAATCACCTTTAAAACATATTCACCTGTTCTGCAATCATCTGTGAATTGGTAATCAATAGAACTATTTCCAGATGTTAATCCCTTTTTTCCAACTATCAAATCATAAGTAGTAAAATCAATATCTGGAATGCAATTACCAGATACCTGGTTAGTAAAATCCGCCTGATTCCGAATTACAGTAAAATCATCAGTGAGTTCCACTTCCAGGCTATTTTTTGTATTCGTACACCCGTATTCACGCTCTAAGCTGGTTGTATTTATAGGATTTTCCATGCAGTCCTTATCATCATTACTACAGGAAGTAATTGAAAGTAATAATATCAGAAAAAATAATATTCTAAACTTCATCGTTTTAATTTTACATGTTTTTATTTTTCATCAGAAACATCCTATCTTTTTTCAGTATTTTGTAGCAGTTAATGTTTTGAATTCTAGATCTTTTCATTTTTCAGAGCCTTACTATTTCTGCTGAATTTTGGGTGAGTTTTATAAAATAGGCTTTTCAGATTCTATTAATTTTAAAATTAAATTTTAACAAGCTCTATAATTTTTATTCTTTTTAGAGGCCCTGAAAAGCCACAATTTTTTCTTTCATCAGTTAATTGATATTTTAACCTCGCCTCAAATTTAATTTCAGAGTATTCACCTGGTAGATTGTCTGTAGTATAAGAATTATTATCCTTGGTTAATATAGAATATAAGCAATTATCTAATTCAGATTCATCAATAAAAATTGTGACATTTTCTGTTATTAAATTCTTAGAATTTGCATACTCAGAATCATCTTTGTCACAACTCATAAAAAGAATAAACAAACAGAATAAAAGACTGAAATTTTTCATTGTATTGAAGTTTAAATTACTTGCAAAACGCTAGTAAGAATAATTTTTTATTTACACTATCTAAAATACTACCCTAAGCATATTGAATATTATTTTATATGGTAATTAATTTTTAAAAAGAAACTATTTGTCCTTAGCTTAAATTTATCTGCTTTGTATAAACTAGTTATAGCAGCTTGATATTTATAACCTATGCCTGCCCCAAAATTTTCTAAAAAATCATAATACAAGGAACCTCCAACAAAGGCTTCTAAAAAGTATCCTTTACTTTTTATCCTAATAGTATTCTTAACCTCAAAATTATTTTTTAAACCTCCTGTTAAAGTTGGTTTCAATTTACCCGTTAGCAAAGAATAATTAAAAGAAACGGGAACAACCAAAAACCTTTGCTCTATGATTTCCAGAAGTGGGGTAGAGGGAATATTACATAAAAAACAAGCATGGTACGCTCCTGTAAAGTCCTTGTTGGCGTAAAGAATTCCAAAAGATAACATTAGTTTTTCTGTAAAATAGTAATTAGTTTTTAGTCCTAAACTGTAATTGTTTTGGTCGAATTCTATCTCATAGGCATTACCCCCTTCCATTAATATATTATCCATTCCATCGCTATCACTTGAGACAGATAAATTATCAATAGAAAATTCAATTCCGAAGCTCCACGGCGTATCCTGCTGAGCATTAACGCCAAATTGCAGTAATAAAAAGCTTATAAACAATACTTTTTTCATAAATCTATTTCAGGTTTGTAATGGTGATGAAGTAAATAACGATTTTCTGTAAGGTTTTTAATTATTCATTATGAGGTACAATATCAGCTATATAACTGAGTTCAGCCCAATCTACTATTTCATGATTTTCAAACCTACTTTTCCATTCTTTCTCTTTGCCTTCTGGCACATAAAAACGGACAATCCCGCTATTTAATTCAGTATTATGTTTTTCATTGAGTTTTAATCCTTCCATGGTTATAAGCCAATCATTCTGATATTCCAGCTTATCTATTCCAAAAAGTTTTGGGAATATAGTTATTTGATTTGTCTGATAATGCAGGTAGCCTGTAACAAACCAATTTATCCCGTCGTTTGTATAAGGCTTCTTATTGAGGAAGTCCAAAACATATTGTAAACTATCCGATGGCAGGTTTGAGGTGAAAGTCAGTGAATTAAGTTTATCTACTTTATGATCAAATTGATTGATAAAGTGGAAAGTCTCCTTAATAGCTGTTCCACTTTTAATTCCAACGGCTATTTCTTTAGGAACGAATTCCCGGGTATCTACGTCTGCATCATCATTTGAAGAGCACCCGGATAATATTCCTAGAAACGAGATTAGGATGATTAATTTTTTCATAATTAATGACTTCTTAATTAAGAGATGCACCTTCTATCAATTGGTTGCGTTAAATCACTATCAACTTATGATTAAATATTTATTTAAGCTATTTTATTTTTAAACTTGGGGATATATAGGTTCGCTTAAACTGATTTTCGCTTAGGGATGATTGTAATAATTCATCTAAATATATATATATGAGATTTTTTTGTCAAAAAGAGTGCGAAAAGTAAACAACCTCAGGAATATCTTCAACCAAACAAAAAACAAAGGTGTAGCTTTTACAAAACTAGCTCACTGGTATAAAGAAGTAGAAGAGTCTGGTTTTAAAAGCTTCAATACGGTAGCCAATAGTATCTACTTAAACTACCATTTCATATTAAACTACTTTACAAATCGCAGCACCAATGCCTCAGCAGAATCTTTTAATGCTAAAATAAAAGCCTTTAGAGCACAATTAAGAGGAGTAAGAAGGACAGAATTCTTTTTATACCGGCTGCAGAAATTATTCGCCTAAAACATAGAAATTGTTCTTGATTCGAGTTACCTCATAAAGGAATATCAATTTTCAAAAATAAAAAAGCCCAAAATCAAACAGATTTTGGGCTTTAAAGTCGGGGTGGCAGGATTCGAACCTGCGGCCTCCTGCTCCCAAAGCAGGCGCGATAACCGGGCTACGCTACACCCCGAATGGTGTAAATTTGTAGTGTAGTTTACCCCGAGCGAAGTCGAGGGGCTACACCCCGAGTAATTTATTTATCGCGACCGGGCGCGATGTTCGGGTAGAGCTTGTTTCAATTATAAAACTGTATAACCGAAGAGCTAAAACCCGAAAAGTTCAGCTCGCAACCGGTGCGATACTGAAAATTTTTAGTCTTTCCGATCCAAAATATCTTTAAAAAATAATCCGGGAGACGGAGGAAGTTTATCCCTATCTTTTCCATAAGAAAAGGAGAATAAAAAATCCACAGACTAAAAAACCGTGCGGAGAGACCGGGATTCGAACCCGGGCATCCAAAAAGGATGACAGCTTAGCAGGCTGCTGCATTACCACTCTGCCACCTCTCCAATGTTATAAGAACGTGCAAACAATTTTGCGGTTGCAAATGTAGCTTTTACTTACATAGCTTCCAAACTTTTTTGGGGAAAGAATACAATAAAAATATACTTATTTCTCAATCCCTTTATCATCAGATTCTTATGCTTAAATTTTTAAATTTTCCTGATCAATCATTTTGGCGACATTTTTTATAATCCTTCTGTGGTTTTTTACAAATGGATTTTTTCTGTCCCAAACGTAGCCGGCAAGTACAGCACAAATTTGTTCTTTTATTTCCTGTTTTGGAGAATCGTAAAAAAATAACTTTTGTAAATTTCCTGTGTACCATTCTTTTACATAGCTGGAAAATACCCGGGTACCGTTTTCCATATAATCGGCATAGTCGATTTGCCAATCTACATTTTCTCCCTGCAGCTGTTTTAGCGCGAGTTTTGCTGCTTTTAAACCAGATTCGGTGGCAAAAGCTACACCCGATGAAAATATAGGGTCTAAAAACTGGGCACTATTGCCGGTTAAAACGTAACCTTCTCCAAATAATCTTTTTACCCCTTTAGCGATGTTAGGCAGCTTCACCGGTTCAAATAAGAAAGGATAATCTTCAAAACGACCATTATAGTAATCTAGCTTTTTCAACATCGTTTTAAAAGCTTTTGTATTATCATTGCTAAATTGTGAAAACCAGTTATTATTCCCAACAAAACCAAGACTGGTGTTTCCATTGGAAAACGGAATATACCAAAACCAGGTTTTTGTATTTATAACTTCAAATGTAATAAGTTCTCCTTCTTTGCCGCGTGGCCGCCCGGTTTCTTTTATATGAGTAAATATAGACGAATTTCCGGTTACTTTGGGAGTAGCATTTAGTCCTAATTGATTGGCAAGGACCCTGCCGTTTCCGCTGGCATCAATAATAAAATTGGCAGTAATTTGAAGCTTGGTTCCATTTTTTTGTAAAACTTCAGTCCTGGACCTTTTCGATTCAAATTCTACTTTTTTTACTTCAGTATTAAATAAGATTTTAACTCCTTTTCGTATGTTCTCTTCGGCCAAAGCCATATCAAAATCTGCACGGGGTGCCTGCCAGGTCCAATCCCAACCCTTGTCAAATTTCTGAGCAAAATCAAACTCGCCAATTTTCCTTTCCTTTATAAATCTGGCGCCAAATTTTTTCTGAAATCCTTCTTTTTGTAAAGCCGATAATAATCCCGCTTCTTTAAAATTTTCCATGCTTTTTGGCAATAAACTTTCACCAATGGTAAAACGCGGAAATTCATTCTTTTCAATAACCAGGCAATCAATACCGTGTTTTTGCAAATAACCGGCAGCTACCATGCCAGAAGGACCGGCGCCGATAATTAATATATTTGTATTTCGTTTTTCCATATTCAAACTAAAACTGACAATTTTAAATATGGCTTAAATATAGTACATTTGTTAACGAAATTGCATTTTTATAAGTTTAACAGCAATTCAAAATGCTTTATGAAAAATGATTCCGGCTCTTGGTCGGGATATTTATTTAATCCCTTTTTTAGGGTTTTGAAATCCACACTTTTTATGCCCCAAATTAAAAATGCTCTTAGCCTGGAAGATTTTTATGCAGTTTTATTTGAAAATGCTGAAATTCAGGTTGCCCCCCAAAAACTGGATACCATAAAGGCTGCATTTAACTTTTTAGAAGATTTTGCTAAAGATAAGGTGATTTATGGAGTAAATACCGGTTTTGGACCTATGGCGCAATACAAAATTGAAACTTCTAAGCGTCTTGATTTACAACTCAATCTTATTAGAAGCCACGCTGCCGGTAGTGGAAAACCAATGTCGCCGCTTTATGTAAAAGCTTTAATGATGGCTCGTCTCAATACACTTTCCCTGGGGAAAAGCGGTGTTCATCAATCTGTAGTAAAGGTATTAAAGCAATTAATTAATAAGAATATCACACCGCTTATTTTTGAGCACGGTGGAGTAGGAGCTTCCGGCGATCTTGTGCAGCTTGCTCATTTAGCTTTGGTGCTTATTGGTGAAGGCGAGGTATTTTATAAAGGAAAAAGAAGGCAGACCGGCGAAGTTTTTTCCGAAGAAAAAATAGAGCCAATCAGCATTAAAATTAGAGAAGGATTAGCGTTAATGAACGGTACTTCGGCGATGACCGGTATTGGGATTCTCAACGTAATATATGCCCGGCGTTTATTAAACTGGTCAGTGTTTTGCTCTTCGGCACTCAATGAAATTGTAAATGCTTATGACGATCATTTTTCAGCAGAACTCAATGCTGCTAAAAAACATAAGGGGCAGCAAGCAATCGCAAAAATGATGCGGGAGCATTTAAAAGACAGCAAACTTACACGAAACCGAAAGGAACATTTATATAATAACGCAGCCAATAAAAGCAGCTATTTTGAAGAAAAAGTTCAGGAGTTTTATAGTCTGCGCTGTGTTCCGCAAATTTTAGGCCCGGTTTACGATACGCTAAATAACACCGAAAAGATTCTTTTAGAGGAAGTAAACTCGGCCAACGATAATCCTATTATAGATGTAGAAAATGAGCAGGTTTACCACGGCGGAAATTTTCACGGTGATTATGTCGCCTTAGAAATGGATAAGTTAAAAATAGTGATTACCAAATTGAGTATGCTTGGGGAGCGTCAACTCAATTACCTTTTAAATAATAGGTTGAACGATTTATTGCCGCCTTTTCTCAATTTGGGAAAATTAGGACTAAATTTTGGGATTCAAGGTGCACAATTTACAGCCGTATCTACTACAGCTGAAAATCAAACGCTCGCTAACCCAATGTACATTCACAGTATTCCCAATAATAATGATAACCAGGATATTGTGAGTATGGGGACCAACGCGGCCAATATTTGTAAAACCACGATAGAGAATGCCTTTGAGGTGCTTGCCGTAGAAATGCTTGCCATTGTCCAGGCAATACGTTGCTTGTATTGTAATGAGAAGCTATCTACAAAAACCCGGGCGGTATTAAAGGAATTGGAACCTATTATTCCTGAAATAAAAAATGATGCCCCACTGTATAAAGTTATTACTGAAGTAAAGGAACATTTAAAAAATAATCAGGTATATTAAACTCAGTTAAACACTAAACCTCAAAAAGTTTAAACTGATAACTCTCAACCAAACTTATGAAATACGCCCTCGTTACCGGTGCTTCCCGCGGAATTGGAAAGGCAATTGCCATAAACCTTGCGAAAACACATCATTACAATATTATACTGAATTATCGCAGCAATACAGAAGCTGCCATTAAAACTAAGAAGCTTATAGAGAAAGAAGGTGTCATTTGTGAACTACTTCAATTTGATGTGGCAAATACTGAAAATAGCAAAAATAGACTTGAAGAATTTGCTAAAAACAATCCTGAAGCAACCATTGAAGTGATTGTAAATAATGCCGGGATTACCCGGGACGGTCTGTTCATGTGGATGAAAAGCGAGGATTGGAATTCGGTAATTAACACTAACCTAAACGGATTTTACAATGTGACCCAGCCACTATTGAAAAAGTTGTTACAACATCGTTATGGCAGGATTATCAATATTGTTTCGCTCTCGGGCTTAAAAGGGAATGCAGGGCAGGTGAATTATTCGGCGGCAAAAGGCGCTGTTGTGGCAGCCACAAAAGCGCTCGCACAGGAAATTGGTAAGCGAAAGATTACTGTAAATGCGGTTGCCCCGGGATTTATTACTTCAGACATGAGCGCCGATTTTGATGAAAAAGAACTGAAAAAATTGATCCCGCTTAATCGCTTTGGCGAAGCAGAGGAGGTGGCAGATCTTGTAAGTTTTTTGGCTTCAGAAAAAGCAGCTTATATTACCGGGGAAGTAATTAATATTAACGGCGGACTCTACACTTAAAATGGCAAATTGGCAAGGGAAATCCCGCGGCACTGTTTTGGGCTTGCGAATCTATGTATTTATCTTAAAGAAAACCGGGCTTCGTGCCTCTTATTTTTTACTGATTTTTGTGTGCCTGTATTTTGTTTTTTTTGCCTTTAATTCAACCAAAAGCGTTTATTATTTATTTCGGAAACGATTAAATTATGGCCGGTTAAATGCCGCTTTTAATGTTTATAAAAGTTATTTTACCTTCGGAAAGATTCAAATAGACCGGCTGGCGATGACAGTGGGTTTAAAGCACAAATATAGCTTTGAATTTGATGGTATTGAAAATATTGAAAACCTTCTGAAACAGAAAAATGGGGGCATATTGCTTACCGCTCATATTGGCAATTTTAATTTAGCCAGGCATTTTATAGAAAAAGAGGATAATCTTCCAAATATAAACATGGTTGTGAGTGATTTGGAACATGAGGAGATTAAAAACTATTTGGCGTCGGTCACGGGAAAATCAACGATTAAAATAATTGTGCTGAAAGATGATTTTTCACATATTTTTAAAATGAAAACCGCCCTTCAAAATAATGAGTTACTGCTTTTTGCGGCAGATAGGTTTATGGAAAACTCTAAAACCTATACGAGAGAATTTATGGGAAAGCCTGTGCAATTTCCGCAGGGCCCATTTAAATTAGCAGCGCGTAATAAAATCCCCGTTCTTTTTGTGCATATTATGCGGGAGAAAAATTTTCACTATCATTTTTATGCCAGGCCGTATAATTCTAAAGAAAATAATGTAGAAAATCTATTAAAAGCCTATCTTGATAACCTGGAGGCAATGTTGCGAAGATATCCGCATCAATGGTATAATTATTATGATTATTGGAATGATTTCAGTTAAGCACAAATTTTCGGTAACTTTCAGCTTAAATTTAAATAACTCGATGAAATAATGGCAGAGAATTTACTTAAAGAACCTATATTAGAATTAGACCGCATTTTGCGTTTAATTCCGCAGAAACCTCCATTTGTAATGGTAGATAGTCTGTTGGAATACACCAATCTTACCGGCAAGACCGGTTTTAAAATCACGAGTGATAATATTTTAGTAGAAAATTCTATTTTTTCTGAACCAGGGCTTATTGAACATATGGCTCAAAGTATGTCGTTGTGGAGAGGATACCAGGGATTTACCAGCGGTTTAGATAAACCTCAAACCGGGTTTATTGGCGCAATAAAATCTGTTGAAATTCTAAGTTTGCCAAAAGCTGAAACCCAACTTTATACCTATGTAGAGATTTTACATGAAATTATGAACGTAACTTCGGTAGCCGCCCGTACCGAGGATAAGAATGGGAATGTTTTAGCGACTTCAGAAATGAAAACGGTCACGGTAGATTAACCCGCGTCAATTATGTTAGAAAAATCCTTAACCACAGTTACAAAACTTAAAGTTAGATTTCAGGAATGTGATTCCCTGCAAATTGTATGGCACGGTAATTACCTAAAATACTTTGAGGAGGCTCGGGAAGACTTTGGCAGGGAACACGGGATTTCTTACCTGGACGCTAAGAAAGCGGGATATTCCACGCCCATTGTGAAATTTTCTTGCGAGCATAAATTGCCATTACAATACAGTGACGTTTTTAGAGTAGAAACCAGTTTTAAAAATTGCGAAGCTGCCAAAATGATTTTCGGTTACAAAATATTTAAGGGAGAAGATTTGATTTGTACCGGTGAAACTGTACAGGTATTTTTAAATAAAAACAGAGAATTAGTTTTAAATAATCCACCGTTTTTCCAAACCTGGAAGGAGAAAATGAAACTGCTTTAATGGAGAAACTTTATTTGTTAGACGACGCCATTATTTCCCCGCTTGGTTTTTCTACGGAAGAAAATATGCATCAGCTTAGAATGGGAAACTCTGGGTTAAGCATACAAAAACCAAAAAAACCGGAAGCAAAGCCAATTTGTGCGGGAATTATAGAAGATGCTAAAATAGATCGTGAATTTGCGAAAATTGGTAAGCTTGAAGAATTCACTAAACTGGAGAAAATGGCCATATTGGCAATTCATTCAGTTTTAAAGCGGAACAGGAGTTTAGACTTTTCTAATACGCCGCTAATAATTGCTACCACCAAAGGAAATATAGATCTACTGCAAACGTCTAAAGGTTTTGATAAAAACCGTATTTATTTATCGGAATTCTCCCGCCAAATATCCAATTTCTTCGGGTTTAAACAACCGCCAATTACAATTTCCAACGCCTGTATTTCAGGCGGTCTGGCGCTTGTTGCGGCAAAAAGATTAGCTGCTGTTAGAAAATTTGAAAATGCGATAGTTTTGGGAGCCGATCTGGTTAGCGACTTTGTAGTTTCGGGGTTTAACTCCTTTCAGGCTTTGAGTAGTGAACCCAGCAAACCATTTTCAAAAGCAAGGGAAGGTATAAATTTAGGCGAAGCTGCTGCAGCAATGTTAGTGAGTACAAAAAAACCTAAGCGTAAATCTTCGGTGAGTTTAATAGGCGAGGCAAGTGTAAACGATGCCAACCACATCTCGGGTCCTTCCAGAACCGGGGAAGGACTTTTTAGAAGTATGCAGAAGTCCATTAAAATGGCTGGGATTTCTTCAAAGAAAATAGACTTTATCTCCGCACATGGCACCGGCACAAAATATAATGATGAGATGGAAGCTATTGCTTTTAACCGGGCTGGTTTGGAACAGGTGCCAGTGAATAGTATAAAGGCTTTCTACGGGCATACGCTTGGCGCCAGTGCACTCCTGGAAAGTATTTTAAATAAACATAATATGCTGAATAACGAAGTTTTTGCTTCAGCTAATTTTGAAGAATTGGGCGTTTCCAAACCGCTTAATATCATAACCGAAAACACAGATATCGAACTCAAATATGCTTTAAAAACAGCTTCGGGTTTTGGCGGGTGCAATCTGGCAATGGTTTTTCAAAAAGAGGAATTATAAATGCAGAAGGAATTATACATAAAACATTGGGTAAAGATAAAAGCAGGAAAAATCTTTGATGTGGAAGAAACTTTTTTAGCAACCGAAGAAAAAGACTTAAACACTTTTTTAAAATTAGGGTATCAAAGACTGCAAATTTCCTATCCTAAATTTCATAAAATGGATGGCCTGTCGAAATTGGGAATCCTGGCAAGCGAAATTATTTCCCGCAAACATAGTTTTTCAAAAGAAACAGCTTTAATTTTTTCTAATGCAGCTTCCTGTCTTGAAACCGATGAGGAATTTCAGAATAGTATGCAGAATTTTCCTTCACCTGCCACTTTTGTTTATACTTTGCCCAACATTGTTTTGGGCGAGCTTAGTATAAGACACGGCCTGCAGAGTGAAAATTCTTTTTTTGTTAGTCCGCAATTTGATGCTGCATTACTGGTAGATTACAGCACAAATCTTATAAATACTAAAATGGCTCCCCAGGTGCTTTGTGGTTGGATAGACTTGCAAAGTGGGGAATATGATGTATTTTTGTGCCTAATTTCTTCGGAAGGAAAAACCCAGTTTTCTGAAGAAATGCTTAGAAAAATATATTATGCTGAAAATGACAGACCTACACACCGAACTTAAAGAAAGTATCGTAGAACAGCTAAATCTTGAAGAAATGGAGCCCGCCGATATTAGCGATGAAGAACCGCTTTTTGGAGATGGCCTGGGCCTGGACTCTATAGATGCCCTGGAGCTTATTGTGCTTTTGGAAAAAGACTACGGGATTAAACTTACCGAACCCGAACAAGGTCGTGAAATTTTTGTTTCCATTAATAAAATGGCGCAATTTATTGAAGAGAACCGAACCAAGTAATATATGAACAAGGGGGTTGCCATTACCGGAATGGGGATTGTATCTGCTATTGGCAGCAATACCGCCATGAATTATGAAGCGCTTGTTTCTGGTAAAAGTGGCATAGATTATCCTAAAAATCTTTTAACTAAACATAAAGATTTGCCGGTTGGCGAAATAGCGCTTACCAATAAGGATATGGCTGAAAAGCTTAGGTTGCCTAAAGATCATCTTTATACCAGGGCTGCCTTATTGGGCGTGACGGCCATTAAAGAAGCGGTTGAACAATCCCGGCTAAAAATTGACTCGCACACCGGGTTGGTTTCTGGGACCAGTGTAGGTGGAATAGACGCCACCGAAAAATTCTTTACAGAATTCGCTGCTGGAAACTCAGAAAATAAAGAATTTATAAGAGCGCAGCATCCCGGTTTTACTACGCAAAAAATTGCCGATTATTTTGGAATCACCGGTTTTGTATCTACCATTAGTACAGCTTGTTCCTCAAGCGCCAACGCAATAATGTTGGGTGCCAGGTTGATAAAAGCCGGTAAATTGAAACGCGTTATCGTGGGCGGCACCGATTGTCTCACCAGGTTTACGCTAAATGGTTTTAACTCTTTAAAAATTTTATCTAAAGAACCATGCCAGGCTTTTGATGAAAATAGATACGGCTTAAACCTGGGCGAAGGTGCAGCTTATCTTATTTTAGAAGCAGAAGATGAGATTAAGGATAGAGAAGTTTTGGGTAGGCTTAAGGCTTATGGTAATAGTAATGACGCGTTTCATCAAACTGCTTCTTCGGCAGATGGGGAAGGGGCTTATTTAGCAATGCAAAAGGCGTTAATCACAGCCAACATTCCATTAAATGCAATAGACTATATTAATGCGCATGGAACAGGAACAAAAAACAATGATGCGGCAGAGAGTGTTGCTTTACAGCGAATTTTTAATAATGAAGTTCCAAAGTTTAGTTCAACAAAAGCTTTTACCGGTCATGCCCTGGCTGCTGCGGGGGCCCTGGAAGCCGTCTATAGTTTATTAAATATTAAGAAGAGTCAAATTTTTCCAAACTTAAATTTTTCTCATCCAATGCAGAGTAGTGATCTTATTCCGGTTACTAAATTAGAGCAACAAAAGGTGAATACGGTTTTATCTAATTCTTTTGGCTTTGGCGGGAATTGTACTTCTTTAATTTTTGCCAGGGATGAAAAATAAGATTTACATAACCGGAATAGGCGGTATTTCTGCGCAAAAGAATGATTTTGCTGAAAATCCTTTGGTTTATGAGCAACTAATTTTTAAAGCACATACGCCAAATTTTAAAGAATTTATAAAGCCTATGGCACTTCGGCGTATGTCACAGGCTGTGAAAATGGGCGTTACCACGGCTTTATTGGCTTTAAAGGATGCCAAGGTTGAGCTGCCGGAAGCCATAATTACCGGGACGGGAGAAGGCTGTAAAAAAGATACCGAAAGGTTTTTGGAGAAACTTTTAGATCAGCGAGAAGATTTATTAAATCCTACACCGTTTATTCAATCTACCCATAATACTATTGGTGGACAGATAGCGTTGCACCTGGGTTGCAAAAATTACAATGTCACTTATTCCCAAAATTCAGCATCCCTGGAAAGTGCATTTATAGATGCCCAATTATTACTTAGTGAAAACCCAAAATCAAATAATATTCTGGTAGGTGGGGTAGATGAGGTTTCAGAAGTAATTTCGGGGTTTAGGAACCTGGATCAACAATTAAAGACAAAAAAGATTAAAAACCTCGATCTTTTTAAAGATGATAGCCCCGGAACCATAGCTTCAGAAGGTTCGCATTTCTTTTTATTAACTTCAGAAATAAAAGAAAGCACCTATGCTGAGTTAATTGATTTGGGTATAATAAATTCTGTTTCTACACAAGGTTTAACTTCAGAAGTTGAAAGTTTTCTTACCAACAACCAATTAAAACCGGAGGATATTGATGTCGTGATCTTAGGGAATAATGGGGACAATCGCTTTGATCATTTTTATGAAAATTTACAGCAGGGAATATTTAAAAACACTCAGCAATTAGTGTATAAACACTTGATTGGGGAGTATGAAACAGCAACTGGTTTTGCATTTTTATTGGCCGCTAATATTTTAAAATCTGGTGAAATCCCCGGTATTTTAAAAGCAAATAACATTCCTGAAGTTAAAACGAAGAATATTCTTATCTACAATCAGTATCTTGCCCGGGATCATAGCTTATCTTTACTGCGTGCCGTTTAAAATTGCAAATAAACTAATTATCTCGCTTCTACTCCTGGGAGTGGGTTTGGCATTTTTTGGGTTGCTTCCTTTTTGGGAAATACTATCAATAATTTTTATGTATCTTCTTTTTTTGCTGGTAGTCTCAACTAATGTAAGATTCAATTTTTTTGTGCATTCTTATAGTAGGAATTCTAAAATACAGGAGAAGAAAATAGCCATTAGTTTTGATGATGGTCCTTCGGAAATAACCCCGGCTATTTTAAAGATTTTACATCAATATGAAGCTAAAGCAGGTTTTTTTTGCATTGGTAAAAACATTGAAGCTTTCCCTAAAATCTTTAACCAAATAATTGCTGAAGGTCATCTGGTAGGAAACCATACCTATAGCCATACCCGGAAAATGGGGTTACTTGGGGTTAAAAAATTGGTATGGGAAATTGAAGAATGCAACAGGATTGCTTTAGAAACAGGGCAGGTGAAAATGAAGTTATTTAGACCGCCATTTGGGATTGTAAATCCAAAAACCAAAAAAGCATTAGATAAAACAGGGTTAACTTCGGTAGGATGGAGCATACGTTCTTTTGACGCCATTCTTTCTTCAGAAGAATTAATTTTAAGCAGAATAAAAAAACGAGTAAAGCCCGGGGCAGTTATTCTTTTGCACGATAATAATGCTAAAACTGTTAACATATTGGAACAGTTGTTGCTATTTTTGCATGAAAATCAATACGAGCTGGTAAGGCCCGATAAATTACTGGAAATTAATGCGTATTCTTAGTCTATTATTGCTTTTATTAAGCCTGAATCTTATTGCACAAGATAGGTTGTCTAAGTCTCAGGTTGCCGAGTTTCAAAAAGAAATTACAACAAAAACAAATGACCTGCAGAGCCTGGAAGCCAATTTTATTCAAACAAAAAGGATAAAAATGATTACGGGCGAAAATATTAGTAAGGGGAAACTATATTACAAAGCACCAAAGACTTTAAAGTGGGAATATGCCGAGCCAAAAGTGTACGAACTTCTTTTTATAGATGGAGAATTACATTTAAAAGACGTTGGAGAGAAAAGCAGGAGAAATTTAGGCTCCAACAAACTTTTTGACAAAATGGCCAAACTTATTACCGGGAGTGTAAATGGAAAATTGCTTCAGGATAATGAGAGTTTTGAGGTTTCTTACAGTAGGTGCGAAGGAAAAGTGCAGGCCCTAATTATTCCGAAGGATGCGCAGCTACAAGAAATGTTTTCTGAAATTCACTTACTTTTTAATACCAAAAAAGTAGTTGAAAAAGTGAGTTTAATGGAACAATCTGGCGATGCCACTATTATTGATTTTAAGGATATTAAGGTGAATCAACCAATTCCCGACTCAATTTTTAATCCGTAATAATCAACTTACCTAATTTAACCTTATTTTAGTCGTTAAACTTTAATCAACCGGATTATGCTTTTGAAAGACTTTTATACCCTTGAAAATACCACCAGGGAGGACGGGAAATTTCTTACTGAAATTAAAATTAATAAAGATCATGAGGTTTATAAAGGTCATTTCCCCGGTAGACCGGTAACCCCAGGAGTTATTTTAATGCATTTGTTTAAAGAAGAAGCAGAGCGTATTACTGAAAGTAAACTACAGTTGATAAAAGGAAATAACGTTAAATTTATAGCCGTTGTAGACCCTAATGTAGATGCACACCTTATTCTTGAAAGTGAAATTACCACTAAGGAAGATGAAATTAAACTTAAAGGTGTGGCAAAAACTTCTACCGGGATATCTTTAAAAATTAATTCACTGTATAAAAAAGTATAAAATATTATACGGTTTCAATTAGTTTAAATTTTTAATTCCATCTGTAGGGTTTTGGGAAAAAATGTAGTAAGAAATTGAGAATAATATCCAAAACATTATTGGAGTACTTGCACCCGAAATAACCTATTTATACTTTTGCACTTTTAAAGCTATTTAATTTGAACCAGCGACCTATATACCAATCGAGATTTGAAGCTTTAAATTGCTGCATTCTTATCCCTACCTATAATAATGAAAAAACCCTGGGAAGCGTGCTGCAGGATTTGCTTTTATATACCTCTAATTTAGTGGTTGTTAACGACGGTTCTACAGATAGCACTTCGGAAATCTTAGAGGATTTTAACGAAATAAATATTCATCATTTTAGTGAAAACAAGGGTAAAGGAGCTGCTTTAAAAAAAGGGTTTAAACTTGCTGAAGATTTAGGTTATGAATATGCCATAACTATAGATTCAGATGGGCAACATTACCCAGATGATCTGGATGTATTTCTATCTCATTTAGAAAATAAGAAACCAGATCGGGAAATTCTTTTAGTTGGAGATAGAAATATGGGGCGCGATGGTATTCCCGGCAAAAGTAGCAAGGGAAATAGGTTTTCTAATTTTTGGTTTTTGGTGGTCACCGGCACGCAATTACACGACACCCAAAGTGGTTACCGTTTATATCCCTTACAGATTATCAATTCAATTAAACTTTATACTCATAAATTTGAGTTGGAAATTGAAGTGATTGTAAAAGCTGCCTGGAGAAAAGTAAAAGTTAGAAATGTACCCATTAAAGTTTTTTACGAAGAGGAAAACCGGGTTACCCATTTTAGACCATTTTGGGATATTACCAGGATTACCCTGCTTTATATTTGGTTTGTTTTAGTTAGTTTTTTCTATATTCATCCCAGAGATACCTATCAGGATTTTCGTAAAAAAGGTTACAAGCGTTTTTGGAAAGAAAATATTATTAAAAGTCAGGAGCCGGCACATAAGAAAGCTGCGGCTATTGCGCTGGGTGTTTTTGTGGGAATCTTACCGTTTTGGGGGCTGCATACGTTGCTGGTTTTTACGCTGGCTGCGATGTTGAGACTTAATAAAGTGGTGGCATTTTTGTTTAGTAATATTAGTATTCCGCCTTTAATTCCATTTATTGTTTACGCCAGCTATCAAGCCGGTTCTTTAATAACCGGCCGGGGATTTGCCTGGGAACTACGCCCCGAAGATTTCGATTCTACTACAGATATTTTTATGGGCTTATGGCAATATGTTATAGGTAGTTTTGCCCTGGCAGGAATTGCTGCAGTAGTGCTATGGATTGTGTTTTATTTCTTATTTTCGATCACAAACCAAAAACAGGTAGTAAAACCTTAACTCACATAAGTCACATCATTGATAAAAAATAGTTCATTGTGTAGTTAAATTTATTGCTTTAGACCATTTAGTGATTTTGATGAATAACCCGGATTAAATGCATAAGTATTTTCTTAAACTTTACTATTTCTTCCGAAGGCAGAAAACGCTTGGTTTTTTGTTATTGGGACTTTTTATATTTGGTGGCAGTTACTTTGCCAGTAAAATCAATCTGGAAGAAGATATTACTAAATTGGTGCCATCGGGAGAAAAGCAGCAGGTACTTCAGCAAGTTTTAGATCACACAGATTTCTCAGATAAGCTTATTATCGCCGTTTCTTCAGAAAGTAAGAATCCCGATGAATTAACAGCTTATGCCGATAAGCTTACCGACTCGTTAAATGAGAAACTGCCGGAGTATATCGATAAGATTCAAGGTCGCGTTCCAGAAGCCGGAATTCTGGAAGTCTATGACTTTGTGTATGAAAATTTGCCTTTATTTCTTAATTCAAAGGATTATTGCGAAATCTCAAATAGGCTGGAAAACGATAGCATAAAGAAACGTGTGGAAAAGGCTTATAATGATCTCATGTCTCCTACCGGCTTTGTCACCAAACATTTTATTTTTAAAGATCCACTGGGGATTAATAATATAGGTTTAAAAAAGTTACGCGAACTCCAGGTTGAAAAAGGTTTTAAAATCTACAATGATTATTTACTCACTAGCGATGAAAAACATGTTTTACTGTTTATTAGTCCAAAATACCCGGCTTCAGAAACAAATCAGAATGAAGCCTTTATAGATGGTTTAGATCACATTATCACTACCCTCAATAAAGATTCCCAGGTAAAGGGCGATTATTTTGGGGGTGTATTATATGCCCTGGCCAACGCAAAACAGATTAAAAAAGATATTCAGCTTACTTTAAGTATTGCTTTTTCTATTTTATTAGTGTTGCTTATAGTGTATTATAGAAAGTTTTATATCCCGCTTTTACTGTTCCTACCCAGTATTTTTGGTGCTCTTTCCGCGATTAGTTTGCTTTATTTTTTTAAAGGTAGTGTTTCGGCGATTTCCCTGGGAATAGGTGCTGTTTTACTGGGAATTAGCTTAGACTACGCCTTGCATATCCTTACACATTTTAGGCATAATAGCAATGTGGAAATTTTATACAGGGATGTGACCAGGCCTATTTTAATGAGTAGTTGTACTACAGCTATCGCTTTCTTATGTCTTTTATTTGTAGAGAGTGAAGCCCTTAACGATTTAGGGGTTTTCGCCGCGGTAAGCGTGCTTACAGCTTCATTTTTTTCCCTGCTTTTAATTCCTCATTTTTACAAACCTAAACCAAAAAAAACTAAAGCAGGCACTAATTGGCTGGACAGGATTGCAGCAATTAGGTATTATAAAAATAAGGTTCTATTGGGATTGGTGGGGCTATTATTTATAGTAGGTTTATTCCTCTTTAATTCGGTTGGCTTTAACAAAGACTTATCCCAACTTAATTATAAACCCAATAAAATTCAGGAATCTGAAAATGAAATCTTAAACATTGCCGGGCGCGCCGCCAATACAACATATTTGGTTTCTTATGGAAATGATATAGAGAAGGCTTTATTGGAGAATAATGAACTGTATGAGAAACTACAAAAATTTAAGAACCAGGGCAAAATAGAGAATTTTAGTAGTATTGGTGGGGTAGTACTTTCTACCGATAAACAACTTGAAAAAATAGAAAGCTGGGATTCTTTTTGGTCTAATGCAAAAATTAATAGTACTAGACAGGCGCTTATTCGGGAATCGGCAGAGTTGGGTTTTAAACCGGCGAGTTTTAATCGGTTTTACAATCAACTTAATAAAGATTTTAATACCATCCTCTTAGATGATTACCGGCAGGTAAAAAGTCTGTATTTAGACGATTTTATAGATAGAAGTCCCGGGTTTTCTACAGTAACCAGCACTGTAAGCTTAGAAAATCCAGATCCCGAAGTGATTGCCAATCTCGAAACACAGGATGGGGTGATTGCTATAGACAGGAAACAGATGAACGAGAATTTTCTGGGTAGTCTAAAAGAAAAATTTAATACGCTTATTATTTTTTCTGTTATTGCGGTCTTCATAGTGTTATTACTATTTTACCGCAGTTTAATACTTAGCCTGCTTACCTTACTACCTATTGCCGTAACCTGGATTATTACCCTGGGGGTTATGTTGGTTCTTAATATTGAATTTAATATTTTAAACATCATAATTTCCACCTTTATTTTTGGTCTTGGCTTAGATTATAGCATTTTTATTACCAATGCTTCCTTAAAAGAATACGAAACAGGAAAAAAGGTTTTACCTACTTACCAGGCTTCTATTTTGCTTTCTGTTATCACTACCTTACTGGGCGTGGGTTCTCTTATTTTTGCTAAACATCCCGCGTTGCAGTCGGTTTCAACAGTATCTGTAATAGGAATTTTAACAGCAGTAATGGTAAGCTTTGTATGGCAAACCAAGCTATTTCAGGTTTTGTTTATAAAAAGAAAAGCCCGGCAAAAACCCGCTTTTAGTTTTTCCGGATTATTGGCCAAAAAAGGAAGTAAAGAGAAATTGTATATGCAACAAACCGTTTTAGGGAATTATAGGTTTAAAAATTTTTATGTTGAAGTAAGACGAGACTTTCTACAGCATCGGGAACGATTTTTAAAGATTTCCGGTTTTATAACTGAAGGGGAGCAGGTTTTTATGCTGAATAACAATTTTGGAAGTTTCCCGGTATTTTTAAGCAAGAAAAATCCTGAAGCTAATTTTTTTGTTTTTGAGGCTGATACTATAAACCTCGAAAAAGCCAACAACACCCCAACCGCCAATGCTAAAAACATAAATTTTTCATCGGTGCTGCCAGAAGATTTTAAAGGATTTTCGGTATTCATTATCAATAGAAAACCGGAAGCTGAAGTTGAAAAAATACTTAAAGAAGTCATACCACATCACGCCCAAAAAGTGATAATTTTATCTTCAGCATTAGCAACCCGCTGGCTCTTAGACCTTAATTTTAAGATCACTTATCGCCAAAGTAATATTCTGGTATTCGAAAAAGCAGATTAAATGAAATTGAACCGAAAAAAAATACTGTTGCTTTTTGTGATCCCCGTTTTTCTTCATTCCTGCGGTATAAAAAAATCGATGCGCCAAAAACCCGATACAACCGGGATTGAGCGTATAGATACCACGCGAACTGTACATAGCAAAACACATTATAGCATCGGTAAAAACTCGCTATATAAAAATAAATATGGCATTTGGGAACTTTATGTAGAAGGTAACGCCTTAGAACGCGGGATGATAAGTGGTAGCTTAACCCGCGAGTTAATGCACAAGCAGGAAACTGCGTTTATGAATAAAATTTATGAACTAGTGCCAGGCAAATTTTATCGTAATTTTCTAAAGAAAACCGTAGCCTGGTTTAACCGAAAAATGTATCTACACGTCCCAGAAGAATACCAGAAAGAAATTTATGGAACTTCGCTTTTTGGTCTGGAAAAGTATAATGATTTTGCGCCCGCCTACATAAGAATGCTCTATTTTCACGGAGCACATGACATTGGTCATGCCTTGCAGGATTTAATGTTGGTAGGATGTACCTCTTTTGCCGCCTGGGATAAAAAAACAGAAAATGGAGAGTTACTGTTAGGAAGAAATTTCGATTTTTATGCCGGGGATGAGTTTGCAAAAGAAAAGATCGCTGCTTTTATAAATCCAGATAAAGGCCACAAATTTATGATGTACACCTGGGCGGGCATGATTGGCTCAGTAAGCGGATTAAACGAAAAAGGAGTTAGTGTGACCTTAAATGCGGGGAAAAGTAGTATTCCGTTACAAGCAAAGACCCCCATTAGCCTGGTGGCCCGGGAGATTTTGCAATATGCCTCTAATACTCAGGAAGCTATTGCAATTGCTAAAAAACGAGAAGTTTTTGTTTCTGAAGCAATTATGGTGGGGAGTGCTAAAGAACGCAAAGCCATAATTATAGAAGTGGCGCCGCATAATTTTGGGGTTTATGAAGTAGAAAATTCCAACGAACTTATTTGCAGTAATCATTTTCAAAGTGAGCCTTACGCCGATGATAAACGAAATTTAAAAACCATTAAAAACAGCCATACTCAATACCGGTTTGATAAAATGCAATCCTTGCTTGAAAACAAGAACCAGTTGAATCCTAAAAAAGCTGTGTCAATTTTGAGAAACAGAGAAGGTCTGCAAGGAACTAGGTTAGGGATGGGGAATGAACTGGCAATAAACCAACTTCTAGCCCACCACGGTATTGTTTTTAAACCAGAATCCCGAGATGTCTGGGTTTCAGCCAATCCATATCAGCTTGGGGCATTTGTAAATTATAATCTCAGGGAGGTTTTTAAAAAGTTTGAGGCTGGAATTGTTTCTAAGAGTGTGATGAATGTTGAAAAAACCATCGCTAAAGACCCTTTTGTTGAGAGCGAAGCATTTAAAGACTATGAAGCTTACAGAAAATTAAAAACGAAAGTACAGCAAGCGATTTCCGAAGAAAAAAAGCTTCCGGAGGAACAAATTAAGGAGCTACAGTATTTAAATCCGCACTTTTGGAAAGCTTATGCTGTTGCTGGTAATTATTACTTTCAGAAAAAGGAATATAAAAAAGCAATAATTGCATACAAACAGGCGAAAAGGAGGGAAGTAAGTAGTTTGGAGGAAAAGCAATACTTAGAAAAAATGATTCGAAAATGCAATCGCAAGATCAAATGAAACCCGCCTGATGCTGGATACAAAAGATAGCAATACACCGGGAGATGATTATATGCCTGTGATAAATTCCAACATTGAAATTAAAATTATAAACGAATGAAAAACCTTAATGAGCCGGGAGTGCTAATAGCGGGAGTACTAAATCAGTTGGAATATATCGCTGCAAATTCCCCTTTTTATCAAGCGCTTTTTAAGAAGAATGGGATTAATGTTGAAGAAATTAAGGATTACAAAAGTTTTAGAAAACTGCCTGTAACACATAAAGAAGAGCTTCAACTTTATAACGACGATTTTATTTCGGTACCTAAAGCTGAAATAATCGATTATGTGACCACTTCGGGAACATTGGGAAATCCCGTTAGTTTCGCATTAAACGACGCCGATTTAAACAGGCTTGCCGAAAATGAACGCCAATCTTTTGAAATGATAGGAATCACAAAAGATAATACAGTGCAACTAACCACAACTTTAGATAGACGGTTTATGGCGGGGCTGGCGTATTTTTTGGGCTTGCGAAAGCTGGGTGCGGCGGTGATTAGAACAGGAAGCGGACTTCCCGCTTTGCAGTGGGAATCTATAGCTCGGTTTAAACCGGAAATTCTCGTCGCAGTGCCTTCGTTTTTATTGAAAATGATAGATTTTGCGCATAAAAATAATATAGATTTGAAAAAATCATCGGTTAAAACAGCGGTTTGTATAGGGGAGCCTTTAAGAAATCCCGACTTTAGTTTAAACGCTCTTGGCGAAAAGATTAAAAGCTCTTGGGATTTAGAGCTTTTCTCCACTTATGCCAGCACCGAAATGGGCACCGCTTTTACCGAATGTAAAAAACATACCGGAAATCACAGTTTACCTAATCTTATTTATACAGAAGTACTCGACGAAAACCTTCAACCTGTAGCGTTGGGAGAAATTGGCGAGTTGGTGGTCACACCTTTGCAAACTCAAACTATGCCTTTATTGCGTTTTGCAACCGGGGATATGGTGAAATTCTACGGAAGCAATTGTGACTGCAGAAGAAAAAGTAATCGTATTAGTACGCCGGTAGGCCGAAAAAAACAAATGATTAAGTTGAAGGGTACGACGATCTATCCGCAGCAAATTATTAATGTATTAACCGCTTTTAGTAAGTTGGATTTATTTGTGATTGAAGCCAGGTTGGATAAGATGGGGAATGATACGGTTACAATTAAAGTTCCGAATGATTTTGATGATATTTTAGGGCTCGAAGAACATATTCAGGCGGGATTAAATATTAAAATTAAAACAGAAAAAGTAGCGCGCACCCAAATTGAACAATTAAAATTTCCGAAAGAAAGTAGAAAGCCTAAAGTTTTTTACGATTATCGGTAAGTTGAAGATATAGAGTTTTATTTAGAATGAGCTGCTCCTCTGGAGCTCGTTTTCCAGTTCTTACTGTGTTGCTATAAACATGACGCTCTGCCGGAGTTTATAAATTCTGAATAAACGAGTTTTAAAAATGTAAAATATTTTTATGTTGAATAAGAAGCCTCAGAGAGGCGACATATTTATAGCAAAGAAGCATTAAAGAAAAACGAGCTCCAGCGGAGCGGCATAGTTTTATTTTTGAAACCGAAAAAAATGTTATTATTTTCAGGATACCGAAAAATTTTCCAATCAGGTCTAAAAAAGACCTTGCAGAAAGCTACTGGATAAAATCCATAGATAGGTTTGATTAGATAACCTTTTTTATCACCCGGAGTTGATGGGTATGCTTTCTTAATTCAGCATTAAAAATTCCCGAATGGTCAAGTCGGTCTATACGCACCTTGCCATCTACGTGAATAATATAATTGTCTTTCATCATAATTCCCACGTGATTAATAATGCCTTCCTGATCATCAAAAAACACAAGATCCCCCGCATCGCTTTCTTCAATAAAACTTAAGGGTTCGCCCTGGGTGGCCTGTTGCGCTGCATTGCGTTCTAGACGATAGCCGTTTAGTTTATAAACCATTTGTGTGAGCCCGCTACAGTCTATTCCCAATGGGGATTTCCCACCCCAGGTATATGGACTGTTGAGGTATAAAAGCGCAGTTTTGACAATCTCTGATTTGATTTTCTTTCCCGAGATTAAATTGCCATCAAATTGATGTTTTAACCCGCTGCGAACATTTAACGAGGAGCCAATTGGAATAGTGATAAGTTGTCCTGTTTGATCTGATACAAAATCGAAAAGATCGGCTGAATACTGCGGTAGCGCTTTTTCTAATTTATCATAAATTTCTTCCGGAATTTTGAGTAATTGTTGTTTGCAGATCCAGGCTTCAAAATTATCGAATGCAACACGAATTCGGCTCCATTTAGCGCGTTCTTCAAGTATTTTAAAATGTTCTCCATAGAGGAGTTGTGAGGTCATTTCGCTATGATGAGCCGGAGCTTCGCGAAGTGGCACAATGCTTAAGGGACAAATTCCGTATTGCATTCAATAAAAAATAAAAATTATGAATTTCTTTCAATAATCATAGCCGATGCACCACCCCCGCCATTGCAAATAGCAGCTGCACCTAATTTGGCATCATTTTGCTGTAAAACATTAAGCAGCGTTATTAAAATACGCACGCCGCTACAACCCAAAGGATGCCCAAGGGAAACAGCACCACCGTGAACATTTGTTTTCTCTTCGCTAATACCAAGTATTTTCATATTTGCCAATCCTACGACAGCGAAAGCTTCGTTAAACTCGAAAAAATCGATATCTTCTTGAGAAACTCCTGCGTTTTTTAAAGCTAATGGAAGAGCTTTTGCCGGTGCAGTAGTAAACCATTTGGGTTCTTGCGCAGCATCTGCAAAACCTTTAAGGCTCGCCAAAATTTCAAGACCTAATTCTTCGGCTTTTTTACGGCTCATTAAAACCACGGCTCCGGCACCATCGTTAATTGTGGAGGCATTGGCGGCAGTTACTGTACCATCTTTGCTAAACGCAGGACGAAGCGACGTGATCCTGTCCATTTTAACGTTTTTAAACTCCTCATCTTCCTTTACTATTTTGGGATCTCCTTTTCGTTGCGGTACTTCTACGGGAACCACTTCATTGTCAAACTTTCCTTCTGCCCAGGCTTTTGCAGAACGCTCATAAGATTTTATGGCAAAAGCATCCTGATCTTCGCGGGAAAAATCATGTTCGCTGGCACATAAATCGGCACAAACGCCCATCGCATTATTATCGTAAGCATCTACAAGTCCGTCTTTTTGCATGCCATCTTCCATTTTTGCCGGACCAAATTTTTGCCCTTTCCTGTGATGTAGGTAATGCGGAATTAAACTCATATTTTCCATTCCGCCGGCAACAACAATATTGGTTTGTCCCAACATAATAGATTGAGCCCCCTGCATTACAGCTTTCATTCCGCTGGCGCAAACTTTATTAACGGTAGTACAGGGAACGCTTTCTGGAATCCCGGCTTTTAATGCTGCCTGTCTTGCGGGAGCTTGTCCTACGCCGGCTTGCACCACATTTCCCATTAATACTTCTTCAACAAGCTCTGGCTTTAAATTTATTTTATTTAAAGCGCCTTTTATAGCCGTGGCACCAAGATCTGTAGCTTCTACTGTAGATAAACTTCCCAGAAAGCTACCAATTGGTGTTCTTGCGGCACTCACTATTACTACTTCATTATTCATCGTGTGTGTTTTTATTATTTCTTCTTTTGCGAATTTAGTGATTTTATAAGGAACTTAGCAACAGCGCTTATTTGGCCGCTATTTTTTAGTACATTTGAGCAGTAGCACTAATTCTATGAAGAAATTCGTAAATAACCTGTATAAAAATCAGGCATTATTTTACAAAGTATTTTTATTTGCGCTAACCGCAGTATTAATTGTGTACCTACTTCCTAAAGGTGGGAACTTTAAGTATGAAATCCCAAAAGGAAAGCCCTGGCAATATGAAAATCTTTACGCGCCTTTCGATTTTGCCGTTCTAAAAACAGAAGAAGAAATTAAACAGGAACGGCAGGCGATTATGAATAATCATACGCCTTATTTTGTATATGACCAGGAGATAGCTAAAGCAGCCCAGACGAATATAGCGGAAGAGGTAAAACAGGTTTTTTCTGATAGTATCTATAAAATTAGAGGAAAAAAATTAGTTGATTTTGTTAATACAACCCTAAGTGATATATATGAATACGGACTTCTACAGTCTAACAATAGATTAGATCCCAGCCAATTAATCTATTTGCGTAAGGGAAATGAAGCTTATGAAATTCCTTATAAAAAACTTATTAAGCAGAATGGCGTCAGAGAATTGGTTAATGCCAAAATAGAAGATGCCAATCTCAAAGATTTTGAAAATCAGCTTCTGGAAGTTTTCTTTAATACTATAGAACCCAATGTCACCTATGACAATGAATTTACCGAGAAAGAGCTGCAAAGTAAGCTGAGTAATATTTCATATACCCGTGGTAATATCGAGCAGGGGAGTAGAGTTATTGCCAGGGGAGAAGTGGTAGAAGGCAATAAATATAATATTCTAAGATCTTTAAAAAATGAATATGAGTCGCAGGTTTGGAGTGGTAGTAATTATAACTGGATTATCTTTGGTTATAGTGTCTTAGTAGCTTTAGCACTTTTAATGTTGCTGCTGTTTATTAAAAAATACCGACAGGATATATTTGAAAATAATGTAAAAGTAACCTTTATATTTTTTAATATTCTTTTTATGGTGATCCTCACCAGGATCGTGGTGAATTTTGATATTAATTATGTTTATGTGGTGCCTTTATGTATTCTTCCTCTTACCCTAAAGGCTTTCTTTGATGCCCGGTTGGGGATGTTCACCCATGTAATTACAGTTTTGTTACTCGGCTTTATCGTACCCAATAGTTATGAATATATGTTTCTGCAAATTATTGCCGGTATTGTAACTATCTTAACCGTTTCCGAACTTTATAAAAGAGCGAATTTATTTATTTCCGTAGGGCAAATTACGCTGGTTTATATCATTTCCTATTTTGCTTTTACCATAATTCAGGAAGGTAATGTTGCCGATGTGAATGCGGAAGTTTTGCTTATCTTCTTACTGGGTGGTTTGGCAACACTTTTTGTACAGCCGCTAATTTATATTTATGAAAAAATCTTCGGAATGGTTTCCGATATGTCCCTGCTGGAACTTTCAGACACCAATTCAAAATTACTGAAAGAACTTTCTGAAAAAGCCCCCGGTACCTTTCACCATTCTCTCAATGTAGCTAATTTAGCTGAAGCCGCTGCCAATGAGATTCATGCCAACGCGATGTTGGCCAGGGTAGGTGCATTATACCACGATATTGGTAAAATGAGAAATCCCACCTACTTTACCGAAAACCAAACTTCTGCCGTTAATTCTCACAATGAATTAGAGCCAAAAGAAAGCGCTCAAATTATCATAGACCACGTAATTAATGGGATTGAAATTGGAAAAAAGCATAACCTACCAGATAGGGTAATCGATTTTATTAGAACCCACCACGGCACAACCACGGTTTACTATTTCTTTATGAAAGAAAAAGAAAATAATGAGGAAGTAGAGAAAGATGATTTTAGATACCCCGGACCAATTCCTTTTAGTAAAGAAACCGCCATTTTAATGATGTGTGATAGTGTGGAGGCTGCGAGTAAAAGCTTAAAAGAACCTACCGCCGGGGTAATAGAAAATTTTGTAGAGAAAATTATCAATAAACAAATGGAAGAAGGACAATTTCTAAATTCCAATATTACTTTTAAAGAAATACAGGTGGTGAAAAAAATTCTTAAGCGTAAACTTAAGAATATTTTTCACCTTAGAGTAGAATATCCCGAGTAGGTATCCAACCAAGCAACTTATAGCAGATTAAAAAAGCTTATAGCCATTGTTTGCAGTGGGTTTGCTAAAAAAATATTTAATTAGTTTTCTTTAAGTTGTGTTTATTTATTGTTACTTTGTTACTCGTTTGTTACTCTAAAAACAATGTCAGTAAAATTAAGAGAAAAGAAAATTAAGAATGGTAAGAGCTTCTATCTGGATATCCACCAGAAAGGTAAGAAGCGAACTTACAAATTTCTAGGAATAAAGGTCATTACTAAAGGTCCGAAAAAAGATAGTCCAAACAAGAGGAAGGAGAAAATTAGAATTGCTGAAGAAAGAGCTGCTCAGGAACAAATAAACCTAATTAGTAAAGGGACCAGTTACACACCTGATCATCTACGGGAAATTAGTTTCGAAGATTTTTCGAATGACTTTTTGAAAAATTACAGAAAGCGAGACCACCGAATGATAACTTCAGCGGTTAAAAAATTTAAGGAAATGATAAATTATCGAAATTTACACGTTTCTGATATTACTCCGGAACTAATGGAGCAATATATGGAGTTTCTTTTATCTTCTGACAAGCTATCGGGAGAAACGCCTCATAATTACTTTACCCGATTCAAAAAGATGCTTAAAGCAGCTAAAATTAAAGGATTAATTTCTGAAATGCCTACAGCTGATATTGTTTTCAAAAACCCTAATAAGGAAGATAATTTAAAAAAAGAGATTCTTGAAATAGATGAACTCCGGATTTTATCAAAAACACGTTGTGGAAACCCGGATGTTAAAAGAGCATTTCTATTTTGCTGTTATACCGGTTTAGGATTAGCAGAGGTCAATGATTTAAAATGGAGTGAGATTAAAAAAGGTCGCTTAGTAACCAGGCGAAAGAAAACTGGATCAGCTATTAATAATCAATTAAGTACCGCAGCGGTTAGATTACTTGGGGAGCCTGGAAAGAAGGATGAGAATGTTTTTCAGGTAAACAAGATTAGTTATAATGCCGTTAACAAGAATTTGAAATACTGGCTTAAGCGTGCCGATATTGATAAGAACATCACTTTTTATTGTGCCAGGCATAGCTTCGCCTGTTTGTTACTTATGAACGGAGCTAATTTAAAGAGTGTAGCGGATGCAATGGGCCACGCTTCAACCAAGACAACCTTAAAATATCTTAACCACGTTGAACGCTTAAAAGATGAAGCAGTTAGTAACCTTCCAGATATAGAGATATGAAAGACATTAAAAATATATGGGGTATTGATCCAGAACCTTTATTAGATCCCTTCGAATCTCCTTTTCATGATTCCTGGAATTTTGAAAACGAATTGAGGCAAAAAAAGGAAAAGGTTAATTTTTATAGTTCGGATGAGTATACATCTTTCTTGCGATGGGAACGGGAAAGAAAATATAATATCAAAGATATCTATGAAGAATCGATTTCTAATCTGGAAAAAAATGAAGAGTACTACTATGGTTGCTCCTTTAATGTTTATAAAAAAAATTATTCAAAAAGATTAGAGAGGTTTCTAAGTAATTTTAAAGATTCTGAGGAAGAGGATTTTATAGAATATGAGCTTGAAAAAGGTATTATGGACATACCTTATAATTCAGAATTTTTTAGCCTGGAGCAGCTGAAAAAGTTTAGATTTTCCCTTAAAAAGAGATTTGCTTTTTTGCAAGAACAGTCCGATTTATTGGGTTTTGATATACCAAAAGACTTGATAGCAGATTATTGGATGCCAGAAACAAATGAGAAATCTAAAACTAAAGATGTAGATCTAGGTTCTTCAGATCACAAAAAAGGGTTTGCAGATTATGAGTTAATCCCTGATCCTGCGACAAAATCTAAGTCATTAAATTGGAAAAGCCCCAATACTTCCAAGCTAAATGAAATTTATAAAAAGCTTGAAGATAATGGCTATGTAAATTGTGGACTGGTCCAGTTTAAAAAGATCTTCTCAAATACTTCAGAATTTAAACCGGTGGAATGGCTGGAAGGAATAAGATCCCTTTCTTACTTTTATGGCCTTTTAATCGATAAAAAGTTAATACTCACACCTAAACCAAAATGGCCAAAATTACATGAAGTTTTTATCTCTTCTGAAGGAATTAATTCCGATTCAGCTAAAACGGAATGGAGTAGACGGAATAAAGGCGAGGGAAACTCTAAATTATTTTCTTCTTTAGAATCCTTAATTCATAGGGCTTAGAAACCAATAGCGTCCTAAACGATTGAAAAAGAGAAGGGAATTTTTGTTCCTCAAAGTTTACCTTTGAGGTGCACCACAAAAACCCCTTCTCTGATG
>NZ_FQVT01000019.1 GCF_900129445.1 Salegentibacter echinorum
ATATAAGTTGAACAGAAGATATTTTGGAGACAAAATATTTGACAGGCTAATAATAGCAAGCATTACAGCAAGTGGACACTAAACGGATATACAATTACGCAATGATGCTTTTCAAGCAATTCATAGTATATTTAGCCTCTTAAAATTCACGCTATGTTTCAAAGATTCTCTCTGGCCATTTTCTTTATATTGGCCACTCTCAATTTAACTTCCCAGGAAAAAGAAAAAAAAGAATGGGATGTAAACGATCCATATTCTAAAGATTGGAATATTAACAAAGTATCACTCCAAACCGATGAAGGCACCTGGATGAACCTGGATGTTTCCCCCGATGGAAAAACCATTGTTTTCGACCTGCTGGGCGACATCTATAAAATGCCGGTAAGTGGAGGAAAGGCCGAGGTTTTAAGGAGTGGAATGGCCTACGAAGTTCAACCGCGTTTTAGCCCCAATGGTTCTAAAATCTCTTTTACCAGCGATGCCGGTGGTGGAGATAATATTTGGATTATGGATAACAATGGAAACAATGCAAAACAACTCACTAAAGAAAGTTTTCGTTTATTGAACAACGCAGTTTGGACTCCAGATGGAAATGCCATCGTAGCTAGGAAGCACTTTACTTCAGGCCGGTCTTTAGGTGCAGGCGAAATGTGGTTGTACCATATTGGCGGCGAAGGCGGGTTGCAACTTACCGAACGTAAAAACGACCAGCAAGACGTAAATGAACCCAGTATTTCCCCAAATGGCCGCTACCTGTATTATAGCGAAGACATGTATCCCGGCGGAATGTTTCAATATAACAAAGATCCAAATAAACAGATTTACGTTATAAAAAGGTATGATTTTGAAACCGGCGAAAACACAACAATTACGGGTGGACCCGGTGGAGCTGCTAGACCACAGGTTTCACCAAATGGTAAAAAACTCGCTTTTATTAAACGCGTTAGAACAAAATCGGTTTTGTATATCCACGATTTGGAAACTGGAGAAGAATGGCCTGTTTATGATAGCTTGAGCAAAGATCAACAAGAAGCCTGGGCTATTTTTGGTGTTTACCCGGGATTTAGCTGGATGCCCTCCGGAAACGAAATTGTATTTTGGGTCGAAGGAAAAATAAATAAAGTAAATATTAAAGATTACACTGCGGAAGTGATTCCGTTTCAGGTTGAGAACACCATAGAAATTGCAGAAACTCACCAGGTAGATCACCAGGTTTTTTCAAAAGAATTCAATCCAAAAGTGATTCGTCACGCGGTAACCTCGCCTAATGGGAAAGTTCTGGTTTTTAATGCAGTAGGTTACCTTTGGAAAAAATCTTTACCAAACGGAAAACCTACCCGTATTACCAAAAGTGAAGATTTTGAATTTGAGCCGGCCTTCTCTCCAGATGGGAAAGAACTCGTTTACGTAACCTGGAACGACAAAAAAATGGGGGCTTTAATGAAAATAGGACTTAACGGCAGGAATAAACAGAAACTCACCCAGGAGAAAGGAATATATAGAAATCCGGCTTTCTCCAACAACGGCGAGCATATTGTTTTTGTAAAAGAAAAAGGAAATAGCGACCAGGGACAAACCTTTGGTAAAAAACCGGGAATCTATACCATTAGCGCTACGGGGAAAAACAAAAAGAGAATTTACGATTCGGGAGATTTCCCTATGTACAGCAAAGACGATTCCCGCATTTTCTTTCAAACGGGAGGTGCACTTATGGGAAGCCTGGTAAAAAGTTTAAAAAGTATCGACCTTAGCGGAAATGACGAGCGAACGCATATCAATTCCAAACATGCCAACCGTTTAGTACCGAGTCCCGATAATAAATGGGTAGCATTTAGCCATTTACACCAGGCTTATTTGGCACCGCTTACACTAACAGGAAGGCCTTTAGATCTCGATAATAACACCAAAAGTATTCCGGTGACACAAATTACCAAAGACGCCGGTTTGAACCTCCACTGGTCCAATAACAGCAAAAAGGTGCACTGGACGCTGGGTGATGAATACTTTACCAATAACGTAGCTGAGCGGTTTACTTTTCTAAAAAACTCTCCAGATTCTATTGCTGAAGTTACTGAAGAAGGAACGGAAATAGGACTCAAGTTAAAAACCGATGTTCCGGAAGGGCAAGTTGCTTTCATCAACGCCAGAATCATTACTATGGAAGGCGATAAGGTAATTGAAAATGGAAGTATGGTAATTAAGGGCAATAAAATTGTTTCCCTAGGTAAAGCTTCCGAAGTAAATATTCCGAAGAAAGCTAAAACTTACGACCTGGATGGTAAAACAATTATGCCCGGTATGGTAGATGCGCACGCCCATATTGGCGCTTTCAGATATGGCTTAACCCCCGAAAAACACTGGCCTTTATATACCAATTTAGCTTTTGGGGTAACTACGGTGCACGATCCTTCGGCTTTAAGTGAAAACATATTCAGTATGGCCGAGATGGTGAAAGCCGGTGAAATGGTGGGCCCAAGAATTTATTCCACCGGGATTATTTTATACGGGGCAGAAGGCGATTTTAAAGCGGTAATCAATAATCTGGAAGATGCAAAATCGGCTTTAAGAAGGACCAAAGCTTTTGGAGCTACTTCGGTAAAAAGCTACAATCAGCCACGGAGGGAGCAGCGCCAGCAAATCATGCAAGCTGCAAAAGATCTGGATATGAATGTAGTGCCTGAAGGTGGCAGTACTTTTTTACACAATATGAACATGATTGTAGATGGACACACCGGTATTGAACACAATATCCCCGTGGCACCGGTTTATAAGGATGTAAAAACGCTTTGGGGAAACAGTAATACCGGTTATACTCCTACGCTTATTGTAAATTATGGCGGAATTAATGGCGAATATTATTTCTATGATAAAGATAATGTATGGGAAAATGAGCGCTTGCTTAATTTTACACCACGCCAAATTGTAGATTCAAGATCCAGGCACCGAACGAAGCTTCCCGATGAAGAATATGAAAACGGCCCTATTTTAGTTTCAGAAACCGCCAAAGAACTTTCAGATCTTGGAGTAAAAGTTAACTTAGGCGCGCACGGGCAATTACAGGGACTTGGCGCTCACTGGGAACTTTGGTTGCTGCAAATGGGAGGAATGACCAATATGGAAGCCTTAAAAGCCGCCACGATTAATGGTGCCGAATACATAGGAATGGGTAGTGAAATTGGCTCTTTGAAAGAAGGAAAATTAGCCGATTTAATTGTTTTAGAAAAAAATCCTTTGGAAGATATTCGCAATTCAGAATCTGTAATATACACCATGGTAAACGGCAGGCTATATGATGCTAAAACGATGAATGAGATTGGAAACAACCCCAAGGAACGAGGAGAATTTTACTGGGAAAATAATAAATACAACGCAGCTTTTCCCTGGCACGAGAGCACCCAGAGTTTTACCGCTCCCGGTTGTACTTGCCATAGTTTGTCTAATTAGAACCTGGAAAAGATAAAATGGAAGCATTTATATTAATGAATAAGGTGTATTCAAGTCTTTTTTAAGGCTTGAATTATATAGAAAAGGCTAACTAATAAGATTTAAAAGTTACAGGGAATAAAATTTCTTGTTATCTTTTAGGTTGGTTGTAGTTGGCCTTTTTTAATTAATTGGAATTTTATTAGATATGCGAAGAGTTAAATTAAAGAATCCATTTAGAAGCAGGCAAATAGATGAACGGCTTATTAGAGAACATCTAGCTTTACAACGTACCAAGCTTGCAAATGAGCGCACCCTACTCTCTTATATAAAAGCTTCTTTATACTTGCTCATTGGTGGGTTGACGGTAATACAAATAAAAAAATATGACCATATTCAGTGGGTGGGTTATTTAGCGCTCATCTTTTGCATCGCTTTTATCATAGTTGGTGTTTTTAGATATATTCATTTGGAAAGAAAAATGTCCAGACTTCTAAGAGACAACGAAAAATTAGAAAATAGAGAATCTACCAATAAAAACTCGTAATCAATAATTCGTGCTACAAACTTTTACACACTACTTTCTTCATTTTGTAGCCATTGGATTTATTGCCTGGTGGTTCGATAAAAAAAACTGGAAAAGGAACTGGTTAATTTTGCTGGCAACGATGTTGGTAGATTTAGATCATTTATTTGCCACTCCCATTTTCGAAGCCAATCGCTGCGGGATTGGCTTTCATCCCCTGCATTCCCAATGGGCTATTCTTGTCTATATGCTAGGCGTAATTTTTATTAAACACAAGGTTATAAAACTTGTATTTATAGGACTGCTATTTCATATGATCACAGATTTTATAGACTGCCTATGGATGTTTAGTAAATGTGAACAATGCTATCTTTCGTCTGAAATCTACAAGTGGCTGTATTGATTTAGAGTCACTATTGGTCTTCTGTAGGAGATAAGAGTAAAGAGACAAGAGTCAGGAATTCATCAAAGTAACCACATAAGAAACCTGCTCTAACTGCGTTATACTTCAGTAATAATATAGCGTTAAGTTAAGCCATAAACCGGGTAGATTGGCGATAAAAAGTTGTCTTAGTTTAAACCAAGCTCAGCATAAAAAAACCGATATTTTAAAATCTGAAAAATTATGAGTATTTTGAGAAGATGTAAAATTTAAGAGCTTACTTATTCTTGTATCTTTGTATCTGCGCCATTTTTAGCGCAACTAACCTAACTAACTTTTAATTATATGCATGTAGCGATTGCGGGAAATATAGGAGCGGGAAAAACCACGCTTACCAAATTACTGGCAAAACATTATAACTGGGAAGCTCAATATGAAGATGTTTTGGAAAATCCTTATTTAGAAGATTTTTACAACAAAATGGAACGTTGGTCATTTAACCTTCAGATTTATTTTTTGAACAATAGATTTAGACAAATTCTCCAAATTAGGGAAGATGGAAAAGATATAATTCAGGATAGGACCATTTATGAAGATGCTCATATTTTCGCACCAAATTTACACGCGATGGGTTTAATGACCAATCGCGATTTTGAGAATTACAGCTCGCTATTTGATCTTATGGAAAGCGTAGTACAGGGGCCAGATTTACTCATTTATCTAAGAAGTAGTATTCCCAACCTGGTATCGCAAATACATAAACGTGGTAGGGATTATGAAAATTCAATTTCCATAGATTATTTAAGTCGTCTAAATGAGCGATATGAAGCCTGGATTCACAATTACAAGAAAGGAAATTTATTAATTATAGATGTAGATAACAATAATTTTGTAGATGACCCGGAAGACCTGGGAGCTATAATAAACCGAATAGATGCCGAAATACACGGCCTATTTTAGAAATAGCTTCTAAATACGGGAAAGTGATTGATAATAGAATGTAAATTGATAAAAGATGGAATCGACAAAACTTAAAAGACCAAAGCACAAGGGTTCTCCAAAACTTTTTGACAACCCTATTCTTGAAAAATTGACCCATACTCATATTTCCCTGCCTTTAATTATTTTTGGAGTGATAGCCGTAGCCTTAATCTATTATGGAATTATTGAAAAAGGTTTTGAAACCCCTATGATGATTGGGCTTTTTGTTGCCGGACTCTTCTTTTTCACCTTTGTAGAATATATAATGCACCGCTATTTGTATCATATCCCGGCAACTAGTGAACGCAAGAAAAAGATTTCTTATACCATGCACGGGGTGCATCACGATTATCCCAAAGATAAATCTCGTTTGGCCATGCCACCTGTGTTGAGCCTAATCATTGCCAGCGTTTTATTTATAATCTACCGGGCAGTACTGGGGGATTTTGTTTTTGGGTTCTTAGCGGGATTTCTTATTGGCTATGCCGGTTACCTCGCTATTCACTATTCGGTACACGCGTTTAAAGTACCTAATAACTTTTTAAAAGCCCTTTGGCATCATCATAGTATTCATCATTATAGAGAACCAGATCGGGCTTTTGGCGTTTCCTCCCCACTCTGGGACCATATTTTTCAAACTATGCCCAGAAAAACAGTAGCAAGCCAAAAGACAGCTGTAGGAAAAAGCATTGACGATTAGATCTTTTCCACGCAGTGCATTAACTTAGATAAAATTGTGTTCCCTGGCGTGTTCAACCGCTTCGTGGGAAGATTCTACCATAAGCATTGGGGTCGTCTCAAAATTATCGATAATACTACGCACCCGTCGCATTTGTTTTTTGTGCTTTACGCTGCGTAAATAAATAGCCAAAATCCTGTCTGGAAATTGTTCGGCAATCTCGGTGTAAATAGAAGCATCGTGTTCCCCACTATCCCCAATTAATATGAATTTTAAGGAAGGATAACTTTTTAAAATATTGGTGATTTCTTTTTGCTTGTGGGGCTTTTCTGGTTTTATCGCGCCATCAAAAGGAGTTCTAAAATTTCTTAGCATTATTGGACCTTTGGGAAAATGGTTATGATCTAAAAATAGCTTTAAATATTCATATAAATTCCACGGGCTGTTACTTAAATAAAACAAGGGATTATTTGGTTTCCCATTTTTGCCTTTATGTAATTTTTGGTAAAATTCGGCAGCACCTTTTAGCGGGATTCTATCATAAGCATTGGTTAGTAAAGAGTTTTTTAGCAATCGCAATTTTAGAAAAGAAGTAACCCCGGTTTGTAAAATGGTATCATCAATATCGCTAATTACACCAAATTCGGCTTCCGGATCTGGGATTAGAAAACTGCCGGTAAAAGGATCTTCCAATAATTCGGTTTT
The DNA here is from genome assembly GCF_900129445.1 of Salegentibacter echinorum. Classification (GTDB taxonomy): domain Bacteria; phylum Bacteroidota; class Bacteroidia; order Flavobacteriales; family Flavobacteriaceae; genus Salegentibacter; species Salegentibacter echinorum. Next base: position 6,697 of record NZ_FQVT01000019.1, read on the forward strand.
TTTCCCCAGCGGTCCTTTATAATAAAGTTGATAATCCAGCCAACCTTCTTCATCAACATAGGGTAAAAGATTCTTTTTAATTTCGGTATCAAAAACGAAATAGCCTTCCGCATCTGTAACTGCGCTTTTTTCCACCCCGCCTTCCAATTTAAGATCTACTTGTGCATCGGGAATTTCAAAAGTGTCAAATTGCTTATAAGTGGTTTTTATGGTTTTAAAAATATTAGCATCTTTTACAATCTTTAAAGGTTCATTATCCAATACACGACCTTTAATATAAAGCCGGGAAGGCGTGCCATAACTACGATATGGTGTGATTAAAATTTGATCTATAAGTTTGTACCTGCCGGCAAGCTTGCGTATTCTTTTCTTCATATAAACTACTTTCCCGTCAAGATAGAAATTATGCGGTTGCCTTTCCTATCTTTTAATTAAACTTTAGGTTTTCCAATAAACTACACCGGGACAAGCCCACGAGGTATTACAGAAGATAATTAATTTGATTTCGAGGGAAGCCTCTTAGCGCCTAAAAGGTATCGGGATAAATCTCGATTATCGAGTAAAAAATCAATCTTTATTTCAGGAATTCTCTAGGCTTTCTATGGCCTTTTCTATTTGAATTCCTTCGTCTAAAACGCCCTGGAACAAATCTCCGTTTTCTGTTAAACGTTGCGGCATATTTTTGATATTAAAATCTCTTATTTCGAGTCCGCTTTTTACTTCTTCCCAGGCCAAAGGCGCAGAAACGGGGGCACCGGGTTTAGGCCTGGCACAGTATGCCGCAGCCAGGGTTTGCCCCTGCCTGTTTTGCAGATAATCCAGGTAGATTTTGTTCTTGCGTTTCTTTTTTGCCCTATCCATACTGGTGAGTTTTGGAAGTTTTTCGGCAATATAATAGCACAATAATTTAGTAAAATCACGGGCTTCATCATAAGTATAGTTACCCGCGAGTGGCAGGTAAATATGCAAACCACTGGAACCCGATGTTTTGCAATATCCTTCTATTTTAGCCAAATCCAGCACTTCTTTCGCGGCCTGGGCGACTTCTATAACCTCGTTAAAAGAATTATTTTCTGAAGGATCTAAATCAATTACCGTATAATCTGGATTTTCTAAACTTCCAATTTTAGAATTCCAGGGATTAATTTCTATACAGCCCAAATTGGCCATATACAATAGCGTTGCTTCATTTTGGCAAAGCAAATATTCTATTTTTTTATCAGCCGATTCAGAATATAGTTTTTTAGTGGTGACCCATTTTGGCAAATTCCCTTCATTATCTTTTTGGTAAAAACCCTTTTTTGTAATTCCATTAGGATGCCGGTGTAAATTTTGTGGCCTGTCTTTTAAATAAGGAAGCATTATTTCTGAAACCTGTATATAATAATCGATGAGGTCATATTTCCTAAAATCAGATTCCGGCCAGTAAACTTTACCTAAATTCGTAAACGGTACTTCAACACCATCAATTTCTAAAGTTTCACCCGATTTATTCCTGGAAGTATTTTTAGCTTTCTTTGCTTCTGAAGTTTTAGATTTAGTATCTGTGATGGCTAAAATTTCTGAAACCTCTTTATCTTTCCGAAGCGCTTTAAAAACCGGATGCCTCAATTTGCCGGTTTTAGTGATTTCTGAAAATTTAACTTCAGCAATTAAATCGGGGCGCATCCAGACCGGTTCCCTACCTTTTAAATTGATTTTCTTTGGAAATGGAGATGTTTTTCGCTCTCTACTCTTAAATTTCTTCAGCAGATTCTTCTGTTCATCGTTGGAAAATCCGGTGCCGCAGTTGCCAATATATTCTAATTCATCATTTTTGTAGGCACCCATAATTAAAGAACCAAAAACAGCTCCTTTAGAAGTTGTATAGCCGCAAATTATCACTTCCCGGCTATTTTCTGCTTTAATTTTTAACCAATTTTCGCTTCTATATCCCGGGGAGTAGGTCGCGTTAGCCTTTTTGGCAATCACTCCTTCCATTCCAGATTCAATGGCTTTTTTATAAAAAGCCGTCCCCATCCCTTCAATATGATCACAATATTTTACATGATCCAAACCTTCTATCACCTCGGGAATTAAACTTTTACGCTCGGTTAACGCCAGGTCTAACATACTATGCCCATTTAAAAACAGCATATCAAAAACATAAAATACTAACTTGCCCGGGGTCTTTTGAGTATAATTTTGCAGTTCCTGAAACTGCGGAATTCCATCTTTGTTCAAGACTACAATCTCCCCATCTAAAATCACATCGTTTTCAATACTTTCTAAATCTTTTACCAGTTTAGAGAACCTGGTATTAAAGGAAACTCCATTCCGGGAATAAAGATCAACTTCATTGTTTTCTATGTTTGCCAGGGCACGATAGCCATCCCATTTTAGCTCATAAATCCAACCGGGATCATTAAAAATCTTTTTACCGGTGGTCGCCAACATTGGTTTTATAAACTCTGAAAGCTTGATTTCCTTAACTTTCCCACCATCTTTCTTTTCTGAATTATTCTTCGCAAAAACTTCGGCATCATAATCCAGTTCGGTAGCTGCTTTATCTTTCTTTTTAATAAGCAACCATTGATTTTTTTTATCTCCCCGGTTTGTTTTTACCAGGGCAAATTCTCCTTTTATTTTTTCTCCGGAAAATACTATTTTTAAATTTCCATCTTTCCATTGCTGTAAAAGATCATCATTGTTTTTCTTAGCTGCGTTAAACGTTCCGTTATCCCATATTTGCATTTCTCCGGCACCATAGTTCCCTTTAGGGATTGTACCTTCAAAATGCAGGTATTTTACGGGGTGATCTTCCGTTTGGATAGCCAGGCGTTTATCTTTAGGATTCATAGACGGTCCTTTGGGTACCGCCCAGCTTTTTAAAACGCCATCCATCTCCAACCTTAAGTCATAGTGTAAATGACTGGCTTCGTGCCGCTGAATGACAAACCTACCTCGATTTTCGGTAGAGAAATCGGCGCCCGGTTCAGGGGTGTTTTTAAAATTTCGCTTTTTAGAATAATCATCCAGGCTCATTTTTAGGAAGCTTTAGATTTTTTCTTTTTATCCAGGCTATCTTTCAATTTTGCCATAAGGTCTTTAGCCTCGGTTGGCTTATCCTCATACTTTTGGGGTTTTGGCTTTTTACCGGTCTTCTTGGATTCAATAATTTTCATTAATTGATCATTATACACATCTTTATATTTATCGGGTTTAAAGTTTGTGGAATATTGATCGATTAAAGAAACGGCCATATCTACTTCTTTTTTTGCTACTTTGGTTTTTGGAAGTTTTAAGTCTTTTGTTTCCCTTATTTCATCGGCAAATCTAATCACGTGTAAAACCAGGGCATTATCAAAAACACCAACCAGACTTAAATGCTCCTTTTGGCGCATTACGAATGTCGCTACTCCCAGTTTTTTAGTCTTTTTTAATGCATTGCGCAACAAATTGTAAGATTTCCCGCCTTCTTTTTGCGGTTCCAGAAAGTAGGGTTTTTTATAAAGTACATCGGCTACCTCATCTTCTTCCACAAATTCCTCAATATCTATGGTTTTACTTTTTTTGAGGTTAGCATTTTCAAAATCCTCCTTTTCTAGGACGGTATATTCTTCATCCTCCTCCTTCCTATATCCCTTTACAATATCCTTCCATTCTACTTCCCTACCTGTATCTTCATTGATACGTTTATACCGAATGCGCGCGTTATCATGACGATCTAGCATATCCAAATCCAGTTTTCTGCTTTCTGAAGCCGAATATAATTTTACCGGGATAGAAACCAGGCCAAAGCTAATAGAGCCGTTCCAAATAGATCTCATATTAGTGGTTTCTAAGTGCTTTTATCAACTCATCTTTATCCATATCGCTTCTTCCTTCAATGCCAATTTCCTGAGCTTTTTCATAAAGTTCTTCCCTGGTCCTTTCTTCATATTTATCGGCTTTTCCGCCTTTTTTACCAGATTTGGGATCGTTTGCGATTCGGGCCGCTTTAGATTTGCTCATTCCCTCATCTCGTAATTCTTCGTACTGTTCATCATTTTTAATTGATGATCCATGATCTTTAGCCATAATATTTAATTTTAGTGATTAATTAATCTATCTAAAGTTAAAGAATTATTGACTTATTAAAGTTGAAGTTTTGTTAAAGCGCACAATTCAGATCATTAATATGTGCTTTTAGTGCGGGTTATTCCAATTTGGCAACAAGTTAAAAAACATCGTGCTTCAAATAAAATCACCTTTTATTTTCATATATCGAGATTTATAGATATATTTGTAATATGAATTTGAGAAAAGCCACAGAAATTGGAAAATGCTTGTCTAATGAAACCAGAGTGCAAATAATGGAATGGCTAAAAAAACCAGAAATAAACTTTCCACCACATGAAACATTGAAACATTTTAACGATGGTGTTTGTGTTACTTACATTCAAGAAAAAGCCGGACTTTCTCAATCCACGATTTCAACCTATTTAACCAATATGGAAAAATGCGGATTATTAATTTCTACTAGACACGGAAAATGGTCTTATTTAAAAAGAAACGAAAAAACAATTAAAGAATATATAAACTTTATCATCTAAAAAAAAATTAATTTAATACATCTATATTTCGCGATATAACAAACTATAAAAAAAGTATTTGGCATATTAGGTTGGTCGGGTTCAGGATTGATAATTCTTACGTATGCCCTTTTGCTTCTTCAAAAGGAAAAACGCAAATGCTATAAAAATAAATGTTTAACTTAAAATAAATAATATGAAAATTTTAGTAATAGGAGGAAATGGAACGATAGGAAAAAAAGTCTCTTCACACTTTAAAAAAGACAATGAAGTTTTAATCGCAGGTCGAACAAGCGGAGATGTAACTTTAGATCTTGCCGATAGTAATTCGATTAGAAAAATGTTTGAGAAAACAGGAAAGTTAGATGCAATTATTTGTATTGCTGGAGAAGCTAAATGGGCTTATTTTGACGAACTAACCGAAGACGATTATTATATTGGTTTAAAAAGTAAACTTATGGGGCAAGTAAATCTTGTAAGAATTGGAAAGGAATTTTTAAACCCAAAAGGTTCAATTACGCTTACCACAGGCATTTTGGCAGATGAACCAGTAGCCCAAACAACGAGTGCAGCAATGGTAAACGGTGGCATTCACAGTTTTGTAAAAGCGGTAGTTTTGGAAATGGAAAACAATTTGAGAATAAATGCAGTTTCTTCAGATATGGTAGAGGATGCCTATGAAAAATATAAGGACGTTTTTCCTGGTCATAATCCAGTACCGATGGACAAAGTAATTAATGCTTATGTAAAAAGCGTAAAAGGAAAAGTTAACGGACAAATTATTAGTGTGAGTGCATAAAAAGCCAGTTGTCCTACTTTTTGTCTTAACGGCGGGCAGGATTGCAAGGATGCTAAAAAACAAGTTCGGCAGACAGAATTATACCTACAAGGCCGAAGAAAGACCCTGTAGGATATCCCAAGCTGCAAAGGTTTATAATCCTTGCAGAAATGCTAAATGTCGTGAGCCTTTACTTAAAGAAACAAAATTACTTTTACCTCTTTTCCCTTAATTCCTGTATTTGTGCTTCTACTTGAGCTTTAGTACCAATAAAAGTTTTTTGTTGCACTTTGGTTTCGCCTTTTCTCGTGGTGGTTATCCTCACTTTAGCCTGGGTTTCACCATCTTCCGAAGTCATATTTACCTGGAAACTTTCTGACAAATCTTCAGAGGAAATATTCTCAATATCCACAGAGGTTTCTTCTGTTGCCGCGGTGGTATGCCCGCCAAGAATAGGCGCGATTACCAATCCAATTAAACAGGTAAGTTTAATTAAGATATTCATAGAAGGTCCAGAGGTATCCTTAAAAGGATCACCAACGGTATCGCCGGTTACTGCGGCCTTGTGAGCTTCAGAACCTTTATAGGTCATTTCCCCATTAATCATTACCCCGGCTTCAAAGGATTTCTTGGCGTTGTCCCAGGCACCGCCGGCATTATTTTGAAAGATTGCCCAAAGTACTCCGCTTACCGTTACCCCGGCCATATAACCACCAAGCATTTCAGCAATAAGCACATTTTCATAACCAAATAACATAGGAAGTAACGCGATCGCGATTGGAAAACCTATAGTAAGTACCCCGGGCAATAACATCTCTTTTAAGGCCGCCTGGGTAGAAATCTCTACACATTTATCGTATTGTGGTTTAGCCTTGCCTTCCATAATCCCGGGAATGTTTTTAAACTGTCGTCTAACTTCCTCTACCATTTTCATGGCCGCTTTTCCCACAGATTTCATTGCTAATGCCGAAAAAACAACCGGGACCATTCCCCCAATAAACAACATCGCTAAAACCGGAGCTTTAAAAATATTAATTCCGTCGATTCCCGTAAAGGTTACGTAAGCCGCAAAAAGCGCGAGGGAAGTCAATGCTGCTGAAGCAATGGCAAATCCTTTCCCGGTAGCCGCGGTAGTATTTCCTACGGAATCTAAAATATCTGTACGCTCCCTAACCTCTGCAGGGAGTTCGCTCATTTCAGCAATTCATCCGGCATTATCGGCAATTGGTCCAAAAGCATCTATGGCCAATTGCATCGCGGTGGTAGCCATCATTGCCGAAGCAGCCAAAGCAACACCATAAAATCCTGCGAAAGCATAAGATGCCCAAATAGCCAAAGCAAACAATAATACAGAGAGAAAGGTGGAAATCATCCCTGTAGCAAGACCGGCAATTATATTGGTACCCGCACCGGTACTGGAATTTTGCACAATAGAGAGGACCGGTTTTTTACCAAGGCCTGTGTAAAATTCGGTCACCGCTGAAATTACACCACCAACAACAATCCCTACCAAACAGGCATAAAATACCCTAATGGAATTTATATTCATATATTCAAAACCTTCGGCACCGCCAACAAAGAAGCCCATAGTAAGCGTTTCTTTTGGCAGCATCCAGATTACGAGAAAATAACTGGAAATCGCAACCAGGATTATGGCCGTCCAGTTTCCAATGTTCAAGGCTTTTTGGACTTCGGCTTCTTTGGCCGAATTACTACTAATTTTCACCAGCATTGTTCCTATTATGGAAATAATAATCCCGGCACCGGCAATAGCCATAGGTAATAAAATAGGGCCAATTCCGCCGAAACCTTCTTCCACGATATTACCGCCCATATCCTCAATAATATAATTTCCTAATACCATGGCGGCGAGAACGGTGGCTACATAACTTCCGAAGAGATCGGCTCCCATTCCTGCAACATCCCCTACATTATCTCCCACATTATCGGCGATAGTTGCCGGGTTTCTGGGGTCATCTTCAGGAATTCCTGCTTCTACTTTTCCAACCAGGTCGGCACCAACATCGGCCGCTTTTGTATAAATTCCCCCTCCTACACGGGCAAAAAGGGCAATAGATTCTGCGCCCAGTGAAAAACCGGCAAGCGTCTCCAGGACTACCGTCATTTGATTAGTATTGGTCCATTCCCCACCCATAAAATATTGATAAAAAAGGATAAAGAATACGGTTAGGCCCAAAACTGCCAATCCTGCTACGCCAAGTCCCATAACCGTACCACCGCCAAAGGATACTTTTAAAGCTTGTGGCAGAGAACTTCTTGCTGCTTGAGTTGTACGTACATTAGTTTGTGTGGCAATTTTCATCCCCATATTTCCGGCCAGGGCAGAGAAAAAAGCTCCAAATATAAAAGCTACAATAATAAGATAATGCGTAGTAGGGACTACATAAGCGATGGCAGCCAAAGCAATGCTGGCTCCAACCACAAACAAACTTAACAACCTATACTCTGCATTTAAAAAGGCAAGGGCGCCTTCGTAGATGTGAGAAGAAATTTCTTTCATCTTTCCGTCCCCTGCATCCTGTTTCATCACCCAGGATCTTTTAGCCCACATAAAAAGCAATCCCAGAACTGCAAGGATTGCCGGCACATAAATCATTATTGACTCCATATTAATTGTTAAGTTTTAGTTAATACAGCTAATTTAGTGAAATCAATAACAAATAAAAAAGCAATAACCTTTTAAGATTATTGCTTTTTTATATTTATTTTTTATCAGTATTTTTTCTTATAAAATTAAGAAAATCTAAATTTGACCTCAAAAGCTTCAAAAACTATGAGTTCTTTTTAGTAAGTACTTATTGTCCTGGATTTAAGACAGAATAAAATTTTATAAACGATACTACTATTTACGGATATTGATTTTATCCTTATCGCAAGATTTTTTTTCAGAAAAAATTAATTACGATTATTATTTAATGCGGATTAATTCCAAACTGACCCTTATCGCCGTCAAATTCTTCAAAACGCTGCACACATTCCTTGATAATTTTCCTGGCATCAGAAGCATCGCCCCAGCCACCTACATCTACTTTCTTTTTTTCCAGATCTTTATATACCTTAAAGAAATGCTCAATTTCTTTAATCATATGTCCGTTTAATTCCTTTAGGTCGTTTAACCGGTTCCAAATAGGATCTGATACCGGAACACAAATAATTTTTTCATCCGGCCCTTTTTCATCGGCCATGTGGAAAACACCAATTGGCTTCACTTCCATTACCACACCGGGAAAAGTAGGCTCGCTCACCAACACCAAAACATCTAAAGGATCACTGTCTTGCGCAAGGGTATCTGGTATAAACCCGTAATCTGCGGGGTACATCATTGAAGAGAAAATCATTCTATCGTAACGAACTTTCTTCAATTCAAAATCGTACTCATATTTGTTTCTACTCCCCTTTGGGATTTCTATTAATACATCAAAAGTATCTGACATCTTCTTTTATTTTTCACAATTAAGGGCGGCAAATATAGTGAAATTAGGATTTAAAACCCCGCTTTAAAAATGAAATCCGAAAGCAGCGGTAAACGCAAAATTTCTGGAGTCTGGGATATTGCGATAATTCCCTCTAAAATGTGCTTTAAAACTTAAAAACCTCAATATATTACCTACACCCACATTATATTCAAAGTATGGTTCTTTACTAGGTGCGCGCAGGGTTAACCCCGATGCATCCAATCTTTTATTTTCTTCGGAAATCTCTCCCCAAACGGCCCTTACCCCTACTAATTCCCGCAAATTAAGCTCCCTTAACAGGGGAATACGAGCAAAAAACCTTCCGTTGAAGTTGTGGTTAAAATGTGCTGAAACATAAGTATCGGTCACAAATTCGTAAAAATCGAGTACGGGAAACGAATTGTACATCGCAAAGAACGTTTGGTTTCCCGGCACTACATTTAACAGTCCCAGTGGTACTTCTCCAAAAGTTTTTCCTGCTTCTAAACTGGCAGTGGCGCGTCCAAAACCTCCTATTAATAACGGCTGATTGTAAAAGAACTGTAATTTTTTATAATCAAAATCACTGTTTAACACGTTCTTTAAGCCCAAACTATAATTTACAAAAAACGTGGGAAACTCATCTTCATTGTTCACACTTCGCTCCACTCCAAAACCGGTTGTTTCACGCCCGGGGGTATAGGTGAGCATGGTAGAAATTTCAGCTTGTTTTATGGTTGAGGCCGTGGTGGTTCGACTTTCATTGGTATAATAATCTAAACTAAACTCTGGCGAAGCCGAACTAATTTCGCGGTAGGAAGCACCTATTCGGAATTTAAAATTATACCAGGGATTAATAGACAAATTGAATGTGGAAAGCTCCAGGTTACTCAATTTATTATTATCGCCTACACTTACCAGGCCAGAGGAAGCGAGGCTTCTACCTAAAACATCGGTAGAATTGGTGAGACTGGAACCCAGTTGTTCAATATCATTTCTCCTTCCTCCAGAAATAATAAGCCTGGATTTGGGATCTAAAAGCCATTTTCCAGAAATGCCATATTTATAGGTTTCATCCCTAAATCCATAGGCAACATAGCCTTCAATTCGCCAGGGATCGTGTTGGCCAAAATAGGTGCGAGCTCCAAGCCGCAATCTAAAACCTTCAACTTCATTATAATCGAACATCGAATAAGCTGGGCCAAAATCCCATCCATTAAACTCTACGTAGCCAGATTCAAAAAAAGTAGCTATATCATATATTCTATTAAAAGCAGAGACATTGGTTAGACTATCCAACATCGTATAAATCCCCTCCTCTTCATCATTTAATTTCTCCAGGCGGTTCTCTGCCCAAAAATCCTGATCTCTAGAATAAACATCTTCATTAAAATTGTACTGGCGTTTAGTATAAAAACTCCTGTCTTTTTTTTCGTTAAACTTGTATTCATCAAAAACCTGGGTTCGTTTTGCATAAACCCCTCGCGCATCTTCCTTCTTAAACAGAGTAAAGTTGGCCTGAAAATAATCCCTGGTCATTAAAAATAAGGAATCGTTAAGCACTTTAAATTCCTGCTCTATATAAAGATCGTTTACCCAATTTATATTAGCATCTCTGGAAGCTTCCAGGTTAATATCTTTTACCGCCCAGGTGGTATCGTTAACCCAAAAATCACCCTTAAAAGTAAGCTCATTTTCCCGGCGCGGGTAATATATAATATTGTAACACCATTTATCATCTATATAAGCACTATCGCTAAGCACATAATTGTAATTGTTAATCCCGGTGGTAGAAAGCGGACTCACAAAACTCTTATCGAATACTTTTATGTAGTTATTGTAAACATTGTACTCATCGTAAATTCCTTTTACCGCCGCTATCAAATTCTGATTTTGCTCAAATCCCGAGTTTTTATTTCCTACCAGATCTTCTCGCTTCTGGTTCATTTCATTATCGCCATAAACCTTATAGACAGATTCGTTTATAAAAACAGGCAAATAAGTGCTCCCCGAAAATTTATTGGTATCGGCATATTCAAAAATAAATTCCATCCCGTTAAATATGGGGTTTTCAATAACCGTACTATCTATTTCATTGAGATCAAATTCCAGTTTTTCATACTTTCGGTATTGATATTGTTTAAAGGCAGAAACCCCATTGGAACGTTTATTTTCCCAAATTTTTCGAAGGATATCTATCGCGGGGTTATTCTTTTTGGAAGTTTTTCCACGCACAATACGCACTTCCCCCAGTGATTCTGCTTCCTCCTGCAAAACAATTTCCATTTCTAAATTTACTTTCTCCTGAAGCGGGATAATCTTCGTCTTATAACCCAAAAAAGAAACTTTTAATTCAGAATAACTGGCATCACTCTGCAAATAAAATTTACCGTTTTCATTAGAAGTGGTCCCCTCGGTAGATTTATTAAATATCACATTTACAAAGGGAAGCACCTCCCCATTGGAGTCTTTTATCTTACCTCCTACTTTAGTTTGCGCAAAGAGCATTGAGCAAAATAACAGGCAAAATAGACTTAAGAAAACAGGTTTTATCATCGGTTTAGAGCAAAAAAAACTTCATTAGACCTCGGCCTAATGAAGTTTCAAAAGTATAAGGATTTCTCCTTTAATCAATATACATTACCTGTTTTACAGCTTTTTTAACATCGTCGCTATTTGGCAACCACTCTTTAAGCAATACAGGAGAATAAGGCGCCGGAGTATCGGCGGTATTTATCTTTACAATTGGGGCATCTAAATAATCGAATGCTTTAGATTGCACCTGGTAAGTAATTTCTGTAGAAACATTTCCAAAAGGCCAGGCCTCTTCCAGAATAACCAACCTGTTGGTTTTCTTAACCGATTCGATAATAGTATCGTGATCCATTGGTCGAATAGTTCTTAGATCTATAATTTCACAAGAAATATCTTTTTCGGCCAATTCATCGGCTGCTTTATAAGCTTCCTTAATAATTTTTCCGAAGGAAACAATAGTAACATCGGTACCTTCCCTTTTAATATCGGCTTTTCCAATTTCTAATACATATTCATCTTCTGGCACTTCCCCTTTATCACCATACATTTGTTCACTTTCCATAAAGATAACAGGATCATCATCACGTATTGCAGCTTTAAGCAAGCCTTTGGCATCATAAGGATTAGAAGGCACAATCACTTTAAGTCCCGGGCAATTTGCATACCAGCTCTCAAAAGCCTGCGAGTGCGTTGCTCCAAGTTGTCCAGCCGAAGCAGTTGGCCCTCTAAAGACTATTGGAATATTAAATTGACCACCACTCATTTGCCGCATTTTGGAGGCATTGTTTATAATCTGGTCTATTCCAACTAAAGAGAAATTAAAGGTCATAAATTCAATAATTGGTCTATTGCCATTCATGGCAGAACCTACCCCTATTCCAGAAAACCCAAGTTCGGCAATTGGGGTATCTATTACACGATCTGGACCAAACTCGTCCAACATGCCTTTAGAAGCTTTATAAGCACCATTGTATTCTGCTACTTCCTCGCCCATTAAATAAATAGACTCGTCTTTTCGCATCTCTTCGCTCATCGCTTGTTGAACGGCTTCCCTAAATTGAATTGTCTTCATTATATGCTATGCTATTTAATATATCTTGAAAACACAAAAATACTAATTCAATAAAGTTTAAACCACTAATAAACAACAAAAATTTACCCACCCATTATTTAAAGTAATTTTTACTTTTTATTGAATAAAAATAAAGCAGGTAAAAACCAAAAAAGTTATTATTTTCAAACCTATTCACCAATTTCCTAAGAATAAAGCATCATATTGAAGCCTAAAAACTTAAAGTTTGTTATGCATGCATAGCAATTTTTGATTTAAATTATGTAACTTCGTGAACGAAATCGTTATAAATTAAAAAATCATAGAATGAAGATATTAGTATGTATTAGTCATGTACCTGACACTACATCAAAAATCAATTTTACAGACGGGGATTCGAAATTCGATACCAACGGTGTAAACTTTGTTATTAATCCAAATGATGAATTTGGACTTACCCGCGCGATGTGGTTTAAAGAAAAACAAGGCGCCAGCGTAGATGTTGTAAATGTAGGCGAAAAAGAAACTGAACCTACGTTGAGAAAAGCACTGGCCATTGGAGCAGACAATGCAATAAGGGTAGATACTCCTGCCAAAGATGGCTTCCAGGTGGCACAACAGCTGGCAAAAGTTGCTAAAGATGGTGACTATGACCTTATCATAGCCGGCCGGGAGTCTATTGATTACAATGGCGGTATGGTACCGGGAATGCTTGCTGCACTTTTAGATGCAAACTTTATAAATACCTGTATTAGCCTGGAGATTGATGGCGATACCGCAAAAGCCGTTCGCGAGATTGATGGTGGTAAAGAAAGTTTAACCGCCTCATTACCCCTTGTTATTGGTGGTCAAAAAGGTCTTGTAGAAGAAAGCGACCTTAAAATACCCAATATGCGTGGTATTATGCAGGCTCGTAAAAAACCTTTAAATGTGGTAGAACCCGAAGAAGTTGCTACCCAAACCGAAGCTGTGAAGTTCGAAAAACCGGCTCCTAAAGGAGAAGTTAAATTAGTAGATCCAGAAAATCTAGATGAGCTAATAGACCTACTACATAACGAAGCCAAAGCAATATAATAATAAGGCCTCACAGGTTTTCGAAACCTGTGAGGTCTGTAAAAAATAAATAAAACTTCCGCTTATGCGGAAATGAATTAAAAAATACAATATGTCAGTTTTAATATATACAGAAACCGAAGACGGCAAGTTTAAAAAGGCCGCCTTTGAAGTTGCTTCTTACGCCAAAGAAGTAGCCGAGAAAATGGGCGGTGAAGTAACTGCGGTTAGTTTTAATGCTAACAATGCTTCAGAACTTGGCAAATATGGAGTTAGCAAAGTGTTAAATATCCAAAATGACAAATTAGGTAAATTTAATGCTGAAGCTTATGCCGATGCCGTAAGCCAGGTTGCTCAAAAAGAAGACAGCAAAGTTGTTGTGTTAAGCCAAAGTGCAAATAGCAAATACCTTGCACCATTATTGGCTGTTCACCTGGATGCCGGTTACGCCTCTAACGTAGTGGACACCCCAGAAAGCACCGATCCTTTTACCGTAAAACGAAGCGCTTTCACCAACAAAGCATTCAATTTTACAAAAATTACTACGGAAGTAAAAATAGTGGGGCTTTCTCAAAATGCTTTTGGATTAAAGGAAAACGAGACAGAAGCTACTACGGAAGACTTTTCTCCTGAATTGAAAGACGGGGATTTCTCAGTAAATGTAGAATCTGTAGATAAAGCTAAAGATAAAGTAACTATCGCCGATGCCGAAATAGTTGTTTCTGGTGGCCGCGGACTTAAAGGTCCGGAAAACTGGGGAATGATCGAAGAGATGGCCGATATTCTTGGTGCAGCTACAGCCTGCTCCAAACCGGTTAGTGATATGGGCTGGAGACCTCACAGTGAACACGTGGGGCAAACCGGTAAACCGGTAGCTTCCAACCTCTATATCGCCGTTGGAATTTCGGGAGCAATTCAACACCTGGCGGGTATTAATGCTGCGAAAACTAAAGTGGTGATTAATAACGATCCAGAAGCGCCATTCTTTAAAGCCGCAGACTATGGCGTGGTAGGCGATGCCTTTGAGATTGTACCCAAATTGAACGAAAAACTAAAAGAATTTAAGGCGAAGAACGCATAATTTTTATAACTTGCACCCCTTAAAAGGGCTGTCTAAAAAGGTAAAAAGTCCTACTTAGACAGCCTTTTTCAATTGATGAGATATGAGTTTAGTGCGCCTTAATATTAAAGGAATTTCTTATAGTCAAACCCAAAATGGGGCCTACGCTTTAATTTTGAGCGAAGTGGGCGGAGAACGTAAATTACCTATAGTTATTGGTGCTTTTGAAGCACAATCTATTGCCATTGCCTTAGAAAAGGAGATCAAACCGCCTCGTCCCTTAACCCATGATTTATTTAAGAATTTTTCTGATAGGTTTGAAATCACCGTTAAACAGGTAATTATTCATAAACTGGTTGATGGTGTCTTTTATAGTAGCCTAATCTGTGAGCGTGATAAAATTGAAGAAATTATTGATGCCCGTACCAGTGACGCTATTGCTCTTGCTTTAAGGTTTGAAGCTCCAATTTTTACCTATAAGAATATCCTGGAAAAAGCAGGAATTTTCTTAAAAGGTGATGAACAGGGAAAAGCTACTACCGCTAAACAGGAGGAAGAAATTATTGCAGAAGAACTACTTCCCGACGATATTGATATTAAATCTGATGATTCTAATTACCAAAAGCTTTCGCTACAGGAGCTAAAGAAACTACTTTCCCAGGCCGTAAAGGACGAAGATTATGAAAAAGCAGCGCGCATAAGGGATGAAATATCCAAACGCTAATATATTTTATTTATGAATAAAGCCTGGCTTTGTCTAATTTTGGTTCTTGCGAGTGTAACCCAATGCTTTTCTCAAACTATCTCAAAAACCTGGGAACCAAGCGAAACCCTTAATAAGCTTGATGATAATTCTATATTTTATAACAATACCTTAGATTTAAAAGAAGGAACCTTTAGCTTAAGCAATGACCGGGATACACTGGCAGAAGGTGACTATATTTATCAAAACAAGGTGCTGTTATTCTTTTATAATACCCCTAAAGATAGCACTGCAAATTATAGAGTCTCGGCTCTTACAGATTCTAGCATGGTACTCTCACAAGGCAAAAATAAATTTGCTTTTATAACCAAAGATTTTAACGATGGCAAAGAGGTAATTCCCGCTCCTATGGCTAAAACCATGATTCCCAGCAGTGGCATTTCCTTTAATAGCGTATCAAGAGGAGTTTTAGGAATGTTTAGTTTACTGATAATCGCCTTCCTCTTTAGCAGTAACCGAAAAGCTATAAATTGGAAAACCGTGGGGATAGGGCTCGCCGCCCAATTATTGCTTGCTATTGGTGTTCTAAGGATTACCGCAGTGCAAAATGTTTTCGAGTTTGTAGGACAAATCTTTGTACTTATTTTAGATTTTACTGCAGCCGGAAGTGAATTTTTACTGGGAAGCATGATGGATGTTGATAGCTACGGTTTTATTTTCTTGTTTCAGGTGTTACCTACTATTATTTTCTTTTCAGCATTGACTTCCGTTTTATTTTACCTGGGTGTAATACAGGTAATAGTGCGGGGGATGGCGTGGGTGCTGAGTAAATTACTCGGTATTTCGGGCCCCGAAAGTTTAAGTGTGGCTGGAAATATTTTCCTGGGACAAACTGAAGCTCCGCTAATGATTAAAGCTTATTTGGAGCGAATGACGCGTTCTGAAATCTTACTGGTAATGATTGGCGGTATGGCAACCGTAGCCGGTGGCGTACTGGCGGCTTATATTGGGTTTTTAGGCGGCGACGATCCCCAACTTAGGCTGGAGTTTGCAAAACACCTTCTCGCGGCATCGGTAATGGCAGCACCGGGAGCGATCGTGGTTTCCAAAATTTTATATCCGCAGCAAAGACCGGTAGATACCGATGTAGAAGTTTCTTCAGAAAAAATTGGTTCGAATATCCTGGATGCTATCGCAAATGGAACCACCGAAGGACTAAAACTGGCCGCGAATGTTGCAGCTATGCTTTTGGTTTTCATCGCTTTTATTGCAATGATTAATTACATTTTAAACTGGACCGGCTCCTGGACTGGGCTTAATGCACTTTTAGCTCAGCACACCCCTTATGCTGGTTTCTCGCTAGAATCTATTTTAGGAATTATCTTTTCACCACTTATGTGGTTAATTGGAGTCGCAAAAGAAGACATGATGCTTATGGGACAGTTGCTGGGAATTAAACTGGCGGCCAGTGAATTTGTAGGATACGTGCAATTAGCCGAACTCAAAAATACCGCGAACGCACTTAGTCTTAATTACGAAAAATCGGTTATTATGGCAACCTATATGTTGTGCGGATTCGCAAACTTTGCTTCTATTGGTATTCAAATTGGTGGCATTGGTTCCCTGGCTCCCGGGCAACGCAAGACACTTTCTGAATTTGGCATGAAAGCCCTAATTGGTGGTACTATAGCTTCTTTGCTTTCCGCTACCATTGCCGGGATGATTATTGGTTAAGTTAAAGTCTCATAATCTTTTCTAAAATTCTCCCTCACACCTCCTCATGCCTGATGAGCTTTTGAGATAATCTTATTATATTTCAATTCTATTTTTCCAGATAAAAATTTAGAATATGAGTAAGAATAAAAATTCCAGAGGGCACGAGGCAGAAAAACCAAGTGAAATTCCGGCCAAAGGTTGGATTGATATTGGAAAACGAACCATTTCACAAATTTCAGATGATAACATTCAAATTGTTTCTGCCGGGGTGGCATTCTATTTTTTTATGGCTCTGTTCCCCGCAATTTTGGCAATGGTTAATATCTACTCCCTCGTTATTGAGCCTGCAACAATAAGGGAACATTTTAGCGTTTTAAGTAATATTCTACCGGCTACCGCTTATGATCTAATAACAGGAATTTTAGAACCCCTTCTTAAACAGCCCGAATCTACAATAGGATGGAGCCTTTTACTTAGCATTCTTATAAGCCTTTGGAGTGCAAATAAAGGCACTTCTGCTCTATTTGAAGGTATAAATATCGCATATGATGAAAAAGATAAACGCGGCTTTATTAAAAAAACCGGACTCACTTTTATATTTACTATTGGTGCGATTCTCTTATTTGTGCTTTGTATTTTGGTTCTAGTATTTTATCCCGCTTTTATCGACCGGCTAAATATTTCGCAGGCGATGGAATCTTTTATTGGCTGGATAAGATGGATTGTAATCGCTGCGCTATTTGTATTTGGCATGGGAATGCTCTACAAGAAAGCGCCAGACAGGGATGATCCTGAGACCCGATGGCTCTCCTGGGGTGCGGTACTAAGCACGGTTCTATGGCTTGCAGGCTCCATGCTTTTTTCCTGGTATGTGGATAATTTTGGGAGTTATGATAAAGTTTACGGCAGTTTTGCAGCGGTAATTATTTTATTACTCTGGTTATTTATCTCTGCATTTATCGTGCTTATAGGTGCAGAAATTAACAGCGAAATGGAGCATCAAACCAGGAGAGACACCACAATAGGCGAAGATAAACCTATGGGGAAGCGTAATGCGTACCACGCCGATCACGTAGCGGGGAAAGATTTGAAAGATGAAAAGACTAATCCTGAATCGTAAATCAAATTTCTCTAAACAGAAAAACGTTAAAATTCTATATTTTCGTGCAATTTTTCAGGTATTCAATCTAAAGCTAATTTGGTAATATCGCCGTTTTTCAATTTTGTAAAATGTTTCAGTTTGATGATTTATTTTGTTAAGGGTTGCCCTGTTTAAATTATCTCTTCGGAATAATTCAGCTGAATAAAAATTCAACACTTAACTTGAAGCTTCATCAAAGCATTTCTTTTCTAAAGTTCTATGATAATTCTGAAGCAATATTACGATAGACAAAACTTTTAAAATCCAATTAAACTTGAACAGTTTATAATATAACAATAGCGTCCTAAACATTTTTGCAGATATTTTGTAAGAACCTATTATAATTGGGTTTCGATAGCTTTTTATAATGATTGGGATGATTTTTAGTAGTACGGTTTCTTCGGCCTATCGAAAATTTATCGTAATCCCGATGTTTTGGGAGAAGTGAAAATCCCGTAATCCCGAAACTTCGGAAAGGGTTTGAATGGTAAATCTAGATAAAGTATAGCCTGTCCCGAGCGTAGTCAAGCGATAAGTCTAGCTTTTTTGCTTCTTTTTATCCTAGCAAGGTCGAAGGGTTTTGGCAATGCAAAAAGAATGAATTGTCTTAGACAAGTTTAATGATAAATTGTTCTAAAATTAATTAGGACATTACTGATAATATAACAAAAAAAAGAGGCTGCCTAAAAAGTACAATGAATTGTCGAGACCACCCGACGAACCAATGTTCCTTCCAAAAGCCACCTCTTTTTTAAAAAGTTTTTTTATTTTGAGGCAAAGCACGGGGAATTAAATCCCTGACTATCGTTCACCCCGTAGTTAAAATAAAGTTAGTAAGCTACCACCTATTGCGGCACAAGCTGAAAATACAGCACTTACCACTAGCCACCAGGCAGCGGCTGCTGCAGTTTCCCTGGCGTGTTCTGCCTGGATCACGGCTTTGCGTTCCATTACTTTAATTTTTCCACGAGCTGTATCTTCTATTTGCTGCACTTTATCCAGTACTTGCTGTCTCGCATCTTCATAAGAATCAACAACTTTATCGATATCTTTCCTATCAACATTTGTATTATTGGTTACCAAAGCGTTTACTTCTTCCCTATCGGCATTTGCAAGCCTGGCTTTGATGGACTCCAAACTATCCTTTTGATTATCCATTTTTTCCTGGAATATTCTGCTCAATTGTGCAGTATTAATTCCCGAGCTGTTATCCGTTCCGGTAAGGTTGCCAATAATATTCTGCACCCGTTTTTCCACCTCTTTCACAACATCATTAGATGAGTTATTATTAAGCTGCACCTGGATACGACGAATTATCTTTTCAGCTTTATCAGCATACATTTCTATTTGCTGACGCTCCATAGAGGTGTTTTCTGAAAGATATTCAACTATGGTGTTTCGGTCTAAATCCCCCATTTTTTGACCAATTTTATTAGCTTCTACTTTAGGGTTTTTAATGATCTCCTTAATTCGTTGCTCCATTTCTTCAGCATCCATAGCTGATGAACCGTCTTGAGAAAGAAATTCTTTAACCTTGTTCATATAAGAATCTACTTCCGCTTCTTCGGCAGGAGTCAATTTCGCAATAACTTTCTTAGCTTTCTCTTCTTTGGTATCGCCTTCGCCATAAGCCTCTTTCAGTTCACTTTCCAAACGCTTAAGTTGCTCTGTCTTACTTTTTCCTTCTTCAGAATTATCATTAGACGATTTATCTATAGCGCTGTTAAGCACACTCTGAATAGCCATCCATTTACCCTGGCCACCACTACTATCAGAACTGCTTTGCTCATTGGATTTTTTTACAGACTCATCTACCAATTGCTGAATGTCTTGCTTCACCTTATCATAATTTGGTGTTTTCTTATCAAATTTGGTAAAGAATTCATCTACAGCACTATCAAACATTCCAGCATCGAAATTATTCTGAAATTCCTTTCTCACTTTTTCAACGGTATGGTCTGCCACGTGTTCAACTTTAGCAGCGTCTGAAGGTGCGAACATATCTTTCACTGCACTTGCCGAAGACCTCAAACCGGCTGTAGCAGTATTAATCAAACCACCTACAACAGTATTCACTACTTTACTTTCTAAATAAAATAACAGGATAAAAAAACTTGCCCAGATTACCAGAGCAAGAGTCACAGCAATTAATGGATTGGCAACCAGGCTTAAATTCATAGCAAAAGCAGTAGCCCCAAACAAAGAGATTGCCACGGTAATCGTACTCCATATTCCGAATCCGGTGGTAATTATCGTTCCGGCAGAAGCACTATCGTCATCTGCATCGTCTGTCTCTTCGTTAAAACGATCTTTTTCCGAAGAATTATTTTTATTTTCTACATAAGACTTTTTAACATCGCCCACGGCAGTGATACCCGCAGCGACCGAAAGTGCAGTAAGTATAAACTGAAATCCCAGAGCGAGTATTACTCCAGCAATAACGGTAACAAAAAACTGCGGACTAATAATGGTGTCAGTAAAGTTCACGGCATCTGGATTTTGCGCGTGAAGATTACTTTCAAAAAGTATCACGCCAAAGGCTAAATAAATCTTTTTCATAATATATTATTTTCTGGTTATAGTGCTAAATTATTTATGAGCAATAAAAAATAGTCCCTATAACTAGTTAATTAACAGATTTTAACGTCCGGTTTAGTCAAATCCATTATGAAATTAGTGGATTGCGTTAATGACCACTTTTAAACCGGTTAAAACTTGCAAAAAATCTATTCATTTTAGTACTTTAGGCCGGTCTAAAAAGTTGTAAATATGAAACAGTATCACGATCTTTTAAAACATATCCTTGAAAAGGGCACAGATAAAGGTGACCGCACCGGTACCGGTACCCGAAGTGTATTTGGTCACCAAATGCGCTTTGATCTTAGCGAGGGCTTTCCTATGGTTACCACGAAAAAATTACATTTAAAATCTATAATTTATGAACTGTTATGGTTTCTAAAAGGTGATACCAACGTGCAGTACCTACAGGAAAACGGCGTAAAGATTTGGAACGAGTGGGCCGATGAAAATGGGGATCTTGGTCCTGTTTATGGGCACCAATGGCGCAACTGGAATAATGAAGAAATAGACCAAATTGCCGAGACCGTAGAGATCTTAAAGAAAAATCCAAATAGCAGAAGAATGTTGGTTTCTGCCTGGAATCCCTCGGTGATGCCAGATACATCAAAATCATTTTCAGAAAATGTAGCCAATGGAAAAGCAGCGCTGCCTCCCTGTCACGCCTTTTTTCAGTTCTATGTAAGCCCTAATGAAAACGGCAAACCAAAGTTATCCCTACAATTGTACCAAAGAAGTGCCGATGTCTTTTTGGGAGTGCCATTTAACATCGCTTCCTATGCTTTATTTACCATGATGATGGCGCAGGTTTGCGATTATGAAGCGGGGGATTTCATCCACACCTTTGGCGATGTTCATATTTACAACAATCACAGAGAGCAGGTAAAACTCCAACTTTCTCGTGAACCCAGAGCATTACCTAAGATGAAAATTAATCCCGAAATAAAAGATATTTTTGGATTTAGCTATAAAGATTTTAATTTAGAAGACTATAATCCGCATCCGGGAATTAAAGCAAAGGTTGCGGTATAAAACTGAATTATTAAATTAAAACTGAATTTTTATGAAAAAGTTTATGCTTATCACATGTTTTATCATTGGCGGTTTTGCCACTGCGCAAGCCCAGCAAACTTCTCCTGTTTGGCCGGGTTGTGAAGATGCCGAAGATGTAAAGGCCTGTTTTAATCAAAAGCTCGCTCAACACGTAAGAAAAAATTATGAATATCCGCAAAGTGAGGATGGTGAATACATAAGGGGAAAAGTAAAAATCTCTTTTACCATCACAGAAGAAGGAAAAGCGGTAGTAGAATCTGTAGAGGGAGATAAAGCCGAAGTAAACGCAGCAGCAAAAGCGATGATACAAAAAATTCCAGATATGGAACCCGGCACTTTAAACGGAGAGCCAGACGATCGTAATTTCACCGTTCCTTTTAATTTCTAGATTAGAAATTTTAAATCTTAATACTCCCAGCTATGAGAAAACTTTTATTTTGCTTTTTTCTTTTAACCGGTTTTTTCGCCTTTGCCCAAAACGATGTGGAAGTAAAAGGAAATTCCGTAAATGTAAAAGAAAAAGCTCCCATCTGGCCGGGCTGTGAAACCACCCTAAAAAAAGAAGAATGCTTTAATGAAAAGTTTATAAAACTTGTAAAAGAGCATTATAGATACCCGCGTAATGCTGAAGGGGAGTTTATAAGAGGGAAAGTGCTTGTTGCGCTGGAAATAAACAAAGAAGGTAAAGCTATAATCAATTCGGTTGAAGGGGAGCAAAAACCTATTGTTACCGCGGTAAAAGAAATGCTTAAACATTTACCGCAAATGCAACCGGGAACCATAGCGGGAAAACCAACCGCTATTAGCTACAAAATTCCGCTAAACCTGTAATTATTATAATCTTATATTTGCTAATCTGATGTTTGTTGCTATAGAAGTAAACCTAAAGCAACAAGCATCAGGTTTTTTTATTTTTGGCTGTTGGAGGATTGAATTTCAAAATTATTCCACTCTCATTTTTTGATATATTTTTGCATTTCCCAGTTTTCTCAATTTTTATAGAAATTGAAGTTATTACAGTTTCGGCTTTCAATTGCTGTTTCTGTATTTTTTTAACTTTTAAACATTCGATTTTATTTAACTTGCCCTTAACTACCGGAGGTTTCAAACCCATTGAAAAAATTGTAAATTTGATTGGTACTCAAAAAAGCACCACTTTTTTATGCAATCACAACACGAATTACTAGATTTTTTTACACAAACCAGGGCACGTTCAGAAGAAATTTGTTCCCATTTGAAGACTGAAGATTATGTGGTACAACCGGTAGAAAACGTTTCGCCGCCTAAATGGCACCTGGGGCATACCACCTGGTTTTTTGAAGAATTTGTACTTAAGCCTCATCAAAAAGATTATCAGCTTTTTGATGAAAATTCGGCATACGTTTTCAATAGTTACTACGAAAGCGTGGGCGATAAAGTGATTCGCACTAACCGTGGAAATTTATCCAGACCAACCGTATCATGGATCTATGATTACCGTGACTATGTAACAAAAGCACTAAAAGAGTTTTTAAAAGAAGCCGAAATTTCTAAAGAGCTCTGCGGAATTATAGAAATTGGTTGTCATCACGAAAAGCAGCATCAGGAATTACTGCTAACCGATATAAAGTTTATCCTGGGAAACAATCCTCTTTTTCCGAAGTATAACGATAAGTTTAAAGAAAACCCTATTCAGAATTTTACACAGGAATGGATAAGTGTTTCTGAAGATATTTACCAGGTAGGTCATCAATCTAATGATTTCTGTTATGATAACGAAATGGGTACGCACAAGGTTTATTTAAACGACTTCGAAATTTCCAATAAGCTTATCACCAATGCCGAATTTATAGAATTCATAGAAGATGGTGCTTACGAGCAGGTATTGCTTTGGCATGCCGAAGGCTGGGACTGGATAAACACCAACAATATTAAAGCGCCACTTTACTGGCATCATACTAACGGTAACTGGCATCAATACACACTAAACGGCCTGGAAAAAATTAATCCTGCAGCTCCTCTAAGCCATATTTCCTATTACGAAGCTTTTGCTTTCGCGCAATGGAAAGGTTTGCGTTTGCCCACAGAGTTTGAATGGGAAGTTGCTCAAGATAAATTCGACTGGGGGAACCGCTGGGAATGGACCGAAAGTGCCTATTCTCCCTATCCAAATTTCAAAAAACCAGAAGGAGCACTTGGCGAATATAACGGTAAGTTTATGGTAAGTCAAAAAGTATTGAGGGGAGCCTCGGTGGCTACTTCCCCCAATCATTCCAGGCATACCTACCGCAATTTTTTTCATCCTCAATTACGCTGGCAGTTTACCGGATTACGACTTGCCAAATAACTTAAAAAACTAAATGAAAACCACATCGACTAAATTTCAATCGGCGTTTGAAGAAGACGTTTACAAGGGACTTATAAGCTTTCCAAAATATTTACATTCCAAATACATTTACGACCAAAAGGGAGATAAACTCTTTCAGCAAATAATGGATATGCCAGAATATTATCTTACCAATTGTGAGTTTAATATTCTGCAAAGGCATAAAGATGCCATTGCTGAAATTATAGGAGAAGAAAGAGGAAAGCTGCATACCAATAAAGGCTTCGACCTCATAGAACTGGGCGCCGGGGACGGCAAAAAAACAAAAATCCTGCTAAAACATCTTGTTGATAAAAATTACGATTTCAAGTATTTACCCATAGATATTAGCCAGCATGTTTTAGACGAACTCGCAGCTTCTTTGAACGTTGAAATCCCTCGCTTAAATGTAAAAATTCAACAAGGTACTTATTTTAAAACCCTGGAAAATATTGCCGATTATAGCGAGCGCAGGAAAGTGATTTTGGTGCTGGGTTCCAATATTGGGAATTTAATGCACGAAGACGCCATTAATTTTCTTCGGAATATTCAACAGGCTATGTCGCCAGATGACATGCTAATTATGGGCTTTGACCAGAAAAAAGATCCACAGAAAATTTTAGATGCTTATAATGATCCGGCAGGAATCACCGAAGCTTTTAATAAAAATCTTTTGGTACGTATTAATAGAGAATTAGACGCCAATTTTGATGTGGATAATTTTCTGCACTGGGAAACCTACGATCCAGAAAGTGGCACAGCCAAAAGTTTTTTGGTAAGCAAAATAGCACAAAGAGTACATTTGAACAAGTTGGAACTGGAAGTGAAATTTGATGCCTGGGAAAGTATTCATACCGAAATTTCCCAAAAATATGATGATAAAGTGGTAGAATGGCTGGCAAAAGAAGCGGGTTTAAGCATTGAAAACAGTTTTAAAGATCGTGAGAATTATTATAAAAATTATATTTTCAAGAGAGTATAGACTTTAATCCCTTGAAATAAAAAACGCTCTAATTATCAACATTCTAATAACCAACCAACTTAAAACTTTTAAAATTAAAAAAATAGCCACAAAAACTCCAAGACAAAAAAAACTACGAAGCTCGGGGCATATTTGGGAGATACCACAGGGTTTTATAATTACTGAACCTGTTTCACTTTAACATTTCTCAACCTGGGATATTAAAAATCAGGATTTAACAAATCCTCTAATTTTTTTCACTAAAAAATCCAGTTCTTTTTCTGTATTAAAATAATGAAAGCTTACACGAATTCCATCACCGCGTTGGGAAGTAATTATATTTTCACTTCTTAGATATTCAAATAATTTATCGCCCCCTTTAATATTAAAGATGGAAGTATGTTCTGTTCTTTTAACCACCGCTTCTTCCAGCAGGTTCATTTTGGTAAATTCAGCTTTAGCCAGTTCTTTTAATGTATTAATTTGGGCATAGATCTTAGTTTTACCAGTTTTATCTATCAACTTAAGCGCGGCAAGTAAACTCCCAAAATTAAGCGTATCTTGATGACCGGGCTCAAACTTCCCTATAAAGCTGCCTTCCTGGGCTTTATATTTCCCCTGCAGCGAACCAAAACCTAGATTCTTTGGAGTCACTTTCTCTTCTACTTCTTCTTTAAATAGCATAAAAGCATTTCCATATCCGGCGTTTAACCATTTATAAGTGCTACAAATAAGCACATCCAATCCGCTAGATTCAAAACTAAAAGCTTCTGTTCCGCAAAATTGGGTGCCGTCGCCGATAAATAAAGTTTCAGGATATTTTTCCTTTAATTCCTTTATAAAATCGAGGTTAATTTTTATACCATTTAAATACTGGACAATGCTAAACGCAAAAAAATTGGGTTGTTTTCTTTTAAAAGCTTCAGCGATATTTTGCTCTAAATTTTCATTTATTTCGGCATAAGAAATCTTAAACTCCCTGCTTTCTACCGCCCAATTTATTGAGGGATAATCATTATTCAGCAATAAAGCATTTTTATTCTCTTTGAGTCCTTCCAGTAGTGTATTAAATCCGAAAGAAAAATTGGGCACTAAAGCTACCCGTTGCGGTGCAGCATCACAAAACTTCCCGAGCATTTCCCTGGTATCGGCTAAAATATGCGCTTGTTTTTCTTTAAAAACACTCGCTCCCAGTAAAAAATCCAGGTCATGTTCCTGCCTAAACTCCCAAACCGCCTCGGGCAACAAACCAGATGCGGCTGTGTTTAAATAAGTGTATTGCTCTAAAACGGGAAAGCCTTTTCTTAAATTCTCCATAATCCTACCTAAATTGTTAATGAAATCTGTAAATTTGGAATGCACACTAAAGTACTTCTAATTATGTTTTCTAAAAAGAAAAATAAGGCCAAAATGGACGCCGAGGAGCGTGAACTTTATGAAAACGCCCGCAAACGTACCGTTCAGAAAAAAAGATTATTTCAGCATTTTATCATATTTTTAGTGGGTGCAGTCCTATTAATTGTGCTCAATGTCGTTATTGGCTATAAAGAGAATTTTATGCCACTGGGCTATAACTGGTTCGTATGGGCGATACTTTTGTGGGCCTTTATCTTTCTTATTCATCTGCTGAATGTCTTCGTAACCAACAAATTCATGGGAAAGGAATGGAAGGACAGACAAATGAGCAAATTAGTAGAGAAACAAAAAAAGAAAATTGCTGAAATGCGGAAGCAGGTAGAAAAAGATTTTCCCGCCGAAGCACCAAAGAAAGAAACTAAGAAAGAGACTAATTTTCACCCAGAAATAAAGCCAAAAGATGAGGAATTCAGGCCAAAACTGGGAGATAGCAACAAGCCAGACCAACCTTACAATACTTAAATTTATGATTACAATGATTGCCGCTGCCGGTGAAGATAATGAACTGGGGAAAGATCAAGACCTGGTTTGGCATTTACCAGATGATTTTAAACGTTTTAAAAAGCTCACCACGGGACACCACATTATTATGGGCAGAAAGACTTTCGAAACTTTCCCAAAACCCTTACCTCACCGCACCCACGTGGTAATTACAAAAAACGAGAGTTATTTGGCAAAAGATGCAATTGTGGTCAATTCTTTAGAAAAAGCCCTTGAGATTGCTAAAAGCGACGACCAGCCATTTATTATTGGAGGTGGCGAAATTTATAAATTGGGAATGGAAGTAGCCGAAAAAATTGAATTGACCAGGGTTCACGGCACTTTTGAAGCAGACACCTTTTTTCCTAACATCGAACCAGAGAACTGGCAATTGGAAAGTGAAAAATTTCACGAGAAAGACGAGAAACATGATTATGCTTTTACATACCAAACTTTTATAAAGAAATAAAACATTGATTCAGCTAAATTATCCTGGCTTTAATAATTTCACAATTCTTAACAGGACAGCTTATTCTTTTAGCAATTTATTGACGCAGAAGCACCACAGTACTTAGTAATTTGTATGAAAATACAAATGAATTATGAGCACTAAAAAAATGACTAAAGACGAGGCTTTATCTAAAATGAAGTCTATGGTAAAAAGTATAAAAACAGCTATGATGGTGACAGACTTTGGCAACAAGCCGCTTAGTGCTGTACCCATGACCACTAAAGAAGTAGATAAAGAAGGAAACATCTGGTTTTTTAGTCCGTTAGATAGTGACCACAACGCAGATATTGCCAAAGATAATGATGTGCAATTGCTTTACAGCGATGTATCAGATAAGGAGTTTATTAGCATATATGGGAAAGCAAGCATCGAAACCAATAAAGATGTTTTAAAAGAATTCTACAGCAAAATTGACGACGCCTGGTTCGCTGGCCCAGATGATCCCAACTTAACTGCAATTAAATTTATACCAAAAGAAGCATACTTTTGGGACACCAAACAAAATAAATATGTAAGCTTATTGAAAATTGGTGCAACTGCGGTAACCGGCGACTCGAAGGATATTGGCGAAAAAGGAAAATTAGATTTATAATATTTCTCTACTCACTCTTTATCTGCAAAGTTCCAATAGCAAGGGTAAGTAATTATAAAATCGTTTTAAAACCTGCCTATAACTGGAAATCTGGTAATTAATTTTTGATTTTACCGAACATCAATGATTTATCACTCGATTTAAAAAAAGACTTCACTAATAATTCAAATTATGAGGTCTTTTTTTTTATTTCTATTTTAGCCAACTCTAAATCAAAACTTATGAATGCATATATTTTTCCCGGCCAGGGAGCACAATTCTCAGGGATGGGGTTAGATTTGTATGAAAACTCTCCAAAGGCACAAGAATTATTTGAAAGAGCAAATGAGATATTAGGATTTTCTATCACCGATATTATGTTTGAAGGTTCTGCCGAGGATTTAAAACAAACTAAAGTTACCCAACCCGCTATATTTTTACATTCAGTGATTTTAAGCAAGGTTTTAGGGGAAGAGTTTAAACCAGATATGGTAGCAGGACACTCCCTTGGGGAATTCTCTGCCCTGGTTGCGAATAATACGCTTAGTTTTGAAGACGCTCTGCAATTGGTATATAAACGAGCTATGGCTATGCAAAATGCTTGTGAATTACAAAAATCTACAATGGCTGCGGTTTTAGGCCTGGAAGATGAAGTAGTAGAAGCCGTTTGTGCCGAAATCACGGGAACAGTAGTACCTGCAAATTATAACTGCCCGGGGCAACTGGTGATTTCGGGAGATGTTAAAGCTGTTGAAGATGCCTGTGCTGCTTTAAAGGAACGCGGAGCAAAAAGAGCGATGATATTGCCGGTAGGTGGTGCTTTTCACTCGCCTTTAATGGAACCAGCCAGAAAAGAACTTGCTGATGCCATTGAAAACACAAAATTCAATAAACCTAGCTGTCCTATTTATCAGAACGTAAGCACTTTTGCGGTAACCGATCCGGAGGAAATTAAAAAGAACCTTGTTTTTCAATTAACCGCTCCCGTAAAATGGACCCAGAGTGTGCAAAACATGATGGCAGACGGCGCTACAAAATTCACTGAAGTTGGCCCCGGTAAAGTTTTACAGGGATTGGTGAAAAAGATAAATCGCAAGATGGAAACTGCTTCGGCAAGTGTTTAAGTCTTTAAAAACATACATAAAGCTTAACTAATTGCACCTAAACATTATAAAAGTAAAAAATCCTGAGACTTATTCGCCTCAGGATTTTTTTTGGAGCTTATCTACTTTGCAGGAATTAATCCTTTAGAAACTCTAAGATTGCACCTGTGATAAAGGCGATTTGCTCTTTATCCAATTCGGTGTGCATCGGCAGGGAAATTACTTCGGTTACCAGTTGATTCGTCACCGGAAAATCGGCTTCATTGTATCTGGAATCGGCATAAGCTTTTTGATTATGTAAAGGAATGGGATAGTAAATTCCGAAGGGAATTCCTTTTTCCTGTAAATATTTTGCCAGGGCATCGCGTTTTCCATTCTTAATTTTTAAGGTATATTGATGGAAAACGTGTGTATCTCCCTCCCCTATTATTTCCGGGGTTACAATCTCCTGATGATTTTTTAGCGCATTGGTATATTTTTCAGCAGCATTTCTGCGGGCTTTATTATAGGCATCAAGTTTTGGTAACTTAGCTCTTAAAACAGCCGCCTGTAAACTATCTAACCTGGAATTCACCCCAACCACATCGTGATGGTAGCGCTCATACATGCCGTGATTTACAATCCCCCTAATAGTATGTGCTAACTCATCATTATTGGTGAAAATCGCACCACCATCTCCATAACATCCTAAATTCTTAGAAGGAAAAAAAGAAGTTGCACCAATATCTCCAATAGTTCCCGTTTTTGTTTTTTCCCCAGCTTCGTTAGTATAATTTCCGCCAATGGCCTGGGCATTATCTTCAATTACATAAAGGTTATGCTCTTTGGCTATTTTCATAATCTCATCCATATTGGCGGTTTGTCCAAATAAATGCACAGGAACGATAGCTTTAGTTTTTGGAGTGATAGCTTTTTTTATGGATTGGGGATCTATATTAAAAGTGTGAGGCTCTACATCTACCAACACCGGTGTAAGCTGCAAAAGTGCGATCACCTCTACGGTTGCGGCAAAAGTAAAATCGGCGGTAATTACCTCATCCCCGGGTTTTAAACCTAATCCCATCATCGCAATTTGAAGGGCATCGGTACCGTTGGCACAGGGAATCACGTGTTTTACATCGAGATATTCCTCTAAATC
Organism: Salegentibacter echinorum; assembly: GCF_900129445.1. Lineage (GTDB taxonomy): Bacteria > Bacteroidota > Bacteroidia > Flavobacteriales > Flavobacteriaceae > Salegentibacter > Salegentibacter echinorum. The sequence continues at coordinate 36,896 of NZ_FQVT01000019.1, forward strand.
CTGCTGAAATTGCTTTACCTCTGGACCATTAATAAAAGAAGTGTTTTTTATAACCTCTTCAAAAGAAGTATTCACCTGATTTTTTATATCTTCATATTGCCCTTTTAGATCCACCATTTGTATCTTTCTCATCTGCTTATCATTTTAATCCCATTTTGGGAATTTATCACAGGTGTATAATTACTCCCTGTGTTGCTATATTTTTGCGTGCTACGAAAATACAAAATCCCTCTTTATTGCTCATCATTTTAAAAGGTTTCAATAAGGTTAAACCAGGGTGTTTAGCAACTTTTACCAGACATTATATCTATCAATAATTTCCCATCGCAGTTAGCGTAAATTCATAATTTTAATTTTAAACTCCTATTTTTGCTCTATAACAGTATCTCTTGAAAGCACTTTATAATATAGCAACTAAAATAATAGCTGGGACATTACCCCTGGCTGGAAATTTTAATCATAAATTAAAACTGTTTATCCGTGGAAGAAAGTCAATTTTTAATACTTTGGAAAAAAAGATCCAGCCAGCGGCTCAATATTTATGGTTTCACACAGCTTCTTTAGGCGAATTTGAACAGGCACTTCCTATTATTGAAGAAATAAAAAAGGATTTTCCGGCATACAAGATTCTTATTACATTTTTCTCACCTTCTGGCTATGAGAACAAGAAGAAACATCCGCTTGCCGATATCATTACATATTTACCCCTGGACACTACGGCCAACGCTAAAAGATTTCTCGAGCTGGTTAATCCAAAAATGGCTTTCTTTATTAAATATGAAATATGGCCTAATTATTTAGCTGGACTAAAAAAGCGCAGTATTAAAACTTTACTTATTTCCGGGGCATTTAGAAAAGATCAAATTTATTTTAAACCCTATGGTTCTTTTATGCGAAACGCGCTAAGCAGTTTCGATCACTTTTTTGTGCAAAACCAGGAATCTGTACAAATGTTGGAAAAAATCGGGTTCAGCAATGTAAGTTTAAGCGGCGACACCAGGTTTGATAGGGTTTCCAGGCAAATCGAGCAAGACAATAAATTGGTTGTTATTGAAGAGTTTCTTCAGCAAAAACCTTGTTTTGTGATGGGTAGTACCTGGCCCGAAGATGAAGAATTATTCCTGAAGTTCATAAACACCACTGCAGTCAATATCAAATTTATAATAGCTCCACATGAAATAAAAGAGAGCAACCTGAATAAACTTCAGGAGAAAATTCAGAAAAACACAATCCGGTATTCAAAATTAAAAAATTACAATCCTGAAGACTTTAAGGTGCTCATCATTGACAATATTGGTTTATTAGGAAGAATTTATAGTTATGCGAGTATTGCCTATGTTGGCGGGGCCGCAGGTAAAACGGGTTTACATAACATCCTGGAACCGGCTACTTTTGGAATTCCAATAATTATTGGGGAAAATCATAGCAAATTTCCAGAAGCCATTAGGTTAAAACAACTAGCCGGGCTTTTTTCTGTAAGTAATGCAACAGAGTTCACTGCAATTTCCAATAAGTTACTGCAAGAGGATGATTTTAGAGAAAAAACAGGAATGATTGCTGGACATTTTATCAATTCAAATGCCGGTGCGACCAAAATAATTATGTCTTATTTGCATAAAAACCAACTTTAAATTATGTTTTTTGCTAAAATTTACTAAAAATTTAAAGCAAGAAGATATATTAATTGTAGTTTCGAAATTATAATTAAACAAAGCTAATCATGAAAAAAGTAATTCTTTTTGGAGGAATATTGTTTCTAAGCAGTCTTAGCCTGGTATCCTGCCGGGACACGAAGGAAAAGACCGTTATAAAAGAAGTTGAGACAGAAAAAGAGGAGCCTAAAGAAGAAAGGAAAGGCCTTTTAGAAAGAACCGGTGAAAAAGTTGATAAAAAAGTAAACGAAGAAATCGATGAAGAAATTGATAAAATTGGTGATGACAATTAAAATTAAATAAAGAACGAAGCTCATTTTTTCCTAATCTTATTTTATTTTAAGAAAATTTTAGCAGTAATTTTGTTAAAATCTATATCCACATCTCTAATTTTGCTACTTTAGAAACACTAAAAACAACGAAATTATGAAAAAATCTATATTAATGTTAGCTGTATTTCTTAGTTTTAGTACAGCGCTTATTTCCTGCCGTGACACCAATAAGATGGAAACCCAGGGAGATCGTATGGAGAATGAAGCTACAGAAGCCGGTAATGATATTGAAAAAGCAGCCGATGATACCGGTGATGCTATAGAACAGGCCGCAGATGACACTGGGGATGCTATAGAAAAAGCAGCCGATGATACCGGCGACGCAATTGATAAAGCTGCCAATGATGTAGAAGACGAAGTACAGGGCAATGATGACTATTAATAAACTAAGTAACCAATAAATTAAATCTTATATATTATGAAGAAAGTAATTTTAATTCTCGCATTAACTTTTAGTACTGCGGCGGTTTTTACTTCCTGCAGAGAAAAATCTGGAGTTGAAAAAGCTGCAGATAGCGTAGAAGATGCTGCCGACGATGTAGGCGATGCTGCTGAAGACGTGGTAGATTAATAATAAATTAATCGTTTAACGATTAAAAACTAAAAATCCTTTTTGATTAAGTTCAAAAAGGATTTTTTTGTTATAGCAATTAGCCAAAAACATGTAAAGCTCTCTCCTAATCTGGATTACGCCTGCTTTTTAAATGATTTTAATTCTCGTTTAAGTTCTTCCATAGAGTGTTTTAACTCTCTGAAAAGTCCACTTTCTGATGGATTATCAAGATTAAAAGTCAATTTTGAATTCACCTGCCACAATTCCTGAATTTCGGTAATATTTACTTCTATAGGCAAATATTCTTCGTTTAGCGAGATTAACAGCACCTTAGAAGAGTCTGGCAATTTTTGTAGCTTTTTCACCAATACCGAATCCTGAAGCACCACTACATAAATTTTATTATTACTCGCCTGGTCCAGATCTGGCACCGCTTTGGCGAGCACCCATTCGTTGGGATAATAGTTGGGCAACATACTATCTCCTTCAATTTGAAATCCGCGATATGTCGCGTTTCTAAACTCTGGCAAAGGAATATCAAAAGCCGGTAATTGTTGATACCACTCCACATCCTGAACGTTATGGGGATAACCCGCCGCGGCTTTTTGATTTACCATCACCATATTTTCATTATCGGAAGAATTTACGGTGACTACCTTGGGACTTACATCACCTTTGCTTAGTTGCAAATACTTCTGGCCACTTTCGCCAAACAACCACAAAGGATTGACCCCAAACCTGCTCAAAAGCTCGGCTACAACTTTACCCGAAAGCCTTGTTCTACCGCGTTCAATATCTGCTGTAGAATTTTTAATATTTAAAACTTTGGCGAATTCTGCCTGGGTAAAATTATTCTCTTCCCTTATTTCTTTAAAATGTTTAATTTCAATAGTTGGTGGTTGCCCCATAGTACAGGTTTTTAGGATTTTATCCGAATAAATTCAAAGTTATTGGATTATATCCATATATACAAGTTAATTGAACAGACATCTTGAATCAATATTATCATTAAAGAACCAGGATCGCTTCGCTTCAAGAATAAAGAAAAAAGACTACACTATAGCTATTTAATTATACTGCATTTTTTTAAAATTAAACTCACGGGGAGCAAAGCCACGAGTTTTAAATAGATTTTTTAGAATCAACAACCTCGACCTAAGGATACGAGGTATGCTTCCCAAAAAAGTTCTTTATTTCAAGCCAGGTTCCAGGGAAATTAAACCCCTGGCTATCGTCCCCGCGATTAAAGGCAAACTTTGAAGAGTTTAGACTTTGCTATAATGGAGAACTCGCTAATGAGCTCCAATTTTCATTGGAAATCTTTAGCTAAAAAAAAATTAATACCTTGGATGAAAATTAACCCCCAATGAAATTCAAGCTATTCTTCTTGTTGTTACTCCTTGCCTTTGGTATTACAGCACAGGAACAAGTCATGCCCAGGGACTTTGTTTATGTAAAAGAAGTAATTCCCGATATTGTCCTGGAAATACGTTATGCAGGGGAAAACAATTTTACAGGAAAACCCGTAAATGGGTATAATAAACCGGTTGCAATCTTAAACAAACCCACCGCAAAAGCCCTGGCAGCAGTACAGGAGGATTTAATGGAAGAAGGTTACTGCCTTAAAATCTTTGATGCCTATCGCCCGCAACGCGCAGTGAATAGTTTTATAGCCTGGTCCCGGGAACCCGGCGATACCATAGCGAAACAGGACTTTTATCCTAATTTACAAAAGAAGAACCTCTTTAATCTTGGTTATATCGCAACCAAATCTGGTCATTCTCGCGGCAGTACTGTAGATCTCACTATTATAGACGCTCACACCCATAAAGAAATGGATATGGGCGGTACTTATGATTTCTTCGGAAAAATCTCTCATCATAATACCGAAGACATTAGCAAAAAGCAGAAAGCAAATCGGGCCTTTTTAAAAAGATTAATGATGAAAAACGGGTTTAGACCTTATGCTGAAGAATGGTGGCATTATACATTAAGAAACGAGCCTTATCCTAATAGTTATTTTGATTTTCCGGTGGAGTAAGTTTTTCAAAAAAACAAATTTTTTTCTGCACATTATACCCCATACTTTTATTTTGAAAATGAGCTGTCATTCCTAAAGGAGCACTCGGAAGAGGAATCTTTTTTATTATATCAAGGATTCTGAAGTAATTCTTAGAGTAGTTTTAGCGGCGAAATTTCAAATTAAATAATCAAAAAAGCCACGAACCCACCAATAACAATAGTGATAAGTTCGTGGCAAATTTTCTTTAAAATTAACCCGCATTCAGAGCACAAAAACTACGCATCTACATCCAGGCCGGCATCAATACGGGCGATAAGATCGTTCCAGTGATAACGCGTAAGCGCATCATTTGTGTTGGATTTTCTGCGGTTTAACTCGCGTTTTAAAGTTTGCATTTCCCCGCGCATTAACGGCATAATATCAGATTTCAGTAATTCATCATCACTATTATCCTGTCTTAACTGCTTTAGGTAGGACGATGCAATATCCACATAAGAACGTTGCAGGTTTCGGCGGTAAGCATCTACTTTTCTATTCCTATACAATTCACTGAATATTCCCCTTCTAAGCTCGCTCAACATATTTACAGCAGTATAGGCTTTTTTGCCATTGGCTTCTTCATTAGCTATTAATCGCTTTAAACGATCTTTATTCAGCAAGCTCTTTAAAGCTCGGGTTTGCAACCCCTGAACTCTTTCTATGGCTCCGGAAGCTTCAATTCTATTTAAAATCCCCTGGTCTAAAAGCCATTCTGGAGTTGTAAAAGCTTCAGAAATTAAAAAATCCATGGCTTCTTTCTGTTTCTCTTTAGGGACATTTTCGTAAACAACACCGTCCTGATTTGAAGTCTTTTTAGTTTCATATACTCCACCAATATTTGCTACTACGTGCGAAACATAACCACGCCACATATAGGTGAGTTCGCGATAAACTTCTTCTAAATCGTCATAGGCATAACCGTCCTTTGAAGTCCATTTCACTAAATTTGGTACTACTCTTTTTAGATTTGCGAGACCATATTCGCTGGCTTTCACCTGGTCATCGCCCAGGCTTTCCCTTTGCGACTGGGGATCTACTCCACCATAACCACTACCAAATTCAAACCAGGGATTTCCTGCTTTTGCTAAAATCCATTTATCTAAAGTGTCTTTTTCTGCCCTTGGCGATTTGGCTTCTGGTAAATAACGATAGCCCCAATTTATTGCATATAGATCATAAGGCCCCATCATCCTAATATAACGCACCCCTTCGTCACCCGGTTGCGCAACATAATTTACCCGGGCATAATCCATAATGGAAGGTGTCAAACCATATTTTTGCGTAAAACTTGCAGAGCGCAAAGAGTCGGTAGGATATGCCGAACTGGCTTTCATATTATGCGGAAGTCCCAGCGCATGCCCTACCTCGTGCGCGATTACCATACGCATCATTTCTCCAATTTCTTCTTCGGGAGTGTTTAAAGTTCTTGCTGCTTCGGTTTGAGCACCCGCTTCTATCATAAACCTATTTCTATAGGAACGCAAATGATTGTGGTACCATATAATATCGCTTTCAATAATTTCCCCCGTGCGCGGATCTGAAACCGATGGTCCCGTAGCATTCCTGGTGGTACTCGCCACATAACGCACTACGGAATACCGAACATCTTCTGGACTAAACGCCGGGTCTTCTTCTTTGCTTGGCGGATCTTTGGCAATTACCGCATTTTTAAATCCGGCTTTTTCAAAAGCAACATTCCAGTCTTCGATTCCCTTTTTAAAATAAGGTCGCCACTTTTTGGGCGTTGCAGGATCAAGGTAATAAACAATAGGTTTTTCGGGCTCTACCAACTCACCACGTTTGTAAGCTTCAATATCTTTTGGCACCAATTTCCAACGTCTAATAATCTCATAATCATCAGATTTCAATTCTTCTGAATTATAGTCATATTTATCTATGGTAAACCAACCCACCCTGGGATCGGCAATTCGCGGTTGCATTTTTTCTTCGGGGAGCAATACCATAGACTGGTTCATCATCATAGAAATTGTACCGGCCTGATTGCGTTGTGGCGGTTCCTGGGCTTCATAAGTCATCACATGCTTAACCTCTATATTTTTGGGATAGGCATGCGCAGATTCTATATAAGACCTACTTTTATCCAGTTTTTTCACCTTGTAGCGCTTGCGCAATCCAGCCGGAAGCCCATCTATGGCCTGCACTTCATTTTCAAACAGATCATTAACCTCTATAACCACACTGGTAGAGTCGTTGTTAAAAGCTTTAATCTTTGAACTATAAAGTATCGGAAAGTAATTATTGGCCCGCACCGATTTGTAGATTGGTGATTCTTCGTCGCTTTCATTTTCAAAACTAATCACCTTTACATCAATATTATCTTTGCGACGCGTCCAGCGTACCACTTGTTCATTTACTTTAGAACCGGCGTTTACATACCCACCGCCATAACCATCTGGCACTTGAGCAATTCGGCTTACCAGCAACATATCCTTATCCAATAAATCTAACGGAATTTCAAAATAAAGCTTACTGTCAACAAAATGAGTGGTAAACAGTCCTTCATCTGAAGTAGCATCAGCCGTAATAACTTTGTTGTAATCTTTAAAATCACTTTTCGACTTTTTAGAAGTGTTTTCTGCGGAAATTTGTTTTCCGTCAAATACAGATTTTTTACTACCGCAACCGGCAGCAAGAAGGGCAACCAAACCCAAAACAGGTAATTTTCTAACCATAAACTTAAATTTTGCCCTGAAGATAAGCAAATCCTGTAAAAACTATCAGAATCCCTGAAGATTTTAAATTAAGATAACAGAAATAGATTACTCAATTTTAGTCTTACTCTCTGTATTCATCCATTTGTCCCAAAAAGTGAAGTAAAGTCCGTAGTTTGTTTTAAACTCGGCATGATGAAAGTGATGGTGGGTTGCTCCTATAAACAGCCCTCCGAAGCGGGAATTTATAAATGATTTAGGATAAACTTCAATATCAAGGTGATTAATTACACTGCTTAGTGTCATAAATATAAGGTAACAGCCAAGCACAAAAATATTTACCGGCAAAATGATTAAGATGACGGGCACTATAAACGCTTCCAGTAAAGATTCCCAGGGATGGAAAGAAAAAGCCGTCCAGGGGCTGGGCACTAAACTATCATGATGTACTTTATGTACCTTTCTAAAAACTTTGGGATTATGCATCCAGCGATGCACCCAATAATAATAAGTTTCATGCAGTAGGGAGAGTATCACGAAACTTAATGGCAAATACCAAATCCCATATTTTTTTGGATCTAAATAAATGGCAGTAAGATCCTGCTGCCATAAATAGTAGAGAAAAGCACCAAAGACCCCAAAGATTACCGAAGACCACATACTCCAGTAAATCTCCTTTTTTAGCTGTCCTTTCCTAAAAGAGCGTTTACTCAAGCGTTTACTTTTATATTTATTCCGTTTCAGTTTAAAATAATACCAATAAAACACCCCGGCAGAGATGATATAACGCAGAAAAACAGCAGCAAAAAATATTCCAGCACAAGCAAGGAATATTCCCAGGTTATCAATTTCAAAAAAGCCCATAGTGTGTAAAAGTAATAAATGCTGAAAAGATAGGATTAAGCTTAATTTTTAAACAGTCTTTCGAATGGTTAAACCGACATCTAGTAAATTTATTAAAAAACCTGCATTGCCTTTTAGAACCTGGTAAATTCTTTGTAAAGTTATTCACCACACATATCTGCGAAAAACCGGTTAGCTAATATAAATTAAAAAATTCCTAACTAGTAGTCTCTGTTTATTGATCATCTAAAGTTACCGCATCTGGATTTGCACCAAGCTCTTTGAGTATTTCACCAACTTCCCCTGTCATTTTTGGAGGGCCACACACATAGAATTTTTCATCAAAGTTTTGAACGTTTTCTTTTAAAAAATCCTTATTAATGTATGCTTTAGTATATGCTGTGCTATCCTGGTCTGTAATAACATAAGTCGCATTACCCCCAAGCATTTCATCCAACTCATCTTTCAGAATAATATCTTTATCGGTTTTATTGGTGTAAAACAACTTAATTCCATCAAGTTTATTCTTTTTTTCTAATTCCCGTAACATAGCAATATAGGGCGTGATTCCCGCACCACCGGCAATAATGTAACCGTCACCTTTATATTCTATCGCTCCCCAGGTGTCGCGGATAATTAGCTCGTCACCAGGTTTTAATTTACCAAGCTGCTCGGTAACGCCGTCGTGATCTGGATAAATCTTAATGGTGAATTCTAAATAATCGTCATCGTTTAGACTGGTGAAGGTGAAAGGTCTTTTCTCATCTTTCCAATCTTTCTTATTTATAGAAACCTCTGTCGCATGTCCCGGAGTAAAACTAAAACCTTTTGGTTTTTCAGTCTTAAATTGTTTCACATTATGAGTAACTGCATTTATCTCTATAATCTTAACAACATTCTCCATTTTCTCTTTTTTTATAACAATAATTATGAATTTAGTTGTTTATTTTAGTAATATAAAGACATTTAACCTATTTTAAAGACTTAGATTTTAAATTTTAAGGAAGCTTTATCAATCCAAATCAATTTTATGCGTTCTTAATCAAAAACCACTAACTGAAGCTATGAAAACAATTTTAGTATATTCGGCTTTGGTTTGAAAATAAACGTCTTTTATGATAAAAACTAAATCTATTTATGGGCTGCTATTTATCATAGCGCTTTTGTTTAGCACCTCAAATATTCAGGCTCAATTTTCTTTAAATAAAAATGAAGGAGAGGAACAGAAAAAAGAAAAAATACCCGAAGATGCCCTGGGACGAAGAACCCCAAGCGGATCGGTTGCCGGCTTTATCGATGCCATGGCAAATAGAGATTATACCAGGGCAATTGAATATTTAAACTTTCCGCCAAACATAAACAGTTTAGAAGAGCAGGAACATATTGTAAAGATTCTACAAAGGCTCTTTGACCAAAAAGGTAATATCCAACCCATTTCCCTTATTAGTGATGAACCTACCGGAAAAACCGATGATGGCCTGAATCCTAAATTAGAGAAAGTAGGTAATGTAAAACCCGATAATGAATCTATAGATATATTTTTAGAGCAACAAGAAGATAAAGACGGTCACCCTATATGGCTATTTTCTTCTGAAAGTATTGCTGCAGTAAGCTCGGTTAGCATCCAGAACTCTCCTTTAGTCGAACAAATAATGCCAAATATTCTTGAACGCTATCTTTGGGGTGGAGTTCCCATTGGACAATGGTTAGTAGCTCTGGTGCTTATTGCTTTAAGCTATCTCATTTCTTTTTTAATCATTTCCGGACTCATATATTTAGTAAAGAAAGTTTGGAAAAGAGCTAATAAAAATCCTATTTCTGGCATTTTAGATGCTTTAAGATTACCACTAAAACTTTATATGGCCCTCTGGGTTTTTGTGGGCTTTTCCAGGGAACTCGGCCTATCCATAATCCTGCGCCAGCGTTTTAGCACACTTACGATTATTACTGCAATTGCAGCGATATTACTTTTATTCTGGAGACTATCTGATTTTTTAGGCAAATATTCACAAAACAGAATGCTAATGCGCGGTAATGCCACCGGGGTCTCCGTTGTGTTATTCTTGCAGCGCATAGCTAAAATCTCAATAATAATTCTTGGTATTATTGCTATTTTAGGTTCTATAGGAATAGACGTTACCACAGGCCTTGCTGCGCTTGGTATTGGTGGTATTGCTCTGGCCCTGGGTGCGCAAAAAACCATAGAAAACTTCGTAGGAAGTGTGACATTAATCGCCGACAGGCCAATTAGGGTAGGTGATTATTGCAAGGTTGGGGACATCACTGGCACGGTAGAGAACATAGGCATTCGTTCTACCAGAATACGAACCCTGGACCGTACCCTGGTTACCATACCCAATGGCACTTTTTCTTCTGATACAATAGAGAATTATGCCTTTCGCGATAAGTTTAAATTTTACGATACCCTTAGTTTTAGAAAAGAAACCACGCCAGATCAGCTAAGATTTTTGCTTACAGAATTAAGAAAAGTACTTTATGCCCACCCCAAGGTTTATGAAGATCCTGCTCGTATTCGCTTTGTTGGAGTTACTGCAAATTCTATGGACCTGGAGATCTTCGCGTACCTGGAAGCAGCAGATTACAGCGGATTCCTGGCTGTAAAAGAAGATGTGATGTTGCGTATGCTGGATGTTGTGAATCGTAGTGGCACCGATTTCGCATTTCCATCACAAACTGTTTACTTTGGAAGAGATGCGGGACTCTCTAAAGAAAAATCTGTTAAAGCCGAAGCTGAAGTAAAAAACTGGCGGGAAGAGAACGAAATGCCAATTCCCGAATTTACCAGGGAGCAAATTGAAGCATTGAGGAACAAACTTAACTATCCGCCAGAAGGTTCCAGTAATATAGAGAAAAAGAATTAGCTTGAAAGAAAAGATTCCTCTCTCGAGTGCTCCGAAACGGAATGACAGTTCATTACAACTGCACTAGCTTCATTAAAATATTACCAAGAAATTCAAGGATTAGATTTTAAAAATATGAGTACTAAAAAAGCTACAAAATACCGCGGAGAGGAGGCAAAATGGCCGCATCAAATACCATTTTCCGGTTGGATGGATATAGGCAAAAGGGTATTCCAGGAAATTAAGACAGATCATGTGCAGATTATTTCGGCCGGGGTAGCTTTTTACTTCTTTCTGGCAATCTTCCCCACTATCGTAGCCGCAATTTCCATTTATGGATTGATTTTGGAAGCCGAACAAATGCAAAATCAAATCTCAAGATTAAGCGTAGTGCTACCAGAACAGGCCTTTGGCATGATTACCGACTTCCTGGAACCAATTTTGGAGCGTTCTAAAAAAGAAATAGGTTGGGGACTTTTCATTAGTATTATGATAAGTATTTGGAGTGCCAACAAAGGTACAAATGCACTTTTTCAAGGGGTGAATATTGCCTATGACGAGACAGATAGTCGCGGAATTATTAAAAAAAACCTGCTTAGCCTCCTCTTTACCCTGGGCGGATTGGTAATTGGTCTAATTAGTTTATTAATCGTTATTTTCTTCCCCTTGCTTATCAAAGATTTAGGCTTAAATCCAAAAATAGAAGATATGTTGCAATGGTTGCGTTGGGTAATTCTGGGACTTATCCTCATCTTTAATCTGAGCATGGTTTACAAAATCGCTCCTTGTAGAACTAGCCCCAGGTTTGGTTGGGTAAGTTGGGGCGCGATTATTGGAACCCTATTTTGGTTGGGTGGCTCCATGTTATTCTCATGGTATGTAGCCAATTTTGGAAGTTATGATGATCTCTACGGAAGTTTTGCCGCTGTTGCTATTTTATTGCTTTGGCTCTTTCTTACTGCCTTTATTGTTTTGGTTGGGGCCGAGATAAATTCTGAAATGGAACATCAAACCCGTCAGGACACCACCATAGGTTCAGAAAGACCCATGGGCGAAAGAAACGCCTGGCACGCCGATAATTGTGCGGTTAAAAATGAAGATGAGGAGTGATTGATTAATAGTTTACAATAATCAGTTACTTCCCGATTTTCATATTTGAGACACAAATATTTCCCTAAACGTTGCCCCTAAAAAACACAAAACCCTCAAAATCTAATGATTAAGAGGGTTTCTGGTACTCGGAGCGGGACAGAATAAGCACCATTTCGACAATCTCAATACTCCTCATAAATCGATGGAAACCTTAATGAAAACAATGATTACCAGTGTTTTGAGCTTATATTTTTAGAGTAGGTAGATTTAATAAAATAGAACTAAATAGAATTGCTGCGTACAGATTGCGTACAACTTTTTAAAGTTGTACGCAAAATGGTTATATTTACTTTATTCAAATATTTCACTAATGGCAACCATCTATTTTTTATACCGTTCTACCCGCGAAAAAGCTCCTCTTTCAATTCGGTTACAAGATTGTGCAGCTAACGGCAATAAATTTCAATTTGGGGGAAAAACAGAACTTGAAGTATCTAAAGAATATTGGGAAAAAACACGCCATAAAAAACGAAATGTATCGGCAAAAGATAAACGAGAAATTTCGACTGTGAACAATAAACTTTCCGAAATTGAAAACTCAATCTTAAAAGCCTATAAAAAGGAGAAACCACACCCCAATAACAAAAATTGGTTAAAAAACACTCTTCAAAGATATTATAATCCTGTAAAGGAAGAGGTAAGAAGCGATTTATTAAAAGATTGCATTCAGAACATGATTGATACTGCAGACGTCCGGGAAAATAGCCAAAAAGGTTTAGGACTTTCAAAAAGCCGTGTAAGCTCTTATAAAAACCTTTTAAGGGTTGTTTCTAAATACCAAACCCGCAAAAAGAACCCAATACGAATAAAGGATATTGATTTGCAATTTGGAAGAGCTTTTTTAAAATGGTTAATGCACAATCAAAATTATTCGGAAAGTTATGCACGGAAAAAAATTGACGATCTCAAAACCGTATGTAATGATGCAAAACTTGACGGCGTTGAAACCAGCCTTCAATTAGGTAAAATTAAAGGCGGAAAACCTAAAAAGGAATTTATAATTTACCTTACTCCAAAGGAACTCGAACAAATCGAAAATACAAACCTTGTGAGCGATGCCCATAAAAATGTCCGAAAATGGTTTTTGTTTGGATGCCAAATAGGACAACGTGGGGGTGATCTTTTGAGCATTACAGAAAAAAATTTTGTAAGTCGTGATGATCTGGACGTCATCGAACTTAAACAGCAAAAAACGGGAAAAGATATTACCATACCCATTACAGATAAAACCCTGGATATCCTTAAAGAGGGTTTACCAAAGACAATAAGCTCACAAAGGTTTAATACAGATATTAAAGAAGTATGCAGAATTGCCGGACTGGACAAGCCTACCAAGGGTTCAAAAATAATGATGCTCGATAAGGATGGCAATGAAATACCTAAGGACAAAAATGGGAAATATGCAAAAAAAGGAATTAAACGTACCGTGGTGGGTACGTATCCAAAATATGAACTTATTAGCTCTCACGTTTGTAGGCGTTCGTTTGCAACCAATCTTTACGGTATAATGCCAACCCCTTTAATTATGCAAATAACTGCGCATAGTACCGAAAAAATGTTTTTGCAGTACATTGGTAAAAATGCCCTCGATTATGCCAAACTCATAAATGATTTTTACGAATTACAAAAACTTAAAAAAGAACGAAAATCCCAATTAAAACTTATCAAAAACGCATCATACCAAAATTAAAATATCATGAAAACAGAAACTTTAAAAATCACCCTGGCGCAACGAATATTGAGTATTTCTGATAATGCTTTATTGGAAAAACTTAATACCTACTTGAACAAGGAAAGCATTATAGGTTATAATGCGGATGGCACGCCTATAAACGAAAAGGATTATTTAGAGGATATGAAGGCTATAAATGAAAAAATAGACCGGGGCGAATTCAAAGGTGAAACATCTAATGAGGTTAAAAAATTTATCATTGATGAGAATAGTCTGGAGGGATAAAGCAAAAAAGGAACTTAACAGCCATATAGCTTATATTGCCAAAAGAAGTCCGCAAAATGCTCAACACGTTTTAAATACATTACTTGAACTTGGTGATAGTTTGGGAAATATGCCCTATAAATATCCCAAAGAACCTCTTTACAATGCGGAAAACGTTCGTTTTGTAAGTAAATGGCATTTCAAAATGATTTATCGCATATCGGAAAAAGAAATCCAAATTTTGCGGATTTTTAGTATGTGGCAACATCCTGGTAAACTTAAGCTATAAACCAGCATACCTAGAAACTATGAATCCTAAAAATCGCGAATACAACCAATTGCAGCAACCCGCTTTAAGGGAATGCACATTGAAGGCTTTTTTGAAGGTGGACATCAATAGTTCTTTTTA
>NZ_FQVT01000012.1 GCF_900129445.1 Salegentibacter echinorum
TAAAAAGAACTATTGATGTCCACCTTCAAAAAAGCCTTCAATGTGCATTCCCTTAAAGCGGGTTGCTGCAATTGGTTGTATTCGCGATTTTTAGGGTTCATAGTTTTTGAAAAAAGGATTATTACGCACCTTGCTCTGCAAAAGATTTCATGGCCTTGGCCAGGGTTAACGCTTGTTGGTTCCCATCTTTTCCTACATATTTTAAGAATTGAGCTTCAGAGGAATGTCCAGTGGCGTTTATCAATAGGGCTGTATTTATTTTTCCGTAATAATTTGTAGCAAAAGACCTTCGCCCGATATGGGTGCTGACCGCCTTATATTTGGGTACTTCCATAAATTCATACCTGTTGGTTTTCGGGTTCTTCCTATGCGCAGTAACCTTGCTGTGGATTTTGGCAATACGGCACACGTCTTTGATGAGGGAGTTGTAAATTGTTTTGTTACCCTCTGGATGGTTGGAAAAAGCAGGCGGGAATTCCCCACCGCGTTTGTCCAATATATCCGTTACTTCCTTGGTTAGCGGAATATAGAGCGGCTTTCCGGTCTTTTTTTGGCTGATGTCCAAAAACAGCATTCCTTCCATTTCCACCAGTTTATCTTTGGAAAAGCGCAGGAAATCGGAAACCCGCTGGGCGGTAAAGCAACTAATGATTAGCCAATCCCTGGCAATCTCCGTGCGACGGTCGGGCATTGGAGTTGCGGCAATTGTTTTTAGTTCTTCAAAATCTAAATGGACGTGACTGGTCTTTTGGTATTTCAGCCCCCGGGTAATATAGGGTAGTTGGGTGCTGGTGGGGAGCCCGTTTTCTTTGGCGTGGTTACAAACGGTCAATAATACCTTTAAGGTTTTCACCTTAGTGTTGTGTGCATAATTCTCCCGATCGCACCAGCGTTGCAGGGAGAGGGCAAAACGTTTGTCCACTTCATTGATATAAACGGTACCATGGGTGTCTTCATAACGCTCCAACCGATGTTTGAATACTTTGATCTTTTTAATGGTGTTGGCGTTTAAACTTGTTTTTTTGGACTCAAGGAAGTAATCAAAATAGGAGAGCAGGGCTTTAGAGAGTTCGGTTGTTTTTCGGGGGGTAATGACCTTATTAAGCCATCTGCTATTGATTATTTGTCCATCTGTACGATTATTGAGCCTGTCGGTAAGAAGCACTTTTAAGTGATCTAGATCTTTTTGAAGGATGATAAGTTGATTGTTTGCCCTTTGGATCCACTGCTTTTCCTGTGCATCGGCTCCGGTGGGAATTTTTCGAAGTTTTACTTTTCCCTTGCTAAATAATTTTGGGTCTATGGTCTTTTTTGTTTTGCTTTTAGCATCCACCTCCCGACCTTCCCGAACGCGTACGTAAATTGGTGCTGGATTTTTACTGGATTGTATAAAAAAAGAAATGGCCATAATCTGTGGACTTAAATAAAGGAAATACTAAGATACAATTTCTAGTCCACATCTAGTCCACAATTATGCAATAACATCACATTTAACTCTATTGCATTTCACTATTTGTCGAAGTCTAATATACTGTAATCATTGATTTTATAAGGATACTTCAAAGTAAATAGCGCTTTTAGTCCTTGTCTTAATTTGTATAAACTTCCTCCTGGCAAGGTCACAATACAATTACAGATATTAAGCGCAATCACTTGTTTATAAAGAGATTGCGCTTTTTTGTATTTATAAAACTTCGCTATTTTAGTCCGGAAATAACTTTAAGAGGTTCTACTTCACTTTTTTATACTTAATATTTTTCAATTTTTAATAATCTCACATAGTTCGGGTGTGGGTATGCTTATACCAAAAACTGTTGAAGCCTCTAAATTTCAAATGCTAGTGTCACCTAATGACACTAGGTCAACCTTATAGTATTTCAGCTCAATATTCAGCAAATTTATACCAAATGAATTGTGAATTACATTGATTGAGATGTTAAAAAATTTTTGATATACGAGCGATGTTATGCGTAATATGAAAAATATTGTTAATTTCGGTAAGTTGGGTTTAATCAAAATAAATTAAAAGCTTCTTCTAAGAGCAGAAAAGATGTTTGAAAAAGATTGATATCAAATGGCATACTTCAAAAATAATATGGCAATTAGGATAACATCAAAAGATGAGTTTAATGGGCATTTTGACAGACTTGACCAATCAGAAAAGCATGAAACAGCCGAGTTAAGTCACAAAGAAAACTCAAAGTCTTCCATAGTTTGGCAAAACGCTGAATTAAAGGAAAAATTGGCGGCAAGGATTTGGGGAGAATTAAAAGGGGGTAATGTTGAGTCTTTAGGTGAGCTATATGATTTATACATAGAAGAGCTTTATGCTTATGGGATGGAGAAAAATCAAAATAAGAATAAGGTTATGGATGCCATTCATGACCTTTTTGTTGATCTTTATAAATACCGTACCAACATAGTAGCTCCTTCCAATGTTAAATATTATTTATTGAGATCTTTAAAGCGAAAAATATTTAAAAAAGCACTTTTCAAGAGACATGTGAAGCTGAAAGAACATTTTCTGGAAACTAAAAATGATGAGACCTCCCTAACTTGTGAAGAGCAGATAATTGAAGCTGAATATTCAAAAGAAAAAAAAGATAAATTAAAAGCTGCTTTAGTGTTTTTAACTAAGAGACAACAAAAGGCTATACATTTAAGATATACCGAAAACCGACCTTACGACGAAATCGCGGAAACCATGAATATTAGTATCGCCACTTCCAGAACCCTGGTGTACCGTGCATTATCGGCACTTAGAAAGCACTGTTTGCCCTTCACTTTATTGATTTTTAAAATTTTATTATAAAAAAAATAATTTTCTTGTCTATAAACCATAAGACTCGTGCTTATGTATATAGATAGGCCAAATATCTGGTTATAACCTATTAAAACAGTCAGGTTAATTTTTATCTAATGAGGGAAAACGAAAAAAATGAATTAAGAGCCAGGATTATAGCCTCTGCTTATAGTCATAAGAATAGAAGAAAGCGATTATTTTATGCCCTTTCGGCCGCAGCTTCGGTGGTTGTAATATTAGCAATAGGATTATACAAATATGATTCTTCGTCTTCCCCATTAATGGAATATGCCAGATCTTCAGAAAACCTGAAGTTGGAAAATATGAATGACGTTCAGTTATTTTTAAATAGAAATAAAAGATTGGCCATAGAAAAAGAAAATTCGAGTTTAGCCTATCAAAGCAACGGGAATGAGCTAAATATAATTGATTCTGTGGGTAGGGGACAGAAAGTGCTTCTTAAAGATTCAAACACCTTTAATACTCTTATGGTTCCTTATGGAAAAAGATCTAAGATTGTCTTGTCAGACGGTACCATAGTATGGTTAAATTCTGGCTCAAAACTAATTTATCCGGTAACGTTCAGAGGGAAAACCAGGGAGGTGGTTCTTGAAGGTGAAGCAATATTTGATGTTTCACACGATATTAATCATCCTTTTAGAGTACGCTCCAAAGGCCAGGTTATTGAGGTTCTTGGGACAGTATTTAATGTGAGTAATTACCCAGATGAGGATAATATTAAAACCGTGCTTAAAAGTGGTAGTGTTGAAATTAGTTATCAATCAGACTCCTTTTTCAAATCTCGGGAAAGAAAAAAAATTACACCGGGCACAATGGCTGTTTATAGTAAAAACAGCCCAAATGTTAAAACAAAATCTGTAGATGTAGAGCAGTACTTTTCCTGGCGAAATGGTGTGTTGATTTTTAAGAATAATAATTTGGAATACATTATGAAAAAATTGGGGCGATATTATAATGTAGATATAAAGCTTCACGAAGTTGCAACAAAAAATGAAACTTATTCGGGATACCTAGATCTAAAAGATTCTATAGATCATGTTTTGAAAACACTGCAGGAAGCGGCAAATTTTCAATATAAACGAAACCAAAACGGATCAATATTAATTAATAAAACAAAAAATATGGAATGATAAAAACAAAAAAGCCACGAGATGCGCTAACATCTTGTGAATTAGTCAGCTAAATTACTTATGCAGAGCAATATTAACTAACGAAAACCAAAATTATGAATAAAAATGAAAGATTTAGGTCATGTTGTGATTTAAATAACTTTACGCGAAATGTATTAAAGATTATGCGTGTTCTAATAATCCTGATAGGGCTTGGGCTCGGTTCTTCCTATGCGAATTCTTCCTATAGCCAGCCTAAAATTAACATTGCCATTAAAGACGCGAGTCTAATTGAATTTTTTAAAGAAATCCAGTCAAATTCAGATTTTGTATTTTTTTATAAAGATGATGTATTAAAGAATAAAGCGAGAATTACTGTAAATTTTGAACGGGCATCTATAGAACAAGTCTTAAAGAGCGCTCTTGAGAATACTGGACTTGCTTATAAAATTTCAGATAAACAGGTTGTAATAAAACAGGTTTCGAAGCCATCTAAATTGACAAGCCAGAAAGAAAGTCAAGAGACAATTACAGTCACGGGAACAATTACAGAAGCTGGGACAGGAATGCCTATTCCGGGTGTAAATATCCTGGAAAAAAATGCTGAGAATGGAACAATGAGTGATTTCGACGGAAATTATCAAATTGATGTGCCAGAAGATGCTGTTCTTAAGGTGAGCTATATGGTTACGCTACCCAGGAGGTTGAAGTAAATGGTCGTAACGAAATCGATATCGTTTTAGAACAGGATGCTGCGGCATTAGATGAAGTTGTTGTCGTGGGATATGGAACTCAACGTAAGCAGGATTTAACCGGTGCTGTATCTGTAGTAAAAACTGAAGAAATGGTGCAACAACCCAATGCCCAGGTAACAAATCAATTGCAAGGTAGGGTCTCTGGGGTAAGTATTACCGGTGGTGGTCAACCAGGTCAGGCGCCACAGGTGAAAATTCGCGGTTCTAATACGTTTGGGAATAACACGCCTTTGTATGTAGTAGATGGAATTCCTACTGAAAGCATAGAGAATATCAATCCAAATGATATAGAAACTATGCAGGTGCTTAAAGACGCTGCTTCTGCTTCTATTTATGGTTCTCGTGCAGCAAATGGGGTGATTATTATTACCACTAAAAGCGGTAAAGGTAAACTCTCTGTAAATTATGATGCTTATTACGGCACGCAAATGGTTCAAAGTGGAAATCCGTGGGATATTTTATCCTCCCAGGAAATGGCAGATCTTACCTTTAGAGCTATTAGAAATACAAATCCCGGAGATCCTATTAGTCATTCACAATACGGTGATGGTGCAGAGCCGGTTTTACCAAATTATATTGCTCCTGTAGGTGCTAATACGGTAGATGAGTCTCTTTATAATGTAGATCCATACTATACAGATCCTTCACAACTTAACGATTTTTATCGTATTGTAGAAGCTAATAAACAAGGAACTAACTGGTTTCAGGAAATTTTTAATTCGGCACCCATCACCAGTCACAATCTTTCGGTAAGTAATGGTGGTGAACAGGGAAGTTTCTTATTCTCCCTTAATTATTTCGATCAAAAAGGAACATTAGATAATACCTATTTAAAACGTTATACTATGCGTGTGAATAGCGTGTTTAATATTTCAGATAATATTAGGGTTGGTGAAAACCTAAGTTTTGCTATTCGTGAGAACCCCCAACTAGGCGATCTCACAGAGGGTAGTGCCGTGGGTATGGCTTTTAGGCAACAACCAATTATTCCGGTTCGGGATATTAATGGAAATTTTGCCGGCTCTTTTGGGCAGGGGCTTGGTAATGCCAGGAATCCAGTAGCCATATTGGAGAGGTTGAAGAATAATCGTGGCGTATCTAATAAGCTTTTTGGAAATATTTTTGCTGAAATAGATTTCCTGGAACACTTCACCATTAGAACAAATTTTGGAGGTAAATATTTCTCCAACACTTTTAATTCATTTGCTTTTCCTGAATATGAAAACGCCGAAAATAATTCAGTAAACTCTTATACTGAAGGAGCGCAGACTAATTTTAACTGGACATGGGCTAACACTCTAACCTATAAAAATACTATTGCCGATTTGCATAATCTTACAGTGGTTTTAGGAACAGAGGCTTATCAAAATAAAGGACGTGAAGTAGGTGGTACCACACAGTCTTATTTCAGTTTCGATCCAGATTATGTAACCCTGGATACCGGTTCGGGTACGCAAACCAATTACAGCTTTAAGTATGCCGATGCGCTTTCATCCATTTTTGGAAGAATAGACTATAATTTCGATGACCGATATTTATTTGGTGCAACTATAAGAAGAGATGGTTCTTCTCGATTTTTAAATGAACAATACGGTTGGTTCCCTGCCGCCAGTGCAGGTTGGAATGTAAGCAACGAAGCTTTTTTTGAATCAAATTGGATAGATGATTTAAAAGTACGGGCTGGATACGGAGTAATGGGGAACCAAATTAATGTAGATCCTGCCAATTCATTTACCACTTTTGGCGGAAATAATCAAACCTCTTTTTACGCTATCTCAGGAAGTAACTCTTCTACCAGTGAAGGTTTTCAGCAATCCAGAATTGGAAATCCCGATGCAAAATGGGAAAAGAATATTAACGCCAACTTTGGGATAGATGCCACCTTATTCAATAATAGTGTGCAAATTACTGCCGATTACTACCGTAAAGATGTAAACGATCTTTTGTATAATCCCAATCTACCGGCAACAGTGGGTTCTGCCACAGTGCCTTATGTAAACGTGGGGAAAATGACTAATAGCGGGATAGATATAGATCTTTCAACTTATTTTACTCTTGCTGAAGATTTACAATTCAATACTACTGTTACTTTTACCAGTTATAGTAATGAAATTGTAAAGATTGCCGATGGCTTAAATTATTTCGATTTGGAAACACGTCGTTTTAATGGGAGCTCGATAATTCGAAATGCCGAGGGTGGCTCTGTTAGTCAGTTCTTTGGGTATAAAGTAGATGGCTTCTGGGATTCGCAAGATGAAATAGACCAGGCAAATGCCGCAGCCCGGGAGAGTACCGGTAATGAGAATACTACTTACCAATCTGATGTTGCTGTAGGTCGTTTTCGTTATGCCGATGTGAATGGTGATAACCGAATTACTGCAGATGATCGTACTTTTATTGGTAATCCCAATCCAGACTTTACTTACGGTCTAAACCTGGAACTTATGTATAAAAACTGGGACTTTAGTATGTTTTTATACGGTTCACAAGGAAATGATATTTGGAACAATGTGAAATGGTACACAGATTTTTATAGCTCGTTTAACGGGGCTAAGAGTGCAACCGCACTTTATGACTCCTGGACACCAGAGAACATGAATGCAAGCGCACCAATTCAACAAACTGTAGGATCTTTTAGTTTGGCAGATGTTCCAAATTCTTATTTCGTGGAAGATGGGTCTTATCTTAGGGCAAAGCAAATCCAGTTAGGATACTCTTTACCTACCTCTGTTTTAGATGCTATTCATATTTCTAAGCTAAGAGTTTATGTACAAATGGCCAATGCATTTACTATCACCTCCTATTCTGGTATTGATCCGGAAATTTCTGGAGGATCGGTAAATTTTGGGATTGATGAAGGAGCATACCCTAACCAAAGACAATTGATATTTGGACTTAACGCAAGTTTATAATGATAAAAACAATGATTATGAAAAAATATAAATTTTTAAGGATTTTATTTTTAGCGGCAACAGTTTCGCTAAGCATGGGGTCTTGTAGTGACGATTTCTTAGACCAACCCGCATTAGGCTCTTTAAGTGAAGATGTAGTGGCCAATAAAATTGGTGTAGAAAAATTATTAATTGGCGCCTATGCAGCTTTAGACGGTCAGGGGCTTGGAGGAGGAGGTGCCTGGGAATCGGCATCAGATAATTGGGTGTATGGTTCAGTTGCCGGTGGAGTTGCCAGTAAAGGTAGTTTTGGCGGTGACCAGCCGGCTATAGATCAAATTGTGAAATTTATTTCCAACCCTTCCAATGGTTTTTATAATAGTAAATGGATAGCGGCCTATGAAGGGATTGCTCGCACCAATAATGTGTTGAGCCTACTTGCTAATGTAGAGGATATAAGTGAAGAAGAAAGAAGTAATCTTGCTGGGCAGGCCAGGTTTTTGCGAGGACATTATTATTTTGAATTAAAGAAAATGTTCAATATGGTGCCCTGGGTAGATGAAAACACCGAGGACCCCAAACAGCCAAACGATACCGATATCTGGCCTAATATTGAAGCCGATTTTCAATTTGCTTTTGATAATCTTCCGGGAACACAATCAGAATTCGGACGTGCCAATAAATGGGCAGCAGGAGCTTATTTGGGAAAAACATATTTATACCAACATAAATTTTCTGAAGCCTCTACTATATTTACACAGGTTATTGAATCTGGTACAAATTCAGCCGGAGAAAAGTATGATCTTGTAGCTCAATTTGAAGATAATTTTGATGCTGAAACAGAAAATAATGCTGAAACTGTTTTTGATGTACAAATGGTCGCAAATGATGGTACCAGTTCTATTGCAAATTCTAATCAGGGCGGGATGCTCAATTTTCCCTACAACAGTCCTTTTAGATGTTGTGGGTTTTATCAGCCTACCCAGGATTTAGTGAATTCGTACAAAACAAAATCGGGTAGCGGCCTTCCATTCCTGGATAACTATAATCAGGATCCTGTAAAAAATGATATGGGCGTGGGTGCAGATGAAGCATTTACTCCTTATACAGGGCCGGTAGATCCACGTTTAGATTGGACAGTAGGACGTCGAGGGATTCCATATCACGATTGGGGGAAACATCCCGGTGCAGCCTGGATAAGGGATCAATCTTATGGAGGTCCTTATGCTCCAAAAAAGAATATTTATTGGCAAGCCACTCAAGACTTGTATAGTGATCAAAGTTCATGGGCGCCAGGTACCGCGATTAATGTGCATATTATTCGTTTTGCCGATGTGCTCTTAATGGCTGCTGAAGCCGAAGCACAAACAGGAA
Source organism: Salegentibacter echinorum (assembly GCF_900129445.1). Taxonomy (GTDB): domain Bacteria; phylum Bacteroidota; class Bacteroidia; order Flavobacteriales; family Flavobacteriaceae; genus Salegentibacter; species Salegentibacter echinorum. The sequence continues at coordinate 8,954 of NZ_FQVT01000012.1, forward strand.
ACCTGGGTCTGGCCATGGATTATGTTAACCGTGTGCGTGAGAGAGCTTCAAATCCGCAAGGATTTTTAAAAGCATACATTGATGAGAATAGTCCGCTAACCGGTTTTGATGAGTCTGAAAATGCTGCCAATTATAATATTGGATTATACACTGCTTCAGAATTTTCTTCAAAAGAAAACGCGCTGGAGGCTATTTACTTTGAGCGTAAACTTGAATTAGCCATGGAAGGACATCGCTTTTTTGACCTGGTACGTTGGGGTATTGCCGAAGAGACCTTAAACGAGTATTTTGAGTATCAGGGAGATATTACTACCGATGTTAGGGGAGGTAAATTTATTTCAGGTAAAAGCGAATACTACCCTATTCCACAAGCTCAAATAGATCTAAGTTTGAATAGTGCAGGGGAACCTACTTTAACCCAAAATCCCGGATACTAGTTTTATGATCATTTAATTAGGAAATTTAGCAACAGCCAGTAACAGGGATGTTATTGGTCTGTTGTTTTTTCTAGAAATATCTAACACTTTTTGGATTAAAAACTTCAGCCTAAACACATTAGAATATAGGATGAAACGCCAAGGTAGCACTGCATAATTTTTCGAGCTTTTCTTCTCTCTTTCGGGTTAGGAAAAAGGAAAAGGCCGAAATTTCAAATATTTTACCCCGTTCTAAAGGATGTTGTCGAATTATTCTGTAATAAAGACACCTGTTGGTGCAGTTACACCAACTCAATTTAATTCATTTATTTCTTCAGGAATTGTATTTTTAACAAAAATCATTATAAGTGACCTAACTTTATGAAAATTTTAGATTTAAGTTTTTAGTTTATTCAATTAATAAGTAAATTTCGGGAAATTAACACGTAACTATTGTAAAACGCGTGATCTAGACTAATAAACACAACTTAATAATCCATTTTTGAAAACAAGTATTTAATCATGATGAAAAAAGACAGACGTTCCTTTATAAAAAATTTAGGAATTGCAGGGGCTACTGCAGCCATACTTCCTTCCACACTTACCGCAGAGACCAAACATGTGAACCTTTTAAATAGGGGAGAATTATTTGGAGAAGCCAAACCCCTAAAAATCGCCCTAATAGGTGCCGGTGGCATGGGTAGTGCAGATACCAATACAGCACTAAGACATAAAAACATAGAGTTGGTTGCCGTTTGTGATTTGTACGACGGTCGCCTGGACGATGCCAGGAATAAATGGGGGAGCGATTTGTTTTTAACCAAAGACTATCAGGACGTTCTAAAACGCAGCGATATTGATGCGGTAATTATAGGCACCCCAGATTTTTGGCACAAGAAAATTAGTGTAGATGCCCTAAATGCCGGGAAGCACGTATATTGTGAGAAACCTATGGTGCACAGTGTAGATGAAGGCCATGAGATTATTAAAGCCTGGAAGAAATCTGGGAAAATCTATATGGTAGGCAGCCAGGGGATGTCTTCCCTGGGTAACGAAAAAGCAAAAGAATTATTGGCTGCAGGGGCCATTGGGGAGTTGAACTATGCCGAAGGTTTTTGGGCGAGGAACTCTGCACTTGGTGCCTGGCAATACCCCATTCCCAACGATGCCTCTACCCAAACGGTAGATTGGAAAGAATACTTATCCATAACCAAAGACCGTCCATTTGATCCCTTAAGATTCTTTAGATGGCGAAATTATCTGGATTATGGAACAGGAATGGCTGGTGACCTTTTTGTACACCTGTTCTCGAGTCTGCACTTCATCACGAATTCAATAGGACCCAACAGAATTTCTTCCACAGGAGGCTTGCGGCATTGGAAAGACGGGCGTGAGGTTCCCGATGTGCAATTAGGAATGTTTGATTACCCGGAAACCAAAGAGCATCCCGGGTTCAACCTTTCTTTGCGCTGTAATTTTGTAGATGGCACCAGCGGAGGTACTTTTCTAAAACTTGTGGGCAGCAAAGGTTCTATGGATGTCGCCTGGAATAGTCTAACCCTTAAGCGAAATGCTGGTGGTGAAAGTGATGATCCCTTCTTAGCCGAAAAAGCAAAAGAAGGATCGAGTCGCGCAGATCGTAAAAAAATGGTGGCACCTTTAGAAACCGTTTACAACGCCCAAAGTGGATACAAAGGAGCTCATTATGATCATTTTGCCAATTTCTTTACCGCTATTCGAGAGAATGGATCGGTAGCGGAAGATCCTGTTTTTGGGTTCCGGGCGGCAGCACCCGCTTTGCTGTGTAATGAAAGTTATAGAAAGAACGAATTTATAGGATGGGATCCAAAGAAAATGAAAAAGGTTTAAATTTTTTAAAAACTAAAAATGAAAAAAACACTAATCTGCTTGCTATTGGCAGTTTCTACAATAGCCTGTAAGAATTCGAATGACAAGAAGGAACAAACGGAAGAAAATAATCTAAGCCAGGAGAATAGTGCTGATGCTGCAGAAAATGAGGAAGAATGGCAGTATTTGTTCGACGGAAGCAGCCTTGACGGCTGGCGCGGTTATGGCGAAGAGGAAATGCCACCGGGTTGGGTAATAGAAGGTGATGAATTAACCTATAAGACTGAACTTGGTAAAGAGGAAGATTACCAGGGCGGTCGCGATATTATTTATGGGGCTGAAGAGTTTGATAATTTTGAATTGTATTTGGAGTGGAAACTTCCCAAAGGCGGTAACAGCGGTATTTTTTACCACGTCAAAGAAGGTTATGCCAATCCGTCTAAAGTAGCTCCGGAATACCAGCTCATTGATGATGAAAATTACGAGAACATCCATGATCTTACCGGCTATAACAAAAGCCTTGGTCATACCGAGAATCTTTCCGAATTAAAGCCATTGAACAGAACAGCGGCAGATTATTCTATGTATGCGCCCAATGAGGAGAAGAAAAACTTAAATCCGGTAGGCGAGTGGAATACCAGTAAAATTGTGTACACCCCAGAGAAAGTAGAACACTGGCTCAATGGAGAAAAGGTAGTTTCTTTTAACCCCCAATCTGAAGATTGGAAAAAGAAAAAGAACTCCGGCAAATGGAAAGGGAGCCCAGATTACGCTAAATTTAAGAGCGGGTACATTGGCCTGCAGGATCACGCCAGTCCTATTTGGTTTAGAAATATAAAAATTAAGAAACTATAAACTTATCCGCCCAGTTATTATTTGGGCGGATAAAATTTTAAAGAAGAAGACAAAAATGAAAAAACTTAGTTTGATTGCCATTGTATTGAGTATTGCCTTTACCGGTTGCCAATCTGGAAAAAAGCTTTTTAACGGAAAAAACCTTGACGGATGGACCATTCATGGTACCGAGAAATGGTATGTTGAAGATGGATTGTTAATCTCTGAAAGCGGTCCCGATGCAAAGTATGGGTACCTGGCTACCGAAGATAATTATAAGAATTTTGAACTCAGTTTAGAATTTAAACAGGAGGCCGATGGCAACTCTGGGGTGTTTATACGTTCTGAAATTGACGGTACAAAGATTGCTGGTTGGCAAGTAGAAGTAGCCCCGCCAAATCTGCATACCGGGGGGATTTATGAATCTTATGGCCGCGGTTGGCTTATTAAACCTGCTCCCGAAAAAGAAGATGTACTTAAGTATGGAGCGTGGAATACATTGAAGATAAAAGTGCAGGGCGACCAGGTAACCAGCTGGTTAAACGGCGTGGAGATGGTTGATTTTTCCGATGAAAAAATTGGTGCTGCCAATGGTAAAATCGCCCTGCAAATACACGATGGCGGTGGTATTAAAGTTTATTGGAGAAATATTAAGCTGAAAGAACTTTAAAAGACTAAAACTGTTAAAATAATTAGTATTACTAACTTACTGGACTCTTATGCAAATTGAAGAAGGGGCTAATTGATTTTTTAGTTTGCTGAAAAATCTGTTGTAGAAGTGATACTTTAAATTATCAATTTGGTTTTATAGCTTAGGAAGAAATTCTACTTATATTTAAAAATAAAATCTGTGTTAGAGAGAACTGCACAGAGATGTTGACACAATTGAAAACACTAATATGAACTCATTTAGACGTTGCAACAAAATCAAGAGTTTACTGTTCATTTAAAGGTTCTTTTTGACTGGCATAGTTGCGCTATGGAAGGAGAAAAAAGATAAAAAATAGATGTAAAAGAGGGATTTTAGCCAATAGAGAAAATTTAAATGAGTTCTATAACTGCAACCAATATTAAAAACGGTATTATGAAGAAAAATAAGAATAAAAATAACGGATTGTCCCGTCGAAAATTTATTACTAATACTGCCGCTGTGGCTGCGGGAATTTCAATAGTGCCTCGTCATGTTTTAGGAGGTGTTGGTTTTACAGCTCCCAGTGACACACTTAACATTGCCGGGATTGGTGTAGGTGGCATGGGAAGGTCTAATCTCAAGGCTATGAACAGCGAGAGAATTGTTGCACTTTGTGATGTAGATTGGCGATATGCCCAAAAGACCTTTACCGATTATCCCGATGCTAAAAAGTTTAAGGATTATCGTGTGATGTTCGATAAAATGGGAGATGATATTGATGCGGTAGTTATTGCAACCCCAGATCATACCCATGCAATTTCTGCGGGAGAAAGTATGACCCGTGGGAAACACGTGTACCTTCAAAAGCCCTTGACACATTCTATTTATGAATCCAGGTATCTCACAAAATTGGCTGAAGAGACTGGGGTAGCCACACAAATGGGGAACCAGGGACATTCCGGGGATGGAACCAGGTTGTTTGCTGAATGGATTCAGAACGGTGAAATTGGAGATCCTCTAGAAGCCCATTGCTGGACCAATAGACCTATCTGGCCACAAGGTCTTGAGAGACCGGAAAATAAACCTGAAGTTCCAGATACTCTAGATTGGGACCTATTCCTGGGCCCTGCGAAATATAGACCATATAATCCCGCCTACACTCCGTGGAACTGGCGTGCCTGGTGGGACTTTGGAACCGGAGCTTTAGGAGATATGGGTTGCCATATTATAGACCCCATATATTTTGCGTTAAATTTAGGACATCCTACCGGTTTTGAAGGAAGCTCTTCCCAGGTGAATACCGAGAGCGCTCCTATCTCAGAAAAAGTCTCTTATTATTTCCCGGAGAATAAAAAACTGGGAAAAGTTAAATTTGATCCTATAAAAATGACCTGGTATGATGGAGGTTTGCTTCCAGATCGCCCCGAAGGTATAAAACCAGGGAAAATTATGGGTGATGGAGGTGGAGGCTCCATGGTAGTGGGGACTAAAGGTACTATCATTTGTAGTACTTATGGTCGTGATCCTTATATAATTGGCCGTGAGGACAATCCGCCAAAGACAGAGAAAATCTATCCACGTGTGGAAACCAGTCATGAGATGGATTGGGTTCGCGCTTGTAAAGAACCTAAGAACAGTAGAAAAGAAGCTAGTGCTCACTTTGGATATTCAGGGCCTTTTAACGAGGTTGTGGTTATGGGGAACCTGGCTGTACGTCTTCAGGATTTAAAGAAGCGGTTAGATTGGGATTCAGAAAAAATGGAAATTACCAATATTGGGGCGAATGAAGAAATTAAAGTAGTTACATCAGACAGCTTTACGGTAGTAAACGGAGATCCAAAGTTTGATACCCAATTTGAAACTATGAATGCTAAAAATGCTGCAGAAGAATATATTAAACATACCTACAGGGACGGTTGGGAATTATCCTGATCGAGTAAGATTTTAAAAGCAGATTAAATTATAAATATGAAAAAAGTACTTATGAAAACCTTCAGTAAAACTATTATGATGCCGTTAGTTCTCGTTTTATTTTTCAGCCTTAATAGCTGCGGTGAAAATAAAAAGAAAGCTAATGAAGATAACCAGGAAGAGAGTAAAGAGATGAAAGAAGCAAGCACAACTTCGGCTAACAACGAGCTTTCAGAAAAAGAAAAAGAAGATGGTTGGAAACTTCTTTTTGACGGGGAATCTACAGACGGCTGGCGTGGTTACGGCAAAGATGATTTTCCAGACCGCGGTTGGGTTGTAGAAAATGGTACCCTTAAGCTTAATGGCTCTGGAGCCGGGGAAGCGGGTGGAGCCGGCGATATTATTTATGATGGGCAATTTAAAGATTTTGAACTTAGCCTGGAATGGAAGATTTCAGAAGGAGGTAATAGTGGTATTTTGTATTTGGCCCAGGAGATCGAAGGTCAGCCAATATGGAAATCTGCTCCTGAAATGCAAATTTTGGACAATGAAAAACATCCCGATGCTAAATTAGGCAAAGACGGAAACCGAAAAGCCGGTTCTCTGTATGACTTGATTCCCGCCGATCCTCAAAATGCTAAACCAGCCGGAGAATGGAATACCGTTTCCATTATGGTGTATCGAGGTACCGTAGTTCACAGTATGAATGGTGAAAATGTTGTGGAATACCATTTATGGACAGATGATTGGAAGAACATGATCGCCGAAAGTAAGTTCGCTGGTTGGGAAGATTTTATAAATGCCGGGGGCGAAGATCACAAAGGCTATATAGGACTTCAGGATCACGGAGATGATGTTTGGTTTCGGAATATAAAAATTAAAGAGTTGTAGTTAGCTTTTAGACCGGAGACAAATTAATTTCAGATTTCCTGTCTAAAACAGCTAAAAGAGATTTTTTCGGAAGCATACCTCGCACCTTTGTGACGAGGTTGTTGATTTCTAACTTCAAAAACACAAAACTGTTTTCAAATACCTTTTAAATGTATTATTTAGAGTGTGTGTTTGAAAACAGTTTTATTTAACCCAACTATTTTATGAAAATTAAATCAATTTATTTTTACAGACTACTATTCTTAGCTCTATTTCCTTTAACCATACTATCCTGTAAAAATCAAGATGGTAAAAACAAAGAGAATAAAAATCTTAAAGCTGAAGCGGAACGACAGGTCGAGCCGTTTTTTAAACTTTCCCTCGCGCAGTGGTCCCTGCATAAACCTATTTTCGATGGAAAGTTAGATCCTATGGATTTTGCTGAAAAAGCCAACGAAATGGGCTTTGAGGGGATAGAGTATGTGAGTACTTTTTATGCTGAAAAAATAAAAAATGCTGAAGATCCCGAAAAAGCTATGCAGGAAACCCTGGATAGTTTAAAAGCGAAAAGTGAGGAGTTTGAAGTAGAAAATGTTCTAATCATGGTAGATGGAGAAGGAGAGTTGGCTTCTGCCGATAGAGAAGAGCGCGAACAAGCGGTAGAAAATCATAAGAAATGGGTAGATGCAGCTCAATTTCTTGGGGCTCATGCAATTCGTGTGAATTTATTTGGTGCTGAGGATCGTGAAGAATGGAAAAAATCTGCAGTCTCTGGGCTTAAAATGCTAAGCGAATATGCTAAAGAAAAGAATATAAATATATTGGTAGAGAACCACGGGTACCTTTCTTCTAATGCGAAACTTTTAGTAGAAGTAATGAAAGAAGTGGCCATGGAGAACTGTGGCACTCTCCCCGATTTTGGTAACTTTTGTCTTAAAAGAGAAGGTGGGAAACGTTGGGAAGCAGCTTGTATAGAAGAATATCCTACCTATCAGGGAATCGAAGAAATGATGCCCTATGCCAAGGCGGTAAGTGCAAAATCTTATGATTTTAATGAGCAGGGGGCAGAGACAACTTTAGACTATAAACGTATTATGAAAATTGTTCAGGATGCGGGATATACCGGTTTTGTTGGCGTGGAGTATGAAGGAGAAAATCTTTCGCCAAAGGAAGGAATTATGGCCACAAAAGAACTTTTAATTCGCGTGGGTAAAGAATTAAATGACGAGGGAAAAGAGGAACAATAGGTCTTTTTGGCTTAAGTAAGGCTAGTGGAGTTGCGTGTTTACAAGTAGTGAAAATCAGCAAAAGTTTGTCTATGGATCCGTTTACTTATTTGCACGTTTTTTTAGAAAAAAAGAATAGCTAAAGTATAGAAGTACAATGGAATAAACAACCTCGGGCGCAAACCCACGGGGTATTATAAAAGAAGGTTATTTTGATTTCCATTCAAGCCTCGGAGCTCCCTATAGGTATTGGAATAAATCTGGATTATTGAATAAAAGAGTATTGTGGTTATGAGTAAAAAGATAAAATTAGGAATTCTTGGTGGTGGTGAAGACTCTTTAATTGGTATTCTGCACCGGGTAGCGGCCAATATGTTCGATAGGTTTGAAGTAGTTGGAGGAGTTTTTAGCCGTGATTTTAAAGAAAGTAGGCAATTTGCTGAAGATTTAGGTATCGGTTCAAAGAAGGTTTATAAAGATTTGGATCAACTCATTGAAGGAGAATCTAAACTTCCGGCCGATGAACGTATCCAGGTGGTTTCAATTCTTACACCCAACTTTCTTCACTTTTCAATGGCCAAAAAGCTGCTTGAAAACGGGTTTCACGTGATTTGTGAAAAACCATTAACCACTACTTATGGGGAAGCGAAAATACTGGAAGATACCCTAAATAATGCGAAAACTATCTTTGCCGTCACTTATACTTACTCAGGGTATCCTATGATAAGGCAAATGAAAGAAATGATTGCTGCCGGGGAGATTGGAGAGATTCAAAAGATAGACATACAATATTACCAGGGCTGGATTAACCCAATTATTCATAACGAGGAACAGAGAAACAGTATATGGCGTCTGGATCCCGAGAAAAGCGGGATTAGTTGTTGTATTGCTGATATTGGTACCCACGCTTTTCATATGGCAGAATATGTTTCGGGGCTTAGAGTCGAAAAACTCCTGGCCGATCTCAATTATATGTATCCAGATAATAAAATGGATGTTGACGGCACCGTTCTGCTTAGATTTTCAGAATATGTAAAAGGGGTGCTTAGGGCAAGCCAAACCGCTACAGGAGAAGAAAATGATTTTACAATAAAAATCTACGGAAAAAAAGCCGGACTAAAATGGGGACAGGAAAGCCCTAATTACCTGTATAAAATAGAAGAAGGCCAGCCCATTAAAATTTTAAAACCTGGTCACGGGTATAATTCGGCACTATCTTTAGATGGAACAAAATTACCTCCCGGTCACCCAGAGGGTATTTTCGATTCTATGGGGAATATTTATAAAGGTGTGGCCAAAGCTATAAAAGGTGAAGAATACCATCCCGGGGAATTTCCCGGTATAAAAGATGGAGCTCGTGGAATGAATTTTATTGAGAAAGTGGTTGCTTCGCACGCAGAAGGGAATGTTTGGGTGAGTTTAGATAATTAATAAAACAATAAGATTTTGAATAATTATTGAAAAAACAACTTAAGATTTCGTGCTTATAGGTGTTTGCATTAATTTCAAAAACTAATAAGCTTGATTTTGTTAGCATTCAAAAAGAGGGATTATTTCTCTACAAATCTAAAGTGACCTCACTGATTTTTGAATTAGAAAAACGAGGCTTTACTGCATAAATATTTCATTTAAAACAACTTGGTTGAAACTTAAGTAGCGGAAGTGAAAAAACTTCAGGATCTATCCTATTAAATTCAGTAGCAAAATGTTTTTTTTGATGTTATAAACTACATATTTCTACTTTTATCAGGATTTTTTAAATAAAAGATTAAAATTTCAGCAAATAGAATAAAGGAGTTTGTGCTGCTAATTATTTTACTAAATTTGAATTACAATTAAATCTGGTTTATCACGTTACATTAAAAACCCTAATAAAAACCTATGCTATACTTTTTACAGCAGGATGGAGCTGCCGAAGCCGCCCAACAGGCAGAGCCGGTAGTAGAAGAAAAAACCCTGTCTTTATTCGATTTAATGCTTAGTGGTGGTCTTGGAGGCCAAATTATTATCATTATTCTCTTCGTGTTGCTGTTCGCAGCCGTTTATATTTATTTTGAACGTCTTTTTGCTATTAAATCGGCCAGCCAGGTCGATAAGAATTTTATGTTGCAGATTAAAGATAACGTGCTCAATGGAAATATTGAATCGGCAAAGATGCGCTGCGCACAAAGTGATTCTCCCGTAGCCAGGTTAACCGAAAAAGGAATTTCCAGAATTGGAAGTCCGTTGGAAGATATTAATACGGCTATAGAAAACGCCGGCCGGTTAGAAGTTTATAAACTCGAGAAAAATGTGAGCATTCTGGCTACCATTGCCGGTGCTGCACCTATGATTGGGTTTTTGGGTACTGTAATTGGTATGGTGCTTGCATTCCATGAGTTGGCTACCAGTAGTGGCCAGGCGCAAATGGGTGCCCTGGCAGAAGGTATTTATACTGCGATGACCACTACCGTTGCTGGGCTTATAGTTGGAATTATCGCTTATATTGGTTATAATCACCTGGTGGTGAAAACCGATAAAGTGGTGCACCAAATGGAAGCTACAGCGGTAGATTTCTTAGACCTGTTAAACGAGCCTGCTTAATATGAATTTAAGAGGAAGAAATAAAATAAGCCCAGAGTTTAGTATGAGCTCTATGACAGATATTGTATTTCTGTTATTGATCTTTTTTATGCTAACCTCGCCGGTGATCACACCAGAGGCCTTAGACCTTATTCTGCCAAAAGCTAAAGGAAAAACCACTAACGTGCAGAATGTTGCGGTAAGCATCACCAAAGACCTGCAATTTTATGTAAACGATGAACGGGTAAGTCAGTCGGCTTTAGAAACTAATTTACGTTCAAAGTTGGCTGGAAAGGAAACACCAACCATAATTTTGAGGGCAGAAGAAGGTGTGCCTATCGAAAAAGCGGTTAAAGTTATGGATATCGCAAACCAAAATAATTATAAGATTGTTTTGGCGGTAAAACCCGAATAGTACAATGAGTATGTTAGAAACCAAACATGAAAAGAAATCTTTTACCATCACGGTAATTCTACACGTGCTGTTAATTGCATTATTATTTTTGTTGGGTTTCACTTATTTAGACCCACCACCCGAAAGTGGGATAGCTATAAATTTTGGTACTGCTGAAGTTGGCTCAGGCAATGAGCAACCTACAGAGCCGGTGAAGTCGGCGCCAAAACGAAATACTGCACCCCAAACACAACCAGAACCCGAACCAATTATTGAAGAAGAGGTGGTGACCCAGGAGCTGGAAGAAGCTCCGGTAATTGAAAAGAAAGAAAAGCCAAAGCCGGTAGTTGAAAAAAAGCCGGAACCCAAACCTAAAGAAGAAGAACCGCCGGTAGAAGAACCAGAACCAAAACCCGATAAATCTACTACAGATGCAATGAGTAGTATTTTAAACGGGCCCGAGAAATCTGGTACAGCAGAATCTGGGGAGGGTAATGATAACCAGGCAGGAGATAAAGGTGATCCGGAAGGTGATTTAAATGCCAGTTCCTACTATGGTACTGGATCTGGTTTGGATGGTGATGGAAATTATCGCCTGGGAGGAAGACGTGCCTTAAATAAGGAAAAATTTGTACAAGATTGTAATGAATCTGGTATTGTAGTGGTGCGAATTGAAGTAAACCGGGATGGGCAGGTTATAAATGCTACCCCGGGCGTAAAGGGAACTACAAATAGTGCTTCCTGTTTAACAGAACCGGCCAAAAGAGCCGCAATGGCTACTCGTTTTAATAGCGATGATAATGCTCCTTCCAGACAGGTAGGAACGATTATTTATAACTTTAAACTTTCCGAATAATTGAGTGCTTATCAAGAAACTGTTGAGTGGATGTTTCAGCAGTTGCCTATGTACCAAAGACAAGGTGCGCAGGCTTTTAAAAAAGACCTTAGCAGAACACTTAAACTCGCTGAATATCTCGGTAATCCGCAGCAGCAATTTAAATCTGTTCATATCGCCGGTACCAATGGTAAAGGCTCTACGGCGCATATTTTAGCTTCAGTAATGCAACAAGCCGGTTATAAGGTGGGTTTATATACTTCACCGCATCTTAGGGATTTTAGAGAACGTATTAAGATAAACGGACAGTTAATTCCGAAGAAATCAGTAACAACTTTTATAAAAGATAACAAAGACTTTCTTACCGAACATAAACTATCGTTTTTTGAGATGACGGTAGGGATGGCTTTTAATTACTTTGCTGAAGAAAAAGTAGAGCTTGCCATTGTAGAAACAGGATTAGGCGGCAGGTTGGATTCTACCAATATCATAACTCCTGAAGTGTCGGTGATCACCAACATAGGATTAGATCACACTGCTTTTTTGGGAGATACCCTGGCGGAAATTGCCAAAGAGAAAGCCGGAATCATAAAAAACAATGTTCCTGTAGTGATTGGTGAAAAACAAAAGGATACTACAGCTGTGTTTACTGAGAAATCCAAAAAGTCTAATTCTAAAATGATTTTTGCACAGGACTTAAATTCGAAAAATCATACGACCGATTTAAAAGGAGAATATCAGAATAAAAACCTGCAAACTGCAGTAGCTACGGTAAATATTCTTAGGGATTTAGGTTGGGACATTTCTGAAGAGTCTCTTACAAACGGGATGATCGCTGTAAAGCTAAATACCGGTTTACAGGGGCGCTGGGATGTTTTACAGGAAAAACCAAGAGTGGTTTGTGATACAGCGCATAATGTAGAAGGTTTAAAATTGGTGCTGGAACAACTTAAAAAAGAAAAATTTCGGCAATTACATATCGTTTTGGGTACCGTAAACGATAAAGATTTGGATAGCATATTGCCACTTTTTCCAAAATCGGCATTTTATTATTTTTCAAAGCCAAATATTCCCCGCGGACTGGAAGCAGGAATATTACAAAAAAAAGCCGGTAGTTTTGGGTTGAAGGGAGAGGTATATAGTTCTATTTCAAATGCCTACGAAGCCGCGCTTCATAATGCTTTAGACGAAGATTTGGTCTTTATAGGAGGGAGTACATTTACCGTAGCAGAAATAATTTAAAATTTTTCACTTTTTTCTTTGTGTAAACTAAAAACAAACATATATTTGCATCCGAATTACAGGATAGGGCGCGTAGCTCAGTTGGTTCAGAGCACTTGGTTTACACCCAAGGGGTCAGGGGTTCGAATCCCTTCGCGCCCACATTATTTTCCAAATCCCTAAAGCAACCTGCTTTTAGGGATTTTTTTATGGCTAAATATTTTACATACATTCTTTTTGGATCAAGAACATTTTCTGGGTTTTTGAGTTTTTAAGCAAATAATTTTTCGAGGCGAAATAAGAAAAATTCGGGTTTTCTTACTCCTCTTAACTGTGCTCTAAATGCTTTAATTTTGGCATTAAAAGATTCTGCTGATGCATTTGTATTTCTATTTATAAAGTAATTGAGAATGGGCCTGTAGTTGAGGCTAATGGAATCGGCGATAGTGTTAGTTTGGATGTTTATCTTAACTTAGCCATCTAAATTCTCAATAAACTTGAGTTTGTATAGTAGCTTTACAAAATAAAATTTATGAAAAAGCTTATTAGAATATTTTCTATAGCTTGTTACCTAATTGCAGTATTGTTAATAATCTTCACTGTACTTTCTATATTTAGAAATGCCGGGATTCGATATTTAAAGATGCTCGATTTCCCTCGTATTCAAATGTTTATCATCATAATAATCAACTTGTTTATTCTTTGGATATTAATAAAAAAGTGGAGATGGTACGATTACTTGATAACGATTGGATTAATAGCTGGGTTGATTATTAATGCTGTATTTCTAATTAATTATACCCGTATAGTTCCTGTGAAAGTTCAGGGGATAAATAAAGTAAAACCTTCAGAGGAACGATTCAGTCTTTTAATGGCCAATGTGAAAATGTCTAATAATAGAACACAGCCTTTAATTGATTTGGTTGAAAACGAAAAACCCGATTTAGTTCTGGTTATGGAAGTTGATGAATGGTGGAATAAAAAACTAGAAATTTTGGACGAAGAATATCCTTATTCCAAACAGGCTCTTAACGAGCTTGCTTATGGAATGGTTTTATACAGTAAATTACCATTAAAAAACGTTGAAATCGATTATTTAAATAATAAGAATGTACCCTCATTTGAAAGTATTATTTCCCTGCCGGGGAAGAAAGAATTCGTATTCCATTCGGTTCATCCTGTTCCACCTACTTATTTTAAAAACCTACCAGATAACGCCGGTCAGGAGGAAAAAGCTTTAAAAAAAATAGGAAAACAAATTCAGGAAGACAAGAGGCCAGCCATCGTAGCTGGTGATTTAAATGATGTAGTTTGGTCGTATGTTGATAATCTAACAGGAACACAAAATATCCTTTACGATGTTAGGATTGGTAGGGGTTTCTTCAACAGTTTTAACGCAAATAATTTCTTAATGCGATGGCCTTTGGATCATGTCTTTGTAACAAAAGAATTTCGTTTAAAACAGTTAAAACGCTTGCCAAAAATTGGTTCAGATCACTTTCCTGTTTTTGTTGAATTGGTGCTATAATCCAAAACATTCACGGAAATGACCTTACTGCTCTACTGTGACTGAATTTAACAATCCCATATTTAGGATTGTGAAGCCTTCGTCACTTTAAAGGTTTATCTCGAATTCATAGATAATTCAGATTAAATCTTCACTCTCGCCCTAATCAAATTTTTAACTTTTTTGATTTTTATAAATACCCACAGAACTTTTTAATTTTTGTAAATTTGGAAAAAATACTAATAATAGGAAATTATCCAATTGCAAATGAAAAAGTCTATAATTCATCTGGATCTCGATGCTTTCTTTGTGTCGGTAGAAAGGAAACTGGATAGCAGGCTTAACAATAGGCCATTAATTGTGGGCGGACTGGGCGATCGTGGGGTGGTTGCTGCTTGCAGTTATGAAACGCGAACTTATGGGGTTCAATCTGGGATGCCCATGAAAGTCGCCCGGCAGCTATGTCCGCAGGCTACGGTTATAAAAGGAAATGCCGGCACTTATACCAAACACTCCCAAACGGTTACCGAAATTATTAAAAGTGAGGTGCCTAGTTTTGAAAAAGCCAGTGTAGATGAGTTTTATGCCGATTTAAGCGGAATGGATAAGTTTTTTGGCATCAACAAATTTGCCCACGAGCTTAGACAAAAGATCATAAAAGAAAGCGGACTTCCCATTTCTTTTGGGCTCTCACAAAATAAGGTTGTTTCTAAAATAGCCACCGGAGAAGGCAAACCAAATGCCGAAATGATTGTACAACAGGGAAACGAAAGAAATTTTTTGGCTCCTTTAAGTGTAAGTAAAATTCCTATGGTAGGCGGAAAAACCTTTCAGAAGTTGATCAATTTGGGAGTTCGAAAAATAAGTACCATCCAGGAGATGCCGGTAGAAATGTTGGAGAGCGTTTTTGGTAAAACAGGCAGGACGATTTGGAAACGTGCTCATGGGCTCGATAATACTCCCATTATTCCCTACCACGAAAGAAAGTCTATTTCTACCGAGCGTACTTTTGGCAAAGATACCATAGATATGGTAAGGTTGCACGCGACCCTGGTAGCCATGGCCGATAGCCTGGCTTATCAACTGCGCAGGGGTGGGAAACTTACCTCGGTAGTGAGCGTGAAAATTCGTTATTCAGATTTTCAAACTCAAAGTAAGCAGGTTAAAATCCCATACACCAGTGCAGATCATATTCTTATTCCCAAGGTTGAGGAATTATTTAAAAAACTTTACACCCGCAGGTTGCTTATTCGTCTTATTGGTGTAAGATTTAGTGGTTTGGTGGGCGGTAACTATCAAATCAACCTTTTTGATGATTCTCAGGATATGCTAAATCTGTATAATTCCTTAGATAAAATTAAGAACCAGTTTGGGGAACACAGCGTACGGCGGGCGGTAACTTTGGGCACCAAAACTATTGGCCGAATGGATAATCCGTTTAACGGGGAACCACCAACCGTTTTAGCACATAGAAAGCAATAATGTTTTATTTAAACTCCCATACCTGGTACTCGTTGCGCTACGGAACTTTTTCTGTAGAAAAGCTCTGTGAACTTGCCCGAGATTTTAAAGTAAGACATCTCGCGCTTACCGATATTAATAACACTTCGGCCTGTCTTAATTTTATAAAAATAGCTTCAGGATTTGGTATAAACCCGTTGGTGGGTATCGATTTTAGAAATGGCGCCGAGCAACAATATGTGGGCATCGCAAAGAATAACCAGGGATTTCTTCAGCTTAATGAACATCTATCCTATAAATTACATAAAAAGGAAACTTTTAATTTTGAAGCACCGCCATTGCCAGACTGTTTTATTATCTATCCGTTTGAGCAGATTTTAGCGCATAAGAAAACCAGCTTTAAAGCCAATGAATTTATAGGGATTTCGGTAGAAAGTCTTCGGAAGCTTAAGTTTTCAGAATATTTAGCATTTAAAGAAAAGTTGATGCTGCAGCAAACACTTAGCTTTAGAAATAAGCGGGATTTTAATGCGCACCGGTTGCTAAGAGCCATAGACAATAATACTTTGCTCAGTAAACTTCCAGAAACAGAGCAGGGCGATTATTCTCAAAGGGTTTTACCTTTAAAAACAATTAAAAAAGCCTTTCAGGATTATCCTTATATTTTAGAAAATACGCAAAAGCTAGTGGATAGTTGCGAGGTGAAATTTAAGTTTGGTAAAACCCAAAACCGAAACCTACAGGTTGTAGAAAACAGTGTACAGGAAGATGTGGCCAGGTTAAAAAAGCTTTGTAAAGACAGGTTGCCTGCGCGCTATCCAGAAGCCGATGCAAAAGTATATGAACGGGTAGAAAAAGAGCTTAAGGCGATTATCAAGCTGGGTTTTGTTTCCTATTTTTTAATCAATTATGATATTGTGCAGTACGCCCGCTCCAAAAACTTTCCGTTTATTGGCCGGGGGAGTGGTGCCAACTCGATTATTGCTTATATTATTGGGATTACCAATGTAGATCCCATTGAGTTAGATCTATATTTTGAGCGTTTTATTAACGAAAACCGGAGTTCGCCACCAGATTTTGACATCGATTTTTCCTGGAAAGATCGCAACGAGGTAACCCGATTTATTTTTGAAAACTATGAACATACTGCGCTTATGGGAACTTATGTTACCTTTAAACGCCGTGCGGTTGCCAGGGAGTTAGGAAAGGTTTTTGGCCTGCCAAAAGAGAATATTGATAAACTTTCTGCCGGTTTTTTTAATTTTTCTGAATTGGATCAACTAGAGCAATTGGTGCTAAGATATAGTGCGTTAATTGAAGGTTTTCCCAATTATTTAAGTGTGCATTCTGGTGGAATTTTAATTCTGAATGATTCAGTTTTTAATTATGCTGCTACTTTTTTGCCGCCCAAGGGGTTTCAAACTATGCAGATAGATATGAATATTGCTGAAGAAGTAGGCATTCATAAGTTTGATATTCTTGCCCAACGAGGACTCTCAAAAATCACCGATGCAATAGCGCTAGTAAAGGAAAATCAGCCACAGGCTAAGCTTGAAGATATTGAAAATGTTTCAGTCTTTAAAAATGATCCTGAAATCAATAATCTCCTAAAAACGGGGGATTGTATGGGGGTTTTTTATGTGGAATCCCCGGCAATGCGCGGCTTGCTTACTAAGCTGCAAACCGATAATTATTTAAACCTGGTAGCGGCCAGTTCTATAATTAGGCCAGGGATTTCCAGCGGTGGGATGAAAGAAGAGTATATTAAACGCCACAGGGATCCACAACGTAGAAAGCAGGGGCATCCTGTGATGCTGGAGATTATGGGTGATACTTATGGGATTATGGTGTACCAGGAAGATGTGATGAAAGTGGCCCATAAGTTCGCGGGACTCAGTTTTGAGGATGCCGATGTGCTGCGCCGGGGGATGAGTGGTAAGAAAACTTCTAAAGGACAAATGCAGCGAATTGAAGCAAAATTTAGAAATAATTGTATTCAGAAGAAATACGATAAGAAAATTATAGATGAGGTTTGGGAACAAATATCCTCTTTTGCAGGATATGCTTTTCCGAAGGGACACTCGGCTTCCTATGCTATAGAAAGTTACCAGAGCTTGTATTTAAAAAGGTATTTTCCGCTGGAGTTTATGGTTGCAGCCTTGAATAATGGCGGTGGATTTTATAATTTGGAAACTTATATTCAGGAGATAAGAAAATGTGGAGGGCGTGTACATCCTCCCTGTATTAATAAAAGTGACCATCCCAATGTGATCTATGGGAAGGATATCTACTTAGGACTGGGTTATATTAAAGAGCTGGAAACGAAGACCATTCAACATATCCTGGAAAATCGGCAGTTTTTTGGGAGATTTAAGTCTTTTAATGATTTTATAGACCGAATAAATATTTCGATAGACCAGCTGAGTTTATTGTTGAAAATAAATGCCTTTCGGTTTACGGGCATCGATAAACATCATTTGATCTGGAAAGCACATTTTAAATTACAGGGCTCAAAACCAGAGACCAATCAGGAAAAATTGTTTACTACGCCTACAAAAGATTTTAAATTGCCCGAGTTTAAATATTCTGAACTCGTGGAAGCTTTTGACCAGATGCAGCTTTTAGGATTTTCGCTTTCCAATCAATTTAAATTATTAAAACATCCTATTCAAAAATCGGTGCGGGCCAAAGAGTTGAAAAACTATATTGACCGGGAAATAACGATTTATGGTGATTTGATAACCGTTAAAAAAACCGGCACCTCAAACGGAAAATATATGTATTTTGGGACATTTTATGATGTGGAAAATGAGGTTTTTGATACCGTTCAATTCTCAAAAATTGCCGCAAAATTTCCGCTACGTAGCAAAGGTATTTATAAATGCCGGGGCGTGGTAAAAAATGATCTGGGCTATATTTCTATCGCGATAAACCAAATTTCCCGGGAAGAAACCTTAAGTGACCCCAGGTTAGTAGATAATTATGGGAAATTTGCTTTAGGTTCAAATTCTCATAAATTTCAAGAATAACACCAACTTAGTTTTGTAGAGTAGCAAAGAAAACGAAGTTGCTTTTTTATTCCATGAAAATAGAGCGCAAAAAGAACGAATTTGAATGCTCCACTACTTGGCTGAATTGGTGTAAGCTCTACAACAATAAAGTTTCTTAATTTCTGGTTCTCAGGATTTTCTTTAACCGGGGAATAGTGGTTTTAAATATCACCTAACTAAACCATTATTTAAACTTCTTTGACAAAAATTTTTCTTGAAACAGCAGTTTCAATAAGTCTATCAAGTTTTTCTGTATAAAACCCTGAAATTGCACCTTCTTTCTCTGTATCCATAAGTTCTTTACGAGCTACGGGAACACTATATGGTAATGACCAGGCTCTTAAAGCTTTAGAAATATTTTCCATTGCATTTATTCCATTCATCGCTTGAACACCATCTGCCCAACAAATTGTTGCCACTTTCTTGTCTGTTAGATAAGGTTTTGGTAATCGAGATGTAGTTTCCAGCCAGTCCAAACAATTTTTCATCGCACCGGGAATGCTTCCGTGATATAAAGGAGCTAGCCAAAAGTGAGTATCTGCTGCAAGAAATTGTTCTGTCATATTCTTTACAGTTTGAGGTGTCTCAGGAAATGAGAAATCCAACATGGGGATAGCTTCTTGTGACAGATTAAAAACTGTAGTTTCAATATTCTTTTCTTTTAATCTTTTCAATAGATAGTTTGAGATTATACTTGCTGTAGAGTTAGCTCCACTTTCAACACTTCCAATAAATATTATTACTTTCACAAAATACGTTTTAGATAATTTCTAAATTCAATTAGCTCAACAAAAACCAGGGGATTAAATAAGCTATAATTCCAAAGCCAAGTATATAAAAAATAAAGGATAAACCCTACTAATATTTGAATATGGATAGTTATCATATCAATTAGTATTACGGTTTTAGCTGATTTGCTCCAGGATTTATTAAGTGAAAATCTAAACAAGCAATATAATTAAAATTGAACTCCAATGGCGTGCAAAACCTTATAATTGATTTGTTGTAAAACCTTGATATAGTAGAATTCTTATAGATTTTTTGTATTTAGGATTTACATTTTGATTCAGCTGAAATTACCGATTTTTAAATTAGAAAGGTCTTGACTGCGCTCGACCTGGCATAAAACATCGTTTTTTAGTAAATTATAATGTCACTTCGAGCGCAGTCGAGAAGTTTTTCTATGAATTGTTTAGTTTTATAATTATTTAGGACGTTATTAGTTGAACTTATTTAAACTTTTCCTCTTGAAGTGAAATTTAGCGAGTTTTTACTTATTTGAAGGCTTTTTTGAGGGTACAGTCCCGAAATTTCTGGGCTATGGAAGGATAAAAGAACAAAAAATCGACGTAGAAAAAGGAGTTTTTCAGTCTAAAAAATTCAAAATCTTTAAAACTAGCCTAAACCGAAACTTCTTCCTCTTTTATGTAATTTGCGATATATTCGGCGTCTTTTTTTATTCCGCCTAAAGTGGCAGATCCACGCGTGTGCAGCCAGGGTAAACCAATAAAGTAAAGTCCTTTTATATTACTAATGCCCCGGTCGTGTTTGGGATAGCCGTCTTTAGTGAGTTCCAGGCCATCAATCCAGGAAAAGTTTGGTCGGTAACCGGTGGCCCAAATAATGTTTTTTAGATCGTGAATTTCCCTGGTTTCGGTGACAATGGTTTTACCTTCAGCATTTATGGTATTTCCAACGGGTTTCACATTGTCCCTCTTGAGAATTCCCTTTACATCGGTGCCAATAACCGGCTGTCGCGATTTAATTATTTTACGACCTATCCAGGATTTTCGGCTAAAACTTAGAAATCCGGTTTTGGTAAACCACCACCATAGGGTTTTACCCAATATTTCCTGTGGTAATACCTGTACATCTGTAGCTCCTGAAAAATATGTGATTCTCTCAGAATCTGAAATTTCATCTAATATTTGAAATCCGGAATCCCCGGCACCTACCACCATTGCAGCACCTTCCTGTAATTGCTGCGGATTTTTATAAAAATTACTGTGAATTTGAAAAATGTCTTCAGAGATCTTTTTAGAAAAAGAGGGGGTGTAGGGTATATGGAAGGGTCCGGTAGCAATAACCAAATTCCTGGTTTTTAATGTTCCGTTTTCGTGTTTTAGCGTAAAAATTCCCTGCTCTTTGTGAACACTGCTAATTAAGGTGTTCAGCTGAAGTTGAATATTAAATCGCTTTGCATATTGCTTAAAATAATTGGCAACCTCTTCCTTATTGGGATAATAACCTTTTTTTGCCGGAAAATCCATTCCCGGTAAGTTGTTAAATTCTGAAGGAGTAAATAGTGTTAAAGAATCCCAGCGGTTTAACCAGGATGCGCCAACTTCATCCTCCTTATCGACTACCAGATAATTTTTTCCTAATTTATCAAGATAGTAAGCCATAGAAAGTCCGGCCTGGGCGGCACCAATAACAACAAAATCTAACATTCAATTTTTTTTGCAAAGATAGGTTTTTTGAATAAATAAGAAGTTCATTCTGTGAGTTTTAGACCGTGTTAACCTGCATTATTCAAGGTTATTAATTAATTTTTCTAATTGCGCGGGTTAACCCCGACTTAGTTGTACCTATTTTTGAGTATCAAAAATATTGGTAAAACTTAGTCGCAGTATAGCAACGAGGTCAATCTGGTCAATATTTCGGGTTCAGACTTTATACAACAGGATAGAAGAATTTCTCCTGAAGTTTTTTAGATGTAAAGCATCCTTTAATTATCGTTTTTATAAGGATTTAAAACTATTAAATGCAGCAAAAATTCTTAATTTTAAAAATTATGGAAAAACAGATAAAACCTTATGTGCTGGCCGATACTAATTGGAAGCACGTAAAAGACGAGGAGTTTAGTGTCGCTATTTTACCCTGGGGCGCTACCGAAGCTCACAATTACCACTTACCTTATGCCACAGATAATATTTTGGCCGAGGAAGCTGCCATAAGATCGGCAGGAAAGGCCTGGGAACAACAAGCTAAAGCCGTTGTTTTACCCTGTATTCCTTTTGGAGTGAATACGGGACAAATGGATGTAAAACTTTGTATGAATTTTAATCCCTCAACCCAGTATGCCATCTTAAAAGATGTCGCGCAGGTTTTGCAAAAACACGGTATAAATAAGTTGGTGATCTTAAATGCTCACGGTGGCAACAACTTTAAACAAATGATTAGGGAGTTAAGCCTGGAGTATCCAAAGTTATTTGCCTGTTCTGTAAACTGGTGGCAAACAACAGATGCAAAACCTTATTTTAAGGAGCCGGGTGATCACGCCGGGGAGTTGGAAACTGCCGCCATTATGCACCTACGGCCGCAGCTTGTTCTGCCGCTTGAAGAAGCCGGTACCGGTAAAGCAAAGGAATTTAAAATAACCGCTCTACGGGAAGGTTGGGCAAGCGCACAACGCGAGTGGACTCAAGTCACTAAAGATACCGGGGTTGGAAATCCCAAAGCGGCAACTGCCGAAAAAGGTGAAGTTTTCTTTGAAAAGTCCACCGATTTAATTGCAGAATTTCTGCAGGAATTGCACGAAGCAGATCTTAAAGATATGTATCACTAATGCTTAAATCTTTAGTTTATATTTTCGGATTTTTATTTTTAGGAGAGACCATCACCTATTTTTTTGAAATGCCAATTACCGGGAATATTCTTGGCATGATCCTCATTTTTCTAGCACTGCGTTTTAAAATCATCAAATTAAAAGATGTAAAACCTGCTTCAGATAAATTGATGAAATACTTAATCCTATTTTTTATTCCCTATGGCGTGGGCTTAATGACGCACTTTGATATCATTGCCAATTATTGGGTGCCAATATCAGTAGCAATTATTGCCAGTACAGCGTTTGCCCTTTATGTGACTGCAATTATTATGGAAAAATTTGGTAAGTGATGCAGGAATTTTTTCAATTACCGGTATTTGGAGTGTTAATAAGTATAAGCGCTTATATGGGCGCAGAAAAGCTTCAGAAGAAATTTAACTATCCGTTTTTCAACCCCGTATTAATCGCTATCCTTTTTATCATCGGGTTTCTTCTCGTTTTTAATATTGATTTTGAAACTTACAATCGAGGTGGTAAGTATATTAGCTTCTTTTTAGGACCTTCTATTGTTGCTTTAGGAGTATTTTTTTATGAAAAATATGAAGAGGTGAAACAAAATCTAAAAGTGTTCCTAATCACGGTTTTTATAGGCGGAATAAGCGGTGTGTTAAGCGTAGTATTGATACTCTATTTATTACAAGCTCCAGATTTCCTTATAAAATCCCTCGCAGCAAAATCGGTCACCACGCCTATTGCCATAGAGATTAGCAGGCTTATTGAAGGTGTACCTGAAGTTACTGCCGGGGTAGTGCTTGCTGCCGGGGTTTTTGGCAATGCCTTTGGTCCTTTTTTACTGAAGAAATTAGGGATTAAAAGTAAGATCGCAATAGGAACTGCGCTTGGGACAACTTCACACGGAATCGGGACTGCAAGGGCTTTTGAAGAAGGTAAACTGCCGGGAGTTTACAGTGGGCTCGCTATGTGCGTAAATGGAATAATTACCGCATTAATCACTCCATATTTGCTGGAATTGTTTCTTTAAAAATCATTGATGTCCGATAAAAATATAACTAATTAGCATGTTCTCTTTTATAGCAAAGCCCAAAAGCGATTTCATAATTATCCACCTTGCTATTAGAAATCTTTACGAAAAAGAGTTAATTGAAGAATATCACTTATGAAAAAAGTTGGATTCTCAGTTAGTTAGAGTTTAGTCTTTTCTCTTTTTTCTTGCAGCGAAGCGATCTTGTTTCTTTACCGGACAATAGTGTTTAAAAATAAATATCTTGAACCAATAACGTTCTAAATAATTATAAAGCTAAAAAGTTCATAGAAAAACTTCTCGACTGCGCTCGAAGTGACATTATAATTACTAAAAAACAATGTCTTATGTCTGGTCGAGCGCAGTCGAGACCTCCTTAATTGAAAAAAATCGGTAATTTCAGTTGAATCAAAAATTAAGTCCTTTAATTCAAAAAACTATAAGAATTCTACGATAATATGGTTTTACAGCAAATCAATAATAACGTTAAAGACGCCATTGACTTTGAACTTAAAACTTTAAACCAAATACTGACATTTGTCATATTTTTCAGCGGCTGTTGAGCTTATCTTTGGGGAAAGAATTTATGAGTAGAGTTTCGCTTCCTCAAAAAGAAGAAAGTTTGAATTAGCCGTGAAAACCATCTTCAAGTGAATACGATTAAAGAAGCGAGTGGCTGTCTTTGCAGCTAAATTTTGTTGTTAAAAAGACTGTTTGGAATGTAGATGCGTTAGTTGGGAAATATGTTCTTAACAGTCTTTTTTAAAATAAAAACGCTCTAAATTCCCAGGCTTTATAGCTAAAAAATACAAGGAAGCCAATTGCTACCACAAACTCCATAAATGTAGAGGCCAATAACCCTATAAAAGAGCCATAAGCAGCTTTCATCGCTTTTTTAGAGTTTGCTTTATTCAGGATTTCCCCTACAAAAGCACCTACAAACGCGCCTATAATTATGCCTAAGGGTATGGGAAGAAAAATGCCAATGATTAGGCCTATAGTTGCGCCCCACATTCCGGTTTTGCTGCCGCCATATCTTTTGGTGCCCATTGCAGGAATAATAATTTGCATCGCATAAATTATTACTGCCAAAATTAAAGAAATACCCAAAACCCAGTAATTTATGGGAACCGATGGTGCTAAATAGAGTAGTAACAACCCTAACCAGCTAAAAGGTACCCCGGGCAACACCGGTAAAAAACTTCCCAAAACCCCCAGGATTGTTAATACTGCTCCCAGAATAAATAAAATAAGATCCATAGTTATGCTGCTTGTATTTCTTCAAAGATAATGGTTTCAGAAAATATTTTAAACTAAATCATTAGGTTAAACTAAACATTTAGTTTATATTTGTAATCTAAAGTTCAAAGTTCTGGAATTGACAGAAATAACATATAGATATTATGAAACAGCTCACCAAAGCAGAAGAGGAGATTATGCAAATTCTCTGGAAATTAGAAAAAGCCAATGTTGCGGCAATTATCGACGAGATGCCCAAGCCAAAACCGGCTTATAATACGGTTTCTACTATTGTTAGGATTTTAGAAGATAAAGGTTTTGTGGCTCACGAAAAGAGGGGGAAAGGCTACTGGTATTATCCGTTGCTCGCCAGGGAAACTTACAGTAACCAAAGTATTAATAAGCTCATGAATAATTATTTTAATGGGTCTTTTAAAAGTATGGTGTCTTTTTTTATGAAAAAGAATGAGCTGGATACTGCCGATTTGGAGGCGATCTTAAAAGAAATTAATAAAAAAGAAGACTAATGTTACACTATATACTACAGGTCATTATTTTTCAACTGGTCTTTTTGCTGGTGTATGAGTTTTGGCTGAAAAAAGAAACGTTTTTCACCTTGAATAGATGGTACTTGTTAGTAACACCAATCATATCCTTTTTATTACCACTATTAAAGATTGAAGGTCTGGCGGCTTTAGTGCCGGCCGATTCGGTAGCGGTAATTTCCCAGGTTTGGTTGCCAGAAGTGATTTTGGGAGCGGGAGCTCAACCCGAAAGAATTCAGCAATTGCCCGCTGTTAATATAACCGCACAGGCTACGGAAATTAACTGGTGGCTGGTACTTTATTTAAGCGGATTTACATTCGGATTTATACTTCTGCTAAAGAAATACTTCAGCCTTAAAAAACTCTTTCGGTTTAGTATTATTTCTGAAGATAAGAAGATAAAAATCATAGAAATACCCGATTCTAAATTAGCCTGTACTTTTTTTAACACCGTTTTCCTGGGTGAGAAATTAGCGGATGCTGAAAGACAACAAATCCTAAAGCACGAATTGGTTCATGTGAAGGAGAAACACAGTTTTGACCTCGTGTTTTTTGAAGTTTTAAAACTGGTATTTTGGTTTAACCCCTTAATGTACCTGTACCAATCCCGGCTTGCCACTTTGCACGAATTCATCGCCGATGCAAAAGTGTTACAGAGCGTAGGAAAAAAATCTTATTATGAGCAATTGCTCAATACCGCGTTTAATACGCAGAATATTTCATTCATCAATCAATTTTTTAATCATTCATTAATCAAAAAACGAATAGTTATGTTACAAAAATCAAAATCGAAAACAATCGCAAAAATGAAGTATTTGGTAGTACTACCACTACTTTTACTAATGCTCACTTATGTTTCCTGTTCAGATGATAAAGAGGAATTAAATGATGATCTAAGCATTTCAGAACAACTTGCAGAGATAAAAACAGCTCTGGAAGATGGAAAACAGCTCAATAATGAAGAGGTAAGACAATTCCTGGAAATTATGGAACAGGTAAAACAAACTACTCCGCCACCACCGCCATTACCACCGAATATGAGAAATGGAAAATCAAATGATCACGGAAATGATATTCCATTTGCAGTTATCGATGAAGTTCCTGTTTTTCCGGGCTGTGAGGATTTAAATTCTGAAGCAGAGAAGAAAGACTGTATGTCTAAAGAAATCAATCAATTTGTAAATAAAAATTTTAACACTGATGAAATGCAGAAATATGCCGAGCCCGGTATAAATCGTGTTATTGTTCAGTTTAAAATAGATGAAAATGGTAATATTCAAAAAATAAAATCCAGGGCGGCAAATCCTAAATTAGAAGCCGAAGCTAAGCGGATTATTTCAGAACTTCCTAAAATGAAACCGGGCAAACAGCAAGGGAAAGCGGTAAATACAATGTATTCACTTCCTATAGTTTTTCAGGTAAATGAGTAAAATTGGCCTAATAATTTTACTGTTATTTGTTAGCAAAGTCGAAGCTCAAACTTCGGCTTTAGCTGTTTCAGATAGTTTGTATGCCGTAGGCGAATATGATAAAGCAATTGCAGCACTAAAAGAAATAAGTCCAAAATCAGAGAAAATCCATTTAAAACTTGCCAAGAATTACGCAGCGAACCGGGAAACCGAAGAAGCACTTTTTCAGTATAAAAAAGTTTTAGAAAATAATCAGAATCGGGTATTAACTGCGGTTTCTTATGGCGAACTTTTCATGAAAGCAGGGCAACTAAAGCGAGCAGATAGTGTTTTTAGAGCTTTGGCCAGGCAATATCCTAAAAATGCCAGGTTTCAATATCGCCTGGGCTTAATAAAAGAGAAGCAAAAAGATAGCACGGCGATTCATCATTTTATGTTTACCATTGCTTTAAACGAACGCCACCAGGGCGCTTTGTATAAAGTGGCCAAAAATAAACTACAAAACCGGCTATACACCATGGCCGAGCATTTTAGTAAAATGGGGCTTGAAGTAAATCCTAAAAACCCTTCTTTACTTTCCATTTTGGCGCAAACATATTCTTCGCTTAAACTTTATAAAGAAGCAATTCCGCATTATGAAAAGCTAATCCAGCTAGGGCAGGAGTCTGTATTTATTTATACGAAACTGGGTTTTGCCTATTACCGAGAGGGAAATTATAAAGACGCCATCAAAATGTATAAAAATGCATTGCAAATAGAAGACCGTAGTTCAGATACTCACTATACCCTGGGAAAACTTTATGCGTTAACCGGTGATTTAGACAAGTCTGAAACTCATTTTCTTATGGCTATTCTAATAAAAAATCAGTCGGTAGATGCTGAATATTTAAGCTTGGCATTAACCTACAAAATGCAGGAAAAACACAAAGAGGCTTTGAAATATTTCAATAAAGCTCTGGCCGAAAATCCCGAAAATGAACGGGCACTTTATGAACGAGCCGTAGCTGCCGATAACTACTATAAGGATGATAAAGCGGCGATAAACTATTATCAGGATTATTTTAACAAGTATGAAAATATAGGAAATGCCGGGATGTTATCCAGGGCTAAAAATAGAATTAGTGATCTAAAGAAAAAGATGCATTTAGCCGAAAAATAGTACGAAGTTTTATTCTGCTGGTCCTGCTGAGCCCGTCGAAGCACAGCCTGTCGAAGCAAAACTTGTTGAAGCAAATTAGATCATTTTTTTTAAGATGATTACTAAACTACTTTAAACCAACAATATAAAATTTTAATCGCTGGGCGATAGCCAAGGATTCAATTTCCCGGGGGCTTGCCTCGAAATAAAAGATATTTTTCTGAAGCATACCTCGTATACCAGGGGCGAGCTTGTTGATTTTTACAGCCTAACACATTTATTATTCAAAACATTCTTCTCTTAAATTTCCTTACTTTTGCTAAAAGTCCAAGCGTGATTGCCAATGAAAAGAGTTTTACTCCTTATTGCTGTATTTTTATTTCTCTCCTGTAACTTCGAGACTAAGAAAATCTCTTCAGAAGAGGTGTTGGAACTTGAATCTAAGACCTTAAACTGGAAAGAAGTAGATGAGTATCCCGCTTTTAAAGATTGCCAGGAAATCACAGAACTCTCTGCGGCGCGCCAATGTTTTGAGCAGGAAGTTGCAGAAAATGTGTATGCTTATCTTGCCAAACAGCAACCTGTAGTTACCCAAAGTATAGACGACACGCTATTTTTGTTTCTGCAAATTGACAGAAAGGGAACGCCCAGGATAGATTCGGTAGAAATAGACACCACGCTTACCAATGAGCTGCCAGAGCTTAGAACCTGGCTTAACCAAAGTATAGATTCCTTACCAAAAATATATCCCGCCAGTAAACGCGGCGTACCGGTTGCTACCGTTTTTAAAATGCCTGTGGTTATAAAAGCAGAATAGGGTTTTGAAGTTAGAGGTTGAAAATTAGAAGTTAGAAGCACGAAACTGGAAGATCGAAGTTAAAAGTATATTTTCAAAGGTTGTAGTTTAAAAAAAGCTAATATACTCGTAATTAGCTGTCATTGCGACGTAGGAGGAATCTTTTCCCTTAGAATAAAGATTCTTCACTCCGCAAGCTTAGCCTGTCTTGAGCAAAGACGAAAGGTTCTGAATGACTGGTCAAAATATTATTTGCACAAAATATTCATGTATTGGTGGCTGAAAAAAGGATGCTTTAACTCCCAATCGCGACATTCCACTTTCTCACCGTCCAGGATTTGATTAAGCCATTGTTATAATAGGGATCGTTTTTTACAAAAGCTTCAATAATTTTTTCGCTATCAGCTTTAAAAATGAGTAGCGCTTCGTTTGCCGGATTCTCCAAAGCACCGCCTTGTTGTAAGTAACCTTCATTGAAATATTCGGTGGCGTGGCTTAGATGTTCTTTTCTGAATTTTTTACGCTCTTCCAAAAAATTATCTCCTGTTTTATAAGTCAGTATATAGTATTTCATAGTTGATTTTTATCCAAATTATTCATAGAAATTACTGAAAGGTCTAAAGCGATTAAGTTCAACTATCCCGAGCACTCGAGATTAATCCCCTTAAAAAACAAATCTCATTAATCACGTGAATTATGCGGGTTAAATGTTCTTCCCTTCCAGGAATAACTCGAAAATAGCGTTTTTATCGCCACAAAACTGCTAAAAAAAGGATAAAAAATACTGCTCCACCAATAGTGGATTAGAGCTTTCTTTCTATTAAAAGTTACCGCCGATTGATAGATTAAGGTAAAATCCAGGCAGATTTTTACAATAAAAACTAATAGAATAATACCAAAATTAATCATCTGAAATAAACTTAATATTACAGTAACTAATAAACTGAAATTCATCAAGAGAACTACTATACCCGCAAATTTCGCAAAAAGACTAGTGTAGGAAGGTGTTTTAGAAGCCCAGCGTAGCCTTTGTGAGATGAGGTTTTTAAAACTTTTCTGTGCTTTGGTGTACACTATACTTTCGTTATTTTTAAGAAACGAAATTTTATAGTTCTTCTGCTGAAATTTTTGCAATAAAAACACATCGTCCCCACTGGCAATTTCAGTATTACCTTCATATCCGGAAACTTCAAAAAACGCCTGTTTTTTATAACAAAGATTTGCCGCGCTACAAAAAAAAGATTTTTTAATGCCAAAAGCACCGCCTGTAGTGGCTTGCAAGCTAAAAACATCTATTTCTTCAAAAATCTGCGATAATTTTTGGGTTGGGCGTAAGGCAACCTGGCCTGCCACCAGCGTGCTCTCGGTACGGATTAAAAAATCATTGTAAACCTGTAACCATTTAATAGGCAGCTGGCAATCGGCATCGGTGGTTAAAGTATAATCAAACTTAGCCTCGTTTATTGCCGTGTGTATAGCGTCTTTTTTTGGAGAATTGGTAAACCTTTTATTGGCTATTATTTTTAACTGAATTTCAGGATATTTCTGCTGGAAATTTTTAATGATCGCTACTCCTGTATCTTCAGAAGCGTCATT
Source organism: Salegentibacter echinorum (assembly GCF_900129445.1). Taxonomy (GTDB): domain Bacteria; phylum Bacteroidota; class Bacteroidia; order Flavobacteriales; family Flavobacteriaceae; genus Salegentibacter; species Salegentibacter echinorum. Next base: position 39,035 of record NZ_FQVT01000012.1, read on the forward strand.
TATCATTAAAATTTCAAATTTCGATGCTGGGTAATTTATTTCAGCAATACTTTTTAAAAGATCAGGTAAATTTTCTGCTTCGTTTCTAAAGGGAATAATGATAGAAAAATAATGCTGTGATGGCAATCCTTCCGAAGAAAAATAGGGAATCCTTTTCCATCCGTAGATAAGACTAAGGATAAGTACAGCATAGAGCGTGCAAATAAGGTAGAAAATTAGCATAGTTTAAGGTTCTAAAACCAATTTTTTGAATTTTCTAAATTGAAATCTGAATAAAAATAACACATATCTAAGTGTGAGTTCTTGATGTTAGTTTGGTATTACTTAGCTTTGCGAAGCTAATGGAATTTCAACAAATAATCCTCCAGACAAGGGGTGGTATAAATTTGTCTCGCTGAGCCTGTCGCAGCGTCAAACCTAAATTATTAGTTTTTTAGCTTATTTGCAATTGAAAACTAATCGCAGGGCGATAGCCAAGGGTTTAATTTCCGGGGGCTTGTCTTGAAATAGAAAAGTTTATTTGAAAACATACCTCGCACTCCTGGGTTTGGCTTCTTGAATTTAACTCAACGGGTTAGCTATTTAATACATTTTAAATCTATAGATTATTTTGAAAAGTGAGCGTATCATATTAGGAATTGATCCCGGCACGACAATTATGGGGTTCGGACTTATAAAAGTTGAAAATAAAAAGATGCAATTTATGCAACTTAATGAACTTCAGCTTAATAAATACAAAGATCATTATGTAAAGCTGAAACTTATATTTGAGCGTACTATAGAGCTCATAGACACCTACCATCCCGATGAAATCGCAATTGAGGCTCCGTTTTTTGGTAAAAACGTGCAGTCTATGCTTAAATTGGGTAGGGCACAGGGCGTGGCGATGGCTGCTGGACTTTCACGGGAAATTCCAATCACAGAATACCTTCCGAAGAAAATCAAAATGGCCATAACCGGCAATGGAAACGCCAGTAAGGAGCAGGTAGCCAAAATGTTGCAAAGTACTTTAGGCTTGAAAACCTTGCCAAAAAACCTCGATTCTACCGATGGCCTTGCCGCGGCGGTGTGTCATTTTTATAATTCCGGCAATCCAATTAAAGGTAAATCTTACAGTGGTTGGGCTGCCTTCGTTAAACAGAATGGCCCTCCAGCCCCCAAAGGGGGAGTTAATTCAGTAAATTTACGAGGGAAAAAATCCAAAAAATAGTCCCTGACTTTTAAAAGGAACAATAGCATGAATATTGAAAAAATAACTGAAGGGCAAGTTGTTTCCCCTTCCCTTTGGGGGGGGCGGGAGGGGCTGGCATCTATTTACATCCACATCCCTTTTTGTAAGCAAGCCTGTCATTATTGTGATTTTCATTTCTCGACTTCCTTAAAGAAAAAGAGCCAATTGGTAAGTATGCTGTGCAAAGAATTGGTGTTGCGGAAAGATGAATTACCTGCGGAAGAAATTCAGTGTATTTATTTTGGGGGAGGTACTCCCAGTTTATTGGATGCGGAGGAGTTGAAACAGCTATTTGACACAATTTATACCCACTATAGGATTGCTGAAAACCCCGAAATCACGCTGGAAGCAAACCCCGATGATCTTACGCCGGGAAAAGTGGAGATGTTGGCTGCTTCAAAAATTAACCGATTAAGTATTGGAATACAGTCTTTTTTTGAAGAGGATTTAAAGTTAATGAACCGCGCCCATAACGCTAAGGAAGCATTAGAAAGTATAAACCTGGCGAAAGCGTATTTTGATAATATTTCTATAGATCTTATTTATGGAATTCCCGGGATGAGTGCAGCACGCTGGTGTGAAAATCTTGCAAAAGCTTTAAAGCTTAAAGTTCCGCATATATCGAGTTATGCACTCACGGTAGAACCCAATACTGCTTTGCATAAATTTATTGAAAAAGGAAAAATAAAACCGGTAGATGATGCAGCTGCAAAAGAACATTTTCAAATTTTAGTCAGCACCTTAACCGCAAATAGTTTTGAACATTATGAATTTTCCAACTTTGGAAAACCCGGCTATTTTTCGCAAAATAATATGGCCTATTGGTTAGGTAAGCCTTATTTGGGCATAGGTCCCGGCGCTCATTCTTTCGATAGGGAAACGAGAAAATGGAATATTTCGAATAATCCGCTTTATATTAAAGCTTTGGAAAAAGGAGAACTTCCGCAGGAGATGGAGCGTTTATCTACGGCCGATAAGTTCAATGAGTATATAATGACGCGACTTAGAACAAAATATGGGGTGGGAATTGTTGAGATAGCCAGGAAGTTTGGCGATACTTATGAAAAACATTTTCAGAAGCAGGTAATCCCTTTGCAAAAAGAAGAATTGATAAAGGAAGAAGATGGCGTTTATCACATCACGGAAAAAGGTAAGTTTTTAAGTGACGGCATCGCTGCCGATTTGTTTTACCTGGAAGCAGAGTGATATTTCCATAAATATTTCAAAATATTTTTAGATAACGTAGGTTTCATTCACAGCTGTCTCATGAATATTTTGTAGTAGAAATGAGATGGAGAATGAGAAAACAGCCTTATTCACATCTAGTTCTATTCCCCCTTTTGGGGGTTAGGTGGCTATTTTTCTTCTTTGTCTTAGCGTTTCATAAAGTATAGCACCACAGGCCACCGAAACATTTAAAGAAGCAATACTACCCAAAAGTGGAAGTTTGGCACGAACATCAACGGCTTTTAGAACCGAATTTGAAACTCCCTTAGCTTCATTTCCCATAATGATTGCTGTGGCGCGGTTAAGATCTGTTTCGTAAATGCTTTGATCAGATTTTTCGGTAGCGGCGAGCGTTTGCACCCCCGATGATTGCAAATAGTAAACAGCGTCTTTAATATGGTTTACTTTAACGATAGGGAGGTTAAAGACCCCACCAGCCGAAGTTTTTACAGTATCAGCATTTAAAGGTGCGCCGCCTTTTTCGGGAATAATGATGGCATCAACACCTGTACATTCTGCAGTTCTTATAATAGCACCAAAATTACGAACGTCATTAATTTGGTCTAAAAGTAGAAAAAGTGGTTTTTCTTTTTGTTGAAGAATAGTTTCAACAGTAGTTTCAAGTTCGCCAAAACTAATAGGAGAGATGTTAGCCACAACGCCCTGGTGATTACCGGTAGCCAGTTTGTTAAGCTTTTCTACCGGTACAAAAGAAATCCTGTAATTCTCTTGCTGAATCAACCGGTTTAATTCCTGAAATAACGGTCCTGTAAGACCTTTTTGAATATAAATTTTATCGATGCTCTTACCGCCCTGAATAGCTTCTATTACAGTTCTAATCCCAAAAATACGTGTGGTTTCTTCCATAGTGCAAAGGTAGGTTTTGTTTTTAGAAATTCAGGTTTCTAAAAATAAAAAACCACCCGGTTAGGGGTGGTTTTTAAAAAAATAATTTTAGTTATTTCTAACTTTAGAATCCATCGGAATATTCGATGTCAAAACTAACAACATCGCCATTTACTGAAGTAACATTTCCTACTTTAAACACACCATAGAAGGTTTTGGTTTCTACTTCCCCATCTTCATCTTCAATTTCCCTGGTATCTTTGAAGATAAATACATCTCCATTTTCCAGATTGGTAGCTGAGGTTATTATGCTTCCATCTTCAAAAGCAGCTTTGGTAGAAAGCACATCAGCGTTTTCAATATCGAAACTATCATCGGCTTTTACAAAACTTGCATCAGATCCATCGATTACTTCGAAACCAGTCGGCGTCATATAACGAATATCAGAATTTTCCGTCCCATTGGCAGCAATAGTTCCAGTTTGAAGGTTTAATTGATTCATTCCTGCATCTTTTGAAAGCGTTACAGAATTGGAGTTCTGGAAAGCTTTTGGCGTAATCACCAATTGAGAAGATACCGCATCCATAAGGCTACCGCTGTTAGCTGTAAACCTATAATACAGTGTATCATTCACCGCAAGGTCTAGATCTTCATAATCGGTTTCGTTTAATACTACAGATCCACCATCGGTGGAAAGATCAGCACCACTATCCATATATTCGCCATCAGAATTCTTTTTAAGTTCTAATGTCACTGCGTCAACTCCTGCTGAAAATGTGGAAACATCATATCCCAATTCTACTGAAGATAGCGAATCCATCGTAGTTTCAGAAGGATTATCTTCTAAAGAGATTGCTTTATTTACGGCTACGCTAAAATCATCGCTGGTGACATTTCCATTAGAATATGTTGTTTTTATATCTATAGGATATGATCCAGTTTCCTGGTCAACTCCGTCTTCATCAGGAAAAGTATAGTCTCCAAGAATAGATGAATTGAAGGTTGCCGTATTGTCTCCTGTTAGTGTAGCTTGCCCGATTACAGAGCCATCCTGAACAATTTCCACGGTTTCTACGCTTACGCCTTCACCTGTAAAAAGCTTAATGTTTAAATCGGAGCTTCTGTCAAAACGTGAAATAGAATTATCAACTAGAGTTGCATATCCTCCAAGGTCGTTTAGGTCATTGTCGAAACCGTCGTCATCGGTTTCGCAAGAGGCAAAGCCAAAAGCAATAATTAAGCTAAGGCTTATTGGTTTTATATATTTTTTCATTTTAATAATTTATAATTTAATCAATGATTATAATAACTATTGAGCATCCCAGAAAACCGGGGTTTGAGTATCATCACCGCCAATTGCTTCCGCTGCAGCTTTATAATTTTCCTCATTTAGGTTAGTTTCATCTACAGGATAAGTATATCGCAATGGCACATCTGATTCAAGATCTGCTGGAACATTTAATTCCGGAGCATCATACTTTCTCCATACAGACCATCCCTGGAAAGGATTATCATACATCGCTAACCAGTACTGCTTGGCAAACTGCGCCACAGAACCATCGTAAACAACGGCAGGCTGCGATAAATAAGCAGAAATTTCACCATCTGCAACTCCCCAGTATTCCATAGAAGCTGTAATAGCCGCATTGTAATGAGTTTCGGCGTCTCCACCTACGCTATACCCAAGATCGGCAGCTTTAGATTGATTGAAGCGTACTTCAGCATAATCTAAAAGAATACCCTCCCGAGTTGGTTGTTTTAAAATTTCCCCAACATGAGTATAAGAACCATAGTTATTACTAGCTCCGTATATTCCACCTTCATATCCTTCAATATTTTGATCAAAATACACCATTCTTCTAGGATCATCTAACTCATTCATATAATCTATGATAGTGTTGGATGCAAGAAAGTCTGAACGTCCACTAAGTACTAAATCCTCCCATAGTGGGTTACCATAAGGATCATTCCCCTGGTATTCTACTGTTGCATTGTCTGCATTAGAAGTAAATACTCCACCGGTCACCGCAGATTCTACGGTAGATTGAGATAGACCCGGGTTAACATCAGAAATTCGCATTCCCAATCTTAATTTTAGGGAATTCGCAAACATTTGCCATTTAGCCATATCCCCACCGTAAACCACATCGGCAGTAGTATATCCATTTCCTGCAGATAACATAGCATCAACGGCGTTTAATCTATTAATTAAATCTTCATAAATTGCCATATCATCGTCATACTTTGGTAAAGGAAATTCTTCGGCCTGTAAAGCTTCAGTGTAGGGGATGTCTCCAAACATATCTACAAGTACGTGCCAGGCATAAACCTCAATTACTTCCAATTGGCCTAACCTAGCATCTATCTCTCCCTGGCTCAAATCCTCTTCCATTACAATTGATTTAGCATCCTGAAGATCAAGTAGCACATCCCTGTAAATCTCAGACCAAACTCTATCTGGGTTTGATCGTGAAGAGAAGTTATAGTTAGGCTCATCCAAATACGTAGTCGTGGTGAAATACTGGGCTAAAAATCTATATAAACCCTGGTTTACATTAGGTGTCGCCATATTATCGGAAAGGCTTACCGTAGCTGCAGTAAACAAAAAGTCTGAAGCTACTTCCGTAGGATTCTTGGGATCCCTGTTTAGATCCTCATATTCTTCGTCGCTTTGGCAGGACCATAAGGTCGCGACTGCCATTAAAGCTATTATATATTTCTTCATAATCAATTTTATTAAAAGTTAAACTTAAGGCTTGCACCAATTTCACGTACTGCCGGATAAGCACCAGATTGGTAACCTTGAGCGTTTCCTGAACTAAGTCCTGCTTCTGGATCTGAGTAAGGAATGTTTTTGTGTATAATCCAAAGGTTTCTTCCTATCAAAGAGATAGACGCCCTTGTAAATGGAATGGCATCCAATACTTTTTCTCCAAAATCATAAGTAAGGTTAACCTCTCGTAGCTTTACAAAGGAAGCATCGTAAACGTGCCCTTCGTTAGCATCTCTTGCATAACCAAAGGGATTGTTGGAATTAGAAGCATCTGCCCTTACAGTGTTTTCTGAAGTATTGGTTACTTCATAAGTACCATCGGTATTGTATTTGATATCACCCTGTACACCATCTAAGATCACACCACCACCATTTTCTAAGGTGTTTCTAATTGGATTGCCAAGATCATTTGTACCTACACTACTTTCGTAAAGACCGGTAGCACGACCATACCAGGTGTCTAATGAGAAAACATCCCCACCTTCCTGAACGTCAATTAAGAAGCTTAGGCTAAGGTTCTTATAACTAAAGGTGTTAGAAATACCTCCGGTCCAATCTGGTTGGATATTTCCAATATCATAATTAGAATTTGGGGTTCTGGCGTATGTTCCACTTTCTGTAATTACTTTATTACCATTATCATCATATACATAAGCTGTACCTCTAATGGCGCCATAAGGTTGCCCAGGTGCTGCATTAACAGTAATTCCTCCCTGGTAACTGTTTAACTCAAGCTTATCGATACCGTCTGCAAGTTCCAGTACCTCACTTTTGTTTTTTGCCCAGTTAACGGTCATATTCCAATTAAAGTCTTCAGTTCTAATTGGGTTTAACCTTAAAGAGGCTTCAATACCTTTATTTTCTATCGTACCGGCATTTAATAATTTAACTGAATAACCAGTGGCGGTTGATACCGGTACAAGTGTGATTTGATTCTCTGTTTGAGAGTTATAGTAAGACACATCAAATCCTATCCTTTTATCCAGGATATTTGCTTCCAGTCCAACTTCATAAGACTTCATACGCTCTGGAACAAGGTTTGGATTGTTAAGATTGGAATTGTTACTTGCCCAACCTGCAGTTCCAAATGGTGCAGAAATATTATAAGTATTAAATACGCGATAAGGATCGGTATCATTACCAACCTCTGCATAATTACCTCTAAGTTTTGCGAAGTTTAACCAGCTGGCATCAAATACATTGGAGAGCAAGACACTTGCAGAAACAGAAGGATACCAAAATACATTATCATCTTTTGGAAGTGTAGAAGAACGGTCCCTTCTAATTGTTCCTTCTAAATAGTAGGTGTCTAAATACCCAAAACCGGCCCTGGCGTAAATACCATCTAACATTCTCGTATTTTCATACTCATCAGGTGGATTAATCGGGGAAGCGGAATTACTCAAAGCGTAAAAACCAGCTTTATTTAAACCGCCATTGGTTTGCGCATCAATATAATTTCTTGAATTTCTACGAAGGTTAAAACCAACGTTTCCATCTAAATTAAGATCTGGTGTAAGATCTTTATTAAAGTTAACAATAAGATCGTAGTTATATTCAGAAGATCTATTGTTGTATCTCTGATACTCAGCGATGTCTGCACTACCTACGTTAATTCTTTGTTCTTGTAATTCATCGAAGGTATCAAATGAAAAACGTCCTAGCACAGTAAATACGTCATTTATCTCGTAATTTAAGTTTACGTTACCAAAGTACCTGTTACGGGTGTCGGTTTCGTAATTCTCGTAAAGCGTCCAATATGGGTTATCTGAGTAAATAGGAGATAGGTTATCTGGACCATTTGGGTTCCAGGTGATATTTTCCCCTGTTTCAAAATAAGCATCCCTCATCTCATAAATATCTGCGTTGGTTTGGTACCATTGTCTAAATTGTTGCATAATGTTTAAAGAACTGTAACCTGTTCCATAACGTCCTTTACCATCAGTCTTGGTATAAGTAATATTAGCTTGCGCAGTTAATTTATCAGTCAAATCTTGAGAGCCACTAAACTTAAGGGTATTCCTTTTAATCCTACTGTTTGGTAAGTTTCCTTGTTGGTTAAAATTGGTTGCGCTCAACCTGAATGAACCTTTATCGTTACCACCATCTAAAGCAATAGAATTAATCGCGGTATAGCCTGTTTCCCAAATATCATTTGGGGTATGTTTGGCAGCCTCCCACGGTGTAGCTTGTTGATAAGTGTCCAATTGTGGATAAATAGAATTCCATTGGTAAATAGGTTGCCCGTCAAATCTCGCACCAAAAGAAGCATCTTCAGTAAAGGGTGTAGTTAAATCCTTGGTACCATCTCCGGTTACATCATAAAGATTGAAATATCCATCTTCTGACTGGTAGTATGGGCCATATCCAGCACCATATTGGTCCTGGTATTCAGGTAGGGTTTCGTTATCCACATTGGTAGTCATAAGTGTTGAGCTCACAGAAACACCAATTCCTTTGCTTTTGCTACCCTTCTTAGTCTCAATAATAACTGCACCATTGGCAGCTCTTGCTCCATAAAGGGCAGTTGCGGCCGCTCCTTTAAGTACGTTAATAGATTTGATATCGTTTGGGTTGATATCTGAAGCAGCGTTACCATAATCGTAACCTCCTCTACCAGCAGACTGGCCAGTCCGGTTGTTATTGGCATTGCTCACCGGGGTTCCATCTATTACGAATAAAGCCTGGTTATTTCCAGATAAAGAAGAATTACCACGAATTACCACGTTAGAAGATCCACCAAGCGTACCGGAAGAAGAAACTTTAAGCCCTGCTACCTTACCCGAAAGGGAGTTTACGAAGTTTTGGGTAGGCACATCTGATACCTCAGATCCTTCTACCTCCTGAGTGGCATAACCAAGAGATTTCTTTTCTCTTTCAATACCAAGAGCAGTCACTACTACTTCGTCTAATTGGGCAGAATCGGTTTTTAAGGTAACATCTATAATGTTGTTATTTGCTACCGTATATTCTGCAGTTTCCATTCCCACGAAAGAAAATACCAAAACATCGCCCTGTGAGGCGGCAATGGAATAATTTCCGTCAAAATCTGATTGGGTTCCTGTATTGGTTCCCTTAACCAAAACGGTTACGCCCGGAAGGGGTAACCCATCATCATCGACTACCGTACCGGTAATCGTGCGTTCTTGTGCAAAGACAATTTGCACTGCTAACACCAATAAAAGTGTTAGAATACTACTAAACTTTGTTCTCATTATAAAATTTGTTTGAATTAGCCATTGCCAAAAGTGCTAATAAATGCTTAATTAAACAAGCTTTTATTTTTAAAAATGCGCTTAGTTTTTAAGAAATGCTTAGGAAATCCCGCTATTTGCTTCGTTTTCAGTAGCTGTGAGCCAAATTTGACAATGTTAAAATTCGAAAATATATCTTACTTTTGTTGTCTAAAGCCTTGTGTTTCTGCTATAATATGAAGTTTTTTAAAGTTTTGGAGTGAAGCAATTGCCAAAAATATATTTTGAGGGTTTGTATGATGGTATTGTAATGTGGTAAAACCAAGGAAATATTTTTTAATACCAATTTAACTTTGTATAGTCATAGAGAAAACGAAGTTCCTTTTCGGCTCAGGAGGGCGTATGGGTGAAACTTCCACGTTAGGCTGAGTACTTCGATAAATTCAGCACAGGCTTGTTGAAGCCCTGGTTTTTACATCTTCTGCGATATTAAGTTTTTGAACGAGCTAAGGGTAATTCGGGCAAAAAAGAACAATAAGCTTAGGTAACTTGACTCTCCAACTCAGGGGGAGGTGCTTTGACAAACCTGTATCATATATTTAATCGATGGAGGTTACCCTGTTTAGCTGAATTATAGCTATTTAATCCCGATAGAAGTATAAATATTACCGACTCACCATTTCTTTACGCTCGTCGCTTTCTATTAGCCCGTCGCGAAGTCTAATGATTCTATGGGCATGGTCTGCGATGTCTTCTTCATGTGTTACCAAAATAACGGTGTTTCCGGCAGCGTGTATGTCATCAAATAACTTCATGATTTCTACTGAAGTTTTTGAATCCAGATTTCCGGTAGGTTCATCGGCCAGGATTATAGATGGCTTATTAACCAAAGCTCTGCCTACTGCTACCCGTTGACGCTGCCCACCAGAAAGCTGATTGGGTTTATGATCCATTCGATCTCCCAATCCCACATTGGTAAGGACTTCCCGGGCACGTTCATTACGGTCGCTTTTACTGTGGCCGGCATAGATCATGGGTAAAGCGACATTTTCTAAAGCCGTAGTTCTTGGTAACAGATTAAATGTTTGAAATACAAAACCAATTTCTTTGTTTCTAATTTCGGCAAGTTCATCATCGCTCATTTGGCTCACATCTTTACCGTTAAGAATGTAGCTCCCGGAAGTTGAAGTGTCCAGGCAGCCCAACAAATTCATAAGCGTTGACTTCCCAGAGCCCGACGGTCCCATAATAGCCACGTATTCCCCGCGATCTATATTTAGGTCTATTCCTTTTAATACTTTCACAACCTCATTGCCCAAAGGAAAATCGCGGGTGATCTGCTTAATTTCAATGACTTTACTCATAAAGAAATAATTTTGTACTTATAAGACGTGGGTTCCTGTTTTTTGTTACAACCTGATTTTAAAATGCTGTTTAGCCTGTTCTTTTCTGAAGAAGATAAGTCCGAGATAATAGGTGTCTATACTTACCGTAACCTGCAAATGGGCTTTAATTTCTTCCCAGGCAGCTTCCATTCCAGGAGACCAGTGGATATCGTCAAATACAAACACGCTGTCATTATGGGAGGTTGGTAAAAGTTTTTCAAAGTAATCTAGCGTTGCTTCTCTGGTGTGGTTTCCGTCAAAATAGATGAGGTCGTGGATGGTTTGTTGTTTGTGGTTTGGTGTTCTCGGTTGTCTGTTCTCTGTTCTCTGTTGTGGGTTGTCGGGTTTGGGGTGGCTGTTTGTTGTTTGTTGTTTGCGGTTTGTTGTTTGGTGTTGCAAGGGAAGCAGCTTTTCGAATTCCCCTATTTTAACTTTCGCATTTTTAAGTCCGAATTTTGCTAATTGTTGTTGCGCGATTTTGGCTGTTTGAGGGCATCCTTCCAAACTTATAACATTGACCCATTTGTTTGCTGCCAAAGCCGCGGTGCCGATTCCCAGGGAGGTGCCGAGCTCCAAAATATTTTGACAATTTAAGTATTTTACCAGCCTAAACAAGAACCGGGCTCTTTTCTTAGGGATTCCCACGTGTTTTGCTATCGCCGATACCGCTCTTGTATCAGAAGAAAATACTTTACTTCCCGCTCCAAAATCGGTCACTTTTATTTTTTGTTTATTCTGAAGCAATTCTTTCCTGTAAGTTTCCAAAAGCTCGTATTCCGGATGATAATTTTTATCATAAAAACATTTTGTCACCAAATCGTAAACAAATGGCGAGTGTAACCCGTGCTGGTTTTGGGATTTTAAGAGGAATTTTATGTAAGGTGGTATGCGCAAAGCGGTTCGTTGTTTATGGTTTGTTGTTTGTTGTTGAGACTGCAAACCGTTTTGTTTTGGCAAATTAAGATAGTCAAGCTTAAGGTTTTTTAAATTTCTGTCCTTTCATCTCAGTTTTTCTAAGATAGAACATAAATGCTCCTATTTTATTTTCCGTTTTAAGACACTCTGATTTCAACTCATCAAATTGAATTTCATTAATCAAAGATTTATCTAATGCACGATATAACTGCGACCGTAATTCAGCAGTAGAGCCTTTAGAGAAACTTAGAAAATTATGGAATTCTTTATTTCCGCCGCGACCAAATCCTTCCGCGATATTATCCATAATAGAACCAGAGCTTCTTTCCATTTGATCTCGTAGGGCAAAGTTCTTACCTAAAGCAGTGTTTGTGAAAAGAGTATTTATTTTTTGACAGATTATCCTAGCTAATTGCCAGGCTTCGATATCTTCGAATTTTTCAATCTTTCCCATGATTTCTTGTTTTATTTAATCTAAAAATAATAGATTTCCAAACACCAAACACCAAACACCAAACACCAAACACCAAACACCAAACACCAAACACCAAACACCAAACACCAAACAACTCACTACTCCATCTCTGCTCCCAATTCAAACCATCGTTCAGTTTTGTTTTCTATCTCATCCTCAATTTCCTGCAATTTTATAGAGTTTTCTTTAATCTCATCGGGGTTTAGTTCTTCTAAAAATTTTTGCTGAAGCTTTTCTTTTTTCTTTTCTAATTTCGCGATCTCTTTTTCTAACCTGCCAAATTCTTTTTGTTCGCTATAACTCAGTTTACCCGAAGTACTGTCTTTTTTCCAGTCTTTTTTCGTTTCAGTCTGGCTGGCCGGTTTTTTCGGTGCTTCAGCAAGGGTTTCTTCATACTCGCGATAATCGGAATAATTGCCGGGAAAATCCTGAACTTCAGCATTACCCTGAAAAACAAATAGGTGATCTACAATCTTATCCATAAAATACCTGTCGTGAGAAACTACCACCAGGCAACCGGGAAAATCTAAGAGAAAACTTTCCAGAACGTTTAGGGTTACAATATCAAGATCGTTGGTAGGCTCATCGAGAATTAAAAAGTTAGGATTCTGGATAAGAACGGTACATAAATAGAGTCGCTTTTTCTCGCCTCCACTTAGTTTTTCAACAAAATCATACTGTTTTTTACGGTCAAATAAAAAGCGTTCCAGCAGCTGTTGGGCAGAGATTTGCCGGCCTTTTTTAAGCGGAATATAATCCCCAAACTCCCTAATTACTTCTATAACTTTTTGCCCGGGTTTAATAGTAATTCCTTTTTGGGTGTAGTAACCAAACTTGATGGTTTCGCCAATCACTACCTTCCCGGCATCGGGATTAATACTGCCGGTTAGAATATTTAAAAAGGTGGACTTACCGGTGCCGTTTTTACCAATTATGCCAATGCGTTCACCGCGTTTAAAGTTATAGCTAAAGTTTTTCAGCAACTGGTTATCTTCATAAGACTTTCCGATATTGTGAAGTTCCACCACTTTACTACCCAGCCGCTCCATATTAAGCTCCAACTGCACTTCGTGATCCTGCCGGCGCTTATGGGCGCGGTCTTTAATATCTTGAAAATCATCTATTCGCGATTTAGATTTGGTGGTTCGCGCCTTTGGCTGTCGGCGCATCCAATCGAGCTCCTTTTTATAGAGTTGTTTTGCTTTTTCGGTATTGCTGGCTTCCATGGCCATACGAGCATCTTTTTTATCCAGGTAGTAGCCATAATTTCCTTTATAGGTGTAGAGTTGGCCGTGATCCAGTTCCACTATTTCATTGCAAACCCTCTCCAGGAAATACCTGTCATGAGTTACCATAAAAATTGTGAAGTTCTCTTTCTTAAAATACTCTTCCAGCCACTCTATCATATCCAGATCGAGGTGGTTGGTAGGCTCATCCATAATAATAAAGTCTGGCTTTTGTAAAAGCATTACCGCCAGGGCCAAACGTTTTTTTTGTCCGCCAGAAAGATATTTTACTTCTTTAGTAAGATCTTCTAGTTTTAGTTTAGACAGGATTTGTTTGTACTGCGTTTCGAAATCCCAGGCCTGGGCAGCTTCCATTTCCTCAAAAGCTTTTTGATAAGCATCTGTATCGTTAGGATTTTGTAAAGCTTTTTCGTAGCGGTTAATTATTGCCAGGGTTTCATTTTCTGAAGAAAAAATAGTTTCTTGAATAGTGAGATGTTGATCCAGGTTGGGTTCTTGCGGAAGAAAGGCCGTGGTAATATTTTTTCTGTAAACAACCTTTCCATCATCTGGGATATCAAATCCTGCCAGGATATTGAGAAGTGAAGTTTTGCCTGTACCATTTTTAGCAATAAAACCTACTTTTTGCCCCTCATTGATACCAAAGGAAATCTCTTTAAACAAAACCCTTTCCCCGTATGCCTTCGCAATATTCTCTACACTTAAATAATTCACAGTCCTGATTTTTTTGCAAAATAAGCGGAAATTTAGGACTTATACCATTTTAAAGTAATATTGTGGACTTGTTTTAGATACAACGTTTATAATTCAGATCATACAGATTTCCACGAGTGAAATTTCCACACCCAAAGGCTGGTAAATAGATATTCATTCTAAATTCTTTAGGTAATGTGATAATTCTTTTGTGTTTTCGTTACAAAAACTATATTTGTTAAATATTTCTAAATTTAGGGCGCAAAAAAGTTTAAGTTGTGTCTTCGTCGATTTTATTGACTTTACATCTGGAATTAAGAGCAAAATGCTGAAAAAATATCAATTCATTTTACTGCTATTGATAGGAATACTAAGTTTTTCCTCCTGTATTTCTACTAAAAAAACTACCTATCTGCAGGAGAACAACAAGACCTTAGATAGTATTATTCAAATTCAGCAATTAAAAAAACCATATCGCATTCAAACAGGAGACCTTTTGAGTATTAGGGTAAAAGCCCTGGACCAGGAATTGGTAGGCATGTTTAATCCCGTGGGGGAATTAAATAGCAGCGCAACCACCGAAGAAAGGGTATATTTTGACGGTTTTACCGTAGATGATCACGGCAATATTAGGGTGCCAACACTTGGCGCAGTAAATGTTTTAGGCTACACCGAACGGGAGGTGCGGGAGAAAATTGAAAAGCTTCTGTTGGAAAATTATTTTAAAGAGGAAGCAAACATTTTTGTGACCGTGAAACTGGCTGGAATTAGATATACTACTTTAGGGGAAATTGGCACCGGTAGCCAGGTGATTTACAAAGAAAAAGTGACCATAATGGAGGCGGTAGCCAATGCCGGGGGAATAAATGAATTTGGTGATATGGAACACGTGAAAATCATTAGACAATATCCCTATGGTGAAGAAATTCACACGATAGATCTTACTAGTATTGATGCCACCAAAAGTGAATACTATTACATTCAGCCCAATGACCTTATTTTAGTAAACGCGTTGCCGCAAAAAGCTTTAGGATTTGGTTCTACGGGACTGGAGGTTTTTAGGACCGCGGTAACCATACTTTCTTTTGTCACCACCACAATTTTATTATTTAGCAGGATTTAATGGCGCACGAAGATGATCATATTTCAGATGTAGGTTCCACTTTCGATTTTAAGGGGTTTATCCTTAAGGTTATTAGTTACTGGAAGTTGGTGGTCTTATCAATTTTGATAAGTCTCGCAGTGGCTTACTATAATAATGTGCGGAAATTACCGGAATACAGGCTGGGAAATTCCATTTCCATAAAAGATGATCAAAATCCGTTTTTCACCAGTAATACCAGTTTGACCTTTAATTGGGGCGGAACTTCAGACAAGGTGAACACAGCGATGACCATTTTAAAGTCCCGGTCGCATAATGAAGAGGTGGTAGAACAGCTTCAGTTTTACATTCAAATATTAAAGGATGGAGAATATCAGCGGGTGGACGCTTATGGAAGCACGCCCTTTAAAATAATTGCAGATACCAGCAAGCCCCAGGCGCTTAATGTAACGATGAAGATTAGTTTTATAGATTCTGCGACTTATAACCTATCGGCAGCGGTACCGGCAAATCTTCAGCTTCAGCAATACAATTCAAAAGAAAAAACTTATAAAGAGGTTGTTCCTAAGGATTTTAGCAAAAATTATAAAACGGGAACGACTGTAAACCTTCCTTTTTTTAACGGGACTATTCAGCGTGTAGAAAAACCTTTGCAGGCGGGAACTCCTTTTTACGTAAGTTTTCTCAATTTTGACTCGGCTGTTGGTCGGTACAGGAATGTTAATGTGAACCCTGAATCCCAGGGCTCTTCAGTTTTAAAACTGAATCAAAGTGGCGGCAATAAAAACCGGATTGTAGCTTATTTAAACGGCACGGTAAAAGTGCTTAGCGATAATATGCTGGCGCGGAAAAACCTTTTTGCTACCAAGACTATTCGGTTTATAGATTCCAGTTTGGCGGTGCAGTCTAAAGCCTTGAAACTGGTAGAAGCAGAGCTTAATCAGTTTAGAAATGAAAATGCCATTATGGATATTTCGGCAGAGAGTTCGCAGATGTCCAATAAGCTTTCTACTTTAGATTTAAGAAAAGAAGAGATTAGGCGGCAACTTTCTTATTACGAAACGCTGCAGACCTATTTAGAAACCCGCACCGATTATTCTAATGTGCCCGCGCCCTCGGTTGCTGGAATATCTGAAGGGAGTATTGCGAGCGGGGTTTCGCGAATTATTACTTTAGCTGAAGAAAGAAGTAATTATCAATATTCCCTGAAGGAAAACTCACCTGTTTTTGACGATATAGACCGACAAATAAATTCGGTGAAATCTATTTTGTTGGAAAATATTAAATCTTCAAAAGGTTTATTGCAGGAAGAGCAAAGGGATATTAGCCGGCAAATTTCCAGGCTGGAAACTGAAATTAGTAAGTTGCCACAGGAAGAACAGGATTTACTTAAAATTCAACGTCGCTATAGCCTCAATGAAAAATCTTATAATATGTTCCTGGAAAAAAGGAGCGAGGCAGGCCTTATTAAAGCGGCCAATGTAAGTGATGTGATGGTAATAGATTCGGCTAAAGATACCGGTGGCGGGAAAATTGGGCCAAATACCCAGTTAAATTATGTGATGGCGGTAATGGTAGGTGGTATGATTCCGCTTACTTTTGTTTTTCTATTGGTTTTTCTGAATACCAATATTCACAACGCCCAGGAAGTGACGCGTTTATCACCAATTCCGATTCTGGGAATGATAGGAAAAAGTAAAACCGATTCTAACCTTGTGGTTTACAATAATCCTAAATCTTCAGTTTCAGAAGGTTTTAGAGGGTTGCGTTCCAGTCTTCAGTTTATGTACAAAAAACAAGGAGTTTCGGGATCCAAGACGCTTTTAATCACTTCTTCAGTTTCAGGGGAAGGAAAAACCTTTTGCGCCATGAACCTGGCTACAGTCTTCGCGCTAAGTCAGCGAAAAACGGTATTGGTAGGTGTCGATTTAAGGAAGCCTAAGATTTTTGATGATTTTCAGCTAAACAATGACCTGGGCGTGGTGAATTATTTAATAGCTCAGGCCAATGCCGATGAGATTATTCAGGAGAGCAAAATTCCATATTTAGACGTGATTACGGCTGGTCCCGTGCCACCAAATCCTTCAGAATTATTGATTAATGAACAAATGGATAAGTTGATGGAGGAATTAAAAGAACGCTACGATTATATTATACTCGATACCCCACCAATAGGTATGGTGGCCGATGCTTTGAACCTGGTAAAATATGCCGATGCCAATATTTATTTAATTAGGCAGGATTACACAAAACGCGGGATGCTGGAGTCTATTAATGAAAAATACCACAAAGGTGAGATTAAAAACATCAGTTTTGTCTTAAATCACTTTGTACACCGCGCGAAATATGGTTACGGTTATGGCTATGGTTACGGTTATGGCTACGGCTACGGCTATGGCTACAACCGCTACTCAAAAGGCTACGTAGAAAAATCTAATCCTACCCGCAATTTTAAACGTTGGTGGAAAAAAGCGATGCGTAATTTTGAATAAGAGAAAATGGTCTATTAAAATGCAGGGTTGTAGTTTAATCAAGCTATTACTGCTGGAATGATCTGTCATTCCGAAGTAGGAGGAATCTGTTCTCTTTGAATAAGGATTCTTTGTTTCGTAAGGCTAAAGACGAAAGATTCTGAATGACAAACGAGGATATTATCAAGGCAGTGCTGAACTAGAGCTAAACGCATTAATCTTTTGCCAATATTACAAATAGAAAAGGTTATTCTCATTTGAAATAATCCTATAAATGGCCGTTTTGTTGTTAAAAATGACGTGATTAATTCTTCTAAAAAACAGCCTGTCTAATTTATTGTAGCTTTGCATCTGAAAGTTAAAGTAGTCTTGATGAAAAAAAATATGACACAGATGATGAGTTTGGATATCTATCTTGATTCTTTAAGCAAGAAGAATTACCAGAAGGTGAAGAAGGAATTTTTAGCATCATCTGTAAGCATAATGCCTTTAGAGAGTTGGAATGTTCATATTGAAAATTTTCACGAGCTGCAACAAGCGCAAAAACGCCAAAATAGTATTGATGCTTTTAAAGAGATTGCAAAGAAATACCAGTGGAAGAATGAGATAGATGAGCTGTTTGTAAATAAAGATTTTGAAGCGCTTATACTTACCGATAGTAAAAACGAGATACAATGGGTTAATGATGGTTTTACCGAGATGACCGGTTATAGCAAGAATTATGCGATGCACAAAAATCCAAAATTTCTCCAGGGAAAAGATACAGATCCAGCCGCTTTAAAAAGAATTAGAAAGCAATTATCACGTAATTTGCCATTTAAAGAAGTGCTGCTGAATTATAAAAAAAATTCCACTCCATATAATTGTGAAATTAGTGTGATCCCGCTTGCCACAGACAAAACTACACATTTTCTAGCCCTGGAACGTGAAATAGCCTAGAAGGTATAAGAAATACTGATTGTTAACTCTAGTGAATTTTAACAGGTTAAATCCTGAAAATAAATTTTTTGTAGGTTTCAGTGCTAATTTTAAATTTAATCATCACATCATCACATCATCACATCATCACATCATCACATCATCACATCATCTAGATTCCCTTATCTGCCAAATAGCGCTGTACTGCATAGATATCTATACTTTTATTAAAGCGTTTACTCACACTGGGATTGTTTTCGCTAGAAATCCAGATCTTTAATTCGGCATCAAGATCGAAGGTGCCGGCTGTTTCCAGGGAAAAGCGGGAAATATGCCGATAGGGAAGGGAGAGGTATTCCTGTTTTCTCCCGGTCAAACCCTGAATATCAATTAGAATAAGTCGCTTATTGGTAAACATGAAAATATCGCGTAATAAAGAAAAACCAAGTTCAATTTCTTCGGTTTCAGTGAGTAGCCTTCCGTATTTTGAATCTAATTCTTCTTTAGAAATACTGGCTGCATTGCCAATTAATTTATTGAATAAGCTCATATTTTTGATGTTTTTAGCGCTTCAAGTTAATTATAATTTTGCCACGAAACACGAATTTATAAAGTTTAAAAAGGACGCTGATTAAGCAGGATTAGCCTGATAAAAATTGTAAAATCATTTTAAAGCACTTCTAAAAAAAGGTTTCACGCAGAGATTCAAAGTCCATTAAGCTGAAAGTATAATATTGATTTCTTTGCATAGTTAGTAGGTTAATTTTTAACTTAATCATCAAACGTGAAATTTTACAAATCATTAATTCTGATGAATAATCAGGATTAATGCTTATTTTCGGCACATAAAATTACCGGAATAAATTAAGTGTGGAGAGAGACTGGCTATATGAAATTACCCCAAAGAGAAAGCTAATAGACTTAAATTTTAAGGAGATTTGGCGTTACCGGGATTTGTTAGTATTGTTTGTAAAGCGCGATATCGTGACTGTTTATAAACAAACTATCCTCGGGCCGCTTTGGTATTTTATCCAACCGCTTTTTACTTCTATAATTTTCACCCTCGTTTTTAATAATATTGCCAGTATTCCTACCGGAAATGTGCCCGCCTTTTTATTCAATCTAACCGGAATAACCGCGTGGAATTATTTTAATCAGTGTCTTACCGGTACCTCCAATACCTTTACCGCAAATGCCGGAATCTTTGGAAAAGTGTATTTCCCCAGGGTGATTATGCCCTTAAAAACCGTGATTTCCAATCTGTTTAAATTTGGGATTCAGCTGTTGATTTTAATAGTTTTTTATTGCTATTTCCTATTCCGCGGCGCAGAGATAAGTCCGAATACCAATTTATTATTATTTCCAGTTTATGTTTTAATGATGGCTTTATTGGGACTTGGTGCGGGAATGACGATTTCGGCATTAACTACTAAATATCGCGATCTTACGGTTTTAGTAGGATTTGCCACGAGTTTATTGATGTATGTTTCGGCAGTGCCATATCCGCTGAGTGAGGTTTCCGAAAAAATGCCCGATTTGGCTTGGCTGGTAAAATACAATCCGCTAACCCAAATAATTGAGGGATTTCGGTATATGGTTTTAGATACCGGTAGCTTTAGCTGGCTGGGTTTTGTTTACACATTAATTGTTTCCATAGTACTTTTTCTCCTCGGACTTATTATTTTTAACCGAACGGAAAAGAATTTTATCGACACAGTTTGATGGTAGTTCGCAGTCTCAGTGGGCAGTCGCACTTGGCAATATTCAGTAAAAAACTGACAGCCGATAACCCAGAACCCATAACCCAGAACTGATAACCCACAACCGCTAACCATGAAAAACCACCAAACAATTCCGTTATTTTACTGGTCATCTATTAAGTTTGAAGGAAAACCAAAGGAAAATTATGGGGATTTATTGTCTAAATATTTAGTGGAGAAAATCCGTGGAAAACCGGTGAAATGGGTGCAACCTAAAAAGCAGCCCTGGTATAAGCTGAATAAAACAAATTACCTGGCCGTGGGCAGCATCTTGGCGCACGCCACAAAAGATAGCGTGGTTTGGGGCAGCGGGATAATCGATGAAAAGCACGCTGTGGCAGAGGCTGATTTTAAAGCGGTACGCGGCCCACGCACCCGAGAATTTTTGCTGAAATCTGGTTATGAATGTCCTGAAGTCTATGGCGACCCGGCTTTGCTATTACCGCTTTTTTATAACCCAGAGGTTGAAAAAAAATATAAAATTGGGATTGTGCCGCATTATGTAGATTACGCTCAGGTAAAACAATGGTACTCCAGTAATGAAGAAGTAAAAGTAATAGATTTATTAACCGACGATGTGGAGGCCACCACCCGGGAAATTCTCTCCTGTCAACAAATCATTTCCTCTTCTCTACACGGACTCATCGTTGCGCATGCTTATGGTATTCCAGCGGTTTGGGTAAAGGTTTCAGATAAGCTATTTGGGGATGGTGTTAAATATCTTGATTATTTGGAATCGGTTGAAATAAAAACTTATACGCCTCCGGCATTAATCGGAACTGAAACCATTGAGGATTTACAGTTGCTTCTTAAAAACCACCGAAGCCTTCCGGGAGAAAATAAGGTGCGAGAGCTTGAAAAACAACTAATGCAAGTATGCCCTTTTAGATAGAAGTAGGCAGTTAGCAGTCGCAGTATGCAGTTGGCAGTCACAGTTTGCAGTGAATGGAACACCAAACCCCAAACACTAAACAAGTGGGCAGTCGCAGTTGCAGTTCGCAGTACAACAAAACCCAAACTTTAACAAATTCAAACTCACAACTCATAACTCACAACCCATAACTCACAACTCACAACTGAGAACAGACAACCGAATTCCCATAAATTTTTATTACTTTTCCGAGATAAATTAATACTTCAAAACTGCTTACTTAAATATTGCCAACTAAAAGTATGGGTGTTATTCTAAAGGCCGAAAATATCTCGAAACAATATCGCCTGGGAAGGGTTGGCACGGGTACGCTTAGTCACGATCTTAACCGCTGGTGGCATACCGTGCGGGGCAAAGAAGATCCTTATCTTAAAGTAGGTGGTGTTAATGACCGCAGCGCCAAAGCAACTGAAGATTATGTTTGGGCTTTACGCGATATAAATTTTGAAGTAAATCAGGGCGAAGTCCTGGGAATAATTGGTAAAAACGGTGCGGGAAAATCTACCCTGCTAAAGATACTTTCCCGGGTAACTGCACCCACTACCGGTAGAATTAGAACAAAAGGCAGAATCGCTTCTTTACTGGAAGTAGGTACCGGTTTTCACCCCGAACTTACCGGCCGCGAAAACATCTTTATGAATGGCGCCGTTTTGGGTATGACCAAAACCGAGATTAAAAGCAAACTCGACGAAATTATCGCTTTTTCGGGTTGTGAAAAATATATAGACACCCCTACCAAACGCTATAGCAGTGGGATGAAAGTAAGATTAGGCTTTGCCGTGGCCGCGCATCTCGAACCCGAAATCCTGGTGGTAGATGAGGTGCTGGCCGTGGGTGACGCCGAATTCCAAAAAAAAGCCATAGGTAAAATGCAGGACCTTTCCGGTGGTGAAGGGAGAACGGTGCTTTTTGTGAGTCATAATATGGCAAGTGTGAAAAAATTATGTACTACCGGAATTGTATTAGAAAATGGAACAATGAGTTTTAAAGGAATTATAG
This sequence comes from Salegentibacter echinorum, assembly GCF_900129445.1. GTDB lineage: Bacteria > Bacteroidota > Bacteroidia > Flavobacteriales > Flavobacteriaceae > Salegentibacter > Salegentibacter echinorum. Next base: position 61,202 of record NZ_FQVT01000012.1, read on the forward strand.
ACGAGACTCTCTCATATTATCAAAACACCTATTCCGAAAATGTTCATACTATTTATCATGGCAATAATATTATTAAAAAAGCTAATTTGAATAATGAGACTAATGTTATTAAATATAATTCAACGCTTCAGGTAGAAATCTCAATAGAGGTCAATGATATTATAAAGAAATTGATTTTAGGCATCGTCATTAAGGATTTAAATGATGTAGAAATGGTTGGAGTAAACAACAGGCATTACCATAAAAAAAGCATAAATGATTATGATGTAAAAAAAGGAAAAATTGTTCTTACAATTGATAAATTAAAACTATTGCCCGGGAAATATAAGATTGATTTATATCTTGGCGATACTACAACAGATTTAGAAATAGTAAAAGATGCGCTAAAATTTGAGGTGGTAGAAAATTTTGAAATAGATTTAATGAAAAATATTGATTTTCGAATAAATAAGATTGTACACGAAAAAATTACGTGGGATTATTCCGAACTAATTTAAAATATGAAACTGATTTGAAAAAATATATCAAGTCTTGGAAAGTTAAAACAAAAGAATCTAAATTTTATAAGAATTTATTTGTAAATGATCCTAATTGGAATAAAAAAACTCCTAATGAAGAAGAAAAGTTAAGATGGGAATTAATAAAAGATTTTTTTAAAAAAATAGAAAACAAAAATAGGGATTTACAGATACTAGATGTTGGTTCAGGTCGCGGATGGCTTACAAATTTACTCTCAGATTATGGAAAAGTTAAAGGCATTGAGCCCGTAGGAGCAGTAGTGCGACATGCCAGAAAGTTATTCCCCGAACTATCTTTTGTTCTTGGTAAACTAAATGATTTTGTCAAAGATAGTGAGAAAGCGGGTAACTACGATTTAATAGTTTGTTCAGAAGTCATTGAACATATTCCTGATGATGATAAAAATAAATTTGTCCATAATATAAGCCTTCTTCTAAAAAAAGATGGTTACTTAATATTAACGACGCCGCGGAAAGAAGTTAGTAATGAATGGAATAAATATTTGATGCCAAATCAACCAGTAGAAGATTGGTTAAGCGAAGATGAAATAAAGGAAATTTTAAATAAAAATTCTTTTAATGTAATTGATTTAAAAAGAATTTCTTTGCAACCAAGATTTGATGCGCCAAAATTTGAAATTTATCAATTATGGTTGTTTCGAAAAGGAGGAAAATAGCACCTCTCATTTCGATAATAGTTCTTTGTTATCATCAAGTTCTATATTTATTAGATGTTTAATTTAAAAGTTTGTTATTGCTTACAATGAAAAGGATATGAAGAATAACCTACCGCTTATATCTGTTGTGCTGCCTGTTTATAATTGCGGATCCTACATATCAGAAGCGATAGAGAGCATTTTGTCCCAAACCATTTCAGATTTTGAACTTTTAATAATTGATGATGCATCGCAAGATGACACCGTATCTCAGGTTGAAGCATTTGAAGATAAGCGTATAAGACTCATTAAAAAAACTGTAAATAAAGGTCTAATTGATAGCTTAAATTTAGGTTTTTCTTTAGCAAAGGGGAAGTACATCGCCAGAATGGATGGTGACGATATTTCTTTAAGGAACAGATTTGAGAAACAATTAGCGATTTTAGAAAACAATCAGGACATAAAGGCAGTTGGCTGTTGGCTTCAGTTTTTTGGAAACGAAAATAAAGTTTTAAAACATTTTGAATATCACAGTCAAATTCAAGCACAACTGCTAAACAGTTGCCCTATGAGTTTAGGTTCCGTTTTACTTGAAAAAGAAGCATTCAAAAAGTTCAAATTCGATAAAGATAAACTTCACGTAGAGGATTATGATTTTTGGTCCCGATCTGCCTGGGAATGCGAATTTTATAATATTCCAGAATTCTTATATTTATACCGGGTTCATGGAAATCAGGTTTCTTCAAAATACAGGAAGATACAGTTAGCAGGTAGTATTAAAATAAAATTGGAACTATACAAGAAACTTTCATATAACTGCGAAAAATTCCCTGATCATTTACTAATTAGGTTGTTCTTTAAGAAAGAAATAAAAAATGCGTTAGATTTTAAATTTCTAGAAAAGTGGTTTCGCACACTGCTCAAAAAAAATAGTAAGGACAGGGTTTTTGAAAATACCGAGTTTAAAAAACATATAAAACAAGTTCGGAAAATGATTATTTATCATATATTTTTTTTAAATCCGGACTCCAGGATTAGCTTTAACCAACGATTAAAAATTTTGTCAATGCTGAAATGGGATGAAATTAATTTTGTTCTAAGAAGAAAATTTAGAAAGCGCACCAGGTCACTAAAAGAATAGAAATTATAGTTGAAATGAATCCAACAAAAAATAGGAAAAGGATTTTGTTCAAACTATGGCAATTTCCGCATTTATCGGAGACTTTCATCACCGCTCAAATCATCACGGCCATAAAATGCGGTTTTGAGGTTTCTGTTTTAGTAAAAGAGGCTTTAGATTTTGAGGAAAGCAAACAGAAATCGCTTATAGAGGAGTACGAGATTACCGATAAAATAATTCCTGAAGATTATAAAGTTCCAAAAAATAAATTATTTCGATTATTGAAAATAGCTTTTCTGCTTCCAAATATTTTTAGAAATTTTATTTTCTTTAGAAGGTTTCTAAAAGAACAAAAGAAGTTAAGCTTATCCCTGTTCTATCAATTTCATTTCTATACCAAATTTAAAGATTTCGATATTATCCATGTTCAATACGGCACTAATCGAAGTCCTATTGATAACTTTAAAAAAATAGGTTTTTTCAATTCTAAACTTATAGTTTCTTTTCACGGCCATGATGCCTTTTTTCCAATAAATGGATTTATTGAGAATAATGGATATTATGACGATTTATTCCTCTACGGCGACCTCATAATAGCTAATACGCCTTATCTTGCCAGAAAGATCGAGGAATTAGGTTGTCCTGCCCAAAAGCTTAAAACAATACCCGTGGGAGTGGACGCCAGTTTTTTTAATGGAGAAAAGAAAAAAAATCAAATCGAAGAATCTTTTCAACTTATTAGCGTTGGGAGGTTGGATAAGGTTAAAGGACATAAATATGCCATTAAAGTGGTGAAAAGCTTAAAGGCAAAAGGATTTCCTGTTCATTTATCTATTATTGGGGAAGGGGAGGAAAGATTAGCTTTAAAGAACTTAATAAAGGAGTTCAAATTAGAATCTGAAGTTAGTCTTATCGGTAAAAAAAGTCAGGCAGAAGTAAAAGATTATTTGCTTTCCGGCAATTTGTATATTTTAGCAGCGGTACCGGTTGAAAATAATAGAAGGGAAACACAGGGTTTGGCAACTCTAGAAGCACAGGCTTGTGGTTTACCGGTAGTTGTATTTGATTCGGGAGGTGTAAAATACACCTTAAAAGACGGCGAAACCGGGTTTATTGTGCCGGAGTTTGACACCGATAAAATGGTAGAAAAAATTGAAATGTTATTTTCCAATCGAAAAAAGCTTGAAACTATGAGTGCCAATGCGAAAGCTTTTGTTACACAGAATTTTGCTCAGGCCATTATTGACCAACGTTGGTGTAATTTATATTCTGAATTAGTAAAATGAATAATTCCGGAAAACTTTCAATAATAATACCCTGTTACAACGACTATCTTTACATTGAAGAAGCTGTAAATTCTGCTTTAAATCAAACTTATAAGAATAAGGAAATAATTGTTGTAGATGATGGCTCCAATATTGACACTAAGATGGTTTTAAGGAGGTTGGAACCTAAAATCTCTAAACTAATCACTCAAGAAAACCAAGGTCAAAGTATAGCACGAAATAACGGTATTAAACAATCAAATGGGGAGTATATACTGAATTTAGATGCAGATGATTATTTTGAACCGACATTTTGTGAAAAAGCTATTATGGCAATAGAGCGTGATTTCAATATAAAAATCGTAACATGTAAAACGAGAAGATTTCATATAAAAGGTGAAATTGATATTTTTACTTCTACTGGGGGGAACATCAATAATTTTTTATTTAAGAATTCAGCAATGGGAAGTTCCATGTTTAAGCGAAAGGATTGGGAAAGATGTGGGGGTTACGAAGAAATATTGCCTATTTTAGGACTTGAAGATTGGGAATTTTATTTAAATATTTTAAAAACTGGGGGAGTGGCTCATGTATTACCCGAGGTATTGTTCAATTATCAGGTTCGTGAAAATTCTACCACCGCGCAAATAAAAAAATTAAAATTGGATAAGTTCAAATTTATCATTTTAAAGCATTCTGAACTTTACAAAGAAAACTTCGAAGAACTAGTTACAAATTTTATTGAAAGGCTTAAGATTGAAGAAAGGGAGAAAATTAAGAATACGAAGAGAATCGACTTTAAACTAGGAGAAGCCTTGTTAAGACCTTTTAGGTTTATCAAATCCTTAATTAAATAGAAAATGTCGCAGCATTCTCAAAAGGTTACGATTATCATGGCCACCTATAATAGGGCTCATTTCATTGAGGAAACTTTAGATTCAATCTTAAGTCAAACTTATAAAGACTGGGAATGTTTGATTATGGATGATGGCAGCGAAGACAATACCATAGAAGTACTGCAACCTTATTTAGAAAAAGATACCCGGTTTAAGTATCTAAAACGAACTGCAAAATATAAAAAAGGCTTGCCGGGATGCCGCAATATGGGCCTAGATATTGCTAAAGGCGATTTTATTATTTTTTTTGATGATGATGATATTGTGCATCCAGAGAATTTAAAGATTTCAGTTAAAAATTTTAATAATAAAGTTGGTTACGTTCGATACGTGAGAGAAGTTTTTTGGGGAGATTTTCACTATAATTTCGATAGAAGTTCTAAATATAATTCTGAACTCCTGGACATTTCTGTTTTAGACAAAATGATTACTAATAAAATCCCTTTTAATTCGTGTCAGGTAATGTGGCGAAGGGAATGTTATAATAAAAACAGGTTTAATGAGAGTTTGATGTATGCAGAAGAATGGGAATGTTATTCTAGAATTCTTTCTTCCGGGATTAAAGGAGTTTCTATAGATGAAGTTCTTTTTTATGGAAGAAAGCATCCCAATTCCAATACGGGGGAGTTTAAAAATAGAAGTCTAAAACGAAGAAAATCTAAAATTATAGCTACTAAATTGATTATTGATAACCTCAGAGATAAAAAGCTTTTATCAAACTCCTTACAATATTATTTTATCCGGCTGGGTTTTGAACTTCAGGAATTAGAAATTCTTAATTATGCAGTAGCTAATTCAAAACTTTCTTGGATAAGAAGAATAGCTTATTCTTTGGGCTATAAATTTTATCCAATATTAAAACCCATTTTCAAACTTAAAGGCAAACTAAAGATGTCTTAGAATTTCAACAATCCTATTCCCGGTTCTCCCATCCCATAATTCAGGAATACTCCCTTTTTTCCAATTTCCGGTCAATACTTTATTTATAGCCGGAGCAATAGCTTTGGGATCTGTACGCAAAAGCTCATTAGTTCCGTGGCTGATAGTTTCGGGCCTTTCGGTATTGTTCCTTAAGGTTAAACAGGGGATTCCCAAAACCGTGGTTTCTTCGGTAATCCCCCCAGAATCGGTTAGTACAGCTTTACACCTTTCTACCAAATAATTAAATTCCAAATAAGATAGGGCATCCACTATAAATAGTCGCGGATGGGTAAAACCGAGTTTGTTTAGTAATTTCCGTGTTCTTGGATGCGCCGGGAAAATTACGGAAAGCTCCTCCGAATTTTTTAGTATTTCCTCAAGATAGCTTTTTAAAAACTTTTCTTTAGAAACATTGGCCGGACGGTGCAGGGTAACAATTATAAATTCTTTTTCCTTTAGTTGAAATTTATCCCATATTTCCGGTTTGCGGAAATTGGGTTTAAACCTTAATAAAGTATCAATCATGGTATTGCCCACAAAAAACACATTTTTTTTATTATGCCCCTGGCTTATTAGAAAATCTGATGCTTTTTGAGTAGTGGTAAAAAAATAATCGCTGATGCTATCAATTAAAACCCGGTTCACTTCTTCCGGCATATCCCAGTCATTAGAGCGAAGACCGGCTTCAATATGAGCCACTTTTACCCGCATCTTTTTGGCGGTAATAGCACAGGCCATACTGGAATTTACATCGCCCACCACGAGACAAATATCTGGTCTGGATTTTTCCAGCAATTTCTCATAAGCAATCATTATTGCCGCAGTTTGTTCTGCCTGAGAACCGCTGCCTACATTCAAGTTAATATCGGGTTTTGGGAGTTCTAAATCTTTAAATAAACTTCCGCTTAGCGCTTCATCGTAATGTTGACCGGTATGTATAAGCCGAAATTTTAGAGGCTTTCCCATTTCTTCATTAGCACCGAACAACGCGGCAATTTTTACAAAATTTGGGCGGGCCCCCGCTATAAGGTCTATTATCATTCTGGAGTGCTTTAAACAAAACTAAGGGATTTTATTGAGTTCTCTGTTTTTTTATTCAATGCTTAAAAGGCTGCGAAAGGCTTAGTTGGTCTTCGACAAGCATAGACTGACGTGCCCTACGTCACGCTGAGCCTTTCAAAGCGTTTTGTATTGTCCCACTGAGCCTGTCGAAGCGCTAATTATCAATCAATTTTATATCTTTAACAAAAATTACTCAGTTGTTGAAATCATCTTCCCTCAAAAAAATCCTGGTAGTTGCAGAGTCGATAGACGTAGAGGACAGCAGCGCTTCCAAAGGAAGGGTTGCCTTAATAAAAAACCTTGCAAAAGCCGGATTTCAACTTCAGGTATATCATTATACCCGAAAAAATATCCAATTGGAAAACATTCCCTGTTATGCCATAAAAGAAAATAGAAGAAGCTTCTTGTTTATATTAAGCAGACTGGAAAGGCAGATTAGATATAAATTAAAAATACATCTTAATAAACCACTCGAAAAGATTTTCGGTTTTTCCTTTACGCTTTTTAACGACCGGAACAGTATAGTTTCCAGTCTTAAGGAAATACAGATTAAAGAATATGATTTGGTATTGACCTTAAGCAAAGGCGGAAGCTTTAGGCCACATCATGCACTTTTAAAAATGCCTGCGGAATGGCATAAAAAATGGATGGCTTATATTCACGATCCTTATCCCTTCAGTTGCTATCCAAGGCCTTACGATTGGGTGGAACCGGGACATGCAAAAAAGCGTAATTTTTTTATTGAGATTTCAAAAAATGCAACTTTTATGGCCTATCCCAGCCTGCTATTAGCACGATGGATGGAATCCTACTATCCGGGTTCAAAAGATAAGCGGGTCATTATCCCACATCAAATTCAAACAGATTATTCAGTAGGTAAGCTTCCTGCCTTTTTTGATAAAACCAAGTTTAATATTGTACACGCCGGATTTTTGATGGGGGCAAGAAATCCCACGGGACTTCTAAAAGCTTTTAAACTATTTTTAGAGAAAAATCCTGAGGCCAGGGAAAATGTCCGATTAATTATGATTGATGGTCCGTCAATATATTCCAATAATTTTCAAAAAATGATGTTTCAAGTTCCACAGTTTTATGCTACGGAAAAAAAACTTACTTTCGATTGCGTGTATGCCGTGCAGCAAAATGCCAGCGTAAACGTTATTTTGGAAGCAAAAGCTCCCATAAGTCCGTTTTTACCGGGGAAATTTCCACATTGTATTGCGTCTGAAAAGCCAATTTTATTATTGGGTCCCAACATTAGCGAATCCCATAGGTTATTGGGTAAAGATTATCCTTATTGGGCAGAAATAGATGATGTGGAGGCAATTTATCAGCATATTGGTACTTTGTATAAAGAAAGAAATTCAGATAAAAGCGATAATTCCAAACACGATTGTTTAAGAGAATATCTGTCTCCTAAATATCTTAAAAAAACTTTTCAGGAAATTCGGACTTAAGAAATTTTTAGTTTAGATTAAAATATAATTTTTGGTATAACACTCAGGTATTTTGATGAAAAGCAACCTTAAAATTAGTGTTTTTATGCTTGCCTATAATCAGGAAGATTATATTGCACAGGCAATTGAAGGTGTTGTAAACCAAAAGACAAAATTTAATTTCGAGTTGTTAATTGGGGAAGATGCCAGTACCGACAATACTTTAAAAATATGTAAAAGCTACAGAGCCAAATATCCAGAAAAAATTAGGATTGTAGAAAATTTCGAAAACTTAGGTCTTGGTGCCAATTATTTAAAAACATCAAATGAGCTTAAAGGAGAATACATAGCTATTTGCGACGGGGACGATTTTTGGATAGATGACTATAAACTGCAGAAGCAAGCTGATTTCTTAGATGCTAATAGAATCTTCGACATCGTCTTCGGGAAGTGTAGGAGATTATATCCAGATGGAACGATAAGTAATTCCGATGTAAGTGGTTCCAATGTTGTAAAAAATGGTGATTTTAGTAACTTAATAATGCAAAATTTTATACCTTCTGTAACGGTGCTTTTCAGGAATAATATGATAAATAATAGCTTGCCCTCCTGGATAAGGAACTTGCCGTACGGCGATTGGCCAACCTATCTTTGGACTATTAAAGAAGGTGGTAAGATTTATTTTATGGATGAGGTTTTTGCGGTTTATCGTGTAGAAATTGGAGAGTCCTTTAAACTCAATAAAAAGTTGAGCAATAGTTTTAAAGTTGAATTAAAAATATTAAACTTTCTTAATAATGACAAGCAATACAAACATTGGAAAAAGTTTATTAGAAAGAGTATTAGGAATAAAAATAAATCATTAATGCTGGCTTACAATCGGGAGGGGGATTACATTAAAGCATTCAAAATTTATACTCAACTTCTTAGAATAAAATCTCTATTTCCACTAACGAAATTATATTTTTATTCGATATTGAAAAAAATTAAATGACGCCTAAAAATCAAATTTGAATAAATTTTGAAAATCCTTCTCGTCTCCATAGCTTCTCCACACTTTTTTAATTGGACCAAACAATTGGAAGGTTCAGGTCACCAGGTTTATTGGCTGGATGTATATGATTCTGGGGGGTATTTTAAACAAATAGATTTTGTACATCAAATCACCGGTTGGCGTCGCCGCTGGGATTATCCTGGGCGTCATAGATTAAAGAGAAAGCTTCCTGTTCTCAATAAGTTGATAAATATATTTAATGAGCAAAAACTTGAAAAAGTATTTGAGGAAAAATTAAAGCAAATTAAACCAGATGTTGTACATAGTTTTGTGATGTACCTGGCGACAGCACCGATTTTAAAAGTAATGCAGCAGAACCCCCAAATTAAATGGATTTACTCCTCCTGGGGCAGTGATTTGTACTACTTTAGAAACGAAAAAGCTAAGTTATTAGATATTCAAAAAACTTTACCTTGCATAAATTATTTGTTTACAGACTGTAAGCGGGATTACAACATTGCTCAGGAAAACGGTTTTAAGGGGTCATATTTAGGAACGTTTCCGGGAGGAGGAGGTTTTTCTTTAAAAAGTGCGCAGAAATTCGTTCTGCCTCTGGACGAAAAGGATATTTTGCTGATAAAAGGATATCAAGGCAGAAATGGAAAGGCCGTAGAAGTATTGAAATCCGTAACCAGTCTAAAAGAGGAATTGAAGGATTATAAAATTGTTGTTTTTGGTGCTCCCCAGGAGGTATTTGATTATGTAGCTAATTCTAAAGAATTGTTGAGGTTTACTAATTTAAAACTATTTGGTCAATTGCCGCATAGAGAAATTTTGAAGTTGATGGGGAAAGCAAAAATTTATATTGGCAATAGCACTTCAGATGGCATGCCCAACACCTTATTGGAAGCCATAATCATGGAAGTCTTCTCTATCCAATCCAATCCGGGTGGGGCGACTGCGGAAATTATTAAACACGGCAAAAATGGTTTGTTGATTAAAAACCCGGGAGATAGCAACGAAATTGCAAAACTAATTTTAAAAGCTATAGAAACCCCAGATTTATTAAAATCAGGAATTACATACAACACACAAAATATTAAACCGAACTTAGAAAGGGAAAAAATCAAAAAACAAGTTTTGAAAAAATATAAATTAGTTGAAAACAATTTGCTATAGTTTAGTACTGCGTTATTGCTGTCATTCAGAGCAGAGCGAAGAATCTCAACCAGCGCTAAAAAGATTCCTCTCCCGTATTCTCGGGACGGAATGACAGTGCGTGGTCGTTGTCATTCAGAGTGGAGCGGGCGGAACGAAGAATCTCACATTGTCGCAAGAAAGATTCCTTCTTCGTCGGAATGACAATGTGGTGGAATGACGGTGCGTTGTCATTCAGAGTGGAACACAGTGGAGCGAAGAATCTCAACCAATGCTAAAAAGATTTCTCTTTTGTCGGAATAACAATTTATTATAACAGTAATAGCTTTATTAGTAACAGCCATAAAAATTGAAAGTTAACTTGCTAAACCTAATCTACCCATACCGAAACCGCGATTTACAAAGGCTTAAAAATTCTTTTGAGTCTTTAGCAAGGCAAACCAGCAAAGAATTTAAAGTTTTTTTTATCGATTATGGGAGTGATCCAAAAACTGCCGAAAAAGTCAAAAAACTATGCGCTGCTTATTCGTTTATAAGCTATCAATATTGTTTTACCCAATTCCAGCCGTGGAATAAAAGCCGGGCATTAAATTCGGTGATTAAAACCCTGGAATCGGGCTTTTGTTTTGTGGCCGATGTGGATATTATTTTTCATTCCACATTTGTGGAAAAAGCTATCTCGCTTCAGGAAACCGATAAAAGCCTTTATTTTCAGGTAGGTTTTACTTCAGAAAAAGATAAAATAAGAGATATTTCAGAAAACAGGTTTCATCAGTATAGAAAAAGCACCGCGGAAGCAACCGGCCTCACGATGTTCCCGGTTGAGGTTTTAAAAAAGCTTCGCGGATTTGATGAGTTTTATCATTTTTGGGGTGCCGAAGATACCGATATGCACGCGCGAATAAAAAATGCCGGTTTTCAGCTTGAATATTTTGATAAAGAAGTGCTTTTATTGCACCAATGGCATAAAAGTTATCGGGCTTCAGAAACCCAAAAACTTAGCAGACGTCTACAGGTACAGGGGATTGTTCAAATAAATCATCAGTATTTAAAACTTGCTATTCAGCAAAAAAAAACCATAATCAATCAAAATTCCTGGGGCAACATCTTGAGCAAGGCAGATTTCCTGCAACTCGAAGCACAGCCGGTAAACTTAAAACTGACGAACGAAAAAGCGAAAATCCAGGCCTTTTTGTATGGAGAACTGCCCGGCCTGGAAAATCAAATTTTAAAACTTCGCATAGAAAAATCGACTTTTGAAGGCTCGGGTAAATTCCGCTTAAAGAAGATTTTTGGGAAAAAAGTACCGGAATATTACAGTTTAAAAGAAATCAACGATTTGCTACTGTTGCAGGTTATTTCATTTTACCGCGATAAACCTTATATCTATAAAATAGGGGCAGACTTTAAAAGCATTGAATTCGCAATTAAGTGCTAACCTTCTGTATGTATGTCTTTAAAACTCAAACTAAAAACCAGCTTTTTTAAAATACTGGATAAGCTGCCGCCAAAAATTGGTTACGCTATGTACCACCAAACCCAACAGCTTTTGGGTAGTAGCAGCTTACAAAAGAAACTTAAAAGCAACCTTAACAGCTATAGGCTTCTTAAAAAAATCTGCAAAAAAATAGGATTTTCTTTGCGTGCAAAAACGGTTCTGGAGATTGGCTCGGGTTGGGTGCCGGCAATGCCCTATTTTATGCTCTATTTGGGGAAAGCCCGGGCGGTAGCTACTTACGATTTAAACCTGCATTATAACAAAAGGAATATTCGCGGATTTAATGCTTTGTTTACATCAGAATTTGGCATCCCCGTTGCTGCTGCCGCTAATAGCAGGTATGCGCTACCCGAAAGTGTCGCTTATTATCCAAAAACCAACCTGATAAGTTCAGAACTCCCTGAGGTTGATGTGGTTTTTTCCCGATTTGTGCTGGAACATGTTATTCCGCAGGATTTAAAGTTGATGCATAAAAAGTTTAAAAACGAGCTGAAAGAGGGCACTTATATCATTCATTTGATCTCCCCCAGCGACCATAGAGCTTATGTGGATAAAAATTTAAGTTTGCAGGATTTTCTGCAATACAGCGAAGCCGAGTGGCAGCAAAAACAAACAAAATTTGATTATCACAACCGGTTGAGGTTGCCGGAATATTTAAGTATTTTTGAAGCTGCCGGACTTGAAGTAACACATTTGGATTATAGCACTCCAAATAAAAACTCGGCAGTTTATAAAAAATTCAAGGCTTTGCAGTTACATAAAGACTATACACATTTTACAGATAAGGAACTTACCGCGGGGGCAATAAACGTGGTTTTAAAAGTATAAATTTTTAGTCTTCCGCTATTATGCTATTAAATTAAATATAGAGACATTATATTAGCCGTTAAGAACAAGAATTATGAAATCTGTAGGATTTATTCCTTTAAGAAAAGGATCTAAAGGAATTAAGGGAAAGAATAAGCGTAAAATATTGGGAAGGCCACTCTTTAGTTGGGTCCTTGCCGAAGCTGTATTCTCTAATCTTGATGAGGTAATTATATTTAGCGATGATGAAGATGTATTAGAATTTGTTGCGCAGGAATATACCTGGACCACGAAGTTAAAAGCCGTAAGGAGATCTGATAAAAACGCCGGAGACGCTGCTTCTACTGAAGCTGCTATCCTGGAATATTGTGAAAAAGACAATTATGATTTCGATGTCTTTTGTTTACTACAGGCCACTTCCCCCTTTACCCGTGCTATTCATATTAACGAATGTTTGGAACAACTCAGCCGGGGATTTGACAGCTCTTTAAGTGTGGTAAGAACCAAACGTTTTATTTGGGACGAAACTGGACGGGCCATAAATTACGATTATAATGACAGGCCAAGAAGACAGGATTTTAAAGGGCTTTTGGTGGAGAATGGTGCTATCTATTGCACAACGAAAAAAGTACTAAAAGAAAATGAAAACAGGATTAGTGGGAATATAGCAACAGTAGAGATGCCGGCAAATTCTTATGTCGAGATAGATTCAGAAGCTGATTGGGAAATAGCTGAAAAATTACTAAAATCCCAATTAATTTCTAACAAAGGAAACGCAAGAATCACCCATTTATTTTTAGATGTGGACGGCGTTTTTACGGACGGAAAAGTACTGTTTTCCGAATCGGGGGAATTGGCTAAATCTTTCGATATGCGGGATGGAATGGGCCTGGAGATTTTACGACAACACGGTATTGAAGTACGGGTTATGACTTCAGAAAACTCCCCACTTGTCGCCGCCCGGATGAAAAAATTAAAAATTGATAAAGTTTACCTGGGAGTTAAGGATAAGTTTGGTTTGCTACAAAATTTGATGCATCAGGAAAATTTAAAAAGCTCGAATTTGGCATATGTTGGGGACGATGTAAACGACATGGCTAATATGTGCAAAGTAGGTTGGTCTTTTGCTCCGGCCAATGCTATGCGTGAGATTAAAAATATTGCCGATGTAAATTTATCTAAAGCCTCCGGAAGTGGAGCCATTCGCGAAGCCTGCGATTTTCTATATAAATATAATAAACGATTTAATGAAGTATAAGAGTCCTTATGTTATTGCTGAAATTGGCTGTAACCACAAGGGAGAGATGGAACTTGCCAGGGAACTAATCACCATGGCGAAAGTGTTTTGCAAGGTAGATGCGGTTAAATTTCAAAAGAGGAATAATAAGGAATTGCTTACAACTGCGCAATACAACGCACCCCATCCCAATCCCATTAATTCTTATGGGGAAACCTATGGGGAGCACAGGGAATTTTTAGAATTTAACCTGGAGCAACACCGCAGCCTCAAACAATTTTGTGAAGATTTAGACATTACCTATTCCAGTTCTGTGTGGGATTTAACTTCAGCACAAGAGATTGCGTCTATTAATCCCGATTTTATCAAAATCCCATCAGCCTGCAACAATAATTTTGAAATGTTGGGTTGGCTTTGTAAAAATTATTCAGGAGAAATCCATATTTCTACCGGAATGACCACGAAAAAAGAAATTGATGGGTTAATCAATTTTTATGAAGAGAGGAAAAGAAATAAAGATTTGATAGTCTATAATTGTACTTCCGGCTATCCGGTGCCTTTTAAGGATGTATGCCTTCTCGAAATCTCTCGCTTAAAACAGGAATACGAAAAAAAAGTAAAGCATATAGGTTTTTCAGGGCATCACCTGGGAATCGCTGTAGATGTTGCCGCTTACACCCTGGGTGCAAATATTATAGAAAGGCATTATACCCTGGATAGGACCTGGAAAGGAACAGATCACGCCGCATCTTTGGAGCCGGCCGGACTTAGAAAACTTAAACGCGATTTGTTGGCGGTTGAAGAAGCGCTTGCTTTTAAAGAAAAGGATGTTCTTGATATAGAACAAGTGCAAAGGAGAAAATTGAAATATCAAAAATCCTGATGAATAAGAAGATTTTTATTCTTGTGCCCGATGGTGTTGGTTTAAGGAACTTCGGCTATACCCAATTTGAAAAACTAAAGATCGAATATGAGGCAGAGCTTATTTATTGGAACAATACTGTGTTTCCTATTAAAGACCGCTTGGGTTTTCAGGAATTGAAAATTAATGAAACCGAAACGCATAAATTGACGCCGCTTTATTCAAGGGCGAGAAAGCGCGTGGAATTAAATAATTGGGCAAATAAATTTAATGATGAGGTTTATCATACCTACAAGTTTCCCTTTAATACCAAAGGTTTAAAGAATAAAGCCAAAACTGCTTTTATAAAATCTTTGATTAAGTTCTACAATACTGAAGAAGGAGGTTTTAAAATTGGTGAGAAGATAAAAAAATTAGAACGAAAGAGCAGCAAATATATCAGTTGCAAAAAACAGCTGGAAAAACATAAACCCGATTTTGTTTTTTGCACCAGTCAGCGTTCTACTCAGGCTATAGCACCAATATTGGCTGCCCGTGATCTAAAAATCCCTACAGCCAGCTTTATCTATTCCTGGGACAATGTGCCGAAAGCAATGCTGGTGGTCGATACCGATTATTATTTTGTATGGAGTGATTTAATGAAAGAGCAATTACTCACATATTATCCATATATTCCAGAAAGTCGTGTTTTTGTTACAGGAACACCTCAGTTTGAACCTCACTTTGATAAAAACCTAATGCTACCTAAACAGGATTTTTTTCGTGAATATGGGTTGGATGAGAACATAAAATATATTTGCTTTTCGGGGGATGATACCACCACTTCTCCTTTAGACCAATATTATCTGGAAGACCTGGCTCTTGCTGTTAAAGCACTAAATAATGAAGGAAGTAATCTCAGAATTATTTTCAGGAAAGCGCCTGTAGACACCACTAATCGATATGATGAAGTCTTGAAAAAGTATAAAGAGCTTATTGTTTCCATAGAACCAGCCTGGGCGAAAATGGGTGGAAATTGGAATGAGATATTTCCTCTAAAGGAAGATTTTAGTTTGCTGAATATCATTTGCGAACATTCAGAACTCGTGGTAAATATATGTTCTTCCATGGTGTTTGATTTTGCATTACATAACAAAGCTTGTATTTATTTAGATTATGAGCAGCCCCAACTTAAAAAAGGAATAAGGGATATTGGCCAAAATTATAACTATGTGCATTTTAGGTCTATGCCTTCCAGAAATGCAGTTGGTTGGGTTAAAAGCAAACAAGAATTAAAATTTAGGTTGAAAGAATTGTTACAAGAGCCACAACCTATGGTTAAAGAAGCGCAAACCTGGTTTAAAATGGTAGCGGGAGAAGATGCTGAAAAAGCTTCGCAGAGGATTTGGAACTGTCTAAACGAAATCACGGCATAATTAATTCAAAACTTAAATTGTACTAAATCAATTATAATGGGACTAACTATAAAGTTTCTGAAGGAAAACCAGCTTATCTCTATTCTTATCCTATTAAGTCTCATTTCTTCATTAAGGATATTATTCTTACCGTTATTTGGTGATGAGATAACCTATTCCAAAATTGCTAGGAATATTATTTTCTTTGGTGAATATTCTTTAAATAACAAACCTTCAACTATAACGCCCTCAATACCAATTTTAATTGCCGTTTTTTATACAAAATTTAACCCAATAGTTGGCTTTGTGCTTGTCAAGCTGGTCAATTTACTATTTATAGTAATAGGACTTAGGTATGTTTTTCTGTTTTTCAAGAAATTGAAGCTAAATAGGGAAATTGTATGGAGTCTCATTTTACTTACCGTTGTGAATACTAATTTTGTAGTATGGAGTTTAAAGCTGTACCCGGAGCCTCTATTGTTTTGTTTTTTCTGGATCTTCATTTATTTTGTATCAAAAATAAAGTACAGAGAAAAAGATTTGATTTTTGTGCTTTTAGCATTTATGGCTTTGGTTTTGACGAGATACGTGTATGCCGTATTAGGACTTTTGGTTGCTTATATTCTTTTTGGTTATTTTAAAAATTTAATTGTTAATAAGGATTATAAAAAAGTTAGCAGGATAGTAATTTTGGGCAGTTTATGCGCACTACCATTACTTTTTTGGTTCAAATATATATATATTTTAGAGAAAGATGTGGATACCGGTCTTAGCTATTTTACTAGGTTTAAGAACAATGAATTATTGTATAATTTAAAAGCTGGTATAGGTCTTATTAAACATGAAGAAGTAGGAAAGGTTAACGGAATACCCGCATTTATCTCTTTGTTTATTCCTATTACCGGAATAAGAAACTGGATTATTAGTTGCTTTTTAATCCTAACTTTTACCACTGGTTATCTGGTTAATTTAAAAAAACATTCTTCCTTTAATAAACTTTTTGCCGCAATAATGCTTGTTATGACAGGTTTAGTTTTAGCAGGAACTGGTTTTAGCAGGTATTGGCTAATTATGCTGCCTGGATTTTTATTGGGATTTTACCTATTTTTCAACTATTTAAAACTAAAAGATTCTTTATTTGTGCTCTTGGCAAAATTGATAGCCATAATCTATGTGATAAACGAATTGAGATTAGATTATGTAGTTTTGAGCAAACTGTAATGTGATGAGTTGATGCACTATTTAGGTGGTCCTTGGGAGGGTTTGTTAGAAGCAGGATAAAGTAAATGTTGAAATAATTACAACAAATGGTCAAAAAATTACTTATTTATATGCCTGCTTTAGATGAGCAAGAAACAATTGAGTCCGTTTTGAACGCGTTGCCTAAAACTTATGATGGTTTCAAAGAAATTGAGTTGTTGGTTGTTAACGATGGCAGCATAGATGAAACTGCGAATGCAGCAATGCTTGCCGGTGCTACTGTTGTCAATCATTCTCAAAATAGAGGAGTTGGTAAAGCATTTCAAACCGCTTTAAATTACGCACTGCAAACAAAAGCAGATATTTTGGTAAGTATTGATGCAGACGGGCAGTTTGATGCAACCCAAATAAATGAAATGTTGCAACCTATACTCGATAATCGAGCTGATTTTTGCATAGGAAATAGGTTTTGGAAGGGTGGTCCAGAAAAAATGCCCGCAATTAAATATTGGGGAAACAAGCGAATAAGTAAGATCGTCAGTTTAATAAGTAAAACTAAAATTGAAGATGCTTCATGTGGCTTTAGAGCATACTCTAAGGATTGTCTATTTAGACTAAATTTACAAGGCGAATTCACCTATACCCACGAAACCATTTTAGAATTATTACATAAGGGATATAGAGTGACTCAGGTACCAGTGAGGGTAACTTATTTTGATAATAGAGTTTCGAGAGTAGCCAATAATCTTCTTGGGTATGCGATTCGAACTTCAATAATTATCTTCAAAAGTTTAAAGGATTATAAACCATTGCAGTTCTTTTTGGGCATTGCATTTTTTGTGCTATTTATAGCATTTTTAATAGGAGGTTTTGTATTAGTTCATTGGTTTAATTCCGGCAAGATTACACCTTATAAAAGCTTTGGTTTTATAGCACTATCACTATGCGGGATGGCTGTAGTAATTGTAACCTTAGCTTTTATTGCTGATATGTTAAATAGAATTCGGGAAAATCAAGAAAAAATATTGTATCTCACTAAAAAGAAATATTTTGAAAAGAATTGATTATTCAAAATTAAAAGCTAAGCCAGAAACAGAAGATTTTTCTGGAAAATATGAAAATTCTAATTATATATCTAAGTATCTCTTGAACAATTATTTCAAAGCAGTAAACAGATTGCTGAAATTAACTGAAAATGTAAATACTGGCCATGAAATTGGAATAGGAGAAGGTAATTCAACAATTAGATTGAAAGATATGATTGATGAATTAAGTGGTTCTGAATTTTTAGAAAAGCTAATTCCCATTGCCAGAAAGAACAATCCAAATATATTTATTTTTCAAGAAAGCGTTTATGAACTTAAATTCGAAAAAAATAGTATAGATCTTGTTTTTCTGTTAGAAGTATTGGAGCATTTAGATTATCCAAAATTGGCTTTAAAAGAAATTCATAGAATTTCGAATAGATATTTAATATTAGGTGTTCCAAATGAGCCTTTATGGCGTATATTAAATCTCTGTAGATTCAAATACACAGGAAGATTCGGTAACACTCCGGGACATATAAATCATTGGTCGAGGAAATCTATTATAAAGCTTGTAGAACAGAATTATGGAAGAATTTTAGCCGTTGAATCGCCGATACCATGGACAATTATTTTAGCAGAAAAATATTGAATATTATACTTTCCTCAAAAAAATTATTTAGTAACAAAAAACTATTCCTAAAATACTTGTTCATAAGCTTGATAAGCTATTTGTACACTTTTTCAAGCCTATTTTTTCTCATAGAAAAGTTGAATATTAGTAAAGAATTGACATTTGCAATAGTTTATGGAAGTGCTTATCTAATTTTATACGGGGTGCAATTGAGATTTTTATTTTTCAAAAAGCATGATTCTTACAAATTTTTCCGCTATTTAGGTTCAATAATATTTTTTTATGTTAATGCAAATCTTTTTTACAACATTGGGCTAAGGTTAAATCTTCATTATCTGCTTTCAACAGTTTTAACTATAGTAATTCTAATGCCTTTACGACTAATGATATATACTTTGTATGTTTATAAAGACTAATGATTTTCTATATTATGCACATCGCCTTCCTTACCCCAGAATATCCCAATCCTGCTACCGGTAATTCCGGGGGTCTGGGCACCAGTATTAAAAACCTGGCAACTTCTCTGGTGACACAAAATATAGAAGTCAGCGTTTTTATTTATAGTCAGAAAGAAGATTCCAGTTTTAAGGAAAACGGTATTAATTTTTATCTTATTAAGCATAAAAAATATACTTTTTTTGGATGGTATTTATATAGAAAACACCTGCAACAGCTTTTAAATAAATTTATTAAAAGCAAGAAAATCGACTTGGTAGAAGCCCCCGACTGGATCGGGATTACCGCTTTTATAAAACTAAAATGTCCAATAATTATCAGAATGCACGGCAGCGATGCCTATTTTTGTGCTTTGGAAGGCCGAAAACAAAAATGGAAAAACCGTTTGTTTGAAGAACGCGCCTTAAAATCGGCAGATGCGCTGCTCTCGGTAAGTGCTTTTACTGCGGAAAAAACCAGGAAGATTTTCAACTTAAAAAAACCTATCAGTATCATCCCAAATAGTATTGAAATCGGGAATTTCCCGCCATCTGCAATTCAGCCCAAAGAAAACCGACTTCTGTATTTCGGAACAATCATAAGAAAAAAAGGAGTGTTAGAATTAGTCGAAATTTTTAATGAAATAGTTTTAAAAAAGCCGGAAACTGAGCTTTTACTGATTGGCAAAGATGTGGTTGATATTTTCGAAAAACGATCTACGCTGGAGTTGTTTAGAGAAAAGCTTTCAGCAGTTGCATTAAATCAACTGACTTACCTTCCGGAAGTAAGTTATACCGAAATAAAGGAACATCTGGCAACAGCAACTGTAATCCTTTTACCCAGTTTTGCCGAAGCATTGCCCATGACCTGGTTGGAAGCAATGGCGATGGAAAAATCAGTGGTAACTTCCAATATAGGCTGGGCGGTAGAAGTAATGATTAACGGAAAAACGGGATTTACCGAAGATCCTAAACTTCATAAAGCTTATTCCGAAAAAGTACTCTATCTGCTAAACAACCCCGAAGAAGCCAAAATAATGGGGAAAACTGCCCGACAGCAGGTGATAAAAAAGTTTTCTTCGGAAGTGGTGGTGAAAAAGAATTTGGGATTTTATAAACAAATATTGCAAAAACAATAAAGGAACACCTGAGAGAAGAAACTCAGGCGCATTAAAGATTCTTCGCAGCCTGTCTTGAGCCTTTCGTCTAACGCTCAAGAAAGGCTAAAGTCGAAAGGCTCTGAATGACAACCGAACTGTCATTCCAACACCCTGTCATTCCGACAAAAGGAGGAATCTTTTTAGCGTTGGTCCAGATTCTTCGCCCCGCAAGCTCCGCTCTGAATGACAACCGTATAGTCATTCCAATGCACTGTCATTCCGACGAAGGAGGAATCTCTTGAACGTTGGTTCAGATTCTTCGCAGCCTGTCTTGAGCGAAGCCGAAAGGCTCTGAATGACATCGCGCTGTCATTCCTCGTTCCGCAAGCTCCACTCTGAATGACATCGGTACTATCATTCCAACGCACTGTCATTCCGACGAAAGGAGGAATCTCTCAAGCCTTACTACTATGAATCAGACCTCATCATTTAAAAATTTCCAATCAGAATTGAAATCGGATATTAGGTTATTTTTCTTCTTTCGCGACCAGCCCTTAATAATCTTCTCCTTGCGTATTGCCGTTTCCACATTAAAAAAATGTTCGTAATAAATGAGGAAAAAGCATTTGTATTTCGTTGTAAATGCTTTGGAGAAGGCTTCTGGGTTTCTATGCTCAAACAAGCGTCTTTTCAGATCGTTAGTCATCCCGGTATATAAAACGGTTTTATTCCTATTAGTTAGGATATAAACGTAGTAATTATGAGTTCCCAGGGTTTTCATTGTTCTAATTTAAATAAAAACTAATAAACACAGTAGAGATTCTTCGTTCCGCAAGCTCCACTCTGAATGACAACGAATGTCATTCCGACGTGGAGGAATCTCTTCAACGTTGGCTGAGATTCTTCGCTCCGCAAGCTCCGCTCTGGATGACATACGTATTGTGATTCCGTTCCGATAGCGGGAGAGGAATCTCATCGGTTAACTTTATAAATTATGAAAAACATAAAACGATTTTGTATTTTTGAAAGAAACACTGCTATAATGGAAACAATTGAAATTAAAACCAGGATTCTAAAGTTTGTAGAGCATGCGGATGAGCGTATGTTAAGAATATTTAATGCCATTATTGAAGCCGAAGAAAATGAATTGCCACAATCCCATAAAGATGTTTTGGATGAACGAATAAAATTCCATCGGGAAAATCCAAATGATGGAAAGGATTGGGAGGAAGTAAAAAATTCCTTGAAAGAGCAATATGCTTTATAAGATTGTTGTAAAAAGATTGGCAGAACGTGATATTGCTGAAGCCAGTGAATGGTATTAAACCCGCGGAAAGCATCTTACTAAAAAATTTATACAAAAAGTTGAGGAAGCAATTTTGTTACTGAAGAAAAATCCTGAACATTACCAAAAAAGATATAATGAGGTAAGGATTATATTTATGGAGATCTTTCCTTTTGCATTGTATTATACCTTAGAAAGTAATACCGTTTTTATCCACGCTGTTTTACATACAAAAAGAGAACTGAGAACAGGAATCGAAAGAATTTAAATTTTATTGAGATTCTTCGTTCCTCTGAATGACAACCTTACTGTCATTCCGACGAAGGAGGAATCTCTAGATATTGGTGGAGATTCTTCGCTCCACTCTGAATGACATCCGTACTATCATTCCAACGCACTTTCATTCCGTCCCGAGGCCTCGGGAGAGGAATCTCTTGAACGTTGATTCAGATTCTTCGCAGCCTGTCTTGAGCGAAGTCGAAAGGCTCTGAATGACAGTAGGAAGTCATTCCGTCCCGAGCACTCCTTTAGGTTTGTAAAGTACAATTTCACTTATTTAAGAAAGGATGGTAATGATGATGAAAATTTCTTTTTTTGCTTCTTTTTTTCTTTGTTAATA
>NZ_FQVT01000029.1:0-1942 GCF_900129445.1 Salegentibacter echinorum
AAGTTCATTGATTTATTGAATTGACAGCGCGTACGTTTTTCGAGAGAAAAGCGATACAAATAATTTAGAATTAAGACTAGAGAAGTCATCTTTGAGAATGGAATTTTTGATTGTTGTAATTATATTTAAGAAACAACGATGAAGAGTTTGATCCTGGCTCAGGATGAACGCTAGCGGCAGGCTTAACACATGCAAGTCGAGGGGTAACATAGGAGTGCTTGCACTCTTGATGACGACCGGCGGACGGGTGAGTAACGCGTATATAACCTACCTTTTAGCGGGGGATAGCCCAGGGAAACTTGGATTAATATCCCATGGTATGTAAGGTCCACCTGGATTTTACATTAAACATTTATGGCTATTAGATGGGTATGCGTCCTATTAGTTAGATGGTAAGGTAACGGCTTACCATGGCAGCGATAGGTAGGGGTCCTGAGAGGGAGATCCCCCACACTGGTACTGAGACACGGACCAGACTCCTACGGGAGGCAGCAGTGAGGAATATTGGACAATGGAGGCAACTCTGATCCAGCCATGCCGCGTGCAGGAAGACTGCCCTATGGGTTGTAAACTGCTTTTACAGAGGAAGAACCACTCCCACGTGTGGGGGTTTGACGGTACTCTGCGAATAAGGATCGGCTAACTCCGTGCCAGCAGCCGCGGTAATACGGAGGATCCAAGCGTTATCCGGAATCATTGGGTTTAAAGGGTCCGTAGGCGGGATAATAAGTCAGTGGTGAAAGTCTGCAGCTTAACTGTAGAATTGCCATTGAAACTGTTGTTCTTGAGTTATTATGAAGTGGTTAGAATGAGTAGTGTAGCGGTGAAATGCATAGATATTACTCAGAATACCGATTGCGAAGGCAGATCACTAATAATACACTGACGCTGATGGACGAAAGCGTAGGTAGCGAACAGGATTAGATACCCTGGTAGTCTACGCCGTAAACGATGGTTACTAGCTGTCCGGCCTAATTGAGGGCTGGGTGGTTAAGCGAAAGTGATAAGTAACCCACCTGGGGAGTACGTTCGCAAGAATGAAACTCAAAGGAATTGACGGGGGCCCGCACAAGCGGTGGAGCATGTGGTTTAATTCGATGATACGCGAGGAACCTTACCAGGGCTTAAATGTAGTCTGACAGGGGTGGAAACACCCCCTTCTTCGGACAGATTACAAGGTGCTGCATGGTTGTCGTCAGCTCGTGCCGTGAGGTGTCAGGTTAAGTCCTATAACGAGCGCAACCCCTGTGGTTAGTTGCCAGCACGTAATGGTGGGAACTCTAGCCAGACTGCCGGTGCAAACCGCGAGGAAGGTGGGGATGACGTCAAATCATCACGGCCCTTACGTCCTGGGCCACACACGTGCTACAATGGTAGGGACAGAGAGCAGCCACTTCGCGAGAAGGAGCGAATCTACAAACCCTATCACAGTTCGGATCGCAGTCTGCAACTCGACTGCGTGAAGCTGGAATCGCTAGTAATCGCATATCAGCCATGATGCGGTGAATACGTTCCCGGGCCTTGTACACACCGCCCGTCAAGCCATGAAAGCCGGGGGTACCTGAAGTCGGTCACCGTTAAGGAGCCGCCTAGGGTAAAACTGGTAATTGGGGCTAAGTCGTAACAAGGTAGCCGTACCGGAAGGTGCGGCTGGAACACCTCCTTTCTAGAGCAACGCTTTTTAAGGCAATGCGCAAGAATCAAAAAGGGAAGTTCGAATAAGTTTCTTTTTTGGTCTTGATTCTAAGCTGTCGATTTAATATTTAAAAAAGAAGAAAGAACAAAGAAAATAGAATATAGATTTTTTGAATTTGCTAAAGTCTATTCTCTTTTATCTAAGCTCTTTTCTCTTAAAAATAGGACAGTCTCATAGCTCAGCTGGTTAGAGCGCTACACTGATAATGTAGAGGTCGGCAGTTCGAGTCTGCCTGAGACTACTCGA
>NZ_FQVT01000006.1 GCF_900129445.1 Salegentibacter echinorum
TTTGAATTTTAGACACTTAAATATACTAATTTTCCGCTTTTCTATTGCCTAAAAATTCAAGAAAAATCCCACTTTCTTACATCGAACTCAGGTTACTCAGTTTTTATGGTCATTACCCATTAATTTTATCAACTTTAGGTGTTTAATTAATTAACCAAAAAAAGATGAATTATGAAAGATGAAGCAATGAAATGGATAAAGCGGGCAGTAATTTTAAAAGTGGGAAATGCTATACTTAAAAAACCCGCGAGTGCTTTAGGCATTGGTGTATTAGCTGCCGGCGCCGGTTATGTAACCTATAACTTAATAACGAAGCAGTGCAAAAAGTCACCAAATAAAATTGAGGATATTGAAAACAATAATCCAGAGATTGCAGGTGAGAAAAAGATTGTTGTATAAATTAATGCTTATAACTTTTACTGCTTATTATCTTATTGTAAAAGTTAGATGATTTTTTTAACTAAATACTAAATACTAAATGCCACGTATTCCCGACTTTAAATTATCGGTGAAAATACGTGGCATTATTTGATTATTGCATCAACGCTATTTGATATTAGTTAAGAAAATAAAGCCTTCGATAGATTTATACTGAGGTTACCAAAGTGCTCTGGCTAACGAAAATATCACCACACTTCAAATTTTCAAATTATCTCATTTTCAAATTACCACATCAACACATCAACACATCATCAAATCATCCATTTTAAGGAAACGGAAATATTTCTTCCAATATTGGAAATACCATCGGGCTTTAAACGAGATAGATGGGAAATATAGTTTTTATCCAGGATATTATTAGCGCTCACAGCCAGCTTAAATTTTAAAGCGCCCAGGGATAAATTTCCTCCCAGGCCAGCGCCTAATAAGCCATAGCCTCCGGTTCGGGTTTCAAAATCACTGGTGTGGTTTTGGTCAAAAACATTCTTCAGTCTTAGAAACATATATTTTCCTGTAACTGCCTGTTTCTGGTCATTTAATTCTATACGTAAAGTATTGGTCATGGAATTTGCGGGGATTAAAGGTAGATAAGCGCCGCCATCACGTTTGCCGGTAACCGTTTCAAAACTACTTTCTATATGTAACCAATCTAAAGGATGCGGATGAATATGCACCCCAACTTCTCCACCATAAAGCCTGGCATCGTCTTGAGTGTAGGCATACACGGGACTTCCTTCCTTAACTCCTCCGGTAGGCTGTAAATAAATATAATTGTTTATGGTATTATGAAAACCATTAATAAAAGCTTCAAAATGTTTATTACGCCACTCTAAAGAAAGATCGAGCTGAAAGTTTTGTTCGTGTTCTATATCTTCATTTCCAATTTCATATCTGTTGGTGCCGTGATGAGCTCCATTAGAAGTTAGTTCAGATAAATTTGGCGCTCTAAATCCGGTTGCGAGATTTAATCTTGCACTCAGTTTTTCGGTAACATTGTATTTTGCTCCCAGGGCACCGTTTATACTTTCAAAAGATTGGTCTATGGCAGGAATGGCTGAACTCTCGTGCCCATGATTATCGTGTGTATCATCTTCACCCTTTTCGTGATCGTGTGCTTTTACTTCTTCACTATCAATACTACGGGTGTCAAATCTTAAACCGCCCTGAAAATCCCATGCTTCTAAATGTAAATGGGTGGTTGCATAAACACCAAAATCTATGGTAGTCGCATCTGGAATTAAAATTTCCTCTCCAAAATTAGTATTGGTTTGATGCATACCCTGCACCCCAAAAATTGTTTCAAATTTACCGGTTTTTGGGAGGTTATATTTTAAATTGTAATTAAGGGTTTCCAGGTGCATTTCTAAAGCAGGATGTGTTGTGGCATCTTCTTCGTGCATCTCTTCCTCTTCGTCTTCAGCTTCACCATGCTGGTGATTTTCAAATTCCTTTCGGTTATTGAATTGATATCCTATTTTAAGATCTAAACTGGAGTTTTTGAAATAGAGTTTGTTTTCTAAACTAAGAATATGATTATCAATTTCCTGATAGGGAAGTAGTGGGTCCTTATCTGTAGATTGCTTGCCAATTTCTTCTGGGATTCCAATTTTAGACCTATTAAAATTATATCTTAAATCGGCTTTATATTTAGAGTCCTGATAGCCTATACCAGCCTTAAAATCGGTTTCATTAAAGCGGGTGTTGGTGACCCTTTTTCCATCACCGGTTTTATAATCACTATGGGTGGCATAACTTCCACGTCCCAAAATTTTAAAATGCTCTCCTGAAGTTTTAACCATTGCACTTCCCTGGTAGGCCCGGGTGTTGCTAAAATAATCGGTATCAACTGCAGCGTTGGTTTCATTTTGCCTGGCATACTTCTCAGGATTTAAATAGAGTACTCCGCCAATGGCATCGCTACCGTAAAGTAGGGAAGCAGGGCCTTTTATCACCTCAACACTTCCTATGCCTTTAGAACTAATTCCTAAACCATGTTCATCGCCGTACTGCTGATTTTCCATTCTTACTCCCTGGGTGTAAACCAAAACCCGGTTAGAACTTAATCCCCTAATTACTGGCTTACCAATTCCCACACCGGTAGTTAAACTTTCTACTCCGGCCATTTGAGAAATACCATCGCTTAATGTTACTGCGCCTTTTCGGTTTAATTCTGCAACATTTTCACGTTCTACCCGCATCACATTTTCACTTTGTAATTGATGGAATGGGGTTGATATAATAACTTCTTCCATTTCTATAGCCGAAGGGGAAATGGCAAAGTTCATATTAATATTTTCCTGAAAATCAATTTCGGTGGAATATGTTGTAAACCCTATGGATGAGATTAACATTTTATAATTTCCATTGGGAATATTTTTTATAATAAATTTTCCGTTCTCGTCACTCATTGAACCTTTACCGAGTTCCGGTATATAAATATTGGCACTAAAAACCGTCTCTCCGGTTTCTGCATTTGTAATTTGACCAGAGAAATCGTTTTGGGCATAGATAATTGAACTAACCGCGATTAGCAGCAGCGTTAGAAATAAATTTTTCATAAAAATTCTTTAGATAATTATTAGACTAATGGGCGTTTCTCTAACATTCAACAGTATTTTATAGGCTTAAAGCCAACAATTGATGTTGAAAGAGTTACGGGATTAGCTTAGTGTTTTTTTAACAAGCGTAGATCCTATACCAAAAAGTATCATTAAGCTGAAGAAATCTTCAGCATTTCCCATATCCTATGTGCTTCCGAATTCCGGAATAATAGTTTGAGAAAAATTCAAATTATAAGTTTTGGTATTAGGCCGAAAGTGGTGGGCCGCGAAGCTCGTAAGGTAGTTTTTGATAATCGCTTAAAAACTGATAAAAATCGAAAAATATTAAAGTAGGCGTCTGGGCTAAAACAGGTTCAAACTTAATAAAGTTTACAACTACTGCGGGATTTTTATGAAAAGAGTGTAGCTCACAATCCAGATTTTTGGCGTGAAAATGATTTTCTGCGTAATTAATACAAAGTTCGTGGGTATGACCACTAAAGATATGAGCAAAATTAACAGCGCTAGGAAATAAAAGCATCCCAGCCATCATTAAAATTAATACGTTTCTTAGAAAATTCAATTTTTAATTCTGAAATAATTTAGATAAACCCAATCGTCCCAAAGTCTTTTTTTGGAAAGCCCAGAAAAATTTAAATTGTCCAAATACCCATCCAAAGCTTACTAGTAATACCTGATAAAGTGGAAATATCAATAGAATTCTAACGCTCCAATACAGTGCCCAATGGGAGGTTTCTTGATGAATTCCGAGAAAATTACACACTGGCGCCGCAAGTTTAGCAGCCGTAGAACCTGTAATGGCAAAGACCAAAATGATGATGAAAATCTGAAAATTAGATTTAATTCCCCAGCGTTTTTTCAATTTCTCCATAAAGCAAAAGTACTAAAAGCTAACTATAATTAAAATTTTAGTTGTTAAATGCGGGTAGGAACAGAAAATCGCTGTTCATAATGCCGACTGAAATACACAAAATAATTATATAAAAGATAATTTACTTCATAGCCGTAATCTATCCTCGGTTCATAATTAATTTCCTGCAAATATAAGTTGGGATCGTAAGCCTGCGGTTGCCGTACACGAGAATTATACTCTGAAACCAAAACCCTGTTTTTACTTTCAAGATACTGCTGGGAATAATAACCTTCTGGTTTTGCCACCGAATTAATGAAGAGGTTAAAGCCCGGTTCAATAATTATGATTTCATATTCCAGACTATCATTAGCGATGCGCACGGTATCATTTCCCAGTTTGGAATCTTTAAGATTTCGATCCCGGCTGGAGCCACAGCTGTAAATAAACAAGCCTAATAATAGTACGTAAATAAAATTTTTCATTGTTTTTAAAAAAATAGTGCAATTACCGTGCAGTTAATTTTATTTGATGTGTAAAGAGTAGAAAAGCAATTGAGTTTTCATTCTTAATCATTAATGTTTGATAGAAAAAGTACCTCCCAGGTCAGTCTTTCTTTGTATCAAAGCCAAAGAGCGATTTCAGAAATCCCCATTTTTATTGACTTAGATTAATTGAAAAACCTTATTAGTGAAAAAGCGGGATTCTATTTTAGTTAGACTGTAATATTTTCTCTTTATTCTAACAGTAAAGCGTCACAATGGCTATAGGGGTTGTTTCCTTTATTGGAAAAATTGATTTTTATTTTCCACCCAGCATACCTCCCAGTAAGCTGCCACCTTTTTTACCCTTTTTACCCATAAGCATTCCGCCAATATCATCCATTACGTTCCCATCGCCATTGGAGTCTAACATGCTCTCAATTAAAGATTGATCGTGTGAGGAGTTAGCGCCCATAACCGAACTTAATAAACCTGAAAGTCCCGAGGTTCCCACATTGTCTTTTCTTTTTTGCTTCCCCAAAAGACCCATAACTACGGGTGCTGCCATTTGCAAAATATTACCTACCGAATTTTCATCTAAATTCAGCGCAGTGGCAATAGTTTTTATAATGCCGCCTTGTTTGTTCCCTAATACATGATTAAGTATTTTACTGCCCTCGCCGCTAAGATCTTCTGCGTCTTTGTTATCCAGGTTATTCAGTAATTCACCATCGTGTTTGTCGCTTTGTAAAGCCTTATTTAAATTTTCTGCGCCCTGTGGTTCTTTGGTGTTCTTTTTCATAGCGCCGAGAATTAAAGGCAGCGCCATTCCTAAAACAGAACTCACTTTGTCCTTGTCTGCTGAAGTTTTAGCACTAGCCTTATTTATAAGTTGCTCCCCGGTTTGAGTATTTAAAAGATCTAATATTGATGCCATAGTTATCTGTGATTTATCGCCTAAATATGAGGCGTATATTTAATAAGTGTAAATTGTTTTAATGATTTAGTCTGAAATTTTATTATTCATTGTCAAAACGACTTATATGATTTAAAAATAACAATTTTAATTATTTCTATTTCAGTATAGTTTCTTAAAAATTAGTATGGGTTAGTAAATGTCTGCAAGTAGTAATAGCTTATACAATACCATTTCATTTTGAAAAAATATGCCATAAGTCCCTGATGCGAGAGACCTCACAGGTTTTAGAAACTTGTGAGGTCTCAATACGGCCTAATTGCATTAATCCCAATTTTACTTCTTAAAATAAGAGATAATCCCATCAGCAAGTTCTAAACCTATGCGTTCCTGGGCTTCTAAGGTAGAGGCTCCAATATGCGGACTCAAAGATAGTTGCTCGTTCATTAATAGTTTTATGGCCGGTCTTGGTTCGGCTTCATAAGTATCTAAACCTGCAAAAGCTACCTTGCCATTATCAATTGCTTCCAAAAGAGCAACTTCATCTATTACGCCACCACGGGCAGTATTTATAATGCCTACTCCGGTTTTCATTGCTTGAAATTCCTTCTTGCTTAGTATAGGTGTTTCCTGGGCCGGAACGTGGATACTAATAAAATCAGCATGTTTTATAAGTTCTTCTACCGGCTCGGTTTCAATAGGGATTTCTATACTTTGGTGGTTGTAAAATTCTAGAGTAATAAGTTCTTTTCCAACTGTTTTATCGCTGGCAATCACTTTCATACCTAAGCCCAAAGCAATTTTTGCTACTTTTTTTCCAATTCTTCCAAATCCAATAATTCCTAAAGTTTTTCTTCTTAACTCAGTTCCCGCCGAATAGGCTTTTTTTAATTCCCTGAACCGGGATTCTCCTTCCAGAGGCATATTTCTATTGGAATCAAAGAGTTTTCTAACGCCGCTAAAAAGATGGGCAAAAACCAGTTCGGCTACAGAATCTGAAGCCGCATTTGGTGTATTGATCACTTTTATATTCTTACTTTCGGCGTAATCTAAAGCGATATTGTCTAATCCCACTCCGGCGCGACCAATTAGTTTTAATCCTGGACAGGAGTCTATTATTTCTTTATCTACTGCTGTCGCACTGCGCACCAACAAAACCTGTATGTCCTTATCATTTATATAATTAGACAATTGTGGCTGTGCAACTTTGGTAGTGATAACCTCAAAACCTGCTTTTTCCAAAGCTTGCAAACCAGATAGCGCAAGACCATCATTAGCTAATATTTTAATTTTATTAGTTTCTACTGGACTTTTGGGTTTGTTAAAGAAATCTTCTGGCTTCATATTTTATCGTTTAATGACGTCTCCCATAATTAAATTAATGATTTCTAAATATAAGTATAGAGACTAAAATCCTATTCAGTTTTTTAATTTTGCTCTTCTAGTTTTTGCATACAGGAAACAAGGACTTCAACGCTTTCAAGTCTTAGCGCATTATACATAGATGCGCGATAGCCTCCTACACTTCTGTGGCCGTTTAAACCATTAATTCCTGCATTTTTCCAAAGCTCGTCAAAAGCTTCTTTCCTACTTTCGTCTGTGAGATTAAAAGTAACATTCATAGGTGAACGATCTTCAGGAGCAGCAAAACCTTTAAATAGAGGATTTCTGTCTATCTCCTTATATAATAAATCGGCTTTAGCGTTGTTGTTTTGCTCCATCGCTTTTATTCCGCCGTTATTTTTAATCCATCGCAATGTTAATAGTGAGACATAAACCGCATAAACTGCAGGGGTGTTAAACATGCTGTCTTTTTCCAGGTGCACTTTATAATTTAGCATAGAAGGCACTTCGCGTTCAACTTTTTTAATGAGATCATTTTTAATCACAACCAAAGTAGTGCCTGCGGGACCCATATTTTTTTGCGCTCCTGCATAGATAAGGTCAAATTTCGAAAAATCCATCTCCCTGGAAAAAATATCACTACTCATATCACAGAACAATGGCGCGTCTATATTTGGGAAATCTTTTATTTGAGTACCGTAAATAGTATTATTACTGGTACAGTGTAAGTAATCCAGCCCGGAAGGAATTTTATAGTCTTTTGGAATATAATTGAAATTTTTGTCTTTTGATGATCCAACTTCTACAACTTCGCCAAAGAGTTTAGCTTCTTTTATCGCTTTAGAAGACCAGGTACCGGTATTGAGATATCCGGCTTTTTTATTTAAAAAATTGTAGGCAGTCATTAAAAATTGTGTGCTTGCTCCACCGTGTAAAAAAAGTGCTGAATATCCTTTATTCTCCAATCCTAAAAGCTGAAGCGCCAAACTCCTGGCTTCCTCAATGACCGACACAAAGGCCTCACTGCGGTGTGAGATTTCTAAAATAGACAAACCTGAATTTTGAAAATCTAAAATTCCCTGTGATGCTTCTTCAAAAACTTCTTGTGGTAATATACAGGGACCAGCGCTAAAATTATGTTTTTTCATTTTAAATATTATTTGTCATTGTAGTTTTGAGCTACAACCTATTTATCAAAATTTCCAGCCTTTATAGTTCCTCCAGGAACTTTAAAGTATCTACTCCGTCGGCATAATCCCAAAGTTTTGGAGTTTGCGTTTCCCCAAAATCCACTTCAAAAGATTGGCCTACCACGCATTGCAATTTATCTTCCTGCCTCTTTAATATTTCCTGAAGTTTCTCCTTATTTTCATATTCTTCATAAAATAAGCTGGCAATAGGAGAACCAAAGCCTTCGTCTTTTTTAAGCACAAGAAAGCCATTGTCTAATAATTTAAAATCACTCATTAAATACACCGCCTTGTTATAGTCATAATTATTAGCATATTTGGCAGAATTCAATAAGTCTTTCCAGGGAAAAATTGCTTCAAAAAAAGCTTTAAAATCATAGTTTTTTGGAACATAAAGTTTGGAAACATTTCTACAGCCCAGGCCAAAATATCTAAAAATATCCTTGCCAAGGGCTTCTAATTCTTTCTTATTCTCGTCACCCGAAAGCACCGCCACCGAATTTCGGTTTTTTCTAATAATACTCGGTTTTTTAGAAAAATAATATTCAAAATACCGGGCTGTATTATCACTTCCGGTAGCGATTACTGCGTCGAAATTTTCCAATTTTTCTTCGGAAAAATGAATGCGATCTTCAAATTCAGGGGCGATATCCATAAGATATGCTGCGATAACCGGTAATAATTGCTTATCGTTAGAAGATTGTTTTACCAAAACATGATGACCTGAAATTAATACGGAGAGAAAATCGTGAAATCCAACTAAGGGGATATTTCCCGCCATAATTACCGCGACCGTTTTTGGGGTTTTGGGAGCTAAACTGTAATCTTTTAACCACTTATCTAAATTGGGCTTGGTTAGAGCTTCACTCCATTGCTGGAGAGAGAAAATCACATTATCTCTGGTAAACCATCCGTTATAGTGAACTGCCTGACTTATTTTATGATTTAATTCATTATAAAAAACATTATTCCGGGTGTCCTTTTTTGCTGAATCTTTATTTATTAGGGTGAATTCTCCAAGAAATTCCCCAAGTTTTATAAAATGTAATTTTCTTTCTTCGATTGTCATTTCCATATTTGGTTATGATAGCCAATGGCTTTAAATTTGTACGCGAAATTAAAACTTAAGCTGGCAAACTCCTAAAAAACATAGGAAAACCCCAATAAGTTTTTGATTTAATTAACCTGAGGCTTGTTTGAAGAAATTTTAGCATAGATTTTCAAGGTTTCTGAATGTGTTCCTGGCATTACCGGAGACATTAAAAATAGGATAACAGAAGTTTCAATTAATATTGGAAAATATCTAAGAAATGAAAAACTATTTTTTCAGAATAAATGATAAAAAATCTACAAGTAAGTAATTTAAACCAGCTCGTATAAAGATAAAAATATGGCTATAGTTATAACCGATGAATGTATAAATTGCGGGGCTTGTGAACCCGAATGTCCAAATACAGCAATCTATGAAGGTGCCGATGATTGGCGTTATGCCGATGGAACAGACCTGGAAGGTAATGTAGTACTGCCTAACGGAAAAGAAGCTGATGCCGATGAGTCGCAGGAGCCGGTTAGCGATGAAATTTATTATATCGTTCCAGATAAATGCACCGAGTGTAAAGGCTTTCACGATGAACCACAATGTGCAGCGGTATGTCCTGTGGATTGTTGCGTGCCAGATGATGAACACGTGGAAAGTGAAGAGGTACTATTGGAAAAACAACGCTTTATGCATAAAGACGCGTAAGTCTTGTTGACTAATTATTTCTGAACAGTTTAGAAGGAATGCTGTTTCTAAAACCCAGCGTTTTATTTAAAAGTTTAAAAATCCTG
Organism: Salegentibacter echinorum; assembly: GCF_900129445.1. GTDB lineage: Bacteria > Bacteroidota > Bacteroidia > Flavobacteriales > Flavobacteriaceae > Salegentibacter > Salegentibacter echinorum. The sequence goes on from NZ_FQVT01000006.1 coordinate 9,615, forward strand.
TTTCTTCTGAAGCGGGATTTTGTATATCATTTAGATTCATTGACGTTTGGTAAAAGCAGATTAACCCAAATTTCAATTGGATCAAAGCTAACATAATATTCAGAAGAGGTCCTGGTTTGGCTTCTTCTCTTAATTCTTTTTTCTTGCAGCGCAGCGATCTTGAATCATTATTCCGGCAATAATCATAATTAACATTTCTCGTGAAGTCTTTGTTAATTAAAATTCGCTAAAGCGGTTTAAACTGTTTAGTAGATACCTTATATTAGCAGCACAACTCCATAAACCACATATGAGCCAGGAAACAAAGTACACCGAAGATAATATACGGTCTTTAGATTGGAAAGAACACATTAGGATGCGTCCCGGGATGTATATTGGAAAGCTGGGTGATGGTTCCAGCGCCGATGACGGGATTTATATTTTACTTAAAGAAGTACTGGATAACAGTATTGACGAGTTTGTCATGGGCTCGGGTAGAACTATTGAAATTTCCGTACAGAATCAACGGGTGATTGTGCGCGATTACGGGCGCGGTATTCCATTGGGAAAAGTGGTAGATGTAGTTTCAAAAATGAATACGGGTGGAAAATATGATACCCGTGCTTTCAAAAAATCTGTAGGTCTAAACGGGGTTGGTACTAAAGCAGTAAATGCCCTTTCTTCTTATTTTAGGGTGGAATCATCGCGGGATAGTAAATCTCATGCAGCCGAGTTTGAACAAGGTGTGCTAAAAGATGAGGAACACCTGGAAGAAACTTCCCGTCGTCGTGGTACTAAGATTACTTTTATTCCAGATGAAGAGATTTTTAAAAATTTTAAATTCAGAAATGAATACATTGAGAAAATGCTTAAAAACTATGTCTATCTAAATCCCGGATTGACCATAGTTTTTAATGGAGAAAAATTTTATTCAGAAAATGGGCTTAAAGATCTCTTAAAAGATAGTATTAACGAAGAGGAGCGTCTATATCCCATCATTCATATGCGTGGTGATGATATTGAGGTTGCGCTAACCCACAGTAAAACGCAATACAGTGAGGAATACCATTCTTTTGTAAATGGCCAGAACACTTCGCAGGGCGGTACGCATCTTTCTGCCTTTCGGGAAGCAATTGTCAAAACAGTGCGGGAGTTCTACGGAAAAAATTATGACGCCAGCGATATACGAAAATCTATAGTTTCGGCCATTAGTATTAAAGTGATGGAACCCGTTTTTGAAAGTCAAACGAAAACCAAACTCGGTTCTACAGATATGGGCGGGGAAATGCCCACGGTGCGAACTTATATTAATGATTTTGTAAAAACGCAATTAGATAATTACTTGCATAGAAACCCGGAAACTGCCGAGAGTTTACATCGCAAGATATTACAGGCCGAGCGAGAGCGAAAAGACCTTTCTGGCATAAGAAAATTAGCGAAAGACCGGGCTAAAAAAGCCAGTTTACACAATAAAAAACTTCGGGATTGTAGAATTCATTTAGGCGATAGCAAAAAAGAGCGTTACCTGGAATCTACCCTGTTTATTACCGAGGGGGATTCGGCGAGTGGTTCCATTACCAAATCCCGTGATGTAAACACCCAGGCCGTTTTTAGTTTAAAAGGAAAACCATTAAATAGTTATGGCTTAAGTAAGAAAATTGTTTACGAAAATGAAGAATTTAATCTACTGCAGGCCGCTTTAAATATTGAAGAATCCCTGGAAGATCTAAGGTATAATAATATTGTAATCGCTACCGATGCCGATGTAGATGGAATGCATATTAGGTTATTGCTCATTACTTTTTTCCTTCAGTTTTTTCCTGAAGTGATTAAAGAAAATCATTTATACATTTTACAAACACCGCTATTTAGGGTGCGTAATAAAAAAGAAACTATTTATTGTTATAGTGAGAAAGAACGCAGGGATGCCGTAGATAAGCTCACCGGAAAAGCAGAAATAACCCGATTTAAAGGACTTGGTGAAATTTCGCCCGATGAGTTTAAGCACTTTATTGGAGATAATATTAGATTAGACCCGGTAATGCTAGATAAAGAGAAGTCTATAGATGAAATGCTTAGTTTCTATATGGGAAAAAACACCCCAGATAGACAGGAATTTATTATTGATAATTTAAAAGTGGAGCTGGACCTTATCGAAGAATTAGGAATATGAAATGCTCCAATAAAAAAGAGGTTAAAATAGTGCCCTCTATTTACATTGTATTATTGGCTATTTTTGTAACCAATATTTTTGTGAATATAGAATTAATAGGCAGTGAAGAACCTATTCATTTTAGTCATTTCCTGCCCAATATTGTGGTACTTTTACTTGCTTTTTATGTACATAAAATAGGAGTGTCTTTTGAATTTGATAACGATGGGGAAACCTTAAATTTAAAAAATAATGGTGTATTCTTTTCTAAATTCATGGAATACAGAGTGAAGAAAGCAGAATTTCCGAAGCGAAAATTGGCGAAATTTAAGTTTCAGGACTACTTTTTTTATTCTGCAGTAAAAATTTATATCAGTTCACGCCGAAGACGGGGTTTTAAAACATACTCATTTAATACTACCTTTCTCAATAAAAAAAAGAAGCGTAAAATGCTTGCGTCTTTAGAGAAAATAGTGGAAAATAACGAATTACAGAAAGAACAGTTGCCCAAACGAAAGCTCGAAAACGAGTTTCAAGATGTAACTAAGAATAATTTAAAGAATCCAGGCAGGCCTGCATAAATTAAATACTTTGCAGCGGGTCATCCTGAACTCATTTGGGAAGAAAAAATTACAGCTTAATGGAAGAGAACCAGGAGGGAGCTAACCAGGAACAAAATAATCAGCCAAAAGAAGAATTAATAAGGGTAACCGGGATGTACAAAGACTGGTTTCTCGATTATGCTTCTTATGTGATTTTGGAGCGTGCGGTACCGGCCATGGAAGACGGTTTTAAACCTGTGCAACGCCGCATTATGCATTCTATGAAAGATTTGGATGATGGTCGTTACAATAAAGTGGCCAACATTGTGGGACATACAATGCAGTACCACCCACACGGCGATGCCAGTATTGGTGATGCCATGGTGCAAATGGGGCAAAAAGACCTGCTTATCGATACGCAGGGAAACTGGGGTAATATCCTCACGGGAGACCGCTCTGCCGCGCCCCGGTATATTGAAGCACGTATTTCTAAGTTTGGCCTGGAAGTGCTTTACAACCCAAAATTGACCGAATGGCAACTCTCTTATGATGGCAGAAAAAAAGAACCGGTAAACCTGCCGGTTAAATTTCCATTGCTTTTGGCACAAGGAGCCGAGGGTATTGCAGTGGGGTTAAGTACCCGCGTACTTCCGCATAATTTTAATGAACTAATAGATGCTTCTATTAAGCATTTAAGAGGGAAGCGGTTTAAACTTTTCCCCGATTTCCCTACCGGTGGGATTGCAGATATTTCCAATTATAACGATGGGAAACGTGGCGGGAGAGTGCGGGTGCGCGCTAAGATTAGCCAGTATGATAAAAATATCCTGGCAATTACCGAAATTCCTTTTGGAACCACCACAAGTAGTCTTATAGATTCTATTCTAAAAGCGAATGATAAAGGGAAAATAAAAATCAAAAAAATTGAGGATAATACTGCTGCCGAGGTAGAAATCTTAATTCACCTTCCCAATAATATTTCTCCAGATAAGACTATTGATGCCTTATATGCTTTTACGTATTGTGAAAATTCCATTGCACCGTTGGGTTGTGTAATTATAGATAACAAACCTGTGTTCCTGGGAGTTTCAGAGATTTTAAGAAGCTCTACAGACCATACCTTGCATTTGCTGAAGCGGGAATTGGAGATCACACTCGATGAATTAGAAGAACAATGGCATTTTTCTTCCTTAGAAAGAATTTTTATAGAAAAAAGAATTTATAGGGATATTGAGGAAGAGGAAACCTGGGATGGGGTGATAAATGCCATAGACAAAGGGTTAAAACCACATATAAAACATTTAAAAAGAGCGGTAACCCGGGATGATATTACAAGGCTTACAGAAATAAGGATTAAGAGAATTTCAAAATTTGACCTCGATAAAGCACAGCAAAAAATTGATGCTTTAGAAGATGAGATTGCCAAAGTAAAACACCATTTAGACCATTTGGTGGATTATGCTGTAGCTTATTTTGAAAAATTAAAAAAAGACTACGGGAAAGAAAAAGACCGTAAAACCGAACTTCATATTTTTGACGATATCGAGGCCTCTAAAGTGGTGATTAGAAATTCTAAGCTTTACGTAAACCGTAAGGAAGGTTTTATTGGTACAGCGCTTAAAAAGAATGAATACGTAGCCGATTGTAGTGATATAGACGATATAATTTGTTTTACTGCCAGTGGAAAGATGATGGTAACCAAAGTAGATACCAAAACTTTTATAGGTAAGGATATTATACATGTCGCGATTTTTAAGAAAAAAGACAAGCGCACTATTTATAATATGATTTACTGCAATGGTAAAGGAGGTGCATCTTATATAAAACGTTTTGCGGTGACCTCTGTGACCCGAGATAGGGAATATGACCTAACCCAGGGCAAAAAAGGGTCTAAGGTGCATTATTTTTCTGCAAACCCTAATGGGGAGGCCGAAGTTGTAACGGTGTTTTTGAGACAGGTAGGCAGCATTAAAAAATTGAAATTTGATGTCGATTTTGCCGATATGCTTATTAAAGGTAGAAACGTAAAAGGAAATATTGTTACCAAATATGCGGTAAAACGAATAGAGTTAAAAGAAGAAGGAGTATCAACTTTAAAGCCTCGTAGAATTTGGTTTGACGAAACGGTAAAACGTCTTAATGTAGATGAGCGCGGTGAGCTTTTAGGTGAATTTAGGGGTGAAGATCGCATTTTAATCGTTACTCAAGATGCGGTAGCAAAAACCATTGTGCCAGAGTTAACTACACGTTTTGATGAGGAGATGGTTGTGTTGGAAAAATGGATGCCAAAAAAACCAATTTCTGCTATTTATTGGGAAGCAGAAAAAGAACGATTTTACGTAAAACGTTTCCTTATTGAAAATCCAGATAAGGAAGAAAAATTCATTAGCGAACACGAAAATTCTTATTTGGAATTTATTTCTACCGATTTTTATCCGCAAGCGGAAATTGTTTTTTCTAAATTACGTGGAAAAGAACAGCGGGAAAATGAAATAATAAACCTTGAAGAGTTTATTGCAATAAAAGGTGTTAAGGCACTTGGAAATCAGTTAACAACAGATAAGGTGAAACAGATTAATCCGCTGGAGCCGTTACCTTATGAAGCGGAAGAAGAAGTTGCTACCGAAGATATTGAAGTTGTCGATGAAGATGATGTTTCTGATAGAAAAAATAAAATTAACATTGTGAGGAAAAAGGAAGATTCGGGATCTTCAGAAAGTCAAACTAAATTATTTGATGAATAGATAGATGAGTATAATAAAGGAATTTAAAGAATTTGCGATTAAAGGCAACATGGTCGATATGGCCGTGGGTATTATCATTGGTACTGCTTTTAACGCAGTGGTGAACACCCTGGTTAAAGAAGTGGTGAGTCCGCCGCTAAGTTTAATGACCGAGGGCATTAAATTCGCCGATAAAAAATGGGTTTTACGAGAAGGAGTGGCCGAAGCCGAAGGCGTTAATGAAATCCACGAAGTGGCCATTGGATATGGAGCTTTGCTTGAGTCGTTTATTGACTTTTTAATTGTAGGCTTTACTATTTTTATAGTGATTAAGTTAATGAACCGTTTTAGGAAGAAAGCCCAGGATCCTGAAGATAAACGCGAAGTTACCCCAAAAGATATTGAGCTTTTAGCAAAGATGAACAAACTTATGGAAGAGCAAAATCAATTGCTGAAAGATAATATTCCGAAGAAATAAGTGATAAGATTTATAGGATTTAATTTACACTGCGTTGATAATATCCTTTATAAGAACCGTTTGTATTGAGCTGTTAAACTACCACTAAAAACGCGCGTTACGAGTCTTTATCTAAAACAAGAGATTCCTCCTTCGTCGGAATGACAGCCCCATTACAACAAAAAAGATTTGTTAGACTACTACAGCCAATCTGCATTATAGGTCAAGTTTTCGACTTTTGAATTAACAATTCCCGAATATTCGAATCACGAACTAACGTATAATCTACTTACTCAATAATCTCAATGTCTATTTGCACATTATCCCTTGGCCATTCCGATTGACCGGTTTCTACTTTGGCGATTTTCTCAGCGACATCCATACCTTTTGTGACCTGGCCAAAAACAGTATGATCGTTATTAAGATGCGGAGTTCCGTTTTTATCCATTACAATAAAGAATTCAAATGGAGAAGAAGCTTTACTCACATTCTGTTCACTATATTTTGCGGCAGAAAAGGCACCATAGGTATGTTTATGCCCGGCGTCAAACTCACTTGGGATTAAGTAACCACCTATTTCGGCTCTCTTTCTGGGTGTTGCTTCATTATCTGAATTCCCACCCTGAATCACAAATCCCGGTGCGACACGATGGAAAAAAGTAGAGTTGAAATAATTGTTTTTTACCAGCATAATAAAATTAGCACGATGCAAAGGAGTGTCTTTAAAAAGTTTAACTTCAATATTTCCAAAGCTGGTTATAATACGCACTCGCGTTTCGGGATTTTCTTTCCCGTATTGTGTTAAAAATGGGATGAGTTCTTCCTGCGGGATGGGGAAGCGATCATCTTTGGCAGCATAGGTTTCATCTACCGTTTCTTTTTTCTCTCCATACTTCGCTTTCAAAGAATCCAATTCTGCTTTACTTGCTTTAAGAGGAGCTTCTTGAGTATCTGGGACTTTCTTTTTAGAAGATTCCTTATCTTCACAACTTGCAAAAAAAAGAATACAGAAAAAGAATATTACAGCAGTTCTCATGGATTTTCAGGATTTTAAAAATAAGGTACCAAAATTAAAAAAAATAGTGCTTCCGGGGGAAAAGGCGCATCATAAATTAATTCCGGGAAGCAGGCGAGAAGAGATGAAGAATCTTAAAATTGAAGATTTAAGTCCGAACAAAGCCGGGGTGATGGCCGTTTTTTATCCAAATACTTTTGGGAATACCTCTATGGTCCTTATTTTAAGAAGAACGTATAAAGGAGTGCATTCCAATCAAATTGGTTTTCCCGGGGGTAGGGAAGAACCTGAAGATGAAAATTTACAGGATACCGCTTTACGCGAAACAGAAGAAGAAGTTGGTATTCCCCGGGATAAAATTCAGGTGATTAGAGAACTTACCAAATTATATATTCCGCCCAGTAATTTTTGGGTACAGCCTTATTTAGGCTTGCTGGATCACACTCCTAATTTAATTAAACAGGAAAGTGAAGTTGCCCAAATATTAGAGGTAGATTTAGATCATTTTTTAGATCATTCTAATTTTGTAAATGAAGAATTGAGTACCAGTTATTCAAAAAAAATGCTTGTTCCTGCTTTTAAACTCAACAACCAGATAGTTTGGGGCGCTACGGGGATGATGCTTAGCGAAATAAGGGAACTTTTTAGGAAAGGTTTATAAAGGCCTAATTAAGAATCATTACGCTATTTATATACTTTAAAACTTCAGACTATCATATTTTGTGCCTGCTCAGGGAGATTTTACTATATTTACCCGGTCTAATTTTTCGGAGTTATTCAGGGAAGTTTCTATGCCGATATTTTTAAGAGGAACTAAATTAAAACTATGGGATTGTTTAAGAGAAATCCATTTGGACATATTTTATTTTTAAAAAAATGGCTTATCAGGATTTTTGGTTTGCTTACACATAGGCGTTATCGCGGCTTTAATGAGTTAAGTATTGAAGGCTCACATATCATTAAGGATTTACCAGATACCAACGTACTATTCGTCTCCAACCATCAAACTTATTTTGCCGATGTTACGGCAATGTTCCACGTGTTTAATGCAAGTTTAAGCGGAAGGATTGATTCTATAAAGAATATTGGCTATATCTGGCAGCCCAAATTAAACATTTATTACGTAGCCGCTAAAGAGACCATGAGATCTGGTTTATTATCCAGAATTATGGCTTATGGTGGTTCAGTGAGTATAGAGCGTACCTGGCGCTCTAAGGGAGAAGAGGTGACTCGCAAAGTTAATCCCAATGACACAAAAAATATAGGAATGGCTTTAAAAGACGGTTGGGTAATTACTTTTCCGCAGGGTACTACCACGCCTTTTAAACCTATTCGAAAAGGCACCGCCCACATTATTAAACAATACAAACCCATAGTAATCCCTATTGTGATTGATGGCTTTAGACGTTCTTTCGATAAAAAAGGCATCAGGATTAAAAAACGAGGGATTTTACAAAGCATGCAGATTAAAGAACCGCTTGAAATAGATTATGAAAATGAATCTATAGAAGAAATAGTAAGTAAGCTGGAGTATGCCATAGAGCAACATTCTTCCTTCTTAAAAGTGATTCCTTCTGAAGAAATTGAAGCGATGGAAGAACTTAATAAAGAACGTAAGTTTTAATCGCTGGGCACGAGCCAGGGATTTAATATTCCAAGGCTTGTTTCGAAATTAAAGGACTTTTTTCAGAAGCATACCTCTCAACCCTGGGTAGAGGTTTAATCAATTTCCCAGAATAGACCAATAACATTTAGAAAAATATATAGACTTGCAACGCAAAAGATATTTTTACCTTATAAAAATTCAATATTTAGGTTATCGCCTGCACGGTTGGCAAAGACAACCAGATGTGAAAACGGTAGAAGGCCTTATTGTGAAAACGCTGGGTTACGCGCTGCCCGATGCAAAATTTAAAATTTTGGGTACCAGCCGAACAGATGCCATGGTATCTGCACAGGAATCTGCCTTCGAGCTTTTTTTAGATCACGAACCTTTGGAGGATTTAGATGAATTTCTCGATCTATTTAACCTCAATTTACCGCAGGATATTCGGGCTGTTGCGATTACCGAAGTAGATGCTAAATTTAATATTATCCAGCATCCAAAGTTAAAGGAGTATGCTTATTTGTTTAGCTATGGCACAAAGAACCACCCTTTTTGCGCTTCCTTAATGGCCAATTTTCAATTTGACCTGGATATTGAAATGATGAAAAAGGGAGCGAAGCTCTTTGAAGGGAAACATCACTTTAGAAATTACTGCGTGAGGGTTTCTGAAAACAGCATTTTTGATCGGGAGATTTTAAAATCTGAGTTAGTAGAAAACACCGAAATCACGGCAAGTTTTTTTCCGGAGAAATCTTATATCTTTCATATTCACAGTGCCGGATTTCTAAGACACCAGGTGCGTTTAATGATGGGAACCTTGCTTTTATTAGGAAAAGGAGAGCTAAGTTTAACAGATATCGAAAATAGCTTAAAACCGGGCGTAGCGATGCAAATGGATTATATTGTACCGGCTTCAGGCTTAATGCTCAATAAAATTGGTTTGGAGGATTTTTAAAACTCAAGTTCGGGAATATTCAGCGCCACTAAGGCACAAAAACACTAAGGTGCACCAAGATGCTCTTAGTGTTTTTCTTGGAGTTTTGGAGTCTTTGTGGCCTTTTTATTGTTTTTGAACAAAAAGTTGCATTAATTACCCTGGGTAAACCTTAGAATTCACGAATATTTATAGTTTCAAAGAATTTAGACTTAGAAAACCTTATTTTTTTGATCTGATAAACTTAATATAAAAGGCTTGCCTGCAAAATTTGGGTAGGACTGGATGCGTAAAAAACATCGTTTACGTTTTTGCTTCTTCTTTTTCCAAAACCGCCAGGGCTAATCGAATAACCCCATAGTCAATAGCTTCTTCAAAATGATCGAAATAAGGTTTTAAGGCTTCGGTTTGCTCTAATTCCTGTTTAGCCTTTGCTACAGCTTTTAGATCTGCTTTAGAAATATACTTTTTTGGTTCAACGGCTTCATTATCATTGTAAAGTTTTGCCAGGTGGGAATAAATTGTGGTGAGGGCCAGGCCGCGCTCTTTTGCAATTTCCTCTAAACTTAAATCTTGCTGTAATAATGCTAAGGTGGTTTTGTAGGTATCGCCCTTTTTATTTTTTTTGCCGGTTCTTTTTTCTTTACTGAAAGCGATGATTTCCTTGATAAAATCATAACCGTAATCCTGCATTTTCTGTCTTCCCACCCCGTTAATTTGAAGAAATTCATCGTCGGTCATCGGTCTGGCTTTCTCCATTTCTTTAAGCGTAGCGTCATTAAAAATAAGATAAGCCGGGATTTCCTCTTCGCGGGCAATCTTTAAGCGCAATTGCCTCAATTTTTCAAAAAGGGAATTGTCGACAGTTTTTTCTGAAGCTTCGCTCACTTCAGGACGCTTTATTTTTTTACGATCCGGTACCTCGGCGAGTTGAACTTTTTCGCTTTCAAAAAGCACCTTTCTTGCCAGGGACGTGAGCTGCAAATTATTTTTTCGATGGAAAGCAATTTCCAGCAACCCTAAATTTATAAGCTGAATAATATATTGCTGCCAATGATGCCAGGAAATATCTTTTCCAATCCCAAAGGTTTTTATTTGCTGATAATTCTTACTAAAAACCGCTTCATTTTGTGAGCCGCGCAGCACATCTATCACTACGGTAATAGGTTCACTTTCTTTTAACCTGAATATACACGAAAGTGCTTTTTGAGCGATAATGGTACCGTCAAAAAATTGCGGCGGATTCTTACAAATATCACAATTTCCGCAGTCTTCCTGTTTTAATTCTCCAAAGTAACTTAGCAATATCTTTCTGCGACAGCTTAAAGCTTCAGCATATTGCTTCATACGGTCTAATTTTGCCAATTGTACCTCTTCATTTTTTGCATTTGAAGCAAACTTTTGAAGCTGTACAACATCGGCATAACTGTGAAATAGCATGGTGTCCGATGGTAATCCATCCCTCCCCGCACGCCCAATTTCCTGGTAATAGCCTTCCAGGTTTTTAGGCATGTTATAGTGAATTACCCAACGAATATTAGATTTATCGATCCCCATCCCGAAAGCGATGGTGGCACAAATAATTTTAGAACGATCGTTAATAAAATCTTCTTGAATTTGAATGCGTTTATCGGCAGCAAGGCCGGCGTGATAAGCTTCAGCTTCAAAACCTTTGCGTTGTAATTTTTCTGCGAGTTCTTCGGTGTTTTTTCGGCTTAAACAATAAATAATCCCGCTTTCTTTTTTTCGGTTTTTAACGAAATTACTAATCTGTTCAAAACGTTTTATACCGGGTCGCACCTCCAGGCTAAGGTTTTTACGATCAAAAGAAGCGATATGTTTTTCGGCGTTGGGAATATTGAGCTGTCGGCAAATATCATGGCGTGTAGCTTTATCTGCAGTAGCGGTAAGTGCCATCATTGGGGTAGTGGGGAAGCGGTTTTTTAAATAGCCCAATTGGGTGTAGGCAGGACGAAAATCGTGCCCCCAGCTGGAGATGCAGTGAGCTTCATCTACCGCAATTAAACTCACTTTGCCATCACTCATAAACTTATCTACAAATTGCAGACTTTCCGGTGCTACATATAATAGTTTAAGCTCTTTCGCATCTATCTTTTTAAAAATTTCCTGCTGTTCATTCTCTGTTTGGCTACTATTTAGAAAAGCAGCCGGTACGCCGTTGGCGGTGAGGCCGTCAACCTGGTCTTTCATCAAGGCGATAAGCGGGGAAATTACCAGGGTGATTTCCGGTAATAAAATAGCGGGCAGCTGATAGCAAATAGACTTTCCGCCACCGGTAGGCATAATCACCAGGTTATCTTTACCTTCAAAAGCTGCATTTATAATTTTCTCTTGCAGTGGTCTAAAACTGTCATATCCAAAATATTCTTTAAGCGTTTGTAGCACCCGGTTTTTTTCCATAATTGCAAAGTTAGTACAAACTGCCAATTCGCAAACCCGCTTAGATTGAAAATACTAAGAAGATGAAATTTTGTGTTTTAATTTATTGATGTCCGATAAAAATATAACAAATTATCATGTTCTTTTTTATAGTAAAACTTAAAAGCGATTTCTTATTTATCCTCATTCGTATTTGAAACCTTCAGGAAAAAGAATTAGATGAAAAATATTACTTATATAAAATCAGGATTATCAGTTAGTTAGAGTTTAGTTTATTCTCTTTTTTCTTGCAGCGAAGCGATCTTGTTTCTCTACCGGACAATAGTTAAAACACTTAATGATTGTACCTAAAAGAAATTAGTCGCTACCGCATAAAATATGTACATTTGCACCCGCAAAAAATAATAGAATATGAAAGCCGGAATCGTAGGATTACCAAACGTAGGAAAATCGACACTTTTTAATTGTCTTTCCAATGCCAAGGCGCAGAGCGCAAACTTTCCTTTTTGTACCATAGAACCTAATATTGGGGTAGTGAATGTTCCAGACCCACGCCTGGAAAGATTGGAAAGTTTGGTAGTTCCTGAAAGAGTACAACCGGCAACCGTAGAGATTGTAGATATTGCAGGTTTGGTTAAAGGAGCGAGTAAAGGAGAGGGCCTTGGAAACCAATTTTTGGGAAATGTTAGGGAAACCGATGCCATTCTTCACGTTTTACGCTGCTTTGATAATGATAATATTGTGCACGTAGATGGTTCCATAGATCCAATTAGAGATAAAGAAACCATAGATATGGAACTTCAGCTTAAAGATCTTGAAACAGCAGAAAAGAAGCTGGAAAAGGTGAAAAGAGCGGCAAGAACCGGTAATAAAGAAGCCCAAAAGGAAGAAGCCGCTTTGCTAAAAGTAAAAGAGGGTTTGGAAGCAGGGAAATCGGTAAGAGCATTAGATTTAACCGAAGATGAACGCAAAGATTTTATAAGACCGTTACAATTTATAACCGATAAACCGGTGATGTATGTGTGCAATGTGAATGAAGATGCTGCGGTATCTGGTAACGAGCACGTAGAACGCGTAAGGGAAGCGGTAAAAGAAGAGAATGCAGAAGTTTTGGTACTTGCGGTGGGAACAGAAGCAGATATTACCGAATTAGACGATTATGAGGAACGCCAAATGTTTTTGCAGGATATTGGCCTGGAAGAACCGGGTGCTGCGAAATTAATTAGAGGAGCTTATAAATTACTGGATCTGCAAACTTATTTTACCGCCGGGGTTAAAGAAGTGCGCGCCTGGACAGTGCCGGTGGGTGCGACAGCCCCACAAGCTGCGGGAGTAATTCACACCGATTTTGAGAAAGGTTTTATTCGTGCTGAAGTTATCTCTTACAAGGATTTTGATTATTACGAAAGCGAAGCCAAAGTTAAAGATGCCGGTAAAATGCGGGTTGAAGGAAAAGAGTATGTTGTACAGGACGGAGATGTGATGCATTTTAGGTTCAACGTTTAATCAAAAGCATTTAAAATCTCATTAATTGATTTGCTTTAAATCCTTGAGATTCTGGTGATCTAAAAGTTTTTTTACATTAGAGATTTTAATCCTGATCGAAGTAAAATCTGTCTTTTTAATATATTTTAAAGCTGGATCTCGGGCTGTTAATGGATGAATATTAACGAGGTAGTTGATAGTCTATTAACTACTTTTCGATGCTATAATTTAATAGTTCGCACCGCTCTAAATACAGGCAATATTAATCTGTATAATTCCCTGATTTTAATAAAATTTCACTTTTTCCTCATAATTAAGTGAGCTTTTAACGTGCTATTAGTTAATTAGCTTAAGTTTTTATAATAGTTTATCATTTATTGTGAATCCTGACTTTGTTTTTTGCCTAATTTTATCCTAACCAAAAAACAAAGCGTAATGAATTTGATAAAGAACAGTTTTTCGAATATTACAACTCCAGGTTTTATAAAAAATGCCGGGCTTATTTTATTGGCAACAGGAGTATTGTCTTCCTGTAATAATGCTAATAAAAAAGAAGAGGAAAATCTCGATATAGAAGAAACTCTGGAAGTTGAAAAAGACAGTCTTGGTGACAATGAATACAACAAGACGAATGCAGTGGCCGATTATCTTATCTACATGGATAAAGAAGGTAAGTATGAGGATATGGAGACTAAGCCAGAAAAAGCCATTCAGAAATTTGCAGCAGCAGTTTCAGAACGTTCCAGGGAATTTGGAATGCAAGTAAATGAGGAAGTGGAAACCCTGGGGGATTCTTTAAAAGAACCTGCGGGTAACATGAAAGCTCAACTGGAAAATGCAGTTATGGCTTTAGAGAAACTTCAGAAAAACTCGTATAACGAATTATCTGCTGAAGTAGAAGATCTAAAAGCAGATTTAAAAGATATTGATGTAAAAGCTGAAGATTCTAAAGAGCAATTACGTGCTTTTTTTGCTAAAGCTGCCGATGTTATTGACGATATGGACGCGCCAAATACAGAGTCTAATACGATGAGCAGGAATCCGGGAGCTGCTATAGATCAAGATACAGATACGATAGAAGTTCAGAAATAAGGAATAAAAATTTAGTTTATATTTAAACCGTTCGCTAAAAAATTAGTGAACGGTTTTTTTATACCCTAGAATTATGAAAGATAATTTTTCTACAAAGTCGGCAGATTATGCTAAATTCAGGCCTACTTACCCAAAAGAGTTATATGAATTTATAAAAAGGAATTTAGAGGTCACTAATTCAGCCTGGGATTGTGGTACAGGAAACGGACAGGTTGCGCGGGAATTGGCCGAATTCTTTAGCAGGGTGGAAGCAACAGATATAAGTGTGCAGCAATTGAAAAATGCAATTAAAAAACCAAATATTACCTACTCAAGGCAACCGGCCGAAAAGACAAATTTCCCCGATAATTCTTTTAATTTAGTTACTGTGGCACAGGCTATTCATTGGTTTGATTTTGATTCGTTTTATACCGAAGTAAATAGGGTGTTAAAACCCGGCGGATTTATCACGATAATTGGTTATTCGCTTTTTAAAAGTACCGCTCAAACCGATGCGGTAATCGCTTCTTTTTACAAAGATATTATTGGTCCCTGGTGGGATGAAGAACGGCGCTATCTGGATGAACATTATAAAAATTTGACTTTCCCGTTTAATGAATTGGAAGCGCCAGGTTTTCAAAAGGAATATGAATGGTCTTTCGAGCAGCTTATTGGATATTTAAAAACCTGGAGCGCAGTAAAACATTATGAGAATGCCAAAGGAATTAACCCTGTAGAACTTATTAAAACTGAACTTAAAACCGCTTTTGGAGAAAAAAATAAGGTGGTATTTCCTATTTTATTTAGAATGGGGAGGAAAAAGCACTAATAGCTCTGGTATAATCGTGAAGCTTGAACTTTGAATCTTAAACCATAAATTGATCGAAATCCAATTTTCAGCTAAGAAAATTAGATGTATTTTTTCAAATTTTAAGATCCTGTTTAAAGTGGCATAAAATATGTTTATCTTCAGCCCGTTATTTAACTAATTAATAACTGATTAAAATCATTGAATATGAATAAATTAGGTCTTGTTTTTCTTGTAATTTCAGGCTTCTTGTTTCAGGATATTTCTGCTCAGAGTTTTGTTGGGGATCAATCTGTAACGCAACAGGTACTTCAGGAATTAAATAAAGAGCGCAGTTTGTTGAGTCAGAATTTAGAGTATCGCATTAAAGAGATAGACTCTAAAATTAGCAATCTTGATGAAAGCATTAAAAACACCAATTCTTCCGCAGAAAAAGTAGATAAATTGCTCGAGCGCGTGCGTTATTTGGAAGAACGCCAGGAGGAGTTGGACAAAAATACCATTAGCGTTTATAAATATAATTACAGCTCGGCGGTTTTGAATTTAGCATCTATGGAGCGTGAGATTAAACCGCTAAACCTTTTTAACGCTTCCCGGGAATTTTATGCAACTCTAGACCAGGTGAGCAATCCTATGCATTATAATGGTTATAAAGAATGGTTTGGAGAGTTTAAGAAATTTGTGGAAGAGGAGAAAAAAGGTGACGCCCGGTTATCTGCGGTGAGCCATATTTTAAATGTAACCGGCGATCTTGCCAAGGGCACGCCTTTTACCGGGATGTTTGCCGGCACTTTGTTCGATGGGATTGGTAGTTTTATTAATTCCCTGGGTTGGGGCGATAAAAAGTTAAAAAAGCAAAGTACCGAAATGCTGAAACTTACCACAACTGTGGCTCAATTTACCCACGATAAGGACTTGATTGAGACTGAATGGGAATCTATCAATAAAAATTTAGACGAATTAAAAGAGTTGCAGGTAAAAGCGATGGAAGAGAATTTTGTGCGTTTGCTCGATTTAGATCTTAAAGAATTTAAACGCAATTTCACTAATGAGACCGATGCCAAAAAACGCACCCAGTATATCCTGGATATTTCTAAAATTGCCGAAAACAAAATCGTAAAGGAAAAAGCCAAAAACCCGGAAAACTGGAAACAAGATTATCATGACCAGATGGTAGCTGTGCAAAACCTAAAAATTAGGTTTGGGACTATTACCTTTAGAATCCTGGAAAATCTGAAGAAATATGAAGGTTTAATTGAAAAATATAAGGACGACGAATACTTAAAGCCTAAGATTGCCAAACTAAAATCGAAGTTAGATTTAGTGCGTAATAGTTTTGAATCTACATTTAATCCGCAAGAATATATCAAAGCCTCCAACGAGATGTATGTAGTAGAGTAGTGGGAGAGCAAAAAGTTTATATTCTATCGTAGAATGCAATATGGTGATGCACTCCACACAAGCCTATTGAACCTCGTTGAAGTAACAGTTTTCACAAATCTTTCCCGAAAAAAACGGGAAAGATTTATTAGCTATAGCAAGTCAGTTATTTACACTTATATAAAATTTTGGTAAAAGGATAATTTGGAAGTAAAGTTTCCAATGACGGGTAAGAATTATGGGATATTGGTATATTTATCTTGATATAATACGTTGTGCCTAATTAAAAACTGAAATTAAGAGTTTGAATTGTACTGAAATAGATTGGAAATTGATTTTTGATATTTTAAAAAGTATATCAATTATAACTGCATCCTGTGTTGCTATATATGGAATAAATTCTTGGAGAAGAGAAGCTAGATGGAAAAGAAAATATGAATTAGCAGAAGAAGTTTTATCAAGTATGTATGAAGCTCATCAAGCTATAAAGATTATTAGAAGTCCCATTGGATTTGGGAACGAAGGTTCTAGTAGAGAAAAAAGTAAAAATGAAACCAAAGAACAAACTGAAATATACAATCAGGCATACGTAACTCGCGAAAGGTTTCAGCGAAATAAAAAATCTTTAGAGAAGCTCCGACGTTTAAAATATAGATTCATTACACTTTATGGAAAGGATTATGAAAAATATTTTGATAAATTTTCGCAAACAATAAATAGGATATTTTCTGCCTCTGACCTAATAGCGAGGGTAAAACTTGGACAGTTTGATCACGATAAAGAATTCAAACTTCAAATAATGAAAGAAAATAGTAAAATATTATACAATGTTTTTAAAGGCGAAGATGAAATTGAAGAAGAATTGAAAACTGCAATTACAGCAATCGAAGAAAAATGCAGAGCAATTATAGGAAAAAATAACTAGGCACAATAACTAAGCATTCGTGGGGCCGGTACGGCCTAACATGAATGCAGTGTTGACTAAACCGGCTGTTCGTCGATTGGCCACTATGGGGATTGGTTTGTTTGTGTTGAGTGTTTTTAGGGAGTGATAACTTTTTTTCGTTCTATTTGGCATCTAAACCTAAAATTAGAAAATAGCAAGTTTCACTATTTTGGGTATTGAAGGGTTTTTTTATCACTACTTTTTATCGTTTCACTGATTATAGGATAAAATTTATTTTTAAGAGAATTAATTGGTAGTTTTGAGTCAGACTGCCGTTGGGTATAATTTGAGCAAAATCCTGCAAATTTAAATATTTTACCAAAATTTGGTATATTTGAATTCAAATTAAAACGAAATGAAAAACACATCAATATCGCTCGGAAATTATTTTGACCAATTCGTACAAACCCAGGTTTCTGCTGGACGTTACAAAAACGTTAGCGAAGTAATTAGAGCTGGACTTCGACTTTTGGAAAATGAGGAAAGTAAAACAATTGCCTTAAGAAATGCAATTCAAGAAGGAATTGATAGCGGAATTGCTCACGATTTCGATCCCCAAAAAAACCTTGAGGAATTAAAAGCCAAACGCAGAAAGAATGGCTAAATACGAATTGACCAATAGGGCTGTAGCTGATTTAAACGGAATCTGGGAATATACAATCGAGAACTGGTCTGAAAACCAAGCCGACAGATATTATGATATGCTTTTGTGTATTTGCCAAGACATTGCTGACAATCCGGAACTTGGAAAAAATTATGACGGAATCAAATCTGATCTTTTCGGACTAAAGGCAAATCAACACGTAATATTTTATCGAAAATCACAAGTAAATCCAATAGAAATAACGAGAATTTTACACGAACGAATGGATTTGAAAAATAGAATAACCGAATAATAAAAACTACACCCAATAACTAAGCATTCCCCGAGAAAAAATCGGGACAGGCTGTGTGGCCGGTACAGCTCGTCCCGATTTTTCGGGAGCCTAACATAAATGTCCCACGTGCGGGATTGATTAAACCGGCTGTTCGTCGATTAGCCACTATGGGGATTGGTCTATTTGCCTTGAGTGATTGCCTTCTTTCTTTTTAATTGATGGCTATCCCTAAACTTAGAAAATAGCAAGTTTCACTATTTTGTATTGAAGTTTTTTTTATCACTACTTTTTATTGTTTTCACTGGTTTTAAGATAGAATATTCCAAAAGAAAAAAACATTATTTTAAGAGAATTAATTGGTAATTATAAGACAGACTGCCGTTATTCTTTCTTTTAGAGCAACTTCAGGATTGAACAAAAATCAGTTTCATATATCCATATAAAACGCCTAATTTGGTATCCACACGGATAATAAATAGTTGTCAGGGAAAAAATGATCTGAATTTGATAAGTGGATTAGAAAGCTGAAATAAATCTACTCAACAAAAAACATAGAGAAAGCGAAAAAAATCTGGAACAGAAAAAAGGATAATTGATATGGTAACTTCTAAATTTGCTATAGCAGAATACCTGGACAGCGAGGAAATGATTGCTGAATATTTAAATACTGTTCTGGAAGATGGAGAAAGTTCTAATTTAGTTGTAGCAATTGGGCATATTGCAAAAGCAAT
Source organism: Salegentibacter echinorum (assembly GCF_900129445.1). Classification (GTDB taxonomy): domain Bacteria; phylum Bacteroidota; class Bacteroidia; order Flavobacteriales; family Flavobacteriaceae; genus Salegentibacter; species Salegentibacter echinorum. Next base: position 28,722 of record NZ_FQVT01000006.1, read on the forward strand.
TGGAATGACAAAAATTGCAGAAAAAACTGGAATGAGTAGACCTAGTCTTTACAAGGCGCTATCTGACGGAGCGAAACCGCAATTCGAAACAATAATGAAAATGCTAAAAGCTATTGGAGGACAAATTAATGTAAAACCCATGTCAGCTTAAAAATTTCGCTAAGCCTCTATAGATTAAAAACAGCAAAGAAATCGACTTTAAGGGAAAATAAAAAAGCTTACTTTTGCAGTAGAACTTCTTTCTTTGCTATTTAATTATGGGTCAAAAAATATTATTAAATGCCGTTGAAATAGATGTAATTCTACACCGCCTGGCCTGTCAGTTAATCGAAAAACATACCGACTTTAAAAATACCGTACTCATTGGGATTCAACCCCGGGGAGTGTTCTTTGCCGATCGAATTATTAAAGTTCTCAAAGAAGAATATCACGTAAAAGACCTGGATTATGGTCGTTTGGATATTACCTTTTATCGCGACGATTTTAGAAGAGGTGAAAAACCCCTGGCCGCCAATAAAACCAAAATAGATTTTATAGTTGAGGATAAAAAAGTAGTTTTTATTGATGATGTATTGTACACCGGCCGCAGTATTAGGGCCGCGCTAACTGCCGTGCAATCTTTTGGCAGGCCGGCAGAAATCGAATTGTTAAGTTTTATTGATAGGCGTTTTAGCAGGCATTTGCCCATTCAGCCAGATTATAATGGCCGGCAGGTAGATGCGATAAATGAAGAAAAAGTGATTGTAAACTGGAAGGAAAACGATGGAGAAGATGTGGTTTATCTGGTTTCTAAATAGGTTATAGCAAACATTAAATTATTAAATGTATGAGCGAATTAAGTGTGAACCACTTACTGGGGATTAAATATCTTCAAAAAGAAGATGTGGAGCTTATTTTTAAAACCGCCGATCATTTTAAGGAGGTAATTAATCGTCCTATTAAGAAAGTTCCTTCGCTTCAGGATATTACTATTGCCAATTTATTCTTTGAAAACTCTACCCGTACCAGGCTTTCTTTTGAATTGGCAGAAAAACGCTTAAGTGCCGATGTTGTTAACTTTTCCGCAGCCTCTTCTTCAGTAAAAAAAGGAGAAACACTTATTGACACCGTAAACAACATCCTTTCTATGAAAGTAGATATGGTGGTGATGCGGCATCCCAATCCCGGTGCCGGGATATTTCTCTCCCGTCATGTAAACTCCAGTATAATTAATGCAGGAGATGGCGCTCACGAACATCCTACGCAAGCTTTGTTAGACAGTTATTCCATTAGGGAGCGACTGGGGGAAGTTGCGGGAAAAAAGGTGGTGATTGTGGGAGATATTTTGCATAGCAGGGTAGCTTTGTCTAACATCTTTGCTTTAAAACTGCAAGGCGCCGAAGTAAAAGTTTGTGGTCCTAAAACTCTTTTACCCAAACATATAGAATCCCTGGGGGTGACCGTAGAAACAGATTTAACCAAAGCTTTACAATGGTGTGACGTTGCAAATATGCTTAGGGTACAAAATGAACGTATGGACATAAGTTATTTTCCCAGTACCCGGGAATATGCCCAACAGTTTCAGCTAAATAAAAAGAAACTGGAACAATTGGACAGGGAAATTGTAATTATGCATCCCGGGCCAATAAATAGGGGAGTAGAGCTTACCAGTGATGTGGCAGATGCCGAAAATGCCATAATATTAGATCAGGTGCAAAATGGTGTAGCGGTGAGAATGGCAGTTATTTATTTATTAGCTTCCGGGATATCCCGCTAAAAGATTTTTGTTGCTTAACTTTGAAGAAAAATTACGCTATGAAGATTTCTAAAAAAGAGAATTACACCTTGATCGAGCCGGAAGATAAGCCGGTTGTAGATTTTGTATCTTCCCTTACTAAAAATCATAAAGAATTTGCAGAAGAAAATGTAGTGGTAAACCTTTTAGCTTACCAAAATCTAAAAAAAGAGGAAATACTGGGCTTTTTGGAAATCTCTAATGTTCAACACGAAAATGAGAAATCTTTTGTGTTGGTTAGTGAGGCAATTGCCATAGATGAACTTCCCGAAGAAATCATTCTCGTTCCCTCTATAAAGGAAGCCGAAGATCTTATTCAAATGGACGAAATTCAAAGGGATTTGCTGTAAAATTATTTTCATGACACTTAATATTCTTGGTTGCTATGCTGCAACTCCCAGAAGTTTTACCAATCCCAGTTCCCAGGTTTTGGAAATCAATAACCATTTATTTTTAATTGATTGTGGCGAAGGTACCCAGGTGCAATTAAGAAGAAATAAAATAAAGTTTTCCAGGATAAAACACGTTTTTATCTCTCATCTTCACGGCGATCATTGCTACGGATTGGTAGGTCTTATTTCCACATTTAGATTATTAAATCGCGAATCTGAACTGCACGTTTATGGCCCAAAAGGAATTAAGGAAATTATTACTTTACAGCTTAAACTTTCTAATTCCTGGACCAATTATCCGCTATATTTTCACGAGTTAACCAGCAAGGAGCCGCAAATGTTGTTTGAAGATGAAAGAGTTAGTGTAGAAACTATCCCTTTAGACCACCGCATTTACACCAATGGGTTTTTATTTAAAGAGAAGCCGGGAGACAGGAAATTACTGGTACATAAAGCCCGGGAATACAATATAGATGTATCTCTTTTTAATAGTTTAAAGAAAGGAAAAGATGTAACTTCTGAAACAGGTGAATTAATCCCTAATAAATTGGTTACAGCAAATCCTGTTCCTCCCAAAAGTTATGCATATTGTAGCGACACTGCTTTTTATCCACAAATTTTACCACAAATTAAGGGCACGACGATTTTATATCACGAATCTACTTTTTTAGAAGATCGCGCTAACCTGGCTGCTCCAACTAAACACAGTACAGCAAAACAGGCCGCAACAATTGCTAAAGAAGCACATGTGGAAAAACTTATTTTGGGACACTATTCTACCCGATATAATGACTTGAATTTATTTAAAGAAGAAGCCACCGAAATATTTCCAGATATAGAATTAGCCGATGATGGCAAGGTTTTTCAATTTGACTAAACTAAAGTTTTACCAGCTATTACTTTTTGTTTTTTCTGAAATTTTAATGCTGAAGTTTTCCTCCATAGCATAGGTCTCCTGCATCACCAAGCCCGGGAACGATATAACCGCGTTCGTCTAATTCTTCATCTATAGTTCCTACCCATAAGGTACTGTCTTCTGGAAATTCTTTAGCTACTTTTTCTATTCCTTCCCGGGCTGCAATAACCGAAACCAAATGGACTTTTTTAGGTTTGCCCATTTTTTCAAGAGCTTTCATCACATTAACAAAAGAACCCCCGGTAGCCATCATTGGATCGGCCAGAATTAGCGTTTTTCCTTCTAAGCTGGGAGAAGCCAGATACTCCACCACAATTTCAAAGTGTTCATCTTGATTGGGGTGATGACGATAGGCCGAAATAAAGGAATTCTCGGCGTCGTCAAAATAGTTTAGTAAGCCGTTGTGCAATGGTAAGCCTGCGCGAAGAATAGAACAAATTACCACTTCGTCCTGGGGAATTTGAAGCTCGGAATGTCCCAGGGGAGTTTTAATTTTTTCAGCAGAAAAATTCAAGGTTTTACTAAGTTCGTAGCCAAGGATTTCCCCAACCCGCTCTATATTTCTTCGAAAACGCATTCTATCGGTTTGCACACCGGTATCTCTTAACTCTCCTATGAATTTTCCCGCAATAGAATTTTCATCCAAAAGATGGTTTAGCTTCATATTATGTTTAATTTTTATCAAAGGTAAGTAATACCAATTTAATCATATAATGACGCAATCAAACTCGTTCATTTTTCCATGCTATTTTTCTTGCATGAGGCCAGGCAGGTTGCTCGTAATTTCCATAGTTATGCTTTATTTTAAAGACTAAATATGTTTATAATTTCTGAAAAAGCAAGTAGTATATTGATAATTTTAACTTTAGAAATAATGGCTATTATTTAACGAATCTCCCTTATTATTAGAGGCTTAGTGGTTTTATTTCAATTGAAGGTTTAAAGAGCATTAAATCAATCTCTTAAAAATTTCAAACTTGAGAACATTTCAACAAACGTAGTAGCATTAACCTATTTAGGAATTGAATAAATAATCTGGGCCAAATCTAATAAACATTTTTGTTTCAGCTAATTTGGCTGTATTTTTGATTATAGATTAGTGAAAATCGGCCTTTATGAAACTTATACTCAGCATGCTATTCTTTTGTTTCTCGCTTTCGGGAATTGCGCAGATTGAAATTCCCAGAACGAACAATACCGGCGGCATTTTAAAACTTGAACCGGAAGAAAAAGGCTCCGGGTTCCCAATACTTCGCAGGGAAGAATCTTCAGAAGAAAATAAATATTTACGAGAAAAACCTAAAAAGTTGGATTTTAGGGAAACACCTCATAATATGAAAACTGCCGGCGATGCTATAAAAGAAAAATGGACTGCTGATAAAGAGGCGAAGAATATTTCTAAAGAGGATCAATATTTAGGGGATTTTAAAACCAAAGGAAAGTTTGTAGAGCTTTATGCCCGGGACCATCAATTTGTTGATGGGGACCAGGTAAATGTTTATGTGAACGGAAAATTTATTGAACGGGTAGTACTGGGAGGGAGCTTCCACCCGATTTTAGTCACCCTTGAAAGCGGATTCAACAATATTGAATTTGAAGCTATAAACCAAGGATCTTCCGGGCCTAATACTGCCCAATTAAAAGTTATTGAGGAAAACGGAAACCTTGTCGTTGCTAAAGAATGGAACCTATTAACCGGCGCAAGAGCAAGTCTTATTGTGGTTAAAGAGTAAAACTTTAGGTTTTGTATTCGTTACAAAAAAAGCGAATTGCTATAACGCAAATCTCTTTAAAATTCGAGATAAAATTTCCGGTTAGGCTCATATATAATATGCTTAATGTTTAATTTTATAATTACTGAATAACGCTAAACCTTAGCTTATTAGACATATTCTAAAAACTTTTATAACTTGTAAGAGCAAGCATTTTTTATTAAAAGTATCTTTAGATTCTAACTAATTTCAAATAATTAATATTATGAAACGTATATTAATTGCTATAGATTACCATCCAGTATCAGAAAAAGTGGTTAAAGCCGGGTATAAACTGGCGCAGCAAATGGGCGCAGAAGTTTGTTTGCTGCACGTGTTGGCCAATGTAAATTATTACAATGTAGATTATCCTACTTTTATGGGGTATTCCGGTTATAATGAAATGGCAGTAAATTTAGAAATTGCTTCAGAAATGCGGGAAGTGGTAGAAAGTTTTCTTAAAACTGCCGCCGCACATTTAGATGATGACTCGGTAGAAACCCATCTTTCAGAAGGTGATGCGGCACCGGCTATCCTTGAGTATTCTAAAACCTGGAATGCAGATCTCCTGGTTATGGGTACGCATAGCCACTCGGTTTGGGAAAAACTGCTTATGGGAACCGTAGCGTCTTCAGTGCTTGAAAAAACTGAGATTCCTATCTATATGGTACCGGTGAAGAAATAGGCTTTATACGTAAAAGAAAATAGAGAATAGACGAGAGAACAAAGAGAAGAGAAACAAGACTTAGGAATTTTCGAGTTCTATAATTGTTTCCAGGACTTTCGCATTAAATTTTGAACCTAAGTTTAATATGCCTACCTAATTAACAAAACATTATCCTGTAATTTTAAGCTTATAAATTTCTTCGTTTTAATTTTGAGTTCCTAAAGCCTGAGATTTTATTCATCTGGCGATAGGAAAATTAATCAAAAAATCTGAAGTAAATAGTTGGTTTAATGCATCTACTCGCCTTAGCATTTCTTGCACAAAATGTATCACCAGAAGCTTATTCGGTAGGTCCCTGGATTTGGGGAGGTTTTATTTTATTCATCTTAATTTTGCTTGTGGTAGATCTAAAATTAGTGATGCGAAAACCTCATAAAGTGTCCACAAAGGAGGCGGCTATTTATAGTGCTGGCTGGATAAGTTTAGGTCTGCTTTTTACCTTTGTTATTTGGATTTGGCAGGATGGCACCGCTGCTACAGAATATATTACCGGCTATCTCATAGAAAAATCCCTTTCTATGGATAATGTTTTTCTTTGGGCGGTCTTATTTAGTTATTTTAAGGTACCGGCAAAATATCAACATAAAGTTTTATTTTGGGGGATTTTTGGCGCTTTGGTATTGCGCGCTGCGTTTATCTTTGGAGGCATTGCCTTGTTAAACTCTATCCACTGGATTATCTATATCTTTGGGGTTTTACTATTATTTACTGCTTATAAAATTTTTAAAAGCGATAATGCAGGGATAGAGCCAGCAAATAATAGGATTATTCAATTGGTGGATAAAATACTGCCACAAACTAAAGATTTTGAAGCCGATAATTTTTTCGTTCGCAAAAATGGTAAAAAGATGGTTACCCCCCTTTTTACCGTTCTTATTATTATTGAACTCACCGATATTATTTTTGCTATAGATTCAATTCCGGCGATCCTATCCATTACGCGCGAGCAGTTTTTGGTTTTTAGTTCTAATGCATTTGCTTTGTTAGGATTAAGGGCTCTATACTTTTTGCTGGCAGATATGAAAGACCGTTTTATTTATCTAAATGAAGGTCTGGCTGTAATTTTAGCTTTTGTTGGCATAAAATTTTTAATAAGTGAATGGGTAGATATTCCAATATGGATTTCGCTTGTGTTTATAGTAGTGGTGCTCACCTTAGCCATTGTACTATCGCTCAAAAAAACAGGAGAATAGAAAAAACATGAATTTAAGTGTTTTTTAAAATCTTGATAATAAATAAATCAAGACGTTTTTATTTTTTTGCATTATCTTTATAAAGTATCTGCTGAATCAATAAGATTAGGGATATACTTTTTAATCGCAGGGCGATAGCCAGATGTTTAATTGCTTCTAATTTAAAGAGTTTTTTTGAAAAGCATACCTCGTACCTTTAGGCCGAGGTTGTTGATTTAACCCGAATAATTCTTGATAGTGATGAAAAGTATTTTTAATTGTAGTAGAGTATTAAGCTTAATCTTGTGAATATTCTGGCTTATATTTTATTTCCCAAACCTACCTAAAACATCGCCAATCAATTTGGAAAGCTACCTTATGGGTTTTAGCTAAAATCCCCTCCAGCATTAAATTGATATGAGAATGCGAAGTTTACTTTATCTTTAGTATTTGTCAAAACGAGAAGTAAAAAGTTTGGCAACTTTAATCACAGAGCGATGTCCAGGGGTTTAATGCCCCGGGGCTTGTCTTGAACTAAAAGAGTTTTTTTCGGAAGCATACCTCGCACCTTGGTTCGAGATTGTTAATTCTTTAATTAAAAAACTATTTGATCATAGCATGGATTATCCTGTAAAAATATTGATTGTAGAAGATGAAATGATTATCGCTGCCAATATTTCATTGCAACTATCCAAGCTTGGTTATAAAGTGACGGGAATAGTTTCATGGGGTGAGGAAGTATTGCCTCACGTTAAGCAAAATAAACCAGATATTGTATTATTGGATGTGCAACTTAAAGGTAAACTAGATGGGATTGAAACCGCCCGGGTCATGCAAAACGAGTTTGATATTCCTATTATTTACCTCACCGCTAATGCTGATGAGTCTAACTTTAACAGAGCAAAAACTACAAACCCGTTTGCATTTATTTCTAAACCCTTTAAGAAACTAGACCTTCAACGTGCTATTGAGCTGACGGTAAATAGGTTGGAATGCAGTTTAGATTCTGGTAGTTCTGCCACACTTGCCAATAATTCCCCGTTTATACTAAGTGATTGTATCTTTGTGCGTCATCGTGAAAAAATGGTAAAAGTAGCCATTCAGGATATTTTATATATAGAAGCTGAACGTAATTATTGCAGGATTTACTCTAAAACCAAAGAATATTTACTGGTTATAACGCTAAAAGGCCTGGATGAAAAACTCCCGGATAAGTACTTCTTGCGTATTCATCGTTCCTTTGTGGTTAATATATCCCATATAGATGAAATTGCTACGAGCTACGTGGTCATTGCAAGAAAAGCCATTCCACTAAGTAAGAGTCTTAAAGAAGAATTGCTAAAAAGATTACAGACTATTTAATTTGCAGGGTAGGGGGTGAATTCAATAGTAATGCGCGTACCTTTCACACGGGAATAGGTGCTTATTTTTCCATTAAGCTGTTTAGAGAGCAGGCCAATAAGTTGTGTGCCAAAGCCTTTATTTATTTCTGATTCTCTTTCCAGGCCAACTCCATTATCTTCCACACTAAGTTTCAAAACATTTTTTGAAATTCGCTTTAAAGCTATATTTATTCTTCCCTTATTATAATGAGGGAAAGCATATTTTAATGCATTGGTAAGAAGTTCATTTACTATTAAGCCCAGCGGGGTAGCAATATCTACCTCCAATTTTAGCGGTTTCATGGTATAAAAGATTTCAATGCGGTCTTCCATGCCAAAAGCGTTTATTATATATTGACCCAAATTGATAAAATAAGCTCTCATTTCTATAGTTCCCAGGTTTTCCTCCTTGTACAGGCGTTGATGTATCATTCCCATAGAATGAACCCTGTTTTGACTCTCCTGCATGGCTTCTATAGCCAATGGATCCTGAAGTCGCGAGGAGTGCAAAGCCAAAAGACTGGAGATGATTTCCAGGTTGTTTTTTACACGATGGTGAATTTCTTTAAGCAAAAAGACTTTTTCCTGATTTTGTTTATACAGTAATTTATTCTTCTTCTTATTACTGCTGAAAGATGTATAAAGCACGCCAAGAAACAAAAGTAACAACCCGGTTAATATCAATATTAAGGTTTGCCGGGTTTGTTGTTGGCTAATTTTTTCCTGTTGAAGGTTAATGGTTTCCTCTTTTAAGGCTACATCAAATTCTGTTTGCAAAAGAGAGATACGTTGGTCTGCTTGCTTGGTGAAGATGATATCCTTCAATCTTTCATGTTTCTTTAATGCAGCAAGAGCATTTTTAAAGTCCCCCAGGTTCTCATAAGCCAGGGCCAGTTCCCCGTAAGTTTGATTTAAGTAATATTCGTCTCCAAAATCTTTAGTTGCTACTTCAATACTATTATTTAAGCTTATTACCGCGGCATTATAATCGGCTCTTAAATTCTGCAGTTTACCCAGGGACAACCAGGAACGCATCATCATAAAATTATTATCCAGTAATTCGGCGTATTTCAAAGCATTTTCTCCCGCTATCTGTGCTTTTTCATACTTTCCTAAGTAGGCAAAAAGATCGGTTTGGGAAATATAAATATCGCTTAGGTTATTGTAAAATCCATAATGTTTTCCAATTTTTTCTGCTTGCTTAAAATAATTTAATGCTTTTTTGAAATTCTTTAATTCCAAATAATTATTAGCAACTACGTAAAGTGTAAAGTCATAATCCAGGTCTTTTAATCCCCATTCTTCGAATAATTTCAATGATTTTAATCCGAATTCCACGCCTTTTGCAAATTTGGACTGTTTCCAGAAAAGGTTGCTCAAATCACTGTAAGCCATGACCTGCGCTTTTTTATCGTCCAATCTTCTACCCAGTTCGAGCGATTTTATAGCATAGTCGGCCGCCTTGTCCAATTGTCCTTTACGCTCAAAAACATACCCTAACTGCGTGTTTAAATTAGCCAAATCTTTTGAATTCACTTTGTGTGCGGCTTCTTTTAAAATTGTAAATGCAGAATCCAACTTTTCCTGTCGTAATAAAATAGCCGCCTGGGTTATTTGAAACCTACCATACCATAAAGCATCATTCTTTTTTTGAGTTAATACGAGTCCCTCTCTCGTATAACTCATAGCCGTGGTCAAATTTCGGGTATGCCAATAATAAGCCAGATCATTAAGCATAGAGAATTTAATGGAATCTGGCTGTGCTTCAGGATAATATTGTTGTAAAGTCTTTAAATAAGAAGCATCAAATTGATCAGTTTCCACAAAAACTTTTTTGTAAGCGCCTGTTGCCTTATCGAAAATATCCTTTTGGGCGCTTAGGCTTGTTGTTCCTCCCAATAAGAGCATCAAGCTCAAAATAAATATTCTGCCTGCTATTTTCATGGAATTGCGAATTCTGGGAGGTATTACCTAAAGTACGAAATTGTTACAAAAATGCTGCGATAATTAAAAGCATTCCTTCGGACAGGAAAAAGTAGCGCTCATCCTATATTGTTTTCTAATTATTTTGATTGTCAGTTACTTAGTTGTTGTTGAAATAAAAATATTATTTCAGAAACCTTTAAAACAATGTATAATGAAAACACTACAACAAAAATTAATGTTTATGCTACTGGTAATAGCGCCAATTTTTATGAACGCCCAAAATCAGGCTTATTGGGTACACGAAGACCAGGTTAAACCAGCTAAAGTGATGGAATACGAACAGGTGACAAAAGATTTTATTGATGCCTGTAAAGAACACAACTTACAAAATGGCGATTGGGCTGCGGCCCAGGTAAATGATGGTAAGTATTTGACCATTTCGCCTATTCAAAAGATGGCAGATTTCGATAAAAACCCGCTGGCACCATTAGCAGAAAAGATGGGAGAAGAAGAATTTAGAAGAATCTTTGATCGTTTTAACCAGTGTTATGACAAACACCGGGATTATATAGTTATTCTAAATAGCGACCTATCTTATATGCCAGAAGGGCTGGATGTGAATACCCCTGGACAGGATTACAGAAAATGGCATTTCTTACATGTAGTTCCCAGTAATATTTCAAAACTCCGGGCTAAAATGAAAGAAATTAAGGCGCTGTATAGTGAGAAAGACTCTAAAGAATATTATCGCGTTTATCGCAGCGCGTTTGGAACTAATGGAGATTATTATCTTGTTACGATTTCAGCAAAAGATGCCCTGTCTTACGCGCAGGTAAGTGCCGAAAATGATAAATTTTTGGGAGAGGAAGGTGAGAAAATGATGAGAGAGTTATATGGACTTCTAGAAAGTTATGAAGTGAAAACCGGTAGAATGAGACCAGATTTGGGATATGCCGCTGTAATAGAATAACCACGAATTAAGCAAGTTTGTGGGCAAAACCTGTATCGTTCTAAATCTCAATGTATTTGAATAATTCAGGTTAACACTTTTGGATAATTTACGAGAGTTGTCTCCATTCTTGAATATAGAAAATCTGGTAAAGCTTATGTGTAGAAGATTATTGCTGTGAATCACGTGAATATTCCGGTTAAATCCCTCCAAAGGTTTGCTTCGCTCAGGTTGTGAGTTTTAATCGCTGGTCGATAGCCAGGAATTTAATTCCCTGTAGGTTTGCCCCGAGATAAAAGTATTATTTAGGAAACATAAGTTGCACCCTTGGGGCGAGGTAGTTTACTGAAAGAATAAACTAATCAAATTCCTGCAAGGCTCTAAAACCTTGCAGGTTTAAATAAAACATTATGAAAAAGATAGGTATCATAGGTGGTTGTGGTTTTATTGGGAGCTATATCACCCGGGAATTTCTCGACAATAATTTTGAGGTAAAGGTTTCGACAACCAATATTTCGAATAAGAAAAAGTACCAACATTTAATGAATTTGGCGCATTTTGATAATTTACATATTTGTGAATTAAATGTATTAAATAAAAAAGCCTTACAGGAGTTTGTTACAGATTGCGATATAATTATTCACGGGGGCACCCCATTTCAATTAGAATTAGAAAATACGCAAAGCGAACTTATTGAACCCACCATCACAGGAACAGAAAACTTATTGCAGGTTATTGATAAAACCCCGGGTATAGAAAAGGTTGTTTTTATCGCTTCGGTTGCGGCCTGGAACACCAATTTCCCCTATCCGGCTGGATCCAGGAATGCAAATGAAAGTTTTGATGAAAAATCGCATAGGTTTACCAGTTTAGAAAGTCACCCCTATTGTAAAGCTAAATTTATCGCCAACCAAACAGTAGAGAAGTATATAAAAGATCATCCTAACCTGGAGTTTGAAATTACCACCGTCTCACCGGTTATGGTAATGGGCAAATCCCTTTCCAATCGTGAGGATTCCACCTCTTGTGGATTTCAGTTTTTAATAAAGAACAAAATTATTCCAGACGAGTTTCTTAAAGACTTGTTTGAAAATGATGTAGATTTAGCGCTCGTTGATGTAGAAGATGTGTCTCACGCCATCTTTAAAGCTGCAACCACAAAAGGGTTACACGCAAAAGATTTCCTGCTTAGCAGTGAAAGTTATAAAGTCTCAGACGTGCATGCGATGCTTAATCATAAAAAGCCCAAAGAAGAAGCAAATATTGTATATCAAAATAATCTGGCTCAAAAGGATCTTGGTGTTCAATTTAGACCTGTTGAGTTGACCTTAAATAATTATAGAGCTTAAGCCTTAAGTATAGAATGTACAAATTTCACTCTTTTGTGAATGGGTTGAACTTGCCAAAACCTAAAAAAGCTGAGGATTCTAGACATACTCCAACACAACTTTGCTCATCTTTAATGTATTGTATTATAAAAAAAAATCCCCCTGTTTTCTTTTATCCCTACAATAAAACTTTCTAAAAGAGCTTCCCCCAAAGCCGAAAACAGAAGGAATATTTTAATCTTAATTTCTTAAAAATCGATCATTTCATATTTTAAATTTCATCATTCACTTTAATATTAAACTTACCATCATTAACGATTATTTTTTTACCTTTTTTAGAGTAAAGTACACCAGAGAATGTTCCTTTAATCTTATGGTTTTCCATATTGGTAATTATTAATTCGCTATATCCCTGATTACTAAATTCATCTTTCTGATAGTTTTGAGAATTATAAGTTTCAGATATTAAACTCGGGTTGTCAATTGGTTTTATCACGATATACCCTTTGTGAATGCCGGGTGCTAAGGTTTCATTTGAACTTAGCATTAAATAAATCATAATTCCGTCTAAAGAATTAGAAAGCCCAACTTCTAGTTTTTTATCACTCGCTGAAATATTAGTAGTAAACGTAGTTTTAAAATCTATTTTCTCATCATTACTTAATGTAATTGTGGCCGTTCCGTTTAACTCATTAATTTCTTCTTTTACCTCCTTCTTGCACGAAAGCAGTAAGGACAAACAAATTGTGCCTAAAATCAGTATGTTTGTTCTTAGCTTCATCATTCTGTTGAAGATGCAGGGTTTTTTAAATAATGGCGAATCCCAATTGTTGCTGCTTTCAGTTTAAAGATGGCACTTTTATACCTATTAAAAAGCAACTAATGAAGTAACAGTGCGTATAAATTAGTTAAACTAACATTTGCTTTAGGTTATTGAGTTATTCAGAATTTATAATTTACATACACTATCTTAATTCAGAAGCTGGGTTCACTCAGTGAGAATAACTTTTAAATAACCTTTAATTGTTCAGTTTGTTAAAAAAAAGCTATTTTTAGAAGTAATCTTTTATCCAGGTTTTAAGAATTTAATTATGAGAGTAGCTATTGTAGATGATGAAGTGCATTGTATAGAAGGTCTTGTATTGCATTTAAAAAGTTTATTTCCCGACACCGAAATTGTTTACAAAGCAACCAATCCAGAGGAAGCATTGGAAGCTTTACCAGCAGCAAAACCAGATTTATTGTTTTTGGATGTTGAGATGCCCAATATGAATGGATTTGAATTACTGGATCAACTTTCCAGTTATTCTTTTGATGTGATTTTTATCACCGCTTATAGCCAATATGCAATTAAAGCTTTTAAAGCCAAAGCAATAAATTACCTGCTAAAGCCAATAGATGATGAGGAATTGCAAAACGCAATTGAGGAGTGGAAAGCAGCACGAGAGACTAAAAATGAAATTTCTGCAGAAAAATTAGATGCGCTCTTAAACTATTTAAAAAGAGAAGGGATTTTAAAAAATAAAATTGCAGTAGCGGTGACCGATGGATCTGAATTTATTGAAACCAATGATATTCTATATTGCCAGGGACAAAATAATTACACTTTCCTTTATTTAAACGATAATAGGAAGCTGGTGATTAGTAAAACCCTAAAAGATTTTGAAAAATTGCTGGATAAATATTTCTTTTTACGTATTCACAAATCATTTCTTATTAACCCTAACCATATAAAAAAATACATAAAAAGAGACGGAGGATATTTAGTCATGCAAAATGAAAAATCTATCCCGGTAAGTAAAAATAAAAAAGACCTTATTACGGGACTATTCGATGCTATAAACAAGTCTAATTAATAAACCCTATCCATCCTTCTGTCCCTATGTTCATCTTAAAAAGACACCTCAAAAAGATATTTTTATTATGCCTGCCCGGTGTGATGTGTCTTTTCCCGTTATTAATGCACTCTCAATCTAAAATCGACAGCCTTAAAACATTGTTGCAAAAAGAGCAGGTCGATTCATTAAAAGTTTTTACGGCTATAGATCTTTCCCGGCAAATTCATCGCGAAGCTCATCAAATAGATGAAGAATATAAGTACGCTAATGAGGCGATAGATATAGCTTTAGGAATTAATGATACGCTACTTTATGCGCGTGCCCTGGATAATTTAGGATTGCTAAGACGGTTTCACCAGGAATATGCTGAGGCCCTGGTTATGCATGCCAAAGCTTTTAATCTTATAAAAGACAAACCGGTAAAACCTATATACAAAATGATAATTGGTAATAACGCCGGTGTCGCAGGCAGGTATAACCAACAATATGACAGGGCCATTGCTTTTTATATGGAGACGCTAAAAATAGCAGAAGCCGAAGAAGACATCAAGAATATTGCCATTTCCAGCAATGGTATTGGTAATGCGCTGGGACATATTGCGGGTAGGGAAGAAGAGTCTTTAAAGTACTATAAGCGTTCATTGAAAGCTGAAAAAGAACGAGGAAACAGCTTAGGAATTGCAATGAACCTCCTATCTATTGGTGATCATTACACCGATAAAGGTAATTTTGATGAAGCCAGAAAACACCTGGATCAATTGATGAAAATTAATAGGGAAAGAAACGATAAATATGGTCTGGCGATTACTCATCAATTCTACGGAAAAAATTATTTTAAAGAAGGAAAAGATTTAAAAAAAGCCAGCTTCTATTTTCAAAATGCCCTGGAGAGATTTACAGAGATGGGCGATAAACATAAGGAAGCAGAGTTGCTTTACAGTTTGGGGGAGATACAAACGGAACAAAATCAACCAAAAAAAGCTAAAGTCTCCTTTTTAAACTCCTTAGCCCTGGCAGAAGCGCTTAGACACCACGGTTTAATCATGAATAATTCCTATAAATTATCTCAAATTTATGAGGAAGAAAATAATGCATCCCAGGCTTTAGATTATGTTAAACAAGCTAAAATATATGAAGACAGCATAAAGTTTACCGATCAACAAGTTGAGATTGCCGCCCTGGTGCGAAAATATGATCTTGAAAAAAAGGAGAATTTTATACAATTGTTGGAAAAAGATAAAGCGCTGCAACAAACATTATTGAAGAACCAGGAACAAAAATTAGAGCGCCGTAGAATTTTTATTTTTCTCCTGGCGTTAATTATTGTGGCTATCGTAGTTATTGGGATTATGCAATACCGAATTATGCAAACCAGAAGAAAAACAACGATGTTGGTACAGGAGGAGGAGAAAAAGAAAATGAATGCTATTTACGAACGTAACCTGGCGCAGGCCGAAATTTTATCGACGCGTTTACAGATAAATCCGCATTTCTTGTTTAACAGCCTTAATGCTATTAAATATCTTATACAGAGTGAACAAAACCAAAAAGCTTCAAAATATTTAATTGTTTTTAGCCGCTATACGAGAATGGTATTAGAAACTTCTAAAAAACATACGGTACCTTTACCCGAGGAACTTCAATTGGCTCGTTATTACCTCACCCTGGAGTCTAACCGGTTCGAGAAAGACTTTACTTACCAGATTAACGACTATGATGAGCATAAGTTAGAAAAAGCAAAAGTACCTCCATTGTTACTTCAACCCTTTATAGAAAATGCAATATGGCACGGGTTACTCCCAAGCAAAAAAGAAGAGAAAATTTTACGAATTGACATTTCTTCCGAAGAAAAATTAATAAGAATTGTGATAGATGATAATGGAGTGGGAAGAAAGAAAGTAGTGTCAAATCCCAGGGAGCAAAAGCACAGCAGTATGGGGATGAAAATTACACAAGATCGTATCGCTTTATATAATGATAGCCATTCTTCTAAACTTTTTTATAAGGTAATTGATAAAAAGGACGAAAATGACCAACCAACCGGTACGAGGGTTATCTTAGAAATTACCAATTTTAATAAAAAAAGTTATAAAAAAGAAGACTTTCTAAATTTAAAATAACATTAAAAGTATGTTAATGCGAAAAAGCTAAAACGCTATTCTACTGTAAATAAAACTAAGGGCGCTATATTAAAATAACTTTAAAATTTTATCTTTGGCATTATGTATTACATAAACCTTAGTTATTCATGAGACGATTATTTTTCACCCCTATTATCTTACTTTGTTTTAGTATAATTTATCCCTCTTTTGAGGTTTCTGGACAGGAAGAAAAGCCTTATTATCAGGATCAACTAATAAACCAGGAAAACAGGATGCCCATGCGCGCCTTTTACCAGGTTTATGAAAGCGATCAATTGGCCAAAGACAACAATTGGAGGGCGTCTAACAAATATATTGATATTAATGGCACCTGGGATTTCGGTTTTGTTGAAAAACCAGCCGATGTTCCTACCGGTTTCTTTAAAGAAGACTTTAATACTTCCAATTGGAAAACGTTAGAAGTTCCTTCTAATTGGGAAATGCACGGTTATGGTTATCCTATTTATACCAACGAGAAATACGATTGGCATAATTTAATGGATATAGACCCGCCCAATGTTCCAGAAAGTTATAACCCGGTGGGGATGTATCGTAGAACTGTAGATGTTCCCAAAGACTGGAAAGATAAAAAAATTGTATTGCATATTGGGGCCGCAAAATCTAACCTAAAAGTTTGGGTAAATGGTGAATATGTAGGCTATGGAGAAGATGGGAAATTGTTCCAGGAATTTGATCTTAGTGAATATGTAAAACCGGGAAAAAATCTTATAGCTTTAAAAGTAATGCGATGGAGCGATGGCTCTTTTCTTGAAGACCAGGATTTTTGGCGAATGAGCGGAATTACCAGAGAAAGCTTTTTAATAGCGAGAGAGCCGGTATATCTAGAAGATTTTTATGTTGTACCAGAGTTGGATGAAAATTATAAAAATGCTAATTTAAAGGTACACACCCAGTTTTCAGCCTTACCAAAACGCGATAAGCACAGCTTAAAAGTTGAACTTATAGACGGTGATAAAATTTTAGCTTCCGAAGAACGTAAAGCCAGCGAATGGAAACAGGATAGTATAGTAAATTTTGCAGTAAATAATCCTGAAAAATGGTCAGCTGAAACCCCTAATTTATACGATCTAAAATTTACACTTAAGGATAGGAGAAGTAATACAAAAGAAGTAATTATCCAGAAAGTTGGTTTTAGAAGTGTAGAAATTAAAGACGGACAGTTATTGGTGAATGGCAAGCCTATTCTTATAAAAGGAGTAAATAGACACGATACCGATCCTTCTACCGGTCAAACCATGACACGGGAACGTATGGAACAGGATATTAAGGTGTTAAAAGAGTTTAATTTTAATGCGGTACGAACTGCACATTATCCTAATGATAATTACATATATGAACTAGCAGATAAATATGGACTTTATGTAGTAGATGAAGCTAATATTGAATCTCATGGTATGGGTTATTCCTTAACACGTACCCTGGCTAACGATCCAACCTGGGAAAAGGCGCATTTAGAGCGTTTATCTAGAATGGTAGAGCGTGATAAGAACCATCCTTCTATTATTATATGGAGTATGGGCAACGAAGCGGGAAATGGTTATAACTTTTACAGAGGGTACAAGTTGATAAAAGAAATGGACCCCACCCGGCCTATTCAACACGAAAGAGCTATTCTGCCCTGGCAACCAAAAGGACAAATGAACGTAGAGTGGAATACTGATATAATTCCGCCAATGTACCCATCTATTGCAGATATGAAAGAATATGCCAAGGATCATCCAAATATGGATCGTCCTTATATTATGTGTGAGTATGCGCATGCTATGGGAAATAGTATAGGGAACTTCGTAGAATACTGGGATTTTATAAGAAGTCACAGAAATTTTCAGGGTGGTTTTATATGGGATATGGTAGATCAAAGTATTTATAAAACCTTGGAAGATGGAACCGAAATCCTTGCTTACGGAGGGGATTTTGGACCAGATGATGTACCCAGTGCTAATAATTTTTTAAATAACGGGGTGTTTAGCCCAGAGCGGAATCCAAATCCCCATGCCTGGCAGGTTAAAAAGGTACAACAGGATATTCATACAAAACTGAAGGATAAATCAGGGGAAATTAGCGTTTACAATGAGCGATTTTTTAAAGACCTCTCAGATGTTAAGCTAAGCTGGGAAGTAGCTTTAGATGGGGAAGTAGTAGCCTCGGGAGAATTAGATGAACTTAATATTGCTCCCCAGGAAACTAAGGAGTTTGAGCTTCCATTAAATTTAAGCGGAAAAGAATATAATGAAGCCTTTATAAATATTACCTATACCCTTAAAGAAGACACCCACTTTTTAAAGCAGGGTTATGCGATTGCTGAAGAGCAATTAACATTGAAAGAAATGGAAGCTTCAGATTTGGAAATAACTTCAGCAGGAAAACTAAATGTTGAAAATGGAAATACTGAACTAAGACTTACTTCAGAAAAAACCAGTTTTATTTTTGATAAAAAAACAGGCTTTTTAAAAGAATATAAAATTGACGGACAGGATGTGATCAAAAATGGCTTCGAGCTTCGACCTAACTTTTGGAGAGCACCCATAGATAATGATTATGGAGCAGGGCTTCAGGCAAAATTAAAGCCGTGGAAGGAAGCTATGGAAAATCTAAAGCTAAAAAGCTTTAAACAGAATGTAGAAAATAGCTTGAATACTGTTATGGCTACTTATAGGTTGGAAAAAGTAAATGCCGATCTATCTCTTAATTACAAATTAAATGCTGAGGGAGAGATTTTAGTAGATTTCGATTTAAAGATAGATGACGATAAAGATGTTCCTATGATCTTTAGAGTGGGAATGAAAATGGCTATGCCCGCAGGTTTTGACAATTTGGAATACTATGGTCGTGGTCCACACGAAAACTATGCCGATCGAAAGGAGACCGCGCTAATTAAAATTTACGAGCAAACTGTAGATGAGCAATACTATCCCTACATACGCCCACAAGAAACGGGAAATAAAAGTGACGTACGCTGGTTAACTCTAAAAGGAAACGGAGTTAATTTAAAAGTTACCGGGGATAAGCCTTTCAATTTTACAGCTTTGCACTATCTGGCAGAAGATCTTGATGATGGTGAAAAACGCGAGCAAAGACACGCTGCCGAGGTTGAAAAGAGGGATTTAACCAATCTATTTATCGACACAGCGCAAATGGGACTTGGAAGTATTAACAGTTGGGGTAGATTACCGCTAAAGAAATACTGGTTAACGGACAAGGAGTATAAATACAGCTTTAAAATAAGTCCTGAATAGAATGTTCTGGGGACCTCCCAGGTTTTAAAACCCTGGGAGCCCTTATAATTTGACATAAAAATTAATAGCAATGCTTAAATCAATAATTAAAAAATCTATTTTCCTGGTATTCTGGCTAATAGTTACTCCCGTCCTGGCTCAGGAATCAAAAACCATTAGCGTTTTTGATGAAGTACCGATGAATTTTAACGGGGAAAAGAAAGAAATCTCTAATGGAGAATATCTTCAAGACGGACGAATAATTATAAAAAAGATCACTGTTCCAGAATATCCTAAAGGCACCGATGTTAAGGTAAGAGTAACGGTAAAATCTGCCGGAGATCGTTGGGATAAGTCGGGATCTTTATTTGTGATACCAAATCCGCAAAAGCTCAATATGCTGGATATCGCCAAAGGAAATGGAGAATATCCTAAACAAGCAGGGCCGGATGGTTATCCAGGGATTAAACTGGGCGGAAACTATGAACCTGCGTTGGAAGTTTTAAGGTTTATGACTCCTTTTGGAGTGGGTTATTATAGCGATGAGGAAAAGAACCCAAATATTAAATATAACAGGCCGGTATATGTTCCCAAATGGGAAGATGAGGTTACCTGGGAAATGGATGTTTCACAGCTGGAAAGCGAACTTACAGGAGAAGTATTAATAGGTGCCTGGATAGACACCTGGACTCCTGAAGGTTATAAAATAAGTGTAGAATTAGAATATTCTGGTCGTGATCTAAGCAAGAAGGTGGTAAAACCTTTGGTAAACACTGTTTACTATGCAGGCCAAAAACACCCCGATCTTTTTGCGTTTAATCCTTTAAAAGCTGAATTTGAGTTGCCACAAAATGCTAAAAATGCTAAACTCTATTATATTACCACGGGACATGGAGGTCATAGTGGCGGAGATGAGTTTATAAAACTAAAAAATACTGTAAAATTCGATACGAAAACCGTTTTAGATACTATTCCATGGCGAGATGACTGTGCCAGTTTTAGAAGATTTAATCCCTCATCTGGGGTGTGGACACGTAAAGACTCAGCCCAGGCTTATAATAGAGAAGGAAAGAAGATTTTTCGAGAAGTAGAGGAGCGATTGGCTTCTTCAGACTTATCGCGTTCCAATTGGTGCCCCGGCTCTAAGGTAGCTCCCTATGTGTTAGAACTGGGAGATTTACAAGTCGGCAAACACGAGCTTGTAATTGATATTGATGCGACACCTATAGATGGCGATAAATTGAATCACTGGTTGGTCACAGCATATTTAGTTTATGAAGAATAATTTTTAAAATTAACTTAAGCATAGTTAAACAAAAGCCCGACAATATTACACTGCCGGGCTTTTGTTTTAAAATGTTTAGAAAATACGATATGGCAACCATTAAGTCTTGAAAATTTCGAGCCGTAGTTTTAGAAAACAATTATCGTTGAAATGAGCTGTCATTGCGACGTAGGAGGAATCTTTCTCGTAGAATAAAGATTCTTCAATCCGCCAGCTGCGTTCTAAATAACAAACTAAAATATTATCAACGCAAAGCTCAACTAAAGTCAAAGTTTTTTGTTCTTATTTTTTCATTAATAACCACCTTAAAACCTCAATTTAAGAATATTTTTTACTTCCTTTTATCTTACTAAGAACTACATCGTTTTCGATAAAGTGTTACTTAGCTTTTCGCAGTCGTCATTAGTCGATATTCTTTTGGCATCAGAGAGATTTGGTTGAACTTTATTCACAGATAATTAACTGAATTAATCCCCATTTTTAACAAAATGCTAAACCAATGAAACAAAAATTTTATCTATTTCTGGCATTTGTTTGTTTTCTAAACATGCCAAAAATGCTAGCACAGGAAAAAACTGTGAGTGGAACTGTAGTAGATGCCGATGGAGCTATGCCATTACCAGGCGTTACGGTTCTCGAAAAAGGAACCAGTAATGGTGTTTCGACAGATTTTGACGGAAATTTTTCAATTGAAGTAAACGAAGAAGCTACTCTGGTTTTTTCTATGGTTGGTTACAAAAAACAAGAAATAGTTGTAACCGGCAAAAGTAATGTAGATGTAAGACTGGGCTTAGATACAGAATCCCTGGACGAGGTGGTGGTTACCGCCCTGGGGATTAAACGAGAGGAAAAGACTCTTACTTATGCGCAACAGGAAATAGGTGAGGATGAAATTTCCAAAACCAGGGAAAGTAACTTTGTAAATAGCCTGGCAGGTAAAACATCTGGTCTCCAGTTAAAACAAAGTGCAACTGGTGCAGGAGGGTCTTCTAAAATTGTACTGCGCGGTAACAAAAGTATTTTTGGTGTGAGTTCACCATTATTTGTTATTGATGGTGTTCCTATGGTAAATAATGCTGGGACTTCGGACAACAGTGTTTTTAACAGTACCGATAGTGGAGATGGACTTTCCCAAATTAATCCCGACGATATTAAAAGTATCTCCGTATTAAAAGGTGCTAATGCTGCTGCACTTTATGGAAGCCAGGGAGCTAACGGAGTTGTGATTATTAATACAAAAAGCGGTGAACCAGGTAAATTGAGTGGTAGTGTGAGCTCTGGGGTTCTTTTTGATAAAGCGATAGATTTGCCCGATATGCAATACCGCTATGGTTCTGTAGAAGGTAGTGATGAAAGTTGGGCTACTGAAAAAAGTGATTACAATGATGATTTTGTTGAAGATTTTTTTGATACCGGTCTTCAGTTAACCAACTCTTTAATGTTGAGTGGCGGTTCAGAAAAAAGCTTGTCTTATATCTCTTATGCCAATACCATTTCTAAAGGAATTGTGCCAGAAAACGATTATATGCGGCATAACTTAACCTTTAAACAGACTAACAAGTATTTTGAGGACAAACTTAAAATTACTTCCAGGATAATGTTGACCGATGAAAAAATTGGCAATAAACCAAATACAGGATATTATTTTAATCCGCTTACCGGTTTGTATTTATTCCCCAGGGATAAAAACTTCAATGATTACAAAGAAAACTATGAGGTTTTTGACGAAGGAAGAAATATGATGCTACAAAATTGGTTTGTAGATAGCGATAAACAACAAAACCCTTATTGGGTTATCAATAATAACTCCAGCGAAAATAGGGTTAAAAGAATGATTGCTAACCTGGCAGTAGAGTATGATATCAACGAAAAGTTAAAACTGCAGGTACGAGGAAATTACGACTATTCAACAAATGAATTCGATAAACGAATAAAAGCGGGAACTGCGAGTACTATTTCCCATAGAAATGGACGTTGGATATATAGAGACTTAACCAGTAATCAAATGTATGCCGATGCTATTCTTACTTATTCAGATCGTTTTGGAGACTTTGATTTAAGTGCTGTTTTAGGGGGAAGTTATGAAAAGAGTGTGATAGGGGATGGCGTAGATGTTGACTCGGATTTTTATGGACTACAGTACGCTAATATCTTTAACTTTCAGAACCTGAATAAAGAAGTGCTTGTTAAACAGGTAATGGAGAGTAGAAAAGAAAAACAAGGACTTTTTGCCAATGCACAAATAGGTTATAAAGATATGTTATATCTAGATTTATCTGGTAGAAATGACTGGTCTTCAACGTTGGCTTTTACAGGGAACTCTTCCTATTTCTATCCTGCTATTGGAGCAACTGCATTATTAAGTGAGATTGTAGAGATGCCAAGTTTTATAGACTTTGCGAAATTTAGAGCCTCTTATTCTGTGGTTTCAAATGAGGTTCCTTCTTTCTTCACCCGGCCCTTAAATGAAATAGATTCAGATGGTATTATTATTAATACTGAAAAGCCTTTCTCAGAATTAGAACCGGAAGATCAAAAGAGTTTTGAAGTCGGTACAGATTGGCGTTTCTTCGGAAACCGTTTAGGATTAGATTTTACGTATTATAGAATTGATAATGAAAATCAATTTATTCCCCTTAGTGCACCTGCCGGGTCAGGATATAGCGTGTATTATGTAAATGCCGGTCATATTCAAAACACAGGTTTTGAAGCTGCTATTCATGCCAAACCAATTCGTACTGAAGATTTTGAATGGGAATCTAATGTAAACTTTTCTTCAAACAAAAATGAAATTATTGAATTGCATCCAGAGTTACAGGGAAGATATGAGCTTTCTAAAAGTGAAGGTTACGCACTTTATATAAACGAAGGCGGGTCTTTTGGGGATATTTATGTATATCAATTTGAGCGTGACGATCAGGGACGTATTTTGGTAAATGATGAAGGTGTACCGCAAAGATCTAGCGAATATGAATTTATTGGAAATGCTGAACCAGATTTTATGCTTGGTTGGAACAATAGTTTTACCTATAAAGACTTTACTTTAAGTTTTTTAATTGATGGAAAATTTGGTGGAAAAGCGGTAAGTGCGACAGAAGCATTATTAGATGGCTATGGCGTTTCAGAAAGAAGTGCAGCCGCCCGGGATAGAGGTTTTGTACAGGTGAATGCCGTAGATATGGATGGCAATGCGGTAAGCGAAATTGATGCCGAAACTTATTACAAAGCTGTAGGAGGTAGAGATGGGATTATGGAAAATTATACCTATAGTGCCACTAATATTAGATTGAGACAGGCAGCCCTGGCGTATAATTTCAAATTTGATGAACACGTTTTCTTCGATCAAATGAATTTGTCGCTTATTGCCAATAACTTATTCTTCTTCTATAAAGACGCTCCGTTTGATCCAGATCGAACTTTTAGCGGAGGAAATAATTTTCAATCATTTGATTTGTTTACAGTACCAATAAAAAGGTCGTTTGGATTTAATGTAAACCTAAAATTTTAAAAATTTATTATGAAAATAAATAGTATAAAAAACTGTATTCTCCTATCTATAGGTCTTGCATTGACAAGTTGTACAGGAGATTTTGAAGAATTAAATACTGATCCTTACGGAGTATCCAATGAAAGTTTAGAGCAGGATTTTAATGATATAGGCTCTTTCTTCCCGGGTATGATTAGAATGTTGGTGAATACCACAGATTTTAAATATCAGATATCCCAAAACCTAACTAGTGATTCCTGGGCCGGTTATTTAGCACCACCAACTCCTTTTGCCGGTGGTTCTAATAATACCACCTACAATATGGTTTGGAAAGATAATACCTGGACGACCACTTACGAAGAGATTATGGCACCATCTCGCCAAATTATTGAATTAGCACAAGAAAAAGAGCAACCTCAATTTGAAGCCTGGGCAAAATTAATTCGTATTTATGGCTTGCAAAAGGTGGCCTCATTTCACGGTCCTGTGATTTACACCAGTTATGGAGAGAGTAATACCACTTCATATTATGATAGTGAAGAAACGCTCTACAATGCTTTTTTTGAAGATCTTGATGCGATAAACGCAACCTTAAGCGAATTTGAAGATTTTGAGGGTTTTAAAAACTTCGACATTGCTTATAATGGAAATGTTAGACAATGGCTCAAGCTTTCAAATAGTTTAAGATTGATGCTAGCCACTCGTTTAAGTAATGTAGCACCTCAATTAGCAAAAGAACAGGCTGAAAAAGCAGCTAATAATTCTTATGGTTTAATTGCTAGCAATGCCGATAATTTTACAGTAGAGTTAGGTTCTGCAAACCATCCACTTAATACCATTGGATTTAGTTGGAACGATACTCGTATGTCTGCAACAATGGAATCCTTTTTAGTAGGCTTTGAAGATCCACGAATTGAGAAAATGTTTACTCCGGTAACCGGTGAAAATCCCCAAAACTTAATAAATGATCACCCTAAATTTCCATACAAAGGAATTAAAAATGGAGCGGTACTCATAGCTAAAGAAAAAAGGGTACCATATTCCAAACCCGGAGAATATTTTACGACAAACCCAGATTACACAATACTTAATTATGCCAGCGTTAATTTTATGTTAGCAGAAGCAAAATTAAGAGGTTGGAATGTTAGCGCAATGGATGTTAAAGATCTTTATAAAGAAGGTGTGATTGCTTCTTTTGATCAATGGGGTGCAGGTGATGTTGATAATTACCTGGTAAATGATACCAATACGCCAATTGATTACAATGATCCTGAAGCACGTTCAGCTGAAGAAAATGCTTTTGACGCACAAACCGATATAACTGTAAAATGGAATGAAACTGCATCCAACGAAAGAAAATTGGAGCGCATAATTACTCAAAAATGGATAGCTGGTTTCCCTAATTCTTTTGAAGCCTGGGTTGACTTTAGAAGGACTGGATATCCTGCTATTGAGCCGGTATATAAAAATGATAGCAACGCAGGTGACGGCCTTGTAGAAGAAGGAGAGTATATAAAACGTATGCGTTTTGTTCCCGATGAATATGCTGAAAATCCTGAGGGGGTAAGTGATGCTGAAACGAAGTTAGGAGGCCCCGATAAAATTAATATACCACTTTGGTGGGATGTTGAAGGAAGTAACTTTTAAATTTAAAAAGCCGTAGATGATTTTAATCGTCATCTTTAATGATTTAGACCAGTTATAGTTTCTTCGCGGTTAATCCCGCGCAAGAATTTAACTCCTTATTCATTAAAACTCTGCGCTAATCTTTATCTGCGGCTTTTATTCTTTATTACTTACTTAAATAAAAACTCATCATGACTCATAAAGTTAATAAGGTATTTTTTGTGGTTTTAAGTCTTTTTTTGAGCTTGGGTTCTATTGATGCTCAAGAATTAAGAGTGGCAAGCTACAACTTGAGATATGACAATCCAGCTGATTCATTGAATAATTGGCAGTATAGAAAAGACATTGTTGCTAAATTAATCCAATTTCATGATTTTGATATTTTTGGGAGTCAGGAGGGATTGCAACATATGTTAGCTCAATTGTCAAATAAACTTCCCGAGTATTCCTATATTGGTGTTGGCAGGGACGATGGGGAGCAAAAAGGAGAACACTCGGCTATATTCTATAAAACCAAAATGTTTCAACTATTAGATAAGGGGGATTTTTGGCTTTCTGAAAATACTTCCAGACCAAATGTTGGTTGGGATGCCGCTTTACCAAGAATTGTTTCCTGGGGTAAGTTTAAGGTGAAACAAACCGGAATGGAGTTTTATTTCTTTAATACACATTTTGATCACGTTGGAGTACAGGCAAGAAAAGAAAGCGCTAAACTAATTTTAAGAAAAATAAATGATATTGCTAAAGATAAACCAACCTTATTGACCGGAGATTTTAATGTAGATCAAAATAGTGCCAGTTTTAAAGTTTTAAATGGTTCAGATTTACTGAGCGATGCTTACGCTCTTGCCGAACTTCAATATGGAGCTGAAGGTACTTTTAACGGATTTAAGATCAACACACGAAGTGAAAGTCGTATAGATCACGTTTTCGTGTCCCGTGATTTTAAGGTGTTGAAGCACGGAATACTTACCGATACGTACCATACAAATTTAAAAACTTTTAAAGAGGAAGAAAACTCTGGCGCTCATCCCAGGGAAATCTCGATTTATAAAAATGAAGCGCGTCTTACTTCAGATCATTATCCTGTTCTGAGTATTCTGAAATACGACGTGGATTAATCAGGGTTTTTGAAAATGACAAATAAATTTTCATGATATGTTACAATTATTAAATACAGCAGATTTTTAGAAAATCTATCACTCAGCATTATCCAATTTGGTATGCAGTATCTAATGCTTATAATTTAGAATGATATTCCTTAAATCCTTTTTCAGCTCTCATTTTTCAGCTGCAAAATCTATCGAAATTTAAAGTAAAAAACAATATCGTAAGTAGTTTCCTTATGGATGAAAAAGGTTAGGAAAATATACTTTTTTGGCTTTTAACTTCTATTTTTGATAAACTATTCTAAAGATACAACGGCTAGATCTAATATTTGAAAACTACATCGTTTTCGATAAAACGTTGTTGAGCTTTACATAACAGTCATTAGTCGATAAACTTTTGAAATATGGTATAATTAACGGAACTTTATTCACAGTTAATTAACTAAAATTAGATCTTCATTTTAACAAAATGCAAAACTTATGAATCAAAAAATTTACTTTTTTCTGGCGTTTGTTTGCTTTCTAAACATGCCGAAAATGTTAGCACAGGAAAAAACTGTGAGCGGAACGGTAATTGATACCGAAGGTGCCATGCCCCTGCCGGGAGTCACAATCCTGGAGAAAGGAACCAGCAATGGCGTTTCTACAGATTTTGATGGAAATTACTCTATTACTGTGGCCGAAGACGCTACCCTGGTTTTTACTATGATTGGCTACAAAAAACAGGAGATTTCTGTCGCCGGAAAGACTACTATAGATGTTAGTCTTGGAGTTGATACCGAAGCTCTGGATGAAGTAGTAGTTACCGCATTGGGGATAAAAAGGGAACAGAAATCCCTGGGATATGCATTACAGGAAGTAGGTGGTGAGGAATTAATAGAAAGTCGTGAAAGCAACCTTGCTAATGCCTTTACCGGTAAGGTAGCGGGATTGAACGTTGTGCGCGGTAGCGGCGGACCGGCTAGTTCTTCAAAAATTGTCTTGAGGGGAAATAACTCCTTAACAGGGGACAACCAGCCACTAATCGTGGTAGATGGCGTGCCAATGGACAACTTTACGGGTGCTGAAAATAATGACTACTTTAACCCAAGTCGTGATACAGGAAACGGTCTGGGAGATATTGATCCAGAAAATATTGAAAGTATGTCTGTGCTTAAAGGAGCTTCAGCTGCTGCACTTTATGGATCGCGTGCCGGTAACGGGGTTATTTTAATTACAACCAAATCTGGTACTGCTCAGGAAGGATTGGGTATCACCTATAATGTAAACTTAGGTTTTGAAGATTTGTTCTTAAAACCAGATATGCAAAGTTCTTTTGCACAGGGTAGTAATAATATTTATAATGCAGAATCAACTTTAAGTTGGGGACCAAAAATTGAAGGACAAACTGTAACAGATTATACCGGGGAAGAAGTACCATTGAGAGCTTATAATAACGTGGAAAACTTTTTTGATACTGGAGTAAGCCTAAACCAAAGTCTTTCTTTTTCACAAAAAATAAACAATACTTCTGTTTACTCATCGGTTAGTTACTTAGATGATGAAAGCATGATTCCCGGTGCTGAATTAAACCGAACAAACCTTTTAACAAGAGCAACAACCACCTTTGGTCCTAATGAAAGATGGACTACAGATGTAAAGGTGCAGTATATGAATAACAAAGCTATAAACCGTCCGCTTGGTGGGGCAAACGTTTCTAATGCTTTTTTAACCATGTATTTGTTACCACGATCTGTGGACATTACAGACTTTAGCACTCCAAAAGACGAATTTGGTAATATGACCTGGTATAATTCTTCAAATCAGGTAAACCCATATTGGAATGCAAAATATAACACCAACAAAGACTCCAGGGATCGTTTCCTATTAAATGGATCTGTAAAGTATGAGTTTGCAGATTGGTTGACGGGTGAAATTAAGGGAGGTAGTGATATGTACACTACCAGCACTGAAAAGAAAGTTTACGATGGTAGCCCTATTGTAGACAATGGACAATATAGTCTTGGTAAGAGAACCTTTATGGAAAATAACTTTAGTGCTCTTTTTACTGCTAGAAAAGATGATATACTTGGTAACTTTGGCGTAAGTGGTAACCTGGGAGGGAACCTTATGCACCGTAAATCCAGCAAATTAGAGTCTAATGTTGGAGAATTAGAAGTGCCCGATTTCTTTTCCATTAATAATGGGGTAGATAGACCAAATGTTACAGAAGGTTCTACCGAATATAAAATTAATTCTTTATACGGTACCGTTCAGCTTAATTATGACGGGTACTTATTCTTAGACCTTACTGGAAGAAATGACTGGTCTTCTTCACTTAGCGAAGATAATCGTTCTTTCTTTTATCCTTCTGTAAGTACATCTATTGTGCTTAACGATCTTATAAAAGATACCGGTGGTGAAATGCCAGGTTGGATAACATTTTCCAAACTTCGTGCATCTTATGCAGAGGTAGGTAATGATTTAGATCCTTACCAATTATATAACTCTTACTATTTAGGTAAAAACTCTAATGATGAAACCATAGCTGGAAGACGAAATACTCTATTCAACCCAGATTTACAAAGTGAGTTGATCAAATCCTGGGAAGCAGGATTCGATCTTAGGTTTTTAGATAACAGAATAGGACTGGATTTCTCCTGGTACAAAACTAATGCTACCAGGCAGTTAATTGAAATAGACCTAAACCCCTTAAGTGGTTATTTAAGAAAAAAGGTTAATGCCGGGGATATTGAAAACCAGGGGATAGAAGTAATGCTTAATGCGACTATTTTAGATAATCCGGAAGGCTTATCCTGGAGCACCAATATCAACTTTTCCAAGAACGAAAATACGCTTAATGAGCTAACGCCAGACTTAGATCGTTATAAATTAGGTGGATATGATAACGTAGAAATTATTGCTGAAGCTGGTTCTGGATACGGAAACATTTATGGTACAAAATTTAGAAGGGTAGAAGACCAAAACAGTCCTTATTTTGGTGAACTTATTTTAGATGAGAGTGGATTACCATTGGAAACCGATGAAAGCTTTTACCTGGGCAATCAACAACCTGATGCTTTAGTAGGTTGGACTAACTCTTTTAAATGGAAGCGCTTTAACTTTAGTTTCCTAATTGATGGTAGGTTTGGCGGAAAGATCTTCTCTGGTACAAATGCCGCTATGCAATTACAGGGAACTGCCAATGCCACGGTAGTTAACGGTCAAAGAGAAGAATTTGTAGTAGATGGGGTAGTAGATGTTACTCCTGAAGGAGCGAGTGATCGTGTATTTGAAGAAAATCAGGCTGCAGTAAGTCATCAAAATTATTGGGAAGCTGTTGCTGGGGTAGGAAACCTGGGAATAACTGAAGCTAATATGTATGACGCGACTAATATTAGATTGCGAAATATTAATTTAAGTTATAACTTACCTAAAGATTGGATTGATGTTCTGGCACTTACAAAAGCTAAAGTGGGTGTAAGCGCAAATAACCTTTGGATGATAGATAGTGATATGAACGGAATTGACCCAGAATCGGTTTACGCTACAGGTACAAATGCGACAGGATTTGAAAATGGCTCTTCACCAACATCTAGAAGCTATTTCTTTAATGTATCATTAAGTTTCTAAAAAATAAACTATGAAAAATTATATAAACAAAACATTATTAGCAGTCGGGATAGCGGCAGGATTAAGTTCCTGCTCCGATTTCGACGAGATCAACGAGGACCCATTTGCTGCCAATGAGGAGCAGGTGCAGGTAGCCTATTTTTTGAACAATGCTATAACAGGGGCACAACAAAACCCTCACGTAGCAGAACGAGCTTTCGTTTTATATTGGAAAGCTGCCGCAAGACAGGATAGAACTAACACGCTCCCGGTTGGAAGTGCTAACGATGGCTGGTCCAACGATTATTTCAATTCTGTATCAGGTTGGTTAAACCATGTGAATACTGGTATTGATATCGCTCACAAACAAATTGATGAAGGTAATATAAAAGAATACAGCGAGAATATTCTTCAAATTTCCAGAATATGGCGTGTGTACCTTATGAGCGAAATGAGCGATAATTTTGGACCTATTCCAATTGAAGCTTTTCAGCAGGTAAATCCAGAGTTTGCCAGCACTAAAGATGTATATTACTACATGTTGGCCGAATTAAAAGATGCAACTGCAAAATTAGATACAGAGTTAACCGAAAAACCAGATGGTGGTTTAGACCCTGCTTTTGGATTTGATTATAAGAAATGGAATAAATACGGTAATTCCATGCGTATGCGTTTAGCCATGAGATTATCTGAAGCAGACCCGGCAATGGCCAAAGAAGAATTTGAAGCGGCCGCTTCAAATGAATTTATAATGACTATAGACGAAGCTTTCGCTGTTCAGGAGAAAGGTGGATGGGATGATTTTACAGCACCTATGTCCAGGCAATGGAACGCTCAATATCTTTCAGCAACTTTAAATGATTTATTTATTGGACTTGGAGGTATAGAGACTACTTCAGCCATTGGGGAGTCCTTTGCTCCTTATGTTAAGGATAAGGATTATGCAGGTTTACTTTATGATGAGCATTTTGCAACAAAAACCAATGCTCCAAAGGCTGGGTTTTGGTTCGATGGTTTACATAAAGAAATAGATCCAAGAGCTTATAAAGCTTTCGGGATTCCAGGAAATTTTGAGGATTCTGGATTTACATTTTATCCATCCTGGACCAGCGATGCCAGAAACACTACACGAGCTTTAGTAGATGATGCCGGTGAAGTATTAGACTCAATAGATGCTTCTTTTACCTGGAATGCATCAGTTCCAGGAAGCTGGGGAGAAAAAGGTGCTAAAAATAATTTGTATTCCTATATAGGTACTATCCCAAGAATGAAATTACCATTTAGGGATGGTAGTAAGAAAAGAATTTTCTTTGCACCCTGGGAGTCTTATTTCTTAGTAGCTGAAGCTGCCGAAAAAGGATGGAATACTCCAATGGACGGTAAAACGGCCTATGAAGAAGGGATAAAAGCTAATTTCGAATACTGGGATCTTTCTGGTATGGCTAATGAATATCTCTCTTCTGAAGAATATAACAATGCCGGTACTTCTGTAAGCTGGGATCATACAGCAGAGCCACCACAAACGCACAAAATGCGTTACAAAAATGGCTATACTGGTGCAGAATCTACAGTAGATATCAAGTATCCCAATAATGACCTTTATAAAGACGGCCAGGTTAAAAACGACCATTTAACCAAGATTATTACGCAAAAGTATATTGCCCATTTCCCATACTTGCCATTGGAAGCATGGAGCGATCACAGAAGATTAGGATTACCGTTTTTCCCAAATCCAGCGGTTGAAAATCCACTTCCAGATCATCCAAATTTAAATGAGAGCAATTATATGGAAGTTCATAAGGATTTCTTCCCACAACGTTTAAAGTACCCTTCTGGATTACGTAATAGTGATAGTGAAGGTTACCAACAAGCGGTAAATTTCCTTGATGGTGATGATACTGTGTTTACGCCATTATGGTGGGCACAAAAACAATAGGTTAAAAAGTTAATTGCAGCTTTTTTTAAAGGGCTGTCTGGAGAGGAAAACCTCTTGAGACAGCCTTTTTTTGTTTTTGGGTTCAAGGTTCAACACCGCATCGTCCTTAGTCCTCGTTAACAACAAACCAAAATTAAACTAGCAGACCCAGTTTTCAGCATATAGATGTCAGGCACGCTAAAGTCCCCGCAACCCACAACTAGCAACCATATTCAGGCAAGGTCAAAGGTCAAACCCACAACCCATAACCCATAACTCATAACCCATAATCCATTACCCAAACAGAGAATACTTTCGAATATTTTTAAGATAAAATTTGGTTAAAACAATTATTGGTTTAAATTTGTTATGTATAACATAATACAATACTACTATGCAGATTTTCGCAGCTACTTATACTCCTTTAAAAAAGGATAACAGCTTTAACCCGGCGGTTATAGATGTTTATGCCAATCATTTAAAAGAAAATGATTTGTCAGGAATCTTTGTAAATGGTTCTACTGGTGACTTTGCGTCCTTAACTATAGCAGAGAGAAAAGAACAACTTGAGGCCTGGGCCAATAATAAAAAAGGTCTAAAACTTATAAATCACGTGGGTGATATTAGCCTTAAAAACGCGATAGATCTGGCTAAGCACTCCAGGGATAAAGCAGATGCAATTGCTGCCATTGCCCCTTTTTATTTTAAACCGGGAAACTTAGGTCAATTAATTGAATACTGTTCAAAAATTGCCGCCGCTGCACCGCAACTTCCGTTTTATTTTTATCATTTACCTGTTTTAACCAATGTAAATTTCGATATGCAGGAATTTTTGAAGAAAGCCATTGCCGAAATTCCTAATTTCCAGGGGATAAAATTTACTGAAAATAATTTAGTCGCTTTTCAGGAAGTAAACGGCAGCGCGAAAGGAAAAGATATTTTCTTTGGTGTAGATGAAGCTTTTCTTCCAGCAGTTGCAGCTGGATCTAAAGGAGCCGTAGGCAGTACTTTTAACCATTTAATGCCATTATATGCCAATATATTAAGAGCTATAGAAGAAGGTGATTTTAATGAAGCACAAAAATTACAAAGACTTTCCATCAGCTTTGTTAAAACTTTAGATCAGTACGGCGGCTTTAACGGTGGCGGTAAAAGCTTTATGAGAGCTTTAGGTGTAGATTGCGGACCCTCCAGGTTTCCACACACTACATTGAAGAATAAACAAATTGACGATGTTATTGCGTCTTTCACTAAATTAGGCTTGGATAAATACCTAAAAATTAGCGATACGGTTAAATAACTAATTTTTTTTAATCAATTATTATGTATAACATAAAACATTTTATACTTTTAAACTTAAATATTTGTTAACTGCAAAAAAACAAAAACTATGAAAGACCATACAATTACCAATTTTGGTTCTTTTTATAAGAGCTGTTTACCGCCAAGGAGATTGGCAAAAGACTTAAAAAGCTACTTTCTATTAGTAGTTTTATTCTGTTGCTCTGGTATTGGCTTCGCTCAAAATAAGGAGATAAACGGAACAATTAAAGACGCTAATAATGTGCCTGTGGTTGGAGTGAATGTTATTGTACAAAATACCACAAATGGAACACAGAGTGACTTTGATGGTAATTATTCTATAACTGCAGCTCCTGGAGATGTACTTGTTTTTAGTTTTATCGGTTTTAAAAATCAGGAACGTATAGTAGGTACCGATGATACTATTAATGTTGTTATGGAAGAAGACCTTGCAAGTTTAGACGAAGTAGTAATCACTGGTTATGGGAAGCAATCCCGTGCAAAGCTTACAACTTCGGTTGCAAAAATGGATACCCGTATTCTGGAAACTTCTACAAGATCTAATGCTGCAACAGCTTTACAGGGAACCATTCCTGGATTAAGAGTAACCAACACCACCGGGCAACCGGGATCAACACCTGATATTGTACTTAGGGGCGGAACAAGTTTTGATGGCTCTGGTTCACCTTTAATTCTTATAGATGGCGTTCCAGGAAGTTTTTACGCTTTAAATTCCGATGATATCGAATCTATCGAAGTTCTAAAAGATGCCGCGGCAACGGCTATTTATGGTGCAAGAGCAGCAAATGGAGTTGTATTAGTAACCACTAAGTCTGGTGAAGGTGGAAAAACAACTATTACCTATAAACAAAAATATAGCATCAATTATGAAAGGGAAACACCTGATTATCTGGATGCTGCAAATTTTATAAAATACAATCGTCAGGCAGTTTTATACTACAATGAAGCAACCGGAAGAAATAACTTTGACGCCGGATTTCTAAACGGTGCCCTGGCTTTTGGAACGGGAGGTAACACGACAAACTCTCCTTTTACTACTCAATATTTAACCAATGAAAACAGGTATTTATTAGATTATCCCGGCTGGAATACCGTGACAGACCCTGTAGATCCCAGTAAGGAAATTCTGTTTCGTCAAAATAATGTAGGGAAAGATATTTATCAACCCAGTACTTCTACCGAGCACTACATCGGTTTTCAGGGAGGAAATGAGAAAGGTTCTTATTATGCAAGTTTGGGGTATTTAGATAACGACGGGCTCATTCTCGGTTCTGGCTTTAAAAGATATTCAGGAAAATTTACCGGATCTTATAATATTTCAGAAACCTTCAAAGTAAATTCCAATATTCTGTATTCCCATTCCAATTTAAATTTAAGTCCATTAGGAAATAACAATACAGTGTTTAGAAGATTTGCGGGTCAGGCACCTACTTCAAGGACCTATAATAATAATCCAGATGGAAGTATATCTGATGATTTAAACCCAGGTACGAATTTCGGATTTGGAAATCCTTTATATTATCAGGATAAATTTATTCGTGACAATCTGGAACAACGTCTTACTGCTTCGGTAGGCATAGATTGGGATTTAATGTCTAATTTAACTTTTTCACTTACGGGAAGTCATTTTACCGTGAACAATTTAAATGAAAATTTTAATAAGGCATATTTAAATGGAAATTCTTTAATCGAAACACGAAACGCTTCTGCCAGTACCGAAAAGACATTGAGAAATCAAATTACAGGTACTTTAAATTATACCAAAACCTTCGATAAACATTACTTCGATTTATTATTGGGTGCTGAATATTACAGAGATGAATATTTTAGCTTTTCGGCTGGAACGAAAAATTCTCCAACCGACTTAATTCCAACTTTAAACGCCGGCGCTGAAGCAAATGGAGTGCCTTACAGCTATAGAACACTTCAGGTGATTGCTTCTGGTTTTGGACGACTAAATTATGATTATGACGATCGTTATCTTTTAGGTTTAACCTTTAGGTATGATGGTTCATCCAGATTGGGAAATAATAAATATGGATTTTTCCCGGGACTATCTGTAGGATGGAATTTACATAATGAAAACTTTTTCCAGGATTCTTCCATAAACAATGTTTTTACCAAAATTAAACCAAGAATTAGTTACGGGGTAAACGGTAATCTCGCATCCCTGGCTTTACCAGGTCAACCTGAACGTACTGCTAACTTTGTATCTTTCGGTTCTTACGGTTCACAAGGAGTTTATGACGGGCAAACGGGTTATGCCAATACAAGGTTACCCACGCTTGATTTGCGTTGGGAACGTTCTACAACACTCAACTTTGGGCTGGATATGTCCCTATTTGATAATCGAATCAACTTAATTGCCGATTATTTTATAAGAGATGTTGAAGATAAAATTTCAGATTTAACATTACCCTATTGGACAGGTTTTGGCTCTATTAGAACCAATAATGGAATCTTAAGAAATAAAGGATTCGAATTGCAATTGGGAGCCGATATTGTTAGAGGTGAAGGTTTTCAATGGTCGGTGAATGGTACTTTATCAAAAATTAAAAACTTTGTAGTAGAGTTGCCAGAAAATGACAACGAACTTAACCGCCAGGGGGGAACCCAAATTTATAATCCCAGCACCGGGGAACTGGAATATGTTGGAGGATTACAGGAAGGAAAACGCGTTGGGAATGATATGGTAGTTACTTATGTGCAGGATTATATTTATGCAAACCAGGCCGAAGTAGATGCCGATTCCAATGTTCAGGATGATTTCCTTCCAGATCCATTTAAGCGATACCCCGGTGACGTAGCTTGGGTAGATACTAATGGTGATGATATTATTAACAGCTTCGACAGACAGGTAATAGGAAGAACCACCCCCGATTTTTACGGAGGACTTTCCACAAACATGAGCTATAAAAACTTTAGTTTATACGTAAAAACAGATTTTGCGACCGGTCACGTTATTTATAACCATATTCGTGGAAAAGGTTTAGCTCAAACCCAGGGTAACCTTAACCAGGATGCTTTAGTTTTAGACTCCTGGACTCCCCAGAATACCGATACCGATGTACCGAGGTTTGTTTTTGTTGACGCACAGGATAATATCTTTAGAGGTGGCGAAGGAACGGTAAACAGTCGCTTTTGGGAGAAAGGAGATTATTTAGCTATTAGGGAATTAACGCTTAGCTATGATTTACCTACAGAAACATTTACCGATAAAATTAAAAAGTTAAGCTTATATGTAACGGGAACTAACCTGCATTACTTTAAAAGTTATAGTGGGGATACGCCAGAGCAAGGAGGATATCAGGCCGGACAATTTCCGTTACCCAGGACTTTTACTTTAGGACTTAATTTAACTCTTTAAAAAAGAAATAAACATGAAATATGCATATATACTTTTGGCTTTACTCACGCTAAGTGCTTGTGATAGCCAATTAGAAGTCGAAGCCCCAAGTGATCTTACATTTAATGGATTTTGGGAAGGTGAGAATGGTGTAAGAGCAGCTCATACGGGTCTTTATGGTACCTTTCGCGGTGCTGCGAATACCACCTGGGTATTGGGTACTATGAGAAGCGATGTTTGGGGTGGCCAAACTTTTGAATCTCCTTTTTACCAGGATTTTATTGAATCTAAAATAACCGTATCTACAGCACCATTTGGCGGTTGGGCAGGTTATTACTCCAGAATTCATAAAATAAATGATTTTCTGGTAAATGTACCGGAAATTGAATTTAATAACCCAGAAGATAAAGATCACATGATTGGTGAGGCTTATGGGTTAAGAGCTTACTATTACTACACCTTGTTAAAAACCTGGGGTGCTGTGCCCATAACCACAGATGTTTTAAGTACTACAGATCCAGAGGGGCTTAGTAAGGCGAGATCATCTCAGGAAGAAGTAATGCAGCTTATAAAAGATGACCTGGAGCGATCTTTAGAAGCTTTTGGAGATGATGCTTCTTTTTGGAACGGTAATAAAAATTATTGGTCCAAAGCAGCTACACTTACCTTAAAAGGAGATGTTTACATCTGGTCTGGTAATTTATTGGGAGGTGGTAACTCAGACTTTAATACTGCGAAAGATGCCTTACAGGAAGTTATGGGAATAGGTAACTTAGGCTTGGTTTCCAATTACGAAGATCTATGGGGAGCAGATAATGAAAATAATAATGAATTTATTTTCGCGGTACAATATGCTGAAGATGAAGCCGGAAACTTCTTTAATTCCTTCACGGGAAGAAGTACCGAGATCTGGCCACAATATAACGACGATGGAAATTCTATGGAAGGTTTTGTAGTAGAGGGTGCAAACCGTTATGGTCCTAGTGAAAAAACACTCATAATTACAGATGATAACGAGGATGCCAGAAAGGATGAGACTTTTATAAGGTTGTATAGCGACTCGAATAACGGTGAAGGATATCCAAACTACAACGCCGATAAGTATTATGGTTCAATTCTTAAAAAGTTTCTTGGTAGAATAGATGGAAGTGTAAGAATATTTGATAGTGATCTTCCTATTTATAGATATGCCGATGTAATTTTACTACTGGCAGAAGCTAAAAATCATCTGGGCGAAGATCCATCTGAGCAGATTAATAAAATAAGGGAAAGAGCTTATGGTGTGGATTACGATCCTGCCGTAGATGCTTATTCTTCTGGCTCTATGGAAGAAAATACCGAAGCCATTTTAGATGAACGCTATAAAGAGTTTATTGCTGAAGGAAAAAGATGGTGGGACCTACGAAGAGCCGGGGATAGTTATGTGATAGACAATGTAGAATTCCTACAACCTGGAGACGAATATAAATTATTATTGCCTATTACTTTAGATATGATTGGTAGAAATCCTTTGTTAGAACAAACTCCGGGTTACCAACAATAGGAAATAAGAATACATTAAATTTTGAATTAGCAAGAAAAGGTCACGTAAGTGGCCTTTTTTCTTTAACACATCCTGGTAAACTATCCCGTGGTGGACTTATGAAAGGTCTTTATAGTTATTGCCCTCCTATAAGTATCGGGGTAGATCTAGATTATCGTGTAATTTTTAATTGAACTCATTTAAATTTTTGAATTGTAGCCAAAAATTAGACATTTTTCACACAATTGAAGACTTTTTTGAGTTGCATAGCATCGCTACGGAACGAAAAAAAGATAAAAATTTTTCAGCCAACTGATAAAGTTTAATCGAGTTCGTTAATTTAATTGGTATTATTTTAAATTAGAGCTTTAAATTGAAATACAATTCTATAAAAAATATAGTTATGAAATCACCTTCATTTTTTATCACAAAATACTGCGCTATACTTCTTGTATTATTTGCTGCAAGTAATAATGAACCTGCTTTTGGTCAAAAAGTATCAAAATATAACAACACTGTTTTTAATGCCGGGGAAAATGAAATAGATTCCTATAGAATCCCTTCACTGGTTACTACTAAAAAAGGAAATTTACTTGCTTTTAGTGAAGCACGAAGATTAAGCTCTACCGATAAAACACCCACAAACATTGTTGTTAAAAGAAGTACAGATAATGGTAAAACCTGGTCTGCAATGCAGTTTATTACCCAGGGGAAAAATGATGCTTATATGGATCCGGTGGCTTTAGTAGATAAAGTTACCGGCAAAATTTTTCTTTTTACAAACCGATGGCCCCAAAACGATCACAGTATGAAAAAGAACACTAGCTGGCTTATAACGTCCATAGATGATGGAGTAAGTTGGTCGCAACCCAAAAATATAACCAATAAAATTACTGCGCCGGGGCATTTTATGAATGGCTTTGGCCCGGGTTCTGGAATCCAAATGCAAGGCGGGAAATTTAAAGACAGGCTTATATTACCTACTCGTCAATATGATGGAGAAATACTGGGAAATAGAACAGTGTACAGCGATGATCACGGCGAAACCTGGCAAATTGGAGAAAAGGCCTCTTTAGGAGGGGAATTTGAGATTGCTGAAAGTCCAAAAGATACACTTATTTTTAACCTGCGTGCCGGAAAAGGAGAGCGTAAAAAAGCCTGGAGCTATGACGGAGGCGTTTCCTGGACCCAAGCTGTAGTGGATAAACAATTAGAAACTACTAAAGATTATGGAGGATGCCATTCCAGTATTTTGGGAATGGATGATTTATTATATTTTTCTGGACCTGCCGGCGGGAAAACAGATAGTTTACATGAAGACCGTTTAAATCTTAAGCTTTATAAAAGCCCAGATGGAGGAGAAACCTGGCCAAATAATATCTTGCTGTTTGAGAAAGCCGCTGGATATAGTGACATCACAGCACTCCCAAATGGCGATCTTGCTATAATTTTTGAAACAGGAGATACCCAGGGTTTCCCTAAAATGATTCCTGGCAACAGGCCACCAGGCTGGATGCGTATTGATGTGATAGTGATTTCTAAAAATTCTTTAAAAAGCAATTTTTAATTTAATG
This sequence comes from Salegentibacter echinorum, assembly GCF_900129445.1. Taxonomy (GTDB): domain Bacteria; phylum Bacteroidota; class Bacteroidia; order Flavobacteriales; family Flavobacteriaceae; genus Salegentibacter; species Salegentibacter echinorum. The sequence continues at coordinate 69,032 of NZ_FQVT01000006.1, forward strand.
ACAATTGTTCACTTTTATTTCATACCAGGCCTAATTATTTGACATAGGAATGCTATTTCTGAAAAATGGCATCAAAATGAGGTTCTAAATGTTGCCGCATGGCATTCCTAAAAGTTTCAGGTGTTCCTATTTTTATATTATCAACCAACATTTTATGGGTGACAAACTTCCCTGTAGAATAACGATATTCAAAATCTTCGGGCTTGTTTTTTAAATGCACATATTCAAAAACGGGAAATAATAGTTTTTGATATTTTATAAGGGTTTTATTTTGTGAAATTTCATAAAGCTTCCCGTGAAAAGCAATTTCTCGTTCCAGCCCAAAGCTAATCCTTTTGGCTTCTGCTTCCTCTTCGGCATTGACCATATCTTCCAATTCCTGAATATCTTTATCCGTTTTTCGGGCAAAAATGAAATCGGCCATTCCCATTTCTAAAATAAGACGCAACTCGAATAGATTCTTTAAGGTATCCATGCCTAATAAAGTAGGATCCATAATCCTGGCGAAATTGGCAATAATATCGGGTTCCGTTAAAATCATTCCGCGATGCTTTTTAGATTCGATTAGCCCCAGGGTTCTTAACCTTAATAAAGCTTCGCGTATTACTGTTCTACTTACTCCCAGAGTGTCAGCAAACTCTAATTCTTTAGGAATGGCGTCCCCGTGTTGGAGTTTGTTTTCTTTGAAAAATTCTAATAATCTAATTTCAACTTTATCTACTAAAGAAAGTGTTTCTACCGGTTTTAATCTTTTATAATTCTTCATTAGTTAATTGCTTCAAGTAATGCAAATGCGTTAATAACGTTCAATCTAAGTTTAATTGCTAAAAATACATGTTTATTGCGATACTATATGTAATACATAATATAAAATTACTTAATTTGTGCTCAAGACTTTTTAAACGTATTTTCAAGTTATTAAAACCCTTTAAAGCTGTTATTAAGATGATCAAAAAAATTTCAAGCTTAGTTTTCCTATTCAGTATATTCTCTGGCTTTGCCCAACAGGCAATAGAAATGCCGGTTTCTAATACTATTAAAATTCAGGATAGTGATTCTAAAAGCGACATTATTACCAAAGCTGCTCACGTGGTACCTACTCAAAATCAACTAACCGCTTTAAAAGACGGCTTTATCGCTTTTATACATTTTGGGCCCAATACGTTTACAAAGAAGGAATGGGGTACAGGCGAAGAAGATCCAGAAGTTTTTCAATTAGAGAATTTAGATACAGATCAATGGTGTAAAGCCATTAAAGATGCCGGAATGACCAAAGTAATCTTCACCGCCAAACACCACGATGGTTTTGTACTATGGCAAAGTCGTTATACAAAACAAGGGATTATGTCTTCGCCATTTAGAAATGGAGAGGGCGACATTATGAAAGCATTGGCAAAGTCTTGCGAAAAATATGGTCTAAAGCTAGGTGTTTATCTTTCTCCGGCAGATTTATACCAAATTGAGAATAAAGATGGGCTTTATGGAAATTTAAGTGAAGCTTCTCTTAGAACAATTCCCAGAAAAGTAGAAGGCAGGCCTTTTGAAAATAAAACAACTTTTGAATTTAAAGTAGATGACTACAATGAGTATTTCTTAAACCAACTTTTTGAATTGCTTACAGAATATGGTCCTATTCATGAAGTTTGGTTTGATGGGGCGCATCCAAAGCGCAAGGGCGGACAAACCTATAACTATGCTGCCTGGAAAGAATTAATACATACTTTGGCTCCTGAAGCTGTTATTTTTGGCAAAGAAGATATTCGCTGGGGCGGAAATGAATCTGGGGAAACTCGCAAAACCGAATGGAATGTAATCCCGTTTAAAGGCAATCCTAATAATTTGGAGGTTTTTGGCGATCTCACTGCCGATACACTTGGAAATAGGAGTCAGTTGTATGACGCGGAATATTTACACTATCAGCCGGCCGAAATCAACACCAGTATTAGAGAAGGTTGGTTTTATAGGGATGAAGAAACACAGAAAGTACGCAGTGCCGATGATGTTTTTGATATTTATGAACGCGCAGTTGGTGGAAACGCTATATTTCTACTAAATATGCCTCCCAATCGTGAAGGTTTGCTTTCTCCTGAAGATGTGGGTGTATTAAAAGAAGTAGGAGAGCGCCTGGAAGAAACTTATGCCGAAGATCTTTTTAAAGAGGCTGAAGCGAATGAAGCTTTACTGGATAATAACCTGGAAACTTTTAAAATTACGAAGGACAATAATGAATTCATTAATATTAAAACCAAACAGCCGGTTACCATAAATAGGGTGTTACTTCAGGAAGCGGTTGCAACGCACGGGGAAAGAATTGAAGAACACAGTTTCGAAGCGAAGATTAATGGAGAATGGCAAGAGGTTGCCCGGGCAAGTAATGTTGGTTTTAAACGCATTTTAAGGTTTCCGGAAATAACTTCAAACGAATTCAGGTTAAAGATTTTACAATCGCGCTTACAACCTGCAGTTGCAAAAATATCTGCGCATTTTTATAAAAAGCGTCCGCCACAACTTGAGATCTCAAGAGATTCAGAAGGAATGGTGAGAATTGAACCTAAAAAAGATGAATTTACCTGGAAACGAGATATGTCACAAGTTCCTGAAACAGCTAAAGTTGAAATTAAATATTCCTTAGATGGTGTTACCCAAAGTTATAAAGATAGTTTTAGACTGAAAGAAGGAACGGTAGAAGCTTATGCTGTAAAAGATAGTTTACAGGGCAGTACTGCTTCCAGAACCTTTGGGATGCTAAAACAAGACTGGAAAGCCACTGCCGATAGCTTTAGTGGGGAAAACAGTCCGCAATTAGCCATAGATGCAAATGAAAATACATTTTGGATTTCCGGACCTAAGGGTTCTCCGCATTACCTGGAAATCGAGATGCAGCAGAAAAAACAAATAAAAGCATTTAGTTATACGCCAAAAGCTTCAGAGAAGATGAGTATGATTGAAAAAGGCGAGATCAAAATTAGTGAAGATGGAGAAGAATGGGAAACGGTATCAAATTTTGAATTTGGAAACCTTATTAATGATCCTACTACAAGAACTCACTATTTTGAAGAACCTATTAATACCAGGTTTATAAAAATTGAAGTAAAACGAATTGCCGGCGATGGAAAAACTGCCGCTGCGGCAGAAATAGACTTTTATTCTAAATAATATTCACCCTGAATAAATTCAGCTTAGGTAATGATTTTTTTTAGATGAAATTCGCAAAGGAAAAAACGCAAACCTGCCCGCCCTCAATGTTTTGAATTAGTTGGCAGGCGGGGAAACGCAGAGTATTATTGGCCACTAAAGCAGAAAAACACAAAGCTCCACCAAGATGTTCTTTGTGTTTTTCTTAGTGCCCTGGAGTCTTTGTGGCCTTTTTTATTTTTGATGAATAGGTTTTAAAGAGCAATAGGTAAATAATTTACAAATTTAACTAAGGAAAGCGCCGAGGGAGTGCGGCAATTTTCTTTAAGTTTTGGCCAGAGTTTCAACCTTGAACCTTAAATCTTTTTCTTTTTGCAAGTAAAAAATTGAGCAAAAGGCAATGGATAGTTATGTCGCTCCGCTGGAGCTCACTACAACTTACTTCTACTTCTATACTATAAATATGCCACCTCTACGAGGTTTAAGGGAATAAAAAAATCGAAACAAAATATTACAGAAAGGAAAACTGAAACTTAACGAGCTTCAGAGAAGCAAAATATTTATAGTAAAATATTCATTGTTGTCCGGTAAAAATCTAAAGTAGCAAAAAAAGCCTTGTCATCGTCATATTTTACTGAATTAGGTCTCTGTTTTCAAAACAGAACCCCCTATGGGTCAAAAATACTCAATTGACCTATGTTTTTTGTTGTTATTTCTTCGTATTTTGAGTCTGGGTTTTTCAGGAATTTGAACAGGTCAATGTAGGTCATCAAATGATACCGTATTACGGACATCATATTGGAATATGCCCAGTTCCTTTCTGCTTTTCTTTGTATGACAAGCATTATAAGCTGAATGATTAAACTGACCCAAATTTGTATTTCAATCGCATTTTGGTTATCGCCCAAAAAGTATTTAAGTGGGAAGTTCTGTTTGAGCCTTTTGAACAAGGTCTCTATCTTCCAGCGGTTTTTGTAGATATCGGCTATCTTATCGGCTTCCAGTTCATAGTTATTGGTGATGAACTCATACACTTTGCGTTTCTCTTCGTGCCAAAAAGCTATTCTCCTGAGTTGGAACTCCCCGTTCTTTTTATCGATAAGTGTGATTTTTTCATCTTTTAGGACAGCGTCGTCCACCTTGTCCGGTATATCAAACTCCTCAAGGCTTGTGTAGCGGGCATTGTCCTTTTGCCTGGTCACAAAATAGATATCGTCCAAGGTCCATTGTTGGTATTGCTTATAATCCACATAGCCTTTGTCGAAGACAACGAAAGAATCTTTTTTCAAATCGAGTTCTTTTAAAAACACATGGTCGTGGGTGGCCGCATTTGAAAACTTTATCAAGCAGGGAACATCTTCCATTGCATTTATCATCGTGTGCATCTTTATCCCGCCTTTCTTTTTACCGCCCATCGGATTTCTGCCAACACCCTTCAGGATATCACTAAAGAGCGTTATCGTTGAAGAATCGACTATTTTGAGGTCTTTTACGGCAGGCTCCCTGGTTCTGCTGTCCGATAAAAAATGACGATAGCGTTTGTATAGCAAACCATAAATATCCGCAAAGACTTCCGCGCTCCTTCGCTTGTTGGCATCGGATAATGTGCTGCGTTTTGGAAAGTCCTTTAAGCCCAAATGGTTGATCTTGCCCTCGCAGGCGAGCATTATGCTGGAGACTTCACGAAGCGAGCTGCTACCGCTGATCACGGAGAATATCATCGTGACCAAGTGCTCGTAGGTCGTGAACTTTTTAGTGTACTTATCGCTATTATGCTTCTTCGCTGTCCGGTAAACATCATTGTGATCCAAGAACTTTAAAACCTGTTTGATAATGGGTTGTCCGCTAAAGTTTTTACTTTTGTTCATATATCTGGTTTTTGTGGTAAAAAACAAGATATAAAATAAGCGGGAAATCCCTTTGGGAAATCCCGCTTTTAAAAATCTTTACCGGACACTACTGTAAAATATTTAAAAATTGGTCAAATAGCTCCAGCGAAGCGGTATATTTATGACAAATGGATAACAATCACGATTATATTTGAAATTAAACACAGTATCTTACAGATTTAAGATTCAACATAAACCTACTAGGTCCCGCAGACCTTGCAGCAAGTTGTAATCACAATTTAGAAAGACGGTAGTTAAATGCATAACTCATTTATTATTCATTAGTTATTTAATTGATTATTAAATATTTAATGTAAATTAATATTTGACAAAATTAGGCTATGAAAATTAGAAACATTCAAAATAAGATTTTCTACTGTAGTGTTTTTATTTTTTGTTATTTTCTTTTTCTGGTTTTAAATGCTTATGTAATTCATTCCAGGGCATTTGTTATAGGTTTTTTCCAGGAGCTTTTTACTTTTCCAATGATGTTGGCCCAGGTAATCTTATTGGTATTTGCCTTTAAGTATTGGCGAAGCGATCAATTCTCAATACAATCAATATGCTTTTGGTCTGTTTTAATTCTGGTTTTTACAAATACGTTTACTTATGGAAGTTACGTATTGTCTCGATTGGGGTTTTTCTAAAACCTTTGATTGACGATCTTCATTTGCTATCCGCATTCTATATAATGACACTTACCCTGCTGCTGTTTTTAATTCTACTTTAGTTTTTAGCCAGCCTCCACCAAACCCATAAGCCTGGAAAAATAAAAATAAGTTATATTTAAGCTATGGAAGAAATTTGGACAAAAGAAGCAAAATATACCTTTGAGAATAATATTGATTTTCTGGTAAATCGTTGGTCTATAAAAGTAGCCGATTCTTTTGCTAAAAAAACGTTCCAATTAATTGATTTGCTTAAAAAAAATCCTGAAATAGGACAAATTGACGAAAGATGGAGAACCCAGAAAATTTTAGTGGTACCACAGATGTATCTTTTTTATGAAATTCGAGGAAATAAATTGGTTTTACTCTATTTTTGGAATAACTTCAAACAACCTTTATTTTAATTTTTCTTTTATTCCTTCCAATATTTCGCTCCTGGTATAAGTTCTACCGTTTTCAATATCATCTTTACTCCTTTTTAAACCTTGCTCTAAATCATAGGCATAAGCTTCTTTAGGTTTTATTAAACGAATAATTTTTAAAGCTTCATCTGGCGTGAAAGAATTGGTTTTTAATTTTCGATAAAAAGTTGGTGTACTTATTCCCACTTCGCTGATTATATAGCTTTTTTTATAAGGAGAATTATCTATTAATTCTTCTATGTCATTTAAAATATTCTTGTATTCGATAATTTCTTTTATCATATTTGAAACTTTTTCATATCGTTTAATGATAAAGATAAGTAATAAAAATAATAATTCATAATATAGACAAGTAGTGTCTGATAAAAAATTTAAATACTCTAATAACTCCGATGTTGAGCTACCACAGGCTTTATTTACATTTTTGTTGTTTATTTATATGTAGAACATGCGTGTTACGAAATACAAAAAATAGTTAATTTTGTTTATCAGATAGTTACAACCAAGTTGTCTTTCTTTATTCTCGAGGCGCAGCGGCCGGATTCCAATAACTATCGGAAGTTTCGGGATTGATGCTTTAACCAAATAAAAATCCCACAGGATTTAAATAAAAATATCCTGCGGGATTTATTCATAATCAATTACAATAGGCGAATTTTCTATTCCACCACAATCTCATCAAGAAAGATAAAACTGGATTTCCCTGCGCCGGTATGCCACTCGGGTAAAGATCCCATAGATTTTACCAAAACTTTTATATAGCGTGCATTTTCATTTAATTCTCCTGAAGAAAAATTCTCAATAATCAAGCCTTGTTTTTGTGGATCTACAGGATTCTTAGCAACAGCTACTTTCTTAAAGTTACTCCCATCATCTGAAATGTAAAACTCCACACGTTCCGGTAGCATAACCCAGGAAATTAACCGCTGAAAGAAATCGGCAGAAATTTCATTGATTTCAGTTTTTGTTTTTAAATCTAAGATTACTTCAATATCCTGTCCGGCATAGCCTTGCCATCTTCCATCGGCGAAATCTTCAGAACCTTTCAACCCATCTGTAAGTCCGCCGGGACCGCCAGCAGCATAAGCAGGGTTTGCGGTACTTACCCGACCTTTAATTTCAGGCTTTGCACCAAGCGCTTTATGCACATTAAAGTATTTAGCTGAAATTTCTCCTTCTTTCGTACCCTGAAATGCTCTCGCTTTAATCTGTGCATTTTCAGTAACGCTTAAAGAACCTTTATAAAGTTCACTTTCCTTTGTTGGTTCCCCGCCATTGGTGGTATATCTAATTTCGGTATCTGGATAAAGGGTACTCAGTTTAATCTCCATTTCTCCAGGTCTTATAGCTTCGCCGGCCTTAATAAATACGTGTGTTTCCAGGTCTAAAAATTCTCGGGCTGTCTTGTCATATTTATTTAAGTTTTCAGTAAGCCAATATTCTCTATTTTCAGCTTGCCATAAATCGATATAATCAATTTTCAACTGGTGTAGCTCCTTAAATAGTTTATCCCGGGTTGCTTTGATTTCTTCTTTAGAAACTGATTTAGGATTCTCGTGAGCTTCCTGTAATTTTAGAATGAATAAGTTTTTCTTTGCGGCAAAGGCAGCTCTTTCCGCAGCATTTCTAGCGACTTCAATTACTATTTTTTCCGCTCCTACGTGATTCGACAAGGTTTTAAGTTCTTTTGCCACTGCGCTCGCTTCTTTCAGCATAGCTCTGTTGGTTTCCGCCACTTTTTGAGCCTCCTCTCCTGGATAAAAGTCAAAAATACTGCCCCAAACCGATGCGTTGCTCATACTTCCAAAAACGGGGATTTCCCTTAGTTCACTAAACTTATTAAGCGACTGCATCACGCTTTTTCCGTCTTCCATTTCAAAAAACAAAAGATCCAGGGCTTTGTTAAAAGTTTTTAGCCTACGCGCTCTCTCTTTTTTAGCCTGTGCTTCTTCCTGACTTTCAATAGGGTTCCAGGCCATTTCTGCTCCCCAAATAATGCCGTGCCAATTAGCATTAAATAAAGTTTCCCCATCATCGTCCCAGGCGGTATTTATCATTCCCATAGCGCCATATTCTTTTCCGTCGCGCACATAATTAGCAATATTTTTTACAGCCACGTCCAAATTTGGATAGATCTCACTCCAGCTTCTCACCCCGGGAGCAACCATAAAATCAAATCCCGATTCTTTAAAAGGTAAAATAGCCTTGTCAAAACTATCCCTGGGATCGTAGCCCCAGGAAAGAATAATAAGATCTTTTGGCAATTGATCTATAATTTCCTGATGGTTAACGGCGATATCGCCCCACATCATAGTTCGTTTTCCGTGTTTTTTAAGAATATCATCCAGTTTATTTATATGCATTGCATACACCGCTTCCATGCCTAAAGAATCAACCAGGGCTTTTGCTTTCCCAGAGCCGAGTCCGTCGGTTTCATCGGCTCCAATATTAAAAAACGGATGGTCGTAAGCTTTGGCGGCATCGCCAAGATACTCGTCTAAAAACTCGTAAGTTGCCGGGCTACCCGGATTTAAATTCCACTTGTTATCCGCTATTTCGTCGTAGAAAGGATTTTTTAAAATTTCTTCCATGTGGCCAAAAGCCTGCTGATTTCCGATAAGCACCACATGATATTTTGCGGCAAATTCTTCCAGCTCATTAATTTCCTCTGGCGTAAAAGAATCTAAAGGTGCGATATCGGCAAACTTCTCGTTACGAAGGGTATGCTCGGTATAAAGGTTTAAAAAATTAAGTTTATATTCCGATAATTTGCGAATGGCATCTTTGGTAAACTCTAACGTGGGAATAGGCCCCCTGCTTATATCGTCCATCCAACCCCGATATTCTAAAGCCGGCCAATCTGTGATTTCTAAAGCAGGTAAACTCTTGTTTTTTACAGATTTTATAAGTTGTTTTAAAGTTTGCACACCATAAAACAAACCTTTTTCTGTATTGGCGATTAGTTTAATTTGATCTTCTTCAATTTTTAGCCAGTATCCCTGTGCTCCAATTTGCTGAAGTTTTTCTGTATCGGGGAGGAGCTTTTTTATTTTTGACTTCGGCTTATCCTCAAGCGTATATAAGATGATATCAGCTTTTTTAGGAGATCTCACAAGTTTTGAAGCGACTCCCATTTGGTCATTTAATTCTTCTTTTAATTGCTTAAGGGCAAAATCATTATGTTCTGAGCTATTTATCCATAAACCCTGAGTTTTATCAAGGTTAAATTCAGCTTCCAAAAAAAGTACTTCCTGAGGTTTGGGGATAACAGCAATATCCTGTGCCTGCATCCCGGGAAATGAAAATCCAAAGAAAAGCATCAACATTGCAAAACTCAATTTGCTTCTTAGCCTTATTTTATTCATAGTTTTTTAAAATTTTTAAAATTGATTTGAATGTTTGTAAGTATAAGTTCAATAGACTCCTCCAGACATCAGACCTCATAGGTATTTATCCCGCATAGCTATCGGGATTGTAAGGACTTTTTGGAATTTCAGCTAAAGTAATCAATACTGTCAAATCCCAAATTAGCGAATTACCGCATTAACGTATTACCATATCACCTTTTATAAACTCTTACCCAATCAACCAGCATTTCAACAGGCAGATCTTCATCTTTAATGCTACCAACCCAGCTTCCGCCCAGCGCCTGATCTAGAATAATAAAAAACTCCTGGTCGAAAGGCCATTGTTTGGAATCGGCATCTTTAATTTTAGGATAGGAAAAGGTCTTTTTTCCATTGACAAAGAAATCTAAGCGATTTGGGTACCATTCTACACCATAAATATTATAGGCATCTACCTGAAATGGAACGGTGGTAAAATAGGGCGGATTATCCTTTTTCTCTTGAATATCTATATAATTGGTGTGTAAGGTTTGATATACGATGGTATCACGGTTAAGTTGTTCCATAATATCTATTTCCCCGCTATGTGGCCAACCACCGTATTGCGGGTCTTGAGGCATCATCCAAATCGCGGGCCAGGATCCCTTGCCTTTATCCAATTTTGCTTTTACCTCAATTTTACCATATTTAAACGCAAATTTATCGGCGGTGCGAATACATCCCGTATTGTATTTTACGGTATCATTTTTATTGGTATTTAGGATGCCGCGCAAGTGCAATTTGCCGTTTTTTACGAAACGTGTAGAGTCGGAATCTGTGCAAAAACGAGCCCAATCTGCCGAATTCCTGGGTGAGTGAGACCATTTAGCAGCATCGGGTTTACCTTCTTCTTCGAACTCATCCTGCCAAATAAGGTCCCATTTTTCTTTTTGAGGTTTATCCTTAACTTTCCCTGTACCACATCCGGTTACAAAACCAATTAAAAGTATAATTGCAAACTGTTTCATCTTGCTTATAAAGTTTTACTGTTAATATTCTGATTTTTCAAAAAACTCAGGTTGAAACCGAACCCCATTGCTTTTCCATTTTCTGTAATGTCCCATATATAAACGCATCCTAAAGTTCTCGAAATTTTCATCTTCACTATCGCTCCGAACTTCTTCGCTAAAAACCGCCATTCTGGGAAGTAGCATGTAATCTAAATGTTCTATTAATGAAATAAACTCGGTCCAAATGGCAAATTGCGATCCTAAAACATATTTAGCCTCCTCTGCATTCCATAAAACACCCCAGCTGTCGTTGGAGCAGAAATTGCAATATTTTCTTCGGAAATTTTTAATTTGTAACCTGCTTCCTTTAAATCTAAATCTTTAACTATATCCAGCTTTATTGTCTTGTCGGAAGTTTGGTTTATGGGAAATTGAATTCCGCTTAAACGCTTTATTTCCTTCTGAAAATAGTTGGTCATTTCTTTCAGGCTATCATTTTTTGAAGAAAATTGAAGGGAAGTGTTTTCATCTACTTCAAAAACACCCGAAGCACTTTCCATTTTTGCACGCGTGGGGATAAGTTGGGCTTGCATTGAGGTTAATGCTCTAAAACCAAACACCAAAAGCAGCAGACCGGTAAAACGGGTCTTCAGCAATAGATATTGACGAGATGATTTCCCGGGTTCTAAGGAATTTTGCTTGTTGAATTTAAGAAACTCCGAAAATAAAAATCCGGAGTTTCTATTGCAAGTGATTTTCATATCACGATTTATTATTTATCCTCGTAAACCTTAATAAATTGCTTATCCAATTTTTCCGAATCTTTGTATTTCTTGCGGGTTTCTTCTAATTTCTTCACCATCATCTCTCTCACTTCAGTATAATCTGGATCGTAAAAAACATTGTGCATTTCCTGCGGATCATTTTTGCGGTCATAAAGCTCCCATTCATCTACATCGTAATAAAAATGCATAATCTTATAATCTTTGGTGGCAATACCATAGTGTCTTTTTACCGCATGCTCGGCAGGATACTCATAATAATGGTAATAAACCGCATCCCTGTCCCAGGCATCTTTTTCTCCTGTTAACAATGGTAACAAACTCTTACCCTGCATTTCATCTGGGGCATTCACACCGGCTGCATCTAAAAAGGTTTGAGCAAAATCCAGGTTTTGCACCATTTCCTCTTCGGTAATACCTGCTTTTATTTTATTGGGCCATTTTATAAGTAGAGGAGTTCTAAAAGATTCTTCATACATAAAACGTTTATCGAACCAACCGTGTTCTCCCAGATAGAAGCCCTGGTCTGAGGTGTAAACAACTATTGTATTCTCAGATAAATTATTGTCATCTAAATAGTCTAAAACCCGACCTACATTTTCATCTACCGAAGCAATAGTTCCCAAGTAATCTTGCATATAACGCTGGTATTTCCATTTCATAAGGTCTTCATCGTCCATATCCGGGTATTTTTCTTCAAAATCCTGATTAATAGGACTGTAAACTTTATCCCAGGCAGCTTTCTGCTCCTCGTTCATCCTGCTGGTAGGATCCCCTAAATACCGTTCTTTGATACCCAGTTTTTTTAAGGTTGTATCCTTAACCTTATTGTCATTAGAAAGGATCATATGCGTTAGAATATTCATCTCGGCGGTTTTTGCCGCAGTACTTTTTCGGCTTTTTGGCTGCTCAATATCGATTTCCTGTGAAGCAAGTTCGGGAGAGTCTGCTTTTAGATCTTCAGGATGAATTCTGGTATAATCGTCAAACAGTGTTTCCGGTAATGGGAATTCTTTCTTTGTAAATTCTTTATAATGTCTTTCTGCCGGCAACCACGCTCGGTGTGGCGCCTTATGCAAATACATTAATAAAAATGGTTTTTCTGGATCCCGCTCTTCTTCCAGCCAGTTTATGGTAAGATCTGTAATAATATCGGTTACATAACCTTCTATCACGGTATCCCCATCTTTGGTGATAAACCTGGGGTTGTAATAACTTCCCTGGCCGGGTAAGATTTTAAATTCATTAAAACCTTTTGGGTTATTTCCAAAGTGTAACTTCCCAAACATCGCGGTTTGATAACCGGCATCCTGTAAAATTTGAGGGAAAGTAACATTGGTAGTATCAAACTTACTTAAATTATCAATTTTACCATTTAAATGGCTGTGTTTACCGGTTAAGATCACGGCTCGTGAAGGAGCGCAAATAGAATTGGTAACCGAAGCGTTCTCAAAAAGAACCCCTTCATTGGCCAGCCTATCTATATTTGGGGTGTTAATAAGCTTATCACTATAAGCACTTATGGCTTGATATGCGTGATCGTCTGACATCATAAAAACGATGTTGGGACGTTTATTCTCTTCTGGCTTCTTTTTCTCTTCTTCGTTTTTACACGAAAACAACGTTGCTGCCAAGCCAAGCGAGCAAAGGAAAATTCTGTAATTAGGCATGGGTTCTTATTTAAATTCTGGTTATTTTTTAACTGGTATTGATTTTTATTATTTCTGATTTTCAATTTGTGTTAGTGCAGTCTTCATTTCTTCCACTTTCTTCGGCATTTCTGAAGCCAAATTATTAGTCTCCCCGGGATCATTTTTGAGGTTATATAATTGTGGTTTATCACTAAATCCTGTTTCGATATTTACGTCCCAGGGGACCATGGCCGGGCCGGGATTTGGTGCGATATACTTATAATCTCCCTCAACATAAGACAATACATTCCTAATCGCTTCCTGTACCAAAGATTTTCTTCCTTGTGCTGTTTTCCCAATTAAAGCCTGCCAATGATCCTGGCTGTCTATGGCCTTGTTTTTCGGCACTTTTTGATTGGTTAAAGCGGCAAAAGATCTTAAAAAATCAACCTGACTCATCAATGCCGTAGATTCACTACCCGCAGTTATTCTTCCTTTCCATTGTACTAAAAGTGGTACTCTTGTACCGGCCTCGAAAGCGCTGTATTTTCCACCGCGAAAATTACCAAATGGGTTGTGTTCTCCCAATCTTTCGGCCGCGCCATCCACATATCCGTCATCTAAAACGGGACCGTTGTCACTGGTGAAAATTATAATCGTGTTTTCTTCTAAATTCAATTCCCGTAGTTTTTTCTGAATGGCACCAACTGTATAATCTAATTGTACAATTACATCCCCGCGTGGTCCTTTCCCGGTAACTCCGGCAAACCGTTTATGCGGCACCCGTGGCACGTGAATATCATGCGTGGCCAGGTAAAGAAAGAAAGGATGCTCTTTATTTTCTTCAATAAATGCCTCCGATTTATTTACTAAAACATCGGCTATATCTTCATCTTTCCAGCGGGCTTTTTCACCACCGTTCATATATCCAATTCGGCTTATTCCGTTTGTAATGCTCTGGTCGTGGCCGTGAGAATACATCATCTTTAATTGCTCCGGGTTGTTGTTACCGGTGGGATTGTTGTTCAGGTTTTTGCGATAACTTACCGTAATAGGATCTTCAGGATCAAGGTTAACCACCCTGTGATTTTCTAAGAAAACGGTTGGTACCCTATCACCGGTGGCGGGTAGGAGGTAGGCGTAATCGAAGCCTATTTCTAAGGGACCCGGTTTAATTTCTTCGTTCCAATTTATGGGAGCTTCTTTTCCCAGGCCAAGATGCCATTTCCCTATTACAGCAGTTTTATATCCTGCTTGTTGTAAAACCCCGGGTAGCGTGGTACGACCAGGTAAAATAAGACTGGTTGCATCTCCGGGAGCAACTCCGGTTCCTTTTTTTCTCCAGGCATATTCCCCGGTAAGCATAGAATAACGTGAAGGAGTACAGGTAGCGGCAGTAGCATAGGCGTTAGAAAATTTGAGACCGTTTTCACCCAGCTCATCTATATGTGGCGTTGGAATATCACCACCATAAATACTAATATCCCCGTAGCCCAGATCGTCGGTATAAATAAGGATGATATTGGGGTTGTTGTGACTTTGTGCTTTAACAGGAAATACCGTAAAAATCAAACAGCATAATAAGAGCAACTGAGTACCAGGTTTAAAAAAAAGCTTCATCTAAAAGAGGATTTTTGCCTATTGCAGCAAAGAAAATTAAAAGGTTTAAATTTAATTAAGTCTTAGGCTAAAAGCAAGTCATTCAAGCTATTTTAAACTAGAATTTTAAAAGATTCTTAGACTGTTAAAACCTGCTAATAACAAAAGACAGGTTATATTTCAAACCTGTCTTTTTTGGCTAATTCAATCTATTGAATAATTATCTATTTTTACTAAATAATATGCTTATGTTTTTGATCTACTATTAAAATTCGGCACTTGTTCCGGCTTCTTGGGACCAACCCGGGTTTTGGTAAATAACAGAACTACCTGAAGTTTCAGTTATTAAAAAGTGTTCGGTAGCAATTGGATTCAGGTAGTGTGCATAAGCCCAGGAATATCCATCACTAACGGGGTTACCAGAACCTAAATTGATTCTATATGGCATTAAATACATGCTTTCTTCGCTACTTGAAACGTTTGGAACACCAGCATCTCCCGGTTCTATTAAGGTAGAGTTACCTTCATCATTTTCATACCATTCTTGCATGGGACCCCATAATTTAAAACCTTCAATAATGTGTGGGTTTTCTTTTAGTTGGTCCAGCGCTCTCCATCGTTTAAGATCGAATAAACGCATTCCTTCTGCAATTAATTCACCACGTCTCTCTCTTCTAATATTATAAAGAACTGGGTCATCTAATAATTGTCCTGCCGAATAGGCGGCAAAATCATTTTCTGCGTCTTTAGAGATATCTGTAGCAGCAACGGTTATCGAGAAGTCTGGCTCTATACCTGCTCTTTCACGAATAGCTTTCCAGTATTCGGTGGCTTTAGTATTTAGGCTACCTTCTTTTAAATAGGAAGCTTCTATATAATTAAGGTAGGCTTCGGTAGCTCTAAAAACAATACTTCCTGTAGAACCGCTGTTTCCTTCAACATTACTTTGAAGATAGGATAGTCCTTTTTTAACTGAATAGCCGGTAACATCTTTGGTTTCCTGTAAACCTGTAATTTCAGGTTTTTGGATTAGAAGAGGGTCTCCATTGGTATCGGTTGCATCAGTAAG
Organism: Salegentibacter echinorum; assembly: GCF_900129445.1. GTDB lineage: Bacteria > Bacteroidota > Bacteroidia > Flavobacteriales > Flavobacteriaceae > Salegentibacter > Salegentibacter echinorum. The sequence goes on from NZ_FQVT01000006.1 coordinate 84,563, forward strand.
TCTAAGTTCTCCCGGTTGCTTCATAAACAGTTGAAGCCTTAAATCGCGATTTTCTTTTACATCATCAATAAAATCATCACCGGAATATCCAGAACCATCGGCATAAATGGGTAATCCGTTTCTCATTAAGAAGTTATCAACAAAGCTTCTTGTATAGCCCGAGTTACCTCCATTTTGATTTAAATAATGATTAACGTTGTGATTAATACCAATAGTCGGGTCGTAATCTCTCCATAACAAGACCTCCTGGTATTGTCCAGGATTTTCGGATCCGAACATTGTAAAATAAGGATTGTTGGAGCTATTATATGCAATATTTTCGGCCGGAATATTTGGGGTTAACGAAATGGCATCGGCCACATTTTCAGAGGCATCCATCGCCTGGCTTAGAAAAAAATCTATTTCAGCATCAATATCTATACTAAATCCATCAATTTCTCCTGCGCCCGGCCAACCGTTGCCACCCGGAACAAATGCGGTACCTTTATGATAAGTTAGCCAGCTTCCTTCGTGTAATGCCACACGGGATTTAAAAAGATGGGCTGTGTGTTTAGAAATTCTGTTTTTACCGTTCGGCGGATCTACCTGTAATAATGCAATAGCTTTATCCAGATCTTCCAGAATAAACCTTGCCACTTCATTTCGAGGATCTCTAGTTGATTCGGCAATAAGCTGTTCTAAATTATCTTCAAGCGTGTTTTTTACAATAGGGAAGTCTCCTACTGCTTTAACTTTTTGAAAATACTCATAAGCTCGTAAAAAATAAGCTTCTCCTACGTAATGTGCAATATTGGAAGGATTACCTTTAATTTCACCGGCTTCATATTTTGGTGCTGCAGTCTCCAGGAAATAGTTTAATTGGCGAATATTGCCAAAGTTCCAGGCTCCTCCAGATTGCGGTACACGCCACTCACCGGGAGCCCAAATCCTACTATAACCAGAGGTTGCCTGGTTGTCGGTATGATTATCTCTACCAAAGGTTCCTATATTCCACCCACCGTGGGTAGGGAAATTATACCGAGCAATGGTATATGCAGCCAGGTCGGCCTCTCTGTTTAAATAATCATTTGGAGTAACATTAGAGAGCGGTTCTCTATCCAAAAAATCATCTACTTCGCAGCTTGTCATAAAAACCACTGCGAATAATAAACAAACTGATTTTATATATTTATTTGATTTCATATTATTACTAATTAAAAATTAATATTAAGTCCGGCAGAAAGCACTTGCGAATAAGGATAGGTTTTACCATCACTCCAGCCTCCTAATCCAACAGATTCAGGATCAAAAATATCGATCATTTTAGAGAAGGTAAGCAAGTTTTCACCAGAAATATAAACTCTAATTCTCGAATCGTTATAAGAATTAAATGAATAACCCAGTTGCACGTTTTTTAGTCTTATATAAGAAGCATCCTGGATATAACGGGATTGAGTTTGTTGATTTTTACCACCATTAAAAGAAGGTCGTGGGTAGTAAGCATCCAGGTTAACATCGGCCAGGCCAGCCTGTACCATAGGCGATTCTTCATTTCTGAAATAATCCATATGTTCTTCAAAGCCGGCAGATTGCCACATTCCTCCATTAGCACCCCAGAAATATGGGCCATTTGGCATATAATCCCTTTTTCCAAAGCCTTCTATGAAAACTCTAAAATCAAATCCTTTGAAATCTCCACTTAAATCAAGTCCAAACCTGTAACGAGGCGTAGAATTTCCTAAAATGCTTAAATCGCCGGTGTCTCCTAAAGTACCATTACCTGAATTAATTTCTCCATCTCCATTTAAATCGGCATACATAATATCACCCGCTTGCCAGTCACTTCCTAATTGACTTTGGTTTGTATTAGCTAAGTGATTTTGCATTTCTTCGTCGGTTTTGGCAATTCCTACTGTAGTGTATCCCCAAATTTCGCCCATTTTTCTACCGTTATACCAGTCCGAAATGCTGTTTGTTGGATTTGGATAATTCACTACTTTCTGTTGAGAATCAGATAATACTCCTCTTACGCTATAATTGAAATCACCAATGCGATCTCTCCAATTTATTTCCAGTTCAAAACCGTAAGATTCCATATCGGCATTGTTAATACGGGGTACTGCAGTACCAAGAATAGCAGGTAGTTCAGGAGCAGGCCCTACCATGTCTATAGTTTTTCTATTAAAGTATTCTGCACTTAAGTTTAGCCTGTTTTTTAACAGAGCCATATCAAATCCAGCGTTCCAGCTTTTTACCCTTTCCCAGGTTAAAAGCGAACTAACCAGTCCTGGAGCACTTGCTGTATTTGGTCTTTCACCGTTTAATAACCAACCACCATTTGCAGTACCTATGGGCATAGATTGGTAGAACGGGTACCAATTATTGGTGTTTTGGTTTCCAAGTTCGCCATAAGATCCTCTTAGTTTTAATAGTTGAATACTATCCCATTTCCAAAAGTCTTCTTTTGCGATATTCCAACCAGCCGAGATTGAAGGGAACAGGTTCCAGCGTTTATCGTTTATAAACCTTGAGGAACCGTCATATCTCGCATTGAGTTCTAACAGATATTTTTCTTTAAAATTATAGTTTAACCTTCCAAAGAAACCGGCAACAGACCAATGCTGATATTGACCTTCGGTGGCCTTACTTTCATCTGTAGCTGTGTTAATAGTTGGCAAATCAGGGGTAATTAATCCACTTCTGGAAGCACCTATGGTTCTATATTTGGTCACTTCAGAATTAAATCCGGCCATAAGCTTAAAATTATGGTCCTGGTTGATATCAAAAACATAATCTGAATAAATATTGGTGCTGAAATAATCTTCTTTTCTATTGTATTCGTAAACTGAACTGTAACCCGGGGAATTCCAACCCACAGAGACAGGGTAAGGATTTCCGGCAACATCATAACCATAAGCAGGTAGAACGTCTACGTGATTATTGGTGTTGGTAACTTTATAATTTCCAATGGCATAAATATTCCAATTTTCAATAGGGGTAATGGTTAGTTGACCCTGCATAAATAATCTGTCGGTTAAATTATCGGCCCTTCCACCATCTTCTAACTGAATGATTTCACCCGATGAATCTGTAAAATACCCATTAGGATCTCTTACCGGAACAGTTGGCCATCTCCGTGCAATATTGTGATAGAATAAACCGCCTTGTTGAGTAGATCTATTGTAGTTTTCTCTCGAAAAACGAGTACTGTAATTAAATTTTACATGTTTAGAAATCTCTGTCCTAAGTTTACCAGTAAAATCATACTCATCTAAACTGTCTTCCCCATATTCTAATAATCCACCCTGGTCTACTAATCGGGCAGAGGTAAAATAGGTTGTTTTTTCAGAACCTCCACTTAGGCTTAAATTATGTTCTTGTGAGAAAGAGAAATCTTTGTACAATTCATCAAACCAATCAGTATTAGCATTAGAACCAGTATAATACTGATACCGGTCTCCATTAGCATTTGGTACGGTTCCATAATCTATTTCCCCCGCCTGGTACTGCACAATTCTGTCAATCACTTCCTGAGAAAAAGGAGGAGCCTGTCCTGCGTTAACTGCGGCTTCATTCCAATATAAAGCGAAGGTGTGCGAATCCATCATATTTGGAACCTGAATTGGCGACGTAAATCTAAAGTTATTTGAATAAGAAACTCTAGGTGCGCCAGATTGGCCGTCTTTTGTAGTAACCAAAATTACCCCGAATGCTGCTCTGGACCCATAAACCGCAGAGGCAGCAGCATCTTTTAGAACCGTGATAGACTCAATAGTTTGAGGGTTAATTGCATCTAGAGATGCTTCCATACCATCTACTAAAACTAAAGGCGCCGAATTAGATCCTGAGCCAATGGTACCTGCTCCACGAATATTGAAATTAAGCCCTGAGTTTAATTCACCCCCGAGCCCTGAAGTTTGGAAGTTTAAACCCGGCACAACCCCTTGAAGCATCTGACTTACATTGGGTACGGGTCTTGATTGTAAAACCTCTGAGTCAATCGTGGTAACTGCCCCGGTAAGATTAGCCTTCTTTTGGGTACCATAGCCTACAACAACAACTTCTTCCAAAGCTGATGCTTCTATTTCTAATTGAATATCTAATGAAGCGTTTCCATTTACTGGAACTTCCTTCCTGGCATAACCTACATATGTAATAGTTAAAACGGCATCTGCGGGAACATCTATACTAAATTCACCGTCAAAGTTGGTCATAACGCCATTTGAAGTTCCTTTCTCTATAACATTAGCACTCGGTACAGGAACCCCTGTATCTGCTTCGGTAATCTTACCTTGTACGGTAATTGTTTCTTGAGCCCAGCTAACGGTACCCAATAAAACAAGCAAAAGAAAAAATACGTAATTCTTTTTCATAAAGTTATCAGATTAAAAGATTAATTTTTAATTGTTTAAATATATGTTAAACATAATACAATATTCATTTTTTTTAGATGAACAACATCTCCTAATAGATAAATGACGAGTATTCGTCGTTGCTTTTAAAGATTAGAGTTCAAAATTGGCTGCTATATTAATTTTAATGTTAAAACATAAAACTTTTCTTAATTAAAATATTGCAAATGCTAGAAAAAGCATAATAAATTAGTATAACTGTAACGTATTGATATCGCTTTAAACACCGTTTTTATAGGAATTTTTATTAGAATTAGAGGTGAAAAGATCTTTTGCTTATATTTGTCTTATGTACAACATATAGAGATGAGGTATTCAGCATTATTTAAGGAAGAATTATTAGAAAACGTTATTCCCTTTTGGGAGAAATACTCTTTAGATAAGGAGTTTGGAGGCTATTTTACTTGTTTAACTGAAACAGGTGAGGTTTATGACAGCGATAAATTTATATGGTTACAGGGGCGCCAGGCCTGGATGTTTTCCTATTTATATAATAACGTGGCTCAGAAAGATGAGTGGTTAAAAATAGCGAAAAAGGGTATAGACTTTTTAATAAAGCACGGAATGGATGCCGATGGAAACTTCTATTTTTCAACTACCCGTGAAGGTAAGCCCCTGGTTCAACCTTACAATATTTTTTCAGATTGTTTTGCGGCTATGGCTTTTGGCCAATATGCTAAAGCTACTGGTGATAAGGAAGTTCAAAAGCTGGCTAAACAGACTTACTTAAATATTTTAGATCGAAAAGATAACCCCAAAGGGAAGTACGAAAAAAGCACTGGGAACAGACCTTTGAGAAGTTTCGCACTTCCTATGATTCTTTCTAATTTGGTTTTAGAGCTGGAAGATATTCTTTCTGAAGATGAAATTCAGCAAACCATAGACTTTAGTGTAAAAGAAGTGATGGATACTTTTTTGCAGGAAGAAAACGGACTCATATACGAATCCCTCAATCCCGACGGAACTACTAGTGATAGTTTTGAAGGCCGCTTAATTAATCCCGGTCACGGCCTGGAAGCTATGTGGTTTATGATTGCTATTGCAGAACGAAACAACGACACACAGTTGATTAATAAAGCCGTAAAAACAATGTTGAATATCCTGGATTTTGGCTGGGATAAAGAACACGGCGGCATCTTTTATTTTTTGGATGTTAAAGGACACCCAACGCAACAATTGGAATGGGACCAGAAATTATGGTGGGTACATTTAGAAGCCCTGGTTGCTTTGTCGAAGGCCTATTTGCATACTAAAGATGATAAGATTTGGGCGTGGTATGAAAAAGTGCACGATTATACCTTTAAGCGCTTTCCCGATCCCGAAAACGGAGAATGGTTTGGCTATTTAAACAGGCAGGGAGAACCACACTCATCCTTAAAAGGAGGAAAGTGGAAAGGTTGTTTCCACGTACCCCGGGGACTATTTCAATGCTGGAAAACTTTCGAAAAAATAGAAGCAGAAGGAATTCAGGAATAAAATAACAGAGCATAGAAAAGAGAGAATATAAGGAGTAAGTAATCTTGAAGACGCAACCCGGTTTGACCTGTTTATTCCGCAAATATTACGCTTTAAAACATTTTTAAATAGCTCTTAAACATAAATTGATATTTTAATTCATGCATAACATTATAAAATTAATCGCTGTTCTTTTATCGATTTTGACTGGTGGATCTGGCTATGCTCAAACAATCGATTTAGAGGAAAAATATCCTATAATTCCGACCCCTCAAAAAATCCAGTATGGTAAAAGTGAATTGCAATTTAAATCGTTCCAAATTCTTGCTTCTGAATTTTCGTCTGAAACCAATCAGTTAATCACATTCTTTGAAAACAACGGGATTTCAGAAGCCGCAGACGGTGTGAAAATTGAATTCATAAAGGACTCTATTCCTGTTCCAAATGCCGAAGAAGCTTATAAACTGCATATTGATTCTGGAATTAAAATTTGGGCTACTACTTCAAAAGGGGCATTTTACGCCATAAAATCCCTTCAGCAAGTTTTTAGACATCAAGCTAAAAACGGCGTATTGCCGCAATTGGAAATAACAGATTGGCCGGCATTCAAGATTAGGGGATTTATGCACGATACCGGCAGGAATTTTCAATCTGTTGCCCAGTTAAAAGAACAACTTGAAGTGCTTTCCCATTATAAATACAATATTTTTCATTGGCATTTGACCGATGATCCAGGTTGGCGTTTAGAAAGTAAATTATATCCGCAACTTCAAGATGAAGCAGCAACCTCACGGGACAAGGGCAAATACTATACTCAAGAAGAATTTAAAGAGGTACTGGCCTTTTGCAAGTCGAGACATATTACGGTGATACCGGAATTTGATATCCCGGGGCATTCAAGAGCTTTTAGGAAAGCTATGGGGTTTGAATCGATGAAAGACAAAAGAGCGCTTCCTGTGCTGTTGGATTTGTTTGATGAACTAGCTGGTTTGGCGAGCCCAGAAGAGATGCCCTATATTCATATTGGTACCGATGAGGTACGCAATGAGGAAGAATATGTATCCAATGACTTTGTTCCAAAAATTATGGAACGGGTTAAGGCTCACGATAGAGAGATTATTGTTTGGAAGGAAGGTATTCACGTAGAAGAAGACGCTACTTCTATTAATCAACTATGGGCGCAGCACAGCCAAAGGGAAGGTCATCGATTTATAGATTCCCGCGCTAATTATATTAATCACCTGGATCCTTTTGCAGGGATGGCACGTTTGTTTTTTCAACAACCAGCAAGACAGCCACAGGGCGATTCTCTGGCTCTGGGCGGGATTTTAGCAGCCTGGCCAGATAATAAGGTTGCCAATGAACGTGATATCTTAAAGCAAAATCCTATTTATCCGGCCATGGTTTTTTATGCAGATGCTATATGGAATGGAAGAGCAGAAAATAAGCTGGATTACTGGGCTAAACTACCGCCTACTGGCTCCCAGGAACTTCAGGAATTTCAAACTTTTGAAGAAAAAGTAATTAGGCACAGAGATCTTTTTTTTAAAGAAAAAGAATTCCCGTATGTAAAGCAGACTAATTTAAGATGGAATATCATTGGTCCTTTTGAGCACGAAGGTAATGTTGATTTGCGTTTCCCCGTTGAAGATACTATAAAATCCTCCTATACTGTAGCTGGAAAAAATTATGAATGGTCTCAACCTATAGTGGGCGGTACCATTCATTTTAAACATTTTTTTAATTTCCCGGCCTTAACGAAGGATAGAACGGGTACTTTTTACGCCTATACGGAAATCTATTCTCCAAATGATCGCGTACAGGATTTTTGGATAGGTTTTCAGGGTTGGTCACGGTCTGGAGGCAGGCGGGTGGGGCCATTTCCAGGTCAGGGAGAATGGCATACTACCAACCCGAAGATTTGGGTGAACAACATTGAAATTGCACCGCCAGTTTGGAAGCAACCAAATTTGGGCACAAATACAGCCGAGATTCCATTTATTGACGAAGATTATTTCTATAGAGCTCCCACTAAAATAGCTCTTAAGAAGGGCTGGAATAAAGTACTTTTAAAAATTCCTCAGGATAATAACTCGTGGAAATGGATGTTTACCTGCGTACCTGTAAACATTCAACCTCACGGAATACAAGAAGAAAAGGAATTGAAGTTTAAAGCAGTTTTAAATGAAAAGTCAAACCCCTAAAAGAATCAATATGTAACATATAAAACCTTTCACCCAATTTTATAATATTAAACTTAACGCTAGTCTATATGAAGAATAACGATGCAATTTTAAATTTAAAACTTATGAGAAACTTTATAATATTGTTCGCCAGTTTTGCTTTTTTTAGCTGTGGCGCCCAGAAAAGCCAGGTTCCTTCCGCTTTTCACGAAGGTGTGGAAAATTATCAAAACCTTTTTGACGCCCGAGAGCAGGAAGGCGTGGAATGCTATCGAATTCCCGCTTTAATCACTGCACCAAACGGAGATCTTATTGCTGCCATAGATGAACGAATTCCCGGTTGTGCCGATTTGCGCGGTAGTAAGGATATCAATATCGTGCAACGAAGAAGTACCGATAATGGTAAGACCTGGACCGATATCGAGACGGTGATCGATTTTCCTTACGGCCAGTCCGCTTCAGATCCGTCAATGATCGTGGATGAAGAAACCGGTGATGTTTTCCTTTTTTATAATTTTATGGATCTGGACAAAGAAAAAGATGTGTACTACCTGCACGTTATGAAAAGTAGTAACAACGGTAAAACCTGGAGCGAACCGAAGGATATTACCTCGCAAATTTCAAAGCCTGAATGGCATAAGGATTTTAAATTTATCACTTCGGGCCGTGGCATCCAAACCCAGGACGGTAGATTGCTGCACACCCTGGTAAGGCTTAAGGAAGGTGTTTACCTCTTTGGAAGTGACGACCACGGTGAAAACTGGTTTTTGATCGATAGCCCGGTGAACCCGGCCGACGAATCTAAAGTAATGCAACTTGCCGATGGCAGATATATGATTAATGCCAGGGTAAACACTGGTGAAGGATTGCGTTATGTTCATATTTCTGATGATAAAGGCAAAACCTGGGAAACGCATGCAGAGCCCCAGTTGGTAGATCCCGGGAACAACGCCAGTATTGTGCGCTATTCCTCAAAAGCTGAAGGCGATAAGCAGAACATCCTGTTATTTTCTAACTCAAATAGCAAAGAAGGACGTGAAAACCTTACGGTGCGTGTGAGTTACGACGAGGGCGAGAGCTGGGACGATGGCACAATAATCTATCCGGGCGGCACAGCATATTCAGATATGACCGTGCTTAAAAATGGCGACATCGGCATATTTTTTGAAAAAGACGGTTATAAGGAAAATGCTTTTATAAGCTTTCCATTAAAAATGTTAACGAAAAATAAGCGTTAAGATAGTAACAAATTTGTTTTAGAATTGAGCCAGCATTTTTCTGAAGAAGAATGCTGGTTTTTTTATTTCTGAAGAAATACTCTCGTAAATCAACAACCTTGATTTAGGATAGAAGAAATGATTCCGACAAATTTCGTTATTTCGAGACAAGCCTGCGTGAATTAAAGCTGTGGCTATCACCCCGCGATTAAAGTAAGCTTTCGGTACTAAAACCAGAAACATTTTAAAACCAAGAAGTTTTAATTATAGTAAAAATGAAAGAAAATTTGTTTATTCTGAAGCTTCGGTTAATTTTTTTTGCCTATTCAAAGAAGTCGCGAATTGAATCCTTTTTTGAAAAAGATGACTACAAGAAATATTGCTTTATACGCTTTTCTTTAGGTTGAATTCTTGGCTGGGACTTGTATGTATAAGGTAACAACAAATGAAATACAACAACAATGACATTGTCTAATTAAGTAAAGAAACGAAACTTTTATAAAGATTTTAGTTGAAAATTAGTAAGCAACTGAAATTTTTACATATAACATTTTTACATTAAAAACATTTAATACTAACTTTAGCAACTAACTTAAAAACCCAGTAACATGAAAAAAATTGTAAGTTTTCTATGTTTAGTAACTCTTCTGGTGGCCTGTGATAGCGGGAAAACCTATGAAGAATACAAAGACGTAGAAAACACGGAAGCCGATTACCCAATAATCCCGCTTCCCAAGAAAATGGAAACGGCAAATGGCCGGTTTCTCATTGATGGAGAAACAAAGATTTATGCGGGCGATAAGCTCGAGCAGGAAGCAGATCTTTTAGCCGAAATGCTTTCAACCGCTTCTGGAAAAAGTATTTCCCAGAAAGCTAAAGAGGATAAAAAAGCCCACGGTATTTTTTTAAATTTAGATGAGAAACTGGAGGAAGAAGGTTACACGCTAAACGTGACTTATGATAAAATTGAAATAACAGGAAAAAATGCTAAAGGTGTTTTTTATGGAATTCAGTCTTTAAGAATGCTTATGCCGCCACAAACTGAAACAGAAGCGGTTTCAGAATTAAGTATTCCGGCAGTAAGCATAGAGGATGCACCAAGATATGTTTATAGAGGAATGCATTTAGATGTGGGAAGACATATGTTTCCGGTAGATTTTATCAAGAAATATATAGATCTTTTAGCCTTGCATAAAATGAACCGGTTCCATTGGCACCTTACCGAAGATCAGGGTTGGAGGATAGAAATTAAAAAATATCCAAAACTTACCGAGATTGGTTCAGTGAGAAAAGAAACCATGGTAAAAAAGAATTTCGACCCTTATAAAGGTGATGGTGAGGAATATGGCGGATTTTACACTCAGGAGGAAGTGAAAGAGGTTGTGGCTTACGCCCAGGAGAATCATATTGTAATTATTCCTGAAATTGAGATGCCTGGTCACGCCCGCGCTGCCCTTGCAGCTTACCCAGAGCTTGGTAACGATACCGGACCTTATGAAGTGGCTACCACCTGGGGTGTTTTTGACCAGATTTATGCACCAAAAGAAGAAACTTTCGAGTTTTTAGAAAACGTACTTTTGGAAGTTATGGAGCTCTTTCCAAGTGAATATATTCATATTGGAGGTGATGAAGCGCCTAAAACCGAATGGGAAAATAGCGCCCAGGCTCAAAAAGTAATTAAGCGGGAAGGTCTTGAGAATGAACACGAACTACAAAGTTATTTCATACAGCGTATGGAAAAGTTTCTTAATAAACACGGAAGACAAATTATTGGCTGGGATGAAATCCTGGAAGGTGGTTTAGCTCCCAATGCTACCGTGATGTCCTGGCGTGGTTCTCAAGGTGGGATTGATGCTGCAAAACAGGGACACGATGTAGTAATGACGCCAAACACACATCTTTATTTCGATTATTATCAGTCTAAAGATGAAGGTGAGCCATTTGGGATTGGCGGATTTATCCCGGTTGAAAAAGTTTATTCCCTAAATCCTACGCCCAAAGAATTAAGTAAAGAAGAGGCAAAACATATTCTTGGAGCCCAGGGAAATATCTGGACAGAGTATATGAAAACAACAGATCACGTAGAATATATGGCTTTACCAAGAATGTCTGCCCTGGCCGAAGTAAGCTGGACTCCCCAGGATAAAAAAGATTGGGAAGATTTCAAATCGAGATTGGAAGTACTCGCCAAAAGATATGATGCTTTAGGCTACAACTATGCAACTCACGTTTTTGAAGAAGGGGTGAATAAGAACAATGAGGAAGGTAAAGAAAAAGAAGCGGAGTAGATCTTAAACGGATTATTCTAAAATTAACTTTGAACTCCTTTTCTGATCTATTTGGAAAAGGAGTTTTTTTTACTTTTAGGTATTCGTAAGGACTAATGCTAAGCGTAAATTTTATAAAATAATTTATAATGAAAAGAACTATCAAAACACAAGAAAACCATCTTTACAAAATCGGTAAAAACATAAATTATTTTATACGTCTTTCTATTTTTCTACTATTTTGCTTTTCGGCACAAGCCCAACTTTCCTTAGCCGATATTTTTACCGATAATATGGTACTTCAACGAAAGGAACCCATTCATGTATGGGGCACTGCCAAACCTGGGGAGAAGATAATTGTTAAATTTTCTTCGGAAGAAAAAGAAACCATCAGCAGGCCAGATGCTTCCTGGGAAATAGTATTATCAGCAAAAAACGCAAATGTAAATCCGCAAAAACTGAAAATTTCTTCTGAAACAGAACAATTGGAAATAAACAATATTTTGATTGGCGATGTCTGGTTATTAACCGGCCAATCGAATATGGAATGGCCACTAAAGAATGAAAAACATTATTCCGAAGAACAAAAACAACTGGCTGGCGATAAACTTAGGTTTTTTAACCCTACTTATGTCGGCAAGGGAGTTTATTCAGAAAGTTTTAAAAAAGAAGATCTCAAAAACCTTAATGCGCAAGATTTTTATAGGGGAAACTGGGAAGTAAGCGGGAGTAAAAACACCGGGGAATTAAGTGCCATTGGTTATTACTTTGCCAAAGAATTAATTGCTTCAGAAGAAATACCCATCGGACTCATAAACCTGGCTATTGGCGGAGCGCCCATTGAAGCCTTTATAGCCGAGGAAGATTTGCAGTCAAATTTCAGTAAAAAAATAGGTGGAAATTGGCTTAAGAACAATGAGTTACCGGTTTGGATAAGGGAACGTGGTGATCAAAATGTAGGGCATTTAAAAGACATCCCTGAGGCCGGGCCCAATCACGGTTACAAACCCGGATTTGCCTACAAAGCGGGAATTAAACCTATTAAAAAATTTCCTATTACCGGAGTGCTCTGGTATCAGGGGGAAAGTAACGCCCAGGAAATGGAACGGGTAAAAGAATATAAAGATTTGCAAAAATTGCTTATTGAAAATTATCGCAATAGCTGGCAAAAACCGGAGCTTCCGTTTTATTGGGTAGGATTGTCTTCTATAGATACCCTAAACTATAAATCACATTTTTGGCCAGAATTCCGTAATCAACAGCTTTTACTGGTGGATGAAATGGAAAACGTTGGAATGGCGGTAAGTACAGATGTGGGTGCAAAAAATGATGTACATCCCCGGGATAAAAAAACTGTGGGAAAGCGGCTTTCCCGTTTGGCATTAAATGAAGTTTATGGCAATGACATTATTGTTTCCGGACCTATACCAAAGTCGGCTGAATTTAAAAACGGCAAAATTTATATTACTTTTAAGTCGGTTGGAAATGGCTTGAGAACTCGTAATAATGGGCAGTTAAAAGGTTTTTCGGTAAACGGAAAATCGGGTGTTAAAGCGAGAATCAAAGGAAACCAGGTGATTATTGAAGCTAAAAAGAAACCTGATTTTGTCTATTATAACTGGCAGCCCTGGGCTATAGGAACTTTAATAAACAAAGAAGGCTTGCCGGCTCCAACATTTAAGCTAAAAATATTAAAAAAATAAATGCCGAAAAGCTGTAAATACCAATTATGATCAAAATTTTGTCCTCAAAAAGATTATTCTATCTAAGCCTAATCATTTTAGGATATTTTGGTTTTTTATATTTAAACGCAAAGGTTTTAAAATGGAATAGTTTATTCCTTCAGTTTATAGTGGAATTATTTACTATCCTTTTATTGGTAGGACAAGTGGGGTTGCTTGTTATCGCAGCTATACATTGGAAAAAAGATAAATTTTCAATAAAAACATACGCCTTTTGGGCGCTATTGATTTTATTGCTCAATAGCTTTTGGACAATTGGATTATGGGTAATGTCAAGAATTTAAAGTATCATCGTTCAGCTTAAAAAATTGCGAACAAAATTTAAAGTTTTTCTGCTTGCTCAACAATCGAGATTTAAATGCTCCGAAACTTCTTCGAAATTAAACTCCGCTTATATTCACGAGGGCTTTTCCTGACGTAGTTTATTCTAATGTAATTTTAAGAGTGAACGTCAAGTAGCCACAATTTTAAAAAACCAAGGATAAATCATGAAAATATGTATTATGTTATACATATAATTTTATATCTTTAACACGATTTTTAACATTTGATATATGCTTGGTCGTACTTCTTTAGTTTTTAGCTTTTTGCTTCTATTTACTACAAATTTTTTATGGGCACAAAGTGATGAGAAAATTGAATTTACCTGGGATTCTTTACCTAATTTGCCATTAGAAAAAGGCGTTAATGGTAGTTTTAGCGGGGTGCAAAACGATGCCCTAATTATAGCCGGTGGCGCCAATTTCCCTGAAGAGGAAGTATGGGAGGGTGGAGAGAAAAAATACTACAATTCGATTTATGTTCTTGAGAAAAAGAATAACGAGTTTAAATGGGTTGAGGAAATAAACGCTACACTGCCTAAAAACCTGGCTTATGGAGCATCAGTAACTAATAGCGAAGGTCTTTGGTGTATTGGTGGTATGAACGAAAACGGTATTTATAAGGATGTTTTCGTGCTTAAATGGGATGCAAATTCAAGAAAAATAATAATTGAAAAAAAACCATCTTTACCGGTGCCCCTGGCAAATATGGAAGCCAGTATTATTGGTGATAAAATTTATGTGGCGGGCGGACAGGAAAAAACCGGCGGTAAAGCCACGAAAAACTTCTTTTCTTATGCTGAAAAAGAAGGCTGGAAAAAGTTAGAAAATATCCCTGGAAAAGGTAGGATTCAACCGGTAGTCATTTCTCAAAATAATGGAAAGACTAATGTAGTTTATGTCTTTAGCGGAACCCACTACGATCCCAATGCCAAAGATCCCAACGAATTCCTTTCTGATGTTTGGCAGTACAATCCGCTATCTAAAGAATGGGTAGGGAAGGGGAAAATTCCTTCTAACAAAACTCCGGGAATGGAAGGTGGCTATGTAGGTGCTGCCCCAGCAATCAAACTAGGAGATGCGCATATCTTAATTTTTGGTGGTGCAGGGGGAGCAAACCAACTTTGGAAAGATAGATTGCAGCTTCAGGAGCAATTAAAAGCTTTGCAACAAGAAAACTTAGATACAACAAATACAGCAAAAGCAGATTCCCTACAAAAAGCTATTTCAGCAAACCTTCAAAATACTTCTTTCTCAAACACTATATGGGCTTATCACACCATCACCGATACCTGGACAAAACGCGGCAGTATTCCCGGTAAAACCCAGGTGGTCGCTAAAGCTTTAAAGTGGGGGGGTGAAGTAGTTATTCCACTTGGTGAGATTAGTCCGGGTGTGCGTACCCCGGCGATACAAAAAATTAATGTTAATCCGCGAAAAACAGATTTTGGCTGGATCAACTATGTTACCCTAATTGCATATTTAGCTTTAATGATTGGTATTGGTTGGTTTTTCTCGCCTAGGAATAAAAGTACATCAGATTATTTCCTGGCGGGCGGACGAATTCCCTGGTGGGCTGCAGGTTTAAGTATTTACGCTACCATGCTTAGTGCTATTACTTATCTTTCTCAACCGGCTTTGGCTTTTAGCTACGATTGGCAGGCTTATCTAGGATATTTTACGATTTTACTTATTGTGCCACTTATAATTACTTTCTACCTGCCTTTTTTTAGGAGATTGAATATAACTACCGCTTATGAGTACCTGGAAAAGCGTTTTAATATCGTAATTAGAATGTTTGGAAGCGGCTCGTTCGTGCTGTTTCAGTTGGCTCGAATGGGCATCGTGGTTTATCTTCCCGCCCTTGCACTATCTACAGTTGTGGGAATAGATATTTATATGGCAATTGTAATTATGGGTATCCTGGCCGTGGTTTACACTGTGATGGGAGGAATTGAAGCCGTAATTTGGACCGATGTTATCCAGGTAATTGTTTTAATTGGCGGACTTATTTTAGGACTTATTTATATTGCCGTGGATATTGGTGATGTTGGCTATATTTTCTCTACAGCTTACGAGGATAGTAAATTTCAACTTTTCGATTTTAGGTGGAGCTTTACCGAAGTGGTCACCTGGTCATTATTTTTAGGGACTTTTGCGCTAAATTTTGCACCTTATACCACAGATCAAGCTGTAGTACAACGTTATTTAACAACTTCTAACGAAAAAGAAGCTAGAAAAAGTATTTGGATGAACGGGATTGTTTCTGTTCCTGCCGGCTTGCTTATTTTTTTAATGGGGACTTTTTTATACGTGTACTTTAGAGATAATCCTGAATTTTTACAGGTAGGAATGCAAAATGACGGAATTTTCCCATTATTTATTGCAGATCATCTGCCACCGGGGGTTGCGGGATTGGTGATTGCCGGAATATATTCTGCGGCCATGTCCAGTCTTGATAGTAGTATGCATAGTGTTTCTACGGTAATCACGGTAGATTTCTACAAACGCTTTAGCAAAAAACATACTGATAATACAACAATGAGCATCGCCCGGTGGGTAACCATAACCGTAGGGATTTTAGGTACAGGTGTTGCAGCTTTTATGGCTGCATATCCCATTGCGTCTTTATTTTTCTTCTTTCAGGAGATTGTAGGATTGTTTGGTAGTGCTTTGGCCGGAGTATTTATGCTGGGTATTTTCTTTAGAAAGGCCAACTGGGTAGGTACTTTAATTGGTGCAGTTTTGAGTGTGCTTTCTTTAGTAATGGTAAAATATTATACGCCCCTAAACTTTTATATCTACCCGCTTATTGCAATTCCCGTTTGTGTTATTGGCGGTTATTTGGCAAGTTTGTTGATCCCGGTTGGAGAAACCCCTGCGGAAAATTTAGTGTATAGCAGAAAGCGTTTGAAGAAGTAATTCTGAAAGCTTGAATGAACAGACCTCACAGGTTTTGAAAACCTGTGAGGTCTAGGTTATTAAAATTACAGTTTCATTTATGAATTTCAAGTATATTTTATCCTTCACACTGTTGTTTTTTATCACTCTTGGTTTTGGCTCAAAACCAAGAGGGCTTAAAATGGTATGATCTTTCTGAACAACAATTAGAAGGCAGGACTACAAAAGCTTCAACTAATCCGTTTCAGCGTTTCCCAGATGCTATGAGAGCAAGAACACGGGAAAAAGTATGGGAATTATCAAGAAATCCTGCCGGGGTGAAATTTCGGTTTACTTCCAATGCAAAAAATATTCGGTTGGAATATGAAGTGGAAGGCGAACAGGAATTTCCGCATATGCCGGCCACTGGGGTTAGTGGCATTGATCTTTATCAAAAGAACAAAGCTGGAAATTGGCAATGGGTAAAAGGAAATTTTCGGTTTTCTGATACAATAAACTATTCTTTTCAAATTTCAGCAAAAGAAGAAACTGAGACGAAAGAGTATATGCTTTACCTACCACTATACGCCAGTTTAAAATGGATTAAGCTGGGTATAGCCAAAGGTAAGATGCTGAAAGGAATTGATGCTGAAAAAAATAAACCCATAGTTGCTTATGGTACTTCAATTACCCAGGGGGCTTGTGCCAGCCGACCGGGAAATGCCTGGACGAATAAATTAAGTAGAAAACTTGATTTGCCCATACTCAATTTTGGTTTTTCCGGAAATGGAAGATTGGAGCCCGAAATCATAGATTACATTAGTCAAATAGATGCTGAAGTTTATATTTTAGACTGTCTGGCAAACTTTACTTCGGGACAGGGCCTGGATGATAAAACGGCTTATAAACGTTTAATTTCTTCGGTAAAAACACTTCTGAAAGACAATCCCGAAACTCCTATAATTTTAACCGATCACGCGGGCTATCCCGGGGGAGAAGTTTATATCCCAAAGAAAGAACTATATGAATACTTGAATAGAGCGAATAGTAAAGCTTTTAAGGAATTAAAATCTGCCGGAATAGAAGGAATTTATTTATTATCCAAGGAACGGCTTAACCTTACTGCTGAAGATTTTGTAGATGGTGTACATCCCACCGATGGCGGAATGGAAAAATATGCCCGGGCTTATGAGGAGATCTTGGAGATGATTGCAAAGGAGAAGTAGATCAATTCCAAGAAAGTTTTGAAAAATGATAATATTGAGGTGTGAGATTCAATTTTGAAGCGTAAAAAAGCTGCCATGAATTCTCGAATATTTAGAATTTTAATGATTTTTAGACTTAAAAAACTGATTAATATACCTGAATTCTACCACAGCTCAACCCTTCCGACTTCTTCCACTATCGTAGAAGAAGCCACCTTCCCTTCGATGGGAAGGAGCTCTTTTAATTTACCTAAGTAACCCGATAAGCCTGCTCCCATCCTTGGAAAGGAGGGGATGAATTCAGCTTGGCTGAAGAAGGGGTGGTTGCGTTATTTTTATAAACCAAATTCCACCAAAAACACTCCTCTCTCTAAAGCATCAAAATTCACAAAGAAAAAGGAAGATTTTTCCCTTAGTGTTTCTTAGAGTCTTTGTGGCTAAAAATAAGATTACTATTCAGAAACCTTAATAAAATAAGGCAATTCGTCTAAATCGGCTTTTACTGTTTTTTTTCCAGGACCTTTTATGATTCTACCGGAAGCGTCTTTCCATTTACCTTTTGGAAATTGAACAATTCGTTCCCTTTTCCCTTTTTTAAGTATTGGCGCTACCAAAACTTCATCGCCCAACATAAATTGATCTTTAATATGTTCAAAGCCATTATTGGGGAAACTATATTCCATAGTGCGAACAATGGGACTTCCTGTTGCTGCAGCTTCTTTAGCGAATTTCATGATTGTTGGCGTAAATTCTTTACGTAAATCAACAGCTGCTTTTACAGCCTCTAAATGTTGGTTGTCAAGAATTCGCCAGGGAGCTACAGAAAACTGCATCATTGGCATTAACGCGTGTACCTGCGCAGAACGCACAATAAGCTCCTGGTCTATTGTTTCGGCATTTAAAAACGACGAAAACTCGCCACCACCAATCATGTCTGGTGCGCTATAAGGATACCCCATAAGCCCCTGAAAGGTAATATTTGGAATTAAGGTGGTAAGCGCACCCCAACTATGGCCTTTGTCACTAAGACGCTGCGCCAGGGCCTGTCCGCCCATTTTCCACATGGCGCGATATTCATTAAGAGGAAAATCGAGACCAATTTCCCCAAAGAGTTGGGCGTGTTCATTGGGAGTGATATTTTTATTGTAAGAAATTGTTTCTTCAGGGTAGAAATTAAAATCTCCGGCATCTAATTTAAAGCCATCAACTCCATATTCTTCAGTTAAATGTTGTAACTGCCCCTTAAACCAATCTTGAGCTTTAGGATTTGAAAAATCAAGCAAAGCACTAACCCCATTCCACCAGTGAATCATCGCCGGTTCATTGGGTGGCAAAAGCTTGGTTTGAGAGATTTTATCGGCTTCCGGATTTTTAATAAATAGTTCTTTTTTAGCCAAATCCCGATATACGTCACTATCGGGACTCACAAAGGGACAAACCCAAAGCATCACTTTAAACCCCAATTCGTGCAGCTCTTTGATCATCGCTTTAGGATCTGAAAACCTGCCTTCGTGAAAGTTCCACTTCCCGTAATCTTCCTGCCAGTTATCATCTATCATTAAAACTCCGGGAGGCATTCCATTATCAATAATGGCGTGAGCATATTTTAATATATCCTCCTGATTTTGATTATACATCAATTCAATCCACGTATTGTATTGCGGCGCTTTAAAAAGTAATTCATCTGGTAATTCTCCGGTAGTTGGAAAATAGTTTTCCGAAGCATAGCTGTAAGCATCTTTTAGGGTTTTCCCGGCTTTTACAACTTTAATATCACTTCGTGCTTCCAGGCTTATTTCATTTTCAGAAAAACTAAATTTAAAAGGTTCTTCAGACCAAATTACCCTTCCCTTATTGGAAACCAACAACGGCTGTACCTGGTTGTACTTATTATTGCCATACATATCAAAGGAGTAGCCGGTAGAAAATGGCATATTATGACCATCGCTTACCGCGCCGCCCCACCAGGATTCGCCTTTCTTAATTGGGATAGTTTTGGTAACCTGGGCCATTGTCGAAAAATTAAACAATAGCAATGCGGCCAGAAATAATATCTTATTTACTTTTGATGGGTTTGAAACCTTTTGTTTTTTGATTTGAGACATTTTTTAAAGTTATTAGTTGAAAATTATAATCGGGTGAAATAAGACCTAATTCCCTTGGGGTAACGCACTATTTGTTTCCTGAATTATTTCCTTTAAATCTTGCTTTAAGGAATCCAATTTTTCTGGATGCTGTTTTGACACGTCATTTTTCTCTCCAATATCGTCTTTTAAATTATATAATTCATAGGTGTCATTTTCATAGAAATGAAGCATTTTCCAATCCCCTTTTCTTATAGCGCTTCCGGGAGTCCAGCCACTGGTGTGATAATGCGGATAATGAAAAAACAAGGCTTCACGGCGAGGCTTTTCATTCTTTTCAATTAAAGAATACAAACTTTCGCCATCTTTATGCTGTTCGGGTACTTTTTCAAGTTTTAAGTAATCCAAAATAGTAGGGTAGAGGTCCATACTAATCACGGGCTCATCAAAAGTTTTTTCTGAAGGTTTATTTCCCGGTGGTTTAATGATAAAAGGTACGCGTAGACCGCCTTCATAAGCCCAACCTTTTCCTGCTTTTAATGGTTTTACCGAAGTTGGCGGGGTACTTCTGCGATGCCCCAGGGTTGTAAGCCCACCGTTATCTGAAGTGAAAATTATAAGCGTATTATCGGTAAGCTCTAAGGAATCTAATTTATTCAATAACTTCCCTACGTTTTTATCTAAGGAATAAATCATAGAAGCATAAGCCGCGTTACTTTGGTTTTGTACGGTATAACCACGTCCGTCTTTTTCAATTACCAGTTCACTTTCTTCCAGTTGTTCTTTCTTTTTCTGAAACTTCTCAATATACTCTTTATTTGCCTGGATGGGCGTGTGAACGGTATAAAACGCTAAATGAAGATAAAAGGGATCATCTTTATTTTCTTCCAAAAATTTAATGGACTCTTTGGTAAGCCTATCGGTTAGGTATTCTCCATCTGGACCATCTTCAAGTTTTTTATTTTTATAGGGTGCATAATAGCCTCCCGGAGGTTGTCCATAGTGAAAACCTCCTTTGTTAATATCAAACCCTTGGTCTGTAGGTAGGTTGCCTTCGTCTCCTAAATGCCATTTTCCGGCAAAAAAAGTCTTATACCCATTAGCTTTTAAAGTTTCAGCAATAGTTTTTTCTTCCAGGGGAAGTTGATGCAAATCTTCAGGACCTTTCAGTATCCGATCTTTTGGATCGTCGCCGGGAATCCAATCTGTTACGCCCACTCGTGAAGGATATTTTCCGCTTAAAATAGCGGCCCGGGTAGGAGAGCATACGGGGTTTGGCGTGTAGGCATTGGTAAACCTTGTTCCCATTTCGGCAAGCCGGTCTATATTTGGGGTTTCATAGAAATCGCTGCCATATACAGCGAGGTCTTTCCAACCCATATCATCTACGAGAAGAAATACTACATTGGGTTTGTTACCGGGGTTTTTTTCTTGTTCGCTCTTTTCAGACTTATTTTTACAACTTATAAGTCCCATGCAAATTAGCATGAGGCTGAAAGTTTTAATTCCTATTTTGGAGGAAAGTTGCTTTAATTTTGTCATTTTGTAATGAAAGTTTTGTTTAGCGTTTTTAAAATTGAACTTGTCAAAAAAAAAGGAAAAAATGATTATGATCTACAAAGAAAGATCTTTTCGATTTAATCGCAATTAACAGGTCATTCCTTAGAATTAACCTATTTAATAATCATTTATCTCAGCTCAAAAACTGCCAGTACCGCTTTATGATCGCTTGGCCATACCCCAGGAGGGCTGTCTATGGGATCTTCTGTTCGCTCTGGTTTTCTTTGATTTTTAATGATCGATCCTTTTGGTCCGATGATTTTTACACTTTTTAATTTCAGTTTTTTTGAAGGCCGATAAAATATATAATCAATTCGATCACGATCGTCAGCTTCCGGAGCCCAGGCAAGTTTATCGATTTCTACCAGTTTATTATCGGCTGGAAAAGTAAAGCCGGGGTGGGTAACGGGATTGGGATAGATTTCACGATATGCATCTTTAAAGCCTGCTTTTTCGAGTTCGCTGGTGTTACGCCAGGGCATTGCAACCCCATTGTGATCGAACAGGTTTTTAGTAGCTTCGATCCAGTCTAGATGGGAAGCTTCGTTGAGATCGGTTCCAAAAATCACCAATCTATTTTTTTCTCGCTGTTTTTGAGCATCTGCAATAAGTGCATCTATGGCTTCATCCCGTTTAGATTCCAGGTTGTCTGCTGCGATTACTTTGGGATCTGTGATTGCTGAATCCAGCTTTTTCCAGGTCGAACCGTCATAACCCCGTGGCAGGTAGATACTACAATGCCTATAATCTAGATGGCCTGTATAAAAAGCAATTTTTTTGCCCTCTACATTTATAATAGCTTTATAAACAGAACCCTGATCGTTTTTAAGCGGAAAAATAGCCTCTTGAGAAATTATAGGGTAGCGGGAAAGAATACCACTGTCTTCACTTTTTTTAGAATAGAAGGTATGACCCTCTTCCGCCAGAGCTTTTACTAATTTTTCAGCTAAAATTTCATCTTTATAATTTCGCACTTCACTTAGTGCGATAAGGTCTGCTTCACTCCTAAGAATTTCTTCAATAATAGCATCGAAACCGCCGGGAACCATAGTGCCTTCCTGCCAAATATTAAATTGAAGTACTTTTAATTCTTGTGAATGTTGTTGTGCAAAAACCGGGGTCGCCATAAATAGGATAAAAAGAATTCCTTTTTTTAGGAAATCGATAGATGATTTTAGAAGAATATACATTAAATTATAGTTTAAGATTAAACGGATCTCGGAATAGTAATTAATATTTTTTTTGTTAAAATGTATTTTAAGTCAGAATACGTTAATATTTTAAAGTTGTTTTAATTAATAACTCATATATAGCATTTAATTCTTTAAATCGCTTTATATCTAAAGAGCAACTTCTTCGTCTGCAAATTGGAGTTTGTTATTTTAAAAAACCATAATCCTTAATTTCAGATTATCGGCCTAATTTAAAAATGTTTTTAAACTTAGTAACTTTTTTTGTTTTGTTTAATTTTAAAAACAAAAATATTTACATATTTACTTTCGTAAACAAAAAAATATTAGTTTCAATTCGTTCTATTTATAATATTTCTATATTTTTGAGGAGAAATCATTTATTGAGAGACTTCAATTTTATAAAACAATTAAATTAATTTTCCATGAGTTCAGACCGCAGATCATTTTTAAGAAATATGGCCCTGGGAGGAGGGGCAATTGCAACGGGATCATTATTATCATCCTGTAGTAGTCAAGAAAAGTTAGCGCAAATTAAAGCAGCAGCCAGTAGAAAGCCTGAGATGCGTTTTAATATGAGTGGCTATGCAGCTCCACCACTGGATACCGTAAGAATAGGTATTGTTGGTATTGGAGATAGGGGTTCTGGTGCCGTAGAGCGAATGACCTATATTGAAGGAGTGGAAATCACCGCGCTTTGTGATAAAAGACAGGCTGCAGTAGATGGAGGACAAAAAATTTTGCAGGAAGCCGGACTTCCAAAAGCAGCAGAATTTGCTAATAGTGAAACGGCTTATAAAGAAATGTGCCAGAGTGATCTGGTAGATTTAGTATATGTAGTGACCTCCTGGGATTGGCATATCCCAATCGCTATTGAAGCCATGGAAAACGATAAGCACACAGCAGTAGAAGTTTCTACAGCCAGGACGATGGACGAATGTTGGCAAATTGTGGAAACATCAGAACGCACTAAAAAACACTGCGTAATCCTGGAAAATTGCTGCTATGATTATTTTGAACTGCTAACCCTTAATATGGTGCGCCAGGGTGTTTTTGGTGATCTTATTCACGGGGAAGGCGCTTATATCCACGATCTGGATTACTGGCATTTTAACAAGCCACAGGACGATAAAATGGTAGATGGTGCTTATACAGACTACTGGCGCCTTGAAGAAAACAAAAGACACGCCAATGTTTATCCTACTCACGGTCTTGGCCCAATTTGCCAGGCTATGAATATAAACCGCGGTGATAAAATGGACTATTTAACTTCCATTATGTCTGACGATTTTACTTTAGGAAAAAGAATTAAAGAAGAAGCTCAAGAAAACCCAGATCTCAAGCAGTTTGTAGGAGCAGATATGAGAGGTAATATGGATATCCAGCTTATTAAAACCAATAAAGGCCGAACTATTATGATTCAACATGATATTAGTTCTCCAAGGCCATATTCCAGAATTCATATGTTGAGCGGGACAGAATGTTTTGCGCAAAAATGGCCTTTAAAACATATTGCTTTTGGCCACGAGGTAGCCGATGCAGCAAAAATGAAAGAATTGGAGGAGAAATATACCCCAGAAATTTTAAAACGAGTAGGAGAGATGGCTAAGAAAGTTGGTGGTCACGGTGGAATGGACTTTATAATGGATTGGCGTCTTATTGACTGTTTAAGGAATGGATTGCCTATGGATATGGACGTTTATGACGCTGCTTCCTGGAGTTGTATCACGTCGTTAAGCGAATGGTCCATTGCCAATAAATCGAATTCTATTGAAGTGCCAGACTTTACCCGTGGTGCCTGGAAAACTAACAAACCCGTGGATTTAAGTATGTCTGGTAAAGCCGGTTCTACAGGGGTAAGAAACCTGGAACGCACTGGAGCCGGGAAACAGCTTAATGTGGAGTAAAATATATTTTTAAAAATTAATTTACCTTGTTGGTTAACTCAAAGAAATAGAACGAGCTAACTAACAAGGTATATTTCTTTAACTTTTCACGAGGCGATATCTCTCGCTGGGTTGCTAATTTTTTGCGTTTAACATCATTTTGATTTCGTTTAAGATTTTTAAATATATCTCAATACAATGAAGAAAAGTTTTTTATTACTTGTTTTATCTTTTGCTGTTACTTTTCCTTTTAAATCAACAGCACAGCAAGCTACTTTTATTTCAGAAGAGAAACCCAATATCATTTTTATTCTTGTAGATGATATGGGATATGGCGATGTGGGCGTTTTCTTTCAAAATGAACGTAAGGCAAATGAAGATTTTTCGGAACCCTGGCTCTCAACTCCAAATTTAGACAGAATGGCTTCGGAAGGAGCTTTGCTTACCCAACACTATACCCCTGCGCCGGTTTGTGCGCCATCTCGTGCATCTTTGCTCTCTGGTTTAAGCCAGGGGCACACCCAGGTGCGTGACAACCAGTTTGACAAAGCTTTGGGAGATAACCATACATTAGCCAATGTTTTAGGAAAAGCAGGTTATAAAACCGCAGTAATCGGAAAATGGGGCTTACAGGGACGGGTAAAAGAAGAAAATGAAAATCCGAAAAACTGGCCTGCTTACCCAACGAAAAGGGGATTTGATTATTTTTATGGTTATGTAAGGCATAGAGACGGTCATGAACATTACCCAAAAGAAGGAATTTATCGCGGAAAAAAACAGGTGTGGGAAAACGATAAGGAAGTTGGTGACGGCCTCGATAAAGCTTATACCACAGATCTTTGGACCGCAAATGCAAAAAAATGGATTGCTGAAGAAACAAAAAAAGATGATAAACCATTTTTTATGTATCTGTCTTATGACACACCTCACGCGGTATTAGAATTACCAACCCAGGCTTACCCGGAAGGTCGCGGATTAAACGGCGGACTTCAATTTACCGGAACTCCCGGAAGGATAATAAATACAGCAAGCGGAGAACCAGATAGTTGGACTCATCCCGACTATGCAAATGCTGTTTACGATCATGATAATGATCCCAAAACTGCTTTAAAACCCTGGCCAGAGACTTATAAACGCTATGCTACAAGTATTAGAAGAATTGACAATGGTGTTGGTGACATCTTGCAATTATTGAAAGATTTAGATATAGATTCTAATACAATGGTGGTCTTTGCTTCAGATAACGGCCCTTCTATAGAGTCTTATCTTCCCGGAGAATATGCCCCGAATGAGGCTAATTTTTTTGATAGTTTTGGTCCTTACGATGGGATTAAAAGAGATGTATTGGAGGGTGGCTTAAGAACCCCATTAATTGCCCGTTGGCCGAACAAAATTCCGAAAAACAATATCGTGGAAACTCCCGGGATTTTCTATGATTGGATGCCAACTTTTATTAATGCTGCCGGGCTTCCCGCCCCAGTAAATACTAATGGAGTATCGCTTTTACCTTCACTAACCGGAGAGGGTGAGCAAGCCGAAAGCACAGTTTATGTAGAGTATTTTCAGAATGGTAAATCTCCAAATTATAAAGAGTTTTCGCCAGAAAATAGACTTAAAATAAGAAAGCAGATGCAAATGCTGCGTATGGGTGATTTGGTTGGATTGCGTTATGATATCAAATCTGCCGATGATGATTTTGCGATCTTTAATGTATTAGATGATACACATCAAGGTGAAAACCTGGCAACCAGAGATTCGATGGCTGCGCTACAACAAGAAATGAAAGATAAAGTCTTACAAATTAGACGTTTTAACAGCACCGCAGTAAGACCTTATGATTCTGTAGCCGTTCCTGCTGTTGCTGCTTCAAAATTATCCAATGGAATAAACTGGGAAGGCTATAATGGTGATTTCCCCTGGATACCGCAAGTTAACTCCCTGCCCGTAGCTGACAATGGCAGAATAAAGAAAGCGAAATTTAAAGAAGTGCTTAGAAAACCCCACGATGTATTCGTTTTTAACGCTTTTATAAAGGTTCCTGAAACCGGGGAGTACACTTTTTATCTCAATACAAATAATAGAAGCTTTTTAAAAATCCATCAAATTAATCTATTAGATGGCGATTATAATTTTAAGAAAGGGGAGGAGCTTAAAGCTACCATCCAATTGGAAAAAGGTTTACATCCCTTTCAGTTGTATTACAAGAAGCAAAATGGGACAGCTCCCAAATTAGATTTACAATGGGAAGGCCCGGGTTTTAATCGAAAAAAATTTCTTCAGAACAATTTTTCAGAAATAAATAATTTTAAGTTCAACGCAGCGCTAAAAAACAATGTGGCGCTTTTAATTAATGAGTAAATATGTCAAAACAAACATTTCAGCAGCTATCTTCGGGTCTGTTGTTATTTTTTTTATGTGTTAATTACATAAACGCGCAGGATAGGGAACCCGATCCTATCTTCGAAAATCCTAATATGCAAGCCGAAAACCGCCTTCCTATGCGGGCGGCTTATTTTCCTTTTGAGGATAAAAACCTTGCCAAAAAAGGAGCAAAGAAAGAATCTGATAGATTTTTAGACCTTAATGGTACCTGGAAGTTTTTCTGGACTGAACATTATAAAAACCTTCCGGAGAATTTTGAAGCAGTGAACTTTGATGATTCTGAATGGGATAATTTTAAGGTTCCTGCCAACTGGGAATTTAATGGCTATGGAACACCAATCTATGTGAACCATCCATTTGAGTTTGCCGTAGAAAATCCGAATCCGCCATTTATTGAAAATGAGAAAAACCCTGCTGGAATTTATAGACGTACCATAGAGTTACCTGCAGATTGGGAAGACCAACAAGTATTTATTCACCTAGGAGCGGTAAAATCTGCTTTCCGTTTATATGTAAATGGAGAATATGTGGGACTTGGCGAAGACAGTAAACTGGAATCTGAATATGAACTAACCGATTTTGTAAAACCGGGTGAAAACCTAATTACGATAGAAGTGCGGCGTTGGAGTGACGGTAGTTACCTGGAAGCGCAGGATTTTTGGAGAATTAGCGGAATTCAACGAAATGTGTATATGTATGCTCGTCCAAAGGTGCATTTTTATGATCTGTTTGTAAAAAGCGGATTAAAAAACAATTATAACGACGGTGATTTTTCTTTTAATATAGAAGCATGGAACCGTACTGATAAACAACAAGATCAAAACACTGTTGTCGCTAAGCTTTTTGATGCCGATGGCAACCAGGTTTTTAAAGATGAACAAAAAACCATTGGCCTAAAGCGGAAAATGGGAAAAACCGTGCTTCAGTTTAAGAAATTGATTCCAAATGTAAAAAGTTGGTCGGCAGAGACTCCTTATTTATACGATTTGGAGGTTAGCCTATTGGATTCCGAAGGAAAATTAAAAGAAGTCATAAATATTGATGTAGGCTTTAAATCTTATGAGATTGAAGGAAACCAGTTTTTGGTAAACGGAAAACCGGTATTGTTTAAGGGAGTAAACAGGCATGAATCTCATCCTGAAACCGCTCACGTAGTCACAAAAGAACAAATGCTGGAGGACATTCGTATTATGAAAGAATTAAATATGAATGCCGTGCGCCTTTCTCATTATCCTAATGATCCAGCCTGGTATGAACTCTGTGATAAATATGGGTTTTACGTAATTGACGAAGCCAATATTGAATCGCACGGGATGTATTATGATCCAGATAAAACTTTAGGAAATAATCCCGAGTGGGAACACGCCCATATGTTGCGTATTAAAAGAATGGTAGAGAGGGATAAAAACCATCCTTCAATCGTTGCCTGGAGTATGGGAAATGAAGCCGGTAACGGTTATAATTTCTATAATGCCTATACCTGGCTAAAAGGTTTCGATACTACACGACCCGTGCAATATGAGCGTTCTACTACCGAGTGGAATACAGATATGATCGTGCCACAATATCCGCATCCTCGTTCTATGGAGCGATGGGCACAAAGCAACCCAGACAGGCCTTATATCATGAGTGAGTATGCGCACGCTATGGGGAATAGTATGGGGAATTTCAAGGAATATTGGGAAATCATTAAAAAGTATCCGCAGTTGCAAGGTGGATATATTTGGGACTGGGTTGACCAGGGAATCTACAAAGAAGTAGATGGAAAGAAAATCTTTAGTTATGGCGGCGACTGGGGTCCAGAAGATACTCCCAGCGATGACAACTTCCTTATCAACGGGGTGATTATGCCAGACAGGACCTGGAACCCACATGCTTATGAAGTGCGTAAAGTATTTCAGGAAGTGACATTTAACCTGAATGAAAATAAGGATGAACTTGAAATTTTTAACGAGTTTTTCTTCCGAGATTTATCCAATTATAAATTTACTGCAGAGTTATTAAAGAATGGTAAAGTAGTAAAATCTGAAGAACTGGGAGACTTTGCCGTGGCTCCAAGAAATTCAACTTCAGTAAAAATTCCTTTTGAAATTCCGCAGGATAAAGCAGCCGAATACAGACTGCATATTACCGGAAAAATTATTAAAGAAGAAGGTTTAATGAAGCCAGGAACTTTAATTGCAGAATCTGAATTTGCAATAACGCCACCGGTAGAAGAAGTACAAGACCTACAACCAGTTGATTTGAAAGTTGAAGAGGATGATAATATGATAAGTTTTTCTAAAGGTAGGTTTGCGATTAAATTCGATAAAACCAACGGACGTTTTTCAGATTACAAATACAAAGGAAATGTATTGATTGAAAAAGGTCCTGAGTTAAGTCTGTTCAGACCTCTTACAGATAATGATTTTGGTGCCGGACTTAACAGAAAAGCAGATTATTTAAAAGATCCAAAATTAGAAGTTGAGGACTTTAATTATGCTAAAAATGAAGAAGGTGCCACGCAGGTTAAGGTAACTTATAATGTATTGGATGGAGATGCCAAATTTGTGCAAACCACCACTATCTATGATGATGGAAAATTAAAGATCACCAATGATTTTAATGCTATTAAAGGCGATCATAATTTGGTGCTCAAATTTGGAAACAACCTTACACTTCCAAAAAAACTAGATGAATTTAAATGGTATGGCCGTGGTCCCTGGGAAAGCTATGATGACAGGAAATTTAGCGCTATGGTAGGTATTTATGAAGGGAGCGTAAAGGATCAATATCATCCCTATGTAAGGCCACAGGAATCTGGTAATAAAACAGATGTGCGCTGGGCAGAGGTGAGCAACGGAAGAAACAAAGGAATAAAAATTAGTTTTACCGATAATTTGCTTAATGTTTCAGCCTTACCATATAGCTGGGAGCAACTTTATCCTTCGGCAACGAAAAGCCAGCAGCATTCCAGGTTATTGGAAGAAGGACCTTCAACTTATTTAAATATAGATTTGAGACAAATGGGGGTAGCCGGTATAAATAGCTGGGGAACCCTTGCCCTGGAAAAATACAGGATGCCGTTTAAAGATTATAATTATAGCTACATTATTTCTCCTTTATAAGAGGAAAGGTTTAGTTAAATTAAATTTGCAACCCATCGTGATACTGGATTAGAACCAGAAAACACGATGGGTTTTTTATTGCTAAAAATTGATCTTAGATCAATGGTGGCCTAAACGCTATTATTGATTTACTGTCAAATCTCGATATCGTAGAATTCTTATAGTTTTTTGAATTAAAGGTTTTAAATACCGGGGAGATAGCCAAAGGTTTAATTAACCGGGCAATTAACTTGAGTGACCTCACAGATTTTGAAAATCTGTGAGGTCTTACTTTTGATGCTTATCTCGATTTTTATTTTTAAAGATAAAAGAGGCATCAAATTGATTGTTGAATTCCTATTGATATTCAGTGACGTAAGCACTTAAACAGGCTATTAGTAAGCTCAATATTTAATACTATCGAATGTCAGCTATATTAACCAAATAGATTAAAATCCCTGTTTTAAAACGAATTTAAAAACTCATTGGCCTCTTTAAGATTTTTGGATACCAGATCTTTATTAAAGTTTTCAAGCTCAAAATTCGTCAGAATTTTATTTAATTCGTTTAAGGCTTCGTTATTTCCTGCTTTTTCAAACTCATCTTTAAGAATTTGTATTTTCTCAAAAGCCTGAACTCCTGCCTGCAGGTTTTCAAAACGCAGGGAACTTCTTCCGCCGGGATATACAAAATAAGTGTCACCGGCAGCCCAGGTAGTAAACCTGCTATCTAATAGAGGTTCGAGTACCCAACTATTATACGCCCAGCGCAAATAACCATCTAATCCCGTTGCGGCAGCGTGCCAGGCATACCATTCACTTTCGGCCGGGGAGCTAAATGTAAAACTGTTGGGAGCAACGTGGCTGCAGCTGGTATAGAAAGTAGAAATTTTTCCGGACTTCTTACGCTCTTTAAGCACCGCTTTTGAAAATTCGCTTTCCAGGGTTAAGCAATAGTCATCTACATCGGGATATAATTCGGGGTGTTTGGCACCTGCAAAAGAAATTTTAAAATCTTTATCGGCTTTATGGATCACTTTTATAGTTTCCTGCATAGTTTCCATTGGACGCTCATCCATTGCGATATACGTTTTTTCAAACCAGCCTTTCTCTTTTAAATGGTCGGCAAAAGATGACAGCATGGCTACCCAAACTTCTTCATAAAGCTTTTCGCCGGGTTGGGTTTCCAAGTGTTGAGTTTTGTTTGAGGCTTCGTCAAAATAAGCAAAACTGAGTTTCCAGGGAATCATGGTATAGGCATTAATTTGTTTGGTGATGCCCTGGTCCATCATAAACTCCACCCATTTATCAAAAACTTCAAAATTAAAATGCCATTGGCCGTCTAAGGTCTTCGTCCAGCGTACCATGGAATTAAAAGGATCATGAGTTTGGCCATCCCAGGGGCGATCAATAATACTGGCGGTTATAGATTTACCACCGGCATTGGCATAATGGCCCATTTCTTTTTCTAAAGCCTTAAAATGAGCTTCACTCCATAGTTCGGTTTGATGGTAACGCGCTACCGCATAAGGGTTTTGCCAAAGGTCCAGATGAAAATCCCAATCTTTGGCTTCCGGTAAGATTCGGTCGATTACTTTTATGGAGATTGGCAGTTTTTTCAGGGTTTTATTATCCGACAGAATTTTAACCGTGCCGGTATATGAACCTGCTTTGGTGTTTTTGGGAATTTCTATAGAAATCCATCCCGGTCGGGTGTTGTGTTTTGCTATTTTTAAAGTAGGAGTAATAGGGTCAATAATATCGGCTACCAGGCTTGAATCAAAGTCGGCAGGCTTTCTGTGTCCGCAGGCACCCTTTTTATCTTTATTGAGCTCATCGGTTAACACGTAACGCACAAATGCGCTCTCCATGTGATTTTTTGAAATTTTACTATTTCCACTTTTCTCCTTCAAATCTGAAAGTTCTACGGAAATATTAAGATCTTTCCTGCCTGCAGAAACCACCCATTGCGCAGAAACTTTCTCGCCTTTCCAGGCTTGTAGGTTTATTTTTTCTGAAAGTGTAGCTTTTGAGGTTGGTACCTCTTTTTTATAACGGCTATGTGTATCGCCCCAACCAATGGTATTTTTGGTATGTTTCTTCCATTGTTGAATTGGAATAGGAGTGGGGTTTTCCAACTCCTTAAAGGATTGTACCGGAAATTTTTGCTGTCCGGTTTTTTGACCAGAGTGAGTCATTCCTTCTTTGGTTTGGGAGAAGGAAAAACTAAAAGTTAAGCAAAAGAAAATAAGCGATAGCCGGAGGTAAGTAGTTTTCATAAATCAAATAAAATTATTGCATAAAAATAACGCCTAATATAACCAGATTTCGCGGGATTACCCCTATAAAAAAATAGCTTAAATGAACTTATCTTAAATATAACTTTTTGGGACAAATACTAAAGTGAATTTATGGTATAAAACTACTTTTAAAAATAAAATGTTTGTAGCCTATCTTATGTTCTAAAACATAGAATGATTAAACATTTTTTCTCACTTCCGTTTCCTAAAAAATTTAATGTCGAACCTTTTAAATTTTGAGTTATGGATATTTTCAACATTTTCTTCGAAAATTATAAACATGCAACTGCTGGATTTCATTTTATGGCAAAAGCTTTTATTCTACTAATTCTTGCATTTATACTACTCGCTGTAGGATTTGCTATTGTAGGTACCATACAAATGTACTTTTAGCTATCCTATTCTCTTGAATGGTAAAAAGATATTTCTGGCATGCAATTGAAACGATTTATGCAGGAAAAGAGAAAGAAATAAACTTTGACCAACAGGGAAGTCTGTGTTTTTCTAACTAATCTTTCTAGATTACTCTTTCTAGTGAAGATTTCAAAAAGCAAAAAGATTAATTATGAAATCGCTTAGGTTTGGCTATAAAAGATAGTTCGCTAATTAGAAATTTATTTCTTGAATATCAATATTATTCTAAAGTTTGATGGCGAAAAAAAATTTCATAACTCGGCATAAACATATTTAATTAAATTCTATATCCAATTTTTATTTATAAGATTAGTTTCGTTATTTTGAAAAGGTGTTCAAAAGACTAGAGATATCGACTCTGGCCTTTTTTGAGCTAAGAAATGAAAGACATTCCGTGATATTTCTACGATTACCAATTAAACTGGTTTCTAGACGAATATCTAAGTACTTTTTAACCACTTTTCTGCTATTTACAATTTAGGAAGTTTTTGCAGCTAAAACTTATAATTTCCTTGATTTAGCTTGATATAAGCTTCAAAGCCATAATTTTTACTCGATAATGGAGATTTATCGGGGTAATTATCCGGAACTCCAAAGTTTGTCTCGAAATCAAATTAATTTTCTTCTATAATACCTCGTGGGCTTGCCCTAGGGGCAGTTTATTCTTAATTAACACCCCATACACTTTCTTGAAAACGACTTATAAAGTAAATTGTATCTCACCCAAAATCATGAACCTTTGAAATTATTCTTCAGTTTTAACCGACACCTCTATAACCTGACCCCAAATGAAAAAAACAGACCTTTAAAACCCGGTTTATTTTGAGATAGGACTTTATGATTTTTATATGGAAGTATAATTCTTATTTAATTATATCAGAATATAGTGTATTCAATATCAACACTTAGCGTTTCAAATCATTCTCATAGTTTCAGCATAGCTTTTTTCTAATTTTAGATTAATAAAAATTACAAGCTTGTATTTAAACTATTTATTAATTCTAAAATTTATATTATGAAAACATTAGCTATTACAGTATTAATCTTATGTTCAGGGCTAACCTGTTTTTCACAGGAGATTAAAAAACTAGAGCCGGTAGAAGTCACCCTATCACCTATTAGTTTGGTAGAAACTAAAGAACCACACAGATATGCCTACACCGTAGATAGGAACTATAACGTAGAATTTGCGAAGAATCCAATTAAATTTATGCAGAAATATTTTAATATCCAAGACTTCATTTCTTCTGTAAATCATAAGAAATACGATTCTTTCGACGTTATTTTCAATGCCGAAAATGGCTTTCTTAATGCTTCTTATTCTAAAAATGGCAAGCTTACAGGAACAAGCCAACGGTTTAAGAATGTAGCTTTACCTTATGCTGTGCGACTTGAGCTTTACAAGAAAACCAAAGGTTGGAATATGATTAAGAATGTATATGTAGCCTATGGAAAAGGAAATATTTTAAATAAGGAACGCTATCGAATTAAGGTGGAAAAAGATGGAAAAACAAAAAGTTTAAAAATCGATCCTAGAGAACTTAATACAGGTAGCCTGGCTAAAATCTAAAATTAAAATGTAAAGAATTTTAAACAGAGAATGGTAAATGATAAAATTTACACCAAGTCACCGATTTTATTGAAGTAAAAATCATCAAAACTCTTAAGTAATGATGATTTTTTTTGCAATTAAGACAGATAAGTCACTAAAGATCATAATGATGCTTCTCTAAATATCGTTTAAAGCAAATTTTAGATCATTTACATCAAAAAAGATGGACTACAAATCAGAAATTAATGTATTGCAAATTACTATTGTAAATTATAAAGCTTAATTTTTTCAATAAAAACCATCAAGATAGATCGAAAAGTTTTAATTTAACAGGAGCTATTTTGTTGATAATTATCAAAGTAAGGACTTAACCTGCAATAAGCATTTTTTAAAAAATTATCATTACAAAAATTCCTATTTGATAAACCAATCAATACTGCCTTAAAAATGATTGGCTCATTAAGAAGTGGTATATATTTTTAATTAACCTTAGGGTATTACGAATGAGGGCAATTGTTATAGACGATGAAGCTTTAGCTAGAAAAAGAATCTTAAACCTTCTTACTACTGTTCATGAAGTGGAGGTGTTGGACGAGTGCGCCAACGGTAAAACAGCTATTAAACAAATTAATAGTTTGGAACCCGAATTAGTTTTTTTAGATATAAGTATGAAAGATATGAATGGTTTTGAGGTATTACAACAAATTAAAACCAATTCTAAACCTATTGTAGTTTTTGTAACCGCTTATGATAATTATGCTATAAAAGCGTTTGACGTAGATGCTATTGATTTTCTCTTAAAACCATTTAGAGACGAACGTTTTTATAAAACCATTAAAAAAGTATTAGCCCTTTCTCATACAGAAGCTCAGCACCATTTTGAAAAAAGACTAAAAAATCTTTTTCAGGTTTATAACGCTGACTATCAAAAATCAAGACAAATTTTAAAATTACCAATTAGACAGGGTAACAAAACCATTTTACTGGAAGTTGAGGGAATTCTTTACATCTGCGCATCTGGGTATTATGCAGAAATTTTTACAGCTGAAAAAAAATACGTACTTCGGGAGTCGTTAACAAATCTCGAATATTTACTAAAGGATTATTCCTTTGTTAGAGTTCATCGTTCTGCCATTATAAACCTAAATTTTATTAAAGAGATTGTACATTCAGAATATGCAGAAGTAGATGTGAGGATGATAGATGATAAACTTTTACGCATTAGTAAACCAAACAAGAAAGATTTATTCGATAAACTGGGTATTTAAAAATCACGCTAATGAAATTTTTAGCTTTTAAAAAAAAGTACATAGATGTAAAACTTATCCTATTATTAGCAGGTTTTTATACGCTTTTTAATTTGGTTTATTTTCTGAAGCTGGCTTATATAAGAGCCTATGCGAGCAAGGAAGTACTCACACCGTGGAGTGATATTATTTTCCACAACTTAATTTACGATTGGTTCATAGTAGTGATTTACATGAGCCTTATTGCAGTAAGTACAAAACGATTGCTCAATAAACGTTATTCCTGGTATAAGATTTTTTTACTTCATACTTTATTCTCTATCCTTATTGGTTTTGTAATACGTTTTGTATTTGATGTACAGGGAATCCTTTTTGGCCGAATGAAGTTTTCAGAATATAGTTTTAAAGCCAGTATCGACAGGATGATGTATGTAATAGAATTAAATTTTCTTATTTATTTTGCGATGATTTTTATTATCTATACCTACTATTATTTAAAACAGGTAAAGGAAGCAGAAATACAAAGAAGTCAGTTGGAAAGCCAGCTTTCAAATACACGAATGAAAATGCTTTCTTCGCAATTACAACCACATTTTTTATTCAATACACTTAATTCTATCTCTGCGCTCGTAGATATTGACACAAAAAAAGCCCAGAATACCATTGCAGATCTTAGTGACTTATTACGTGAAATTCTTTACAGCGGTGAAAACTATAAAGTAAGTTTAAGTAAAGAAATAAGGATGTTAGACTACTATCTTAATATTTTAAATCTTAGATTTTCAGACCATCTAAAACTAAAAAAACACATAGATAGCAAGTTATTAGATCGTTTGGTGCCAGCTCTAATTTTGCAACCCCTTATAGAAAACTCTGTGAAACACGGCTATTCTTATAGGCATACTACCTTAGTCATTAATATCTCCATTTTAAAAAAAAACAAATTTCTTATTTTAAAAGTGGCAAATGATGGCAAACATCTACCCCAGGAAAAATTAAACATTTTTGAAAAAGGGGTAGGACTAAAAAATATCCGAGATCGACTTTTTACTCTGTATGGCGAAAAAGCGAAAATCATTATTAGAAATAGGAAAGAAAAAGGTGTTGAAACCATTATAAAAATACCAATTTCTCAAACTCATTAATTTCTATTTTACTAATAAATTTAAATAAACTTCAAGTTTAGAAAATTACTTTAAAATACTCTTTTTT
Source organism: Salegentibacter echinorum (assembly GCF_900129445.1). GTDB lineage: Bacteria > Bacteroidota > Bacteroidia > Flavobacteriales > Flavobacteriaceae > Salegentibacter > Salegentibacter echinorum. Next base: position 121,135 of record NZ_FQVT01000006.1, read on the forward strand.
TCGTAAAAATTCCTATTACAACAATTTGATTTTGTAAATCGCATAGAAATTAAAGTTACCTTTCTGCTTTATGACACTACAATAGGTTTGTATAGCGCCTCTGTACTAAGATTTAGTCGAAGTATAGCTTATGGAGAATAAGAGCAAGGAAATTAGGAGAAGTATGAACGAGCTTGAATGCGTGACTATATGGTTAAATTGGTATTAAAATCTTTTGCGATTTTTTTGATCCAGAGTGGCTATGTATCTTTAAAAGATAATTGTAATATAAAAATCTACAATACTATGAATTTCATTTCTAGAACCTCAATATTAAGCTTGTGTAGTATATTTTTATTTTTCTGCGGAAGCCTTATCGCCCAGGACACCAATGTTATGATAAGAGCCCTGGCTAAAGATGCCAAGTTTATAGGAAGTTCTATTGGCGGTGCAAAAATTATTGTTCGTAATGCCGAAACCGGAGAAATCCTGGATGAAGGTGTAACCAGCGGAAGTACCGGCAATACCAATCTCATCGTGAAGAAAGCCCGTGAAAGGTATGAGAAAATGAGCGATGAGAATGCCGCAGGTTATAATGCGACCCTGGATATCAAAAAACCAACCTTTGTGACCGTTGAAGCTATCGCTCCGATAAATAAGAAGCAAGCCAGGGTAGTTTCATCTACCCAGTTATGGATCATTCCAGGCAAAGATATAACCGGTGATGGTTTGGTTTTAGAAGTCCCAGGGTTTGTGATAGATATTCTTTCCCCCCAAACGCACGAAGCCATTGCAGCTTCAAACAAGATCAATATTAAGGCTAACGTAGTGATGATGTGCGGTTGCCCGGTAACCGAAGACGGTATTTGGGATGCCAATCAATATGAAATAAAAGCGCTAATTACTGCCGAAAACGGTACCACTCAAGAAATACCATTAAAACCAACCGATAAATCCAGTACTTTTAAACTGGAAGCCACACTAGATAAAGGACTTTATGAAATTGCTGTTTATGCTTACGATCCCGTAACCGGAAACACAGGACTGGATAAAACCAATATTATTGTAAAATAAGCTTGAACCAGTAGGCAGTCCCAGTAGGCAGTGAGCAAAATAAAGAAAAATCCAGGTTCAAAGTATCAGATTATCAATAAACCGCAAGAGATTGCCACGTCCTTCTTCCTTGCGATAATTTATAAAAAGTAGGCAGTTGCAGTATTCAGTAAACAAAATAATAAATACCAAACAGTTTACTGTATTAATTATTCAACATCGACTAATCGAACCGACTGAACGGATAACACAAAATTGATAACTGATTTCTACTCGTATCTTAGTGACTCAATGGGGTCTTGTTTTGCTGCTTTGGCAGCTGGATAACTTCCGGCGAGTATAGCGACAATAATAGTGATGGCAGTAGCCCAAATAATTGCGATCCACGGGGTGGTGAAATTGAAGTCGGCTGCTGCCGAAACTCCAAGACCAATCAAAACCCCAAAAATAATTCCAACAATTCCGCCAATTTGTCCAATAATTAATGTTTCCATAAAAAACTGGGTAGCTATGGTTTTTCGTTTTGCGCCCAAAGCTTTACGCACACCAATTTCCCGGGTTCGCTCGGTAACACTTACCAGCATAATATTCATTAGCGCAATAGAAGAACCAAATATGGTAATGATAGAAATGATCCAGGCCGCATAATTAAGATAACTGGTAATTGAAAAAATTCTATTTATAAGATCATCACTGCGTTCCAATCCGAAGTTGTTTTCTTCAATTGGGTTTAATTTTCTAATATTTCTAAAGGTCAAAATAGCTTCATCCTGGGCACCTTCCAATAAGGCTTTATCATCTACCTTAACACTTAAATTATAATTTATTTTGGGTTGGGTAAAAATAGACCTGGCCAATTGAATAGGCATAAGCACTCGTAAATCCTGGTTATTTCCAAAAGTGGATCCCTTAGATTCCAAAATTCCAATAACTTTAAATTTTGCGCCACGAATACTTATGATTTTATCCAGCGGATTGGTATTTTGAAACAAGCCCTCTTCTTTGGCAAAATCTGAACCCAGAACCACAACATTATTATTGTTTTGAATATCGAAAACATTAAATTCCCGACCGATTTCTACTTTAGAGCCAGAGTTCTCTAAAAAATTCTCGTTTACCCCAAGAACGCGTACTTCAGGATCTGTTTTTTCATTTCTAAATTTAACCTCAGCTCCTGAAGTTCCTGTAAAAGATACTGCAGTTTTTGCCTGCGGATATGCATAATTGTCTTCAAACTTTTTTACCTCACGGTAACTGATTATTGGGTTGATTTTTTCAATTTCCCCGCCACCACGTCGTTGCGAACTAAAATCATAACGCTGTATATTAAAAGTATTTGCCCCCATAGAAGCAAAGTCGCTGCTTATAGTGTTTTCTAAAGCACTAACAGCACTTAGAATCCCTACTAAAGCTGTAATGCCAATAGCAATAATCAACACCGTTAAAATGGTTCTAAGCAACTGACTTTTAATAGAATTAAAAGCAATGCTAATATTTTCCCTTAGCAATCCAAACATAGAAAGTTTTTTCAGTACGCATCTATTAGACTTCAAACCTGTTATAATGTTACTTAAAAATTGAAATTTGTTTGGGTTCAGGTAAAATTTAAGATATTTGCAGCCAGAAACAGTTAAGAATACCCTACCTATATTTATATTTTATGGCACAGAAACCTTCTATTCCAAAGGGAACCCGGGATTTTAATCCGGCAGAAGTAGCAAAACGCAATTATATTTTTGAAACTATTAAAGCCGAATTCAAAAAGTTTGGATTTCAACCTATCGAAACTCCAAGTTTTGAGAATTCAGATACTTTAATGGGCAAGTATGGGGAAGAAGGCGATCGTTTAATCTTTAAAATACTTAATTCTGGTGATTTTCTAAAAAAAGCAGATTCCAAAGCTTACGAGGTTAAAGACAGTTTAAAAATAACAGCTTCTATTAGCGAAAAAGCTCTGCGATATGACCTTACCGTGCCCTTTGCCCGTTATGTGGTTCAGCATCAAAATGAGATTGATTTTCCGTTTAAGCGTTATCAAATTCAGCCGGTATGGAGAGCCGATAGACCCCAAAAAGGACGTTTTAGAGAGTTTTTTCAATGTGATGCAGATGTGGTAGGAAGCAAGAGTCTTTGGCAGGAAGTAGAATTTGTACAGCTGTATGATGCTGTTTTTTCTGCCCTAAAGCTGGAAGGAGTGACCATTAAAATCAATAATCGCAAAGTACTCTCTGGTTTTGCTGAAGTTATTGGTGAGAAGGACAAGTTAATCGATTTCACAGTGGCCCTGGATAAATTAGACAAAATAGGGGAGGAAGGCGTTGTAAAAGAAATGATGCAGAAAGGTATTGCTGAAAGTGCTATAGAAAAGATCCAGCCTATTTTTAAACTTCAGGGCAGTTTTGCTGAAAAAATTAATGGGATTAAAGCCATTCTTAAAACTTCAGAAACGGGGAAAGAAGGCATTAAAGAGTTAGAATTTATAGAGCAGGCTATTCAGGAAATGCCTTTAAACTCAGCTAAACTAGATTTGGATGTAACTTTGGCCCGCGGACTTAACTATTACACGGGTGCAATTTTTGAAATTTCTGCTCCGGAAAATGTAAAAATGGGCTCCATAGGTGGGGGTGGAAGATATGACGACCTTACCGGTATTTTCGGATTAAAAAATATGAGTGGGGTGGGAATCTCTTTTGGCTTAGATAGAATTTACCTGGTATTAGAAGAGTTAAACCTTTTTCCAAAAGCAGTTACACAAAACACCAAAGCCTTATTTATTAATTTTGGTGATAAAGAAGCACTTTACGCTCTAAAAGCAGTGCAAAAATTGAGAAAGGAAAATATAACTGCTGAATTGTTTCCCGATAGTAGCAAAATGAAAAAACAAATGAACTATGCTAATAAGCGGGAAATTCCGTATGTGATCTTAGCAGGTGGGGAAGAGATGGAACAGGAGAAATTTACTTTGAAAAATATGAAATCTGGCGAACAGCAAAAAGTAGATTTTGCAGCAATGGTTAAAACTCTGAGCTAGTTTTATCTGAGTATTGAGAATACCTGGTACTCTATATATACTACTTCGGGACAAGCATAGGAGCTCCCAATAATATCTGGATAAAACCCGATTATTGAATAAAATCCGTCACGCAATATTTTTGAAATATTGAATGACGGATTTTTATATTGTGACTATTTTTCACTTGCCTTATTTAAAACCTCCATATCTTCTTGAGAAAGTGAGGTTTCTACAGCTTCCTTGAAAGACTTTAGATGAGAGGATTTTGTAGCGCTGGCAATTGGAGCACTTATCCCCGGTCTTTGTATCAACCAGGCTAAAGCCACCCCTGCTTGAGAAATATTATGTTTTTCTGAAACCTCATCCAGACCCTTTAATACTTCCTTTCCACGGTCATTTAAATACTGTTCAACAAACATTTTTCGGGATTGCCCTTCAAAATCTGCTTCTGTCCTGTATTTTCCGGTAAGAAAACCACTGGCTAACGAGAAGTAATTGATAACCCCCATATTATTCTCCTCACATAGTTTCAGGATTTCACCTTCAAATTTATCACGTACCATTAGGTTGTACTCTGGTTGAAACACCTCATAGGCAGGAAGATTTTTTTCTTCAGCAGTATCTAAAGCTTTTTGTAATCTTTCCGCAGAAAAATTTGAAGCGCCAATATGCTTAATTTCCTTGCGGTCTATAAAGGCTTTGTACGCGGCTAACGCCTCTTCAACCGGGGTTTCTTCATCATCATAGTGTGTTAAATATAAATCGATATAATCGGTTTGCAATCTGGCCAGGGAATCTTTAACCGCACCGGTGAGATAATCTTTAGAATTATCTTTTGGGCCTTTGGCGTGTAAGCTGGAACCACCTTTGGTTATTAAAGTAATTTGATCCCTTACTTTTCGCTCTTTCATCCATTTTCCTATGATGCGTTCTGAAGTTCCGTGAGGAACTCCATTAGCCCAGCGGGAATAAACATCGGCGGTATCTATGGTAGTGAATCCAAGCTCTAAGAGCTCATCTAGCATTTTAAAAGATTCTTTTTCATTTAAGGTCCATCCAAATACATTTCCTCCAAAAACAATTGGAGCAGATTTTAGTCCAGATTTTCCTAAATCGATAGTATTCATTGCTTGTCTTTTTTCTAAAATTAAGCAACAAGTTGAAGAAAAAAGAATTAATGCTTCTATTTTAGAAAGGTTTAACCTTAAGGAGAGCTTTTAGTAGCCGAAAAGCTGATGTTGCATTTTTTTATAAGAAAAATGCGTTTTTACTAACAGTTAATTATAAGCAAAATGAAGTTTCACAGGCATACCGATTAGGTGAAAAAGAAGAATAGTCGCATGAATCGCTGTAGAAGTAGTGTTGTAAAAAAAAGAAAAACCGGGATTGGTTATTTGAGCCCCGGAATTTCTTTCATTTTACCATTTTCAGATTTTCCTAAAACTATTACTTCTTTATTTGCTTTATACTCTTCAATAGCTAGTTCTAGTTGTTCTTTAGTATCTCTTCGGATTTTAACTCCGCCTTTTTGATTTTTACTGCGAACTTCAATGTAATATCCGTCTCTTAAATCTTTCGGTTTTGTTGTAGGCCTTCCCATAGTATATTCTATTCTTTTTGGTCAATATATAACTTAAAAATCAATTTACAAATTATGCTAGCTTATCAGGAGCTAATAACCTGTGAAAAGCGCCAGTATGACAAGCCTGGTACTTGATTATCCGAAGTAATACCTAAGCTTTTCAGGAAAGCTAAATAATTGTTAAAGTTTTTCCGAATTCTTTTTGCTGCAATTTTCTGTACTTTTTTTAATCAGGAAAGTGTAATTCACGATATTATTCTTAAGCAAATTTCCCATCTTGTCTTTTACCACGTGATGAGCTATTGGGATAGCGGAATCATTAAACTTTTACTCGATAGAACTAAACTTGTTACCAATCTATTTTAGGTTGGTTTTGAAATTATTGTTTTTAAAAGGTAAAATACCAGCTTATTTTTTTAAAATCGTACAGGAAACGAAGTTGCTTTTTTGTTCTATAAGCTACCGGCAGGCAGGAAAAATAAGACGGAAGTTGAATGAGTTTGAGTGCATCCCTACACGATTTAATTGGTGTAATTCGCATTCATTATTTTATTTTGCCTATATTTGGATAATTCTTATAACTTTAAGAAATTTTAATTTCAATTATCATTCTTCCCCAATTACAAACGCTGCTCTAATTAACCTACCTGGCGAGCTTATTTATTATTTTTATTTTGATAGTTTAATTGCATCTTAAATAGATCTTATTTTCCAGATTAACTTAAAAATAAACTGATTAAATCTTATAAAATACTAGATTATGAAACAACGAATTTTCAGTTTGCTCTTCTTTAGCTTTTTGATACTGATGAATTTTTCCTGTGAAAAAGACAACGAGTCTATTCCTGAAGATGTATCCTCACATACCAGTTTAATTTATATTGTAGCAGACAATAATTTGTACTCTTTTGCCGCAAATGATATTGAAGAAATAATTACAGGTTATGCTGAAGTAAAAGATCCTAAAAATAATAAGCTACTGGTTTATATAGATGATAAAGACGCGCCACGCTTATTAAATATGAAAATACAGAACGATGAAGTTGTGGCCGAAATAATAGAAGAATACCCAGAGCAAAATTCATTGAATATTGGGATTATGTCTAAAATTATGAATCGGGCGTTGAGTGAATTTAAAGCAGATAGTTATGGACTTACCCTCTGGTCTCACGGTGATGGTTGGTTGCCCGGTACCGAGCAGGAAAACAATGATATAGCGGTGCGATCCTTTGGCGAAGATTCTAATAATAATATTTACACTAAAGGCACCCGTATGGATATTAAAGATTTAAAAAAGGCGCTTGAAATCCTACCAAAATTTGATTATTTGCTGTTTGATGCCTGTGATATGCAAGGAGTTGAGGTAGCCTACGAACTGCGAAATATTACCGATTATTTGATCTCATCCCCGGTAGAAGTTCCCGCCTTTGGCGCCAATTATGTAAGTATGGTGCCTGCCTATTTTTCTAAATCAAATAAAGCTGAACAAATTGCCCGCGCATATTATGAGGAATATGCACAAAATTATGATGTTGGGAGTAATCAAAACACCACGCAAAAAGGAAATAATAATAATGTTTCAACCAAAGGTTCGCGCAGTAACAATAAATACGAATATGGTATAGCGATTTCAGTTATTAAAAGTGCGGCCTTAGAAGAACTGGCGCGTGCCACTAAGAATGTAATTCAGAATGCTTCCAGTAATACTTTAATTAAAACTGAAAATATATTAAGTTATGATAGTAACTATTATAACTTTTACTATGATATGGAAAGCTTTGTGGCTTCTTTAGCAGATGCCAACAGTGCGGTCTTTAAAGATTGGAAACAAGCTTATGCCGAAAGTGTTCCGCTGTTTCTCACCACTCCATCTACGTTTTCATCTTACAGTAATGGCGGATTTGGTGGCAAAGTTTCTATGGCCGGTGCTACCGGGGTTTCAATTTATATTCCGAATAATAAAAATTTTGCTCAGGCATTTCAATGGAGTAGGAGTTCAGGCGAATCTGTCTTAGACTCATACTATTATTATCAAGATTATTACAAAACTTATGAATGGTATAATGCAGTAGGTTGGGATACGATTATTGAATAAAAGCAATAGCCTCGTGAAGAAACCGTTTTATAGGATTAATCACGAGGCTTAAAAATAACTTTCCGAAGAAATCTTAAGAAATTTTTTTGTCCTGCGGAATTTCTTCGCTTTTATGAATGGTAAATGCAAACCATACAAAGGCGACCAGGCCAACGGCGAAAATAGTATCACCAATAGTACGCAACCATCTTAGGGTGTCCATTCCCGGCTGCTGCATAAATTCAGCAGAACGGGCGTACCACATCCCTTCATTAACACTGGCTATAGTTTGTAGAAGTCCTATGGGCAGCACGCTTAGTAAAACCATAAGCAATAAACCAATATTAATAGACCAAAAGCTAAAACTTAGTAATTTATTATTCCAAACTTTAACCCGGTAAAGACTACGCAGTACAAAAAGCATTAAACCAATTCCCAGCATTCCATAAACCCCAAACAAAGCGGTGTGAGCGTGAACAGCCGTGGTGTTTAAGCCCTGCATATAATACAATGCGATGGGAGGATTAATGATGAATCCAAAGATCCCGGCACCTAAAAAGTTCCAAAAAGCTACAGAAATTAGACAGTATATTGGCCATTTGTAATCTTTAAGCCATTTGGTAGCTTTACTAATTTCATAATTTTCGTAAACTTCATATCCAATAAGTACCAGTGGCACCACTTCCAGCGCACTAAATGTAGCACCAATAGCCATTACCGCGGTAGGGGTGCCACTAAAATACAGGTGGTGAAAGGTTCCCAGGATTCCTCCGGAAAGAAAAATGATAGTAGCCAAAAGCACACTAAGCGTAGCCGTTTTAGTTCGTAGTAAACCTAATCTTACAAATAGGAATGAAGAAACTACGGTAGCAAATACTTCAAAAAAGCCTTCTACCCAAAGGTGAACTACCCACCATCTCCAATACTCGGCGATAGCAAGGTTTGTTTGTCGTCCCCACATTAAACCGGCAGCATAAAATAAAGCGATCGCAGCAGAAGAAACCAAAAACATGATCAACAGGTTCCTCTCGGGCGTTTTGCTTCTTATTACCGGAATTAAAGGTCGCACCATTAAGGCTAACCACACAAATAAACCAACGAGCAAGAATATTTGCCAGAACCTGCCTAAATCTACATATTCATACCCCTGGTGACCAAACCAGAAATTCTCGGCAAGTCCTAACTTTTGCATAATTCCAAACCATTGGCCAATCATAGAACCAAATACGATAATTAGCAGACAGGTAAATAAGAAATTAACTCCAAATTTTTGAAATTTTGGATCGCTACCAGAAACTGCAGGAGCAATATAAAGCCCTGTACCCAACCAGGCTGTGGCTATCCATAATATTCCCAATTGTACGTGCCAGGTTCTTGAAATAGAATAGGGTAAAATTTCGGCCAGGTTAAAACCGTAAAATCCGTGGCCTTCTACACCATAATGTGCCGTAATTACCCCAAAAGTCACCTGAATTAAAATAAGCAAACTAACGATCCAAAAGTATTTTTTAACTGCAAGCATGGAAGGCGTGATAGCCTGTCGAAGTAAGGGATCTTCTACAGGTTTTTCCGGTTCTTCTTCCTTTTTCATTTTCGCGTAATAGAAAACCATCATTCCTATACCAAAAAGCAAAAGAATAATACTAAAGCCTGTCCATAGCAGTAGATCCCCGGTAGCTTTATTCCCAATAAGTTCATCTGGTGGCCAGTTGTGGGTGTAAGTAACATCAGACCCCGGCCTTTCTGTTACTGCAGCCCAGGATGCCCAAAAGAAGAAACCATTCATTTGCTGCATCCTCTTCTCGTCTTTTATGGAGTTTTTTGGAATGGCATAATTGTTCCTTAACTCAGAGAGCTCGGGATTATCCATAAACAAACCTTTGTAATAATCGCTTAAATGCGCAACAGCTTTGGCTCGCATTGGGGAAATGGTTATTGTTCCATCTGCTTCATTGTAAGTGTTCTCACGTAATTCTTCCTGAAGCCTGCGCTCCAAACCTGCCTGCTTTTCACTGCTCAATTCTTCATAATTGGCGTTTTCTTCTGCTTTGGCCCATTCGTTTAAAATAAAAAGCGCCTCCCGGTGTAGCCAATCTGCAGTCCAATCTGGCGCTGTATAAGCTCCGTGACCCCAAATAGAACCAACTTCCTGGCCACCCATACTTTGCCAAACATTTTGTCCGTCTTTTAAATCCTGACCCTCAAAAACCACTTCTCCTTCTGTGGTTACAATTTGTTTGGGCATAGGTGGAGCTTTTTGATAGATTTCGAATCCATAATAACCTAAAATGGCAAACGAGACCGTTACCATGACTATAAAACTTATCCAGAGTTTTCTTTCTTTAGACATACCTAAAATTTATATGATATTTAATGATCGCGGTTAGAGAGGTATTGATACTACTATTTTCTTAAGGATAAAATTGTTAAGATTACAGCCAGCTCAAAAGTTCTTTTGGGTTTTAATCTGTTTCTTGAAATAAGCGACAAATGAGGTATCTAATGCTCTTTGTTTAAAACAATTACACGACAATCTTAAGAATAAAAATGTCGCTAATAATTTCTTCATTATTCAAATTTTATTCAAAGCCCTTGGCTTTTCTGAATAAAAATGATTCCAATTATCTTGCGACATTTAAAATAAACGGTGTTAACCTCTAAAAGCGTTTGTTGTATTAATTAGTTTGAGTTTCTAAGTTCTTTTTCCAGCTTTAACACCTTTGGAAACAGAATATTATTTTCTAAATGAATATGATGGTGTAGATCCTGCTCAAACTCATCTAATTTAGCATAAAATGCACGGTAAGTATTGCAGGCTCCTTCTGGTGGCGTGTAATTACTACTTAATTTGGATATTTTCTTTAAAAGGTCTCCAACTTCTTCGTGTTCAGCTTCCATCATTTTAATGGGATTATCTACACTGCCAAAATGAGCATCTGGAACTGGTGTCCCTTCTTTTTCAGCTTGAACTAGTTTTTTGATAAATGGAAATAAAATTAATTCCTCCTTGCGTTGGTGTCCACCCATTTCTGTAGCAACCAAAGCAAATAATTGCTGAATCTCCAATAGCTCGCTATAGTGGTGACCGTGCACCTTGGCCACTTTAGCGGCATATTGCGTAATTAATGGAAGGCTTTCTTCTACATATTTATGATGTACATTTATAATATGATCAGTAAGAAAATCTAACTCCCAGCTATTGTAATTTACAGCCCTGGTGTTTTCATTCTTAGAAGCGATAAGGTCTTTTTCCAAATCGGCGTAATTTACTCCTGCTTTCTCGCAGGCTTTAGCGATACTAACCCCGCCACCACAGCAAAAATCTATACCGTATTTTTTAAATACGTGAGCTGTTTTTATATTTTCGGTTACGAGATTGGCAACAGTTTTGTCTTGTAGCATTTCCATGATTATAGTTTTTAATTGTTTTTGAATAATGAGTTATTTTAAGATTGCTCCTAAAACAGTATTTACTAAAAGTAACAATGCAAATTTTGTAAATGAACGAGACTCTAATTATGAGTTGAATCATAAAACGGACATTTTTATCAGAAATAAAGAAAACAGTAAACAGTCCCAGTAGGCAGTAAGCAGTTTTGGTGGAAATGCGAACAATATACCGATGCTTTTGAAAGTAAAAAATACTGTTAGTTATAGCTTTTAGTGGTAAAAAGAATTCTCAATTGGCAGTTCAATAGAGTAGAAACGATATTTCTACCTTAAAAGTTTCTTTAAACTTAAGAAATCAGCTATTTTTGCAAACTTGCAGATTTGAACAATAATATATGGCGGTGGAAACATTTGGAATAGAAAAAAAGAAGGTTGATAAGGAACTTTATGATTATCAGCAGAAGGATATTGACAAGATATTCAAGGTAATAGAAGAACATCCCGAACATTATAATTTGCTGTATCAACTCCCAACCGGAGGTGGAAAAACAGTAATTTTTTCACAGATGGTGCGGGAATATATTCAGCGTACAGAGAAAAAAGTACTTATCCTTACTCACAGAATTGAGTTGTGTAAACAAACTTCAAAAATGCTGGATGGTTTTGGAGTACGCAATAAAATTATAAACTCTAAGGTAAAAGAATTGCCAGACCAGGAAGATTATATGTGCTTTGTGGCCATGGTAGAAACCTTAAACAATCGCTTGCACGATGAAAAACTGGAAATAGAAGATATTGGACTGGTTATTATTGATGAAGCACACTACAATTCATTTAGAAAATTGTTTAAATTTTTTGAAAAATGCTTTATTCTCGGCGTAACCGCAACGCCTCTTAGTTCTAATATTAAACTTCCTATGAAAGATAATTATAGGGAGCTTATTGTGGGCGATTCTATTGGCTCACTTATCGAAAAAGGTTTTTTGGCAAAAGCCAATACTTATAGCTACAATGTTGGTTTAACCAGCCTTAAAATTGGAATGAACGGGGACTATACGGTAAAATCTTCTGAAGAATTATATTCCAATATTTCCATGCAAGAAAAATTGCTGAATGCTTATTATGAGCGATCGCGTGGAAAAAAGACTTTAATTTTCAATAATGGGATCAATACTTCTATAGAAGTTTACGAAACTTTTAGAAATGCCGGAATTCCCATTCGACATTTAGATAACACCACCAGTAAGCAGGACCGAAAAGATATTTTAAAATGGTTTAAACACACGCCAGATGCGGTGGTTACCTCGGTAAGTATCTTAACAACGGGATTTGACGAACCTACGGTAGATACAATTATCCTGAATAGGGCTACAAAATCTTTAACGCTTTACTTCCAAATGATTGGTAGGGGCTCCAGGGTTTTACCGGGAAAATCTGAATTTAATGTAATAGACCTGGGGAATAATTTGGTGCGGTTTGGAGAATGGAGCGCTTCGGTAGATTGGAAACAAATTTTTAGGGCTCCCGATTTCTATTTTGAAAACCTATTAAGTGACGAAGAAATTGAACGGGAATTTAAGTATGTAATGCCCCCGGAACTACGGGAAAAGTTCTCAAATACTGAAGATGTAGATTTTGATGTAGAAAAAGCCTACGATAAAGTTATTAAAAAGGGCCTAAGGTCTAAAGCTGTTTTAGAATGGTCTTTAGAACAGCATGTGAAAATGTGTGTAGAGAATTCTGAAGATGTATTTGATGCCAGAATTTTAGCAAAAGAGCTCAAAGACGATATCAATTCCCGAATTAAACAATATTCTTATTGCATTAGCAAGAGCACCAAAAACTATAGGGATTGGTTGGAAGAAGATTACTCCAGGAAGTTAAGAATGGCAATAAACAAGGAGTTTTAAACGGATTTTAATATACATCACATTGTAAATTTATTAGCGGAAATTCATAGCCTGAAAAGATTAAGGATTTCCGCATAGTTTAAGCGAGCTATTTCAGTTGTAATGAGCTGTTGCAGCACTAGGAAATGGAATTTTTTCTTTTAGAATAATAGGTTCAATTTAGCGTTGAATTTTTGCTATATTTCAATTTTCAACAATTTGCTTATGTCGCATTTTATAGATGTTATTCTTCCGCTTCCACTTCAAAAAAGGTTTACTTATGCTATAGATGAAGGAGAAGCGTCATTCCTACAGCCGGGAATGCGTGTGGCAGTTCCCTTTGGAAAATCTAAAGTTTACACAGCAATAGTTGCAAAAATACACCAAACTCCGCCACAGGTTTACGAGGCGAAACCTATAAACCAAATCTTAGATAAACAGCCGTTAGTCACCACCCAGCAATTGGCTTTTTGGAGCTGGATCGCATCTTATTATATGTGCGCAGAAGGCGATGTTCTTAAAGCCGCCCTTCCGGGAGCTTTCTTATTGGAAAGCGAAAGTGTGGTGCAATTAATTAAATCGGCCAATATTGAAGAAGCCGATCTCAAGGATGAGGAATACCTGGTTATTGAAGCTTTGCAAAGACAATCTTCCATCAAGATCCAGGAAGTCATGAAAATCCTGGATAAAAAATCTGTGCTGCCCATACTCAATGCTTTGGTGGAAAAAGATTTAGTGGTTTTAAACCAGGAGATTTACGAACAATACAAACCTAAAAAAGTAGCCTTTATAAAGTTAAATCCTGATTTTGATAATGAGGCAACTATGCATCAGCTTCTGGATGAGCTCGAGAAAGCACCCAAACAAAAGGAAGCTTTACTAAGTTATTTTACACTTAAAGCAAAACAGCCAAAACCGATAAAGATCAAAGATTTAAGCGAAAAATCGGGGGTGGCTACTGCGATTATTAAAAGCCTGGTCAAGAAAGAAATTTTAATAGAATATCAGGAAAAAACAGATCGACTTTCTTACGGGGGAGAAGCTTCAGAAAAAGGAATTAAGCTAAGCGAACTTCAGCAACAGGCATTTTCAGAAATAAAAGAAGGATTAAAAGAGCTGGAGGTTTGCCTGTTCCACGGAATCACTTCCTCCGGAAAAACAGAGGTCTATATTAAGCTGATTGAAGAAGTTATCAATAGCGGCAAGCAAGCGCTTTATGTACTTCCGGAAATCGCGCTTACCACACAATTAATTCAGCGTCTTCGAAATTATTTTGGCGATAAAGTTTTGGTGTACCACAGTAAATATTCCATTAACGAAAGGGTGGAGGTGTACCGGCATATTCTGGAAGATTCAGAAAAAGCGCGAATTATCGTTGGGGCGCGCTCTTCCATATTTCTTCCGTTTGCCAATTTGGGCCTTGTTGTTGTAGATGAAGAGCACGAAACTTCTTTTAAACAATTTGATCCTGCACCGCGTTATCACGCCCGGGATGCGGCCATAGTTTTGGCCAATCTCTTTAAGGCAAAAACCATTTTAGGATCGGCTACGCCCTCTTTAGAATCTTATTTTAATGCAGAACATCATAAATATGCCCTGGTGAATTTAAACCGAAGGTATGGCGATGTGTTAGAACCGGAAATCGAGATTGTTGATCTTAAAACCAAATACAAGAAGAAAGAGATGAAGGGGCATTTTTCCGATAGGATGCTCCAGGAGATCAAAGAAACATTAAAGCTTGGGGAACAGGTGATTTTGTTTCAGAATAGGAGAGGGTTTTCCCCGGTGTTAGAATGCAATACCTGCGGGCATTCGCCACAATGTCCTAACTGTGATGTAAGTTTAACCTATCACAGTCATAACAATCAGTTGCGCTGTCACTACTGCGGTTATCACATTGCGATGCAGAGAAAATGTATGGCCTGCGACAGCCCCGAAATTACCACCAAAGGTTTTGGTACCGAGCAAATTGAAACCGAATTAAAATCGATCTTTCCAGAGTATAAAACCGCGAGAATGGACCAGGATACCACCCGCGGAAAATATGCTTACGAAAAATTAATCACCGCTTTTGAACAACAGGAAATCGACATTCTTATCGGTACACAAATGCTGACCAAAGGGCTCGATTTTAGAAAAATAAACCTGGTAGGCATTATGAATGCCGATAATTTATTGAATTTTCCAGATTTTAGGGCACACGAGCGTAGCTTTCAGCTTATGCTACAGGTAGCAGGGCGAGCAGGGCGAACAAAGAAACGCGGTAAGGTTTTAATTCAGAGTTATAATCCGCATCATCAAATTGTACAACAGGTTTCAATCGGGGATTATGCGGGAATGTACAAAGACCAATTAGAAGAGCGTTATAATTATAAGTATCCACCTTTTTATCGCTTAATACGTTTAACCTTAAAATGCAGGGATTATTCTAAAACCAATGACGCAGCAGATTGGATAGCTATTGCTATGAAAAATGTTTTTAAGGAGTATGTCCTGGGACCAGAATTTCCACCGGTAGCCAGGATAAGAAATGAATATTATAAGAACATCTTGCTTAAAATTCCGCAGCAACAATCTTTGGGTAAAACAAAATTGGCTATAAGTAGGATTATGGAAAGCTTTAGAGCAATAAGCGCTTTTAGAAGCGTTAAAGTAGTGATTAATGTAGATCCTGTTTAAGCATTAAAAATAAGAATATTGCAACATTTTATAATAGCATAAAATTGGTGATTTTTGTTTTAGTTCTTTCGAAATTAAATTAAAAACAGTGCATTTCACATGTTAGATTCTTAAATTTTTAAAACGTCTAAACCATTTCAAAAATTACCAGGGCATAGAGATAAAACCTGGCAAACCTTAGCAAACCAAACATCAAATAACTTGGGAAAGGAAATTTTATAATTCCGGCGGCAATACTGGTCATCGCAAAAGGAATAGGCAGTAAAGCACCTACAATTATAAGAAAACCACCCCATTTCCTGGTGTTTTTAATATGCTGCGCCATTTTCACTTCAATCGCGTTGTGCACTGCCGGTATTTTAGTCATCCATCGTCCTATAAAATAGGAGATTACCCCGCCTAAATAAGACGCCAGGGCTAAAAAGGAAAGATAAAGAATAGGACTATCAGATTTTCCGGACCAGGCAATAAAGAGCTCCGGAGGAATTAAGCCCAGTAAAGATTCTGAAGCAAAAAACACTCCAAGTATGCCCAGGGGGGAATAGGTTTCAGTAACGGTTACCAACATTTGTTCTATATCGAGAACAAACCTATCTATAGCCAGTAAAGCACCAACAAAAAGCACAATTGGTAAAATAGCTTTTTTTATACTTTTCCAAACAAATTTATAAAACCCGGTATAGCTATAATATTGGTGTAGTAAACGTATTCGCGACTTCTTTTTCTTAGATTTCGCATCTTTCTTCATTACTTTCTCCTTTAGCAATTTACTCGATAATCGAGAGTGTGGAAGCCCGCCTAAAAACAAAATTTATACAAAATGTATCCAGGCTGGGCTTTATAATTTACGTAGTATTTCTTTGCTTTAAACTTTCAAAAATCAAGCCGAAATTTGCCTTAATTATCTTCAGCATATTCGTTAAATGCACTTACGTATTCCCGTAATTCAATTTCATTTACTTTATTAGAAGAATCGGCCATTAAGGAAAGTAAATAATCAAGACTTTCCTGTCCTGTTGTTTCTTCCTGGAGCGGCGCATCTTCTCCTTCTTCTACAGGATCGTCTTCTGGGATAGCAATATTAAAAGATTCGTAAGTTTCAATATGTTCAAAACTTAACCTAATTACTTTAGCCAGTAGTGGATTTCCTTCTTCAACAATAATCTTTCTTAATTCTTTTAGATCATCTACCAGGGTGTTGATAATGATTCCGTTGCGCATTAAATCACGCTGAATTTTATTAAGTAATTTTTGTGCTTTTATATTATTCAATGGACTAAAGTTAATCAGGTTAAACTATATTTTTTGCAAAGGTACTTCTTTCGAACTTTTATAAAACATTTTAACACAGAAATTAAAACAATAAATTAACAAACTATTAATTCGGAAGATTTCAGCATACAGGCATTGTTTATTAGTTTTAAGCAAACTAAAAAATAAAGATATGAGTTCAATAAAAGGAAAAGTTGCATTTATAACGGGTGGAAGTAAAGGTATTGGTTATGGTGTAGCCCAGGCATTATTAGATTTGGGAATGAAAGTAGCGATAACCAGTAGATCTAAAGACAATGCCGAAAAAGCTGCTAAAGAATTAGGTTTCTCTGATGCACTGGGCCTGGAAGCCGATGTTCGTAATTATGAAAGTCAGCAGAAAGCAGTACAAGCAGCCATTGATAAATTTGGACAAATTGATGTGATGGTTGCCAATGCCGGTATTGGTCACTATGCACCAATTGAGGAGCTAACCCCAGAACAGTGGCAGGAAACCATTGATACTAACCTAAGCGGCGTGTTCTATAGTGCCAAAGCGAGTTTAGATGCACTAGAAAAATCAAAAGGCTATCTTATTACTATTTCCAGTCTTGCCGGTACTAATTTCTTTGCAGGAGGATCTGCTTATAACGCCAGCAAATTTGGTGTTACCGGCTTTACCCAGGCAGTAATGTTAGATCTAAGACAAAAAGGAATTAGTGTTAGTACGATTATGCCGGGATCTGTCGCTACGCATTTTAATAATAATACCCCTGGAGAAAAAGATGCCTGGAAAATTCAGCCAGAAGATGTTGGGGAACTAGTGGTAGATTTATTAAAAATGAATAAACGTACCTTACCAAGTAAAATTGAAGTAAGACCATCGCAACCACCTAAAAAATAAATTAGGAAAAAAGACTAAAAAAAGGTTTTATCGCAAAAGACGGTAAAGCCTTTTTTTATTGGCTGACTCAATAATTATTAGGGATAACGCGTGGTTGAAATAATCCAGAAATAAAGCTATACAAACTAGAAATAAAAATCAATTAATTATTTAAGTGATACACTATACTCAACTACATATCAATAACTTAAAAAAATAATCTAAGTGGTAGATTCTAAAATTTATGATGCTGTAATTATTGGCGGCGGCCAAAGCTCACTTGCCTGTGCCTATCATTTAAGACGTACCACTTTAGATTTTATAATTCTCGATGAACAGAAAAAATGTGGTGGAGCGTGGCTAAAAACCTGGGATTCTTTAAGATTATTTTCCCCGGCAGAACATTCTTCACTTCCCGGATGGCCCATGCCAAAACATAAAGATGGCTTTCCTCCAAAAGATCATGTAATTAATTATTTATGTGAATATGAGAAAAGGTATGATTTCCCCGTAAAACGTCCCGTAACAGTAAATAGTATTGCTAGAAACAAAGAAGTTTTTAAAATTGATTCTTCCAGCGGAAAAATTTCAGCTAAAACAATAATTTCGGCAACCGGTACCTGGAAAACGCCATGGATCCCACAGATTAAAGGAAGAGATAAATTTAAAGGAATACAGGTTCATTCTGCTCATTATAAAAATCCTGAAATTTTTAAAGATAAAAAGGTTTTGGTGGTAGGCGAGGGAAATTCTGGCGCACAAATTTTAGCTGAAGTTTCTAAAGTAGCCAAAACCACCTGGGCCACCTTAGAAGAACCACAGTATTTGCCAGACGGTGTAGATGGCAGGGTACTTTTTGATGTTGCCACGGCGAAATATAAAGCTAAAAAAGAAGGTCGTTCCTTTACACCAAAGAACTACAACCTTAAAAGTATCGTTATGGTACCTGCTGTAAAGGAGGCGCGGAAGAGGGGAGTGCTGCAATCCTATGGTAACATAAAAGGCTTAACTGAAGATGCGGTAATATTTCACAATGAAGCTGTTAAAAACTTCGACGCCATTATTTGGTGCACAGGCTTTAAAGCGGCTACGGGTTACTTAAAAAATATCGCCAAAATTGATAAAAACGGAAAAATTAAAACTGAAGGTACGCGAGCCGTGAATTCCCCCGGACTTTGGTTAGTAGGTTATGGAGGTTGGACGGGATTTGCATCGGCTACCTTGATTGGTGTAGGCCGCAGCGCCCGGGCCACTGTAAAGGAAATTGTTCAATACACTGAAAGCTGATATATTAATCCAATTTTAATTTTTCGCAGTTGTTTAAAGGCTTTCTAAGTGCAACTCGATCACTATTAATGAATTTCCAAAATTAATTAAATTAGAAGTGACAATTTGCTTCAGCAAAAAAGTACTTTAAAGGCTTCAACAAGCTCATTCAGACGTGAAAGTTTCACCCATAGGTCACGCTAAGGCTGTCTAAGCGCTCAATTAACCCAAAATTTATTTCTAGTTTAATCCAATCACTCTTAACAAGTTGAAAAGCTTAACACTCTGGGAGATTAAAAAACCAGGACTTCGACAAGCTTAGTCGGACGTTAAAGTTTCGCTCATATGTTTTGCTAATAGCCTGTCGAAGCGCTTCATATTATAAAAGAGTGACAAGTTACTAAAGGTTTCGAATGGTAAGCCGGACGGTATAATTAATATTAACCATATTTTACTAATTGATTAAAATTATTTGTCAAAGGCCTATAAAAAAAGACCCCACAGTACTAATAATTCTTAAGTATTGTGAGGTCTAATCATTCTTTTCGATAGCAAAGCACACCAATTGCCATCAACATCTCTGCAAGGTTTTAAACTTCCACCACCATTTTACCGGTGTTTTTACCTTCGAAAAGATCTAAAAAGGCTTGTGGCGTTTCATCAAAACCTTTTACAATAGTTTCTTCATATTTCAACTTATCCTCATTTAACCAAGTGGCAAGTTTATTTATGGCCGGGCCAAATTCTTTGGCGTGATTTCTCACCAAAAACCCCTGCATTAAAGCACTTTTTTTAATTAAAATACCTTCTACACGCGGGCCTGTGGGTTCTTCTTTATCATTATAAGTAGAAATAGCCCCGCAATTAATTATGCGAGCAAATTGATTGATATTCTTCATAACCGCATCTAGAGTTTCTCCGCCTACATTATCGTAATAAACGTCTATCCCATCGGGACAGGCTTTAGCCAGGGCTTCCTGCATATTATCTGTAGTTTTATAATTGATGCCCTCATCAAAACCAAACTCATCCTTAATATGCTTTATTTTCTCGTCGCTTCCGGCGATACCAACTACTTTACAACCTTTAATTTTTCCAATTTGTCCTGCAACACTCCCCACGGCACCAGCTGCTCCAGAAACTACCAAGGTTTCGTCTTTTTCTGGTTTTCCAATATTTTTCAAGGCAAGGTAAGCTGTTAGGCCGGTCAAGCCAAGGACACTAAGGTATGCACTCGGCTTTGCCAAATCTGTGTCAATTTTATTTAATCCGTTGCCGTTGGCTGTTTGAAAATGTTGCCATTTAAGCATGCCATTTACTAAATCCCCTTTGGCAAAATTCTTATTATTGCTTTCAATTATTTCAGCAATTAACATAGATTCTACCGGCTCATTTAATTCAAATGGCGGGATATATGATTCCTCATCCCGCATTCTGCCACGTAGATAAGGATGTACAGAAATATATTTAGCTTCGAGTAAAATTTCACCATCCCCGGGAGTTGGTTTTTCAACTTCCTTAATTTCAAAGTCAGAAAGTGATGGCTTTCCTTCTGGTCGGTTTTTTAATAATATCGTTTTATTCATTATTTTTAACTTTTATTTGACTGCTCAAATTAAGATTAACTACGACACCTTCCAATTCTTAATTATTAATTTAAACTTAAAAATGAGCTTGTTATAATGAAAAAAGGAGAATAGAACATAGAACATAGAGAATAGAACAAAGAAGAAAGTTGACAGTCTCGGTTTTCAGAAAGTAAGAAGATAAAATTCGGCAATGAAAAATTTCAGAAATTAAAGCTGAATAAGTCTGGACCCAGTTCCTCCCGATGGCACATATTCTAAAATGGTTTATTTAATTGGATTTCGCTCCCTTTTAGAGCAGGGTAACGAAGAAAATCATAACAGTATTTGCTATGGTTCCCAATAATTTAATCCATTATTATAAATCACTATTGTCCGGTAAAGAAACAAGATCGCTTCGCTGCAAGAAAAAAGAGAAAAGACTAAACTCTAACTAACTGAGAATCCAACTTTTTTCATAAGTGATATTCTTCAATTAACTCTTTTTCGTAAAGATTCCTAATAGCAAGGTGGATAATTATGAAATCGCTTTTGGGCTTTGCTATAAAAGAGAACCTGCTAATTAGTTATATTTTTATCGGACATCAATGATTATAAATAATGACTTTTTTAAATGTTATCATTTTTTTAAGCTTTAGGATAAACTCTATATTACACCGTAACTTTGGCAAAATAAAAACGCAACAGCATTGTCTAATAAAATTACCACTTATTGGGAGGATTTTCTTAAATATTTAAGGAGTACAGATTTCTCCAAAGCCATGGTACTTACCGCAGCTATAGCTTCGGCAGTAGGGATTTTTCAGCAATTAGGTCATTTAGAGATAGGAGTTACCCTGGCTATGGGGGTATTGCTAAGCTCTCCCAGTGATATCCCCGGGAATTTTAGGCATCGAAACGCGGGTGTGGTACTTGCCGCTCTGTTGGCTGGAACAGTTTCTGTGATTATAGGGTATGCGGCGCCCTATCTTTGGCTGGTTTTGCCGCTCATTGGAATTCTTATGTTTGGAATTGCCTATTTTGCAGTCTATGGTTTTAGGGCTTCCCTTATTGCTTTTTCAGGACTTTTTGCTATCGTTTTGAGTTTTGCAAATGTTTCTACGTTAATAGTGCCCTGGGAACGCGGACTTTTAATTGTTGCAGGTGGACTTTGGTATTTAACTTTAAGTAATTTGTGGGGTTTTATTCACCCCAAACACCACACCGAAAAACAACTTGCTGAATGCCTGGAATTAACCGCTAAATACCTTAAAACAAGGGCGCATCTTCTTACACAGACGAATAATAGGGAAGCGCTTCAAAGGGAGTTATTTTTATTGCAATCAGATCTCAGTGACAAGCATGAAGCTTTAAGAAACCTTATTATTTCCAATAGAAGAGCCTCGGGAAATTCAAATTATGCACGTAAAAGATTATTGATCTTTATTGAACTGGTAGATGTTTTGGAACTGGCAATGGCCAATCCTGTAGATTATAAAAAAATGGATGAAGTGCTGCAAGAGGATCAGGATTTGCTAGAGCATTTTAAGAAACTGATAAAAAAAATTGCTTATCAACTAGATGAGATTTCAATCATTATAGAGAAGAAAAAGAAAGCTTCTGTTAAGGATATTAGCTACTATTTAAAATCTGTAGAAGAAGATTTTAAAGCTGTACAGAATTTAATCGCTTCAGAAAATACCGAAAAAGCTTTTTTGCTTCAGAATCTATTTGACTACTTAGAAAAACAAGGACAAAAAATAAATACCATTGTACGAATTTTACATAATCTGGAAACGCAAAAAACCAGGTTGATGAAGAATAAAGAGGCCTCGCAATTTATCACTCCGCAAGACTATAGTCCGGACACGCTTTTGGAGAATTTCAATTTTGGTTCTCCCATTTTTAGGCATTCTCTTAGACTGGCAATTGTCGTTTTAGTTGGCTTTAGCGTTGGCTTATATTTTTCTTTCGATAATGCATACTGGATAATCCTTACCATAGTTGTGATTATGCGCCCCAATTATGGACTTACTAAGGACAGGTCTAAACAACGAATTATTGGTACACTTATAGGAGCAGTTATCGCTATTGGGCTCGTTACAGTTATAAAAAATCCTGTAATTTACGCTATTTTGGGACTTTTTTCATTAACCCTGGCGTTTTCTCTTATTCAGCGAAACTATCGTACCGCAGCCGTTTTTATTACTTTGAGTATTGTTTTTATATACTCTCTTTTACAGCCAAATGTTTTTAATGTGATTCAATTTAGGGTAGTAGATACTTTACTGGGTGCCGGTTTGGCAGCACTGGGAAATATCATTTTATGGCCTACCTGGGAAGTTCAGAACATTAAAAGCGTGATAACTGCGAGTATTAATGCTAATATTAAATATTTAAAGGAGATTGATTCTTTTTACCGCGATAAAGGCAGGCTCCCCACCTCGTATAAACTTTCCAGAAAGAAGGCTTTTTTAGAAATGGGTAATCTTAGCGCTTCTTTTCAAAGAATGACCCAGGAGCCGAAGCTGAAACAAAAAGATCTCGATCCCATTTATAAATTAGTAGGCTTAAATCAAACATTTTTATCGGCGCTCGCCTCCCTCGGGACCTTTATTAGAAATCATGAAACCACCGCGGCTTCAGAAAGTTTTAATACTTTCGTACAGCACATTTGTACCAATCTTAAAAATGCCCGTAATGGATTGGAAGATAATCCCAGCTTCAAACCTGTTGATAAAGAACATACACAAAAAGCAGCATCTTCTTTACTCAAGCATTATAAGCTGTTATTGGCAAAACGAGAACAGCAGTTAAAAGAATCCCCGAAAAATACAGATAATAAAGTACAAGTAAGATTACAGGAAGCACAATTGATAAGTAGCCAATTACAATGGTTGTTGGAGATTTCAGAAAACCTTAAAAAATGCAGTTCGCAAACAAAATTCAAATAGATGAGTAAAAGCCAGCTTAAAAAGTATCTAAACGATTTGAGTAAGGATGAACTAGAAGCGCAGGTTTTAGATCTTTATCAACGTTTTAAACCGGTAAAAGTTTTTTATGATTTTGTGTTTAATCCGCGAGAAGAAGAATTATTGCGAAAAGCAAAGCTGAAGATTTCCAAGGAATATTTTCCCGATACCAAACGCAAGGCAAAAACCCGTAGATCTATTGCACACAAAGAGATAAAACATTTTAAACAGCTGGAGGTAGAGCCGCACCTCACGGCAGATTTAATGCTTTTTAATATTGAGATTGCACAGACATATGCAGAAGAAAAAAGCAACATCAAGGAGGCTTTTTGTAAAAGCATGTTCAAGTCTTACGAGGAAGCGGTAACATATATGACCAAAATGGGAATTATTACTGAATTTAAATCCCGCCTACTCAAAATTGCCGATACCGCTGAAGCACAGGATTGGCCAAACAATTATCGTTTTGAAAAAGTTGCTATGCAGTTTCAGGAAATACCTTAATTTTCTTTTGCAAGGTTTAAAATTAACTCTAGTTTAATTGAGTTATGTCTTTTGATGAACTGTCATTCCGTCCCGAGCACGGAAGAGGAATCTCCCAAGTGAGGCTTATGAAAGATTCTTCGTTCCGCAAGCTCCACTCTGAAGGACAACCGTACTGTCATTGCAACGCTATACCATCCAAAGAAAGCTTGTTTTTGTTTTATCGTCTAATTAAACCGAAATTCTCTTCGTTACATTTTTAATACGCTGGGAGTTTAGAACCACCAGGATCATTGTTGCGCAGAGAAGGAGAATAATCGTACTAAAATCTACATCATTATCTATTAAAAAACCAACCAGTAAAGGTCCTAAAGCAGTACTAATTACCATAAACATGGTGAAAACACTACGAATAGCACCCATTTTTTCGGTACCATAAATTTCAGCAATTAAGGAAGTTTTTACTGTGCCAGACATTCCGGTGGTAATTCCAGCGGTAATTAGGAATAAAAGTGCACCAATAATACTATCCATTAACGCGAAAGGAATTAGGCCCAGAGACATTGGGATTAGGTATATCCTAGACATCTTTTTTGCAGTAAATTTGTCAACCCAGGTACCGCCAAACAGCGAAAAGCAGAAACGGGCAATGGCATAAACCGTAAAAAAAGTCGCATAAAGTTGCGCCGACCAGCCTTTGTCTTCCACAAAAACATATTGATAGAAAAAGATAGCAGTATTGGTGAAACTCAAGATAAAACTGGCCGGCATCATAATCCCAAAACGTTTATCTAAAACCACGCTTTTATAATCTTTAATAAGCGACCAGGTAGAAGGTTTGCCTTCCGGGGAAAGTTGTTTATCAAAATCTATTAAATCGGTGAACTTTAACCGAATTAAGTAGAGTAGGAGGGCAACCCCACTGATGATCGCAGCAATTCTCCAATCGAAAAAAGCAATAATAGAAGTAATGATAATGGGAAAAATTGCTTCTCCCATAGAATAACCTAAAGAAGAAATACTCAGGGCTTTTCCGCGGTTTTTATCAAAATATTTTGAAATAATGGTCATACTAATGTGGCTCATCAAGCCCTGTCCGCATAATCGCAATCCCACCAGGGCGACAAAAAGTACGGCGAGATGGTAGGAAAACCCCAGCAAAATACTAGATAGGCCTAAACTAATTACGGTAAAAGCGGTTACTTTTTTTACCGGTTTATGATCTACGGTATGTCCAACCGTGAGCATAATTATGGAAGCACTAACGGTACAGGCGGCGTAAATTGCTCCAAAAGTGCCTTCAGATATAGCAAAGGCTTTTACAATTTCTGGCACATATAGAGAAATAAGAAAAGTTTGTCCGAAACTGGATAGAAACGTGAGTAACCATCCAAAACTAACTTTCTTAAAATTGCCACGTAAAAAATAGTAGTATTCTTTCAAAATAATAGTTTAAAATTTAAGCGTTGCAAAGTTAAGGGGGTTACATTAGAATATTATGGAGATTTTGTTGAATGTGTAGTTAAGGTTGATTTTGGATAATATCTTGCGGAAGACCTCACAGGTCTCCGAGACCTGTGAGGTCTAACTTTAAAGGAGAAAAAATAAATTCCCTATAAATATTTCGTGTTACCACGGGCAAGTTGAAAAGTTTGAAATTTAAAATCGGTTTTTCAATATAAAAAGTGCTTAGAACATTATTAAACGCCAGGCATAACATAAGCGTTTTTTAACAGGAAAATTACTTTTAAATGTGGGAATTAATTTAAATTCGTTTTACTAATCAAAAAAATCTAATTATGAGAGGTCTTCTTTGGCTTGTAGCCGTTATTTGCATCATTCTTTGGTTATTGGGTATTTTGGGATTTATTTCTGGTATTGGCACCGGTAATCTTATTCATATTCTTATTGTTTTGGCCATAATCATAGTGCTTTATAATATCATTGCAGGGAGAAGGTGATTTTTGTTTATTAAAGAAACAATATCGCTTTGCTGCCAGAAATAAGAAAAAAGACTAAATTTTAGATAGCTGAGAATTGTGCTTTTTATAAAAACTTTTCCTCAATAAAATGAATAACAAAATCGCAATTTTAAGAGGAATAAACGTAGGAGGAAAAAGAAAGATCCTGATGGCAGATTTGAAACAAATGTTTCAGGATTTAGGCTTTACAGATATTAAAACTTACATTCAAAGTGGTAATGTAATTTTTAAAGCCAATGCTGAAAATAAGGAATTGGAGAACAAAATAGAAAGCGCTATTAAAGATAAATTTGGTTTCGATGTTCCGGTAATTGTTAGGACTTCAAAAGAATTAATAGAATCAATTGGTCGGAATCCATTCTATAAACCAAATGCAGATATCAAGAACTTACATTTGACCTTTCTAAAAAAAGAACCGGGCAAAGAAAATAAACAATTTACCGAAACCTATAATTATGAACCTGACAAATTTATAATTGACGAAAAAGATGTTTTCGTTTTCTGTGAAGGTAAATACCACCAATCTAAATTGACCAATAATTTTTTTGAGAAAAAACTGAAAGTAGGTGCAACTACCAGGAATTGGAAAACTATTTTAAAATTAGTTGAGTAAAAGCTAAGAAAGCTTATGAACAAAAATCTAAATGCATCAAATCTTCTAATGTAAATCTTTAATATTTACATTTGCACTATAATTTATATTATGTAAAATAGAGTGTTTGCGAATACAGGAATCTATTTCAAAACTATACTCCCTATAATTAATCCTTCTCTTTTGATTCCAATGCTTTTATTTCTCCCCGATAAGAAATATTTGAACGTTGGGTAGTATTTACATTCGTGCTGGTTTTACCATTGGAGAAAACGTTGATGCGAAAAGTGAAGTTTTCTGTTCCTTTTTTTGCTTCAAATTTGATTACCTGGCGATCTTTATCTTCGTCTCTGTAGCTTTCAAAATTTTTAGCCGATCCTTTATAAGCTATTCCGCCTTCAGCATTATAGCCGCCACCAGAATACCGAACTCCAAAATATGGCAAAAATAATTCTACGCTATCTGTTTTGAATCTAATATAATTTGTATTCCCAATTAAATTCACCTGTCCGCCGCTCATGGGTAAAGCCCAGGTATTGTTTATTTCAAATTCTCCACTAGAAATTAATTCAGCAGTCCTTTCACGTTCTGCAATTTTTTCAGCAGAATCTTGCGCACTACCGCATCCTAAAAAAATTAGTATCAAAACTATAAAAATAGTTATTATGCCAGACTTTATTTTTTTCATAATAAATGCTTTAAGCTGTTCCCTGTCCCTGTATAAATTTAAGCAAAATTGCGCAAAGATCTCTCTCTAATTTATAGACTTGAGCCTGCAGCGAAAAGTAAAACACACTAATTCCAATTAAAGCCTGGCCCAATACAAGTCGTAGCATTTTTAAATCGCGATTATTTTGGAAGATTTTCTGAGTTTTTTAGCAGTGTTTAGTTTCTTAAATACATTTTAAATGTTTGCTTAAAAATTGTAATTTTCGAATCTAATTAAAACTAGACTATATGGCCGGTGGTTCTAAACTCGCAATTTATGGCGCTGTAGGCGCTAATATTTTAATCGCAACCAGCAAATTTATTGCTTCTTTTTTTACGGGGAGCTCGGCAATGCTCGCAGAAGGCATTCATTCCCTGGTCGATACCGGTAATGGCCTGCTCCTACTCCTTGGCTTAAAAAGATCTAAGCAAAATCCAGATAAATTACATCCTTTTGGATATGGAAAAGAAATTTATTTTTGGAGTTTTGTGGTGAGTATGCTCATTTTTGCCCTGGGTGGTGGATTTGCCATATACGAAGGAATTCACGCTCTGCAAAATCCAGAGGTCATGGAAGATCCTACCTGGAACTATGCCGTACTTGGGGCTGCGATTGTTTTTGAAAGCATAGCACTGGCGATTTCGCTTAAAACTTTTAATAAATCCCGTGCAAAGAAAACAAACCTTATTAGCAGTATCATTAAAAGTAAAGATGCTGCAACTTTTGCCGTAATTATTGAAGATACTGCAGCATTGGCCGGACTTCTCGTAGCGCTTCTTGGGGTATTCTTATCACAACAACTCAATAATCCTTACCTGGATGGCGCTGCATCTATTGTTATTGGTGCCATCCTACTAACGGTTGCAACGTTTTTGGCCCGGGAAAGTAAAGAATTGCTCCTGGGAGAAAGCGCCAGTCCTAAAGTGATTGATAAAGTTGAAAAAATACTACGGAAAAACATTAATATTAAAGACTGGTCGCTACCGCAAACTATGCACTTTGGTCCCGATAAAATTTTATTAGTGGTAGAAATTGATATGATTGATGGTCTTTCTTTAGAAGCCGCTGAAAAGACAATGGACAGCCTAAGGCTGGAAATTAAAAATAAAGAACCGCATATAAATCAGGTTTATCTCCAAACCACTAATAAACTACCAGGGAATAATTTTGGAAATACCAATTCCTAGATTTCTATAAGTTAGCTTTCACTATTAAGGTGAATTCATAAAAGTTACAGGTATCACAGGTTTTTATTTTTTGCTATCTATACTTTAAACAACTAAAAGAGTTGAAAATCCTTACTGTTCACAGAAAACAAATTATATTCGAAAAAAGTTGTTTTCTGAAACTACACAAGGTTAAAAAAACACAATCTTAAATCTTTGCTAAGAATCACTTAAGGATTTGTACGCCTGTTATATTTTAGGTTACTTGGTACAAACAAAACATTTAATTTATGGAAGCAATATATCAATTTGTAAAACTGGAAAAAAGCGAAAATCTTCAGGAATTCGCCCAGAAGAAATTAGACAAACTTGAGACAAAATACGACTGGATTATTAAGGCTCAGGTTTATTTTAAGCGCGAGGAAGTTCAGGATCCAAAAGGGTTTATATGTAATATCAAATTAAGCGCACCGGGACCACAGCTTTTTGCCGAATCTAACAAAGAATCATTCGAAGCCGCTACCGCCGAAACAGTTAAAGACCTGGAACGACAATTAGCAAAACGAAAAAGCCAAATGAAGACACATTCTAATTAGCCGTCAAATTCTTGTAACAACGCAAATTTTAATGCGGCAATTGACCCCGACTTTATATTAATATTTGGGGTAAGCTAATTGATTTATAATTATTAGCTGTCTAATAATTAAGCTTTCTTAGAAATGTTAGTGATGTATAGACTAATGTTTTTAAGAAAGCTTTTTTATTCCACTCGGTTTCTTTCTAAATGTAGCGTTTCTAACCCTATAAATTAATTCAGGATATTATCAAATTGCAATCCCTTATAATTGGTCACTTTTAAAGCTTTGGAGTAGTTCATTATAAAATCCAGGGTTTTCTTACTTGGTTCCAATTTATTAGAGGGTTCGTTCTTTGATAATTTTTTTGTGTAAAGTTTTGCCATTTTATTTTTTTATGAAGTTGGTTCTTAATCTTAACGCAATTTTAAATAGGATATTATGGCACAGACTTAAATATTATTTTTTTTGGCTATAGTTTAGCACTGCGTTGATAATATCCCGGTTTGTGAATCTTGCGGACTGAAAAATCTTTATTCTAAGAAAACAGATTCCCCCTACCTCGGAATGACAGCTCATAATACCTGTAGTAACCTTATTTTTTAAAATCTGAAATATTGATAGTTTCAATGATGTCCAGGACTAGAAAAGCTAATCTTTAATTGAATCAACAACCTCGACCCAAGGGTGCGAGGTATGCTTCCGAAAAAACTCTTTTATTTCATGGCTAGCCCCAGGAATTAAATCCTTGGCTATCGCCCCGCGATTAAATTCAGATAAAAATTTTCATGTATTAACCCTTCCGACTTCTTCCGCTCCCGCAGTAGAAGCCACCTTCTCGAAGGAGCAGTTCCCATTCTCCATTACTAATTAATAGACCTGCCCTAGTATTTCTCTGCAGTATAAAAATTTTCTTCAGGAATAAAAAACCACGAACCCCGAATAATTAATATTCAGGAATTCGTGGTAGGTATAAAATATGTTTGGTAAGCTTTTATTTTTCAGAAGAAAAAATCGCTAATTAATTGGTCAAAACCAGGTTGTGTTTTTCAATAATCTTACGCAGGTTAATGAGCGCATAACGCATTCTACCTAAAGCAGTGTTGATACTCACGCCTGTTCTTTCAGAAATTTCTTTAAAGCTCATATCCTTGTAAATACGCATCACCAAAACTTCCAGTTGATCTTCGGGAAGCTCTTTAATCAATTCTTTTACATCATTTTCAATTTGATCTTTTATGATCTGTTTTTCAGCATTTAAATCGTCGTCACTCAACACCGAAAAAATATTAAAATCCCCACTATTGTCAAATTTGGGCATTCTTTTATTGCGGCGAAAATGATCTATCACCAAATTATGGGCAATACGCATCACCCAGGGTAAAAACTTGCCTTCCTCGTTGTATTTACCGCGTTTTAAGGTATTGATTACTTTAATGAAGGTATCCTGGAAAATATCTTCAGCAATATCCCGGTTATATACCTTAGAAAATATAAAACTGTAAATTCTATGCTGGTGCCTATTTATAAGTTTGCTAAGTGCTAATTCACTTCCGTCTATATAACGACGTACAAGAATAGCGTCGGAGATTTCAACGTTTTCCATTTCAGTTACTTTATTCAGGATGGTAGTGTCCTGAGGGTTAGGTTATTTAGTTTTAAAGTAACTGTGTGCTATAGGCTGCGGTTTTCTATTTTAAATGGAAGTCAAATATAGCAAGATATTTTTAAGAATAACAAACAAAAGCTTTGTTTTTTAACATTACTATAAGAATGAACCTGTTTTCCACACTGCTTGTTATTGAGTACCTTTGCAGACTTAGTATAGAAAAATAAGCATGAATATTGACCTTGCCGAAATAGATTTAAAAGAAAATATTGTTATAAAGGGTGCCAAACTACATAACCTTAAAGATATAAATGTAGTTATACCCCGTAATAAATTGGTGGTAATTACCGGGCTCTCGGGTTCAGGGAAATCCAGTTTAGCATTCGATACACTTTATGCTGAAGGGCAGCGGCGTTATGTGGAAAGTTTATCTTCTTATGCTCGTCAATTTCTTGGCAGGCTCAATAAACCAAAAGTAGATTATATTAAAGGCATCGCCCCGGCGATAGCGATAGAGCAAAAGGTAAATTCTACCAATCCTCGCTCTACAGTAGGAACTTCTACTGAAATTTATGATTATTTAAAATTGCTTTTTGCCAGGATCGGGAAAACCTATTCGCCTGTTTCTGGAAATGAGGTGAAAAGGGATCGCGTTGCAGATGTTATAGATTATATTAAAAGTTTTGAAGAACGGGAAAAGCTCCTCCTCCTCGCCCCTATTCATATTGAGAAAGGTAGGACGCTAACTGAAAAAATCAAAGTGCTTGCACAACAAGGCTATAGCAGGATTAAAGTTAAAGACCAGGTGCTTCGCATAGATGAAGCCGATCTTAAAAACCTGAAGAAAAAAGACACTTTCCTGGTGGTAGATAGAATTATCACTAAAGATGAAGAGGATTTTTACAATAGGCTTGCAGATGCTACCGATGCTGCATTCTTTGAGGGAAAAGGCGAACTTTATATAGAACAAATGGAAACGGGGAAAACCAGGCATTTTAGCAATAAGTTCGAATTAGATGGAATGACTTTTTTGGAACCCAATGTACATTTATTCAGCTTTAATAATCCTTATGGGGCCTGCCCAAAATGCGAAGGTTATGGTGATGTAATAGGTATAGATGAAGATTTGGTAATTCCAAACACGGGACTTTCAGTTTACGATAATGCTATTTTTCCCTGGCGGGGAGAAAGTATGAGCTGGTATAAAGACCAGTTGGTGAATAATTCCCATAAGTTCGATTTTCCTATTCACAAACCCTGGTTTCAATTAACACAAGAGCAAAAAGACCTGGTTTGGAATGGTAATAAGCATTTTGAAGGTTTAAATGACTTTTTTGCATTCTTAGAACGAAAAGCCTATAAAATTCAGAACAGGGTTATGCTTTCTCGTTATCGTGGGAAGACTCGTTGTTCAGCTTGTAAAGGTAAAAGGCTTAGACCGGAAGCTGAATATGTAAAAATAAGCGAACACAGTATCACAGACCTGGTAGAAAAACCCCTGGAAAAGGTAAGAGAGTTTTTTAAGGAGCTTAAATTAGATGAATACGATACTACAATTGCCAAGCGTTTATTAACGGAAATCAATAGCCGCTTAAAATTCCTTTCGGAAGTTGGTCTGGATTATCTTACTCTAAACCGAAAATCTAACACGTTGTCCGGTGGGGAATCGCAACGTATTAACCTGGCGACTTCTTTAGGAAGTAGTTTAGTGGGTTCTATGTATATTTTAGATGAACCATCCATTGGTTTACATCCCAGGGACACCGAGCGTTTAATTGGTGTTCTTAAAAATCTGCGCGATTTAGGCAACACGGTAATCGTAGTAGAACACGATGAAGATATTATGAACGCCGCCGATGAAATTATTGATATTGGCCCTGAAGCCGGAACACACGGCGGGGAGGTTGTCGCCACAGGAAACTTAAAACAGATCCTTAAATCTAATTCCCTTACTTCACAATATCTAAACGGTAAAAAAGAAATTGAAGTTCCCAAAAAACGCAGGAAAGCTAAAGGAGAAATTAGAATTATAGGCGCTCGCGAAAATAACCTGCAAAATATTAATGTTAGTATTCCTCTAAAAAGCTTTACCGCGATTACCGGAGTTTCCGGAAGCGGAAAGAGTACGTTGGTAAAGAAAATATTATACCCTGCGATTCAGAAAAAAATTGGTGGATATGGAGAAAAAGCCGGACAATACACCGATATTCAAGGAGATTTTAAAAATCTGGGCAGTGTAGAATATATAGATCAAAATCCAATTGGTAGATCTTCCCGTTCCAATCCTGTGACCTATATTAAGGCTTATGATGATATTAGATCACTTTTTGCAAATCAAAAGCTTGCAAATATTAGAGGTTTTAAACCCAAACACTTTTCTTTTAATGTAGATGGCGGACGTTGTGAAGCCTGTAAAGGTGAAGGTGAAGTAACTATAGAGATGCAATTTATGGCAGATGTTCACCTGGAGTGTGAAGTTTGCAATGGAAAGCGCTTTAAAAAAGATGTGCTGGAAATATTGTATGCCAACAAGAATATCGATGATGTGTTGAATATGACTATAGACGACGCAATAGATTTCTTTGAAGAAAATGAGCTCGATAAGATTGTTAAAAAGCTTAGGCCATTGCAGGATGTTGGTTTGGGGTATGTGCAATTGGGCCAGAGTTCGTCTACCCTATCTGGCGGGGAAGCCCAGCGTATAAAACTTGCTTCGTTTTTGGTAAAAGGTACCACCAAAGAAAAGGCTTTGTTTATTTTTGATGAACCTACAACCGGTTTACATTTTCACGATATCAAGAAGCTGCTTAAAGCCTTTGATGCTTTAATTGATAAAGGACATAGCGTTGTGGTGATAGAACATAATATGGATTTAGTGAAATGCGCCGATTATATTATTGATATTGGCCCCGGTGGCGGAGTTTACGGCGGAAATATTGTTGCTGAGGGTACCCCCGAAGAAATAGCAAAATCTAAAGACTCGTTTACCGCTAAGTATTTAAAGGATAAAGTATAAGGCTTATCGGGTTAGTTAGGTAATTATAAGAGTTCCTTCCCTTCGAAGGGAAGGTGGCTTCTTCTGCGATAGCGGAAGAAGTCGAAAGGGTTGATAGTTGATATAATTTAGACGAATTTAATCACTTGAATTTTTAAGTATTCGTGAATTAGTGGCAATTTTTTTCTACACTTCCCACCTGATATTCATAATCAATACTATTGATTACCGAAGTAGGTTTCGACTGAGCTAAAACCTGACATTTCCGTTATTATTTGATATAACAATATTCTCCAAACCTAAAGAGGTAAATATGTTGACCTTAATGCTGAAAAATATAAAACTAAGAATAAGTGTTTCTTCAGAAGAACTACTTTCTATTCAGCATCTTGTATTCTTCGTAGCAGCCACTTAAAGCATCTAAAATTTGTAGGTCGTTTGCGGCTTTTAAATAGTCTTTAGAGTAATTACAGCGTTGCAGAAGTTCATTAATTTCAGCTTCATTAATTTGTAAGAGAGCAATTAAGGTCTCGCGGTTAAATTTTTTCCGCAGTAACTCCCTAATTTCATCATTTTCTTTCATTTGCCGCAACTTACGCATCTGTCGTGGTTTTTTTCCGAAGATATTATGCATTAGATCGGCGGGGTTAAAAATAGCGCCAATTACCCGGGAAACTGCACCGGGAGAGTTATCACCGGCTTCATACCCTGAGTTTAATCCAGAGATACTGTATCGTTGATTCTCATAAATGGGGATATTTTTGGCGTCTATTTCCAGGTATCCGGTGAGCGTTACTGGTTGCAGTACCACTTCTTCAAGAGCTATCCCCAATTCGGTCATCTTCACCTTTACGCTGCCATATTTAAGCCAGTCGTTCGTAACCCGCACTTTAATAGACTTAAATCCCAGGTAAGAAAAATAAAGTGTATCGTTTACCGTAGCCGGTAATTTAAAAGAACCATCATCCTTACTTACAGCGCCTTTCACCTGGTTAAGGTTCACAATATGCACCTTTTCGATAGGTTTATCGTTGGCAGCGTTCATAACGGTTCCGTTTACCACATCTTGCGAAAATGCGTTGCAGGCTATAAAAAATACTAAAAGGGTAAAAAGATACTTCTTCATAATAACTGGCGTCTAAATTATAAAATACTTATAAAAAACAATGCCATATTTTAAGTTTTAGCCATTAGAATTAAACTTATTCGTTTTAACATAGTAAAACAAGCAATTGGACTTGTCTTTAAGCTTCTAATGGTATTATAAGTAAGCAGTCGCAGTAACCAGTATCTAAATACTGCTCACCGGGACTGCTTACTGAATATTTCTATGTAAAATAGATTCTTTACTGCTTTACAAGCTGTGATAGGTTATTTTTTACCACGTCTTCTTTTAATAGAATTTTCAATATTCTTGTTCCTGTTGCCAGCTTTACTTTTTCCGCGACGGCCACCTGAAGCATTGTCGCCACCGGAGCGTCTTCGGCCGCCACCTTTAAAAGAATCCTGCTTTCCACCTCCTTTGTTGAACTTACCTTTACGTTTTCCACCACCGCGATTTCCGCGTCCGCCTGTATCTTTGGTTTCTTCAACATTAATATACCTTCCCTGATGTTGAAAATCCTTAAAGGTATTCAATACATTTTCGGTACTCTTAGCATCAGTATTAAAGAACGAGAAACTGTCTTTTACATCTACTTTAAATACATCATCGCGACCAAGATCTAAAGTTGCCTTTAAGAAATCTTTTAAGCTCATCCAATCGAAGCCGTCTTTAGCCCCAACGTTAATAAAGTAACGTGTAGAATCGCCACCATCACCTGCTGAAGCAGAAGGAGCACTTAATCCCGAAGAATTTTTATAGTAATTAAAGAACCTGGTAAATTCTACAGAAAAGAATTTTTTAATTAGTTCTTCCTTGCTAAAATCTTCCAGCACTTCATTAATACCCGGTAAATAAGCATCTATTTCGCGGTTTATTTCAGTGTCTTTTATATTCTTTGCCAAATGGAACAACTGCACCCTGCATATCTCCATCCCGTCTGGAATATCTTTCTGTTCAAATTTCTGCTGAATAATGCGCTCAATACTCTTTATTTTACGCATTTCACTCTTAGTGATAATCACCATGGAAACCCCGCTTTTTCCGGCTCGACCAGTACGGCCGCTACGGTGCGTGTAAGTTTCTATCTCATCTGGTAACTGGTAATTAATCACGTGGGTAATATCATCTACATCAATACCACGGGCAGCAACATCTGTTGCAACCAACATTTGAATTTGCTTGGTCCTAAAGCTTTTCATCACCAAATCCCGTTGATTCTGGCTTAAGTCGCCGTGCAAAGCAGCGGCGCTATAACCGTCTTCAATTAGCTTTTCTGCAACTTTTTGGGTATCTCTTTTTGTACGACAAAAGATTACTGAAAATATATCGGGATTGGCATCAGCCAGTCTTTTCAATGCTTCGTAACGCTGTCTTGAATTAACAAGATAATACTCGTGAGAAACATTAGAAGTTCCCTGGTTTTTAGATCCTACCGTAATTTCTATAGGAGTACGCATAAATTTCTTGGCAATAGTTGCCACTTCTTTAGGCATGGTAGCCGAAAATAACCAGGTATGCTTTTCTTTTGGGGTATGCGAAAGTATATTTTTAATATCTTCAAAGAAACCCATATTCAACATCTCATCGGCTTCATCCAGAACGCAATATTCAATTTTCGAAATATTAACCAATTTACGGTTAATCATATCCTGCATTCTACCTGGAGTAGCGACAATTATTTGCGCCCCACGTTCTATTTGCCTGGCCTGGTCTGTAATACTGGCGCCACCATAGACCGCCACTGCGTGTAAGCCTTGTTCGTGTTTTGAATAATTCTTAATTTCATGGGTAATCTGTAGGCATAGTTCACGGGTTGGTGAAAGGATTAATGCCTGGGTATGCTTATTGTTTGCATTTATTTTTTGGATAAGCGGAAATCCAAAAGCAGCGGTTTTTCCAGTACCGGTTTGGGCTAATGCCACCATATCGGTATCTTCTTTCAATAAAACAGGAATCGCTTTTTCCTGTACTTCACTTGGGCTTTCAAAACCCATATCTTCGACTGCTTTAAGAATAGAAGGGTTTAAACCTAATTGTTCAAATTTGTTCATATAAAAAATTAAATAAGCGGCAAAGGTACGGCTAAGAATATAAAATTGAGTTATCTACTTACTTTATTTTGAAAGATAGGCGATTAGCGCTTTAAATGCTTTTGCTCTATGACTTATTTTTGATTTTTCATTTAAATTCATTTCAGCAAAAGTTTGCTCGAAACCTTCCGGTTTAAAAACAGGATCATAACCAAAACCCTGGTCACCACGTCTTTCCTCAATCACTTCTCCTTTACAAATTCCCGTAAAAATGCTTTGCTTATTCTCTAAATTTAGTGCAATAACCGTTTTAAACCTTCCTTTTCTATTCTCTTTCTCCTCTAGTTGCGACAGTAATTTGTTCACATTAGCTTTATCATCTTTTTCTTCGCCCGCATATCGTGCCGAATGTACACCGGGAGCGCCATCTAAAGCTTCAATTTCCAGCCCGGTATCGTCTGCAAAGCAGTTATAGCCATAATGATTTCGTACATAATCGGCTTTTAATATGGCGTTACCATCTATGGTATCGGCATCTTCCACGATTTCTTCGGTACAACCAATATCTTCTAAAGACAATAGTTCAAAGTGCTGTGGTAAAAGCGCTTTTATTTCCTTTAATTTATTTTGATTATGCGTGGCGAATACAAGTTTCATAGTTTATGGTTTTAATCTTAGTATGAGGAATTTTTCACAGGCTCCAATCACCTTTTGTTTGTTCTGCTAATTTCTGCGGCCATTATCAGCCTGATTTTATACTTTGTTTCTAGCGATGGTGATAAGGTTCGTTTTTTAAAATTGTAAAGGCGCGGTAAAGTTGCTCGGTAAAAAACAAGCGCACCATTTGATGGGAAAAAGTCATTTGAGAAAGGGCTATTTTGGCATCGGCTCTTTTATAAATTGCTTCAGAAAACCCATAAGGGCCGCCAATTATAAAAATAAGTTGTTTGAGCCCGCTGTTTAATCTCTTCTGAAGGTATGCTGAAAATTTTTCCGAAGAAAACTCTTTTCCATTTTCATCAAGTAGCACTACAAAATCTGAATTCTGAAGTTTTGCTGAAATTAGGCTTCCCTCCTTCTCTTTCTGCTTATTTTCATCCAGGTTTTTCGTCTTTTTTAAATCGGGTATAATTTCGATTTCAAATTTGTTGTAAAACTGAAGCCTTTTGTAATATACTTCTATAAGTTGTTTTAGCTCCCGGTTATCGGTTTTCCCTATACAGAGTAATTTTATCGTCATTCGGTAGATTTTGCGCAGACTTTGCTACATTTACAAAAATAAGTATTGCAAAATGATCTCGAAAGCACAATTTGAAAAAGAAATAAGTCTAATTATTGAAAACGCCATTCGCGAAGATATTGGTCCCGGCGATCACAGTTCACTGGCTTGCATTCCCGCCAAGGCAAATGGAAAAGCGAAGCTGTTAATTAAAGATGAAGGAGTTCTCGCTGGGGTGGAATTTGCTAAAATGGTTTTTGAAAGAATAGATCCCGACCTGAGTATTGATGTAAAAATGAAAGATGGTGAGAAGATCTCTCAAGGTGATATTGCATTTTATATAGCCGGAAGTTCACAATCTATTCTAAAAGGCGAAAGGCTGGTGTTAAATGCGATGCAAAGAATGAGTGCTATCGCTACAAAAACCAATGCTTTCGTTAAAGAATTGGAGGGAACAAAAACAAAGATCCTGGATACCAGAAAAACTACCCCCGGAATACGGGCTTTAGAAAAATGGGCTGTAAAAATAGGTGGTGGCGAAAACCACAGGTTTGCCTTGTACGATATGATTATGTTAAAAGATAATCACATAGATTTTGCCGGCGGAATTACCAAAGCCATCCAAAAAACCAAAATTTACCTCAAAGAGAACGAGCTCGATCTAAAGATAATTGTGGAAGCCAGGAATTTGATGGAAATTGAAGAGATATTAAACGCCGGTGAGGTATATCGTATTCTTATAGATAACTTCAATTATGAAGACACGAAAAAAGCGGTGCAGTTAATTGATGGTAGGTGCTTAACCGAGTCCAGTGGGGGTATCACTTTAGATACAGCATCAAAATATGCACGATGTGGGGTAGATTATATTTCCAGTGGTGCTTTAACGCATTCGGTCTATAATCTTGACCTTAGTTTAAAAGCAATATAAAAATATGTCTGCCAAAAGGGTCTTTTTAACTACACTCGTAAAGATTTCTAATTGGTGGAGAACAAAAACCAAGAAGATTATCTTACCCGGGTTAGATGGGCTATCATTTTATGATCTTTGGAAGATTTATACCGTAGGGATTATTCAGGGGACTTTTTCAACCCGAGCCAGTGCGATCGCTTTTAGCTTTTTTATGGCGTTATTCCCGTTTTTGCTTTTTATGCTTAACCTTATTCCCTATGTGAATTTTATAGATGACTTCCAGTTGCAGTTTCTTATTTTTATGGATTCTCTACTGCCACCAAACACTCATGATTTTTTTAATGATATCTTTCTTGATATTGCCAATACTCCTCGTGGTGGTCTTCTTTCTATTGCATTTATTCTATCTATTTTTTTAATGACCAATGGCGTAAATGCCATATTTACCGGTTTTGAATTCTCTTACCATACCAGCCATAATAGATCTATAGTTAGACAGTATATTGTTGCAGTAGGGATTTCGCTGGCATTAGCCATGGTGTTATTGTTAACCGTTATCCTCGTGGTTTATCTTAATTATGTGGTTAATGATTTCAATGGAATTAACACAAATGAGGCAAGTCCGGTTTTTGTGAAATACACCGCCTTTATTTTATTGGTGTATGTTGCTGTTTCTACGCTTTATTATTTTGGAACAAAAGAAGCAAGACAGGCTCGGTTTTTCTCCACAGGTGCAATCTTTACAACTATCTTAATTGCTTTAAACACCTACTTTTTTGGTTTATATATAGAGAATTTCTCTACTTATAATGAGCTTTATGGCTCGATTGGTGCACTATTAATTTTGATGGTTTATATTTGGTTAAATTCAAACATTTTATTGTTGGGATTTGAATTAAATGCATCTTTAATAAAAATGAAGAAAAAAATTAAATAACTTTATAATTCCAAAACCTTCTAATTATGAAAAAAATTTTAGTATTACTAGTTGTTATGTGCGGTATAAACCTGTCATCGGCACAAACCGAAATCGCCGGGATAACTTTACCGGCGACTCTAACTTATTCTTCAGAAGACCTAATCCTAAATGGAGCCGGAGTGAGAGAAAAGTTTTGGATGGATATGTATGCCGGTGGCCTGTATCTTAAAAATCGCGCTGTAGATGCTTCTGAAATTATAAATAAAGATGAAGCTATGGCCATTAGATTGCACATTGTTTCTGGAATGATAAACAGTAAACGCATGGTCAATGCAGTAAATGAAGGATTTGAAAATGCTACCAATGACAATACAAAGCCTATTGCTTCAGAAATCAAAAAGTTTAAAAACCTATTTGAAGAAGAAATAAGTAAAGGCGATATTTTCGATCTCGTTTACATCCCAGATGAAGGTGTTGTAGTTTATAAAAACGATAAAAAGAGTGGCAGCATTAAAGGAATGGAATTCAAAAAAGCGCTATTTGGAATTTGGCTTTCAGACAATCCAGCAGATAAAGATCTGAAGAAAGATATGTTAGATAAATAATTAAAAGATTTTAGTGTATGATCATTTCTAGATTTATTTTAAGCAAACTAATCCTTTTATTTATTATTTGCACTTCAACGAGTGATCTTAGGGCGCAGGGAGTATTTGGAAAATGGGAAGTTAAAAATGACGCCGGCCGGGTAAATTCTATTATAGAAGTTTATGAAGAAAATGGAATAGTACAGGGTAAAGTTATTAGAATCACCAATGAAAATCACCGTGATAGAAAATGTACCAAATGTCCCGGGGAGCTTAAGAACAAGCCTATTGAAGGTCTTAGGGTAATTCGTGACTTTGAAAAAGAAGGGAATGAATATGTAAATGGCACCTTAATAGACCCAGATTCTGGCAAGCAGTACAAAGGAAAGATATGGGTTGATGAGGAAAAACCAGATCAATTAAACGTTCGTGGCTATATCGCATTCTTTTATAAGACCAAGACCTGGGAACGCGCCGATTAAATTATCTTTTAATACTTTACCAGCGATATTTAGAATATCGCTGGCTATTTTTTAAACTATTTTCAGAAGAATTAATTATTAAATCTGTTAATCAAAAATCGTGGAAGATAAATAGCGGTCTCCCCTATCACAAATAATACTCACTACAAGGCCTTCTTCAAGTTCTTCACATAATCTCACTGCGGCAGCAGTAGCACCTCCACTACTCATCCCGGCAAAAATACCTTCTTTGGTAGCCAGGCGCTTTGTCATGGCAACTGCATCTGCTTCACTCACTTCTAAAATTCGATCTACTTTTTCAGGATTAAAAATTTTAGGAAGATAAGCTTCCGGCCACTTTCTAATCCCAGGAATCTTAGAATTATCGGTAGGTTGCACTCCCACAATCTGGATATCCTTATTTTGTTCTTTTAGAAAACCAGAAGTCCCCATAATAGTTCCCGTTGTTCCCATGGACGAAACAAAATGGGTGATTTTATGTTTGGTATCTTCCCAAATTTCGGGACCGGTGGTTTTATAATGTGCTTTCCAATTATCGTTATTACTAAATTGATTGAACATAAAATAATCTCCACCGGCCATTTTTTCTTCAGCATAATCCCGGGCGCCTTCAATTCCGCCATCACCATCTGTCAAAGTTACCTTAGCGCCATAAGCACGCATAGTTTTCACCCTTTCGATCGTGGCATTTTCCGGCATTACCAATTCTAAATCCAGTTTAAATATACCGGCAATCATCGCTAAAGCAATTCCGGTATTTCCGCTGGTTGCTTCTATTAGTTTGGTATCCTTTGTAATATCTCCCCTATCCAGTGCGCTTTTAATCATATTGTAAGCAGCGCGATCTTTTACACTTCCGCCGGGATTGTCACCTTCAAGCTTAAAATACAAAGCTACATTAGGATTTTTAACCAAAGTCTGGGCTTTTACTAAAGGTGTATTTCCAATTAAATCTAAAATTGAATCGTTCATTATTCTGTTGTGTTTTTAATATTAATTTGTGGCGTATGGGAAACCATGGAATTTTTTGGCACCGAAGAAGTAAGCCAAACATTCCCACCAATAATACTGTTTGCTCCAATGTGGGTTTCTCCTCCCAGAATAGAGGCATTGGCATAGATAGTTACATTTTCTGCAATGGTAGGATGTCGTTTTAGATTTTTAAGATTACGATCTACATATAAGGCGCCCAGGGTCACTCCCTGATAGATTTTTACATTATTTTCTATCACCGCTGTTTCACCAATTACAACCCCGGTAGCGTGATCTATAAAGAAAGGGGTGCCAATTTTTGCCCCGGGATGTATGTCTGTACCGGTAAGGGAATGAGCACTTTCGGCCATTAATCTTGGGACCAGGGGCAAGCCAAAATTATAGAAAGCATGACAAAATCTATGAATAGCGATAGCAAAAAAGCCGGGATAAGAAAGAATAACTTCTTCTATAGAATTTGCAGCGGGATCGTTTCCTGCAATTGTATTGGCATCTTTGTTTAGTTTTTCAAGAATACCGGGAAGTTCTTCCAGGTATTGCTGCCAGATATCTTCGCACGGCTTTTCTGGTTCCCAACAAACCAAATTTGCCAACTCTTGAAAATCTTTCCCTAATTGATCTATATTTTTATCAACCGGAGTTTCGGCATCAAAAAGGGTATAAAATAAATTTTTTGTAAAAGCTTCCGTTTTTTCTCTTATGCTGAATTTTAAATTAGGAAGTCGTTTTTGATTTTTTATGCTTTCAATTACATCATTAGTACTCATGTGAATTTCCCGTGTAAATAATATTTAACAATTATTCCTGAAATAAAACCATTAAGTCTCCAGGAGCTATACCAATTTAACTTTGTAAAGTCGCACAGAAAGCGAAGTTGCTTTTTTGTTCTATGACGCTGCGATTGGTTTGCATAGCCGCAGCTATGGAAATTATGAGCAAGGAAATAGAGCGGAAAATGAACAAGCTTGAATGCGTCATTATATGGTTAAATTGGTATTATATTTCAAATGTAAGCAATACCTATTAAAATTTCTTTTTTTCTTTATAAATGCTATCGATAATAATATTATGACTTCAAACCCTGATTAAGCCATAACATTAAGTCTGCTTAATTTCGATGTAAAGGAATGTTTATAATTCTTCTCCAACACATGTTGTCTTATAGGATTTAGTACGGTGTTTTGGAGTATTTCTGAAGAAAAATAAAATATTAAAACTACTGAGCTTATGCATTTTCTATAAAACTCGTTATAACCGGAATCAACAACCTCTACCCAAGGGCGCGAGGTATACTTCCGAAAAAACTTTTTTATTTCGAGGCAAGCCCCGGGAGAATTAAACCCCTGGCTATCGCCCCGCGATTAAACCAACCTAATTCTTACTTTCTTGCGCTTTAATTTAGTATTATCTAATTTATTAATAAGGGTTTGGACATTTTCACCAGGAACAGCTACAAATGCACAATCTTGTTTTAGTTCAATTAACCCTAACTCCTCTTTCTTAAGTCCCCCCTCTTTTAAGAACAGGCCTGCGATATCTCCTTTAGAGATTTTGTCCTTTCTTCCTCCAGAAATAAATAAAGTACAATTTAAAACTTCTTGTGAAAGTTTCATTTTTTCCTCTAACTGATGTTCATTCTTCTGAATAAAATCGGGTAATTTTTCATGTTTATTATAAAGAACAAAAGCAGTTCCTTTCTTATGCATTCTCGCTGTTCGTCCGTTTCTGTGTGTAAATTCTTCAGCTTTTAAAGGCAATTGATAATGAATGATAAAATCAATTTCTGGCACGTCAATTCCCCGGGCAGCAAGATCTGTTGCGATGAGGATTCGATGAGTACCGTTTCTAAATTTTATGAGGGATCGTTCGCGATCTCTTTGTTCCATTCCTCCGGAAAATATACCGTGTGCTATATTTTTTTCGTGTAGAAAATCACTAAGCTGGGCAATACTATCTTTTAGGTTGCAAAAAATTATCCCTGTTTTGCTTTCCAGTTCCTCAAGCAAGGCTAATAAAGTCTTATTGGTGCTGCCAAAGGTTTCCAGGGTTTTAATAGTGACCGCCGGAGTATTCGATTGCAAAAAGTCTAGAACTTCTGCATTTTTAATACCTACAAATTCCGGGATTTTCTCCGGTTGTGTTGCTGAAGTCAAAATTCGGTTTTCAAGTTGAGGCAAGCTGGAAATAATTTCTTTCATTTCTGTCTCGAAGCCGGTTTCGAGGGATTTATCAAATTCGTTCAGCACTAAAACTTTAATAAACTCAACAGAAAAGCTTTCTCTTCTTAAGTGATCGGCTATCCTGCCAGGGGTTCCTATTAAAATAGAAGGAGGATGAATTAAATCCTGTTTATCTTTTTTAAAAGCACGGCCGCCATAAACAGCGTGAACTTTAAAGCCGGCACCTATTTCACGGGTAACCTGTTCAATTTGAATAGCGAGCTCTCGCGATGGCACTAAAATAAGGGCCTGAACTTCGGTTTTATCCGGATCTAAATTAGCCAGAATTGGCAATAAAAATGCGAGGGTCTTACCGGTTCCGGTAGGAGAGAGCAAAACGGTATCTTTTTTATTCGAGATTGTATCGTACGCTTTTTGCTGCATTACATTTAACTCCCGGATTTTAAGTTTATCCAGGATCTCCTGTAAATTCTTTATTGCATTTTGCATAGGGGAATTTTATGGGGATAGTAATAACGAGAATAAAAAAGACTTCCCCGAAGAAAATATAGCCTGCCGTAGCCTGGCAGCTTGTAAAAAGAAAAAAGGTTCAGGATATAAAAACATCCTGAACCTTAAATTTTAAAATATCATTAAATC
Organism: Salegentibacter echinorum; assembly: GCF_900129445.1. Lineage (GTDB taxonomy): Bacteria > Bacteroidota > Bacteroidia > Flavobacteriales > Flavobacteriaceae > Salegentibacter > Salegentibacter echinorum. The sequence goes on from NZ_FQVT01000006.1 coordinate 165,906, forward strand.
ACTTTAACGCGTACCGCATTCATGCCTTTCATTCCGCGTTCTAGCTCATAAGTAACTTTGTCATTTTCGTTAATCTCGTCTATAAGACCGGTAACGTGTACAAAATATTTCTCATTATTTTCAGCATCTATGATAAAACCAAAACCTTTTGAGTGATCAAAGAAGGAAACTTTCCCTGTACGTTGCGGATCTTCCTCTGGTAGATCTTCTTTCTTAGGAGTTCCTATTTCTATACTTTCGGCATCCACCTCTACTTTTTGAGAGGGATCTGGAGGAGTATCGGTAAGATTACCATCGGCGTCAACATAAGCGATCATGTCTTCAAAATTGCCGCCTTTATTTGAATTTTCCTTTCGCTCCTGCTTCCTGAGTTCTTTTTCCTTTCGCTTCTTTAATTTCTTTTTCTCTTTTTCAGTTTTACTAAATGTCTGCTGAGATTTGCCCATTAGTTGATTTTAATTAATAATTATTTGAGTAAGCAGATTTGGAATCCTGATTGTTTCTAAAGCTATAATAAACTTTTTCTTTAAAAAAAATCCAGATTCTTTCATCGCTTTAACTTATACAAAGATAAGGGATAAGATTCAATTTATTTAATCTAATAGAAATAATAATTAACAAATAGAAGCTTGTTCAAAAATTATTAAATCTTAGTCTGAAAGTTATTAAAAACTAATCATCAAGATTTATTTGCAAGATAGTTGCCGGTTGTCTCCTACTTTCATTAGAGATATATAAATTACCGGCTTCATCAAATGCAAGACCTTCTGGTTTGGGAAAAGTTTTGGGATTCAGAATATGAATATTACTAATAACCCCGCTTTGATTTAAAATAATTATTTTTGGTTGATGTCCTTCCAAAATATAGATTTCCCCGGTTTTAGGGTGAATGCTCAAGGCTGTAGCCCTAATGATTAGAGAAGAGCGCCCTCCTTTTAATTTCTTAAATTCCTTAGCATTCACATCCAACTCAAAAAGACTATTTGTATTGGTGGTTTTGGTTTCAAGATTAAACGCATAAATGCCTTTTCTATCTCTACGAATATTGTATTCTTTAATCATAAGCAAAAGCCGGTCATTTTTAGAATCCACCTCAATGGCTTCCAAATCGTCTAGATCTATACCGGAAACTTTATAGGAATTAATTTTTCTGTTGGCTTTTCTATAATTTATAATTTCAAATAACTTGCCATCACTACGTGTAACCCAGGCCGTCTTCCCAGCTACGCTAATCGCTTCATAATCTCCTGCGTCCCCAAAATGAATACGATTGGTTATTTCTGCCGTTTTTAAATTGTAGATATAAATCAAACCTTTTTCATCCTGGATGCAAGCCAACTCATTATTCCCAATATGACTAATTCCAGAAATCTCATTTAGTTCTTGCGATAATTCCCATTTTTCAGAAATATTATAGGTTTTGGCATTCTCATCGAACGCAAAATAACTTCCTTTTGAAAAGCCCCAATAAATTAGCGCCGTAACTATAAGAACCGCTATAATTATACTCCATACTAACTTCTTCATTCAAATTTATTTTATCGATTGCAAGTTCATTTCGCTATAATTCAAAGATTTAATTCTGTTATAGATTCTTTAATCTAAGCTATAACCCATTTTTCAAACTATTTCTGAACGGTCATTTTGGTATTTCTGTTTAAAAATAAGTTTTTGCTACAGCCATATTCTACAAAATTAGTTTCATTTAATCTTTAAAATTTATTTAAAAGCTTAAAAAACCATTAAAATTTTATATAGTATTTCATTGGTATTTGTTTCTTTGCAGCAATTATAACCAGGTATGCTAAACAAGATTAAAAAACACCCTAAATTAAAATGGGGTCTCCTCATAATTTTAAGTCTGCTTGCCCTTGCAATATTATTTTTTAGCAGCATCTACTTTGGTGCCTGGGGAAAGCTACCTTCTTCTCTAGAATTAAAAGACCTTAAACAAAATCGAGCCACTCAGGTATTGGCCGCAAACGGAGACCTTATAGGTAAATTTTACGTTTTCGATCGTCAGCCGGTAAAATACGAAGCATTTCCAGAGCACCTTGTAAATGCACTTATTGCTACTGAAGATGCGCGGTTTTTTGAACACGAAGGAATAGACAAGCGAAGTTTATTGCGTGTGTTTTTTAAATCTATATTATTGCAGGATGATTCTTCGGGCGGCGGAAGCACCATCACCCTACAACTCGCCAAGAATATTTACGGCCGTAAAGATTACGGTAGTTTGGGGATTGTGGTGAATAAATTTCAGGAAGCCATAATTGCCAGTCGGCTGGAAGATATTTACTCAAAAAAGGAGATTATAAGACTGTATTTTAATACGGTGCCTTTTAGCGATAATACCTTTGGTATTGAAAGTGCCGCGATGAAATTCTTTAATAAACACACTTCTCAACTCAATCTTGAAGAAGCCGCTGTACTGGTGGGAATGTTAAAAGCTTCGCATTATTATAATCCAAGAATTTTTCCCGAGCGCAGCAGGTTAAGACGTGATGTGGTGCTCACGCAAATGAAAAAATATGGATATATCACTGAAGCAAAGCTGAAAAAAACAATACAAAAAGAACTGGAGTTGGATTATAAAAGCTATAGTCACGATAAAGGTTTGGCGCCCTATTTTAGGGAGCAAGTGAGAAAAGATGTAAGTAAAGTTTTAGATACTTTAAAAAATAAGGATGGCAAGAAATACAATATTTATCGCGACGGACTCATTGTGCACACAACACTTAATTATAAGCTTCAGGTTTTGGCTGAAGAAGCTTTAAAAGAGCATATGGCTAATTTACAGAAACAACACGAAGCTTCTTATGGCAAGGCAGCGCCCTGGTTAACAAATAAAAACCTGGTGCTCGATGCTTTAAAAAAGACCTCAGCCTGGAAAAATCTAGCAAAAGAGGATTTAAAAGAAACCGAAATATTAAAAAAACTAAACACAAAGCATAATACTGAGCTTTTTGATTATGATGGTGTAACTACAAAAAATGTGAGTACGCGTGATAGTGTTGCACATTATTTAAAATTTTTAAACGCGGGAATGTTAGCCGTCAAACCACAAAATGGTGCTGTACAGGCTTGGGTTGGCGGTATCGATTTTCGTTACTTTAAGTATGATCACGTTTCCCAAAGCAAGCGGCAGGTAGGCTCTACTTTTAAACCTTTTGTATATACTGCTGCATTGGAAAGCGGAATTGAAGTATGTGATTATTTCTCACCCCGGGAGGTAACTTATGCCAATGGTTGGACACCTTCTAACTCTGGCGGAGTAAAGGAAGAAGATGAGCATATTAATTACAACCTAAAAGAAGCTTTAAGTAAGTCTATGAATACTATTGCTGTAAAAGTGCTTATGGAAACAGGCATTAATAAAGTAATTCGCCAGGCTCAAAGTATGGGAATAACATCTAAGCTTCCCGCGGTACCTTCTATTGCACTGGGCACAGCCTCTTTAAGTGTAACCGAATTAACCGAGGCTTATACGCCTTTTGTAAACAAAGGCCTTACCAGCAAGGCTTATTATATTACCCGAATAGAAGATGGCGCGGGAAATATTTTGGCCGAATTTGAGCCTGAAATTTCTAAAAAACCTTCCCTTACCGAAACCAATAGAAAGTTAATGATTGAAATGATGAAAGCCACGGTGAATGAAGGGACGGCTACCAGGCTGCGAACTACCTATGGCTTAAGAAATGATATTGCCGGAAAAACCGGAACAACCCAAAATAATAAAGATGGATGGTTTGTAGGTATTACGCCAAACCTGCTCGCAGTAACCTGGGTGGGCGCAGACGATCACCGTATTGGGTTTAGAAACACAGCTATTGGACAGGGCGCTAATTCTGCTTTACCAATTTTTGGAAAACTGATGCAGAAAATGAATAAAGATCCGGAGTTTAATGAATTTACAAGAGCCAGGTTTGCACCTGTTTCCCGGGAAATCAAAGAAATGATGGACTGTGATCCTACCAAGCGCGACGGGTTTTTTAAACGACTTTTTGGTGGTGGAAAAGATAATAAAGCAGAAAAAGAAGAGAAAAAAGAGAAGAAAGGCTTCTTTAAACGCTTGTTTGGAGGCGGGAAAAAGAATAAAAACTAAGGTAGTAGCTTATAATAAAACACAAACCCTGGGTTTATATTCCAGGGTTTTGTGTTTAAGAATTACCTAAGTTTTAGGCAATACTTTTTTCAGGAATGTGAACTTCTAATAAATTAAGCTCAGTTTCATAACCCGATAATGCTTCAGTCATTTGCTCAAAATCATTTTTAAAGCAATCTTTTTTGTCATTCAATAAATCTCTGTAATAAGCGATTCCCTTTAAAAGATTGTTTTTGAATTTTTTCATCTTCTTTAACTGGGGTGCAATAGTGCCGTCCTGCATATCTTCTAACTCAGTCTTAAAATAATCCATATATACCTGTAATTCTTTAATGAACATATGGGGACGACTATTCGTCCTAATTACATTGGTACTTCCATAAATATGGCCAACCATATTCTTAAGGCTCAAAGTTTTGGAAAAATAAGCCATATTAGGACCAGGACAAATGGCTACACCCTGTGCCTGGCCTTTAATTCGCAGGTCATTCTCCATCAAGGCAGCGTTACCTAACCCAACACATAAACAAGCTTTTTCGGTAATTTTATATTTCTTTTTTTCATAAGTTTTAGAACTAAGTTCAGACCTTTCCTCTTCCAGTTCTTTTAATTTGATATCCTGGAATTTTTTGGAAGCTGAACATATTCCCTGCTCATCATACTCTTTGCTTAAAGCCAGGTACTTTTTAGGGCAGGAACTTCCAGCCTTATCTTCGGCTATTCGTTTATTTTTAAAGCGCTCGTTAGTGGTTCCCCTCACCGTATTAAACGGAACACCCAGCGGAGAAATGTTGCTTAAATAAAGATCTTTTTCTTTGGCATCTGCCAGGAGTTTACGTGTCTCCATATCTACCGAAGTAGCTTCTGGCACCAATAAAAATGGAGAGCCCCAACCAACCGAAGCAACTTTATAATGATCTAAGAGAAAATCGTGTTCTGCGGCAGTTCCTACTCCACCTTGCACGGTAATATTTAATTCCGGAGCGTTTTCAACCATATTCTTTCCTTTACGTTCCAGCGCTTTATTCATAAGATCGAAGGCCGATTTTATAAGATCATCTTTCTTTTCTTTAAATTCTTCTAAAATTGGACCCATTAAGTGACCATCGGTAGCGAAAGCATGACCGCCACAATTTAAGCCAGATTCTATTCGGTATTCTGAAACCCAAAGACCTTTTTTTGCAAAGTAATTTCCCTGTATAAAAGCCGATCTATAATCACTTACTTTTAAAATTATTTTCTTTCTTAGTTTTCCCTCAGCATCTGGATAAAAATCGTCAAATTCTTCAAAATAACTGTAGAGCCTGGGATTCATTCCCGCTGAAAGCACAATGGAAGAAGACAGGTTAGAACTGGCAAAACCCTTTAAAGCCGCGTGCGCATCGTTATATTCAACAGGAAGTTGTTCATTTTTTTCGAAGTTATCTTTATCAATTTTAGACATGATATTCACATCTACACTTCCCGGACTCAAATGCTCTTCCAGGAAATTTTTAAATTCTTCTCCGGCGGTTTTACCAGATTCCATCAATTCTTGCAAGCCTTGCTTAATTTCCGACTGTCCCGGGAGCATGGCTATATAGTTCTCTAAGGCAGTTTTGTTTTCAGCCAGTTCTTCTTTAAATCCGGTAAATTTATCTTTTACTAGTTTATCTACCAGGTTGAGATAAGACCTAATACGTTCAGCCCTAAAACCTTTTACTTTTTTGGAAATTTCCTGATAAGGTAAATCGAATTTAGCGCTGTAAAAAGCGTTCATTTTTTCCATTAGTTCATCGTCTATAATAGAGATTACCGATGAAATCCCATAATGCCCAACCCTTATCGGGCTATCTATGGTAAAAGCAGTTCCCATCACGGGGATGTGAAAACTGTGCAATTGTTTTTTAAATGTCATTCCCTAATTTTTTCTATTCCAAACACGATTTTTAAAGCTTAAACGTTTTTCCTCTGTTTTTTAGAAGAAATCAGCTACGGTTTGGTTGTTTGGGATAAAGGAATGGGATAATTATAAATTAGAATATGACCCTAATCATATTTGAGATAATTCTGTAGTCGGGTATCGGTTATCGGTTGTGAGTTGCGAGTTGCGAGTTGCGGGTTTCGCGTTTCGCGTCATCGCGAGACCCACTACAAAAAATTTGAAAAACGGCAATATTGACGTAAACTTACGGTACAAATCAAAAGCGGCCATTTGTAACCGTCTTAGCTATAG
>NZ_FQVT01000021.1 GCF_900129445.1 Salegentibacter echinorum
AGAACAGAATAAAGAAAAAATGAGTACCATCAATGTTATCAGAAATAAGTTGTTGGCACGGATTTTCGCCGTTGTAAAACGCGGTACACCTTATGTTGATACAATGAGATATGCAGCCTGAAATCATGAAAATTTAACAAAAAAGACTTGTTATAACCATAGAATACGGGAGAGGAATCTCTTGTATGTAGTGAAGATTCTTCGTTCCGCAAGCTCCGCTCTGAATGACAACCGTATTGTCATTCCAACGCACTGTCATTCCGACGAAAGGAGGAATCCCATTGATGCGTTAAAGATTCTTCGTTCCGCGCGCTCCACTCTGAATGACAGGACAATCGAAATATCAGCATTAGACTAAGACAAAAAACACTTTGAATACGATAAAAACCTTCTAAACTCAAACCAACCATACAAAAGCAATTTATATTACATTTGCCCAAAGCCCCGACTTTTGAAAATTTTAATTCATAAAAATTCAGAAATTCCTATCAAAGTGCTTTCTAGCAATGCTGAAAAAGTGGAATTGGAGCAAAAGACCTGCACAGAAGCTTTTTGGGAGCTGGCAGAAAAGTATCCAAATGAGATTATTGGCTGGTGTGAGCTTAATTTTGAGCCGAAAATCACCTTGGAGCAATGGCAAAATATATTTCACCGGGATTTAATTATGGCTTCTTACGCGGTAAAAACCACATTTTTATCGGAAAGTATTGGCTTTGTAGATCAGTTGCCTTTTGTTAACGTAAACCGGAAAGTAAAATTTGCTACCTGGCAAATGAGTGCCGATATTGGCGGAATTACCGGAAAAACCCTGCTTCAATTTAAGAAACGCTTCGGCCACCTCAAGGATTTTGAAACCTTGACCAATTCGGTTGCAAAATTAGGACAGCAAAACGGTTTGTTTTGCTATTCGGCTCCCAGCTTAATTAAAAACGTCGGGAAAATTGACAAACCAACTGAAGTAAAAAGCAATGCTTCCACGGCAAGGCTCTTTAAATTTGTTGCTGCACATTACAAAAAGCAACGTTTGTTCCTGCTTTTTTTCTGCTTTTTATATTTTAAAAAATCATTCCCAATTATAGCTTTATTAAGAGCGTTTTTTCAAAAAAGCCATTTTAAAGCTTCGATAGATTTGGTAAAGGTTGAGGCGAACCTGGCGAAACCAAAAACAGGAACTGAAACCATAGATGTGATAATCCCTACGCTTGACCGTAGGGATTACCTATTGCAAGTGTTCGAAGATTTAGAAAATCAGACCCACCGGCCTAAAAAAGTGATTGTAATTGAGCAAAATCCGGAAAAAAATTCTTCTTCTGAATTACCGGAATTGCAAAATAAATCCTGGCCTTTTGAGGTGGTACATCACTTTATTCATAAAACAGGGGCCTGTAACGCACGCAATTTGGCTTTGGATGAAGTGAATGCTGATTGGGTGTTTTTTGCAGATGATGATAATAAAATGGAAAATGACATTTTAGAACGATCATTAGACGAACTTAAAAAATATCAATTAGATATGCTAAGTCTGAATTATCTTCAAGAAGGCGAAAAATTAGTGTTCGGTAAACTAAAGCAATGGGGCACATTTGGAGCCGGAAATAGTATAGTTCGTGGAAAATTTGCATCAAAAATACGGTTCGATACTGCTTTTGAAAACGGTTATGGCGAAGATAAAGATTATGGAATGCAGTTGCGCCTGGTGGGCTGTGATATTATTTATCATCCCGGTTTGGAAATCCTGCATTTAAAAGCACCACGCGGCGGATTTAGGCAAACAGCTTTACCGGCCTGGGAAAATGATCAGCCAAAACCAGCCCCAACTCTAATGTTGTATGCACAAAAATATTACACCACAGAACAGTTTTTAGGCTTTAAAACCGAACTATTTTTACGGTATTACTTCAAACAGGATATTAAAAATCCGTTTAAATATTTAAAATCGATGAAAAAGAGGTGGAGATCGAGTGAGGCCTGGGCAAGGAAACTTAGAAACGGAGTGAATTTTTAATAGTTTAATCAAGCTATTCCTGTTATAAGTTGTCATTCCAACACACTGTCATTTCGACGAAAGAGGAATCTCTGTTGGGTGTGTGGGATTCTTCGCTCTGCTCTGAATGACAGCAGAATGTCATTCCGTCCCGGGCATTCAGGAGAGGAATCTCATTGGTGCAGTTCAGATTCTTCGTTCCGCAGGCTCCACTCAGAATGACAACCGTATTGTCATTCCGACGAAGGAGGAATCTCATTTTAGATGGTGAAGATACTTCAATTCGGATAATGTAGTGCCATCCAACTACAGCCAGTCCTGTGTAAATATAGTCCGATTTATTTAGTCTCCTAAACTTCCCGATCAAAACCCTATCTTTGTTTCCGATGAAATTCAGCTTAATTATTTGCACCTATCAAAGACCGCAAGCCTTACTAAAGTTGTTAAATTCTGTTTTACAGCAGTATCTTTATCCCGATGAGGTATTGATTATTGACGGCTCTAAAGATGATTTGACCAAAAATGCGGTCGAAAAATTTAGCCTCAGAAATGGCAAATATTTTAAGGTGTCGGAAAGCGAACGCGGACTTACAAAACAACGTAATTCTGGAATAGCTAAATCGGCGAAAGATATAGATATTATTTGCTTTTTGGATGATGATACGGTTTTAGAGCCGAATTATTTTGAAAACCTGATAGCTACTTATAAAGATTTTCCGAATGCCGTTGGGGTGGGTGGTTATATTAAAAATGAAGTGGAATGGCGAAGAAGCAAAGAACCCGTTAAGTTTGATGAATTCAAAATGGATGGCTGGGTACGAAAATTGGGTTCCAGGAATTTATTGCGAAAAAGATTAAACCTCTTAAGTGACCAACCGCCGGGAATAATGCCGGGCTTTTCCCACGGACTCTCCATTAATTTTTTACCGCCTTCCGGAAAAACCTATCCGGTTGAATTTTTTATGGGGGGAGTGGCTTCTTATAAAAGAGAACTTTTAGAGCAGCTAAGTTTCTCAAATTATTTTGAAGGCTACGGACTTTATGAAGACATGGATTTTTGCTTGCGGGCTTCCAGAAAAGGGCAATTATATGTGAATACTGCAGCACAATTAAAGCACGAACACGATGAGTCTGGGCGTCCCAATCGGTTTAAATATGGTAAAATGGTTTTAAGAAACGGCTGGTATGTTTGGCGAATAAAATACCCTAAGCCTTCTTTTAAAAATCGGTTGAAATGGCATGGTACCGCATTTTTGCTAACTTTAGTGCGGCTGGGAAACAGCCTGAATTCTGCAGAAAGAGAGCAGGCTTTTAGCGAAACTCTGGGCAGGATTGCAGGTTGGTGGAGTCTAATATTGAACAAACCAAAAATTTAATAAAACCATCGTAAAATCATTCATAACCTTTGAAATTAATTATAACCAATAGCCTTTAAGCAAAATCACAACCAAAATTTTTATAAAATGAAACCAGCATGATGCTGGACGCAAATAAATAGTAATCACAGGGAGATAATTATACGCCTGTGATTAATGCCCAAATTGGGATTAATAATATGAGAAGATGAAAATCGCGGTAATCACCCATACCCTGCATAGCCGGCAGCAGCATAAATTGTATGCTTATGCGCCCTATGTTCGGGAAATGAATTACTGGTTTTCAGGATTTGAAGAGGTGCGTGTTGTGGCACCGGTAATTCCCAAAGCTAAAAACAACCTGCCATTAGAGTATAAAAAATCTGGAATCCAGTTAGAAGAAGTACCGGCCTTTTCCTTGCTTTCGTTTTCAAACATTCTAAGAACATTCTTTTTATTGCCATTTATATTTTATAAGGTGTTTCGGGCGATGCAATGGGGAGATCATGTGCATTTGCGGTGTCCCGGGAATATGGGTTTAATTGGTTGTCTTGTTCAGGTTTTTTTTCCGAAGAAACCTAAAACCGTAAAATATGCCGGAAATTGGGATCCGGAAGCACAACAACCTTTTACATACAAACTTCAAAAGAAAATTTTAAGCAATACTTTTTTAAGTCGGAATATTAGAGTGTTGGTTTATGGAGAATGGCCGGGGCAATCTAAAAATATACTGCCTTTTTTTACAGCCAGCTTTTCGGAAGCTGAAAAACCGGTTGTTGAAAAAGAATTTAATAAACCTTTTAAATTTCTTTTTGTGGGCAGCCTGGTGGCGGGGAAAAGACCAAAACTGGCCATTCAATTAATAGAAAAATTAATAACAAAAAAGGTTCTGGTAAAATTAGAAATATACGGCGACGGTGTTTTACGAAAAGAACTGGAAGAATATGTAGTATCTAAAAACCTGGAGCCATTCGTTATTTTCTTCGGAAATAAGAAATTGGAAACAGTAAAAGAAGCCTATAAAAAAGCCCATTTTCTAATACTGGCTTCCAAAAGCGAAGGTTGGCCAAAAGCCGTGGCTGAAGCCATGTTTTTTGGATGTATTCCTATCGTCACGTCCGTAAGTTGTGTGCCGTGGATGTTAGGAGCCCCTTCAGTCTCCAAAGAGGAAACCAATATAGTTACTCTTGCAGAGAGAGGAATCATTATCGGTTCAAAGTTTAAGGTTCAAGGTTCAAGGTTCAAAGTTCAAAGTTCCGGGTTTGAGGGGGCAAAATTGTTGGATCAACTTGTTCAGGATGTTGAGGCTTTAACAATAGATGCAGAAAGGAAGAAAGAAATGTCTAAAGCCGCGCAGCAATGGAGTCAGCAATATACACTGGAGAGGTTTGAAAAAGGGATTAGGGAAATCTTGGGAAAACAACCCCAAAATCCAAACCAAACGGCAAACACCAAACGGCCTACTGAAAATCAACAACCGTTAACAGGCAAGAGATTGCCACGCTCCTTCGTCGCTCGCAATGACACGACCCATAATCCACAACCCACAAGTGAGAACAGACATCCGATTACCCGAAACCCCAAACAGTTACGCGTACTACAATTAATAGACAGCCTGCGCCCGGGCGGAGCTGAGCGTTTAACGGTAGACCTTGCCAATGGCCTGGCTGGAAAAGTAGGATTTTCGGCGGTTTGTGCCAGTAGGATAGAGGGTGGTTTTAAAAAAGATTTAAAAAAGGAAGTCGGCTATATTTTTCTCAATAAGAAATCCAGTGTTGATATGGGTGCTATTTTTCGATTAAAAAAATACATCAAAACTAACAAAATAGAACTGCTGCACGCGCACGGTACTTCAGTTTTTATGGGATGTATCCAAAAAATACTTAATCCAAAACTAAAGTTGATTTGGCATGATCATTATGGAAACCGGATTGACAATGAAAATTTCACAGCATTTTTATTAAAAATCTGTTCCTTGTTTTTTGACGGGATAATATGTGTGAATAAGGAATTGTTGAGTTGGAGTAAGGAGCAATTATTTTCAAAGAAACTTCGGTATATTCCTAATTTTGTGTCTGCAAAATATCATTGTAAAAGATCCAACCTTAATGTAAATCAAAAAATTACTATTGTTCAGCTGGCGAACCTCAAAACCCCTAAAAATCACTTAGTTTCTTTAAAGGCTTTTAAAATTATTGTAGGGAGAACACCTGATTGTCAGTTAGTTTTGGTTGGAAAGGGCTACAATGATGTTTATTCCGAAGAAATAAAACGATATATTCAACGAGAAAATTTACAGGATAAAGTATTTTTAAAAGGTCAACAAACTGAATTAAAATCATATCTTAAAGACGCTCATATAGGAATATTATCATCAGATTCAGAGGGGTTGCCAATAAGTCTTTTGGAGTACGGCCTGGCGGGGCTTCCGGTGGTATGCACAAATGTTGGGGATTGTGAAAAAGTAGTTGGAGAATTCGGAAAATTAGTGCCAAAAAATGACCCTAAAGCCCTGGCGGCAGCGATCCTTTCATATTTGGATAACCCCGAGATGATGAAGACCGATGCTGAAAAATTTCAGCAACAAGTCATCGATAATTATTCAGAAGAAGTTGTACTTTCAAAATTCTTAGACTTTTATAATGAAATTTCGCTGAATGCATAAATCGGGTAGCGGGCATATTAATCAATATTTTAAACTTTTGTTAATCCATATTGGGTTAGCTTTTGCCGTATATCTGTACAGGCCAATTTCACCATTCCTGTTGCTGGGCAGCCTTACCTATTTTCTGTTTATTACCATAAATAATGAGAACAGGAATAACGAAGCCTTGATGGCTGCCGCCTATATGGCCGGGGCCGAGGTGTTTTTTAGAATGACCGACGGGATGACATTCTACGAAACCGGGAAATATAGTGTGATCTTATTTCTGCTCATTGGGATGTTTTTTAAAGGCACTTCTTCGAGAACAGCGCCTTTTTGGATCTATCTTCTCATTTTGGTCCCAGGGATTTTGGTTGCTTCTTTCACGTTAAGTTATGATATAGAATTTAGAAAAGCCATAGCTTTTAACCTAAGCGGTCCCGTTTGTTTGGGAATTTCGGCCCTGTATTGCTATTATAAAAAGATAAAAAATGAAGATTTTCAAAAGGTCTTGCTTATGTTGTTAATGCCCTTGCTTACCGCGATGTTCTACCTGTTTCTGTACACGCCAAGTTTAAGGGATTCTTTAATAAATGTAGCAGCAAATTATGCAGCTACCGGTGGCTATGGTCCCAATCAAATCGCTACTATTTTTGGCATGGGAGCCTTTATTTTGTGCACACGTTTATTCACTGTAAAACATTTTGTCACCAATTTAGTAGATATAGTATTGCTGGGAATGATGGGCTATCGCGCGGTGGTCACTTTTTCCCGGGGCGGGGTTTTCACGGGGCTTATATGTGTAGCGGCTTTTCTGCTTTTCTTTTATTATAAACAGGGTAGGAGGGAACGAACCAAAATTAATTTTAAGATGGTCGTGCTGGGAATTTCCATCGTTCTTATTTGGATGTTTTCCAGTATTCAAACTTCGGGGTTAATTCTAAATCGCTATACTAATCGTGATGCTGCAGGAAGGTTAAAGGACGATATCACAACCGGTAGAAGTGAGTTGATAAGTAATGAATTGCTCGCCTTTTATAATCATCCTGTTATTGGAATAGGCGTGGGAAAGGGGAAAGAATATCGGGAAGAAAAGCTGGGGGAAGTCGCGGCGACTCATAATGAAGTGACACGTTTACTTTCCGAACACGGACTTTTAGGACTTCTCGCAATTATAATCCTTATAGTAGTACCGCTAATTTTCTGGACAAAGTTTAAGAACAATTATTATTTTTTGGCGTTCTTAGCATTTTGGTTTTTAACCATAAATCACTCGGCTATGCGAATAGCCCTGCCGGGTTTCATATATGGTCTGGCCTTATTATATATAGTAGATGACAAAAAGTATCCTGTACATAGGAAACGACTTACAGATTAACAGCTTTACGGCTACCTACATTTCGTTTTTCAGCAAAATGTTGCGCAAAGAGGGCTATAAAGTAAAGACAGCTTCTACCCAAAATAATAAAGCTTTACGATTAATAGAGATGCTTGGTCTTATTTTACGTTATCGAAAGACTACAGATGTAGTGCTTATCGATACCTATGGTGCTGTTAATTTCTACTATGCCTACCTCGTTGCGAAAACCTGCCAGGCCTGTAATTTGGAGTATATTCCTATTCTGCACGGTGGGAACCTGCCCGAAAGGCTTAAATCGTCTAAAAAGTATAGCAAAAATCTCTTCGGAAAGGCAAAAGTAAATATTGCTCCTTCTAAATTTCTTTATGAAGTATTTAAAAACGAAGGTTTTCACAATGTTCAAATTGTACCTAATGCGATACAAATGAAGCATTATCCGTTTAAAGAAAGAAAGGAATTTCGCCCGAGGTTATTATGGGTGCGCAGGTTTCAAAAACGCTATAACCCGGTGATGGCTTTAGACGTTTTATTATTGCTGAAAAAATATTATCCCAGCGCCCAATTATGTATGGTAGGACCAGAAAAAGACGGTAGCATGCAAACCTGCCGAAAATTTGCTGCGAAAAATAAACTGAATGTGAAATTTACCGGGAAATTAAAGAAAAAAGAGTGGGCAGAACTGGCTGCAGATTACGATTTTTTTATCAACACCACAACAATAGATAACACTCCAATTAGCGTGATAGAAGCAATGAGCCTTGGTCTTGGTGTAGTTTCTACCAATGTGGGCGGCATTCCGGTTTTAATTAAGCACAATGAGGAAGGCGTTTTAGTACCTGTAAACAATGCCGCGGCGATGGCACAAAAAATTGCCGAATTAGTTGGAAATCCTGAAAAAACACAAAGCCTGGTGAAAAATGCTCGTAAAAAAGTAGAAGGTTTTTCCTGGGAAGAAGTAAAGACCGACTGGGATAAGGTGTTGAACTCATGAAAAACCTGTTGTATATAGGGAACCAATTAGATGCGCGTGGTGGCGCGCCAACTTCTATAGATATCTTAGCACCGCTTCTAGAAAAAGAAGGTTTCAACGTAAAGGCAACTTCTGGAAAGAGAAATAAGCTTTTACGTTTGCTGGAAATGCTGTGGTATATTTTTAAATACAGAAATTGGGCAAATTGTGTTCTGATAGATACCTACAGCACGCAAAATTTCTGGTATGCGGTTGCTTGCGCCCGGTTATGCCGCATAAATCGTTTGGCATATTTCTTAATTCTTCACGGTGGAAACCTCCCTATGAGGTTAAAAAAGAATCCGCGGATATCGGCAAATATATTTAAGCAAGCTAAATTGAATATTGCGCCTTCAGCTTACCTCTTTGAAGAATTTCAGCAAGCTAGATTTCGAAATTTAAAATATATCCCAAATTTTATATTCGTAGAGAACTATTCCTTTAAAAAGCGAAAAAATCTACGGCCTAAATTACTTTGGGTTCGTGCTTTCGATGCAATTTACAACCCTATTTTGGCGATAAAGGTTTTAGGGGAATTATTAAAGGAATATCCCAAAGCTGAACTCTGTATGGTTGGGCCTCAAAAAGACCACACGTATAAAGAATGTGTGGATTATGCCAAAGAACATAAGCTTCCGGTTAAGTTTACCGGGAAATTAGTGAAACGGGAATGGTTAGAACTTTCAGCAGATTATGATATTTTCCTGAATACTACTAACATCGATAACACCCCCGTAAGCATCGTGGAAGCCATGGCGCTGGGATTGCCAATTGTTTCTACAAAAGTTGGTGGTATTCCTTATTTGCTTCAGCATAAAAAGTCGGCTTTTTTAGTACCACCGACCGATCCAAAAGCTATGTTAACAGCGGTAAAGAAACTTCTAAAAGATTCGGTTTCAGCAAAAGAAATTTCTAAAAACGCTCGTAATAAAGCTGAAACTTTAGACTGGGAAAATGTCAAAAAGGAATGGAAAACAGTGCTTAGTTCGGGGTGTTGAGTTGCGGGTTGCGTTCTGTGGTAAGCATCAGTGCGAGCGACGAAGGAGCGCGGCAATCTTTTACTGTTTTTGTTGCTGTTCGGTGTTTGTTGTTGGTGTTGTGATTGCCAACTGAATACTGCGACTGCAACCCAGTTCTCTGTTGTGCGTTATGGGTTCTCAGTTGGACAAATTGTCAAACTGTGTCATTGCGAGGACGAAGGACGTGGCAATCTCTTATTGGTTGTGGAAACTGTTTGGTGTTTGTAGCTTATTGTGGAATGTGTGTCAGAGCTTAAACCTTGAACCTTGAACCTTGAATTTATTATATCTTTACACCTAAATTGAGTTTATATGAGATCTAATTTTATTTTCGTTTTAAGTCTTTTTGTTTTTTCAACCTTTTATGCGCAGGAAGCTTCAGAAAAGCTGGATGGGATTATTGAAGAGTATGAAGGACATAAATCTTATGATAAGGAGGAATTCCCCCTCGGTTTGTACACTCAGGCTTACTATAAACAGGAAGCTGAATTTGCCAAAAAACAGTTGGAAAAGCTCAATACTATAGATGATAAGGCTTTAAGCGAAACTGAAAAGATTTCTTTGGAAATGCTCAAGTTTAAGCTTCAGGAAACAGTTGATTTCTATAAGTATGAAGCTTATTTGAATCCGTTATTATCAGATTCGGGTTTTCATTTAAGCCTTGCTTACCAGGTGCGCGATTTAAATAATTATGAACAGGTAAAAGCATATTTGAATAAACTGAATGCCATTCCTGCTTATGTAGATCAGCATTTAGTGCTGCTTCGGGAAGGATTGGAAAAGGGAATCACGCAACCCCGGGTGATTTTTGATGGTTATGAATCTACCTATAACGACCAAATTGTGGAAGATTCAAAAGAAAGTTATTATTACGAGCCTTTTAAACAGCTTCCGAAGAATTTATCTGCGGAACAAAAAGACTCGGTTTTAGTGGCTGCGGAGGAGGCAATTGCTAAAAATGTGGTTCCACAGTTTAAACGGGTTAAGGATTTTTTCGAAAATGAATACCTGCCTAACACGAGAAAGAGTTTGGGAGTTTCAGAAATTCCTAATGGGAGGAATTACTACCAAAACAGGTTGGATTATTACACAACTTTAGAGTTAAGTGCGAAAGAAATTCACGAGATAGGCCTGGAGGAGGTTGCCCGAATAAATTCTGAAATGAAAAAGATTATTGCTGAAGTTGGTTTTGAAGGAACTTTTGAAGAGTTTATTCATTTTTTAAGGACAGATGAACAGTTTTATTCAAAAACCGGGGAAGAATTATTAAAAGAAGCGCGGGATATTGCGAAACGAATTGACGCAAAATTGCCGGCTTATTTTAAAACCCTGCCGAGAAAACCTTACGGAGTAGCAAAAGTACCCGATGCCATTGCGCCAAAATATACCACCGGAAGATATATTGGTGCTTCCAATGAAACTCAACCCGGTTATTATTGGGTGAATACCTATAACTTACCAAATAGGCCTTTGTATGTTTTGCCATCGTTAACCGCGCACGAAGCCGTGCCGGGACATCATTTGCAGAATGCTTTAAATGCAGAGCTTGGGGATAGCATTCCAAATTTCCGAAGAAATATGTATTTATCGGCTTATGGCGAAGGTTGGGGGTTGTATTCTGAATTCCTGGCTGAAGATATGGGAATTTATACCACGCCTTATGAACTTTTTGGTAAACTAACTTACGAGCAATGGCGCGCCTGTCGCCTGGTAATCGACACCGGGATTCACGCGATGGGCTGGACCCGGGAACAGGCTGTAGATTACTTTGAAAAAAATACGGCACTTTCTATGCATAATATTAATACTGAAGTAGATCGTTATATTTCCTGGCCTGGCCAGGCTGTTTCCTATAAAATTGGAGAGATTAAAATTAGGGAATTGCGAAAAAAAGCCGAAGACGCCCTGGGAAGCGATTTTGATATCAGGGAGTTTCACGAGGTGATTTTAGAACAAGGCGTGGTTACACTGCCAATTTTGGAACAAAGAGTGAATAAGTTTATAAATAATGCGGAATAATTAGACGCAAAAGAATTAGTAGCTAGCATAGCCTGAAAATAAAAATAAGTCTCATGTTTGCTTGAGAAAGTAAGGGGATTAAAAGCTTATCTTCGCAGCTTTAAATATGGATTATGAGTTTAGAAAAAGAATTAATGCAACGCAGCGATAGTCTTTGCGAGCTCTGTGGGAATCAGGAAAATTTAGGTGTTTATAAAATAGCCGACTTTCCTCGTAAGGATTTAGATGCCAGTTTTATGTGCTGCGAAACCTGTAGAGAACAAATAGAAAATCCGGAAAAGGTAGAGGTGAACCACTGGCGCTGTCTCAATGATAGTATGTGGAGTACTGTGCCCGCCGTGCAGGTTACCGCTTTTCAAATGTTGACCAGGCTTAAAGATGAGGGTTGGCCCCAGGATTTACTGGATATGATGTATATGGAAGATGATCTAAAATCTTTTGCCAAAACACAGATTTTTACTAAGGAACATAATTCTCCCGAAATTACTCATAAAGATAGTAACGGTGCTGTAATAGAGGCTGGGGATACTGTTGTGTTAATTAAAGATCTTAATGTAAAGGGCAGTAGCCTTACTGCCAAACGCGGAACTGCGGTACGCAGGGTTTCTCTTGTACACGATAACCCCGAACAAATTGAAGGAAAGGTAGAAGGCCAGCAGATCGTGATTTTAACAAAATTTGTAAAGAAAGTTTAAGTAACATTTTTTGATTAACAGAGACTTTCTTAAAAGAAGACCTCACAGTTTTGAAAACATGTGAGGTCTTACAGCATTCTAGCAATCGAGACTAAATTAATTAGTTCCCGCGTCTTCCTTTAGGAAACTGTGATTTTTAGCATAATCCAGCATTTGCTCTTCAAAGCTTTTAGGATGTGTAACCTTAATGGCCTTAATTTTTCCGTCGTCATCAGTTTCAGTAACAAGCACAGGATTTACAAATCCGCTATAAGGCGCAGCATTAAACTGCTCGTTTCTTTTAAGCACTTCTTTATGTACTTCCTGATCTACTTTTACACCATAATTTTCTACCAGGTTTTTAGCTGCTTCATAATCCCCTTCAGACTTAATTCTTTGGGTTTCACGAAGTAATTCTCCAAATAGGTCGTGAAGTTTTTCATAGTCTTTAATATCGTAATAGGTTTTGCCGTCCTTTTGAACTTTTTCTATTACATTTTCTTCTTTTCCTCTTTCAATTACCCAGGAGCTAACCCACATTCTATTTCGCATATGAGCTTCTTCAATATCATCACCCTGGTTGATTCTCACCAATTGGGTAAGCATCCCATTTCTTATGTAATCGTTGTAAGCGGCTTTACCTAATTTTTTATGATCATCTGTAAGGCCTAATTCCTCCAATTTTGGATCCATTAAGTAATACAATCCCACTAAATCGGCACGGCCTTCTTCCATAGTGGAGGCATAGCTTTTAAGGGTTTCTTTGGTTTCTCCAACTCCGGGATTAATTTTTCCAGAAGCATGACCCACAACTTCGTGCAGTGCGGTATGTAATTTATCGGCTTGTTCGCCATATTTTTTACTTAGCTCAATTTCTTCATCGTCGTGTGAAAATTCTTCCAGCTTTTCTGTTCCGCCCGCTTTGCTATAGGCTTCAATAATATTCCCCAGGGAAACCGATTTACTGCCGTGTTGCTGTCTAATCCAGTTTGCATTGGGAAGGTTAACGCCAATTGGTGTACTAGGTGAAGCGTCTCCAGCTTCTCCGGCCACATTTACGGTTTTATAAGTTACCCCAACAACATTCTCTTTCTTATGCTCATCCATAATAGGAGCGTTATCTTCAAACCATTGTACGTTGTTTTCTAAAACCTGCATCTTTTGGGACATATCAAAATCTTTGATTTGAACGATACTTTCATAAGAGCCGCGGTACCCCATAGGGTCATTATAAACCTCAATAAAACCGTTAATGTAATCGATGTCCCCTTCGGTTGCTTCTACCCAGGCTACATTATAATCGTCCCAGGTTTTAAGGTCCCCGGTTTTATAATACTCAATTAAAAGTCCCAGCGCTTTGGCTTGTTGCTCATTTTCTGCAACCTCTTTAGCTTTTTCCAACCATTTTACAATTTCTGAAATTGCATCACCATACAGTCCGTCAATTTTATAAACCTCTTCTTTTAGTTGACCGTTTTCTTTTACCAATTTAGAATTTAATCCGTAAGAAAGTGGTTTTTTAGGGTTTGGGGATTTCTTTTTCGAGTAGAAAGATTCCACATCTGCCGCGGTCACATCTTCGCCGTAGAAGTTTGTCGCAGATCCTTTAACCAATCCATCGGCTTCTTTTAGGTTTACTTTTTTGGCGTCTTTATCATTAAAAATCACTTCCAGGGGTTCCCCGCTTAGTTCGGTATTCGTCGCCGAAAGTATTTCTTCTAAATAAGCTTTGTCAAAATCGGGCTTCATTTTATCGTTGGAATAATGGTGATGAATTCCATTAGAAAACCAAAGACGCTTTAAATAGGTTTCGAAAGCCTTCCAATCCTCAGAATCTTTGTCCCCATCATAATTGGTATAAACATTCTCCAGGGCTTTTCTAATAGTAAGGTTGTGCCTATAATTCTGTGCCCAGATAATATCCCTGCCGGCAAGTCCTGCCTGAGTGAGATAATAAACTAACTCCTGCTTTTTAAGATCGAGATTGTCCCAGCCGGGGATCTCGTATTCCAGGATTTTAATATCGGCAAACGCATCTACCTGTGAACTTGTGGTGTCGGTAGTTTTAGTTTGTTTTTCTGCCGTTTGTTTGTCTTTTTCCTGATTTTCACAGGAGGTAAAAATAGTTGCCAGACTAAGCAACAAAATTCCAAATTTATATTTCATTATATTAGTGTTTTGAGCTGGCAAAGTTAATAATAATCCTGCTGAAGTTTAATTGAACAGAGAATAATAAAAAATTGCTCTATATTTATTATTGCGTGTTGCGAATTTTTTAAACAAACTATTGCATTTTGCATTAGCACATCAACCCATCGACACATTACCTTATTAATAGGGTTAAAGTTCACTCGCTGATTAATTTGACTGCCCACTGCCTACTGAGCACTGAGACTGGCTACTGATTCCAATTTTAATTCTTTGTGCTTTTTAAAGTAATCTTATTACTTCATGAGAATAACTTCAGAAATAAAGAGAGTTATATCATTTATCTGAAAATTAATCAATTATAATTTGATTAATTTATTTTTATTTTTACATTTGCAAACCCTAAAAAACAGGGGATTAAAAATATTAATAATTAGGTAAAAGAAATTATGCCAACAATTTCACAATTAGTACGAAAAGGAAGAGTCCAGATGACCAAGAAGAGTAAATCGGCTGCTTTAGATTCGTGTCCTCAAAGAAGAGGGGTGTGCACCCGTGTGTACACTACTACACCTAAGAAACCAAACTCTGCGATGCGTAAAGTGGCCAGGGTAAGGTTGACAAACGGAAAGGAAGTGAATGCTTACATTCCGGGGGAAGGACACAACCTACAAGAGCACTCGATAGTATTGGTTAGAGGTGGAAGGGTTAAAGATTTGCCTGGTGTTAGATACCACATTGTTCGCGGTGCGTTAGATACTGCGGGTGTAGAAGGTAGGACCCAGCGTAGATCTAAATATGGAGCCAAACGCCCTAAAAAGTAATTAACTGAGTGATGTGTTAAGTGTTAAGTGTTAAGGGATTGAAATCAGCTCTAACGCATAACTCTAATCCGCAACTCATAATTTAACAATGAAGAAATGAGAAAAAAACAGGCCAAGAAAAGACCACTTTTACCAGATCCTAAATTTAACGATCAGCTTGTGACACGTTTTGTGAACATGATGATGTGGGATGGTAAGAAATCTGTAGCCTTTAAGATTTTCTATGATGCAATCGCTATTATAGAAGAGAAAAAACAAGACGAAGAGAAAACTGGTTTGGAAATTTGGAAAGATGCCCTTTCTAATGTTATGCCTCACGTAGAAGTGAGAAGCAGGCGTGTTGGGGGTGCTACCTTTCAAATTCCTATGCAAATTAGACCAGATAGAAAAGTATCAACTGCAATGAAGTGGTTAATTTCTTTTTCGCGTAAGAGAAACGAAAAATCTATGGCGCAGAAATTAGCTTCAGAGGTTCTTTCTGCTGCAAAAGAAGAAGGGGCTGCTGTTAAGAAAAGAGTTGATACTCATAGAATGGCTGAAGCCAATAAAGCATTCTCTCACTTTAGATTCTAAAAACAATGGCGCAAAGAGATTTAAAATATACAAGAAATATAGGTATTGCTGCTCACATTGATGCAGGAAAAACAACGACCACAGAGCGAATTTTGTTCTATACCGGTGTAAACCATAAAATTGGTGAAACGCACGAAGGTGCTGCTACTATGGACTGGATGGAGCAGGAGCAGGAGAGAGGTATTACAATTACTTCTGCTGCTACACACTGTAAGTGGATGTATAAAGATGTAGAATACACGGTAAATATTATCGATACTCCCGGTCACGTTGATTTTACTGTAGAGGTAGAGCGTTCGTTACGTGTTTTAGATGGTGTGGTAGCTTTATTTAGTGCAGTTGATGGTGTTGAGCCGCAATCTGAAACGGTATGGAGACAGGCAGATAAGTATAAAGTGCCAAGACTTGGGTTTGTGAATAAAATGGACCGTCAGGGTGCAGATTTCATGAATGTATGTCGCCAGGTAAGAGAAATGCTTGGAGGTAATCCTGTTCCATTGCAGGTGCCTATTGGGGATGAGATAGACTTTAAAGGAGTTGTAGATCTTATTACCAAGAAAGCAATTGTTTGGGATGACGATAACTTCGGGATGACTTATAAGGAAATTGATATCCCTGCTGAACTTGAAGATGATGTGAATAAGTACCGTGCCGAGCTTGTAGAAGCTGTGGCCGAGTATGATGAAGAGTTGATGGAGAAATTCTTTGAAGATGAAAACTCTATTACCGAAGATGAGATTATTGCTGCCTTAAGAGCTGCAACTATAGATATGTCTATTATCCCAATGATGTGTGGTTCTGCCTTTAAAAACAAAGGAGTTCAGGCTATGCTAGATGCGGTAATGAGATATATGCCGTCTCCGGTAGATGTTGAAGCTATTGAAGGTACAAATCCTAATACAGGAGAAGTTGAGAGCCGTAAGCCTCACGTAGATTCTCCATTCTCTGCTCTTGCATTTAAGATCGCAACCGATCCTTTTGTTGGTCGTTTAGCGTTTTTCCGTGTTTACTCGGGAGCTTTAGATGCAGGAACTTATATTTGGAATAACCGTTCCGGTAAAAAAGAACGTATTTCACGTATGTACCAAATGCACTCTAATAAGCAAGAGCCAATAGATAGAATTGAGGCTGGTGACATTGGAGCTGCAGTAGGTTTTAAAGATATTAAAACCGGTGATACCTTGACCGATGAGAAGAATCCCATCGTTCTGGAGTCTATGACTTTCCCAGAGCCGGTAATTGGTATTGCTGTAGAGCCTAAGACTAAGGCCGACGTTGATAAAATGGGTATGGCTTTAGCTAAATTGTCTGAAGAGGATCCAACATTCCAGGTTAAAACCGACGAAGCTTCTGGTCAAACGGTAATTTCAGGAATGGGTGAGCTTCACATTGAAATCTTAGTAGATCGTTTAAAGCGTGAATTTAAGGTAGAGGTGAATGAAGGGCAGCCACAGGTAGAGTATAAAGAAGCCGTTACAAAAACTGCAGATCATAGAGAGGTTTATAAGAAACAATCTGGTGGTCGTGGTAAGTTTGCTGATATTGTTTTTGAAATGGGGCCTGTAGATGATGATTTCGAAGGGAAAGGACTTCAATTTGTAGATCAGATTAAAGGTGGTCGTATTCCAAAGGAATTTATTCCTTCCGTAGAAAAAGGATTTACCGAATCTATGAAGAATGGTCCTTTAGCTGGTTTCCAAATGGATAGTTTGAAGGTGACCTTAAAGGATGGGTCTTTCCACCCTGTGGACTCCGATCAACTTTCATTCGAATTGGCTGCGAAAATGGGTTATAGGGCAGCTGCTAAAAAAGCAGGAGCTGTGATCCTTGAGCCAATTATGAAGAATGAGGTAGTAACTCCAGAGGAAAATATGGGTGATATTGTTGGTGACCTTAACAGAAGAAGAGGTCAGGTTAACAGTATGTCAGATAGATCTGGTGCGAAAATTATTAAAGCTGAAGTGCCACTAGCTGAAATGTTTGGTTATGTGACTACTCTAAGAACCCTTTCTTCAGGTAGAGCAACTTCAACGATGGAATTTTCTCATTATGCTGAAACTCCTTCAAATATTTCAGAAGAAGTGATTAAGGCAGCAAAGGGTACAAACGAATAATATTAGGAACATGAGTCAGAAAATAAGAATAAAGTTAAAATCCTACGATCATAACCTGGTAGATAAATCTGCAGAGAAGATTGTGAAAACTGTAAAGACTACAGGTGCGGTGGTAACTGGGCCAATTCCATTACCTACTCACAAAAAACTTTTTACGGTATTGCGTTCTCCTCACGTGAACAAAAAAGCCAGAGAGCAGTTTCAGTTAAGCTCTTATAAAAGACTTTTAGATATCTACAGTTCTTCTTCAAAAACCATCGATGCGTTGATGAAGTTGGAATTGCCAAGTGGAGTTGAAGTAGAGATTAAGGTTTAATGAAACTTGGGCTTTATTAGCGAAGCGAAATAAAGGTCTTAGTTGAATAAACCCTGAGCGAAGTCGAAGGGTCTCAACTAGTTCAAGAGCTTTATAAACGATTCGAAATAGAGATTTGAGTTGAGTAAAACTTTCCGAAATCAATTCGGAAACTTCCGGGAAAACCGGAAATACATGTCCTGAGCAGTTGGCGAGGGAAAAACGGAAGAAAAGTACATTCAGGGCGAAAGTATTTTTCTGCCCTGAATTTTTTTAAATAAGTAAGTAATAATCAAAAAGTAATTATGTCTGGGTTAATAGGAAAAAAAGTAGGCATGACCAGCATTTTCGACGAGAACGGAAAGAACATTCCCTGTACCGTTATTGAGGCAGGTCCCTGCGTAGTTACCCAAGTCAGAACCAAAGAGGTTGACGGGTATGAGGCACTTCAAGTTGGTTTCGATGACAAAAAGACTGTAAATAAAGCTGCTGAAGGGCATGCTAAAAAAGCAGGAAGCGTTGCTAAGCGCAAAGTCGTTGAATTCAAAGGATTTGAAGAAGATTTTAAATTAGGTGACGCAATCACTGTAGAACACTTTAAGGAAGGAGAATTTGTAGATATTTCAGGTACTTCAAAAGGTAAAGGTTTTCAAGGTGTTGTAAAGAGACATGGGTTTAGAGGTTCCTCTAGAACTCACGGTCAACAGAGTATGTTGAGAGCTCCAGGTTCTGTTGGGGCCGCGTCTTATCCTGCCAGGGTTTTCAAAGGAATGAAAATGGGCGGCCAAATGGGCGGAGATCAAGTAAAAATAGAAAACCTAAGAGTTTTAAAAGTAGTAACCGATAAAAACCTTTTAGTAGTTAAAGGTTGTGTGCCCGGTCATAAAAACTCATACGTAATCATTAGTAAGTAATGGAAGTAGCAGTTTTAGATATAAAAGGAAAAGAAACAGGTAGGAAAGCAAAGCTTTCAGAATCTGTTTTCGCTATAGAGCCGAATGATCACGCTGTTTATTTAGATGTTAAACAATATCTTGCTAATCAGCGCCAGGGAACCCATAAAGCTAAAGAAAGAGCTGAGATTGTTGGTAGTACCCGTAAGATCAAGAAACAAAAAGGTACTGGTACAGCTCGTGCCGGTAGTATTAAATCACCAATCTTTAGAGGTGGTGGTAGAGTTTTTGGACCTAGACCAAGAAATTACGGTTTTAAATTGAATAAAAATTTAAAGCGTTTGGCCAGGAAATCGGCCTTGTCTATTAAAGCAAAAGGAGATTCAATCTTTGTGGTTGAAGACTTTTCTTTTGATGCGCCAAAGACAAAAAGTATGATTGAAGTTTTGGAAGCCCTTGGCATTCAGGACAAAAAATCGCTTGTAGTGTTGGGTGACTCAAATAAAAATGTATATTTGTCGTCACGTAATTTAAAAGGACTTGAGGTTATAAACTCCTCAGAATTAAGTACTTACAAAATTCTAAATGCAAAGAATGTTGTTTTACTTGAAGGTTCTTTAGAAGGAATTGAGTCGAATTTAAGTAAATAAGCCTTATGAGTATCTTGATAAAACCAATTATTACAGAAAAAGCTACCGGTGATAGCGAGTTAAATAACCGTTATTATTTTGTGGTGAACAATAAGGCGAATAAGATTGAAATAAAAGATGCAGTAGAGGCTGCTTATGGAGTTTCAGTTGAGAAAGTTCGTACTATAAATGTCCGTCCAAATCGCAAGACCAGGTTTACAAAATCTGGGATGATTACTGGTAAAACCAAAGCTTACAAAAAAGCATTGGTACAGGTGGCGGAAGGTGAAACTATTGATTTATACAGTAATCTTTAAGATTAAAAAATGTCAGTTAGAAAATTAAAACCAATCACCCCTGGCCAGCGTTTTAGAGTAGTAAACGGGTATGACGCCGTGACTACTGATAAGCCGGAAAAAAGCCTTTTGGCTCCGATAAAAAAGTCAGGTGGGAGAAACAGTCAGGGAAAAATGACAATCCGCTACAAAGGTGGAGGTCATAAAAGACGTTACAGGGTTATAGACTTTAAGCGTGACAAGCACGGGATTCCGGCAACTGTTGCGAGTATAGAATATGATCCAAACAGAACTGCCTATATCGCATTGTTGAATTACCAGGATGGTGAGAAGCGATATGTTATTGCTCAAAATGGGCTACAGGTAGGTCAAAATATAGTATCCAGTGCAGAAGCAGCGGCTCCAGAAATTGGAAATGCCATGCCTTTGGCAAATATACCTTTGGGTACTGTGGTTTCCTGTATCGAATTAAGAGCTGGACAGGGTGCTGTTATGGCAAGAAGTGCCGGCGCTTTCGCTCAGCTTTTGGCAAGAGAAGGAAAATATGCAACCATTAAACTGCCTTCAGGAGAAATTAGAAGAGTTGTTGCTACTTGTATGGCTACCATTGGTGCTGTATCGAATAGTGATCACCAACTTCAAATCTCTGGTAAAGCCGGTAGAAAACGTTGGTTGGGTATAAGACCGAGAACAAGACCAGTTGCGATGAACCCAATAGATCATCCAATGGGTGGTGGTGAAGGTAGAGCTTCCGGTGGTCACCCACGTTCTAGAACAGGTTTGCCTGCTAAAGGCTTTAAGACCCGTACCAGAACAAAAGCGAGTAATAAGTATATTGTAGAACGTAGAAAGAAATAATAAGATATGGCACGTTCATTAAAAAAAGGACCTTTTGTTCATTATAAACTGGACAGAAAAGTGGCTCAAAATGTAGAGTCTGGAAAAAAAGCCGTGATCAAAACCTGGTCTAGGGCTTCTATGATAACTCCAGATTTTGTTGGGCAAACTATTGCTGTTCATAACGGGAAACAATTTGTACCTGTGTATGTAACAGAGAACATGGTAGGTCATAAATTAGGAGAATTTTCACCAACGCGTTCCTTTAGGGGTCACGCGGGTGCAAAAAATAAAGGTAAAAGATAATTGAAGCTATGGGAGTTCGTAAAAGAGAAAGAGCAGAGCAAATAAAAGCAGCCAAAAAACAGGTGGCTTTTGCAAAGTTGAATAACTGCCCTACTTCACCAAGAAAAATGCGTCTTGTGGCGGATTTAGTAAGAGGTGAGCAAGTAGAAAAAGCGCTTCAAATATTGAAATTCAGTCAAAAAGAAGCTGCTGGACGTTTAGAGAAATTATTGCTATCGGCAATTGCTAATTGGCAGTCTAAAAACGAAGAAGGCAATCTTGAAGAAGCTGAATTGTTTGTAAAAGAAATCCGTGTAGATGGAGGAGCGATGCTAAAAAGGCTACGTCCTGCACCACAGGGTCGCGCACACAGAATAAGAAAGAGATCCAATCACGTTACTTTAGTGCTTGGAGAAAACAAAAATACACAAAGCTAAGTAGAGTATGGGACAGAAGACAAATCCAATCGGGAATCGCCTTGGTATCGTTAGAGGATGGGAATCCAACTGGTATGGAGGAAATGACTACGGCGATAAATTAGCCGAAGACGATAAGATTAGAAAGTATATCCATGCTCGTCTATCTAAAGCGAGTGTATCCAGGGTAATTATTGAGCGTACGCTTAAGCTTGTAACCGTTACTATCACCACTGCAAGACCAGGTATTATTATTGGTAAAGGCGGCCAGGAGGTAGACAAGCTAAAAGAAGAACTTAAAAAAATTACCGACAAGGAAGTTCAAATTAACATCTTTGAGATTAAGAGGCCAGAACTTGATGCGAATTTAGTAGCATCTAGTGTTGCAAGACAAATTGAAAATCGTATTTCTTATCGTCGTGCAATAAAAATGGCTATCGCGGCTGCTATGAGGATGAATGCCGAAGGAATTAAGATTGAAATTTCCGGGCGTTTGAACGGGGCAGAAATGGCTCGTAATGAATCATACAAAGATGGTAGAATTCCATTGTCAACTTTTAGGGCCGATATTGATTATGCTTTAGTTGAAGCTCACACTACTTATGGTAGATTGGGTGTTAAAGTATGGATTATGAAAGGCGAAGTGTACGGTAAAAGAGAGCTTTCTCCACTTGTTGGCATGTCTAAGAAGCAAGGAGGGAAATCTGGAGCCGGGCGAGGTGGTAACAAATCACGTCGTAGAAAGTAATTTTTTAAAGTAAACAAAAATGTTACAACCTAAAAGAACAAAATATCGTAAACAGCAGAAAGGCCGTATGAAAGGTAACTCTGGAAGAGGCCACAGGCTTTCTAACGGAACCTTTGGAATTAAATCTATGGATTCCAGTTTTATTACTGCCCGTCAAATTGAAGCTGCACGTATTGCTGCAACCCGTTATATGAAAAGGGAAGGTTCTATCTGGATTAAAATATTTCCAGACAAGCCTATCACTAAAAAACCTCTTGAGGTACGTATGGGTAAAGGTAAAGGTGCCGTTGAATATTGGGCTGCTGTTGTAAAACCAGGAAGAATAATGTTTGAAATTGGTGGAGTACCAATGAATGTTGCAAAAGAAGCTTTAAGGCTTGCGGCACAAAAACTTCCGGTAAGAACTAAATTTATTGTAGCTAGAGATTATCAGGCTTAATATTATAACGTTATGAAACAATCAGAAGTAAAAGAACTGTCTGTGGCAGAGTTACAGGAAGAGCTTGGTAAATCTAGAAAAGCATATTCAGATTTAAAAATGGCTCATGCTGTTTCGCCACTTGAGAACCCAATACAGCTTAGAGCTGTGAGAAGGACGGTAGCGAGACTTGCTACAGAGTTAACTAAAAGAGAACAACAATAAGTGTTATTCTGCTGAAAGATGGAAAAAAGAAATTTAAGAAAAGAGCGTATAGGTGTAGTTACCAGTAACAAAATGCAGAAATCTATTGTGGTTTCTGAAGTTAAGAAAGTAAAGCACCCTATGTATGGAAAATTCGTTTTAAAAACGAAAAAATACGTAGCGCACGACGAGACAAACGACTGCAACGAAGGTGATACTGTAAGGATTATGGAAACACGTCCTTTAAGTAAATCTAAATGTTGGAGATTAGTAGAAATAATTGATAGAGCGAAGTAATTATGGTACAACAAGAGTCTAGACTAAAAGTAGCAGACAATACCGGCGCTAAACAGGTTTTGGCGATTAGGATATTGGGAGGTACAAAGAAAAGATACGCTTCTGTTGGGGACAAAATAGTTGTCAGTGTAAAAGAAGCTACACCTAACGGAAGTATTAAAAAAGGTGCAGTTTCAACAGCAGTTGTTGTTCGTACTAAGAAAGAAGTGCGTAGAGCAGACGGTTCTTACATCCGTTTTGACGATAATGCTTGCGTACTACTTAACCCAACTGGTGAAATGCGCGGAACACGTGTATTTGGACCTGTTGCGAGAGAACTTCGTGATAAGCAATTCATGAAAATTGTATCATTGGCACCAGAGGTGCTTTAATACATTAAAATAATGAGAAAGCTTAAAATAAAATCTGGAGATACTGTACGCGTAGTAGCCGGGGACCATAAAGGTCAGGAAGGTAAAGTGCAAAAAGTATTAATAGAAAGTAATAAAGCCATCGTGGAAGGGGTAAATACTATCTCTAAACATGAGAAGCCAAGTGCGTCTAATCCACAGGGTGGCATTGTAAAGAAAGAAGCTCCTATTCATATTTCCAACCTGTCCCTATTAGACAAAAATGGTAACACTACCAGAGTTGGATACAGGGAAGAGGATGGAAAGAAAGTAAGATTTTCTAAAAAATCTAATGAAGTAATATAGTTATGGCATACGTACCAAGACTTAGAGCAGAATATGCAGAGCGAGTGAAGCCTGCATTAAAAGAAGAATTTAGTTACGCTAACGTAATGGAGATCCCGAAACTTGAAAAAATAGTTTTGAGCCGTGGCGTTGGTGCAGCTGTAGCAGATAAAAAGCTTATTGATCACGCGGTAGAAGAACTCTCTATGATAAGCGGTCAAAAAGCGGTGCAGACCATTTCAAAAAAGGATGTTGCTTCCTTTAAACTTCGTAAGGGAATGCCAATTGGCGCTAAAGTGACTTTACGTGGTTATAGAATGTATGAGTTTTTAGATCGTTTAATCACTTCTGCACTTCCACGTGTACGTGATTTTAACGGAATTAAAGCTAATGGTTTTGACGGTAGAGGAAATTATAACCTTGGAATTACAGAACAAATTATCTTCCCAGAGATTGATATTGATAAAGTAAACAGGATCTCGGGTATGGATATTACTTTTGTAACTACTGCAAAAACCGATAAGGAAGCAAAATCATTGTTAACAGAACTGGGATTACCTTTTAAAAAGAATTAATTATGGCTAAAGAATCAATGAAAGCCCGTGAGGTGAAAAGACAGAAATTGGTGAAGAAATATGCTGAAAAGCGTGAGGCTCTAAAACAAGCCGGCGATTGGGAGGCACTTCAAAAGTTACCAAAAAACTCTTCTCCTGTACGTTTGCACAATCGTTGTAAATTAACCGGAAGACCAAAGGGATATATGAGACAATTTGGTGTTTCTCGAGTAATGTTTAGAGAATTGGCCAATAATGGATTGATCCCCGGGGTTAGAAAAGCAAGTTGGTAAGAATACAAATTGAATGAAGGTTCTAAACCTTATAACCCTGCACGCATTATCTTGTGAATTGGGTATTAGGGTGAGGAAAACCACATTCGCAAATTAAGATAGATGAATATAGATCCTATTGCAGATTATTTGACAAGAGTTAGAAACGCGGTGGCTGCACACCATAGAGTGGTAGAAATCCCTGCTTCTAACCTTAAGAAGGAAATCACTAAAATATTATTCGACCAGGGATATATTCTTAGTTACAAGTTTGATGATAGTACCGCCCAGGGTATCATTAAAATAGCTCTTAAGTATGATAAAGTGACTAAAGAGCCGGTAATTAAGAAAATTCAAAGAATAAGTAAATCTGGTTTACGTAAATATGCCGGTGCTAACGAACTACCACGTATTCTTAATGGACTTGGTATTGCTATTGTTTCTACTTCTCACGGGGTAATGACCGGGAAGCAGGCTAAAGCAGAGAAAGTTGGTGGGGAAGTACTTTGTTACGTTTACTAATACTTAAAAGACTAAAGAAATGTCAAGAATAGGTAAAAGCCCAATTACAATTCCCGAAGGTGTAAATGTAGACCATAAAGACGGCGTTGTAACGGTAAAAGGAAAATTGGGAGAACTTCAGCAAAAAATTGCAGACATCGATGTGAAAATTGAAGATGGTGTAATTTCTTTTGAGCGTTCTTCAGAGAAAAGTGATCAAAAAGCAAAACACGGTCTTTATCGTGCTTTGGTAGACAATATGATAGAGGGAGTTACTAATGGTTATACAAAAACCCTGGAATTGGTTGGAGTTGGTTATAGAGCTTCAAACCAGGGACAAAAATTAGATTTAGCTCTTGGGTTTTCCCATAATATTGTAATAGATTTGGCTCCGGAAGTTAAGGTAGAGGCGATTTCTGAAAAAGGAAAGAACCCATTAGTGAAGTTAACTTCATACGATAAACAACTTGTGGGCCAGGTAGCTGCTAAAATACGTTCCTTTAGAGCACCAGAACCTTACAAAGGAAAAGGTATTAAGTATGTTGGAGAGCAATTACGTAGAAAAGCAGGTAAATCAGCTTAATAAAGTAAGATATGGCAATTTCAAAACAAGATAGACGATATAAAATTAGAAAGCGTGTTCGTAAGTCTATTACGGGCACAGCAAGCCGTCCAAGATTATCTGTATTTAGAAGCAATAAAGAAATTTATGCTCAAATTGTAGATGATGTTGAAGGGAAAACCTTAGTAGCGGCCTCCTCAAGAGATAAAGCTGTATCGGCAGAAGGTGAAAAATCAAAACAAGCGGTTTTGGTAGGAAAAGCCCTTGCCGAGAAAGCGTTAAAAGCCGGGATTGAAACTATCTCTTTTGATAGAGGTGGTTATCTTTACCACGGTAGAGTTAAATCATTAGCAGAAGGTGCTCGAGAAGGAGGACTAAAATTCTAGAAAGTTATGTATCAAGATTATAAAAACGTAGAACATGTAAAACCAGGTGGACTTGAATTAAAAGACCGTTTGGTAGGAGTACAACGTGTGACCAAAGTAACCAAAGGGGGTAGAGCTTTTGGATTCTCGGCTATAGTTGTAGTGGGAGATGAAAATGGTGTAGTAGGCCAGGGTCTGGGAAGATCTAAAGAAGTTGCCGATGCTATTTCTAAAGGTGTAGAAGATGCAAAGAAGAATTTAGTAAGAATTCCTTTAAATAAAAAAACCATTCCTCACGAACAAAAAGGTAAGTACAGTGGAGCGAGAGTAATTCTTTTGCCGGCTGCTGAAGGTACTGGTGTAATTGCCGGTGGACCAATTCGTGCGGTATTGGAATCTGTAGGAGTACATGATGTACTGTCTAAGAGCCAGGGGTCTTCTAACCCACACAATATGGTAAAGGCAACTTTTGATGCTTTACTTCAATTGCGTAGCGCAGAAACTATTGCTAAGCAACGTGGTATTTCATTAGAAAAGGTTTTTAAAGGATAAATCAAGGAGAAATGGGAAAGATAAAAGTAACGAAAGTAAGAAGTGCTATAAACCGAACTAAGAATCAAAAATTGACTCTTGAATCTTTGGGCTTAAAGAAAATGGGCCAAACGGTTGAACACGAAGATACGCCAAACATCCTTGGTATGGTAAATAAAGTTAAACATTTAGTTTCTGTAGAAGAAACAAAATAATAGATTCACATGGAATTAAATAACTTAAAACCTGCAAAAGGTTCAGTTAAAAGTAACAACAAGAGAGTTGGGCGTGGAGAAGGATCTGGTAAAGGTGGAACTTCCACCCGTGGTCACAAAGGTGCCAAGTCTCGTTCTGGTTACTCCAAGAAAATAGGTTTTGAAGGTGGGCAAATGCCACTTCAGCGCCGAGTTCCAAAATTTGGTTTCACTAACAGGAATCGTGTAGCATACCAGGGGGTAAACCTCGATACGCTTCAGCGTTTAGTTGATGAAGGTAAAATTAAAGATACTGTAGATGTTGATACTTTGATCGCTAGTGGTCTCGTAGGTAAAAACAAACCAGTTAAGATATTAGGTAGGGGTGAATTAAAGGCAAAGTTGAAAATATCTGTTCATAAATTTACAGCCTCGGCAAAAGAAGCGATTGAAGCCGCTGGAGGTGAAGTTACTACTTTATAATAGATAACTCAATGAAATTCATCAATACTATTAAAAACATTTGGAAGATCGAGGAGCTAAAAAATCGAATTTTAGTGACCCTCGGTCTATTGTTGGTATATCGTTTTGGGGCACAGGTTGTGCTTCCAGGAATAGATGCTTCACAATTGGCAAATCTTGCAAATCAAACAGATTCTGGTCTTCTTGGGCTGCTTAACGCATTTACAGGTGGTGCATTTTCTAATGCCTCTGTTTTTGCTTTGGGAATTATGCCTTATATCTCGGCTTCTATTGTAGTGCAACTTATGGGGATTGCAATACCTTATTTGCAAAAACTGCAAAAAGAAGGAGAAAGTGGTAGAAGGAAGATTAACCAGATAACACGATGGTTAACCATCGCGATTACCCTTGTACAGGGACCCGGTTACATCTACAATTTATTTGCTACCCTTCCACAAGGTGCCTTTTTATTAGGTGATAATGTGACATTCGTAGCATCATCTGTTGTGATTTTAGCTACAGGTACCATTTTTGCAATGTGGTTAGGTGAGAAGATTACCGATAAAGGTATTGGTAATGGTATTTCATTATTAATTATGGTGGGTATCATTGCTACCCTTCCGCAGGCATTTATTCAGGAGTTTGCTTCCCGTGTATTTGAATCTAACGGTGGGTTAATAATGATCCTTATTGAACTTGTTATCTGGTTCGCTATCATTATGGGATCTGTAATGCTTGTGATGGCAGTGCGACAAATCCCGGTACAATATGCCAGGAGAACCGCTTCTGGAGGTTATGAGAAAAATGTATTTGGTTCAAGACAGTACATTCCGTTAAAGCTAAACGCTTCAGGGGTAATGCCAATTATATTTGCTCAGGCTATTATGTTTATTCCAGCAGCTGTTGCCGGTCTTTCAGACTCTGATGCAGCACAGGGAGTAACCGCAGCTTTTAGCAACATCTTTGGATTTTGGTATAATTTGGTTTTTGCTTTATTAATTATCGTATTCACCTATTTTTATACTGCGATCACTGTGCCTACCAATAAAATGGCAGACGATCTAAAACGAAGCGGTGGATTCATTCCCGGTATTCGTCCAGGTACAGAAACAGCTGAATATCTGGATAGGATTATGTCGCAAATAACATTACCTGGCTCTATATTTCTTGCGCTTATCGCCGTGTTCCCGGCAATTGTAGTGCAACTCTTAGGTGTGCAACAAGGTTGGGCATTGTTTTTTGGAGGTACCTCGCTTTTAATTATGGTTGGAGTTGCAATAGATACTATGCAGCAAGTTAATTCTTACTTGTTAAATAGGCACTACGACGGATTAATGAAAACGGGTAAGAACAGAAAAGCAGTGGCTTAAACAGCAAGTAGTGGTTTGTATTTAGGTCATTGTGGTTCGCGTTAAGAAACGCAAAATTGAAGAATCTAAATTACAAACTAACAACTATAAACTATAAAATAATATGGCTAAACAACCAGCAATTGAACAAGACGGAACAATTATAGAAGCATTATCTAATGCCATGTTTCGTGTAGAGTTGGAAAATGGTCACGTGGTGACCGCACATATCTCTGGTAAAATGCGTATGCACTACATTAAATTGTTACCCGGGGATAAGGTGAAACTGGAAATGAGCCCTTACGATTTAAGTAAAGCTCGTATTACATACAGATATTAAAAGTAAATTGAGCTATTTATAAAATTTTCAGTACTTTTGCATCCTGAAAAAATTTATGAATGCCTAAAATCCTTATTGTAAATTAATTTTACAATTAGTGAATGTAAAAAACTAAAGAGATGAAAGTTAGAGCATCAGTAAAAAAGAGAAGTGCCGACTGTAAAATTGTACGCAGAAAAGGGCGCCTTTACGTAATAAACAAAAAGAATCCTAGATTTAAACAAAGACAAGGCTAATTATGGCAAGAATTGCAGGGGTAGATATACCTAAACAAAAGCGAGGAGTTATAGCATTGACCTATATCTTCGGAATTGGTAAGAGCAGGGCTCAAAAGATCCTTAGCCAGGCCAAAGTAGATGAGAATACTAAAGTTTCCGATTGGACTGATGATGAAATTGGTCGTATTCGTGAAGCTGTAGGTGAGTTTACAATTGAAGGAGAGTTACGTACAGAAGTTCAGATTAGTATTAAGCGTCTAATGGATATTGGATGTTACAGGGGAATTCGTCACAGAAGTGGTTTGCCACTTAGAGGTCAAAGAACCAAGAACAACTCCAGAACTAGAAAAGGTAGAAGAAAAACAGTTGCTAACAAGAAGAAAGCGACTAAATAGTAAATAATTATGGCAAAGAAGACAGTTCAAAAAAAGCGTAAAGTAAACGTTGAGTCCGTAGGGCAAGCACACGTTACGGCTTCTTTTAACAACATAATTGTTTCCCTTACTAATAAAAAGGGAGATGTTATTGCCTGGTCATCTGCAGGGAAAATGGGCTTTAGGGGTTCTAAAAAGAATACTCCTTACGCTGCTCAATTAGCGGCAGAGGATGCGTCTAAAGTTGCTCACGAGGCAGGTTTGCGCAAGGTGAAGGTTTATGTTAAAGGGCCTGGTAATGGTAGAGAGTCTGCTATTAGAGCGCTTCATAACAATGGAGTGGAAGTAACAGAGATTATCGATATTACCCCGCTACCGCATAACGGATGTCGTCCACCAAAGAGACGTAGAGTTTAATAATAAGTATAATAATAGAAAGGAGTTAAGATTATCGAAGGACAGAGACCTTAATTCATAATCCCTTTCTCATAAAATAAAAGTTAATGGCAAGATATACTGGTCCAAAGACTAAAATAGCCCGTAAATTCGGTGAAGCTATTTTTGGAGACGACAAGTCTTTTGAAAAAAGAAATTATCCTCCGGGACAACACGGGAACAACCGTCGTCGCGGAAAAAAATCTGAATACGCTATCCAGTTAATGGAAAAGCAAAAAGCAAAATATACTTATGGTATTTTAGAGCGCCAATTCAGAAATATGTTTAAAAAAGCAACAGCTTCCAGAGGTATTCCCGGGGAAGTACTTTTGCAATTATGTGAAGCTCGTTTGGATAACGTGGTTTACAGAATGGGAATAGCTCCTTCTCGAGGCGCTGCAAGACAATTCGTATCCCACCGTCACATTACCGTAAATGGAAAATTAGTTAATATTCCATCTTACCAGCTTAAACCAGGTGATGTAGTTGGCGTTCGTGAAAAATCAAAATCTTTACAGGCTATCCAGGACTCACTAGCTAATTCTAGCAGTGTTTACGAATGGATTACCTGGAACAACGAAACAAAAGAAGGAACATTTGTTTCGGTACCGGAAAGAATTCAAATTCCGGAAAATATAAATGAACAATTCATCGTCGAATTATATTCGAAATAATAATTCACAGAAGTCGTAATATGGCAATACTAAATTTTCAGAAGCCCGATAAAGTTATAATGATTGATTCAACCGATTTCGAAGGGAAATTTGAATTTCGCCCTTTGGAACCCGGCTATGGATTAACCGTTGGTAACGCTTTAAGAAGAGTGCTTTTATCTTCCCTGGAAGGTTATGCAATTACTTCAATTCGCATTGAAGGCGTAGATCATGAATTCTCCGCTATTCCTGGAGTTGTTGAAGATGTAACAGAAATTATCCTTAATCTAAAGCAAGTTAGGTTCAAAAGGCAAATTGATGAAATAGATAACGAAGCCGTTACCATTTCTGTATCTGGAGAAGAACAAATTACTGCCGGTCATTTGCAAAAATTCATCTCGGGATTCCAGGTGTTAAATCCTGAACAAATTATCTGTACTGCAGATAAGAAGGTGAATCTTAACATGGAAATGAGTATTGAAAAAGGTAGAGGTTATGTTCCGGCAGAAGAAAACAAAAAAGCCAATGCGCCTTTAGGAACTATTTTTACAGATTCTATATATACACCTATAAAAAATGTAAAATATAGTATAGAAAACTATCGTGTAGAACAAAAAACCGACTATGAAAAGTTGATCTTTGAAATAGTAAGTGATGGTTCTATTCATCCTAAAGATGCTTTAACCGAAGCAGCAAAAACGCTTATCCACCACTTTATGCTATTCTCTGATGAGCGTATCACGCTAGAAGCAGATGAGATTGCACAAACAGAAACTTATGACGAAGAATCACTTCACATGAGACAGCTGTTAAAAACGAAACTGGTAGATATGGATCTTTCGGTTAGGGCTTTAAACTGCTTGAAAGCAGCAGAGGTTGATACCCTTGGAGATCTTGTTTCTTACAATAAGAATGACTTGATGAAGTTTAGAAACTTCGGAAAGAAATCTTTGACAGAGCTCGAAGAATTGGTAAGCAACAAAGGTTTAAACTTTGGTATGGATCTTTCTAAATATAAATTAGATAAAGACTAAAAATAGAAAAGTGTTTTGAGAAACGATTTTATAAGTTTCTCAAGACATTTTCAACTATATTAAACTACAAGTAATTTTCCATAAAAACCGGCAGAAGTCCAGGTTTTGGGAAAATGAATTAAGCAACAAACAATGAGACACGGAAAAAAACACAATCATTTAGGTAGAAAGACCGCTCATAGAAAGTCTATGCTAGCCAATATGGCTTCCTCCCTAATAGAACACAAAAGAATTAATACAACCGTTGCGAAAGCAAAAGCTTTAAAAGTTTTTGTGGAGCCTTTAATTACAAAGAGTAAGACAGATACTACGCATAACCGTAGATTGGTTTTTGCCAAGCTTCGTCAAAAAGAGGCCGTGGCCGAATTGTTTCGCGACGTTGCTCCAAAAGTTGGCGATCGCCCGGGTGGTTACACAAGGGTAATTAAATTAGGAAACCGTCTTGGGGATAACGCAGATATGGCGCTTATTGAATTAGTAGATTATAACGAAACTTATAACCTTAAAGATAAGCCAGAGAAGAAAAAATCAACTCGTAGAGGTGGAAGAAAAAAATCTTCTTCACAGGATAGTGCACCGCAAACAGAGAATAAGACTGAAGAGAATAAATCTTCAGAAAATAAAGAAGACAAAAAAGAAGATTAAAAATGAATCTTTTAATAAGTTAATTTTAAAAAAGGATAAACTCTCGGGTTTGTCCTTTTTTTATATCTTATAATGAGATTTTAATCGTGGGACGATAACCAGGGGTTTAATTCTTCAAGAATTGCCTCGAAGTAAAAGAATTTTTTCAGAAGCAAACCTCGTACTTTTAAACTGAGGTTGTTGATTTCAGAAAGAAAATAACGAAGAATCATCACAACAATTTAAGTAATAAATCACAATGAAGTATCAAACTCGAAAAAAGGCGATTATTTTATTAGAAGATGGAACTATCTTTCATGGCAAAGCAGTTGGGGATAAAGATGGCAAAGCTGTAGGAGAGGTTTGTTTTAATACCGGTATGACAGGCTACCAGGAAGTTTTTACAGATCCTTCTTATTTCGGACAGTTAATGGTTACTACAAATGCTCATATTGGTAATTATGGTACATTAAAAGAAGAGAGTGAAGCAGATAGCGCCATGATTGCCGGACTTATTTGCAAAAACTTTAGCTACACTCACTCCCGTGAAGCAGCAGATGGTTCGCTGCAGGATTTTTTGGAGGAGAGTAATCTTTTTGCAATTTCAGATGTTGATACCCGGGCATTGGTTACCTATATTAGGGATCACGGCGCTATGAATGCCATTATTTCTACAGCGGTGGATAATATCGAGGGTCTTAAAGCCGAATTAAAAAAAGTGCCAAACATGGAAGGGC
Organism: Salegentibacter echinorum; assembly: GCF_900129445.1. Lineage (GTDB taxonomy): Bacteria > Bacteroidota > Bacteroidia > Flavobacteriales > Flavobacteriaceae > Salegentibacter > Salegentibacter echinorum. Next base: position 32,921 of record NZ_FQVT01000021.1, read on the forward strand.
TGGAACTGGCTAGTAAAGTTTCCACTAAAGAGCCGTATTATTTTGGGAACGAAAATGCTACCTACAAAATTGCAGCTTTAGATATAGGAATTAAGAAAAATATTCTAAGAAATTTTGAAAAGAGAGATGTTTACGTAAAGGTATTTCCTTACAATACTACTTATAAAGAAATGAGCGAATGGAATCCAGACGGCTACTTTCTTTCAAACGGGCCCGGAGATCCTCAACCCTTAGAGAGCGCTGTAAGCCTAACCAAAGATATTCTCGAAAAGGACCATCCTTTGTTTGGTATTTGTTTAGGCCACCAGGTTATCGCGATTGCCAATGGCATTAAAACTTATAAAATGCATCACGGTCACCGCGGAATAAACCACCCTGTAAAAAACCTTAAAACCGGGAAAGGAGAAATTACCTCCCAAAACCACGGATTTTCTGTAGATAGAACTTCTACTGAAGCGAATAAGGATGTAGAAATCACCCATATTTGTCTAAATGATGATACGGTAGGTGGAATAGCAATGAAACATAAAAACTGCTTTTCGGTACAGTACCATCCTGAAGCCAGTCCCGGGCCACATGATGCCAGTTATCTATTTGATGAATTTATGGATAGAGTAAAGAAAGCTAAGGCTTAATATTTAAATATTTAGCTGAAACGATGATAAAGCCCAGAATATTTAGATATTCTGGGCTTTATCTTTTATAAAATGGAAATAACTTATTGAGTTTTATCTGTGAAATTCCTTAATTCAGATTTTCTTGCAAGACTTTTTATTATAAAAATTGGAGTTGTAAAGCTTATTTTCCTGAAAAGCAGCCCAATTAGCACTCCCGCATCGTTTCTCCAATCTTTTAAAGAGTGTAAAAGATTAAGAATTTACATGGACTCATAGAATTTGCAGGAAGTTAGAATCATAATTAAAAAACAGAAGTTAAGAGTGTAAATCAATAACCTTAAATTACGAATCAAAATTGGTGAAAAGCTTTATTGCAATCTGCTTCCACCGCTACTATAGGATTAGGAGTAAAATTTTATTACAATCCTTTTGCTTCTGAAAACGATTGAGTAGTTTTTTATGTTATAAATGCTTTAAAACTACCGGTTTCGCTCGTTTTTTTCTGCTCCAATTTGTATCTTGCGTATTAATCAATTAACTAAATAAATGAGACTATGAGTGTAATAATAAATGTTCACGCCCGTCAAATTTTCGATTCAAGAGGAAACCCAACCGTAGAAGTAGATGTAATGACAGAAAATGGGGTTCTAGGAAGAGCTGCGGTGCCATCTGGTGCTTCTACCGGAGAACATGAAGCAGTAGAACTACGTGACGGCGGTGACGATTATATGGGAAAAGGTGTGACCAAAGCTGTAGATAACGTAAATAACATCCTTGCAGAAGAACTATTGGGATATTCGGTTTTTGAACAAAACCAAATTGATAGGGATATGTTAGAATTAGATGGTACTCCAAACAAAGGAAAGCTTGGCGCCAATGCAATACTTGGTGTTTCCCTGGCCGTTGCAAAAGCAGCTGCCAATGAGCTTGGTTTGCCATTATATCGTTATGTGGGCGGGGTTAGTGCGAACACGCTACCGGTTCCTATGATGAACATTATTAATGGAGGGTCTCATAGTGATGCGCCTATCGCGTTTCAGGAGTTTATGATTATGCCGGTAAAAGCAAAAAGCTTTTCTCATGCCTTAAAAATGGGAACAGAAATTTTTCATAATCTTAAAAAAGTATTACACGATCGTGGTCTAAGTACGGCCGTAGGTGACGAAGGTGGTTTCGCTCCAAAATTAGATGGAACAGAAGATGCCCTGGAAACCATTCTAGAAGCTATTGAAAAAGCCGGTTACAAAGGTGGGGACGAAGTAATGATTGCTCTAGATTGTGCTGCTGCCGAGTTTTATGAAAACGGTAAATATGACTACAAAAAATTTGAAGGTGAAGGTGGAAAAATAAGAAGTAGCGAAGAACAAGCCGAATATCTTGCCGAACTTTCTTCTAAGTATCCAATTATTTCTATTGAAGATGGAATGGATGAAGATGATTGGGATGGCTGGAAAGCTTTAACCGATAAAGTAGGGGACAAAGTTCAATTAGTTGGAGACGACCTCTTTGTGACCAATGTAGAAAGGTTATCCAGGGGAATTGATGAAGGAATTGCTAATTCAATCCTCATTAAAGTGAACCAAATTGGTACGCTAACAGAAACTATTGCTGCCGTAAATATGGCACACAATGCAGGCTTTACTTCTGTAATGTCACACCGAAGTGGTGAGACCGAAGATAATACTATTGCAGATCTTGCTGTAGCTCTAAATACCGGGCAAATAAAAACCGGTTCGGCTTCACGAAGTGATCGTATGGCAAAATATAACCAGTTACTTAGAATTGAAGAAGAATTGGGCGATGTAGCTTACTTTCCAAAAAATAAAGCTTTTAAAATCTAAATTTTCAAACGCATTAAAATTGAATCCCTTTTGATTATTTTTCAAAAGGGATTTTTTAATTCTCAGAATTTGTAAAAAACCCCGCAAATTCTACTATTTCCGTAAAAAACTTATGGATGCTTAACGCAAAATTAACAGTAGATTTCTTAAATTAGCGATTGTCGAAAAAAAGTTGAATTAAGTTTATAAAATTAAGATATGTCAAAAGTTGCTACAATAGAAATTAATGGGAAAAAATATGAGTTTCCCGTTGTAGAAGGTACTGAAAATGAGCAGGGAATAGATATTAAAAAATTACGTGGAGAAGCGGGAGTAATCACCTTAGACCGTGGTTACAAAAACACGGGAAGTTGTGAAAGTGCAATTACTTTTCTTAATGGTGAAAAAGGTGTATTGCGCTACCGTGGTTACGCTATTGAAGATCTTGCAAAAAATGCAGATTTTCTTGAAGTGGCATATCTGCTAATCTTTGGAGAACTACCAACCAAAACCCAATTAGATAAATTTTATGCCGATATTAAAGAAGAATCTGCAGTAGATGAGGAGATGAAAAAAATCCTTGATGGATTTCCGAAATCTGCTCATCCAATGGGCGTCCTTTCTTCTTTAACCAGTGCTCTTATCGCCTTTAACCCTTCCTCAGTAAATGTAGAGTCTGAAGAAGATATGTATAAAGCTATTGTAAAAATATTGGGTAAATTCCCGGTATTGGCAGCCTGGACGCTTAGAAAGAAAAATAGCTTGCCGTTAAACTATGGGGATGATACCCTGGGCTATGTGGAGAACCTTCATAAAATGATGTTTGAGAAGCCTGGAAAAAGCTATAAAGTAGATAAAGCAGTAATTGAAGCTTTAGATAAATTGCTTATCCTTCATGCCGATCACGAGCAAAACTGTTCTACCTCTACGGTAAGAATGGTTGGTTCTTCTCACGCCGGATTATTCGCTTCTCTTTCAGCAGGTATCTCTGCACTTTGGGGGCCACTTCATGGTGGAGCAAACCAGGCAGTGATAGAAATGTTGGAGAGAATTAAAGAAGATGGTGGTGATACAAAGAAATTTATGGAAAAAGCCAAGGATAAAGAAGATCCATTCCGTTTAATGGGCTTTGGACACCGGGTGTATAAAAACTTTGACCCTCGTGCCAAGATCATTAAGAAATCTGCAGATGAGGTTCTGGATCAACTTGGTGTAGATGATCCTGTATTGGATATTGCTAAAGGACTTGAAAAAGAAGCCCTGGAAGATCCATATTTTGTAGATAGAAAATTGTATCCCAATGTAGATTTTTATTCAGGAATAATTTATAGAGCCCTGGGAATTCCAGTAGAAATGTTTACGGTAATGTTTGCTCTTGGAAGGCTTCCCGGTTGGATTGCGCAGTGGAGGGAGATGAGGCTTAAAAAAGAGCCTATTGGTCGTCCACGTCAAATTTATACCGGCGAAAACTTAAGGGAATTCAAACCTGTAGAAAAAAGATAAGATACTTTAAAAACTTAATAAATTCGGAAAAAGCTTCATCATCGTATGAAGCTTTTTTTATATTTGATAAAAATTTAAAGCGTGAAATTAAATATCAATAATGAGACTTCTCGTTTAAAAGCGGTTGTTCTGGGGACAGCAAAAAGTATTGGTCCACAGCCCTCTTTAGACGAAGCTTACGATCCAAAATCTGCCGAACATATTAGGATGGGATCTTATCCCAAAGAAGAGGACATGGTACGGGAGATGGAAGCGGTAGCGAAAATTTTAGAGAAATATGAGGTGAAAGTTTATAGGCCGCGATTGATTGAAGATTACAACCAAATTTTCACCCGTGATATCGCCTTCGTTATTGAAGATAAATTTATAAAATCTAACATTTTACCAGATCGGGAGAAAGAGATTGAAGCTATACGTCACGTTATGGATGAGATTGAACCTTCCAAAATATTAACGCTACCAGAAGATGCCCATGTAGAAGGTGGTGACGTGATGCCTTTGGGCGAATATTTGTTGGTGGGTACATATAGGGGTGCAGATTATAAAGATTTTATTACCGGTCGCACCAATGTGCAGGCCGTAGATGCTTTAAAAGGACTTTTTCCGCATAAAAAAGTGGTTTCTTTTAATTTGCGGAAATCTAATACAGAACCGAGAGATAATGCATTGCATTTAGATTGTTGTTTCCAGCCGGTTGGAAAAGGAAAAGCTATTATTCACAGAAATGGTTTTTTGGAAGAAGAAGAATATAACTGGTTGGTAAATCTCTTCGGAAAAAAGAATGTTTTTGAAATTTCCAGGGAAGAAATGTATTATATGAATTCTAACATTTTTTCTATTTCTGAAGACGTGGTAATTTCAGAGAAAAACTTTACAAGGCTTAATGAATGGCTTCGCACGCAGGGAATTACCGTAGAAGAAGTGCCATATGCCGAAATATCAAAACAAGAAGGACTATTACGCTGTTCCACACTACCTTTAATAAGAGAATAGAATTATATGAGTGCAAGACAAACAACAAATACCATTTTTATGGTGCGGCCGGTGGCGTTTAGAATGAACGAGCAGACGGCTGTAAACAATTATTTTCAGAAAAATCTAACTGATGAAGATGTAAACGAACAGGCGCAGCAAGAGTTTGATGCTTTCGTGACTAAACTTAGAAATGTTGGGGTACAGGTTATTGTGGTAGATGATAAAATTGAAGACGATACCCCAGATTCAATTTTTCCAAATAACTGGGTGTCTTTTCACGAAACCGGCGAAATAGCACTCTATCCTATGTTTGCCGAAAACAGGCGAAAAGAACGACGCCTGGAATATTTTGCCAAACTGGAGGAAGAAGGTTTTAAAATTACAGAAATTGTAGATTATACTTCGGCCGAAGAAGAGAATCTTTTCCTGGAAGGAACGGGAAACCTTATTTTAGATAGAAAGCATCAAAAAGCTTACTGTGCATTATCACCGCGTGCAGAAGAAGATCTATTGATAGAATTTTGTGAGGATTTTGAATTCACTCCGGTTATATTTCAAGCCAACCAAAGCGTTAACGAAGAACGTAAGCCAATTTACCATACTAATGTAATGATGTGTATGGCAGAAGAGTTTGCCATAATTTGCCTTGACGCCATAGATGATAAAAAAGAACGAAAGAATGTAATAAATCATCTAAAAGAAGACGGGAAAGAGGTTATCGTTATTACTGAAGAACAGATGCACGAGTTTGCCGGTAATATGCTGCAGGTAGAAGGAAAAGATAAAAGTAAATATTTGGTGATGAGCGCCCGCGCTCGTCGAAGTTTAAGCGAAGAGCAAATTGAGAAAATTGAAGAACATTGCGACATTTTAAGCAGTGAATTAAAGGTCATTGAAATTTGTGGCGGCGGAAGCGCGAGGTGTATGATGGCCGAAGTGTTTTTACCAAGAGCTTAGTTGCTTATTAGTGTTATTTAAGGTTAAGAAGTAAGAATCTTGTCTGTAAAAAAGAAACAAAACTGTTAACGAAAACTTTTATTGAAAAACAATTTCTTAATTTCTTTTATGGGAATGGACAGTAGTTCAATTAAGCTATTACAGTGGTAATTGGTTTTCATTCCGTCCCGTATTCTATGGTTATAACAAGTCTTTTTTGTTAAATTTTCATGATTTCAGGCTGCATATCTCATTGTGTCAGCATAAGGTGTACCGCGTTTTACAACGGCGAAAATCCGTGCCAACAACTTATTTCTGATAACATTGATGGTACTCATTTTTTCTTTATTCTGTTCT
>NZ_FQVT01000032.1 GCF_900129445.1 Salegentibacter echinorum
CCTAAAAATCGCGAATACAACCAATTGCAGCAACCCGCTTTAAGGGAATGCACATTGAAGGCTTTTTTGAAGGTGGACATCAATAGTTCTTTTTACGATTTTTATTTTAAAAAGGCACGCGGCAGGGATTTCAAGATAGATATGGAAGTATTTCTGCGGGATTTATATTACGATGTTTTAATTTTTATAAATAATTACGAGGCACTGCCCTACCAGGTCAATGCCTATTTCGATACCACTTACAAAAGAGCGCTGTATTATAAAGGGGTGCCATTAAAGAAAAAGGAAAAATACCATTTCTTATTATTTGAGACTATTGTCCAACACATCACCGGGGTATTGGCAGTAGATCCACAATTGCCCAGCTTGCCCATTGAACATCCTCCCAACCTACTTTCGGATTTTCGTTTTATTGGGGCTTTTCACCAAAAACTAACGGAGACACACATTCCTGAGAAGAATTCCGTGATCACCGAGTTTTTCACATCCCACAATCCGTTATCGGAATATTCATCCCAGGATATATTGGATTTTAAAGAGAGCGTTTTAGCCCTGGACAGGCGCTCACGTCAGAATAGGCTAAATCGTAACATCCCTAAATATCTATTCTTGCAAGACCACCAGTTGCTGAAGGAGTTTCGGCAAGAGAACAAAATTCAATGGCAGGGTACTCCCCTGGAATTGGCCGAATTGCTTAAAGCGCTCATCGAGGCCAAAAAAATAACCGGTGCTTCAGAAAAACAAGTATTCCTTTTTTTTCAGCAGGTACTGGATCTACCTTTTGATAAGCGAGAGAAGCTTCAATCCCTGCGCAAACGTTCGACAGACTTAACACCGCTACTCGATGAAATGGCATTTCATTTAAAACAATGGATTACCAAACCTTAATCTTAAATATTTGTTAAATTACTGGCTTCTCTATGGCGTAGTATGCTAATGGTATGCCATATCTTTATGTTGATTTGCATTGTAACCTTTAAACTTAATGCAATGAAAAAACTAATTCAGCTTCACCAAACCACTCCAGAACAATTAGTACAGGAAATCTTACTAGGCGTTAAAGGAGAAATTGAAATCCTTAAGCAAGATTTTCGCCCAAAGGAACCGGAAGAATACCTCACCCGTTCAGAAGTGTCCCAAATGCTAAAAGTTGACCTCTCTACAGTGCACCACTGGACCAAGAGCGGAAGGCTTAAACGTTATGGACTGGGCAGGCGCGTGTATTATAAAAGAAGTGAAATTGAACAGTCACTTATAGAAATCACACCACCCATCCATTAAGTTCATTCCTTGTTCAATTTCTAAAATCCCATTATTATGAATGGCTATGAACTTTCCAGGGCCTGGTTTGACTTCAGCTTTAACAATACGGCCAAGGTAAAGCCGGTTCACAGTGCTATTTTCTTTTTTGCCATAGAACGTTGTAACCGGTTGGGGTGGAAAAAAGAATTTGGCTTCCCCACCGATCTGGCCATGGAAGCCCTGGGTATCAAAAATTACAAAACATTTAATCGCGGCTTGCAGGATTTAGTGGCCTGGGGGTTTATACAATGGGTTCAGAAAAGCAAAAATCAATACACCGCCAATATTATTGCTTTGGTAAAAATTACCAAAGCACCTCCCCAGGCATTGTACAAAGCATTGTCTGGGCATTGTACAAAGCACAGTCCCCGGCAGGTCCAAAGCACCTACCAAGGCATTGCTAGTATAGATAAACAAGTAAACCTTAAACCAATAAACCTAGAACATATAAACCAAAAGGCTTTATTCGAGGTTGAAAAATCTGAAATTAAAAAAGAGCAAGAAGTTTATTTTGAATGGGCGCTTAAATTTCAAAAGCTGTTTTTAAAAAATTTAAAGCGAAAAAATGCGCCATCAAAAAAAGCAAAAGAAGCCCGGTTTGGGGATTGCGTGAAACCCATTCGAAAAATGTTGGAAATAGACGGGGTAAACGAAATGCAGTTACAACTGGCCTACGATATTTTAGACGGCGAAGATGAATTTTGGAAAGGAATTATTCTCAGTACCGAGAAGCTTAGACAAAAAATAATTCAGCTGATCGCCCAGGGAAAAAAGATAAAAGAACCAAAAAAACTAATGGATCTCCGAGTGCTCGATAAAGTAAAAAATTATGATTAGTGCTGTCAAAGGAATAAAAGCAATACATGCCCCTCCACCTGTCGTTGGGCCGGATAAGCCCGTGCCTTTGGTCAGTAAAAAGCTATTTTGGCATTTGTTCCAAAAACAGGTAGCCCGACAAAAAATAACTTTTAACATTGAAAAACATAATGAAAAAATCGTGTACTGCATCTTTCGCTATTTTCTACTGATGGATGATTTTAATGCTGATGGCATGATTAAAAATAAGGCCAGCTTGAATAAGGGGCTACTGGTTTATGGCGATTACGGGGTTGGGAAATCTACGCTTTTTGATCTCATTCACGAAGTTGGAAAGGAGATCATTAAAAAATTTCAAATTGCGCAGCTTTGGTTCCCCCGTATATCCGCTATTTCTTTGGTGTCCCAATATCATTGGGCGCAAAGAGACCCCAGCAGCAGCTTTGTTTTACAAGATAACTTTAGGGGAAAATTGTACATTGATGATCTAGGGAAAGAACAAAAGGCATTTAACCGGGAAGAGTTAATCGAGAAGGTACTTTTTGAAAGACACCGGAGAAAACTTAAAACATTTGTCACTACCAATGATCCCCCATCGGCCATCGCACAACGCTATGGCGCCCATATTGGTGACCGACTTCCAGAAATGTTCAATATCATTAAATGGGAAGGGGAAAGTTGGAGGAAATAAAGAACAGGTTAGGTATGAACAAAAGTCCTCACCACATTTTCCACGATTTCGCAAAAAGCTACAGCTTAGGAAAAAGAGGTTCGTCCAAAAAAAATCTTGAACATAAGCCAAAAAAAACGAGATGAATACAAATGTTTGAAAATGAATATAGGTAAGGCGATTAAAAAATAAACTATGGCAAACTTTTTTGGCTTACGTCCGCTTGGCATTGTAACTCCTATTCACGTGAAGGAATTTAATAAGGACGGGCTGCATTTCATTATGATATATTCCACTTCCTACACGCCCTTAACTCTTGATGGAAAAGATAAGGCTTTGGAACTGGATCGGCTGCATAAACCGGTTGCTGCGCTGCCCTATTTATAAGCCTGGCCCATTTCCAAACCGCTTTGAGGAGGTTTCATCAAAAGGTAACGGCGATAGCGCTATAGGAAGTAAATGAAAATAAAAGGAAGTACATTATTCAAGGCATACTTGTCTTGTACTATTCCACAAAAACAAAAGGAAAACGCTCCAGATATAATAAGTAAATGGTTTTAAAAAGGGCGATTAAAGCTGGAAACCATTTTAGAAAAAGCCTGCTGAAAATGCGGTTTTTTAGTCGGCAAATATCCTGGGTATTCCCGTAAAATAGTCTGGATAAATGGTAGTGGAATACAAAGTATTTTTTTTGGATCGAAGCACCATTTTAAAAGGAAGGAGGGAATAGCAAGAGGGTAACACGCTAAAGCGATGTTACATTCCCCATTAACTTGATTTACAGCTTATTACGATTATGCTTGAATTTTCCTTTGGCGCAAAAACAGCCCTGAGCTTCACACAGCTCTTAAATACAGGGGAATAATGTACTGTAATGGATATTTTGACAAAGCTGGCATTTTAATATAAGTGACTTATAATCAGCTTATTAATCATATCCTCAAAAAAGATGTAAAATAATCAATGGCGCAAAAATTAACCTAACGGCTTGGAAGACCCTATCAACAACTAAAAATAATACAGTAATGAAAACAAAAAAGACAACAAAGCGATTATTTTCGGCCATAAGCATCAACCGGGTTACCGCAGAACGGTTTCGCATTTTTTCGAAGAAGGTTACCGGTTCCCATTCCGATACCCTGGATCAGATGATGGACTTTTTTGAAGTGGTAAACATTTCTCCCCGGAATAGGTTGATGATGCAC
>NZ_FQVT01000010.1 GCF_900129445.1 Salegentibacter echinorum
TCAAAGATGACTTCTCTAGTCTTAATTCTAAATTATTTGTATCGCTTTTCTCTCGAAAAACGTACGCGCTGTCAATTCAATAAATCAATGAACTTCAAAAGCCCCACCTAGCCTCCCCAAAGGGGAGGAACCAACTCCTTAATCATTCCCCTTTCGGGGGAACAGGAAGGGGGCTTCCTATCTTGTAAAAAACAAAGGAGTCGAACCTTTCTTATATAACGCCCCGTCCGGCGGTTTCTTTTTCAATATTTCTGGGAACTTGTTTTGCTGTGAAAGCGGCTGCAAATATACGTCGCTTTGTTTTTACCAGCCAAACTTTTTAAAGGTTTTTTTAAAATTTTATTTTCGCTAAAACCAAACCTTAAAAGAACGTCGCAATTATTATTTTTGCGGGTGCAAATATACAACTCTTTTTTAATGTGGCAAGCAAAAAATAAATTATTTTTTTACTGAGCGTTATTTGATAAAAATTACGCTGTATCTTTAAATACACACGCTATCAAAAGCCTTAATACAATCCCCAATATGCAATGAACTTTGCCAAGCTAAGCTATTCGCTGTCCTGCTAAGCGGGGGCAAATATACACCCGTTTTTTGAGTGGGCAAGCGTTCTATGAAATTAATTTAAAAAAATCTTAAACAGCAAACTTAAAAGACTTCAAATTAGCGGGTTGGGATTGAAAAAAAATTAAAGGAGAAAGAATCAATTGACACTGCTTCTTGTTTCACTCCATTTATCGGTTAATTCCACATACTCAAAATCTAAAGCAGTAGCCTGTGGTTCCAAAAGATTATTCATAAAAGAACGCTGCAAAATATCTTCAATCAAAAAGTCTTCATGATTGTTCTTAGGATCATACTCTTCCTTTAAAGATATTTCAAATAGACTTGCCGTGGTATTGTACCAGAATGCCCGCCAACCGCTTTTTAAATTTTTAATTAGGTTAAAAGTAGTTGTGCCCGTTTGCCTATGCACCAACTTTACCAGAATTTGACCTTCGGTGTGGGTAAGCTTTTTTAATTCCGCAGAAAACTCATCCTCTATATATTTTTGAACTATCCTCGTATAAGATCGTCGTTTCGATTTAGATTCTATTGCTTCCAATCTACTATTTAATTCTACTAATCTTTCTGAAGCCAGTTTAGCATAGGGATACACCTTTCTCGTTTTTCTTCTTAATATAAGGTAACGCCTTCTTTCAGCAAGACTATTAAATCGTAACTTTTTTAAAATAACTACTTCTTTAAGGTCAATACTTTCCCTGGGTACAGTATCTCCGGCTATAATCATATATTTTTTCTGTAGAGTATCCTGCACCTGCAAGCTGTCTTGCGCGAAAAGCGTAGAAAAAGCAAAGAATAATATGACAAAAAGTATCCTGGGCATGAACCAAATATTTTGTTTGCTGTTGTACTAAAACCATTCCAAAATTAATGATTATTGCGTTGTGGACCGTTTAATTCTTATTAAATTCGTGAAAAATAAAAACTATGAGTACAGACAGCATAATAGATAAAAAAGCTTTAGAATTTCTAGAAAAATACCTTAATAATGCATCACCCACAGGATATGAGTCTGAAGGACAAAAACTATGGATGGATTATCTAAAGCCTTATGTAGATGAGTTTTTTACAGACCCTTATGGTACAGCCGTAGGAGTAATTAATCCTGAAGCCGAATATAAAGTTGTCATAGAAGGACATGCTGATGAAATCTCCTGGTATGTAAATTACATCACCGATGACGGGTTTATCTATGTAGTTAGAAATGGGGGTAGCGACCACCAAATTGCAGCTTCCAAACGCGTAAATATCCATACCAAAAAAGGCATTGTAAAAGGTGTTTTTGGATGGCCGGCCATTCATACCCGCGATAAAGACAGCGAACAATCCCCTAAGATAGACAACATTTGTATAGACGTGGGATGTAGCACCAAAGATGAAGTAGAAGAATTGGGCGTTCACGTAGGTTGCGTAATCACCTATCCCGATGAGTTCTTTATATTAAATGACAATAAGTTTGTTTGCCGGGCATTAGATAACCGAATGGGTGGCTTTATGATTGCGCAAGTAGCGAAATTATTAAAAGAGAACAAAAAGGAATTGCCTTTTGGTTTGTATATCACCAATTCGGTGCAGGAAGAGATTGGGCTTCGCGGTGCAGAAATGATTACACATCATATTAAACCAAATGTGGCGATAGTGACCGATGTAACTCACGATACGAATACCCCCATGATTAACAAGAAAAAAACCGGGGACACTAAAATTGGTCACGGGCCGGTAATTGCTTATGCGCCCGCAGTACAAAATAAATTAAGGGAATTGCTTACCGATACAGCTACCGAGAAAGAAATTCCGTTTCAAAGAGCCGCAAACTCCAGGTTTACCGGTACCGATACCGATGCTTTTGCCTACAGCAATGGCGGGGTTCCTTCCGCATTAATCTCACTTCCTTTAAGATATATGCACACCACGGTAGAAATGGTGCATAAAACAGATGTAGAAAATGTGATCAAACTAATATACGAAAGCATCTTAAAAATTAAAGACGGCGATAAGTTTAGCTATTTCGAATAATTTTTTAGTTTAATTCTGAATAAACTCAAACCCTTTTAACATTCAGGAAAGGGTTTTTTCTTTTATAGAAATATTCAATATTTAATTATAAAGTAAACCGGCATTCTTAATACATCCTGGCAATAATGGTTTAAATATCGCTAATGGAGTCTAATTTCAGGAATATTACGAGTTACTTAGCTATACTTTCACAAATGTTTATTATTCTGGTTTTTTATTTCAGCTTATATTTATAAAAAAAGAAATGACTATTTCTCCGGAAGAGATTGAATCCCTAATATCAGATCCTTATGAAGCGGTCGCTTTTGCCAGGCTAACTTATGTTTCCGAAGAGCACCTTTCTATTGAACGAAAAAAGAGAGGACGGGGATTCTCATATTTGCAAAAAGGAGAGCGCCTGGAAGATAAGAAAACCATAGCTCGTATTAAAGAATTAGTAATTCCTCCAGCCTGGCAGGATGTTAAGATTAGTCATCTTGAGAAAGGACACCTTCAGGTAGTGGGACGGGATGAGAAAAACAGAAAACAATATATATACCATCCTACCTGGAGCAAATTAAGAAATGAAACTAAGTTTTTTAAAATGGCTGCTTTTGGTGAAAATCTACCCAAAATAAGAAAACAAGTAGATAAGGACCTTGACCTACCAGAGATGAGTCAAAGAAAAGTTTTAGCGCTTATTCTTAGGCTTATGGAAGAAACACATATTAGAATTGGTAATGAATATTATGCAAAGAAGAATAAAACCTACGGACTTTCTACTTTTAGGAGTCGGCACGTAAAAACCCATAAAAATCGCATAAAATTTGAGTTTATTGGCAAAAAAGGGAAAGAGCACTCGGTAACCGTAAAGAATAAAAAGTTAATCAAACTAATTAACCAGTGTGAAGAAATTCCCGGCTGGGAGCTCTTTAAATTCTTTGATGAAAACGGTGAAAAACGAAGCATAGACAGCGGAATGATCAATGAGTACATCCACGAACTAACCGGTGATCTATTTTCAGCTAAAGATTTTAGAACCTGGAGCGCCACTAAAATTTTCTTTGAGACCTTAAGAGAATTAGGATATATCGAAGAAGAAAAACAAAATAAAAAAAACCTGCTAAAAGCCTTCGACGCATCTGCCGAAGGTTTGGGCAATACCCGGGCGGTATGTCGCAGCTATTACGTGCATCCAAAGATTATCAATTCCTACGAATCTGGAGAAATAGAGCCCTATTTTGATAAGGTTAAGGAAGAAACAACTCAAAATTATGTAGCGCTCTCTGAAACTGAAAAAGTGATTCTCGAAATGATTAAAGATTACGAAGTAATTCTGTAAATTGCAGTTATAAATTTAGTCAAATTAGTGCTGTGATGAATACCATAGCTTCCCGTATCGCCGATTTTTTAAAGGATTTTCCACCCTTTAAATTTTTAGAGAAAGAGCAGCTACTAAGCATTTCTGGCCAGGTAAAAGTTTTATACCTGGAAAAAGGTAAAATGTTTTTTTCTGAAGGTGAAAAAGGCCATCAACATTTTTATGTAGTCAATAAAGGAGCTATTTCTTTAGAGCGAAAGCATAATGGCGAGCTGGAGACTATAGATAAATGCGATGAAGGGGATATTTTTGGTCTTCGGCCGCTTTTTGCCAAAGAGAATTACCTCATCAACGCTATCGCCGAAGAAGAAAGTATAGTTTATGCCATTCCTATTGAAAAATTCAAGCCTCTTTCTGAAGAAAACAAAGAAGTAGGTAATTTCCTTATTCAGAGCTTTGCTTCCAACACCCGGAATCCCTACTCTGAAGCGCATAAAGGTAAACTTGTTTCAGATCACGGGGCCGAAGAACATAAATATCAATCTAACTCTAATCTTTTTGAACTCCAGCCGGCACCAATTACCAGAAAAGTGGTATTGGTTTCACCAGATACTACAATTAGACAGGCAGCACAATTGATGAGCGAAAAAAGATTGGGCTCGGTGCTGGTTGCCGAGAAAGGTATTCCAAAAGGAATAATTACCGACGAGGATTTTCGGGAAATGATTGCTTCGGGAGAATTTGAGAGCGAAACCACCGTTGCGAAGATCATGGCTTCCCCGGTAGTTTGTTATCCGCGGGGTTTAAGCATTGCCCAGGCGCAGCTTAGCATGATGAAACATCATATTAACCATATTTGTATTACCGAAGATGGCACGCCAAATACCAAAGTAACCGGCATTCTTTCTGAACATGATATTATGGTTTCTGAAGCGCACAATCCTTCCATCTTAATGAAGGCTATACAGCGTAGTAAAAGCACTAATGAACTAAAGAAAATTAGGCATAAGATCACTTTACTGCTACGAGGTTTTATAAGTTCCAATATCCCCTTAACGCATATTTCAAAAATTATTTTTGAATTAAACGATGCCACCATCAAAAGAATTATTGAGCGTTGTATCAAAAAACTTGGTACTCCCCCACCCTGTGATTTTGCCTGGGTTTCGTTGGGCAGCCAGGGCCGGAAGGAACAATTGTTACAAACCGATCAGGATAACGCGATTATTTTTGAAGATGTTTCCGCAGAAAAACTGGAAGAAGCGAGAGCTTACTTTTTAGAACTCGCTAAAAAAGTAAATAAGCGCTTGCGGATAATTGGCTATGAATACTGTCCTGCCGAAATGATGGCCAAAAACCCCAAATATTGTCTTAGTCTAACGGAATGGAAAAAACAATTTAGCGATTGGATCGTGAATCCCGGCAACGACGAGATTCTGCTTTGTTCTATTTTTTTCGATTTTGATATTAGCTACGGAAATATAAAACTTACCAACGCCCTGGCCGATCATATTTTCGAACTTACCCGCGATAATCGTAAATTTTTTGCGGTAATGGGTGCAACCACATTAAGAAACCCTTCACCGCTCGGTTTCTTTAGGCAATTTTTAGTAGAACAGGACGGAGAAAACAAGGATTATTTTGACATAAAAAAACGTGGAATTACCCCAATTACAGATGCTGCGCGATTGCTTATTTTAAACCACCAGGTAAAAAACATAAGCAATACTGCAGAGCGTTTTGAAAAACTAGCGCAGCTGGAGCCCAATAACAAAGAATTATTCCTGGCTTGCGCTTATGCGTCTAAAGTCTTAATTAAATTAAGGACAAAACACGGTTTGAAAAATAGAAACAGCGGGCGTTTTATAGATCTTTCCAGCCTAAGCAAGGAAGAGCGCATTAAATTAAAACGCTGTTTTAAAAATATAAGGCAATTGCAGGAATTGATAAAGTTTAAATTTGAAGTAAGCCCCTACGTTTAATGTTTAGTATTTTTAGAAAAAAACCAGAAAAATATCCTGAATTTTGGCAAAAGTATGCAGCCAAATTCTCAGAGGCGCTGCCAGCAGAAATCAAAGACACCCGGTTTATTGCTTTTGACACCGAAACCACCGGCTTTAATTTTATAAAAGACCGCATGTTATGTATTGGTGCCGTTGCAATTCACAACAATAGTATTGATGTTTCGCATAGCTTTGAAGAATATATCTCTCAAAACACTTTTAATCCTGAAACCGTAAAAATTCACGGTATTATTCAGCACGAAAGGCTGGAAACACTTACGGAAGAAGAAGCGATAAAAGATTTTCTAAAATATATTGGAAATTCGGTCTTAGTTGCTCATCACGCAGGTTTTGATATAGGAATGGTAAACGCGGCTTTAGAACGGATAAATTTGCCTAATTTAAAAAATAAAGTTTTAGATACCTCAAATTTATATCGTCGCACCCGTATTCATTCTAATTTGATTAACCGTGACAAACATTATACTTTAGATGACCTGGCCGAAACTTATGATATCGCGATAAAAGACAGGCATACTGCCGCCGGCGATGCATTTATCACCGCTATTGCTTTTTTAAAGATAATGGGAACTTTAAATAGCGACAAAAAGTTGAATTTAAAAACGCTATTGAAATATTGACCAGTATCAGTTTTCAGTGGGCAGTTTCAGTTTGCAGTGAGCAGTAAGCAGTGAGCAATACTTGAACAATGCTCACTGCGACTGCCTACTAAATTTACTTACTGTAAGCTTTTAAAAAAGTTTACAAAGCATCTTTCATAATTTCATCTACAATTTCAGGATTTAACAATGTTGAAGTATCGCCAAGATCTTCGGTTTGTTTGGAAGCGATTTTACGTAAAATCCTTCTCATAATTTTACCACTTCTTGTTTTTGGAAGTCCGCTAACAAACTGAATTTTTTCCGGTTTAGCGATAGGCCCAACTTTTTCTGAAATTTGCTGGTGTATCTCTTTTCTAAGATTATCCTGGTTTCTGGATTCCCCGGCTTCTTTCAGGATCACGTAGGCATAGAGCGCGTTTCCTTTAACTTCATGAGGGAAACCAACAATAGCAGATTCTGCTACGGCGGGATGCTCATTAATAGCATCTTCAATAGGTGCAGTACCAAGGTTGTGACCAGAAACGATAATCACATCGTCCACCCTACCGGTAATCCTATAGTAGCCAACCTCATCTCTTAAGGCCCCATCACCGGTAAAATACATGTTTTTATAGGTAGAAAAATAGGTGTCTTTATAACGTTTATGATCGCGCCATACAGTTCTGGCAATAGAAGGCCAGGGAAATTTTATGCACAATCTTCCATCAACCTGTTTATCCATGAGCTCATTTCCATTTTCATCCATGATAGCCGGTTGAATTCCCGGGAACGGTAATGTAGCATAGGTTGGGATTACCGGGGTAACATAAGGAATTGGGGAAATCATAATTCCGCCAGTTTCCGTTTGCCACCAGGTATCTACTATAGGGCTTTTATTTCTTCCCACATTATCATTATACCAGTGCCAGGCTTCCTCATTAATAGGTTCTCCTACCGAGCCTAAAACTTTAAGTGAAGAAAGGTCGTGCTTTTCTACAAGTTCCACATTCTTTTTGGCTAACGCCCTAATTGCAGTTGGCGCTGTGTAAAATTGATTTACTTTATGTTTATCTACCACTTCCCAAAACCTACCGGCGTCTGGATAAGAAGGAACCCCTTCAAACATTACGGTAGTGGCGCCGTTGGCAAGCGGCCCATATAGAATATAAGAATGTCCTGTGATCCAGCCAATATCGGCGGTACACCAATAGACATCATCCTCTTTATACTGAAATACATTTTTAAAAGAATAGGCAGTATAAACCATATATCCCGCGGTGGTGTGTACCATGCCTTTAGGTTTCCCGGTAGAACCAGAAGTATATAAAATAAACAAGGGGTCTTCAGCATCCATGGTTTCTGCGGCGCATTCGTCTGATGCTTCTTCCAAAAGTGGCTCCAACCATTTATCGCGCTCCTGCATGTTAACATCGGCGCCGGTTCTTTTAGCTACGAGCACGGTTTCTACATCTGGACACTCTGTCATTGCTTTATCGACAATTCCTTTTAGATCTATAGTTTTATTTCCGCGGAAAGAACCATCGGAGGTTATAACCATTTTACAATCGGCGTCGTTGGTTCGGCTGGCCAGAGCTTTAGACGAAAAGCCTGCAAAAACCACAGAATGAATAGCTCCAATTCTGGCGCAAGCTAACATCGCGTAAGCTAATTCTGGGATCATAGGAAGGTAAATACAAACCCTATCCCCTTTTTCTATGCCTTGTGATTTTAAAACGTTAGCAAACTTATTAACTTTTTTATGCAATTCACCATATGAAATATGCTGCGCCTCTTCTTTGGGGTCATTAGGTTCCCAAATAATGGCAGTATTATCGGCCCTGTTAAAGAGAAAACGATCTATACAGTTTTCGGTAATATTGAGTTTAGCATTTTCAAACCATTTCACCTCCGGTTTATCAAAATCCCAACTCAACACATTATCCCATTTTTTGCGCCAGGTAAAATGTTCTTCGGCTACTTCTTCCCAAAAATTTTCGGGCTCTCTAACCGATTTACGATATACCTGAAAGTACTCCTCTAAATTCTTAATATGGTAATTACTCATAACTTAAATAAATATTTTAGTGGCTAGTTTGATTAATAATTAAAAAATTGAAACATCTTCCCTGCAATTTAAAAAATACATTGGAATATAAAATATTCAGCCCCTATTAAAACAGCTCAATTTAAACTTTTGAGAAAAAACTAAGCGAAATAGGTTTCTTATTCATTAAAAATAAAAAAACCGGACTAAAAGCTAATCCGGTTCTATTTTTCACAATAAGATAAAGGCTATTTTAGATAATCCAGTACATTTTCTTCAATCCTCTGCTGAATATTATTAATATCACTCTTCACAAAAGCTTCTCCGGTAATTTTTTCATAGAGTTCAATATACCTTTCAGAAACCGAGTTTATATAATCATCGCTCATTTCGGGTAGAATTTGTCCTTCTTTCCCCTGAAAATCGTTTTCAATAAGCCATTGTCTTACAAATTCCTTAGAAAGCTGTTTTTGCGATTCTCCGTTATCCTGTCTTTCCTGATAGCCATCGGCATAAAAATACCGCGAAGAATCTGGAGTGTGAATTTCATCGATCAACACAATTTTTCCATCGGCAGTTTTTCCAAATTCATATTTGGTATCTACTAAAATGAGTCCGCGTTTTGCTGCAATCTCAGAACCACGTTGAAATAAATCCCAGGTATATTTCTCTAAAACCTCATAATCTTCTTTCGAAACGATACCTTGTTTTAAAATTTCAGCTTTAGAAATATCTTCATCGTGATCACCCTGTTCTGCTTTTGTTGCCGGCGTAATTATAGGTTCAGGAAATTTATCGTTTTCATTTAAGCCGTTTGGCATTTCCACACCGCAAAGCATACGTTTCCCCCCTTTGTATTCCCGGGCTGCATGCCCCGCCAGATAACCTCTTATTACCATTTCTACTTTGAATGGCTCGCAAGCCTGGCCGGCTGCCACATTAGGATCTGGGGTTGCTTCCAACCAATTTGGCACCAAATCGCTGGTAGCTTCCATCATTTTTGTGGCAATTTGATTAAGAATTTGTCCTTTATAAGGAATTCCCTTCGGCATCACCACATCAAAAGCTGAAAGCCTATCGGTAGCTACAATTATAAGTTTATTGTCTTTTAGTGTATAAACATCCCTAACCTTGCCTTTATAAACGCTGGTTTGCGATGGAAAGTTGAAATCGGTTTTTATAATGGTATTGCTCATTAGTTTGTAATATAAAACTTAATTGATAAAATTGGAGTCCCGGGCTAACATTGTTTTGGAAACCCCTTAGGTAAATTGTATAATAAATTAAATTGTCTCGCCGGGCACTTCCACCAACTCAGCACAGGCCTGTAGAAGCGTTCCAAATAATAGCGTCTTCGACAAGCTAAGATTGACATTTTGCAATAAATAAATCATTGTTTTTTTAGATTATTTTCAATTGAAAGTTAGTTTCAGGGTAATTGAAACTTATTCGGCCTGTTCAATCTCCTTATATGCTGCAATAATTTTTTTAACCAGCTTATGTCTTATTACATCTTTATCATCAAGATAGATCATCCCCACTCCTTTCACTTCTTTTAAGACCAATAAAGATTCTTTTAAACCAGAGACAGCTCTTCTTGGTAAATCAACCTGCCCGGGATCTCCGGTAATCATAAATTTGGCACTTTTTCCCATCCTGGTAAGAAACATTTTCATTTGGGCGTGGGTAGTATTTTGCGCTTCGTCTAAAATCACAAAAGCATTGTCCAATGTTCTTCCTCGCATAAAAGCGAGCGGTGCTATTTGGATGGTTCCTTTTTCGATATAAGCATCTAATCTTTCGTGGGGGATCATATCACGCAACGCATCATAAAGCGGCTGCATATATGGATCTAATTTCTCTCTTAAATCCCCGGGAAGGAAACCCAGGTTTTCCCCGGCTTCTACCGCAGGCCGGGTTAAAATAATCCTTTTTACCTGTTTTGATTTTAAAGCTTGAACTGCCAAAGCAACCCCCGTATAGGTTTTTCCGGTTCCGGCGGGACCAATGGCAAATACCATATCATTTTTACGCATTAATTCTACCAGTTTTCGCTGGTTTGCAGTTTGGGCTTTTATGAGCCGGCCGCCTACCCCGTGTACCAGTACATCGTCACTTTTAGCCGAAGTTTGATATTCAGCACTGCTTTTGCTGGTCAACACCCTCTCAATAGCATTCTCGTCCAGCTTATTGTATTTAGTAAAGTGCTCCATAAGCATATTGATACGTCCATCAAATTCCTCCAGCATTTCATCATCTCCAAAAACTTTAATCCTGTTTCCCCTGGCTACAATCTTTAGTTTTGGGAAATACTTTTTTAAAAGTTCAATATTTTCATTCTGCTGCCCGAAAAATTCGCGGGGATTAATATCTGAAAGTTCAATAACAAGTTCGTTCAAAAGCTTAAAGTTTAAATTGAAAAAAGATGTTCAAAATATTTTTATTTATAGTTATTCTTTTTTTGTGTCTACTAAGTTTAAATGCTAATTTTGGCAAATAAAATTTAGTGTAATGCTTAGCGGCAAGATGAGAAAAAATCACCACATCACCACACCCAATGTAGGGAAAATTAAAAAACAACCGGCTTAATTAAAAGCATTCTTAGTTGTTGCGTAGTGCGCTCATTGCTACTTAGCTTCATTACAAACTTACACAAAATTAGCGCTTACATTTAAAAAAATATATTAACAATTATCTATGGCCATCATTACTTTAACTACAGATTTTGGAGAGAAAGATTATTTTGTCGGGGCAGTTAAAGGCGCAATTTACAACGAGCTGGATCAGGTAAGGATTGTTGATATTTCGCATTCGGTCTCTCCTTTTCATATAAGCGAAGCAGCCTATATTATAAAAAATGCATATCGCAGTTTCCCAAAAGGAAGCATTCATATAATTGGAATAGATTCTGAATTTACTCCAGAAAATAAACACCTGGCCGTGTTACTGGACGAGCATTATTTTATTTGCGCCAATAATGGGATTCTATCTCTCTTAGCTTCAGAAATTAAACCCGAAAAGATTGTAGAAATCAATATTCACGATACTACCCAAACCAATTTCCCGGTACTGGATGTTTTTGTGCGGGTAGCCTGCCATATAGCTCGTGGGGGAACTTTAGATGTTATTGGAAGAAATATTAACGAAATTCGCTACCTTAAGCAGTTTGAGCCAATAGTAAATACTGAAGAAGATCAAATTATAGGCCACGTGCTCTATATTGACAACTATGGCAACGTGGTCACTAACATTAATCGAAAATTATTTGAACAGGTGGGCAAAGGACGGGAATTTGTAATAAGTGCCAGGATGCTCACCTTTAAAGATATTTACGAATCATATTCCGATTGGATCAATTTTGATGTAGCCAAAGAAGAACGCGGCGAAGAAGGAGGAAAAAAATTGGCATTATTTAATTCTGAAGGAAATATAGAATTAGCCATTTACAAAAGTAATCCTTCTACCGTAGGAAGCGCTGCTACCCTCTTCGGACTCGAAATTAGGGATACCGTTACCATAAACTTTGAAAAATAATGCTGAACAGAATCGTAAAAATGAGTTTTAAGCCCGAAAAAATTCCGGAATTTCTGGAAAATTTCGAGCAGAACAAACATAAAATCAGCGGATTTGACGGCTGTCATAAAGTTGAATTATTGCGGGACAAACACAATACCAATCGGTTTTTTACGTATAGTTACTGGACCGATGAAACAGCTTTAGAAAATTACAGAAATTCTGAAATCTTTAAAGGAATTTGGGCAAAAACAAAGGTTTTATTTAATGAAAAACCCGAAGCCTGGAGCACTGAGGTTGTGAGTTGTGAGTTGTGAGTTGTGAGTTGTGAGTTGTGAGTTGTGAGTTGTGAGTTGTGAGTTGTGAGTTGTGAGTTGTGAGTTGTGAGTTGTGAGTTGTGAGTTGTGAGTTGTGAGTTGTTTAAAGAAAAAATAATATATGAAAAAGGAAGATTTACAGGATTTATTTATTAACAATCTTTATGCTAATTTACAAAACCTCATTTAATGATAGTACTAAGGTATAAACATTTAACCGAGACCGACAAACCGACAACCGAAATCCGATCATGTTCGCAATTTTAAACAAAGAAATAAACTCTTTTTTTTCCTCGCTTACGGGGTATTTGGTTATTGGGGTGTTTTTGGTGGCTTGCAGTCTTTTCTTATTCCTTTTTACCGGGAATTACAATATTTTAGATAACGGCTTTGCAGACCTAAAACCATTTTTCAATCTAGCGCCCTGGATCTTTATCTTTTTAGTACCGGCAATTACGATGAAAAGTTTTTCTGAAGAAAAAAAACAGGGTACTATGGAGCTATTACTCACCCGCCCAATTGGTTTTAATCAATTAATTTTGGGTAAATATTTTGGCGCACTGTTATTAATTCTTTTGGCAATTATCCCCAGCATTTTATATGCAATCACCATTTATCAACTGGGCGATCCCGTTGGAAATCTCGATTTTGGCGCCACTCTGGGCTCTTATATTGGCTTGATGCTACTTGGCGGTTGCTACGCCGCTATTGGTGTTTTTGCTTCCGCTTTATCTCAAAATCAAATTATTGCTTTTATTATCGCGGTGTTTTTATGTTTTCTTAGTTTTTTCGCCTTTGAAAATTTAGGGAATTTCGATCTTTTTGGCAGTACCGCTTATGGCCTGGAATACCTGGGAATTAGTTTTCATTACCAGAGTATTAGCCGGGGAGTTTTAGATACGAGGGATCTTATTTATTTTCTAAGTTTTATCATTTTATTTTTAGCATTCACTAAGCTAAGATTAAAAGCCATTCAGCAAAAATCCTAGTTTTGAAACAACAAAAAACTTATAAAAACGCATTCCTAATCCTGCTTGCTCTGGTGGCCGTTAACCTGCTGGCTGCAAATTTCTTTGCGCGTTTTGATCTCACCGGTGACAACCGTTATTCTCTTTCTCCCGCGGCGATGCGTATTGTTGAAGACGCGAAAGAACCTATAATCATCAAAGTTTTTTTACAGGGAAATTTTCCCTCGGAATTTAGGAGGTTGCGGAACGAAACCCGGCAGATGTTGGAAGAATTTTCAGCATACAACAGCAATATAAAATTTACGTTTACCAATCCTTTAGAAACCAGTAACAATGCCGAAGCCACTGCACAGGAATTTTATAAGCGAGGCATGGCCCCCGCCCGGGTAAGCGTAAAAGAAAATGGAAAAACATCTGAAGCTTTAATCTTTCCCTGGGCAGAAGCCAGTCTGGCAGGGAAAAAGGTGCAAATTCCATTGCTAAAAAATAAACTTGGCGCGACCGATGAGGAACGCGTTTCCAACTCGGTGCAACAATTGGAATATGCTATCGCCAATGCATTAAATAAATTAATTTATCCGAAGCAAAAGAAAATTGCTGTAATGCGCGGCAATGGCGAACTTAAAGACGCTTACATCGCCGATTTCATTAAGACCCTGCAGGAATATTATTTTATGGCACCATTTACTTTAGATTCGGTAGCCGAAAATCCACAAAAAACCCTTCAGGAATTAACAAAATACGATTTGCTCATTGAAGCAAAACCTACCGAGGCTTTTACCGAGAAAGAGAAATTCGTGCTGGATCAATACACCATGCAAGGCGGAAAATCGTTATGGCTCACCGAAGCTGTAGCGATGGAAACCGATAGTCTTTTAAACCCCACCGGGAAAGCTTTTGCTTTACCGCGGGATCTCAACCTTGGCGATTTCTTCTTTTCGTATGGGGTTAGGATCAACCCTGTATTGATAAATGATATTTATTCAGCACCCATTATTTTGGCTTCGGGGCAGGGAAATAACACCAGGTTTAATCCATATCCCTGGTTTTACAGTCCGCTTACCACCTCGCCAAATAATCACCCAATTATCAACAATATTGAGGCGGTACGTTTTGAATATGCCAACCAAATTGACACCCTGGCCAACGATGTAAAGAAAACGATTTTATTGAGTAGTTCACCACAAACCAGGGTTGAAGGCACACCTAGGGAAATTAGCCTGGAAATTGTAAACAAAGAACCAAACCTGGCTACTTACAAAGATGGAGAGCAGCCCATGGCGGTTTTATTGGAAGGTAAATTTACTTCAGTATATAAAAACAGGATAAAACCTTTTAAAATCAATAATCCGCTAAGAGAAAGTATTCCCACAAAAATGTTGGTGATTTCTGATGGTGATGTGATTAAGAATACTGTACAGAAAGGCAAACCTTTAGAGCTTGGGTTTGAACGTTATACCGGTAACACTTATGGTAATAAAGAATTTTTGCTCAATGCCGTGAATTATATGTTAGACGATACCGGACTTATTGATATAAGAAGTAAAGAAATTAATATTGCTTTTCTTAACGAGCAAAAAGCGGCCAATGAAAGGCTAAAATGGCAATTAGTAAATCTGTTGCTTCCGTTGTTTCTCTTAGGGGGTTTTGGTTTAATCTTTAAATTTTTCAGAAAGAAAAAATATCAGAAATAGCATTTTCTTCTGAAGTTATCGGGTCGAAGAAAGTAACATATTAACAATAAGAAAGATTTTCGCTGCGACACTCCACTAATTTTCAGCAGTATAACACATAATTTCAAGATTACAATGTTAATAAATACTATCTTGAAAGCGTCCTGAATTTACCAGATTCAATATATTTGTAAACGATTCTAATTAATCACAAAGCCGATGAAATTTATTGTATCCAGCAGTTATTTGCTGAAACAGCTTCAAATATTGGGTGGCGTAATAAACAACACCAACACCCTTCCTATTTTAGACAACTTTTTATTTGACCTTAATCAGGACGAACTTAGTGTTTCTGCTTCAGATCTTGAGACTACCATGTCTGCAAAGTTAAAAGTAGAGTCAGATTCCGAAGGAAAAATAGCGGTACCGGCAAAATTACTTTTGGACACCTTAAAGACTTTTCCCGAGCAGCCACTAACCTTCGTGGTAGAAGATAACAACACTATAGAATTGAGTTCCAATCACGGGAAATATGCACTGGCTTACGCCGATGGTGAGGAATTCCCTAATCCCGTGGAACTGGAAGATCCCAGCAAAACCATTATTGAAGGAGATATTTTGGCCACGGCCATTAGCAAAACCATCTTTGCCTCTGGAAATGATGATTTACGCCCGGTGATGAGTGGTGTGTTTTTTCAATTCACTACAGATGGGTTAACCTTTGTGGCTACCGATGCTCATAAACTGGTAAAATACTCCAGGGAAGATGTGAGCGCCACCGAAGCTGCCGATTTTATCATGCCTAAAAAACCTTTAAACCTTTTAAAGGGTATTTTAGCCGGAAGTGAAAGTGAAGTTCTTATAGAGTATAACGACGCCAATGCGAAATTCACTTTTGACGATACCCAGTTGGTTTGCCGACTTATAGACGGGAAATATCCAAATTATGAAGCGGTAATTCCTAAAGAAAATCCGAATAAGTTAAGTATAGAACGCAACCAATTTTTAAGTTCGGTGCGTCGTGTTTCTATTTTCTCTAACAAAACCACCCACCAGGTGCGCTTAAAAATCGCAGGAGCCGAATTAAATATTTCTGCGGAAGATGTTGATTACAGCAACAAAGCAGAGGAACGTCTTACTTGTGCTTATGAAGGAGACGATATGCAAATTGGCTTTAACTCTCGTTTTCTAACAGAAATGCTGAATAATTTAAATTCAGATGAAGTGCAGTTGGAAATGAGCTTGCCAAATCGCGCAGGAATTCTTACGCCAATAGATGGTTTAGATCCCGGGGAAAAGATTACCATGCTCGTTATGCCGGTGATGCTTAATAGTTAAGCCCCCTGGCTCCCTAAGGGGGAAGCCTCCCCCAGCCCCTCCCAAGGAGAGGAGAAAAAATATAAAATCCTCATAATCCCGTATAGGTATCGGGAATGTGAGGATTTTTTATTTAATTATTTTATGATTTCTATGGTTAATGGATAATTCGGGATTTCGCCGTTGCTTACCTTAATGGCGTTTATAATTGGGAGGATTAATATTAGAATCCCAATAATTAAGAAGCCAAAAAAACCAAGTCCGACAAGGAATATTAGCGGAATACAAATAATACTGTAAATAAACATACTTATTTGAAAGTTGAGGATTATTTTACCGTGAAAATCCATTCCCGCTATTTTATCCTTTTGGGTAAGCCAAAGAATTAAAGGAACAATAAAACCTCCCAACCCGGTAACAAGGCTTAATAACTGGGAAAGATGGGTAAGCATAAGCATTTGTTTGTCTTCTCGCATTTGTTTGTAATTAAATAACTGGTTTTCGTATAATCTCATCTCTATGAGCTCCTAACTCTCTGTTTATAAATAAGACGATAAACTTTACTAATTGTTACATATTCTAAAAAGATCAATTTTTCTCCCCCTCTCTTGGAGGGGGTTGGGGGGAGGCTTATCTTTGCCCTATGAAATTAAATGACACCATTGTTGCTCTTGCGACGCCATCTGGCGCCGGGGCGATTGCTATAATAAGAGTTTCGGGTCCCGAAGCTTTATCCATTGTTTCGCCACTTTTTAAAGCAAAAAGCAAAAAAAACCTGGAAGAACAGCCCAGTCACACTTTGCATCTGGGCAATCTCGTGGATGCCGAACGCACCTTAGATGAAGTTTTAATTTCGGTATTTAGGGCACCTAAATCTTATACGGGAGAGGAAACGGTTGAAATTTCATGCCACGGAAGTCCGTATATTCAGCAAGAAATTATTCAGCTGATGATAAGAAAAGGCTGTAGATCTGCCGAAGCAGGTGAATTTACTATGCGGGCGTTTTTAAATGGAAAAATGGATTTAAGTCAGGCTGAAGCGGTGGCCGATTTGATTTCTTCTGAAAATCAGGCTTCCCACCAAATGGCGATGCAACAAATGCGCGGCGGATTTTCGAACGAGATACATCGCTTGCGCCAGGAATTGTTGGATTTTGCTTCTTTAATTGAATTGGAGCTCGACTTTTCTGAAGAAGATGTGGAATTCGCCAATCGCGATCAATTTAAAGAATTGGTTGCGAGAATTCAGCAGGTTTTAAAACGTTTAATCGATTCTTTTGCAACGGGTAATGTGCTTAAGAACGGAATTCCGGTTGCGATTGTGGGCGAGCCAAACGTAGGAAAATCTACTTTACTCAACGCACTTTTAAATGAAGAACGCGCCATAGTCTCTGATGTTGCTGGCACCACAAGGGATTCTATTGAAGACGAAATGAGCATTGGCGGCGTGGGGTTTAGATTTATCGATACCGCCGGGATTAGGGAAACCGAAGATAAGGTAGAAAGCATCGGGATAAAGCGGACTTTTGAGAAGATAAGTCAGGCGCAGGTTGTTGTTTTTTTGCTCAATGCAGAAAACTTCAAAGTGGAAAGTTCGAAGTTCAAGGTTGAAATTAAGAAGATTCACAATCAGTTTCCACAGAAACCACTTTTAATCCTTGCCAATAAAATAGACCAACTTGTAGAAGAAGAGAAAACGCGATTGTATAAAGATTTAAACGAAGTTGAAGGCGCAAGTTTACAATTAATCTCGGCTAAAACCGGTGCCGGGGTTGAGGAGTTAAAGACAAAATTACTCGAATTTGTCAATACAGGAGCTCTTAGAAACAACAACACCATCGTCACCAACTCCCGTCATTACAATGCGCTACTTCAAGCCCTTGAAGAAATCAACAAAGTGGAAGAAGGTCTAAACTCAGGTTTGTCAGGCGATTTATTGGCTATAGATATTCGTGAAGCTTTAGAATATTTTGGAGAAATCACCGGCCAGGTTACCAATGACGAGTTACTTGGGAATATATTTTCTAATTTCTGTATCGGGAAATAAATAAAACAGCAAATCTATAATTTAGAAATTGGTCAAGGCATACACCAAACTGTTTACTGCACGGCTCATAATTTCGAAGTCTAAAGTATCAATAGTATCGGTAGCTTTGTGGTAGTGAGGATTCCCGTGGCCTCCAGTTCCAATCACCATGACGGCCGGAATTCCATATTGCCAATAATTGCGATGATCAGAAGGACCGTTGTTTCGGTAATTATCGGCATAAGATAAGCGTCGGGAATCAATTTCTCCATAGGCTTTCAACAATTTGGATATGTTTTTATTGAATGTATCAAAACGCTTAATACCGGAGACTATTAAAAAGTTTTTACTGGAGTTACTATCAGCATTATACTCGGGTTCTTCATGGTAATAGCCAATCATCTCCAGTGCGATCATTCCAATATATTCTATGTTTTGATCTCCAATAGATTTTGCATGAATATAACTTCCCATTTCTTTCTTTTTAAAAAACGGTGGCTCTTCCAAACAAAAGGAAACAAAATCGATTCCGTATTCTAATGCTACCTCATTCTTTGTTAGCATTCTTGCTATCTCAAGTAATCCTGCCACACTACTGGCATTATCATCTGCCCCGGGCTGGTCCTTATACACATCATAATGCGCCCCAATAATAAAGCGTTTTGTTTTCTCGGGCTGATATTTTGCGATAATATTCTCGTAAGGTTCCTCCCCTACCAACCATTCTTGTCGCGCGGTGCGTAAGCCTATTTTCCTGAATTCATTTTCAATAAAATTTGCCGCCTTCTTAAGACTTTTAGGATTTTTATAATTCCTGAACGGATATATGGATGTAAGGAATGCTACATCTCGATATAAAATATCTTTATTTGCTTTTATTTTATTTCCCACTCCAAATATCTTTATTGCCTTTGATGTCCGATAAAAATATAACTAATTAGCTTGTTCTTTTTTATAGCAATGCCGCAAAACGCTTTCACAATTATCCTTCTTGCTATTTGAAATCTTCAGGAAAAAGACTTAGTTGAAGAATATTACTTATTAAAAGGCTTGATTCTCGGTTAGTTAGAATTTAGTCTTTTCTCTTTATTCTTGCAGGAAAGCAATCTTATTTCTTTACCGACCAATAGTAATTTACTACTTAAAAATATTTTAAACCCTGATGGACATTACTCAAAAATAGTTGTTTTCACAGACAAAACCTACGTAGGATTCTTGCCGGGTACAGAGCTTCCTGCCTTTTTAGGAATGTATAATCACGCTTAGGCAGTTTCCCAACGTCAATCAACAACTCAATCCTCTGTTCCAAAACTCCTAAACCGAGTTAGAAAAACAAAAAATGCACCATAAGAAATAAACCCAACAGCCGTGAAAGCCATCAAAATCCGACCTGAACTAGATTGATCCATAAAGGCAAAAGCATCTTGCATGCCTTTAATATCATTACTTCCCGAATAAATTCCGGCACGAAGGAAAAAATAGGCGATAATTAGCACTACAAAGGCACGCGCGTAGAAACCAAACCTTCCTACAGACCTAATTATGCGATGGTGTTTTTGTCCTTCTAAATTAAACTGATCCAGCAAACCTCCTTTAAATGCCCCCCTTATTAGAATAACCGCCTGAACAAGAAGTATGATTCCAACACCTATAAAAATATAGGAGATTACTGAGGGATCTAGAAAACTCATATAACGCGTTTCAGAATCTCCCTTATACGAGTTTGTAAAAAGGTGGTAAAAGGCCATGATAGCTACAGCCGTATAAACCAATCCCGTAGTAAAAAGTCCGAATCGGCGAGACTTCGACCTTCGGGATGAGTCGAGTTTTTCAGGGTTCTTAATGCTTTGTAGAAACATCCAAAACGAATAACACAATAAACCAACGCCAAGAAATAACAACATTATTTGTCCGAAAGGCTGTCTTTTTAGAAAAGTAAGAGCCTGATTGGTTCCAGAGCTTTCACCTCCCATTCGTAGTGCGGCCAATAAAGAAAGCACCCCAATCACCAAATAAATAATCCCTTTGGAGATAAAACCAATAATGGCCACGGTTTTATAATATTTTCTCACTTAAAATATTGTTTTCACTAAATGCTAAAGTTACGATTAGTCTAAAAATTCAACAACCCCGAACCAAAGGCACGAGGTATGCTTTTGTAAAAAGTTCTTCTATTTCGAGCCAGGTCCCGGGGAAATAAACCTCATGCTATCGCCTTGCGGTTAAAAGATGATAATCGGCAGCTCTTAGATACTAAATCTACTTTTCGTTAAGACCTGAACGGCAAGATGTTTATCTGGCTAGCTCGGCAATTTTTTCAGCATCAATATCCTGATGGGAAGCGTGATGAACTACTTCCTTATTTTGCAAAACGATAAGCTGCGGACTCTCATGTCTTACATTCAATTCACTTGCCACAGCATTAGAAACTTCGCGATGCTTTCTTAAATCCAGAAAATAAAGTTTAACATCTTCATTTTCAATATATTCTTTTTCAAAGCTCTTAAGCACCATCCGGCTTACTCCACAGCTAGTAGAATGTTTAAAAACCGCTATTAATTTATCTTTAGACTCTTCTAAGGCAATAGTGATCTGATCTTTATCGGTTAAAGGATGCCAGGTAATTCCATCTTCCTGCTTATCGTCTTTATCAGAATTAAAAAATTTATCCAATATTCCCATAATATGATTTTTTACAAATTTAAGTTTATAAAATTAAGTAGAACTACTTCATCAAATGATTAAGAATCTATTAACCTAAATAGACAATTTGTCGGTTAATTATTAAAATATAACGCCATAATGTCATTATTCTACATTGGTATATCAATTGCTCTACTTCAGAAAAATAACGGAAATGAATTTTAAAAACTTTACTATAAAATCACAAGAGGCCATCCAGCAAGCACAACAGCTTGCCCAGGAAATGGGCCATCAGCAAATAGAAAATGAACACATTTTTAAAGCCATTGGTATGGTAGATGAAAATGTTGCGCCTTTTCTGCTGAAAAAACTGAACATTAACGTAAATCTTTTCAACGAGATTCTCGATAAAACTTTAGAAAGTTTCCCTAAAGTGAGTGGTGGCGATATTATTCTCTCACGAGAAGCAGGTAAAGCTATGAATGAAGCCAGTACCATCGCTAAAAAAATGAAAGATGAATATGTTTCTATTGAACATTTAATTCTGGCAATCCTTAAATCCTCAAGCAAGGTTGCCCAAATATTAAAAGACCAGGGTGCCACCGAAAAGTCTATGAAGACGGCTATTGAAGAATTACGGCAGGGCGATAGAGTGACTTCCCAAAGCGCAGAAGATACCTATAATTCCTTGGAAAAATATGCCAACAACCTCAATAAAATGGCCGAGGAAGGTAAATTAGATCCAATTATTGGAAGGGATGAAGAGATTAGAAGGATTTTGCAAATCCTGTCCCGAAGGACCAAGAACAACCCTATGCTGGTAGGTGAACCCGGAACCGGTAAAACTGCTATTGCCGAGGGTCTGGCACATAGAATAATTGCCGGTGATATTCCCGATAACCTAAAGGATAAAACCATATATAATTTGGATATGGGGGCACTTATCGCCGGTGCCAAATATAAAGGGGAGTTTGAGGAACGTTTAAAAGCGGTGATCAAGGAGGTGACTTCCAGCGATGGTGATATTGTGTTATTTATTGATGAAATCCACACCCTGGTAGGCGCCGGTGGCGGACAGGGAGCTATGGATGCCGCCAATATTTTGAAACCGGCCCTGGCCCGAGGTGAACTTCGCGCTATTGGAGCCACAACTTTAGATGAATACCAAAAGTATTTTGAACAGGATAAGGCCCTGGAGCGAAGGTTTCAAAAGGTGATGGTAGAAGAACCCGATACCGAGAGTGCGATCTCCATTTTAAGGGGAATTAAAGAAAAGTATGAAACCCACCACAAGGTGCGTATTAAAGATGAGGCTATTATTGCGGCAGTAGAATTATCACAGCGGTATATTACCAACAGGTTTTTACCCGATAAAGCGATAGACCTTATGGATGAAGCTGCTTCTAAGCTACGTATGGAAATTAACTCCAAGCCAGAAGAACTGGATGTATTAGATCGTAGGATCATGCAATTGGAGATTGAAATTGAAGCGATTAAACGTGAAAAGGATGAAACCAAACTAAAAACGCTTCGCGCCGAATTAGCTAACCTCAAAGAAGATCGTAATGAGTTAAATGCCCGCTGGCAAAATGAGAAGAGCGTAGTAGATAATATTCAGGGGTTAAAATCTGATCTTGAGAATTATAAACTGGAGGCTGAACGTGCCGAGCGGGAAGGCGATTACGGTAAGGTAGCCGAAATTCGCTACGGAAAAATTAAGGAAGCCCAGGAAAAACTGGAAAAATTACAAAAAGAAGTAGCCGAAAAGAAGGAAACTAACACCTTGATCAAGGAAGAGGTGACCAACGAAGATATTGCAGAGGTTGTCGCCAAATGGACGGGAATACCTGTCACCAAAATGCTGCAAAGCGACCGTGAAAAGTTATTAAAACTGGAAGATGAACTCCATAAACGAGTAGTTGGCCAGGAGGAAGCTATTGTAGCAGTAAGTGATGCAGTA
Organism: Salegentibacter echinorum; assembly: GCF_900129445.1. GTDB lineage: Bacteria > Bacteroidota > Bacteroidia > Flavobacteriales > Flavobacteriaceae > Salegentibacter > Salegentibacter echinorum. Next base: position 22,947 of record NZ_FQVT01000010.1, read on the forward strand.
AGAAGAAGCCGTGCGGGATTACAGGATCAAAACAGGCCTATTGGATCCTTCCTGTTTTTAGGAACCACCGGCGTTGGTAAAACCGAACTTGCGAAAGCCCTGGCAGAATACCTCTTTGACGATGAAGCAGCGATGACCCGTATAGATATGAGTGAATACCAGGAGAGGCATTCTGTGAGTCGTTTGGTTGGAGCTCCTCCCGGGTATGTAGGTTATGATGAAGGTGGCCAGCTTACCGAAGCCGTGCGAAGAAGACCTTATTCTGTGGTGCTTTTAGATGAGATTGAAAAAGCGCATCCAGACACTTTCAATATTTTATTGCAGGTGCTGGATGAAGGCCGGTTAACAGATAATAAAGGCCGTCTCGCCGATTTTAAAAACACCATAATTATTATGACCTCAAATATGGGAAGCCATATTATTCAAGAGAAATTTGAGAATGTGCAGGATTTAGATACAGCAATGGAAGCGGCAAAAACCGAAGTTCTGGGACTGTTAAAACAAAATGTAAGACCAGAATTTATTAACCGTATTGACGACATCGTGATGTTTAGTCCGTTATCAAAAGAAGATATTCGCAAAATTGTTTCCCTGCAATTAAAAGGGGTGAAGAGAATGTTGGCAAAACAAAATATAGTTTTAGATGCCACTGAGGAAGCAATATCTTATCTATCGCAACTTGGTTTTGATCCTCAGTTTGGAGCGAGACCGGTAAAACGGGTTGTTCAAAAAGAAGTGCTGAACAAACTTTCTAAAGAAATACTAGCCGGTAAAATCACTACAGATAGTATTATTTTGATCGATGAATTTGATGAGCATTTGGTATTTAGAAATGAAACCAATGCAGTGCCCAATGATTAATCACGGGCAAGATTTAATAAAAAAAGGCTGTCTAAAATTTTAGACAGCCTTTTCTTTTTTGTTGCAACGAAATTACATTTTATCAATTTCGTCTTTCAATTCTTCCTTCGTTTTTCCGGTTTTTTCCTGTAAACGACCAAGCATTTCATCAAATTTACCTTCAGAATACGTAGTGTCATCATCGGTCACATCACCATATTTCTGCTTAAATTGACCTCTTACCTGTTTCCACTTTCCTTCTAATTGATCATTATTCATAACTATTGGTTTTAATTGTTAATAACACCTCTAAGATACCATGAGCTTAAAGTTCAAACTCTCAAAATACTCCCATATTTATCTTAAGGATTTGTTATTTTTGCCCTTGTAATAAGAGGCCTTGCTAAATGAAAACAAAGCAGGTTATTTCCAGGAATTTTAATTATGAAAAGAATTATTTTATTACTCCTTTTAAGCGGGAGTATTTTAAGTTGTGCCACTAGCAGAAAAATTGAGCAGCAGGAAATAAAGTTAAGTTATTTGGACGATGTGGTCATTCCCAATGACTTGGAATTTGATGGCATCAAGGTGGGCGGAATTTCCGGAATAGATTATCACAACGGAAGCTATTATTTGGTTTGTGACCAACCTTCTAATCCCCGCTTTTATAAAGCAGAAATCCCCATGATAAACCGTTCTTTAGACACTGTATTAATTACAGAAATGATAAAACTGGACAACGAGCAGGATTTTATAAAGAACAATACCTTAGATTTAGAAGCCATTAGATTTGATGCTGAAACCAACAAAATCATTCTTACTTCTGAAGGTTCCATTAAATATGGCAAGGATCCCGTGGTATTTGAAGTTTCTCCAGAGGGTCAATTTCTGGCCGATTACAAGATCCCAGAGTATTTTAGAGTTTCTGGCGAACAAAAACCAAGGCATAACGGGGTTTTTGAAGGGCTTAGTGAAAGTTTCGACAAAAAAGCCTACTGGGTAGCCACTGAACTTCCCCTGGAAAAAGACGGGCCAAAACCTAAAGTATTTCCGACGAAATCTATGGTGAGAATCACAAAATTCAATAAAAAAACCAAAGAGGCAGAACGCCAGTTTGCCTATAAATTAGACGGAATTTCAAAATTACCTATAAACTGGTTTGCGGTAAACGGGGTAACCGATATTCTTGAATATGCTGAAGATAAATTCCTGATTTTAGAACGGGCATACTCCGCCGGTTATGGCTCTAATGGGAATACGGTAAAAATTTTTCAGGTTGATGCCAGCAAGGCTAGCAATACTTTAGCAATAGATAATTTAAAGAAATCTGATTATCAAAAAGCTTCAAAAAAACTGGTTTTCGACTTTAAATCTATTAAAAGTTTTCTAACGAAAGAAATTATAGATAATATTGAGGGTATGACATTTGGCCCCGATTTACCTAACGGAAAAAAGTCGCTTATTCTGGTTTCAGACGATAATTTTAGTAGCTTTAGCAAACAAATCAACCAGTTTATACTTTTAGAATTGGAAATTAAATAAAACACTATGCATTATTTTATTCCCACTAAATCAATAAGAATAAAAGATATTTTGCGCGGAATAATTTCAGTATTTCTAATCACTTGTAGTTTTGCGCTTCTTACATCTTGTGAATTTGGGGAGAAAGAGCCTGAAGATATTTTAGAAGATGCCAGGAAACCTTCCGAAGAAATCACCACGTATTACTTTATTCGACACGCTGAAAAAGATACCACAGATTCTGGAAATAAAGATCCTAAACTCACCGAAGCCGGATTAAAACGAGCGGAAAACTGGGCAAAAACTTTTAAAGATATCGATTTTGACCTTATTTATACTTCAGATTATAAACGCACAAAAAACACTGCCAAACCTATTGCGCAAGCTCAAAATAAAGAGCTTAATTTTTTTGACACTGAAAAGTTAAACAGCAAGAAATTTCAGCAGGAAACAGAGAACAAAACGGTTTTAGTAGTGGGACACAGTAATCTAAATCCCGAATGGGTAAATTATATTTTAGGAAAAGAAAAATATGATGACCTGGAGGAAAGTGTTTATGGCAGTTTATTTATTGTGACGATTCATCCCAACGATAGCCGCACTGCTAGCGTGCTGTATTTTGATTAAGCTTTCAAAATTGACTCTGCTTCGAAAAATAAAAAACCCCTAAATCCCCTAAAGGGGACTTTGTCACTCCTTTCGTTTTAGCAAATTCCCATTAAGGATAAGGCAAAAGAGCTGAAAAAGCATTGTTTCTTCCGACGATAGAGTAATCTTTCTTCTTGCATTAAACTTTTGCTACTCTTTAAAGCTGTGCCAGGATCTGCGCACAAATAATGATTGCTACGAGTGCAAAAGGATATACCGCCGCATAAGCCACCTGGGGACCTGCGGTATCGGTCATAGAATCTACAGCGCTTAAGCCGGGAGTACTAGTCATACCCCCCGTAAGAGCTCCAAGAATAGACAAAAAATTAATTTTCATAAACCAATGGCCAATCATCACTACCAAAAACAAGGGTATTACGGTAATAATTGCACCAATACCAAACAAACTAATGCCATATTCGGCAATGGTGGGTTGAATATGTGTTCCTGCCGCAAGGCCAACCGGCGTTAGAAATAGCAGCAAACCTAGCTGTCGCAAAATCTGGTTTCCGGTACCGGGCAGATTCCAAAGCACTTTTCCTGTTCTGCCAATTCGGCTAAGAATAAGCGCGGCCAGTAACACACCCCCGGTAATTCCCAAAGAAAAAGAACCTCCACCGAGAAGCGGAATTTCTATAGCACCTACCAGCAAACCAATAACAATTCCCAGCGCTACAGGAAGAAAACTGGTTGTTTCTACCTCTTTCATACTATTTCCCAAAAGAGAGGAAAGTCCGCTTACGTTCCCCCTGGTTGTAGAAATAAGCAACCTATCACCATATCGCAATTTTAAGGTAGGTTTGGCAGGTAAGTCTATTCCTGCCCTTCTCACCCGGGTTACATTAGCCTTAAAGTTATTTAATAAGTAAAGATCGGCAATTTTCTTTTTCACAATATCCCGGCGGGAAACCACATACCAGTTAATTTCGTAAAGTCCGCTGGTGGGAATTTCTATATCGGTAACTTTCCCCAAAAGAATCTCAACCTTTTTTAAAGCTTCTTCGGTACCCACGGCCTTTATAAGGTCTCCTTTATACAAAACAGCATCAGGAGTTACGGGAACTGAATTTTTATCGGGACGCATAATCCTGGAAATATTTGCCTTTGTCATGGCCCTTACTTCAAGTTGCTCAATAGTTTTTCCGTTTATATTACTATTGCTAATAATAAAATTGCGATTAAATACCTCTGAGGTTTGGCTTGTTTCTGCTTCGCGATAATTTTCTTCCTGCTTTTTTATTTTTACGCGGAATATATGTGGTGAAAGCTTTACAAAAAGAATTACTCCCAGCAAGCCAAACGGATAAGCGATCCCGTAGCCAATAGAAGCCAGGGGAGAATTTGAAGCCTCTATCGCTGCGGCCAATCCCGGGGTACTGGTTAAAGCGCCGGTAAAGAGCCCTACGGCAATATCAAATTCTACATCGAAAACATTGGCAACCAAAGCAGTTATCCCTGCGCCAGAAACCACTGCAATCACCGCCAAACTTATCAACTTACCGCCCTGGGTTTTAAAAACCTCAAAGAAAGAAGGCCCGGCTTGCATCCCAATAGTAAAAATAAAAAGCAATAAGCCTATTTGCTGGATGATAGCGGGTAATTCAAACTGGGTGCCGTTTGAATTTAAGATATACCCATAAAGGATTGCCACAAAAATAACTGCGGAAGAATCTAATGAAATTCCTTTCACCTTTACCTGGCCCAGGGCAATCCCAAAACCAATAATAATAAATAAGGCGATATAATCCTTACTTAAAAACTCTATGAGAAAATCCATATTCCGCGCTTATTTTATCCCTGTCTTTCAAGTTAACATTCCATTTCCTTTATAAAAATGACAGGTCGTAACCAAGCTCTAAATTAGGTAAGAACTACAACTAATCAAATAATACCCGACTTTAAACAACCGAAATCTGACATGAATCATACCCTTAATTTCATTTATGAGCGGCATTCCAAAATCTATATTTTTTTAATTTCACCAGGAATTTTTAGAGTTAGCAGACGTCCATAATTATTGAATTTCTTTTCTGAAGAAGAAAGGAAAGATGTCGATAAAGTATAAGCCGAAGAATTTATATTTTTAAGATAATGACTTACATTTTTTAAACCTGCCAGTAATGGTAAAGCCAAGGCCAACTCCGGTAACAATTCCGGAAAAGATGTCTATCATATCATGATCAATGAAGGAAATCATGATAAAACCGACAAGTAATAAAATAATTCCAATAATTCTAACTTTCATAAATTCTTTATTTCAAGAATAAATATAGGCTCATCTATCCTAATTTATGCCGTTTCTATAGAAAAATATGTGTCCTTTTGTGAAAACCAAAGACAAACAATCTTCTTAAGAACAATTAAAGAATGACTTTTTAGCCAATCTCGAGCTTGGGGAGCATTTATGTTAGGCTCCCGGAAAAATTGAGATCGACAGTAATGAGCCGCACAGCCTGCCCCAATTTTTATCGGAGAATCCTTAGTTATAGGTAGTGCTTTTTAAAATTTCAATTTATTAGGGGCTTGTCGTGAATCAAAAAGTCTTATTATTTCGAGTTTCCCTGCCTTTTCTCTATAATAAAGCGTGTTGTGCTTTGATATTACACTTTTTCTTATCTGAAGATCTTCATTAATTACAGGAAATATCTTTGAGTCTTTAAGTATCAAGTTAATATTATCATCAACTCTGTTAATGAATCTATTTACCATTTTGTCATCCCAATTTAGTTGTAAGTAATCTAATATTGATTCAAAAATCATTCTCGGCAGAAGGGGACCAGGTTACTTTTTTAAGCACTTGTATATCGTTTTCTAATATCAGACATTACTTTTTTATGTTCTCTACCTTCTCCTTTATCAAGTTCTTCAATACCAAGTTTAATGGCATTTTGTTGCTCTTGGGTCAGACTTTTCCAATCATCAAGTTCATTCTTTCCGTTAATATAATTCAACAAAACACCATAAGCTTCTTCTAATTGATTTCCTTTTAATGAATCTAATTTTCTAAATAAGTCTATTTTTATTTCTGCTGAATTCATAACTAAATATTTACAATAAACTACCTCGGGGCAAGCCTCGGAGCTCCCGATAGGTATCGGGATAAATCTCGATTATTGAGTAAAGATAATCATAAAAAAATTGACTTTGACCGAATAGATCAGGCGGTTTTCATCAAATTACCTGTCCCGATTCTTTCAGGATCCTGCCCAAAGGATTCACCCGGATCAGGAATTATAGTATCCTAAGCAGTTATTACAAAAGAACTATAATTCCAGAATTACAGCAGCTATTAGGCACGGCAGTACTACAGAAACAAAGCCCCTACAACACCAGATGTGCCCGGTATGCAAAAAGAAAAACTTATTACCGTGGTCACATTTACAGTTCGTGGTCCACCAAAACGCCGGCTTAACAAATTAAAACAAAATTAAATGATACTGAAAAACGATCCTAAAAGGCGTAATCCAAGACTACATCCAAAAATCAAGAAAAATGGTAAAAAGCAGTGATAAAAAACCCTTCAATACCCAAAATAGTGAAACTTGCTATTTTCTAAGCTTAGGTTTAGATGCCAAATAAAAAGAAAGGTGGGATTCTCTACCTAAAAAACTCAAGGCAAACAGACCAATCCCCATAGTGGCTAATCGAAGAACAGCCGGTTTAGTCAACACGGCATTCATGTTAGGCTTCCGATAAAATCGGGACAGGCAGTACCGGCCACACTGCCTGACCCGATTTTTTCTCGGGGAATGCTTAGTTATTGGATACAGTTTTTTATTAAAATGGTAAATCATCTTCTTCACTTGGGTCGTGTCTATCTATTTTGTCAAGCCTTTGCCATAAATTATTTAAAATCACTTTTTGTCTTTCTTTCGATGAAGAACTTAAGAATTTAGAAAAATCGTAAACTGTATCAACTTTTATTTCTCGATTTTTCCAATACCGAAAATTACCTTTGATAAAACATCTCGCAAGTCGGTTTTGATTTTGAATGTTGTCTTCTAAAATTGAATTTCTATGAACTTCTTGAATTTCTCTTATAATATTCGAAATATCTGTAATGTATTCTGCATCAACATCAATGTTACTAAATATATTCTCTAAACCATCAGCAAATTTCTGGTATATTGCTTTCTCCTCCTTTGAAAATGAAATTTCGCTTGTCAATTCGGAAATCATTTTTCTGTTTAGGTCAAAAAATGATGAAACTCGATTATCATAATCTATTACAACAATATTTTTCAAAAGGTCTTTATACCGAAAGTTTTGAAAATCATTTTCAACGATTATTTCTTCGAACATTTTTCCAATAAAATATAATTCCGTTTTAAAATCATATTTTTTTTCTTTGAAATCATTTGGTGGTGAGTATCTCCAATTTAAGGATATGCTCTTATCAAAGTCCGACTCAAAATCTATTTTTTTGCTAAAGCCAAAATCTATTATTTTGACTATGCCTTCGTTAGAAATCAGAATGTTATCAGGTCGTATATCTCTGTGTAGAATATTTGAATTTTCTAAATGAACAAAACCGTTTATTGTTTGTCTAAATATGTCATTTAATTTGTCAGGGTTTTCCTTTAAAAAGTCAGTTATGTTTTTGCCTTTTATAAATTCCATTAATATATATCCTGTATATTCTTCTGGATACAAATAGTAATTGAAAACTCTAACAATATTTTTATGATTTAAAAGATGAAGTAATTTGATTTCATCTTTGAAATTGTTGAAGAATATCTTTTTGTGCTCCTCGTAATATGGCGAATATTTTTTGCAAACAAATCGCTCATTAATTATTTCATCTTCAAGAAGTACGGTTCTACCAGTTCCGCCTTGACCTATTTCTTCTATGAATTTAAAGTCTTTACTTCTTATAAATTGAATAATTTTTCCTTTCATCGATTTTTGTTCAAATTGCACCCAACGTGTTATATCCAGTACAATATACCTATCTAATCAAAAATATTCAGGGATAAACGCAGGTTTAAAGTGCTTTTTATAATTAAACCCCACAGCCAGAAACTGCAGGGTTTTAAAATAAAATTTCAATTAAATTAAGCTTGACCCGTTGGGCCAAAATTAAGTGGCATTGGGGCTTTTTCATAATCCCTTATTTCGCCGTGTGCTTTTTCAAAACGCTGGATATTATCATTTAAAGCTTTTAGCAAACGTTTTGCGTGCTGCGGGGTTAAGATAATACGTGATTTTACCTTGCTCTTAGGTCTGCCGGGCATGATATTTACAAAATCGACCACAAACTCTGATACCGAATGATTAATAATCGCCAGGTTAGAATAGGTGCCCTCGGCTACGGTTTCATCCAGTTCTATATTGATTTGTCCCTTTTTGGGTTGTTTCTTTTCTTCACTCATATTGTTGCTTTGAAATGTTTAAAATAAAAATACAAAAAATCCCGGCCTAAGACCGGGATTTTAGCTTATAAAAAGAAAAGAGCCGCGATTGCGGCCCTTGTTCCAAACATTAGTTATAATTAACTTCTTGTTTTTGCTCCATCATTTCGTCAAATTCTTCTTTAGAACCAACGATAATGCTATCATACTCGCGCATTCCTGTACCTGCAGGGATCTTATGTCCTACAATTACATTTTCCTTAAGTCCTTCAAGCTTATCGATCTTACCGCTCACCGCAGCCTCGTTCAATACTTTGGTTGTTTCCTGGAAGGAAGCCGCCGAAATAAACGATTTTGTTTGTAGCGATGCCCTCGTAATACCCTGAAGTACCGGAGTTGCCGTTGCAGCAGTTACATCTCTGGCTGTTGCAAGGTTTTTGTCTTCCCTTCTCAACAAGGAATTCTCATCCCTAAGCTCTCTAGGAGAAACAATTTGTCCCGGTTTAAGGTTTTCTGAATCCCCGGCATCATCCACCACTTTCATTCCGAAGACTTTATCGTTCTCCTCAATGAAATCTGATTTATGTACCAGTTGGTTCTCAAGGAAAATGGTATCTCCCGGATCCTGAACCCTTACCTTACGCATCATTTGTCTTACTACAACCTCAAAGTGCTTATCGTTAATCTTCACACCCTGTAGTCTATACACTTCCTGAACTTCGTTCACCAGGTACTGTTGTACCGCGTTTGGCCCTTTAATGTTCAGGATATCTTCTGGAGTAATAGAACCATCAGAAAGTGGCATTCCCGCTCTCACGTAGTCATTTTCCTGTACCAGGATTTGGCTGGATAACTTCACTAAGTATTTCTTAACCTCTCCCAGTTTAGATTCTACAATGATCTCGCGGTTACCTCGTTTAATTTTCCCGAAGGAAACCACGCCGTCTATCGCACTTACTACGGCAGGATTTGAAGGGTTACGGGCTTCAAACAGCTCGGTTACCCTTGGCAGACCACCGGTAATATCTCCTGCTTTAGAAGATTTACGTGGAATCTTAACCAAAATCTTACCAATTCCTATTTTCTCCTCATTATCTACCATAAGGTGGGCACCCACCGGTAGGTTATAAGAACGAATCACTTCTCCTTTTTTACCAAGAATATGTAAAGTAGGAATCAATTTTTTGTTTCTTGATTCTGAAATTACTTTTTCCTGGAATCCGGTTTGCTCATCGATCTCTACCTGGTAAGTTACACCTTGCTCGATATTCTCATATTTAATCTTACCGGCAAACTCTGAAATAATTACCCCGTTATATGGATCCCACTGGCATATAGTATCACCTTCGGCAACATCTACACCATCTTCAATAAATATTTGAGAACCATAAGGAATGTTACTATTACTTAGCACTACCCCGGTTTTCTTATCTTTTATCTTCAGCTCGGCAGTTCTGGAGATTACGATCTCGGCCTGGCTACCATCTGGAGCTTCACCTTTTACTACTTTAAGATCTTCAATTTCTGCACGACCTTCAAATTTAGCCACCAGTTTATTATCTTCAGAAATGTTTCCGGCAATACCTCCAACGTGGAACGTACGAAGGGTTAACTGTGTACCGGGCTCTCCAATAGATTGCGCAGCTACAACACCAACGGCCTCACCTCTTTGTACCAGTTTATTGGTAGAAAGGTTTCTTCCGTAGCATTTAACACAAATACCTTTTTTAGCTTCACAGGTTAATGGTGATCTCACCTCTACGCTTTCAATTGGTGCGGCTTCAATTTTCGCAACAATATCTGCAGTGATTTCATCTCCTGCTTCAACTAACAATTCATTATTTGAAGGATCGTGAACATCGTGCAGGGAAATACGTCCCAGGATTCTTTCTCCTAAAGATTCCACAGTCTCTTCGTTCTTCTTAAGCGGTCTTACTTCTACACCTCTTAAAGTTCCACAGTCTTCTTCATTTACAATAACATCTTGCGAAACATCTACCAATCTACGTGTTAGATAACCCGCATCGGCAGTTTTAAGTGCAGTATCGGCTAGACCTTTACGTGCACCGTGGGTAGAAATAAAGTATTCAAGAATTGAAAGCCCTTCTTTAAAGTTAGAAAGAATTGGGTTTTCAATAATTTCACCACCACCGGAATTCGATTTTTTAGGCTTGGCCATTAATCCTCGCATTCCCGTTAACTGACGAATTTGCTCTTTAGATCCACGTGCCCCAGAATCAAGCATCATAAACACCGAGTTAAAACCTTGCTTGTCTTCGCGAATTCGCTTCATCGCCAATTCGGTAAGACCGGCGTTGGTGGAAGTCCAAATATCAATCACCTGGTTATAACGCTCGTTGTTGGTAATAAGCCCCATATTATAGTTGCCTACAATACCCTCAACCTGCTCGTTAGCTTCATCGATCATCGTTTGTTTTTCTGCAGGAATAATAATATCCCCAAGGCTAAACGACAATCCACCTCTAAAGGCATATCCATAACCCATTTCTTTAATGGCGTCCAGGAATTCACCTGTTTCTGGTACACTGGTTTTATTCAATACACTACCAATAATATCCCGAAGGTTTTTCTTGGTCAATACGGTATTTACAAAACCAACTTTTTCTGGTACAGCCTGGTTAAACAGTACTCTACCAACTGTAGTTTCAATAATTTGATATACTAATTCCCCGGCAGCGTTAAAATCTTTTGCCCTAATTTTAATTTTGGCGTTAAGATCTACCTTTTTCTGGTTGTAAGCGATTACCAACTCTTCATCTGAATAGAACGTAAGGCCTTCACCTTTTACTTTCACATCATCTGTAGATTCCCGTGATTTGGTCATATAATAAAGACCAAGAATCATATCCTGGGAAGGTACTGTAATTGGCGAACCGTTTGCCGGGTTAAGAATATTGTGAGAAGCCAACATTAAAAGTTGCGCTTCTAAAATAGCCTCTGGTCCAAGCGGTAGGTGTACCGCCATCTGGTCACCATCAAAGTCGGCGTTAAATGCCGTACACGCTAAGGGGTGTAATTGTATCGCTTTACCTTCAATAAGCTTAGGCTGAAATGCCTGAATACCCAAGCGGTGAAGCGTAGGAGCACGGTTAAGCAGTACAGGATGTCCTTTAAGAACATTTTCTAAAATATCCCATACAATCGGCTCTTTCTTATCGATTATTTTCTTGGCAGATTTTACGGTTTTTACAATTCCTCTTTCAATTAATTTTCTAATTACAAAAGGTTTGTAAAGTTCTGCTGCCATGTTTTTTGGAAGACCACACTCATACATCTTCAACTCTGGTCCCACAACAATTACCGAACGTGCCGAGTAATCTACACGTTTCCCCAACAAGTTTTGGCGAAAACGTCCCTGCTTCCCTTTAAGGGAGTCTGAAAGTGATTTCAACGGACGGTTTGAATCGGTTTTTACTGCGGAAGATTTCCTGGTGTTGTCGAACAATGAATCTACCGATTCCTGAAGCATACGTTTCTCATTACGTAAAATTACTTCGGGAGCCTTAATCTCCATTAATCTTTTAAGTCGGTTGTTACGAATAATCACCCTTCTATAAAGATCATTTAAATCTGAAGTCGCGAAACGTCCACCATCAAGCGGTACCAATGGGCGTAATTCTGGCGGAATTACCGGTACCACCTTCATAATCATCCACTCCGGAAGGTTTTCGCGATTTTTATTGGCATCACGTAGTGCTTCCACAACCTGAAGGCGTTTAAGAGCTTCAGTTTTACGTTGTTTAGAAGTTTCGTTATTTGCCTTGTGTCTTAACTCGTAAGAAAGTTCGTTAAGGTCTATTCTCTTAAGTATTTCAATAAGACACTCTGCCCCCATCTTCGCGATGAATTTATTAGGGTCGTTATCTTCCAAATACATATTTTCCTGCGGAAGACTATCTAAAACATTAAGATACTCTTCTTCGGTAAGAAAATCCATTTTCTTTAATGGTTCTCCTTCTTCATTTTTAGCAATACCGGCCTGGATTACTACGTAGCGTTCGTAGTAAATAATCATATCTAATTTCTTAGACGGAAGACCAAGTAGGTATCCAATTTTGTTTGGTAAAGAACGGAAGTACCAGATATGTGCTACAGGAACTACCAGATTTATGTGTCCCACACGGTCTCTACGTACTTGTTTTTCGGTTACCTCTACCCCGCAACGGTCACAAACAATTCCTTTGTAACGTATTCTTTTATATTTACCACAAGCACATTCGTAATCCTTTACAGGACCAAAAATACGCTCACAAAACAAACCGTCACGCTCTGGTTTGTGGGTACGATAGTTGATAGTTTCCGGTTTAAGAACTTCTCCGCGAGACTCTGCGAGGATAGACTCTGGGGAAGCTAAACCTATAGAGATTTTATCAAATCTCTTTACTGCATTCTTATCATTATTTCTAGCCATATTTTCCAATATTCAGTATATCAGTATTCAGCAGCAGTAAAAACTACCACTGAATACTGTAAACTTTTTATTATTCTTCTAATTTAATATCCAAACCAAGACCTTTCAATTCGTGCATAAGTACGTTGAAAGATTCCGGCAGGCCGGGTTCTGGCATAGGCTCTCCTTTTACGATAGATTCGTAAGTTTTAGCCCTTCCTATAACATCATCAGACTTCACTGTTAAGATTTCACGCAGGGTACTTGAGGCTCCATAAGCTTCAAGGGCCCAAACTTCCATCTCTCCAAATCGCTGTCCACCAAACTGTGCCTTACCACCAAGCGGTTGCTGGGTAATAAGAGAGTATGGACCAATAGACCTGGCGTGCATTTTATCTTCAATCATATGGCCCAGTTTCAGCATATAGATTACCCCTACTGTAGCAGGTTGGTCAAATCTATCACCTGTACCACCATCATATAGATAAGTATGTCCATATCTTGGAATTCCGGCTTTATCGGTAAGCTCATTAATATGATCTATACTGGCACCATCAAAAATTGGTGTTGCATATTTCGTGTTAAGCTTCTGGCCGGCCCATCCAAGAACAGTTTCATAGATCTGTCCAATATTCATACGTGAAGGTACCCCAAGTGGGTTCAACACGATATCTACCGGAGTACCATCATCAAGGAATGGCATATCTTCCTGGCGCACAATCCTGGCAACAATACCTTTGTTACCGTGACGTCCCGCCATCTTATCCCCTACTTTAAGCTTACGTTTCTTGGCGATGTAAACTTTAGCAAGTTTAAGGATACCAGATGGAAGCTCATCTCCAACAGAGATGGTAAACTTCTCTCTTCTCAAGTTCCCCTGAAGATCGTTTTCCTTAATTTTATAGTTGTGGATAAGATCTGCAACCAAAGTGTTTAAGTGATCATCTGTCGTCCAGGTGCCGTGCGTTAAGTGGGTATAATCATCTACCGAATTTAACATCTTAAGGGTGTATTTCTTCCCTTTTGGCATTACCTCTTCTCCAAGATCATTTTGAACGCCCTGTGCTGTTTTTCCGCCAATAATTGTAAATAATTTATCTACAAGCTCAGCCTTTAAATTAGCAAATTTAGCGTCATACTTTTTCTCTAATGCTGCAACATCTTCTTTATCCTGCGCTCTCTTGCGTTTATCTTTAATAGCACGGGCAAACAATTTCTTGTCTATAACCACACCATTAAGTGATGGAGAAGCTTTAAGGGATGCGTCTTTTACATCTCCTGCTTTATCTCCAAAGATGGCACGAAGTAATTTCTCTTCCGGAGTTGGGTCACTCTCTCCTTTTGGTGTAATTTTACCAATAAGAATATCCCCAGGTTTAACCTCGGCACCAATCCTAATCATCCCGTGTTCATCAAGGTCTTTGGTAGCCTCTTCTGAAACGTTTGGAATATCATTGGTCAATTCTTCGTTTCCAAGTTTGGTATCCCTAACTTCAAGCGAGTATTCATCTACGTGGATAGAAGTAAAAATATCTTCCCTTACCACTTTTTCTGAAATTACAATCGCATCCTCAAAGTTGTAACCTTTCCAGGGCATAAAAGCAACCTTCATGTTTCTTCCCAGTGCAAGTTCTCCTGCTTCTGTAGCGTAACCCTGGCATAACACCTGTCCTTTGGTTACCCTGTCACCAACCCTAACAATAGGTTTTAGGTTAATAGAAGACCCCTGGTTTGTTTTACGAAACTTAATAAGATCGTAGCTTTTTGAATCACTATCAAAACTTACCATACGCTCTTCTTCGCTACGGTCGTATTTAATAATAATTTGTTTTGCATCTACATATTCCACTTCACCATCGCCCTCAGCATTAATCAATACACGGGAATCTGTAGCTACCTGGCGCTCCAATCCTGTTCCTACAATAGGAGAATCTGCTTGCAATAATGGTAATGCCTGGCGCATCATGTTAGATCCCATCAAGGCACGGTTCGCATCATCGTGTTCCAAAAACGGAATTAACGAAGCCGAGATTGAAGAAATCTGGTTTGGTGCAACATCGGTATAGTGTATCTCTTTTGGATCTACTACCGGGAAGTCACCCTCCATTCTTGCAATTACTCTTTCAGAATCTATAGTACCATCGTCTTTAAGAGGGATGTTAGCTTGAGCGATCTTTTTGTCCTCTTCCTCTTCAGCACTTAGGTATATAGGCTCTTCAGAAATATTTATTTTTCCATTTTCAACAGTTCGGTATGGTGTCTCAATGAAGCCCATTCCATTTACTTTCGCATAAACCGAAAGTGAAGAAATAAGCCCAATGTTTGGACCCTCGGGAGTTTCAATAGGACAAAGTCTTCCGTAGTGTGTGTAGTGAACATCACGTACCTCAAAACCTGCTCTTTCCCTGGATAAACCACCCGGACCTAATGCAGAAAGACGACGCTTATGCGTGATTTCTGCCAGTGGGTTGGTTTGGTCCATAAACTGAGACAACTGGTTGGTACCAAAGAAAGAATTAATCACCGAAGATAATGTCTTGGCGTTAATTAAATCTATTGGAGTAAATACCTCGTTGTCACGAACGTTCATTCTTTCACGAATGGTACGTGCCATACGGGCAAGACCAACACCAAACTGCTGAGATAGTTGCTCACCAACAGTTCTAACACGACGGTTAGAAAGGTGGTCAATATCATCTATCTCTGCTTTAGAGTTAATAAGCTCTATTAAATATTTTACAATGGTAATGATGTCTTCTTTGGTAAGCACCTGCTTATCCATAGCCACATCAAGACCAAGTTTTTTATTCATTCTATATCGACCTACTTCCCCAAGGCTGTAACGCTGGTCTGAGAAGAACAATTTATCAATAATACCGCGCGCAGTTTCCTCGTCTGGCGGTTCAGCATTACGCAATTGACGGTAGATATGTTCTACTGCCTCTTTCTCTGAGTTTGTAGGATCTTTTTGAAGTGTATTATGAATAATCGCGTAATCTCCGGTAGAATTATCCTCTTTATGCAGTAGAATTGTTTTACTGCCGGTTTCAAGAATTTCCTCTATGTGATCTTTATTAAGCTCGGTATCACGATCTAATACAATTTCGTTACGTTCTATCGAAACAACCTCTCCTGTATCTTCATCCACAAAATCTTCATACCAGGTGTTCAATACACGTGCGGCCAGTTTACGGCCCAATACTTTTTTAAGTCCTGTTTTAGAAACTTTCACCTCTTCTGCAAGGTCAAAAATCTCTAAAATATCTTTATCGCGCTCAAAACCAATGGCACGGAAAAGCGTGGTTACAGGTAACTTTTTCTTTCTATCGATATAAGCATACATCACGCTGTTAATATCGGTAGCAAATTCTATCCAGGAACCTTTAAAAGGAATTACACGGGCAGAATATAGTTTTGTTCCATTTGCGTGGAACGATTGTCCAAAGAAGACTCCAGGTGAACGGTGAAGTTGAGATACTACCACACGTTCTGCTCCGTTTACACAAAAGGTACCACTAGGGGTCATATAAGGAATAGTCCCTAAATAAACGTCCTGTACAATAGTTTCAAAATCTTCGTGTTCAGGATCGGTACAATATAATTTTAACCTGGCTTTTAACGGTACACTATAAGTCAACCCACGCTCTATACATTCCTGAATGGAATATCTGGGTGGGTCCACAAAATAATCTAAAAATTCTAGTACAAATTGGTTACGGGTATCCGTAATAGGGAAGTTTTCCAGGAAGGTATTATAAAGACCTTCATTTCCCCGCTCTTCTGATTTAGTTTCTAATTGAAAGAAATCCTGGAACGACTTGATTTGGATATCCAAAAAGTCGGGATAATCAGGCTTCTTTACAGAGGAGAAACTTACTCTTTCAGTTTGCTTTGCTAACATCAATGGACGGATTATAATTTATTAAAAAACGGGTGCGTTATAGATTTTTGGCTATATACGCAAAAGGGTTTAGACCTTCAGGAACGTATCCTGAGGTCTAAACCTAAATAATATTGCTTTGTCAAGCTTATTTAAGCTCAACCTCGGCTCCTGCTTCTTCTAGCTGTGATTTAAGTGCTTCAGCTTCATCTTTGGCAACTCCTTCTTTAACTGGAGCTGGTGCGCCATCTACTAATGCTTTAGCATCTTTAAGACCAAGACCGGTTAGTTCTTTTACCAACTTAACAACTGCAAGTTTAGAACCACCTGGAGCATTAAGAATTACGTCGAATTCTGTTTGCTCTTCAGCAGCTTCACCTTCAGCGGCTCCACCACCGGCAACAGCTACTGCAGCAGCTGCAGGCTCTATACCATATTCTTCTTTTAAAATATCAGCCAACTCATTTACCTCTTTTACGGTTAAGTTAACCAATTGTTCTGCGAAATCTTTCAAATCTGCCATTTTCTATCGTTTTTAAAAAGTTCTTTAATTTATATTTGTTAAAAAGTGCGTACTATGTTATCCTTCCTTTTCTGAAAGGGTTTTAAGAATACCAGACAGTTTACCACCACCAGATTTAAGTGCTGAAATAACATTCTTAGCAGGCGATTGCAATAGGCCAACGATATCTCCAATAACTTCTTCCTTAGACTTAATGTTAACAAGGGTTTCCAGGTAATCGTCACCTAAATAAATTCCCTCATCTACAAAAGCTCCTTTAAGAAGTGGTCTTTCGTTTTTCTTTCTGAATTCTTTAATTACTTTGGCTGGTGCATTTCCAACTTCAGATAACATAATTGAAGTGTTTCCTTTTAAAACTGAAGGAAGTTCCCCAAATTCTTTGTCTGAAGCATCCATTGCTTTAGCCAATAAAGTATTTTTAACTACAGCCAGTTTTACGTTAGCTTTAAAACAAGCTCTACGCAAGTTGGTAGTCGTTCCGGCATCAAGGCCAGATATATCTGCTAAATAAACAACAGAGTTATCTGATAACTGGGCAGTTAAATCTTCAATTACTATTGATTTTTCTTCTCTTGTCATAATCTATACTATTATTGCTCAGTGAACCTTTTAGTATCAACCTGAACGCTCGGGCTCATTGTAGAAGACATATATATACTCTTAATATATACCCCTTTGGCGGCCTGAGGTTTCAACTTCACTAAAGTAGTTAATAATTCTCTTGCGTTACCGGCAAGTTTTTCAGCATCAAATGATGATTTTCCGATTCCCGCATGTACAATTCCGGTTTTATCAACTTTAAAGTCAATTTTACCAGCTTTTACATCAGAAACTGCTTTCGCTACATCCATTGTTACGGTTCCTGTTTTAGGGTTAGGCATTAAACCTCTTGGCCCTAAAATTCGGCCCAAAGGACCTAATTTCCCCATAACGCTAGGCATAGTGATAATCACATCTACATCTGTCCAGCCACCTTTTATCTTGTCTAAATACTCATCTAAACCAACATAATCGGCCCCGGCTTCTTTAGCCTCTTCTTCTTTATCTGGAGTTACCAACGCAAGAACTTTCACATCTTTACCAGTACCGTGCGGCAGGGTTACAACACCTCTTACCATTTGGTTGGCTTTTCTGGGATCTACATTCAAACGAACCGCTAAATCCACAGATGCATCGAAGTTTTCGCTAGCAACGTCTTTAATTAAAGCTGAAGCATCTGCCACTGAGTAAGCTTTATTGCTCTCAATTTTAGATTGTGCCTCTTTTCGCTTTTTTGTCAATTTTGCCATTTCTAATTTCTTTTTGGATTAAAACGGTGCATCACCTTTTACAGTTATTCCCATTGAACGCGCTGTTCCAGCAACCATTTTCATAGCAGATTCTACGGTGAAGGTATTTAAATCCTGCATCTTATCTTCTGCGATCGCTCTAACCTGATCCCAAGAAACACTTGCTACTTTTTTTCTGTTTGGTTCTCCTGAACCTTTTTTATTCTTAGATGCTTCCAACAATTGTACAGCAGCCGGAGGAGTCTTGATTACAAAATCAAAAGACTTATCTGAATATACTGTGATATTCACCGGCAAAACTTTACCTTGTTTATCCTGGGTCCTACCATTGAATTGCTTGCAGAATTCCATGATATTTACCCCGGCAGCACCCAAAGCAGGTCCAACTGGTGGTGATGGGTTAGCAGCACCTCCGCGAACTTGTAGTTTTACAACTTTACTTACTTCTTTTGCCATTTTCTATAATTTTAAGGTGATAGTTTGTTAGAGTGGAAGCTTTAAAAAACCATCAAAAAATTGGTAACAAAAATTCTTTATACTTTTTCTACTTGCATATAGCTTAATTCCAACGGTGTTTTTCTACCAAAGATCTTCACCATTACCTCAAGCTTACGCTTTTCTTCATTTATCTTCTCTACAGTACCATTAAAGCCATTAAACGGTCCGTCTATAACTTTTATGGTTTCCCCAATAGTAAACGGTATAGCCACATTTTCTGTTTTCACAGCCAATTCGTCAACCTTACCAAGCATTCTATTCACTTCAGATTTTCTTAAAGGCACGGGGTCTCCTCCCTTTGTCTCACCTAAAAATCCAATAACACCATTTATACTTTTAATTACGTGAGACATCTCCCCTTCCAGGTTTGCCTGCACCATAATATATCCCGGGAAATAAACACGTTCTTTATTTACTTTCTTACCATTTCTTACCTGAATTACTTTTTCAGTAGGCACAAGAACCTGCTCTAAATAGTCTTCCATTTTTAGATGGGCGACCTCTTTTTCAATATAGTCTTTCACCTTGTTCTCCTGGCCGCTAACGGCGCGAACTACATACCACTTTTTTTCCTTTGCCTCTGACATTTAACTATATTTACGATTTAATCCATTCAAAATATTGTTCAATAGCCGCACTAAACACGGTATCTACGCCCCATATTGCAAGTGAAAAAATTATTGAAAAAACCGCCACCACAATAGTAAGACGTTGCGCCTCAGACCAGCTGGTCCAGGTCACGTGGTTTTTCAATTCGCTGTAAGATTCTGATATATAATTACCTATTGCCATGATATTATGGTATTCACACGAGATAAGGGTTAAAAACCTTAAACTTTGTGTAGTCTATTTTTAATAATCTATTATGAACCTGTTTAAAGCAAAAAAAATACTGATTTAGAACAATCTCACTCCCCAAAACATCCCTCAACAGAAACCCAGACTCCGAGATTCTTCACGTTATTCATTTTCAGTAATTCAACACTTTTACAAGCTCAGTGTTAACCAGTTGAGAAGCTCCCTTCGCCCTCGCTCAAGATAAACTTCTCGCCTTATACACTTTAATATTTCAAATTAAGCACGGGTTGAGAGGCTTCCCGATATTCCGCTATCGCTACAATCGGGACAGGCTTCTCGCCTAATGCAATTCAGTATTTTCATTTAAGCACGGGTTGAGAGGCTTCCCGATATTCCGCTATCGCTACAATCGGGACAGGCTTCTCGCCTAATGCAATTCAGTATTTTCATTTAAGCACGGGTTGAGAGGCTCGAACTCCCGACACCTGGTTTTGGAGACCAGTGCTCTACCAACTGAGCTAAACCCGTATTAGAAAGATAAAGAAAGGCACCCCGCCCCCGGCGGGATACCTTTGTATATCTAAACTGTAATTATTCTAAAATTTCAGTTACCTGTCCTGCACCTACGGTTCTACCACCTTCACGGATAGCAAAACGAAGTCCAGTATTCATTGCAATTGTGTTAATAAGCTCAACAGTAATTGTAAGGTTATCACCAGGCATTACCATTTCAACTCCTTCAGGAAGACTAATTGTTCCTGTCACATCGGTTGTACGTACGTAAAACTGAGGACGGTAGTTATTATGGAATGGAGTATGACGTCCACCCTCTTCTTTCTTAAGGATATAAACCTCTGCTTTAAATTTAGAGTGAGGTGTTACAGATCCAGGCTTAGTAATTACCATACCTCTAGAGATTTGAGTTTTCTCAATACCTCTTAGAAGGATACCAACGTTATCACCTGCTTCACCTCTATCTAATATCTTACGGAACATCTCAACCCCTGTAATTGTAGAAGTAAGTTTTCCAGCTCCCATACCAATTATCTCTACAGGATCTCCGGTATTTGCAACTCCGGTTTCAATACGACCGGTAGCAACAGTACCACGACCAGTAATTGAGAATACATCTTCAATTGGCAATAAGAATGGTTTATCCACATCACGCTCTGGCAAGTCAATCCATGAATCCACTGCTTCCATAAGCTCCATAACAGTCTTAGCCCATTTCTCATCTCCTTCAAGAGCTCCTAATGCAGATCCTGAAATCACAGGAGCATCATCACCATCATACTCGTAGAAAGAAAGCAAATCTCTTACTTCCATCTCAACAAGCTCTAACAATTCCTCATCATCAACTAAATCTACTTTGTTCAAGAAAGTAACGATTTTTGGGATACCTACCTGGCGTCCTAATAGGATGTGCTCACGAGTTTGTGGCATAGGACCATCAGTCGCAGCAACAACAAGAATAGCACCGTCCATTTGAGCAGCACCAGTAACCATGTTTTTCACATAGTCGGCGTGACCAGGACAGTCAACGTGTGCATAGTGACGCTTTTCAGTTTGATACTCTACGTGAGAAGAGTTAATAGTAATACCTCTTTCTTTTTCTTCTGGTGCGTTATCGATTTGATCGAATGCACTAGCTTCAGAATATCCAGCATCAGCCATTACTTTAGTAATCGCTGCAGTTAAAGTAGTTTTTCCGTGATCTACGTGTCCAATCGTACCAATATTAAGGTGCGGTTTGGAACGATCGTAAGTTTCCTTTGCCATAATTAATACTTATTTATCTTAGTTATATATTAGTGTTCAATTTAATACAAATCTAGAGCCAACGATGGGAATTGAACCCATGACCTCTTCCTTACCAAGGAAACGCTCTACCCCTGAGCTACGTCGGCAATCTAAAGTTCAACCTCTCCAGGACTTCACAGCTTTAAACAACAAAAACCATAGACCAACAAAGGTGTATGGGTAAGTGATTAAAACAAACATTAAAGCTTAAAAAGCTTTTTCATTCACAGTGAATTTTTAAATTCATCTCTCAATAGCCACAATTATTAAAACTTGTAAACTATTTTCGATTATAACTCTTCTTTCAAAACAAGTTCGTAATTCATGAACCTCAGAAAGACTTTGAGCGGGAGACCGGGTTCGAACCGGCGACATTCAGCTTGGAAGGCTGACGCTCTACCAACTGAGCTACTCCCGCATTGAATTCAAGATTTAAAATTCAAAATTCAAGATTAATTTTGAATAGAGAACTTAGAAAATTGAATTAATAAGTGGGGAGAGCAGGATTCGAACCTGCGAAGTCGAAAGACAGCAGATTTACAGTCTGCCCTCGTTGGCCGCTTGAGTATCTCCCCAATGTTAATTTTTCCACTATTTCATAGAACCGTAGCCAGCGTACTGACCAAGCTTTATGACGGTTGTTTTTAACGGCTGCAAATAAACATAAATTTACAGCACCGTCCAAAGCATTTTTAAAAAAATTTTAAATAAAATTTTTATTCGCTTGATTTACAATAAATCAAAGCTTAAAAACACTATTTCAAAATTTCAAGAGTTGTATTGACAAACCAAACACCACTCTACACACTGTATCCAGCTTTTTTTTCAGAAATAATTCTAAAAACTTATATCTTCGAAAAATCTTAAATACTTCAAAATTTCAAGAGCCGATGGAGGGACTCGAACCCACGACCTGCTGATTACAAATCAGCTGCTCTAGCCAGCTGAGCTACATCGGCATTTACGCTACGTTTTCAGCATAAAAAAGCCCGCTATTTCTAACGGACTGCAAATGTATATAAATTATTTCTTTCGCAAAACAATTATTTAAAAAAATATTTAAACACGTGCGCTTAATTTTTCTTTTCGCTTAATAAGCTGTCTTTGTAGTGATGAAAAACACTCATCTACACACTCTTCAAACTTTTTACAGGTTTTCTTAACCATGATATCGTCTCCGGGAATACTTAATAGGATTTCTGTTATCTTATTTTCCTTTGCGCTTGTATTCTGAACCTTTAGATAAACATCGGCAAAAATTATTTTATCGTAGTAATTTTCAAGCTTGTCCAATTTTAGCTGGATAAAATCTATAAGTTTTTGATCGGCATTGAAATTAACAGATTGCACGTTTACTTTCATGTTTACTAGTATTTAATTAAACAATTATATTAGTTAATCTTTATTGTTCCTGGGATGTGCCATTTTATGTACTTCGCTAAGTTCTGCAATACTATTGTGCGTGTATATTTGAGTTGCCGCCAGACTGGAATGTCCCAACAACTCTTTAACCGCATTTAAATTAGCGCCCTGGTTCAACAAGTGTGTAGCAAAAGAATGACGCAAAATATGCGGGCTTTTTTTCGTTTTGCCAGACACCTTACTAAAATAATTATTTATAACTCTATAAACAAGGCTTTCGTATAATTTAACTCCTTTCTTTGTAATAAATAAATATGGATTTTCTTTTCCTTCTAAAATCTCTCGGCGTTGTTTTAAATATTCTTCTATATCAACTTTAATTCCGGGAAGCAGTGGAATTATTCGCTCTTTCTGGCGCTTACCCAATACTTTAATGTAACCATCATTTAAGCTCAAGTTTTGCAATTGAATGTTTATAAGTTCAATGCGCCTTAAACCGGTTGCATAAAACAAGCTTACGATTAGTTTATCCCGGGCACCCTCAAAGCCTGAAGTATCAAAATCTTTTAGAACCTGCTCAATTTCATCTTTAGAAAAAGGCACCTGTAATGTGTTGCTGGTTTTTAAGGCTTTGTGTTTTGCAAGCGGCGAAATACTAATATCTCCTGTTTTTTGCAAGAATTTATAATAAGCTTTTAAGGAAGCAATTTTTCGGTTTATAGATTTATTGGAGAGCCCCTCTTCTACCAACGCCACGATCCAGTTTCTTATCTGTGGATAAACGACCTGTTTTAAATCTTTTTCATGAAATTCCTCGTCAATAAATTCAGCAAAAAATGTAAGATCGGCTTTATAGGCAGTTACGGTATGGGGAGAACAATTTTTCTCCAGGTGTAAGTAATCGAGAAATTGAAAAAAGGGCATAAAAAAACTGTTGATAAACAAAGTTACTAAACTTTAATCTATCAACAGTCCTATATGATTTTGAGAAATATAATTTCAAAAAACCAGAATTTTTAATTTACTAGATATCTTCCTGATCCCTCAAATGCTGAATATATTCTGCTTTTTGATTTTGTGCCCTTTTGGCTACAGAAGGTTTAGTAAAATGCTGACGGCTTCTTAGCTGTCGCATAGTTCCGGTTTTATCAAACTTTCGTTTAAAACGCTTTAGCGCTCTATCTATATTTTCTCCGTCTTTTACTGGTATTATTAACATAGTGTCATCACCCCCTTTCTTTAGAAATAGTGCGCAAAGATAATTTAAATCTAAGAACCTACAACTTATATTTTAATTAATTATTCTACCCTACCGCGCTGCAGGTTTGTACTCCTTCTTATCGATTACCATTTTAGCGATAATTTCTCTCAAAATTTCAGAAGTTCCACCGCCAATGGGACCTAAGCGACTGTCGCGAAACATCCTTGCCAAAGGATAATCTTCCATATAACCATAGCCGCCTAATAATTGCAGGCAATCATAAATAACCCTATCGGCCATTTTGGTAGAAACCAGCTTAGACATACTGGCTTCTTTCACCACATATTCCCCCTGGTCTAATCTCTTGGCTACAGAATAATTAAACTCTTTATTTATCTCTATCTCACTTGCCATATCTGCTACAGAATGTCTTAGAGCTTGAAATTTATCTATGGTACTACCAAATGCTTCTCGCTCTGCCATGTAACCCATTGCATAATCTAAGGCATACTCGGCGCGAGCGTGCGAGTTTATTCCCATAATTAACCGCTCTAAAGCGAAATGCTGCATAATATAAGAGAAACCTTTTCCCTCTTCACCCATTAAATTTTCGTCCGGAATTTCCACATCATCGAAAGCAAGCTCGGCAGTATCAGATGCTCGCCAGCCCAATTTATCTAATTTTGAAGCTGAAATTCCCGGGGTATCCCTATCTACAATAAAAATACTCATACCCTTATTCCCTTTTTCCTGGTCGGTTTTTGCGGCAACTACCAAATAATCTGAATACACTCCATTGGTAATAAAAGTTTTAGATCCATTAAGAATATATTTATCGCCATTTTTTACTGCAGTACTTCGCATTCCAGCAACATCAGATCCTCCAAAAGGCTCGGTGATACAAAGACAACCAATCTTTTCCCCATCAATACTTGGTGTGAGGTATTTCTTTTTTATTGCATCGTCGCCTTCCTTGCTTACGTGGGTCATCGCCAAATATGCGTGAGCCCACATAGCAGCAGCAAAACCGCCACTATTTATCTTTTGAAGTTCTTCCAAAAATATTACGGTGTAGAAAATATCCAGTCCCATACCGCCATATTCCTCTGGCTGGTTAATACCAAAGTATCCCATTTCACCAAACTTTTTCCAAATAAAGCGCTCTATGGTTCCGGTTTCTTCCCATTTATCAATATGCGGAACTACCTCTTTCTTTAAAAAATCTTGAAAACTTTTTCTAAAAAGTTCGTGTTCCTCTGTAAAATACATTGTATTCATTTTCTTTTTCTTTTTTTATTAATCTTCTCGCTCTAAAAGTGAGAGAATTTTAGCTTTTCAACATAACTATCATTGGTAGTAAAACAACGATTATTTCCGAAAAATCAATCGATTTTCAAATATAATTCAATTCTATCAATTTTATCTGAAGGAAAACTTTCTATTTTTGATAATTCCTCAAAACTAGTTATTTTCTCGTGAATTTGCCGATAATCTATGATCTCCCTGGCAAGCTCATAGTTAATATAGGGAACCTCAACGAGCTCCAGTACTTTTGCCGTATTGATGTTTAACAGCACAAATTTATCATTTTTAGAAACTTCAAAAGTACGTATAAGTTTTTCTCTGGTTTCAAAATTCAATCCATAAATATCCTTTAATTGAAGATTACTTCTGAATTTGCCAATTTTAGTTCTGTAATTTACAATTCGATTAGCCAGAACCTCCCCTACCCCACTTATTTCCTCAAAATCCTCTACGGAAGCAGTATTCAAATTTAAAACTTTTCTGGGAATTGAAGCATTGCTTATCACTTTCGCTTTTTCAGCGGTTACAACCCAATCTGGAAACCTAAAATAAGGAGATATTTTTGTCAATATTGAATCTGATATGCCGGTAACCTTTTGGAAATCGGTCGTAGAATTTATCCATTTACCCGTTTCCCGATAGCGGTGCAATCTATCAATTTCTTTCACATTCATCCCCAATTGATAGCCTTTAAAATCTGAAATATAATTGGGATTAAAGGGATAAATCTCTACAATTTTTTCCTGTTCTTTAAGCTGCTTTAGAGAATCGATATGTTTCTGCAATTCTTCTATTTTAGAAGTATTGAGGTTTCTTTCTTTTTCTTCAGAAGAAAAATCTATAAAATGATAGGCCAATTGAAGTATAATTATAATGCACACCAAAAGAAAAACCCCATTTTGTTGGCTCCTGGAGAAGACAAAATGAGGTTTTAAAAATTTCATACGTTAAAAATTAGCTGCTTTTGGGTTCAGGCTGTTTTTTAAACAACCTGCCCTCTTTAAGGTCACGGGTATAATTTTTAAGATCTCTTCTCACCTCGCCAGACATGATGTACAACCCGATGATATTAGGAAAAGACATCGCTAAAATCATCATATCTGAAAAGTCTAATACAGCGCCAAGGCTAATAGAAGCTCCTACCACCACAAAAACAAGAAATAATATCTTGTACACCAATTCGGTTTTTTGGCTTTTTCCAAATAAGTAGGTCCAAGAACGCATCCCGTAATAAGACCAGGAGATCATGGTAGAAAAAGCAAATAAAAATACCGCTACCGCCAGTACATAAGGAAACCAGGAAACCACGCTGGCAAAAGCATCTGAAGTTAATTGAACCCCACCAACACCCTGTACTTCGTGCATTCCGGTGAAAATCAATACCAGGGCTGTTAGGGTACAAACTACAACAGTATCTATAAAAGGTTCTAATAATGCTACAAAACCCTCAGATGGCGGATGGTTTGTTTTTGCTGCCGAGTGAGCAATCGCTGCAGACCCCACCCCGGCTTCGTTAGAAAATGCCGCTCTTTGAAAACCAACAATCAGCACACCAATCACCCCTCCTTTTAAAGCGGTAGGATTAAATGCCCCGTCATAAATGGCTCCAAAAGCAGCGCCAACATTTTCTATATTTAAAAAGATTACCACTAAAGCTCCCAGGACATAAGTAGCGGCCATAAAAGGCACTACTTTTTCAGTTACTTTAGCAATACTTTGTATTCCGCCAATAATTACAATTCCCACTAAAACGGCTACTACAAGCCCAAACCAGAATCCATTACCGGCTAAAAAGGAAAACTGTCCCTGTAAAATTTCAAAAGATTGATTGGCCTGGAACATATTTCCACCGCCAAAAGAAGCTCCAATTCCCAAAACAGCGAAAAAAGCCGCAAGGAATTTACCCAATCCGCGCATATTCCTTTTCTCGAGTCCGTAGCGCAAATAATTCATGGGGCCACCAAATATTCGCCCTTCAGAATTAATAAACCTGTATTTTACACCCAGAGTACATTCGGTAAATTTAGAAGCCATCCCAAGCAGGCCGGCAATAATCATCCAAAAAGTGGCTCCTGCCCCACCTAGAGAAATAGCTACTGCAACTCCTGCGATATTCCCCAGGCCAACAGTTGCAGAAACTGCCGTAGATAAAGCCTGAAAATGTGTAATACTTCCCGGAGCATTGGGCTCGTCATATTTTCCTTTTACAAGATCGAAAGAATGCTTAAAACCTTTAAAATTCACGAAGCCCATTTTAATGGTAAAGAAAGCTGCTCCAAAAATTAACCAAACTACAATAAAGGGAATATTATGAGTTTGGGGACTCCCGTTTGGATTGGTTAAAAGCTTAGGTTCATCATAAGTAATTTGCGCCAACATGTGGGCGTTGGTCTCAATAAGATCGTCATTATTCTCGTAATCCCAAATCATTTCCCCTTCATCGACCAAATGAACCACGTCACCAGTTCCATTGGCAAAAACTTCCATATCGCCCTCGTTTGCAGAATTCACAATAGCAATAAGATCACCTTTATTAGCGTGAGATCCTTCTGCTACTTTCCATTCTTTAAGCTTATATTTATCTTGCGCATCTGCACTCCAGGCTGGCACCGGTACATTGCTTTCTTCAGAATACACCTTAGGATCATAAACTCCCAAGGCCGTAAACGGATCCCAAAAGAGTATGGAGGTCATCGCTTCTACTATTGGAACGAAAGTACCGTTAAAGTGCTCGGTAATAGCATCAGCTTTAATTTCAAAACTTTTGGTAACAGAATTGCCCTGGCTATCGGTTACGGTAACCGTATATGGTACACCTTCGGTAAGTCCCTGCGCTCTTGAAGACTGCAAGGATGTTTGAGAATTAGACCAATGATATTGATATGGGGGCTCTCCGCCAGTTGCTTCAAGATCTATAAAACCATCGTTTATAAGATTTGAAGGGTTTCCAACTTTGGCTGTAACATCCAGTTCTTGTGCATTAATTGTAAAAATTGAAAATATAAAGAACGCTGAAAGTAAGTACTTTCTCATAGAGACTATTTAGTATTAAGTTTAAATTTAATATTTCCGCGAAGCAAGATGCTAAAAAAATACTCTTTTTCAAATTTTTGCAAGTTAAATTGTAAAATATTGTTAAAGAGATTTCACTTTACTTAACCCAGACTTTCTTATTCCGAAGAATTCAAATAGCTGCTACAAATCAAATACTGAAGTTCTCTTTGTATATACCAAATCTTTAAGTTTTAACCAAAAAGCCAGCGTTAGATAAACAACAAACCAGAATCCCAGGGTGAAAAAAGATGCATAAATAAAAAACAAACGAACACTTTTTGCCCTCATCCCAATACTCTCGGCAAGACGAGAAGAGACATAGAAGCCATGACGTTCAAAAAAATACCGAATGTTATAAATTAGTTTTTTCATAGCGATAAAGGTACTACTATAAAACGGTTTGGTGTTTGGTGTTAAAAATGAGAAAATTAAATTCTAAAACCTACTCATTATCCGGTTCATATTTTTCTGCCGGAAGTACAAGGAATGGTGAGCTACTGTTAAAACCAATTTCGTGAATTACCGAAGTAAACAACAGTTTTTCTATAAAACTGCGTTTGTGTTTAATCATAACTAAAACGTCAATAGGAGTTTTTTGTGCCAGTTTTTCCAACGCCTGTGGAACGCTATCGGCTGCAATATCGTGATGTTGAAGCGGAAGCCCCTCAAAAAACCTTGTTAATTCGTTTTTAGCGTTTTTCTGCCGTTCTTTTAAGTCGCTACCATAATTGGCTCGCATCGCGTGAATATTTGCTTTAGTGCGTACTGCGATCTCCTTAAGTAGGTTCATTTGATATTCAGAAAAATCTATTTCATATTTTGTAGCAAAAACAATGTTTTTAGGCTTTTTAAATTGATAATCTGAAGGTATTGTCAGTAAAGGACATTTGGCAACTTTAATGGCGTGAACAGTGGTAGTTCCAAATAAGATTTGATCGCTTCCTGTAGCACCATTAGTTCCCATAATAATCATATCTATACTCCTGTCTTTCACCCGATCCTTTATCTCCTGATGCAGCATTTCGTAGGAAGAGACAAGTTCAAAAGTATGCCTGTCATTATTAAACTCGTGGTCTATACGCTCTTTGGTTTTTTCCAGGCCTTCATTAGACTTTTCTTTATAAATGCCACCAAGGCTGCTGTACATAATATAATCTGCATTGTAAAGGGTATGCAGTAAAATAAAATGGCAATCCTCCTCGGCATATAACTTAACAGCGTACCTAATTGCATTAAATGCATTCTCTGAAAAATCTGTTGGCAGCAAAATTCTTATCATGGCTACGTTATTTATGGCTACTCAAAGATACGAAAGCCCCTACATAACTAAAAGTTTAAACCCTATGTTTTCAGTAAATCCTTTTACTTTTCAGCTTATCAAAAATGTTTCCCCATTCAGGATAAAAAGTTTAAATATCCCCCTTTAATATTTTAGTTCCTATTGCGCAATGCAAACATCTATTGGGCTCGCAATAATGACGTTTCATTTGTAATAAAGCCTGGGATTGCATCGCGTTTACAGAAGTTGAAGCTCGTAATTTATTAAAACCTTTCGTTATTTTATTTTCTTCCGAAGCAAGTTGTTCCATCACAGAAAATAAAAATTCAATTTCATCAATACCACGTGCCTTTGCATAACAAAAGCGCAAAGGAATCAACGTATTTATAATCACCAGGTCTTTAAACTTCTTCGGAAGGGCTTTTTTCCGCTTCTTATGGGATTTCGTAAAGCTATAGTGCGTTTCCCAAAAAGTAGCTGTTTCCGCATCCAAAAGTTTATAAATTGAGGTCACACTATTGGCTTTCATCAAAGCCAAAAAATAATATTTATGCCGTGTGTATAAAGAAGCCAATTGAGAAAACCGAATATTAGGAAAATTATCTGGCCGTAACCTAAAATACTTAGGTCTGGTAATCCCAGTATTACTAAGCCGAAATTTATGCTTTAAGTATTGATATTCGGCTTCGAGTGCCTTATAATAAGCTGTATTCCTATTCCTATCTAATAATCCCGCCTGTCCCAGGAACAGAGCTTCCAATTTTAAGTGATCTGCACCACACTTTTGCAGAACTGAAAAACCAAAACTTTGAGCCACACTTAAAAAAGCATCCCCATTAAGGTTTAAACCAAAGTTTTTCGATAAAAGCTGAAATAAAACTGCCTCCCAGTTGTTCTCTGATTTTTTTAAGAGCTGCTCAATTAACCGGGATTTCTCCTCAAGACGTTCCAAATACAGACGTTCCTGCCAGTGCCTGAGTGTAAAATTATCGACCTGGGGAAAAGTTTGTTCACAGTTTATCCAGGTAGTAGTTGATGCAAACAAGCTTCGGTATTCATTTATTAAACTTGCATCCACCAAATTTTTTAAGCTCAATGCAGGAATTCTAGTTTTATTCCGACGGGAAACCGGGACATCATCTTCCCAAACCACGTGCAAGATTACATTATCGTAATTGGGATCTGTTTCGTGTTGATGAAAATACCAATCTGAAGCTTTTATGTGCAGTTCTACATTTCCCGCCCAAAGCTGTTCCCCAATTTTTAACCTGGCATTAAAGAAGTCTGGACCGGCATTAAAGTTATGAGTACCGCAATCTAAAAGTAAGATTTTTTCGCCCTGCGTTGTTTTCGCATTGGCGAAATCGAACTTTTTATACTTCCACAGATAATGTAAAAAATCTTCCCGCATTTTTAAAATTAGGAAAATCTAAAAGTTAACTAAGCTACTTTTAATTCTCTGGCAGCATTTGGGGGATTTCATCTATAATCTCATCTACCCAATATTGGTACATCAAGCCGCTGGGGTGCAGATTATCTTCGGCAATTAGATTTGAGTCGCGAGCAGCTTCCCGTGAGATAGGAGTAATATTATAAAAAACTACATCAAAATCATTCGCAACCTTTCTAAAAACTGCATTGTATTGATTAATTTCCTCTCTTATGGTTTCGGCATTATCGGCTCCAAACGGAGTAACCCCATAGTCTGGAATACTTAGAGCAAATACTGCTTTCTCCCTTTTTTTGGCATAATTTAAAGCCATTTTAAAAATCTCTCTTAGCTCCTCTTCATATTCTTTTATACTTTTCCCCTGGTATTGATTGTTTACTCCAATAGAGATTGAAACCAAATCGAAATCCCGCGTATAATTAAGTTGCGACCGCATTGCCGAGAGCAAATCACCGGTGGTCCAACCTGTTTTAGCAATAATTTTTGGTGGCGCTACTTTATAGCCTCTATCATTTAAACGGGAGACTAGTTGCACCGGCCAACGCTGAGATTTATCTACACTTTCTCCAATAGTATATGAATCACCCAGGGCCAAAAACGAATATTCATAATCGTTTTTAACAATGGTTTCATTAAAAGTTTTACAGCCAGATAAGCTTAAAACCAGCATTAATAAAGAAAATAAAATTTTACGCATCGTTTATATTTTATTTTTCTAAAATAACACTTTTAACCTTAAGCATCAGCTTTAGCTTTTTTAAATTTTGGGTTGATATACAAGCCTCCAGTTTTAAGCCTGTCCCAATAGATCGCCATATCTTCCCTTACTTCTGAAGACATGATATACAGTCCTATAATATTTGGAAAGGACATTGCGAGAATCATCATATCTGAGAAGCTCAATACAGCACCAAGGCTTACAGAAGCACCTAATACCACAAAAACCAGGAACATTACTTTATAAACAAGCTCAGACTTTTTACTTTTTCCAAATAAATAAGTCCAGGACCTCATCCCATAGTAGGACCAGGACACCATGGTAGAAAAGGCAAACAAAAATACTGCAAATGCCAGTACAGAAGGGAACCAGGAAATCACACTACCAAAAGCATCGGAAGTAAGTTCTACTCCTCCCAGGCCGTCAACTTCATGCATGCCGGTAAAAATAAGTACTAAAGCAGTCATGGTACACACCACCATAGTATCGATAAACGGCTCTACCAGCGAGGTAAATCCATCTGCAATAGGATTATTGGTTTTGGAGGCACTATGCGCAATAGCCGCCGATCCTACTCCGGCTTCACTGGAGAAGGCGGCCCTCTGTAGTCCAATAATCAAGACGCCTATAAATCCGCCTTTTAATGCATCAGCTGAAAGTGCACCATTAAAAATTGCAGAAAAGGCAGTGCCAATATTTTCGATGTTTGTACCAATTACAATCGCACAACCAAGCACATAAACTATGGCCATAAAAGGCACTACTTTTCCTGTTACGCGGGCAATACTATTAATACCTCCAATAATAACGGCACCTACTAGAATGGCAAAAATCACCCCAAACCAAAATCCGTACCCCTGTAAGAAAGGTACTTGTTCTGAAACAATTTTAAACGCTTGATTGGATTGCAGCATATTTCCTCCTCCAAAGGAAGCTCCTACCCCAAGAACGGCAAAAAGAGCGGCTAAAAATTTACCAAGTCCTTTCATTTTTCTTTTTTCAAGGCCATACCGTAAATAATTCATAGGCCCACCAAAAATTCGACCTTCACTATTTATAAATCGATATTTTACTCCAAGGGTACATTCTACAAACTTTAGGGACATTGCGAAGAAACCTGCTAAAAACATCCAAAAAGTGGCTCCGGCGCCACCTAATGAGACCGCTACAGCAACACCTGCAATATTCCCCAAACCTACCGTTGCAGAAACTGCAGTGGCCATGGCCTGGAAGTGGGTAATAGTACCCGGTGCATTGGGATCGTCATATTTTCCCCTGGCGAGATCTATGGAGTGTCTAAATCCGCGAATGTTTACAAAACCAAGTCTAAGCGTAAAGAATATACTGCCCACAATTAGCCACATCACGATAAACGGAATTTTATTTTTTTTAATATCGCCATTAGGATGTAAGAGAGGTTGTGGCTCGTCATAAGTAATTTCGGCCAGGATATGAGCACCCTGCTCAATCACGTCACTACCGCTTTCGGGATCAAAAATCACATGGCCTTCTTTTACAAGATAGCTAAGTTCACCATCTGCCGGTGAAACTACTTCTATCTCTTTTCCTCCATCGCTTTGAACAAGGGCAATTTTATCGCCTTCGCTTACCCGGGCGTTTTTTTCCTTAAGCCACTCTTTGAGCGTGTATGCTTCATTTGTAGTAGCATCCCATCTGGGAATTGGCACTTGCTTACTTGGTGTGTAAACCACTGGATCAAAAAGACCTATTGCCTCAAAGGGATCCCAGAATAAGATCCCTCCAAGAAAATCTACGGCAGGCTGTACATTACTATTAAAAATTTCGGTGATAGATTTCGCGGGAATAGAGAAGGTCTCTGAAACAGTGTTACCATTAGCATCGGTAACACTAATGCTGTGATCCATCCCTTCAATTAAACCCGTAGATTTTGCAGCATCAAGGGCTGTAGATTGGTTGGACCATTTGTATTTATAAGGCTTTTTGCCGCCCCGGGCAACCACTTCTGCGGTGGCGTCATTAATTTCGGTAGATGGGTTATTTAGTTTTACTTCAATTTGAAGTCCCGTATCTTCTTTTATTTCGTCTTGCGCATTGGTAATGGCTGTTAGCATTAAAAATATACTGGTAAAAAGCCATAAATTCCTCATAAATATGTTCTATTTTATTACTATTTCGCTTTGCTAAATTGCTTAAAATTATGTTATTATTATATTATTTCAAAGAATACAAAGATGCGATAAGCACTGCAATCGCAACTTATGGTGAAGTTAGTCTAAAAAACCCTGAGCCTTCATCCATTCATCATTAAAAATTTTGCCCACATAACGACTCCCGTGATCGTGAAATAAGACCACTACCACATCATCTTTGGTAAAATGTTCTTTTAATTGTAGTAAACCTTTTGCAGCTGCCCCGGCAGAATTACCTAAAAAGAAACCTTCTTCTTCAGCTAATTTACGTGTATAAATCGCAGCGTCTTTATCGGTTACCTTTGTGAAACCATCAATTACATTAAAATCTACATTTTTAGGTAGGATGTCCTCTCCTATTCCTTCGGTTATATAAGGATAGATTTCATTTTCATCAAATTCGCCTGTTTCGTGATACTTTTTAAAAACCGAACCATAAGTATCTATTCCCCAAACTTTAATATTTGGGTTTTGTTCTTTTAAATATTTTCCAACACCAGAAATGGTTCCCCCGGTTCCTACTCCAACTACAAAGTGAGTAACTTTCCCGTCAGTTTGTTTCCAAATCTCGGGTCCCGTACTTTCATAATGTGCTTTTGTATTAGATAAATTGTCATATTGATTCACATACCAGGAATTTGGCGTTTCCTCTGCCATTCTTCTCGAAGTAGAGTAATATGATTTGGGATCGTTTGGTGCAACATCTGTAGGACAAACAACCACTTCGCAACCTACTGCTTTTAATATGTCTATCTTTTCCTTACTCTGCTTGTCTGATAATACACAAACCATTTTATATCCTTTTACGATCGCTGCTAGGGCAAGGCCCATTCCCGTATTTCCAGAAGTTCCTTCTATGATGGTTCCGCCTGGTTTTAGTTTTCCAGATTCCTCGGCTTCTTCTACCATTTTTACCGCCATACGATCTTTTACCGAATTCCCGGGATTAAAAGTTTCATATTTAGCCAGCACCAGGGCATCAATTTCCTTTGTGATTTTGTTCATTTTCACCAAAGGAGTGTTCCCAATTGTGCCTAATATATTTTCAGAATAATCCATATTTTTCTTTTAACAAGTTGCAAAGGTAAAAAATTGAAACTATTTCAAGAGGAATAGCAATAAAGTCGCCAGGATTAGAATTTTAAAAGCTAAGAATGGCAACCTACAACAGCAAAACAAGCTATTCCTATACTAAATTGATTGTTTGTTTTTTAAGAATTATTCAGAAAAAATAAAGGAAATATTCTATTTCTAAAATCCTCGGTTTATTTATTTTTCAGCTTTACTCAAACTTTATAGCCTTTGCTGGAGAGATTTTGGCAATTATAAAAGATGGAATTATAAGCATAAGCATACACAAAATCAATGTACCTATATTCACTGCAAAAATATAGTCCCAATGTATATAAACCGGCACTTCAGTTACATAATAGGTCGCTGGGTCCAGAGGCACAAGTTTAAAGTATTTTTGCACCAATAAAATCCCCAAACCTATTAAATTCCCCCAAAAAAGTCCTTTTAAAATAAGGTAACCGGCGTTGTAAAGAAAGATCTTTCTTATGCTCCAATCATTGCCACCAAGCGCTTTTAGAACTCCAATCATTTGTGTACGCTCCAGGATTAAAACTAATAGTGCCGTGATCATATTAATCCCCGCAACCAGGATCATTATTCCTATAATTAGCGCAATATTAAAATCGAAAAGCGCCAGCCATTCAAAGATGGAATAATATTTTTGAGTAATGGTTTGCGTGTCTAAGAAAGAGCCTGTGTTCTCATAAATTTCCTGACCTTTTTGATCTATTTCCTCAAAATCCTCTAAAAAAACTTCAAAATTCCCTACCTCATTAGGTTCCCATCGGTTTAATCTTTGAATATGTCTTATATCGGCAATTACATATAGTTCGTCAAATTCCCTAAACCCAGAGTCGTAAATTCCAGTAATCACAAATCCTCTTGTTAAGGGCCGCTCACTACTTTCCCTAAGAAAATAAGTTGGTACTTTATCCCCAACATTCAACCGAAGTCTATTAGCGAGATATGCAGAAATTAATACCTCATCATTTAATTTTTCATTAAAATTGGGCAGATTTCCTTTTACCAAAAATTCCTCAAAATAATTCCAGTCATAATCGCTACCTACTCCTTTCACGACCACCCCTTCAAAATCTGTTGCTGTGCGAATTATGCCAAATTTTGTGGCCACCGCCTGCACGTGTTCCACTCCCGCTACCGAGTTAAATTCAGGATAAAAATCCTGATCTTTCGTTACCGGTGTTAAACTCACCTGTGAGCTGTTATTGTCGTAATTTGAAATATTAACGTGACCATTAAAAGCTGCAATCTTTTCTCTAATTTTTTCCTTTAATCCCAACCCCGTAGCAAAAGACACCAACATCATCACCACGCCAATTGCAATAGCCGTGATTGCTATTTTTATAATCGGGGCAGATATACTACTTTTATGGTCTTTACCGCCAATAAGGCGTTTTACTATAAAAAATTCGAAATTCAAATTATCACGATGCTTAAAAAGTTATTCAAAAGTACATTTTTATTCGCTTTTATAGGAGTTCTTTCCTGCGGAAACCAAAATAAGAAAGACCAGGCTGGAAGAGAAAGCAATCTTGCAAGCGACAAAGCCCCGCAAACCAAAGAAATTATTCTTGGCGCAAACCGCACCGAAGAATACCTGCCTTTACTAAAAGATAAAAAAGTGGGGATTATGGGGAACCAAACCTCTATTATGAAAAATAAGCAAGGTGGGTTTACGCACGTGGTAGATTCCTTAATGGCTTTAGAGGTGAATTTAGTGCAGGGTTTTGCACCAGAGCACGGTTTTAGAGGTACTGCAGATGCCGGCGAGACGGTAGAAGATGGCAAAGATGCCCAAACCGGGCTATCGGTTATTTCTCTCTACGGAAGCAATAAAAAGCCAAAAGCAACGCACCTAAAAGATCTTGATGTTTTGATCTTTGATCTTCAGGATGTGGGCACCCGCTTTTACACCTATATTTCCTCTTTACATTATGTGATGGAAGCTTGTGCAGAAAATGACGTGCAGTTGATTGTTTTTGATAGGCCCAACCCGAACGGAAACTATATAGACGGACCAATATTAGAGCCAGAATATAAGAGCTTTGTAGGGATGCATCCCATTCCCACCGTACACGGACTTACCATGGGAGAATATGCCAAAATGATTAATGCTGAAAAGTGGTTAAAAAACGGCGTACAGTGTGATTTGGAAGTTATTGCTATGCAAAATTACAATCATGATAAAACCTATAATTTACCGGTAAAACCTTCTCCTAACCTTCCCAATGCCCAGGCTATTAATTTATATCCCAGTTTATGTTTTTTTGAAGGTACTAACGTGAATGCGGGCCGGGGTACAGAAAAGCAATTTCAGGTTTTTGGTTCTCCATTTTTAGCTGAAGATTATTTTGACTACCAATACACGCCAAAATCAATGGATGGTGCTAAAAATCCCAAACACTTAAATAAAAAATGCTTCGGAAAAGATCTTAGTGAGCATGAACGCATAGCGAAAATTAATTTAACCTGGCTTATAGAAGCTTATAATAACACCGAAAAGCAGGGTGAGTTTTTTAATGCATTTTTTACTAAGCTTGCGGGTACAAAGCAACTTCAACGGCAAATAGAAGAAGGCAAATCTGCGGAAGAAATTAGAGCCAGCTGGCAGGAAGGCCTGGAGGAATTTCAAACTAAACGAGAGCAGTATTTGATTTATTAAGCACGGGTTGCGGGTTGTAGCGGTTCTCAGTTGCGGGTTGCGGATTTGACCTTGCAACTCACAACCCGTAACCCGTAACTTTTTACCTCCTACTTTGGGATTCTTCTTTTCATCTCTTCTACAATATTATAAGCCGCAGGACAAATAGCACTGTTTTTTAATGTGAGCTTAGAGATTTTATGAAAGTCTTTGCGATTGGTGTGAGGAAATTCCCTGCAGGCTTTTGGCCTTACATCATAGATGAGACAGTAATTATCGGCAGCTAAAAAAGTACAGGGTACTTCCTGCAACACATAATCCCGGTCTTCATCTACTCTCAGGTATTTTTCAATAAACTGTTGCGGTTTTAATTTCAAATGTTTACAAATGCGCTCAATATCTTTGTTCGTAAAAAGCGGCCCGGTAGTTTTGCAGCAATTAGCGCAATTTAGACACTCTGTTCTGGAGAATTCTTCTTCGTGCATCTCCTTCATTTGTACATCGAGGTCCTTTGGTGGTTTCTTTTTAAGTTTTGCAAAGAACTTTTTATTTTCCTTATGCTTATCTTTGGCCTTTTCGGGGAGCTTCTTGAGAATTTCTTCCATGTGACAAAGATATAAAACAGAACTTCGCTTAATAAATGAATACTAATATTTCAAAAAAAGATATCTTCGGAAAAGCTATTTCCGACTATTATTATCACAAAGACACTACCGACATCCAGGTACATTCACCAGATTTTGACGATGATGTGATTCCTGTGCCTTACCTCTTTAGGAGCTATACTGAAATGCCTCCATTGGAACAAAAAGCCCTGCAGCTCGCCAAAGGAAATGTGTTGGATGTAGGTTGTGGCGCCGGAAGCCATAGTTTATATCTTCAGCAAAAAAGAAATTTAAAAACTACCGCTATAGATACCTCTCAAGGTGCAATTAAAATTGCTAAAAAACGTGGAATAGAGGATGCGAGAGTTTTAGATTTCTTTCAGTTAAACAATGAAAGGTTCGATACTATTCTATTATTGATGAATGGTAGCGGCATTATTGGTAAACTCAAAAATCTAGATAATTTCTTCGGAAAAATTCAGGAACTACTGGCGCCCGGCGGAAAAGTAATCTTAGATTCTTCAGATCTCAGCTATTTATTTGAAAGAGATGAAGATGGTGGCATTTGGATAGATTCTGAAGCTCCTTATTATGGTGAACTGGAATTCAAAGTGAGTTATAAAGGAGAAAGCTCAGATTATTTTAAGTGGTTATATGTAGATTTTCAAACCCTGAAATTTGCCGCCGAAGTCAATAATTTCTCCTGTGAATGCATTAAAAAAGGCGAACACTATGATTATTTAGCAGAATTGCGAAGACTAAAGCAATAAATTCCTATTTTTACTATTTGTAGTGAGTAGTTTTTGCAATATTTCAACCAAAATTAAATACCGGGATGATTTAAATGCGTTTAGCACTTCACTGTTAATTCCAACATTACAAATATGATCAATTATAGATTTTTCTACTTTTTATTTATTGCCATTTTTCTTTTTTCCTGCTCCGATCCCGATGAGAATGAAGAGGTAAAAAAACCGGGAATAAATAAATCGGCCAATTTAAAAGGCTTGGGGGATTCTGCTTCAGAATTGTTAAGCGATAATAAATTCACTTCCATGAACATAGAAATTGTCTATGTAAATGGCTATGCGCCAAGCGAAAAAACCCTTACCAATTTCAAGAAATTCCTGGAAGCGCGCACCTATAAACCAGATGGAATAACAATTAGCTTAAGAGCGGTTAATTCCTCAGGAAAATCTCCTTTTGATATCGAGGAGATCGCAGAAATTGAAAATGAAACCCGTACAGTTTATAATGCGGGTGATGAAATTGCCGTCTATATCTATGTAACCGATGGCAGAAGTGAAAAAGATAAAGAGAATGAGTTTACTTTAGGTTCGGCATTTAGAAATACGTCTATGGTAATATTTGGGGAAACCATCGAAAAATTTGCCGAGCGCCCCAATGCACCCTCAAAAAGTGATATAGAAGCTGCAGTTTTTAATCATGAATTCGGCCATTTATTTGGGCTGGTAGATATTGGTACCGAGCCACAATCTGACCATCTGGATAAAGATAACGCCGGTCACTGTAATATTGAAGGTTGTCTTATGGAAGCCTCTATAGAATTTGGAAGCGGTATTATTGATGAAATTGAAGGCGGCCGGGTGCCAAAACTCGACGAACTTTGTATTAGGGACCTACAAGCCGCAGGTGGAAGGTAAACAAAGTTGGAAGTACCAGGTTAGAGATACGGAATTAGAAGTACGAAGTTAGAGGTTATAAGTATCAGATGAGTGAAAGTTCATTCAATATATTATTATTTCCAACCTTCCATTTCTAACTTCCCACTGCGTACCTCGTACTTCCAACTCCGCATTTAATTTGCTACGTCGCTTATAAACTTAATTCTGTACAGGCGTAGTTCCTCATCATCATAATCCCCGTCAAATTCTTCCATGGCAGCATCTATCTTATCGGTTTCAGCTTCCAGGAAATATTCGTGAATTTCTTCCTGCTGGTCTTCATCTAAAATATCATCCAACCAGTAGTTAATATTCAACTTCGTTCCGCTGTAAACAATAGCTTCCATTTCTTTTATAAAATCTATCATTTCCATTCCTTTGGCTGAAGCAATATCATCTAAAGGTAATTTCCTATCCACATTCTGGATAATATATAATTTCAAGGAAGAATTAGCGCCGGTACTTTTTACC
The DNA here is from genome assembly GCF_900129445.1 of Salegentibacter echinorum. Classification (GTDB taxonomy): domain Bacteria; phylum Bacteroidota; class Bacteroidia; order Flavobacteriales; family Flavobacteriaceae; genus Salegentibacter; species Salegentibacter echinorum. Next base: position 63,543 of record NZ_FQVT01000010.1, read on the forward strand.
ACCAGGTCGTCTGGCCTGGTAATATCATTTTCCTCTACATATTGCTGTATAAGAGCTATAAACTCTTTTCCAAACTTTTTAGCCTTGCTTTCCCCAACACCAAAAATATTGGAAAGCTCTTCCATATTTACAGGATATTTAATCGCCATATCTTCCAGAGAAGGATCCTGAAACACCACAAAAGGAGGCACTTCATTTTTTACGGCTATTTTTTTTCGAAGATCTTTTAACATTTTAACCAGCTGTTTATCGATTCCGCCGCCAGCTGCTTTATTTGGCGTAGTGACCGACTCTGTAGAACTATCAAAAATATGATCTTCGGTCATCATAAACGAAGTGGGGTTTTTCAAAAATTCCTCACCGCGTTTAGTGATTTTTATCACTCCGTAGGTTTCAATATCTTTTTTCAGGAATCCGGCTACCAAAGCCTGACGAATAAGCGCCATCCAATATTTTTTATCCCTTTCTTTACCTTTACCAAAAAGACGATGCTGGTCTGTTTTATGAGATAAGATTATGGCGTTAGATTTTCCAATTAAGGTATTTACAACCTCTTTAGATTTATAAAGCTGATTGGTTTCTTTAACGGTCTCCAGTAATAGCTTCACTTCATCGCCGGCTTCGGTCTGCTTTTTAGGGTTTTGAACATTATCATCCATATCAGCCCCTTCACCGGTATTCTCGTCGAAGCTTTCACCAAAATAATGTAAAATAAATTTTCTTCGAGACACCGAAGTTTCAGCATACGCTACCACCTCTTGCAGAAGTGCGTGTCCTATTTCCTGTTCAGCAACAGGTTTACCACTCATAAATTTCTCAAGCTTCTCGATATCTTTATAGGAGTAGAATGCAAGACAGTGTCCCTCTCCCCCATCTCGACCGGCACGACCGGTCTCCTGGTAATAACTTTCTATACTTTTTGGAATGTCGTGATGTATCACAAAACGAACATCGGGTTTATCTATTCCCATTCCAAAAGCAATTGTCGCTACCACGACGTCAATATCTTCCATAAGGAATTCATCCTGGTGCCTGCTGCGGGTTTTGGCATCAAGACCAGCGTGGTAAGGCACAGCATTAATCCCGTTTACCTGTAAGGTTTGCGCCAATTCTTCTACTTTCTTCCTACTTAGGCAATAAATAATCCCAGATTTACCACTATTTTGTTTAATAAACCGAATAATATCGGCATTTACATCTTTGGTTTTGGGTCTTACTTCGTAGTATAGATTTGGTCGGTTAAAACTGGCTTTAAAGGTATTGGCATTAGGAATTCCCAGGTTTTTTAGAATATCTTCCTGTACTTTTGGCGTAGCAGTTGCCGTTAAAGCGATAATTGGAATATCGTCACCAATTCTTTTAATAATATGACGCAGGTTTCGGTATTCCGGTCTAAAATCATGCCCCCATTCACTTATACAATGTGCCTCATCTATCGCCAAAAAAGAAATAGTTTGCTTTTTTAGAAAATCTACATGGTCTTCTTTGGTTAGGGATTCGGGCGCTACGTAAAGCAATTTGGTTATTCCGTTTTCAATATCGGACTTTACCTGTTTTACTTCTGTCTTATTAAGCGAAGAATTGAGCACATGGGCAACCCCGTGATCATCAGAAATACTTCTAATGGCATCAACCTGGTTTTTCATAAGGGCAATTAGCGGTGAAACCACGATTGCCGTTCCATCTTCTATTAATGCGGGAAGCTGGTAACAAAGGGATTTCCCTCCCCCTGTAGGCATTACCACAAAGGTATTATTCCTATTTACAATACTGGTAATAACCTGTTCCTGAAGGCCTTTGAACTGACTAAACCCAAAATACTTCTTTAACTGTTGGTGTAAATCAATTTCCGTCAAACTCATTCAATTGTGTTACAATTTTACATACATTTGCATTATTAAAGATACATATTTCTTTAAACTCACAATCTTTAATTTTATCAAAATTTGAAACTACAGGAAAAAATTCTTAAAACTGCAAAAGAAACCATTTCCATTGAAGCCAAAGCCATTGCCAATTTAGAAAATTTTATTGACAATGAGTTCGCAGAAGCTGTAGAAAAAATATACCAAACCAAAGGTAGGGTTATTGTTACCGGTATTGGCAAAAGTGCTATTATCGCTACCAAAATTGTAGCCACGCTAAATTCTACCGGCACCCCGGCTATTTTTATGCATGCTGCAGATGCAATTCACGGCGATTTGGGGACTATTCAACAAGACGACCTGGTTATTTGTATTTCTAAAAGTGGCAATAGCCCAGAAATTAAAGTATTGGTACCTTATATTAAAGATTTTAAAAACCTATTAATTGGCATCACGGCAGACAGGGATTCTTTTCTGGGCAGAGAATCAAACTATGTTTTGAATTCTTTTGTAGAAATGGAAGCCTGTCCCAATAACCTTGCCCCTACAACAAGTACTACCGCGCAAATGGTAATAGGTGATGCTATGGCTATCTGTTTATTAAGATTAAAAGGTTTTTCCCGAAAAGATTTTGCCAAATATCATCCCGGCGGTTCCCTGGGTAAAAAACTATACCTGAGGGTAAGCGATATTTCCAAACAAAATATGAAGCCAGAGGTTTCCCCCGAAACCTCGGTGACCGATGCGATTATAGAAATTTCAGAAAAAATGTTAGGCGTATGTGCGGTAATTGAAGACGATAAAATAATTGGGATTATTACCGATGGGGATATAAGGAGGATGTTAAAGAACAATACCGAATTTAAAAACCTAACTGCCCGGGACATAATGAGTAAAGCACCAAAAACAATTGATGAGGATGCTCTGGCCGTTGATGCTTTAGAAATGCTAGAAACAAATGAAATCTCCCAATTACTGGCAGTAAAAAACCATAAGTATGCCGGGGTCGTACATATTCACAACCTAATTAGAGAAGGAATTTTATAATGAAGCAAATTGGCTCCCCTGAACCAGAGATGTCCTTTTTGGACCATTTGGAAGATTTAAGATGGCACTTAATACGTGCAGTTTTAGCTGTAGTAATTGCCGGCTGTATCGCATTTGCCCTTAAAAGTTTTATCTTCGACGTTTTACTTTTTGGTCCCAGTAGAGGTAGTTTTTTCTCTTATGACATTCTTTGTCGCATCTCTAAATTTGTAGGAATAGACGGTGGGTTTTGCTTTGAAGAAATGCCTTTTAGAATACAAAGTAGAACAATGGGCGGACAGTTTTCTGCACACGTGTGGACTTCTATTACTGCAGGCTTTATTATTGCATTTCCTTACGTTATCTATCAATTTTGGCAATTTGTATCTCCTGCAATGCACGACAATGAACGTAAACATGCCAAAGGTTTTATATTTATTACTTCCTTACTTTTCTTTCTGGGAGTGGTTTTTGGTTATTATGTAGTAACGCCATTATCTATAAATTTCCTCGGAAAATACCAGGTAAGTGAAGCAGTATTTAATGATTTTGATTTGAGTAGTTATATTGGCCTGGTAAGATCTTCGGTGCTTGCCAGCGGCTTAATATTCGAACTACCTATCGTTATTTATTTTCTTACAAAAGTAGGAGTGGTAACTCCTCAATTCCTAAAAAAATACCGAAAGTATGCTTTGGTAATAGTACTTATTCTTTCTGCGGTAATAACTCCGCCAGATATTGTAAGCCAAATTATAGTAGCTGTTCCGGTATTGGTACTTTATGAAGTAAGTATATTTATTTCAAAAGTGATCTATAGGCAAGAGCTCAAAAAACAAAAAATAAAATAAAGACTGCTATGAGTAATCAAGTTGACGAATTTAATGCTTACCGTCAGCAAATGAACGATAAGATTCTTGGTGAGAACAACAAAGTTCTTAAAAGAATATTTAACTTAGACACTAATGCCTTTACTGAAGGTGCTTTAGATAAAAAAACCAAAGAATTATTAGGTTTGGTAGCCTCATTGGTTTTACGTTGTGACGACTGTGTAAAATATCATTTGGAATCCAGCTTTAAAGAAGGTGTAGATAGAAAACAGGTGATGGAAACCTTAAGTATTGGCACTTTAATTGGTGGCACCATTGTGATTCCCCATCTACGCCGCGCCCACGAATACTGGGATACTCTAGAAAACGCTAGGACAAAAGCTCCGGAACAAACCCGTGAGGTATAAATCTAAACTAATCATTCTTTCTAAAAATTAATATCCAGCCCCATAGATGTGGGGACGGCGTATTAAAACTTTTGCCAGGATTAATATAATTGACGGCACAAAATATGTAGCTTAGTTATTTAAAATATCATTAAATGAAATTACGCGCCGAAAATTTAGTAAAAGCTTACAAAGGAAAAGAGGTAGTAAAGGGAATTTCCATAGAGGTAAATCAAGGAGAGATCGTTGGATTATTGGGTCCAAATGGTGCCGGTAAGACCACTTCTTTTTATATGATTGTTGGTCTTATAAAACCCAATTCGGGCAAGATATTTTTAGACAAGACAAATATCACCAAATTCCCTATGTATAAGCGGGCGCAAAACGGAATTGGCTATTTAGCACAGGAAGCTTCAGTATTTAGAAAATTGAGTATTGAAGATAATATAATGAGTGTTTTAGAACTTACCGATCTCTCAAAAAAAGAACGTCACGAAAAAATGGAGACTCTTATTGAGGAATTCGGGTTGAGCCATATTCGTAAAAACCGTGGCGATCTTTTAAGCGGTGGGGAAAGAAGACGTACTGAAATTGCCCGTGCCCTCGCAACAGATCCAAAATTCATTCTACTCGACGAGCCTTTTGCAGGGGTAGATCCTGTGGCGGTAGAAGACATCCAACGTATTGTGGCACAACTAAAAAATAAGGATATTGGCATTCTTATTACAGACCACAATGTGCAGGAAACCCTCGCTATTACAGATAGGACTTACCTTATGTTTGAAGGAAGTATTCTAAAACACGGCCAGCCAGAGGAACTTGCCGAAGATGAAATGGTAAGAAAAGTTTACCTGGGACAAAACTTCGAACTTAGAAAGAAAAAGATTTTTGATTAGCAAACCTAATCCGCACGACTTCCAGGTGTTAAAGTAACATCCCACATCTAGCTCACTTCATTAGGCCTCTTCTTTCTTCGGAAATAAAAAAGACAAAATTACATAGCTTACAATAATTAAAGGTATCGCTACAAACTGAAATACCAGTACAAAAACAAGACACAACAACAGAAAAAAGTACCTTAACTTATTGTCCCCTATTGACCAATTAGAAAATTTAAGAGCAAAAAGCTTAATTTCTGCATTCAACAAATAGCAGCTAACTAAAGTGAGTACTATTAAAAACCATTCATTTAAAATTAAACCGGTTATAAAACTATTTGGCTGATAAGTTAAAATAAGGGGAAAGCTCAACACCAGCAAAGCATTTGCCGGCGTGGGTACACCAATAAAAGAATCGGTTTGCCGCTCATCTACATTAAATTTTGCCAAACGATAAGCCGATGCTAAGGTAATGAGCAAACCAATTAATGCCAGCGTATTAAAATTCCATTCCCACCAGCCAGAGCTCACCTCCCACCCCGTTTTTGTAACGGCAGCATTACCCGGTAGCGCATTTTCCAGTAATTGATACATTACAATTCCCGGCACTACCCCACTCGTCACCACATCTGCCAGGGAATCCAGTTGTAACCCAACTTCGCTAGAAACTTTTAAGCTTCTTGCTGCCAAACCGTCAAAAAAATCAAAAAAGATGCCACCGGCTACAAAAACCGCTGCCATAATAAGATTACCCTGTATGGCAAAAATTGTTGCTATTGTACCACATAATAAGTTAAGAAGGGTTATTAAGTTCGGAATATGTCTTTTTATTGTCATAAATTTATTTGTATTTCAAATAGCATCAAAAATTAATAAAGAAAGATGCAACTACCAGGTTTTTTAGCCTTACTAAGACTCAACCCAGTTCCTTAAAGCTAATTTTGCTTCTCGCGTAAAAATACTAAACTAAAAATTTGTTTGGCTTTTAAGTGTGAAATTTTATGATAAGATGAACGTTTAAATTAGCTAAGTATAGTTACATTTAAATCTTACTTGGCGTGCAAAAACATCTTTTGTTTACTATTTTTGACAAGAATCAGTTTCTTATGAAAAACTTCCTATACGCCATAATCACCGGACTTCTACTAGCTTTTGCCTGGCCAACATACGGCTTCCCGTTAATGTTGTTTTTCGCATTTGTTCCCTTATTATATGCAGAATTTAAAATAAGAAATTACGGCAAAAAACATATAAAATGGAAGATTTTTGGACTGGCCTACCTAAGTTTTCTTCTATGGAACCTCATCACTACCTATTGGCTTTATTTTTCCACCGCTTTTGGCGGGGCTTTCGCCATTTTAGTGAACTCGCTGTTGATGGCGCTGGTTTTTATGCTTTATCATATTGTAGCCAAAAGAACCGGCTTTAGCGCAGCTTCGGCCTTTCTTATTAGTGTTTGGATGGTATTTGAAAAACTGCATCTTTCCTGGGAATTTTCCTGGCCCTGGCTAAACCTTGGCAATGCATTTTCAGAATTTCAAAATTGGGTGCAATGGTATGAATACACCGGTACCTTTGGTGGCACCCTATGGGTGTGGTTGGTGAACATCGCTGTTTTTAAAGCCGTTTTACTGTACAGAGAATTTAAGGACAAAGCTTTTATTTACCGCGGAATTTTCAAGACTTCCTTACTCATCTTAATTCCTATTGGAGTTTCATATATTATTTTGAGTCAGTTAGAAGAGCAGGGACCTGCCCTGGAAGCCGTTATCCTCCAGCCAAATATTAATCCTTATACCGAAAAGTACAATACCAATGATACCAGGATTGGTGAACTATTACTACAGTTAAGCGAAGAAAAGGTTACTGGCAGTACCCAGTTAATTGTCGCCCCTGAAACCGTTTTTGCCGATGGTACCGTGCTCCCAAAATTTCAGCAATCTGAAGCGGCTTTTTTCTCCAGGCAGCTTAATTTAAAGTATCCAAATGCGAGCTTTTTAAGCGGAATTTCTTTCTATGATCGCTTTAGTGACCCCAATCGAGTTCGTCCCCAAACGAACAAGTTAGGCCCTATGGATTGGTACAATGATTACAATTCGGCATTCTTAATGAAAGCCGAAAAAGAGCCACAAATTTATCATAAATCAAAACTAGTAGTTGGCGTGGAAAATTTCCCATATCAGGAAGTTTTAAAACCACTTTTGGGTGATATAATGATAGACCTGGGCGGAACCGTTGCGATGAAAACCACACAAGAAAAACGGGAGGCATTTAACTTGAAAGATGAGAGTGAAGTTGCTCCCATTATTTGTTATGAATCGGTTTATGGGGAATATGTAACCGGTTATGTTAAAAATGGCGCCAATTTTCTTGGTATAATTACCAATGACGCCTGGTGGGGGAATTCACAAGGCCATAAGCAACATCTAAGCTATGCCAAACTTCGCGCCATTGAAACCAGAAAAGATGTAGTACGGAGTGCCAACACAGGAATTTCCGCATTTATTAATCAGAAAGGAGCAATCACTAAAAGTTTAGGTTATGAACAACGTGGCAGTATAAAAGCTACTATTCATCAAAATTCCGAAGAAACTTTTTATACAGAATTTGGGGATTATTTAGCGCGAATTGCACAATTCCTGGCCCTGTTTGTTTTCCTTTTTGCCATAGTAAAATACAAGCGGAATAGAACAGGTTAGCGTTAGTGTGGTGATGTGGTAATTGGATAATGTAATAATTCGTGAATTTAATATTCGCTAAACAATAAAAAGCGCACAAAGACCAAATTGCCACACTGTTAAACTCAACATTGGTTTAACCAAAAAACTTAAACCCTTTCTTTAATTAACTCCATTAGACTTTCTACATTTGATAAATTATCCAACTCTTGTGTTGTAACACAGACTCCCAAATCACCTTCATAATCGCATAAGACTATAGGAAAAGTGAATTTATAGCCAAATTTTGAAGCATATTGCTTCTCAAATTCGTCTATATGTAAAAACTCCATAGGTAAATTAGATTCTTTTCTAAACTTTTTCCATTTAGAGTTTTCAGCGAAAACACCGTGAGTAACTTTACATAAATTACACGCATAAGTTTTGGGATTCACGATCTTGTGAAGCGAATCTAAAACTGAATTATGCGTTCCAGAGAAAGCATTGTAAACAAAAATGAGCTTTTCCAAGTTTAATTTTATTTAGCTTGTTAATAAAATATTCAGGGCCGTGGAATATAAGGTTACTCAAACCCCAGGCCCTGAAATATTTTAAAATTCGCTTAGCGGGTAATCTCCAATTTTTCGGCAAAATAATCGCAAAAATCTTTCATTGTTGCCGTCATTTTTTCGTCTTGGGTAGCACGGTGAAAAGTGTTACTCATGGAAACCAGGGTTTGATGAAAAAACTTCTTCATCTCATCCACCGGCATATCTTTAGTCCAAAGATCTATGCGCAAAGTTTCCTGCGCCTTGCTGTCCCAAACCGAAAGCATTAACGCCTTGGCATCTTCCTTATAGACATTTCCATCTTCTGCACTCCAGGTAATTTCTTCGGGCACCTTATTTTCGTCGGTTAATACTTCTATATTGATATCAGATTTCTTGAATTTAGCCATTACTTTTTTGGTTTATAATTAGCATTATTAAAAATTGTTTCGGCGTCGGTTTTTAGCAATTGCTGCAAGGAAATTTCACGCTCTTCCATATATTTTCTCACTATTTGCCAACCAATATACTGCCCCACCCTGGCCGGAGATTCGGCATCCAGTTCCAACCTAAACTTAGAGAATGGTCCCGGATATAAAAATCGTGAATTAAGTTTATTATCAGTGTCAAATAAGGTTTCATTTTCTACAAAATACCGCCAAATTTGGGCTTCGTTATTCTTAACCCAATCCAGCTCATCTTTGGTATAACCAATCTTTTCCCGGTCATCAACTTCGGGAATAAATTTATCTTTTAAAAATAACAATTTTCCGAAGTAAATCATTCGCGATAAAAAAGTCCTGGATTGCGCTCTGGGGGTATATTTTTCAGCATAAGCATTTGCCACATCGGGCAATAATTGTTCTTTTCTGAAATTCTTCTTTAAAAACTCCTGAATTCCTATATAAAACCGGTGCTCTTTCCCAAGGTAAGTGTCTAAAGAAAGAAAGAGATAATCTTCGCTTAAAATTACTTTATTTTTATAATCAACTTCAGAAGTCACAGTAATCACACGTGGTGCTTCAAACGCTGGGAAATAATATTTTATATGCTGAAAAAGTTTTTTTAAGCCGGTTTTCTCATTCTCAAAGGTCGGGAAGGCTTTTTGCACTTCGGTCTCTAACTCCTGCTGGATAGTATCGTTTAGTTTCTTCACCCAAAGACTATCTGGAAACTGTGCCGGAAACATAAACGGGTATTCTTCCTGTAATTTTGCAAGGTTTTGTGGTGTAGCTGCTGCGAATTTTTTATCGAATCGAACCAATTGAAAGTCCATGGGAATTGCTGCAATTTCCTTCTCAATTTTCGCCTCTTCATTGCAGGACCATAATGTACAGACCGCCAACATTAGAAAAATTCTTTTGTACATATATACGTTTTGTGAAGGCTTTTAACGCCCTGCTCTTTTAATAATTAGGTTTTAATAGTAGTTTTGCCTGCAAAGGTATTATTTACAAACTTAAACACCCAAAATTATGCAGACTGAAAAAGTAGTAAACCATATAGTTAATTGGTTAAAAAATTATGCTACCAATGCACAAATGGGTGGGTTTGTAATTGGCATTAGCGGCGGAATAGACTCGGCAGTAACATCGGCGCTTTGCGCAAAAACAGGTTTGCGCACACTTTGTTTGGAGATGCCCATTCACCAACACCAGTCACAGGTAAACCTTGCACAAGACCATATAAGCTGGCTACAGCATCACTTTGCGAATGTGAGCAATTTGCAGGTAGATCTCACTCCTGTTTTTGAAAGTTTTAAAACGGCAGTTCCCAAAACATCAAATTCTGATCATTTATCACTTAGTTTAGCCAACACCCGGGCACGTTTTAGGATGTCCACGCTTTATTATTTTGCGGGATTGCACAATTACCTGGTTGCCGGGACGGGAAATAAAATAGAAGATTTTGGCGTAGGCTTTTATACGAAATATGGAGATGGCGGTGTTGATTTGAGTCCAATTGCCGATCTTATGAAAACCGAAGTGTATGAAATAGCCGAATTCCTGCAAATAAATACTGGAATTATATCGGCTGCACCTACAGACGGACTTTATGGCGATAGCCGAAGTGACGAAGCACAACTGGGAGCGAGTTATGTTGAGTTGGAATGGGCGATGAACCAAGCCGAAAATGGCAAGACGCTATCAGAATTTGAGGGACGCCAAAAAGAGGTATTTCAAATTTACAAGTCCAGGCATAGCGCCAATTTGCACAAAATGAAGCCAATCCCAATCTGTGAAATTCCCATTAAACTAAAGAAGTAATCGTTTTATCGAAAAAAATAAAATAAATTACGAATTACGCTCAAAATATGTTAAATTGTAGTAAGCAAATAAAACACCGTCCCCCAATGTGTTGTTCAATTTACATAAATTATGAGTACAGTATTAATTGCAGATCATCACCCATTGGTGCACGAGGGAATTCGGGGCATTTTAGAAAAAGATGCAACGTATGAAATTGGCGGAACCGTTCGCAGCGGTATGGCTTTATATGGTTATCTAAGCGAAAGCCAACCAGATCTTTTGATTATAGAAATAGATTTACCGGGTATAAATGGCATAAACGCTTTACGAACTATAAAGAAGGATTATACCAAAGTAAAAATCCTGGTTTGTAGTTCCCATCCCGAAGAAGTTTATGCGCTAAGCACTATAAAAGCCGGGGCTTCTGGTTATGTTTGTAAAACCGCAAAACTGGAAGAAATTGAAGCCGCCATTCACCAGGTTTCCCGCGGTGGCATTTACCTCAACAAAAAAATTACCGATAAGCTGAATACCGAAGTGGTAAGTAACAAAAACTTTGTTACTAAATTTAAGAAACTTTCTACCCGGGAATCTGAAGTGTTAAGTCTTATTTCAGCTGGAAAAAGAAATAAGGATATTGCCGAAGCACTTTCAATTAATGAAAAAACGGTGAGCACTTATAAAACCAGGCTGCTTAAGAAGCTTCAGGTTGATAATATAGCCGATCTCATTACCCGCTCCCGACTTTTACAATTAAACGTTACATAACCCGGTTTAATTTTTCTGAAAGCACTTTTTTTAGGTTTAGATAATCCATAATATCTGCAAGGATACTTTGGGATTGTTCTTGTCCTTCTGCTTCTTCTTTAGATTTTACCAGCTCAGAAAGCTCATTAATTTTTTGATTGATCAAGAAACGCCGCAAAGAAAGAATAGTCTCACTTACCAGGCGGGCAATAGTTTCGGTTTTCTGTTTTACGAAAATATTCTGCCTGTCCCATTCGTGTAGCTTGTATTGTTCTTCTTCCATTAGTATGGAAGTAACTTCTGAAGCTTGTTCGGAACTTATATTATTAATGAAGTGCCTAACTTCAAAAGATTCCTCACTGTTTAAACGCGTAATAAGTTCCTTATAAATTTCCCGGAATTTCGGATTGGCAAAAGCAATTTCATCCTCTTGCAAATCGAGAAAAACTTTTTCAAAAACCTTACTTTTTTGCTTTTCCTGCTCTAAAGCGAACTCTCCATCTTCTTTCTCCTTTAAAACCAGGTCTTCAAATTCTTCTTCTTCAGTCCCATATAACAGCAGCAAACTGATTATACGTTTTTCCAGTTCGTATTGTTCATCTACTTTAAGCTTGGGCTTAGGCTCCTCTTTTACAACATCAAAAGATTTCTTTTGTTTCTGCTGTCTGGCAGCACTCCGCCCCTCTTTTGCATTTAATTGGGCCAGGCTCGAAAAAAGGACATTTTCAGAAATATCCATAATCCGGGCGCATTCCTGTAGATAAACTTCCTGCTGAATGTTATCTGGAATCTTAGAAATACTATTTACAATATCCCGAATTAATTCTGCTTTTTTCACAGGATCTTTTTTAGCTTCTTCCATTAGTAGCGAAGCTTTGTAGCTAATAAAATCCTGAGCGTTATTTTGTAAATACTCGCTTAAAGCTTCTTTTGAATTATTTTTTGCAAAACTATCGGGATCTTCTCCCTGCGGAAAAGTACAAACCCGCACGTTCATGCCCTGTTCTAAAATAAGGTCTATCCCACGCAGAGAGGCCCTAATTCCTGCAGCATCCCCGTCAAAAAGTACTGTAATATTTTTGGTAAGCCGATTTATAAGCCTAATCTGCTCTGGCGTTAAAGCAGTACCCGAAGAAGAAACCACGTTTTCAATTCCGCTTTGATGAAACTGAATTACGTCGGTATAGCCTTCTACTAAAAAGCAATTATCTTCTTTGGCAATTGCCTGTTTTGCGAAATTAATTCCATAAAGCACTTTGCTTTTATGGTAGATATCACTTTCTGGCGAATTGAGGTATTTAGCTGCCTTTTTTTCACTGGTTAAGATTCTACCACCAAAGCCCAGCACCCGGCCAGACATAGAGTGAATAGGAAACATCACTCTTCCCTTAAATCTATCAAACTGCTTCTCGCCCTTTACAATTGTTAGCCCCGTTTTTTCGAGATATTCCAACTTGTAAGCTTCGGCGAGCGCTTCTTTGGTAAAATCGTCCCACTCATCGAGCGAGTATCCCAATTCAAACTTTTTGATTGTTTCCCGGGAAAATCCACGCTCTTTAAAGTAGCTTAGACCAATGGCTTTTCCGGGTTCGGTTTTATGCAGGTTTTTCTGAAAATGTTTATTGGCAAATTCAGAAACCAAATACATACTTTCCCGTTCATCTGCCTGCTGTTTTTGCTCATCGGTTTGTTTAGTTTCTTCAATCTCAATTCCATACTTTTTAGCGAGGTATTTTATGGCTTCGGGATAGGTGAAATGCTCGTGTTCCATGAGAAAAGCAACGACATTTCCACCTTTTCCGCTAGAGAAATCCTTCCATATTTGTTTTACGGGAGAAACCATAAAACTGGGAGTACGCTCGTCACTAAAGGGACTTAAACCTTTAAAATTCGCCCCCGACTTCTTGAGTTGTACAAAATCACCCAGCACCTCCTCTACCCGGGCGGTTTCAAATACATTGTCTATGGTGTTTTTTGAAATCAAATAAATATGCGTTTAAACCTCACAAATTTGGAACCTGGGAGGTTTGTATCATTCGAAGGCAAAATTACAACTTAAAATTTGCTAATCAACATCAAAGCGCAGCCCAAGGGAAAAATTATACAATTCTTTATTAGGCTCTTTAAAAATGGGGTTTAGATCATATTTACCATAAAGCGTGGCACCGCCCCAACCCAGGTAGGCACTAAGTCCATAAACAAAATCATTAGTATTATAACTGTTTTTTAATTTTTCTTTCACCTTGTCGCCATCGGCTTTGTATTTAAGTTTTTGGCGTTTCCCAATATTAAGTCCGGCGTAACCACCAATCCCAATTTTGAGCATTTTATAGGTTGAAAAATGTAGTCTATTCTCTGTCTCGGTTCTCTTAGACGGCCCCATTTCAAAGTGGATTGGCACCACCAGGTTGTCCATTCTAAACTTCGATTTATCTAAATCTAAATCGAAGTTTTCCAGTCTCGTCATATCGCCTTCTTCTACAAAATAGCGGTTATTGGTAGGTTTTAAACCGTTAAGCTGAAAGGAAACCCCATAACGAAACCGCAACCAGTTGGTATTTTTAAAAACACGGGTTTTCCAGGCCCAACCAATCTCAAAAAACCGACTCCCGGCAATTTTAAAGTCAGAATCATTTAGAGACTGTCCTTTTTCCAGTGCATTGTTAAATCCGGCAGCAATTACAAGATCTGTCGTAGTGCGATTATCATATTTATCGTTTGTGTTTATATTTATATCTAAAGCTTTACCCTTGCCACCAATAGCGATATAGTTTTCAGAAGAATCTCCATTGCGTTCCCGCAACTCCATATTGTTGTTTAAAATGGAAATTTTATTTTCAATATTTCGGGCGTGCTTTTCGGCATATTCTTTTTTCTGTTTTTCGGCTTCTTCCCTGCTAAGCTTTCCCTGTTTCAATTGATCATTGATACGCTCTATTTCATACCTTAGTTTTTCCTTCTCTTTGGCTATAATCTCGGCTTTTTTCTTTTCAAAAAATGCCTTCGATTTCTTTTCAGAAGTAACCTCTGTTTCTACACTGGCCACTTCTTGCGAAAATACTTCCTGAAATGCCAAGCTGAATACTAACAAACTGATGTAAACGATAATTGTTCTCATAAAAATTATTTTTGATGTTGATGAATGACCCGTTTGTGGGCTTGATATTTATTTTAATTGCTATTAGCTACGGCTGTTCTGGCTTTTAGATATCCCTCTTTTAAGATCTCAAAAACCCTGGCTTTAAAAGATTGGTACAGTTCATCTTCTACCTCGGCAAGCAGGGCATTGGCAGAAATAGTTCCATTTTTATCCATAACTACAAAATCACGCGCTTCGCTAATCTGGGCAGCGGCTTCTGCAAGCAAGGCATCTAACTCATCATTTGTGATTTTTTCATTGTTTTTAGTCACTGCAATCACCTCTTCCACTTTATTTTGTACAACTTCCTGTTTTAGCATTGGCGGCTCCAAACTTATGGTCTCTAAAACCACTACTCTTCCAATATTTTTTTCTTCGGAAATAGGTGAAATCTGGGGGGCTTCTTTTACATCTAAGCTTTTGTTAAGATGAGAAGCTTCATTCGCTGCTGAAGCTCCTTTATTTATAACAATCTCCTCTGAAGCAATTTGGGTTTCAAGCACAGGTTTTTGTTGCTCTAATATAGGTTTTTCAATGATCTCATTGATTGGCTCTTCAACAACCTGTGGAGTTTCAGAATAATTTAAATTCCAAATAGTACTTCCGGCAATTACTAATATTGCGACTACCGCCGCTACATATTTCCAGGGCTTTGAAGTCCTTTTATTTTCTTCGGCATCTAATTTTGACTCCAGTTTATCCCAGCTTTCGGTTGCGGGAGCTATTCGCCTGCATCCTAACTCTTTTTTGAGTTTTTTTTCGAATCTATTTAATTCCATAATCCGATTTATTTTGTGATTTTAGCTGCGCCTGCAACATCTTTCTTGCTTTAAACAGCTGGGATTTAGAAGTGCCTTCAGAAATATTCAGCATTTCACCTATCTCGAGGTGTTTGTAACCTTCAATAGCATAGAGCACAAAAACCATTTTATAGCCTTCCGGCAAATTATCTATCAATTTTTGAAGGTGCGCAACTTCCAACTCACTTTCCATCTCCCGGGAAACTTCTACTTCTTTTATTGCTTCGTTCCTAAACTCAAATTTTTTATAGGTTCGCAAAAATGAAATGGATTCCCGCACCATAATTTTTCTCACCCAGCCTTCAAAGCTTCCTTTTCCTTCAAAGTCTTTAAGATGGGTAAATACTTTAAAAAAGCCATTAAGCATAACCTCTTCGGCGTGGTGTATATCTTTTATATACTGCCGGCAAACGCTTAGCATTTTGCCAGAATGCAACTCATATAATTCGCGCTGTGCATCGCGATTTTGTTTCGCGGCACGCTTTATAAGCTGAGATTCATTTTTAAAAAGCGGAATTACTTTCACCGAATTATTCAATTAAATGGCCTTCTATTTACATAGACGCAAGAAAGTTACAAAAGGTTGCCTCAATTAGGTTATTTGTTTTCAGTTTTCAACTTAAGTTCTAAAAAACTTACTGAAAATTGGGAGTATACTAATGTCTACTACAATACAAACTGTCACTGCCTACTTCTCTCACTGTCCCCTAAAAAAAATAACGGTACTTAATGTTTTTAATAAAATATTGAGATCGAGAAAGATACTACGGTGTTTTATATAGTAAAGATCATATTGAAGTTTAACCAGGCTATCGGTATGGCAATTTCCATAATCGGCTTTTACCTGTGCCCAACCGGTTAATCCCGGTTTAATCACATGCCTGGTTTCATAAAACGGAATAATTTCAGAGAGTTCTTTTACAAAAACCGGACGCTCTGGCCTGGGGCCAATTAGGCTCATATCTCCTTTAAGTACATTGTAAAATTGCGGAATTTCATCTAACCGGGTACGTCTTAAAATCTTTCCAAAGCGAGTAGTTCTAAGATCGTCTTTACTGGCGTACCTGGGACCATCAACTTCAGCATCTTTTATCATGGTGCGCAACTTAAAAATATTAAAAGGTTGCCCAAATTTCCCTACCCGTTTTTGGGCATAAAATAATTTTCCGCGGTTACTCATTAGATTAATCAAAATGATGAAAGGTAAAATGAGTATAAAAAAGCACAGTCCGAGAATAGAAACAATGATATCAAAAAAACGAAAAAACAGCTGATAGAATTTATTTTTGTTACTTCGGCTAAAAGGAAAATATCGATAAAAATCTTTATCTACGTGTTGCACGGGAATGCGTTTGGTAGCATCTTCGAAAACCTGAACATAATCTTTTATTGGAAAACCAACTTTCAACAAATGATTCAATTGATTATATAAAGGTAACATTAAACCTTCTTTATAGCCACTAGCCACTACAATTTCATTGATATGATGTTTTTTTATTGCCTCTCTTAAATCTTCAGCTTCAAACCTAATAAGTTCACTGGCTGTTATGGTAGATTGTATCCTATCTTCGGTTTTAATATAACCTACTACAACATAATTGGGATCAGATTTTTGTAAATCGGCACTAATAAGATTAATATCAAAGGAATTGCCAACCACCAATACGCGTTTGTAGAACCGGGGAGAGGATATGAAACGAATATATATATAACGCCACACCAGAAGAGGCAACGCGATAGCGAGTAGAAAAAATAGAATTTGCAGCCTGTTTACCGGTAAGCTTGGAGTAAAAAACGGGGTTAACATATAAAATATTACCGTTGTCCCGGTAGTTAATAGCACATTTTGAAAAATGCTATCAAATTTTGAAGCTTTTTGCAGGTCATAAAGTTCAAAAACACTCCCAAAAATATTAAAATAGAGAAGCAATACTAAGGTCCAGGACCAGTTTTGCGCATCTATACGAAAGTAACTAAACTCAAAAATAATACCTACCAGACTTAAACAAATAAGCATAGCAAGAGAATCAAATAAACGCAACAAAATCTTACGTTCAGAAATTTCAAAATGAAAAAGTGGACTCTGGGACATGAATTACTTTCTGGGTTAAAGATAAAATATTTTTGATTTCTGCAACTTTCTCTGGAACAAAGTTCAAAGTTCAAAGTTTCTTTAATTCGCATCGTACTTAATCCTTGCTAACAACAAACCACAAATATTCAGTTCACAGTCGCAGTATTCAGCGAACAGTAAGTAAAAACTATAATCGTAACCTGGGAACAAACACATTTTTAACCAGGACTTTTCTGTTTTGCTGGCTTTCCTCTTATCTTTACGGCATAACTATTTTTTATGGCGGAAGAAAAACTTACCAGGATAAACAAATACCTAAGTGAAATAGGCTATTGTTCGAGACGTGCGGCAGATAAATTGATAGATGCCGGTAGGGTTACTATAAACGGGAAAGTACCCGAAATGGGAACAAAAATTAGTGGCCGGGACTCAGTGCGCATCGACGGAAAATTAGTTTCTGAAGCAGAAAAAAAAGAGCCAAATGTTTATATCGCCTTTAATAAGCCTGTTGGCATTGTTTGCACCACAGATACGCGCGTGGAAAAAGATAACATTATAGATTACATAAATTATCCCAAACGAATTTTCCCTATCGGCCGATTGGATAAACCCAGCGAAGGCTTAATTTTCCTAACTAATGACGGGGATATTGTCAATAAAATCCTTAGAGCAAAAAACAATCACGAGAAGGAGTATATCGTTTCTGTTAACAAACCGATTACCGCAAACTTCATTAAACGTATGGGAAATGGAGTCCCAATTTTAGATACTGTAACCCGAAAATGCGAAGTGGAAAAATTGGGTAAAAATGAATTTAGAATTATACTCACACAGGGATTAAACAGGCAAATTAGAAGAATGTGCGAATATTTAGGTTACAGGGTAACCGCCTTAAAGCGCATAAGGATTATGAACGTTAACCTGGATATGCCGGTGGGGGAATGGCGCGATCTTACAGAAAAAGAGTTGAGAACTATTAAAGATTTAGTAGGGCATTCCAGTAAAACGCATCAAACCGAAAGCGTAAAAAATATAAATACAACAAGACAAAAAAGCAAACAAAGAATTAGCCGTAAAAAACCTTAACACATAATTAGCGCATTTTTTTACAATCGATTAAGTTTTACATGCTAATTTTAAGAGAGTTTAGAATTATTAATGATAAATGACCTAAAATTATGAAAGTGCAGCCATTTCATTTAGCAATTCCGGTTTCAGATTTAGAAAAAGCCAGAAGATTCTACAAAAATATCCTTGGATGTGGTGAAGGCCGAAGTAGCGAGCATTGGGTAGATTTTAATTTTTTTGGCCATCAATTGGTAATTCATCAAAAACCAAAAGAAGAAATTTCAAAAAGCCAAAATAATCCTGTAGATGGTAAAACAGTGCCTATCCCACATTTTGGAGTGGTGCTGGAATGGGATGTTTTTCACGAGTTTGCCAGCCTACTTAAAGCTAAGGAAATCCAGTTTGAAATAGATCCCCACATTAGATTTGAAGGAGAAGTGGGAGAGCAGGCCACGATGTTTTTTAACGATCCCTGTGGAAATGCACTGGAATTCAAAGCTTTTAAGGACAAAAACCAACTTTTTGCAAAATAACCTAAACAGAAAATATGGATAAATTAAAACCGGCATTAGTACGACAAATATTCGTTTTACTCCTATTAGTCTTTTTGGCGGTTTTAATATTTAAAGAAATTATTCCATATTTATCAGGGGTGTTGGGTGCTATTACCCTGTATGTATTATTAAGAAAATGGATGACCAACCTCCGTAACCGAGGCTGGAACCCATCACTTGCCGCAGCACTTTTAATGACGGGTTCATTTATTGGCATCCTGGTACCAATTAGCCTAATCATTATCATGATAACATCTAAGGTGAGTAAAGCTGTAATTAATTCTGAAAGAGTAATACGTGCGGTAAAAGACCAATTAACGCAGGCAGAAACGTATGTTGGTTATAATATAAATGAGGCTATAGATACAAGCTCAATCACGAGCTGGATCTCTGGTAACCTGCAAAATTTGGCCGGGGGCACTTTTGATGCTTTTATTGCCATTGGAGTGATGTATTTTATGCTCTATTATATGCTTATTAAGCGTGATGCCATGAAAAGTTCTTTGATTTCCTATATTCCCCTGGGCAAAGAAAATTTAAAAATTATAGGAGAAGAAAGTGACCAACTGGTGAAATCCAATGCTTTAGGAATACCTTTAGTCGCTATTAGTCAGGGTATAATTGCTTTAATTGGATTTTTAATTCTTGGCGTGCCAGACCCTTTTTTCTGGTTTGTAATTACAGCCATAGGATCTATGATCCCATTTATAGGAACAACAATAGGTATTCTACCTGTAGTTATTCTTTTATTTGCCCAGGGCCACAATTGGCAGGGAATTGCGATGCTCATTTATGGCTTTGTAGTGGTAGGATCTACAGATAATCTCATTAGGCTTTATGTATTGGAGCGTTTAGCATCTGTACATCCGCTTATTACTCTTTTTGGGGTAATTGTGGGAGTTCCGCTTTTTGGCTTTATAGGCTTAATATTTGGGCCTTTGCTTATCTCTTTGTTTTTACTTATTCTAAAAATTTACAAGAAAGAGTACGGCAATACCCACGACCGACTTTAATTAATAACTAATCTAAAAAACAATGACTTATGAATATGTTTAGCAAGAAAAAAGAAGAAATTAATGAAGAATATTTTAAAAAAGGTGTCGCTCAGGTAAATGATGGCGATGTAGATATTGCTGCAAATAGCCAGAAGCAAGCCGAAGATAAAATCATGAATGCCGGGGCTTTAAGAAAATATACCGAAATAGGCAAACTTATGTTCAGCATGCTAAATGACTTTCGCAATGGTAGTTACACCAACATCCCCTGGTTTACTATTGCTTCCATCGCTTTTACCATGCTCTACGTTATTAACCCTTTTGATATTATGCCCGATTTTATCCCCGGAATTGGCTATGTGGATGATTTTGCAATCCTAACTTTCTCCATTCGATTTATGGAAACCGATTTACACAAGTATTTAGACTGGAAATTAGACAGTAATGAAGAATAATTAAACACCACCTACCAGTCTCTAAAAACAAGACCTCATAACATTTTAAAGTTATGAGGTCTTGTTTGTTTAACATCAAAATAGGTTTTATTTTCTATTTTTCTCTGAATTTCTTTTTTTGTGACGCTCTGTAGCCAGAAGCGTATTTTTTAAAAGCATAGATACTGTCATAGGTCCTACTCCACCGGGAACCGGCGTAATATAAGATGCACGTTTGCTTACATTTTCAAAATCTACATCTCCTTTTAGCACATAGCCTTTTTTAGCTTCCTCATTTGGAACGCGGGTAATTCCCACATCTATAATTACGGCATCATCTTTAATCATCTCGGCCTTTAGAAAATCTGGAATACCTACAGCGATAATAATAATATCGGCCTGAGAAGTAATTTGGGTAATATTTTTAGTGAATTCGTGTGTTAAAGTCACGGTAGAATTTCCTGGAAAACCACTTCTTCCCATAAGAATACTCATTGGTCTTCCCACAATATAACTACGCCCAATAACCACGGTATGCTTCCCTTTGGTAGGAATATCATAACGTTCTAATAATTCTAAAATCCCAAAAGGAGTAGCGGGAATAAAGGAGGTCATATCTAAAGCCATCTTCCCAAAATTGGTAGGGTGAAAACCATCTACATCTTTATCGGGATCTACGGCATTTAGAACTTTTTGGGTATCTATTTGGGGCGGTAATGGCAACTGAACAATAAAGCCATCTATATCGTCATTTTCATTAAGTTCTTCAATTTTATCAAGTAATTCAAGTTCACTAATGGTATTTGGAAGTCTGTAAAGCGAAGATTTAAAGCCAACCCGTTCACAGGATTTCACCTTAGCGTTTACATAAGTGAGGCTGGCCCCATCGTTCCCAACAATAATTGCAGCCAAATGAGGAATCTTCTCTCCTCTTTTTTTTATTTTTTCAACTTCAGCAGCAATTTCATCTTTTATATCATTGCTGGTTTTTTTTCCGTCTAAAATAGTCATATTCAGTGTTCAGTATTCAGTCTCGGTTCGCAGTTAGCAATACTCAATCCTTGCCGACTCCAAACCTACCTGGATTATTAATCATAAAGTTTAGAAGTTTTCCAACCTCATTACTCTTTTCTATAAATTTTGTCTTTTTATCTAAATCTAGATATTTGCAAGCATAGGCAAATTCTAACCAACTTTGAGTCTCCGCATTTTCAGCATCAGAGTCAGTTAATTTACTAACAAAATGCTTTGGATACTTCCTCTTTCTATAAGCTTCAGCAACATTTACACATACTGATCTTGAACTCCTTCGTATTTGATCGGTGAGGGAATAAGTTTCTTCTTTAGGAAATCGCTTTGTGGCTTCAAAAATATCCATAGCCAATGAAAAACCAATCTCATAAACTCGTAAAGATTTATAATCCATATTTAAGATTTATTTTTTCTAACTGTCTACTGCGACTGCATACTGCCACTGGGACCACTGCAAACTATTTCATCCCCTTCATCATTTGCATCATTTTTTGGCCACCGCCACCTTGCATCATCTTCATCATTTTTCCCATTTGGTTAAATTGCTTCAGCAGTTGGTTCACTTCCTGCACCGATGTACCAGAACCTTTACTTATTCTTTTCTTACGGCTGGAATTAATAATTTTAGGATTACTTCGTTCTTCTGGCGTCATGGAGTGAATTATGGCCTCGATACCTTTAAATGCATCATCGTCAATATCAACATCTTTCAGCATTTTTCCGGCCCCGGGGATCATTCCCATAAGGTCTTTCATAGACCCCATTTTCTTAATTTGCTGAAGTTGCTTTAAGAAATCATCGAAACCGAATTTATTTTTCGCAATTTTCTTCTGGATCTTCCTGGCTTCTTCCTCATCATATTGTTCCTGGGCTCTTTCAACAAGGGAAATAACATCTCCCATCCCCAAAATCCTATCGGCCATACGGCCGGGATAGAATACATCTAAGGCATCCATTTTCTCACCCGTACCAATAAATTTAATGGGTTTATTTACTACAGATTTAATTGAGATCGCAGCCCCACCGCGGGTATCACCGTCTAATTTGGTAAGGATTACCCCATCGAAATTAAGCCTTTCGTTAAAGGTTTTTGCTGTATTTACCGCATCCTGACCCGTCATAGAATCTACCACAAACAAAGTTTCGTGTGGTTTAATCTCATTGTGAATATTTGAGATCTCGGTCATCATCACCTCATCTACAGCAAGACGACCAGCGGTATCTATAATCACTACATTATGACCATTGGCTTTAGCGTGGGCAATTGCTGCTTTAGAAATAGCCACCGGATCTTGATTTCCTTTATCTGAAAACACCTCTACATCAACCTGTTCCCCGACTACGTGTAACTGGTCTATTGCCGCAGGACGATACACATCACAGGCTACCAATAAAGGTTTTTTGGTCTTTTTATTTTTTAAATATTTCGCAAGTTTTCCCGAGAAAGTAGTCTTACCACTACCCTGCAATCCAGACATTAAAATTACAGAAGGATCGCCCGATAGGTTTATTCCTTCGGCTTCTCCTCCCATAAGGTCGGTTAACTCGTCTTTCACGAGCTTTACCATCATTTGTCCCGGCTTTAATGCTTTTAAAACATCCTGCCCCAGGGCTTTCTTTTTTACGACATTGGTGAAATCTTTGGCAATTTTATAGTTCACATCGGCATCTACCAGGGCGCGTCTTACTTCCTTTAAGGTTTCGGCAACGTTTACTTCTGTAATTTGTCCATGACCTTTTAAAACGTGTAAGGCACTATCTAATTTCTCACTTAAATTATCAAACATAATTTTTCTGTCGTTTATTCCCTTTTTAAGGGGTTAATTTACCAAAGTTTTTAATCCTCTATTTTACCCGAGCTATTAAAAAATTTTCTTCGGAAGTATAAAACTATTTTTCTCCAACCTAGAGTTTTACGTCAAGTTTGGTTTTTATTAAAATTCTTTCGCTAAAATCCAAAACCAAAATATCCAATTAATATTTACTTGCGTAAGTTAGAAAACCTTTATTTCTCTTAAGTTTTACGTCTTTCAATTATAAACTCTATACCTACAAGGTTTCCAAAACCTTGCAGGATAACAATTGGCTTTTTTATTAGCGAATTGCAAATTTAATCATTTGAAATTGAAGTGAAAACTTTTTATTTCATTAGCCCCTCCCAACCTCCCCTAAGGGGAGGAGTCCCATATCGTACTTTTCCTTGATCTCTGGTCTGTGTTCTGTGTTCTGTGTTTAAAGTATTTATTATCTAAATAATTGCAACGAAACAAATTCCCCCCCCTTGGGGGTTAGGGGGCTTTTTACATTCTCTCTGGTACCTGGATTCCCAACAATGCGAAAGAAGATTTAATTACCTCTCCCACACTTTTTGCTAATTGCACGCGTAATGTTTTTTCTGATATATTTTCTGTTCCCAGAATAGTCACATTCTGATAAAATGAATTGAATTCTTTTACCAGATCGTAGGTGTAATTGGCGATTAACGCCGGGCTGTGATTTTCTGCTGCCAATTGAATAGTTTCCGGGTACAATTGAAGCTGTTTGATTAACTCCCGCTCTTTATCGTGAAGCTCATAGTCTTCTGCCGCTGGCTTGCTAAAATCGAAATCGGCTTTTCTAATAATAGATTGAATCCTGGCGTAAGTGTACTGTATAAACGGTCCCGTATTCCCCTGAAAATCTACCGATTCTTCAGGGTTGAATAAAATCCTTTTCTTAGGATCAACTTTTAAGATATAATACTTTAAAGCGCCAAGACCAATTATGCGATATAGCTCTTCTTTTTCAGTTTCAGTATAACCATCAAGTTTTCCTAATTCTTCTGAAATTTTACGAGCAGTTTCAGTCATTTCAACAATAAGGTCATCGGCATCTACTACCGTTCCCTCTCTACTTTTCATTTTTCCACTGGGCAGATCTACCATTCCGTAGCTAAGGTGATAGAGATAATCTGCCCAATCGAAGCCGAGTTTCTTCAGAATTAAAAACAGTACTTTAAAGTGATAATCCTGTTCATTCCCAACGGTATAAACCATCCCATTGATATCAAAATCCTTTACCCGCTGTATTGCAGTCCCAATATCCTGGGTCATATAAACCGCGGTGCCGTCACTTCTCAAAACAATCTTTTCATCCAGGCCTTCATCGGTAAGGTCTATCCATACACTATCATCCTCTTTTCTATAAAAAACACCTTTCTCCAGGCCTTTATTTACAACATCCTTACCTAGTAAATAGGTATCGCTTTCGTAATAATTTTTATCAAAATCTACTCCAAGGGCATCGTAGGTTTTTTCAAAGCCGTCATATACCCATTGGTTCATTTTTTCCCATAAGGCAACCACCTCGGGATCTCCAGCTTCCCATTTTAAAAGCATCTGTTTAGCTTCCACTAAGATAGGAGCTTCAGCTTTGGCAGCTTCTTCAGAAATTCCCTTTTCTTCAATTAATTCAGCAATCTCCTTTTTATATTCCTGATCAAACTTTACGTAGTAATTTCCTACCAATTTATCTCCTTTTATGCCGGCAGAATCTGGTGTTTCTTCATTCCCGAAGCGTTTCCAGGCCAACATAGACTTGCAGATATGAATACCGCGATCGTTAATTATTTGGGTTTTATAGGATTTGTTTCCGGCGGCTTTTAAAATTTCAGCCACAGAAAAACCTAAAAGAATATTTCTTATATGCCCCAGGTGTAGCGGTTTATTGGTATTTGGCGAAGAATATTCTACCATAATCCCTTTAGCGCTGGTTTCCGGAGGTAAAAGTCCAAAATCCTTTTTATCTTTTATTTCATTAAAGAAGTTGAGATAATAGGCATCGCTAAGCACGATATTTAAAAAACCTTTTACCACATTAAACCCCGAAACCTCACTAACATTCTCCTCGAGATATTTACCAATATCTTCTCCCAGTTTCACAGGATTTGTCTTAACCTGGCGCAACATAGGAAAGGTCACTAAGGTAATATCACCCTCAAAATCCTTGCGTGTAGGCTGAAACTCAAAATCATCAATTTCTACATCATATTTTTCTTTGACTGCATTTTTCACGTGAGTCGCCAGGATACTTTGAAGCTTCATTTTTTATATCGGTTTTTAGTTTAAAAGCCCTGCAAAGATAGTAGAAAATAGAATTTTGCCTATCTTTAAGCAAAAACTTATGCTATTAAACATCTCTTATAACCGGTCAAAAATAAAGGAAAAAATAGACGCAGAAGTGGGAAAGACATTTACACTGCTGCAACGTATGAAATTAAACGGCACCGGTTCCCCAAAATTGCACATGACCAACACCTCCATAGACATTCATAATTTAATGGTGTTAGACAGTAATGCCAATACATGCAATGTAGAGATGCGACCCAATGGAATTATTGTTATGTTCCGCTCTTTACTGGAGACCTATGCCCTGGTTATTCCCTATTATAAATTGCACCTATATAAAGGTAAAGCCGAGGAATACAGTATCTACCGAGATCATTATTTTATAAAAGTGAAAGCAAACACGCCGTCAATTCACAAGTTCTTTAAAAAGATTTTAGATTATAAAGCCGATAATGCACCTACTCAAATTGAAGACCTTTAACGTATGTTTAAGCCCATACCAGTATTTTTTATCAAAATGTACTAATTTTGAATAATCGAGACTATCGCTTTCCAAAAGCAAGTCCGCCAATTAAGCATAAAATTCCAAACCCCATCATCGCATAAGATTGGGTTTTATCGCCTTGCGCCTCTATTTGCAGAGGACCGGCATCTATGGCAACTTCTGGAGTAACTAAGGTATAAAGACCATAGCCAATCATTCCCACTCCAATAATGAGTAGTACTATTTTAAGCACGTTGTTCATTTTATAAAGTTTTACTAATCCTACGGCAAAGTAAGGGTTTAATTCCTAATTTAAAGTCAAATTTGATATAAGTGACGAGATAAACGATATATCAACTTGCGAAAATGAGTTCCATTATTATCCATTATAAAAATTTCATTTTGATTTAAACTCACTAGCACATACAATTTATGAGAATACTTCTTACAGGCGCAAATGGATATATAGGTATGCGAATTCTTCCCGAGCTTTTAGAAAAAGGTCACGAGGTAATTTGCGCGGTACGCAGTAAAAGTAGGTTTACGAACGATAAGGAAATTCTTGAGCAAATTGAAATTGTAGAATTAGATTTTTTAAAGGATAAATCGGCACCAGATAAAATTAAAAATATAGATGTTGCTTATTATCTAATCCACTCCATGAGTGGCTCTACCAAAGATTTTGCGAGCCAGGAAGCCCAGGCAGCCAGCAATTTTAATAAGGTTATGGCAGAAACTTCTGTAAATCAAGTGATTTACTTAAGCGGAATTATTAATGAAGAGAAGCTTTCCAAACATTTAAAATCCCGTAAAAAAGTTGAAGAAACGCTTTACAAAGGTGATTTTAATTTAACGGTTTTAAGGGCAGCGATTATTGTAGGATCCGGCAGTTCATCATTTGAAATCATTAGGGATCTTTGTGAAAAACTCCCGGTAATGATTACGCCAAACTGGGTGAAGACCAAATGCCAACCTATATCCATTCGGGATATTATTAAATATCTTACCGGGGTAATTGGCAGGGAGGAGTGTTATAATGATTCTTTTGATGTTGGGGGACCAGACATTCTTACGTATAGGGAAATGATGGAGCAATATGCCGAAGTTAGAAACCTAAAACTATGGATTTTTAATGTGCCGGTGATGTCACCAAAACTTTCCTCCTATTGGCTTTATTTTGTCACCTCAACCTCCTATAAACTGGCGCAAAACCTGGTAGATAGTATGAGGGTTGAAGTTACCACCCGCGACACACGTTTGCAGGAACTTTTAAATGTTGAGCCCGTTCCCTACAAAAAGGCGATTGAATTGGCTTTCTATAAAATTGAACAACACCAGGTGATTTCCAGCTGGAAGGATTCTTTAAGTAGCGGAAGGTTTAAAAAGAACCTCAATGCCTATATAAAAGTTCCTACTTTTGGGTGCTTAAAAGACACCCAAACGGCTAAGGCCAATAATCCAGACGAAGTTTTGGAGCGCATCTGGTCTATAGGCGGCCTTAATGGCTGGTACTACGGAAATTGGCTTTGGAAATTTCGAGGCTACATTGATAAACTTTTTGGCGGGGTAGGATTAAGACGTGGTCGCACTAATCCCGATGAAATTGCCGCCGGGGATTCTTTAGATTTCTGGAGGGTGCTTTTAGCCGATAAAAAAGAAAAACGACTACTCCTTTTTGCTGAAATGAAAGTACCCGGGGAGGCTTGGTTAGAGTTTTGTATCGATGAAAATGACGTATTGCACCAAACCGCTACCTTTAGACCCAAAGGCATTTGGGGCCGTTTGTACTGGTATTCTATGTATCCCTTTCATTATTTTATTTTTGAAGGAATGTGCAATAGCATTGCTAAAAGTAAACCGAAAAACACAGCGTAAATCCTTCTAAAAACCTTAGCTTTCTTATAATCTGATTTTTTAAACTTATCAAGCTAAAATTTATTGTAATTTGGGAAAGTATTTTAAATTCTTATCTAAAAACCCCTTGTTATCCCTGGCTGCGGGAAGCTTGTTTTTACTCGCACTTTTTATCTTTCTATTTACTGAAAGCTTCTATGAACTTATAGAATTCGCTTCTATTTGGGTACGGGAAATCTTTGGTGGGTTTTATTTGTGGTTAGGTTTAATATGCGTGTTTTTCTTACTTTTTATAGCTTTTTCTAAGTTTGGAAAAATTAGACTGGGAAAAACTCCTCCCGAGTTCGACCGGCTCTCCTGGATTGCCATGCTATACAGTGCCGGAATGGGCGCAGGTATTTTATTAAGAGCAGTGCAGGAGCCTGTATTTATGTTTATGAATCCGCCAATTTCTACTGAAAACGCTGCAGAAATAATCTCTTTGGAATATACTTTTTATCAATGGGGATTTACCGCCTGGGCTTTTTATGGAATATTCGCGCTTTTAATTGCCTACAACCTTTTTGTACGCAAATCAAATGTTCTTTTAGGCAGTAGTTTACCACAATTAAAGAAGGTGAAATTTTTACCCGCCGGCGTAAACTTAATTACCATTCTCACCACAGTTTTTGGATTGGTTGCAGCCGTTGGCCTGGGCACTACACAAATAGAAGGTGGGATTAGCCATCTCGTTTCCAAACCTGCCGGTTCACTTTGGCTTATAATTTTATTGGTTTTAGTGATTTGTATTTTAGCCTTTATTTCGGCTTTCGCAGGAATAAAAAAAGGAATAAAACGCATATCAAATTGGAATATATATGTTACATTTTTCCTAATGTTATTTGTCTTTGTACAAATTGACATTCTTTATATGTTTAGCCAGTTTTTCATTTCCCTATATCACTATATTATAGATTTTGTACCTTTAAGTTTAGCTTTGGGCAAACATAACCCCGGCAAAGAATTCCTCACCGATTGGACCTATTATTACTGGGCCTTTTGGCTCGCCTGGGCACCGTTTACCGGAATTTTTATAGCCAGGATTTCCAAAGGCCGGAGTATTAGGGAAATGATTATTGGGGTGTTACTCATCCCCTCCCTGGGCAGTTTCTTTTGGTTTAGTGTTTTTGGTTCGGCTTCCTTTGGACTTATTGAAAGTATGGAAACCTACAATGGGGAATTTGACAGTGTTTTTACTTCTATGTTTCGGTTCTTTGAGGCTTTTCCATTCTCCTACTTTACTAACATCATTACCATAGTACTTTTAATTAGCTTCCTGGTCACCTCGGTAGATTCAGCAATTTTTGTATTGAGTATGTTTAGCGACAAAGGAAAGGAGCAACCCAAAAAGAAATTCCGACTTATTTGGGCTGCTGTAATCCTTATTTTTTCTGAAGCAATTATCGTTTTAGGAAATATAAAGCCAAACAGCGATGTACTCACCGCTATGCAGAAGTTTCTCATTATAAGCTCCCTGCCTTTCGCTCTTTTTACGGCACTGATTATGGTATTGTTTTTAAGGGAATTGTTTAAAAAACATTGATTGATATCATA
The DNA here is from genome assembly GCF_900129445.1 of Salegentibacter echinorum. Lineage (GTDB taxonomy): Bacteria > Bacteroidota > Bacteroidia > Flavobacteriales > Flavobacteriaceae > Salegentibacter > Salegentibacter echinorum. The sequence continues at coordinate 92,859 of NZ_FQVT01000010.1, forward strand.
ATGGTTTTAGTTCAGTACTACGTAAATAATATCTTAGATTTTCATTCTGAACCTTTCGACCACGGCTCAAAACTGGCTAAAGTCGAAAGACTCAAAAATAGATCCAGAATACTAACGAAGAAACCTAATTCTAAAAGAGAAGATTCCTCTCCCGAGGCCTCCTTTAGGTTTGTAAAGTACAATTTCACTTATTTAAGAAAGGATGGTAATGATGATGAAAATTTCTTTTTTTGCTTCTTTTTTTCTTTGTTAATA
>NZ_FQVT01000022.1 GCF_900129445.1 Salegentibacter echinorum
TAAACATTTCTTGTTCTTTACTCATTGTAGTTATTTTTGAGCAAAGCTATATCCAGGATTGCACTCTAGCAATACGTGCTTGGTGGGGTGGATACGATATAAAGAAGTTTCTGAAAGAATTTGAAGTCAGTTTTAAATCTTATTTTTTAAAAATATTTAGTGATACTACCTGGAGAGGGAATAAAAAAAGCTTGAATGACAAACTGTTTATTTTAGAGGAGAAGATAATCCTTCAAGTGGAGAATGATCGGGTATTTTTACTTTTTGAAACTATGGATGGGACGCTTCTAAAGAAAATCAAAGACTTTGTTCCGAGATTTCATAAAAAGAAGCAATCTAAGCCGGAAATATGTGTGATTATTAATGACAGGCAAAGCTTAGCTACAAGAAAAATCAAGTTTAAAAAGCCAGATTTAAACCTTGAAGAAAATTATGCCGATGATTTCCCTTTAGTACACCAACAAATAAAGGAACAACTAAAAAAGAAAAAGGAGAGCGGACTATTCCTCTTACATGGAAAACCCGGTACCGGCAAGAGTACTTATATTCGCTATCTCATAAAAACCATAAAAAAGAAAACCATTTTTCTTTCGCCAAGAACGGCGGGAAGCCTGGATAATGTAGAAATGACCAGGCTGTTACTGGAAAACCATAACTGTATCCTAATCATTGAAGATGCTGAAGAACTTATGGTTTCGCGAAATCACCAGCGCAATTCAAACTTATCGACAATCCTAAACCTTACCGATGGAATTTTAGGCGAAAGCCTGGGAATTCAAATAATCGCAACATTTAATACCGATGTTAAAAATATTGATGCCGCATTACTGCGCAAAGGTCGGCTTAAAACCACTTACGAATTTAAGCCGCTATCTGTTGCCAAAAGTGAGCAGCTTTTAAAGAAAAAAGATATCGATATCCAGATAAATCATCCTATGAGCCTGGCCGAAATTTATCATTTTGATGCACAAAATAAAATTCAGCAAGAACCTGCTACAGCGATGGGATTTGCGAAATAAATCATTAATGATCGCCTAATGTTAAAGGAACCTTTTTATTCTTTAAGATTTTATTTAGATTTACAAACAATCTGCACTACCCTACTCCGCAGATTTATTTTTGACCCAAAATCAAGACCTATACATGACTCAACAAGTACACAATAAACTGGTATCTTTTATCTGGTCTATTGCAGATGACTGCCTGCGCGATGTTTACGTTCGCGGAAAATACCGGGATGTAATTCTGCCTATGGTGGTTTTACGCCGCCTGGACGCTTTACTCGAACCTACCAAAGATGCCGTGATGGAAGAGCTGGCCTTCCAGCGTGACGAAGCCGGATTTACCGAATGGGACGAAGGCGGATTGCGTGAAGCTTCCGGCTATGTGTTTTATAATATTAGCGATTTTACGCTTCAGAAATTACACAATACAGCCACCAATTCCCAGCAAATCCTTCAGGCGAATTTTGAAGATTACCTGAATGGTTTCAGTCCCAATGTAAAAGAGATCATCGATAAATTTAAGCTGAAGAGCCAGATAAGGCATATGGCCAATAAGGATGTATTGCTGGATGTGCTGGAAAAATTCACTTCTCCGCATATCAACCTTACGCCTTTTGAAAAAGAAGATCCCGATGGCAGGAAGCTTCCCGCACTTTCCAACCTGGGAATGGGGTACGTTTTTGAAGAGCTCATCAGGAAATTTAACGAAGAGAATAACGAAGAAGCGGGAGAGCACTTTACGCCAAGAGAGGTGATAGAATTGATGACGCACCTGGTTTTTGAGCCTATTAAAGATAAACTGCCGCCGGTAATGACCATTTACGATCCTGCCTGCGGAAGTGGAGGAATGCTTACCGAAGCCCAAAATTTTATTAAGGATGAAGCAGGCCTTATAAGAGCTACCGGCGATGTGTATCTCTACGGAAAAGAGATCAACGACGAGACTTACGCCATTTGTAAAAGTGATATGATGATTAAGGGGAACAACCCTGAAAATATTCGGGTGGGTTCCACACTTTCTACCGACGAATTTGCCGGCACCAGTTTCGACTTTATGCTTTCGAATCCGCCGTACGGAAAATCCTGGAGCAGTGAGCAGAAATATATCAAGGACGGGAAAGAGGTTATAGACCCTCGTTTTAAAATCCAGTTAAGAGATTATTGGGGAAATGAAGAAGAGGCCGATGCCATTCCGCGTTCTTCAGATGGGCAGTTGCTGTTCCTTATGGAGATGGTAAATAAAATGAAGCCGGAACACCAAAGTCCTTCCGGTTCCAGGATAGCTTCGGTACATAATGGTTCCAGCCTGTTTACCGGGGATGCCGGTGGTGGAGAAAGTAATATTAGAAGGTATATTATTGAAAATGATCTTCTGGAAGCCATTATCCAGATGCCGAACAACCTTTTTTATAATACCGGTATTACAACCTATATATGGCTGTTGAGCAATAATAAAACTAAAGACCGAAAAGGCAAAGTACAGCTGATAGATGGCGGACAGTTATACCGAAAACTGCGGAAAAATCTTGGGAATAAAAACTGCGAATTTTCTCCTGAACATATAAATGAGATCCTTAAGAATTATACCGAAATGCAGTCGGTAAGCCGAAAGATAGATCCTGAAACCAATGCTGAAATAGAAGGCCTGGCTTCGCAGGTCTTCGATAATGAAGATTTTGGCTATTACAAGGTTACTATTGAAAGGCCAAAAAGATTAAAAGCTCAGTTTACGACAGAAAAAATTGAAGAACTTCGCTACGATAAACAATTAAAGGAACCTATGCAATGGGCTTTTAATGAATTTGGCGATGAGGTTTATACTAAACTGAAAGAACACGAAAAAGAGATCCTGGCCTGGTGCGAGAAAAACGACCTGAATCTAAGCAGTAAAAATCGTAAAAAACTGCTGAGTTCCAAAACCTGGAAAAAACAGAAAGACCTTCTGGAATTAGCTGAAACGCTGCATAAGGTAATTGGCGAAAAAGAATATGCTGATTTCAATTTGTTTAAAAAAGAAGTAGATGCGAAGCTGAAAGAATTAAAGCTGAAACCCGGAGCTTCCGAAAAAAATGCAGTATTTGGTGCGATTAGCTGGTATGATGCCGAAGCTAAAAAAGTAATTAAAAAGAAGCTAAAATTAAGCGGTGAAAAACTGAGTAATTTACTGGCGCATTTAAATTGTAAAGAAGAAGACCTGGCCCATTTTGGTTATTTCCCTTCCGGAAAGCCCGGAGAATATTTTGTTTACGAAACCGAAAGCGACCTAAGAGATTACGAGAATGTACCTTTAAAAGACCAAATTCACCAGTACTTTTTAGAAGAAGTAAAACCTCATGTGGAAGAAGCCTGGATAGATCTTGATAAGACAAAAATTGGCTACGAGATAAGCTTTAATAAATATTTCTATCGCCATACACCATTGCGCTCCTTAGATAAAGTTGCTCAGGAGATTCTGGAGCTGGAAGAGAAGAACGAAGGTTTAATTATGGATATTTTAAACCTGGCCTAAATGGAAGTTTTAAAAGAAAAAGCACAGCTACAAAGATATACTGCTTATAAGGATTCGGGAGTAGAATGGCTGGGTGAGGTTCCGGAGCATTGGGAAAGCGTAAGAATGAAATTTCTTTACACTGATTACTCAGAGAAAAACAAGAAAGATGAAGAACTTCTTTCCGTAACGCAGGATAAAGGAGTAGTTCCGAGAAGTTGGGTTGAAAACAGAATGGTAATGCCTTCTGGAAATTTGGAGTCATTTAAGTTTATTCAAAAAGGAGATTTTGCTATAAGCTTAAGATCATTCGAAGGTGGTTTGGAGTATTGTCATCATGACGGAATAATCTCACCAGCTTATACAGTTTTAAAACAAAGACGAAAAGATCTGGAATCGTCTTATTACAAATACCTTTTTAAAAGCCATTCCTTCATTTCTGAACTGCAAACAAGTGTCGTTGGAATTAGAGAGGGAAAAAATATCAGCTTTAATGAACTTTCATATTCATTAATGCCCATTCCTAGACCAGAAGAACAAACCGCCATAGCCAATTTCCTGGATAAAAAATGCGGCAAGATCGATACTGCCATAACGCAAAAGCAAAAATTGATCGAACTTTTAAAAGAGCGCAAGCAGATCGTTATTCAAGAATTGGTTACCGGTAAAAAAGTTTGGAATAAAGAAAAAAATGCCTGGATTGAGCCTGTCGAAGTCAGGGATTCCGGCGTGGAATGGATTGGGGAGATCCCGGAGCATTGGGAGGTGAAAAGACTTAAAAATGTTTGTAGAATCAATTTGAATTCACTACCCGAAACAACACCTAAAAATTATGAATTTCAATACGTAGATATAGGGAGTGTATCTTTTGAAAAAGGTGTAACAGTAACTGAAACTTATAAATTTAAGTCAGCTCCATCTAGAGCTCGTCGAATTGCAAAAACCGGAGATACTGTAATTAGCACAGTAAGAACCTATTTAAAGGCAATCGATTTTGTTGATGAAGTGAAATCTGCTTATATATATTCTACTGGTTTTGCAGTACTTCAACCGGAGTCAATTGTTTATCCAGAATTTTTAGCATTCTTAGTTAAAAGTAATTCATTTACTGATCAAGTAACTATTAATTCTAAGGGGATGAGTTACCCAGCTATTAATAGTACAGATTTAAGTAACCTTTTTATGGTGCATAGTGACTATGGTACTCAAAAAATGATAGTAAGATATTTTAAAGAAGAATCAGCTAAGTTGGAAAAATCCATCAATCTCAATCTTAAACAAATCGAAAAATTAAGGGAATATAAGAGCAGTTTAATAGACGCGGCGGTGACGGGGAAGATAAAGGTTTCGTAATTTTAAAAAAAACTATCCAATGAGCAAAACAATTAGTCGACATCTTAATAGATTTTTACTCGATCCTAATAATTATCGATTTATTGATAATAAAGATTACCGATCAGTCGAAGAAGGAGATATTTCCAATCCAAGAATTCAGGAGAGAACTTTTAATTTATTAGCTGGCAAGAACAACGAAAATATCTTAGACCTAATAAAAAGCTTTAAATCCAATGGTATTCTAAAAGACCCTATCCAGGTAAAAGAACTACCAGATGGCAATTATTTAGTTGTAGAAGGAAATCGAAGAACTGCCGCCCTAAAACAACTGTATAGAGATTTTCAGGAAGCTAAGGATACAGGAAAAATGGAAGAAAAGGACTTCAAGAGTATTGAAGTCGTTTTAATTTCTGATGAAAGTCCGGTGGAACATTTAATTACAATGGGCATTCATCATATCAGCGGTAAAAGGAAATGGAGTCCCGTAAATCAAGCACAACTCATTCGGGATCTCGTAGAAAAATATAAAATACCTGAGGCGGATGTTTGTGATTCCTTAGCAATTACAAAACATAACTTAAAAAGAAGCCTAAGAACTTTAGCTTTAATAGATAGATATAAGGCAAGCGATTTCGGAGATCAGTTTCAGACCAATATGTATTCGGTATTTGAAGAAATTATTAAAAATACAAAAGTAAAAGCTTGGTTACAATGGAGTGATTCTACAATGAGTCCCGAGAATTCATTAAATGAAGAAAGATTATTTCAATGGATTTCAACAGAATATACTACTGAAGAAAATGAAATTGATGAAGAGGTAGAAATAACCAAAGAACCAATAATAACTAAAAGTCATGAGATTAGAGAATTGTCAAAATTCATTGATGATCCTGAAGCTGTGGATAAAATGGAAAACTCCAGAAGCATTACGGAAGCCTTTGCACTTAGTGATGCAGTTGGAGAGTCTAGATTAAAAAATGCTATGCAAAGCATATCTAAGGAAGTAAATACTGCCTTCCAGTTTAGTGAATATCTAAAGGATGATGATTATCAACAAATTGAACATTTAAAAATAAAGTTAGATAGGCTTATTCCTAGTTTTAATTCAAATGCTGTTGTTTCTGCTGGATACAGTACTAAACAATATTTCTTGTCGATTTCTTCTCATTTCGATAGTGTGGAAATTAACAAGTATAAAAAATTGAAAAACACATTTTTAAGAAAAACAGGTCGTGTAAATATAATAGCAGGAGGAAACAATAGTGGGAAAACCTCTTTACTAGAAGCGATATATTTACAAGCTAATTTAAATGATGTTCATGCCTTAATTGAATTAGAAAGAATTAGAGGCAATTTCGGTGAAGAAATACCTTCTAATTGGATTGATGAAATTTTTCAAGATGAAATAATTATTTCCTCTGTATTTAACGAAACAGAAAGTGCTCTGGAAATAGCTTATGAACAGACAGATGAACATATTGATAAGAGTAACTACATTAAATCTATAATCTGTCAAGCTCAAGTAAAAAATGATTTTCTGGACAGTAAAATGCATCTTTATGCAAATAGAGAACCTACTCTATATTATGATGAGGTAAAAAAACTTTGTACTGCTGCTATAAGTAGTCCGTTTCGATATACACCAAAACTTCTTGAGAGAGCTCATGCTAAAGCAATAGAAGAACAATATTTAACTAAAATCATTTCATTCATTAGAAAATATATAGATCCCAAAATACTGAAAATTGAATTGACGACAATAGATAAAATTAAGCGTTTTATGGTCTCACTTGAAAATTCTGATTTAGCTCTCGATCTCACCCAATATGGAGAAGGTGTTCAGAGAGTCTTCGAGATTGGTCTTTTAATCGGGTATTGTAAAAATGGAGTTCTCTGTGTCGATGAAATTGACAGTGCAATTCATAAAAATCTTTTAATCGATTTCACTGCTTTTATTCAAAAACTTGCAGATGAATTTAATGTGCAGGTATTTTTAACAACTCATAGTAAAGAATGTATTGATGCATTCGTACAGAATAATTACCCTGATGATAATTTGATTGCATATGCTTTGTCCAATGAGGAAGAAAGCACAAAAGCTAAATTTCTGGAAGGAAATAAACTCAAGTCTCTTGTTGAATCCATTAATATTGATATAAGATAGTATGCCTAAATTAAGTATTGTATTATGTGAAGGACCTCATGATGTAGCTTTTATTTCTAAAATATTAAAAGCTGATCTATTCAAAAGTAAAGAGAACTTACCTATTAATGATTATCCTCAGCCTATTTCATCCATGTTAATAAATGAGGTAAAGGAAACAAATATTGAAGAACTTAAATTCCAGGAATTAAAAAAAGCCTTGTTGCCTAGTGCCATTTTAAAGAAGGAGGAACACTTCATTTTTCTTTACGCAATTGGAGGAGATTCTAGGAAAGATATTCGTAAAGCCTTTCTTTCAACTTTGATTTCTTTTATTCCGGAAGAAGGAGAAATTGAAATTCTTCCAACGGATACAGAATTAAACTTATTATACATTTTGGATGCCGATAATTTGGGAATACCCGCAAGAATAAATCAGATTAATGAGGAGTTGGAAAATGAGATAGGGGTAAAACCATTTAATGGAGTTGGACTATCAAAATATAAAACACTAGGATTAGGAATATATATTTTTTCGGCAGAACATGGAGTGGGAAAGTTGGAAGATCTTTTAATGCCCCTCATGGAAGAGAATAATGAGGATATTTTTAAAGAAGCAAAAACATTTTACAATAATTTTTATGATGTAGATCGAGATAAAAGAAAAAAAAGTGATCAAAGTAAAGCAGCAATTGGTATTTCTGGACAGCTTCAAAAAGCAGGAATGACTAATAGCGTAATAATTGGTCAGTCCGATTACATTACATCGGAAAAGATCAAAAGGAATGAGAAATGCCAAGAAATATTAACCTTTTTCAGTAAGATTTAAGTTAGGGAGTCTTAGTAGGTCTTCTATTAACATGCTCAAAATAGAAAAAGATTGAAAATAAGTAAAAACTATTTTAAAATTAATGAATGACCAAAGAACAAGTTTTAATTGAAATGGATGAATGCCTCGATTGTGGCAGTGTTTCTGGTTTTGAAGAACAATTCGAAAATCTATTAAAAATTTATAACGATGAGGAAGTCAGTTTAATCCTTGCCCAATATCTGATGGAAAAATATATGCGCTTTAAAGCCGATGGCCTGGCCAGTTATATGGAAGCAGCTATCCGAATGCGGCCTAACCTGGCAATGATAAACCATCCTGAAAACCCGCTTTTTAAATTGGCGATAATTAGAGGTTCAAAAGATCTATATGATTGTTATATGGAAGAAGCTGTTTTTCCATTTTTATCCAATGTTGTTGAGGATGAACATCAGGATCATTACTACGAATTACTGTCGGTCGCTGAGAAAATGGACGAGATGATCTTTCAGAATTACGAACCTCGCATAAAAGGTTTGCATTATAATAGCGGTGTAAAAGGGATAGAAAGGCAAGATAGAATATCTATAAGTCAGGAAGATTATGCAATTATTGAAAATACGATGGAAGCTTACAATTCAATTGTTGGCAGAAAAGAGATTTTGGAGGATTTAAATAAGAGAATTGAACAAATTGATTAAGAATGGAAGAAAATTTCTCATCATCTCCAGAGACTATTGAAAAAGACTCTCCAATGGAAATTAAAGAAAATCATGACGAGAGGCTTGAAGAAAAAATTAAAGTAACAAGTTGTTCTATTGCAGATCTTTTTCAGCTTCAAAACGTTGCCTTGCCAGGAACGAATATCTCTGGAAAACTTTCGATACCTGAATACCAGCGACCATACGTTTGGAGAAAAAGACAATTATCGAAATTAGTTGATGATTTTTCGAAGTTTTTTAATTCTTACGAGCTCGGGGACCCCCATTATTACTTGGGTAGTATTATTATTCACCAGACGGATGAGAATTTAAATATTATTGATGGCCAACAAAGAATTACTTCTTTATTACTCTTAGCTGAAATCCAAAACTTCTTATCAAAACCTAAAGTTACTTATTCGTCACCGCAAAGTATTTTTAGAATAAAAGAGAATATAGAATTTTTAAAATCTAAAAAGCTTCCTGCAATTAATTGGAGGCTTCTCAACGTAACTTTAGTAATTACAGATAATGAAGATGATGCCTATACTTTTTTTGAAACTCAAAATACTGGTGGTGTAAGACTCTCAGGTGCAGATATCATTAAATCCCATCACCTAAGGGCAATAAAAGATAAGAAGTTATTAAATAATAAGGCTCAAAATTGGGAAAGCAACAGTAATGATAATACAAAATATGTCATCGAATTGCTTTGCAAAGCACGATGTTGGAACATCGTTTTTTGGGAAAATTTTCCTTTTTACAAACACAAACGAGCAATTAAAAATAAGGTTGTAGAAAAATTCACGGAAAATACAGAAAAAGAGTCCCGCAATATATCTTTCATTCAGGCCGAAATCGAAAAAACAAATTTTCAGGAAAACATTCGCCTAACTTCTCATTTGAAATCTCTAAGGCAACCACTCTACGATGGAGAGAATTATATCGATTTTCTAACAGAATATGTTGAAACCTATGAAGTATTATTTTTGAAAAATGAGGATTACCGAATTGATCCAAGATTTTATGATTTTAGAAATAAATTAATAAGTGGTAAGGACGGTACAATATTTTTAAAAGAATTATTTGAAATACTACTTCTCTGCTATGTGAGTAAATTTGGATATAAGGATATTTATGAATTTTCACTGTGGACATTTCGCTATGTTTATTCTCTTAGAGTCATAAAAAAGAGAACAGTGAGAGAGGACACTATGACCAGTTTTGTAAAAGAAACTTTTATTCTTGATAAGGTATTTAGCACCTATTCGCATAGAGAAGTGATAAATATTCTTAAAAAATACTCCTATAAATTTAATGATGAAAATTGTGGGGACAACAATGTAAAAGGAAGGTATATTCGAGGATTGGGAAAATATTTTACAATTAACTTTTCGAATGGAATCGTAACTAAAGATTTCGATAGTAAACTAAAAAAAGATATATATGGAAAAATGTAATCCTCTTCAATTCAAGAGTGAAATAGTTTGTCTTCAAGATCTTTCAACAGCAATATTTTCCATTCCTACTTATCAACGTCCATATGTTTGGAAAATTGAACAAATTGATAAGCTTTTGAAAGATTGCGCTAATGCATTTTCCTTTAATAAAGATAAGGGTTATTTCATAGGTACTATACTTACTGACAAAAAGGACAACAATTATGAGTTAATTGATGGACAACAACGGTTTACTACCTTGTGGCTTATTGCGTTTGTTTACTATAAAAAAGGCATAGAGAGCAAAATCACAAATTTTCTTAGAGACGGTGATAACTTAAGGCTGGATTTCGAAATTAGAAAAGAGGTAAGTAATTATTTTGAATTGCTACTGGAACATCCAGATGAGGCATTGAAAAAATTTGATTCAGAAGAACTTGAAGAAAAACCTTATCTAATTAATATAATAAAAGCGGTTACAATTATTAATGGAATATTAGAGACCCTTATAAACCCAAAGACTAAACAACTAATTGATTTTAAAGATTTTGGTGATTATTTATACACCCAGCTCAAAATTGTAAACAATATTACTCCTCAAAATGAAAAGTTTGATTTAAATAAATTATTTGCCACGGTAAATAATTCAGGAATTCAATTAGAACAAACAGATATTGTAAAAGCTAACCTGCTTAGCAAAATAAAAACAGACAAAATTTTATTCAGCAAAATTTGGGAATCATGTGAGAATATGAGTGAATATTTCGAAAGAAATGTCCGAAAAGTTTTTGCTGCTACTAATTGGAAAAACTTAAAGCCACAAGATTTTGCGGTCTACAATAAAGATATCTTTTTGTTCAAACAAGAAGAAGAAATAGATGAATTAGCACTGGGCTATAGTATTCAAGATATCGATGAAGGAAAGGCAGATGAATTTGCTATTAATTCTCCATTGGAGGAAAAGAATAAGCAATACGAGATAAACTGTGACTCTATCCTAAATTTCGGCCAATTACTTCTTCACACATATCGAATCTACTTATACAGAAATAGAAAACCAGATTTTAATGTACCTTTTCATATAGATCGGTTAATAAGCATTTTTAAAAACTTACAGGAAGATACAGAAGAAAATATTAAAAGTTTTTTTGAACTTTTATGGGAGGTCCGTTATGCATTTGATTCTAACATCGTGAAATGGATAACAGATTTAGACACTAAAGAAAAACACCTAGAGTTAAGTGTCGTTACAAAAAATGATCAAAAGGAAAACTACACCTATTTCGGTCGCAATGTAATTGAAAAATCTGAGCAGTTAATGTTGCAGAGTGTACTATATTTTACCGGTGATTATCTCCGTCAATATTGGCTCACCCCATATTTATATTTTTTACTTGTAAACAAGGAAAATGATTTGAATCAATTAGAAAAAATTGATAATCAAATGTCACTAACGAAGAAAACTGACAAGGAAGCTAGTTTCTTGTTGCTTAACCCAAACTACAACCTTTCAAGGGATTTTATTCTAAAAGATTACTTAAATGGGAATTTAGGTACTTCATTTCAACATTATTGGTTTCTTAAGCTTGAATATATTCTCTGGAAAAATTGGGAAGATCAAAAAGATCCGAAGTTCCAGAAATATAGAATTACTTCCAAAAACTCAGTAGAACATATATACCCACAAAACCCAGAGTTTGCGAAACGCCTGGAAAAACGGCATATGGATAATTTCGGAAATTTAGTATTGCTAAGCGTAAACCAGAATTCGGAATATAGCCGTAAAGCGGTAAATGTAAAGCGAGAAGAGTTTAGAAACAAAACAGGTTATGACACATTAAAATCCTACCACATATTTAATAGTTATACTGCGGAATGGAAGGAAACAACAATAGAATTGCACAAAGAAGAAATGATAGATCTATTTATAGCCCATTACGAAACTTCAAGTTTTTTTAATTCTCCTTTTCAAATTTGACTAGCCATTTGCTTGATTGTAATTACACCATAGAACCTTAAATCCCTCAAAATCAAGGAGTTTTTATTTGACTCGAATTCGGAAAACATAAATTAACCAACAATGCCAACCCAAACTAACGAACAAGCCTTAGAAGCCGCCATCCAGGAAACACTTTCCGGTATTACCATAGAGAGGATCAAAGAGCAGGATCCTAATGCGAACATCGCAGAGGAGTCTGAGCAGTATCTTTCAGGTAATGGTTACTACATTGGTGATCCCGATGATTTTGATGCAAAATATGCCATCGATACAAGAAGGTTCTGGAGTTTCCTTGAAGAAACGCAAAAGGTGGAACTGGAAAAGCTGCAAAGGCATGGAGACTGGAAATTAAAGATCCTGGAACGCCTGGACAGGATGATCAAAAAATACGGGGTGTTGCGTATTTTAAAGAAAGGCCTGGACGTAGATGATGCACATTTTACTTTATTTTACCAGGCTCCGCTGGCCAGCAGCAGCGACCGGGTAAAAAAACTTTTTAATAACAATCAATTTAACGCTACCCGGCAATTACGATATTCTGTTGAGAATCCGCGGGAGGAGATTGATATCGTGATTTTTATAAACGGCCTACCTGTTATTACCGCAGAATTAAAAAATCACTGGACCGGACAGAATGCTAAAGTACACGCCCAAAAGCAATACAAGTTTGATCGCGATATAAAACAAACTTTGTTAAACTTCGGTCGATGCCTGGTACATTTCGCGGTGGATACCGATGAGGTTTATATGACCACCAAATTAAATGATGGCAATACCTTTTTTCTGCCTTTTAATAAGGGTGATAATAACGGCAAAGGAAATCCGGTAAATCCCAACGGACATAAAACAGCTTACCTCTGGGAAGAAGTGCTTACTAAAAAAAGCCTGGCGAATCTTATTCAGCATTTTGTTAGGCTGGACGGGAAAGCTAAAGATCCTTTGAACACAAGAACCCTGTTCTTCCCAAGGTATCATCAAATGGATGTGGTACGGCAAATCATAGATCACGCCGGCAAAAATGGTGTAGGGCAAACTTATCTTATTCAGCATTCGGCAGGTTCTGGTAAATCGAATTCCATTACCTGGGCAGCATTTCAACTTATTGAAACCTATCCCGAGCTAGAAGGAATCCACGGCAGCAAAGGAATGGAAAAACCTTTATTTGATTCTGTAATCGTAGTAACCGATAGGCGCTTACTGGATAAACAGATACGAGATAATATTAAAGATTTTTCTGAAGTCAAAAATATAGTAGCTCCCGCCTACTCTTCCAAAGAATTAAGGGAGAGCCTGGAAAGCGGAAAAAAAATCATCATTACTACTATTCAGAAGTTTCCATTTATTATTGATGGTATTTCAGATTTGAGTGAGAAACGTTTTGCGGTAGTTATAGATGAGGCGCATAGTTCACAAAGTGGTTCTGCGCATGATAAGATGAACCAGTCTATGGGGCAGCAAGTACAGGAGGAAGATGACGAAGATGTGCAGGATAAGATCATAAAAGCTATGCAGGCCAGGAAGATGCGCGGAAATGCCTCCTACTTAGCTTTTACTGCCACACCTAAAAACAATACTTTAGAGAAATTTGGCGTAAAACAGCAAGACGGTTCCTTTAAGCCTTTTCATCTATATTCTATGAAACAAGCTATTGAAGAAGGCTTTATCCTGGATGTACTGGCGAATTATACCACTTATAAAAGTTATTATGAAATCGAGAAATCTATAGAAGATAATCCCCTATTCGATTCCCAAAAAGCACAGAAGAAATTAAAGGCTTACGTAGAAAGTCATCAACAAACCATAGATACGAAAGCCGAAGTGATCCTGGATCATTTTATTCCTAATATCGTCAATAAGAAAAAACTTAAAGGCAAAGCAAAGGGGATGGTGGTCACGCAAAGTATAGTTTCTGCCATTCGGTATTATAAAGCTTTAAGCAGGATTCTGGAACAAAGAGGAAATCCCTTCAGGATTTTAATTGCTTTTTCCGGCTCTAAAACCGTAGATGGAATTGAATATACCGAAGCTGATATGAATGGTTTTGGTGAAAAAGATACCAAAGAAAATTTCGATAAAGACGAATACCGCATTTTAGTGGTTGCGAATAAATACCTTACCGGATTTGATCAACCAAAGCTTACCGCGATGTATGTAGACAAAAAACTGCAGGGTGTTTTGGCCGTTCAGGCTTTATCAAGATTAAACAGGTCGGCCGATAAGCTGGGGAAGAAAACCGAAGATATTTTTATCCTGGATTTCTTTAATTCTACCGACGATATCAGGAAATCCTTTGACCCTTTTTATACAGCCACTTCTTTAAGCGGAGCTACAGATATTAATGTACTTCACGAAATAAAAGAAACTTTAGATGAAACCGGAATTTACGAACAGCAAGAAGTTGAACTTTTCTGTGAGAAATTCTTTATGAAAGAAGATGCCCAGAAATTGAGTCCGATCATCGATGCGGCTGCATATCGCTTTAATACTGAACTGGAACTTGAAGATGAGGACAAAGCCGATTTTAAGATCAAAGCCAAGCAGTTTGTGAAAATTTACGGACAGATGGCGGCAATTATGCCGTATGAGATGCTTACCTGGGAAAAATTGTTCTGGTTCCTGAAATTCCTTATTCCGAAATTGATCGTAAAAGATAAAGATGCTGATAATTTGGATGAGTTACTGGAATCGGTAGATCTATCTACTTATGGATTGGAGCGTACTAAATTAAATGAGGTTATAGGTTTGGATGCATCAGAAACAGGTTTGGATCCGCAAAATCCAAATCCACGTGGCGCGCATGGTGAAAAGGAAGAAGACATCCTGGAAAATATTATCAGGAATTTCAATGAAAGATGGTTTCAGGGCTGGGAAGCAACGCCAGATGAGCAGCGAATGAAGTTTATCCAGTTGAGTAAACATATTCAGCAACACCAGGATTTTCAAGATAAGGTGGCCAATAATGCCGATCAGCAAAATAGCGACCTCGCCCTCAAAAGAATTATTGAAGACGTGATGCGCAAACAAAGAAAAAACGAACTTGACCTCTATCGCCTGTATGCCAAAGACGATGCTTTCTATCAGGCATTTTTTGATACGATGAAGAGGATGGTGAGTGCGGGGGAGAGTAGGAATTTTTAAAAATTAAAAAACGATAAATAGGCATTTATGGCAAAATATTTACGAACATCGAGTATTACTGCAGAACTTGAAAATCTAATTCGAGATGCTAAAGAAAAGGTCTATATAATTAGCCCTTATTTGAAGCTTTCCGATCATATTCGACAGCTATTAAATGATAAGGAAAGAGAGAAAGTAGAGGTAAGGATAATCTTTGGCAAACAAGAACTTGCACCAACAGAGATGGAGTACCTAGAATCTTTAAGTTATGTCCGTCTTTACTTCTTCAAAAATCTACATGCAAAATGTTATCTGAATGAATCTAAAATGATAATTGCTTCTATGAATCTATATGAGTTTTCTCAGCAACACAATCGAGAAATGGGCATTTTAATTGATACTGTAGTTGAGCACGATAGAGAGGCTTATGAAGATGCCATAAAAGATGTAGATTCTATTCTTCATAATAGCGAAGATTTTTCTTATGTAAAAGCACCAAAACGACAGCCAAATAAGGAGGCCGAAAAAATCAAACCTAAGGAAACATCGAACAATTTTTCAAATTCTAAGTACTTAACTACAAAAGAACTTTCTAAAAAGACTGGGCTAAGTAGTAGAAAAGTCAATTCTGTATTAGTGAAAAATGAATTAATGTATAAGAAAGAAGATGATTGGTATTCAACAGAAAAAGGAAATAAGCTAGGGGCAATTCAAAAGGAAGGAGCTTATGGCAAATTTATAATATGGCCAGAAGAAATAGCAGACAATATTCTTAAATAAATCTAAAAAAAACACAGCATGAAAGAAAGTATATCTATTGAAAATGTACAGCAAGTTAAGAACGTAGGAGAGTTAAAAAAAATATTGGAGAAATATTCTGATAATACAGAGCTTGTAGCTAATACTCATAATGGAGTAACTGAATTATATCTTGGTACCACGCATCCAATTGGCGATAGAGATACCGAAGATGAAACTCTACTAATATTTGGGGGCAAAGAATAGTAAATAGCCGATTTTCTAATTTTCCAACTATATTACACTTGGAATTAAGACTTTTCACTAGGTCAACTATATGAGCTTAGAAATCACCCACATCCAGGGCGGCGTGCGCGAATTTGAAAAAACCGGGGTTTACCCAGAATACCTGCTTTTCAACCTGCCCGGCACTAAACAAAGTTGGAGAGTGAAGGTCAAGAAAAAACCACAGACCGGTAATTTAAAAAGTAAAGAAGTGGTCGTCCATGAATACAGCTTTGACGGCCACTTTTGTAAAAATTAGAAGGGTCAATGTAGGCTTCCTTTAAAAATACAGTGTTATTTTATTGATAAATCGATTTAAACTAGAGGCTTATTTCTATAGAAGAAGCAAGAGTTGCAGTAAAAATCATTTTGCTTCCTACTAAAAACTTACTTTCAAAAATTCAGGATCTATTTTTCAAAAGAATATCTGAAGATAAAAATGATCAAATCTTGTAGGGTAAGTTAATACTAATCCCGGTCTTTTTATAATTGCTTTTATTTATTTTCGCTTTATGAATCCACGCCCCCTGCTTCATATTTTTGGTGTTCTCTCTTTCCTGCTGCTATCCTTCTGCAGCAACGAAAATATTTCTTTTGAACCTACAACCAGGAAAGATTCTTCATTTACTTATTTTGAAAAGGGAAGGAATTCCAAAGAAATCAGGGATAAAATCGCTAATTTTAATAAGGCACTTCAAAGTGTTACGCAAAAGAATGACACACTTATCCCCATTATTCTTGACTATAAAATATATTATCACAATAGATTAAAGAAATATGATAGCTCGCTCTATTTTTCAGATTCTCTTATAAATACGGCAACTGCCCAAAATGATTCAAATTATATGGCAACAGGGTACTACAGGAAATCTGTAGTTTTTGATTACTTAAATCGCGATAAAAAGGTCTTTGAAAATGCATTTAAAGCACGGCAACTCTATTTAAAAATTGGCGACACTGCCAAAGCCGGACGAAGGACTACTGAAATGGCCATCGCACAAAGTCAGTTAACCGATCATTCCGGGGCCCAACAAACTGCTACTGAAGCTTTAAGATATCTTGCCGCTGAGGATTCTACTTTTGTGAGCAGTGCTTATAATACCATTGCCACAGCCTACCGTAACCAGGGATTTTATATGGATGCTATAACCGAATGGAGAAATGCCCTTACCTATGCTATTTCAACCAGGGATAGCCTGAGCAACCTGAATAATATCGCGCTCGCTCTTCAGGATCAAGAAAAATACGACGAGGCTATAAAGATTTTTAAAAATATCATCGAAAGATCCAGTTCAAAAAATATCCTTTCTAAAGCCAGGTTTATAGATAATCTAGCTTATACAAAATGGTTACGGGATTCATCAGTAAACGTTAAGGATGAATTATTGAAAGCTACCAATATAAGGCAAAAAAAAAATGACAGAAATGGCCTTTTAGCCAGTTATGATCATCTGGGAGATTATTACCAAAATAAGGATTCCCAAATTTCAAAACTGTATGCCGATAGCTTACTGTTAACTGCCAGGGCTATTAATAGTAAGTCGGCACAGCTTACTGCTATAAAAAAATTAATTCAGCTTTCTTCTTTAGAAAAAACCAGGGAATTATCTAATCGTTACATACTGCTTAATGATAGTATAAAAGCTGAAAATATCCAGTCGAAAAATCTCTTCGCTAAAATTAGGTTTGATGAAGAACAAAAGCAAAAAGAAATTAATAACCTGGAAGCTAAAACTATAAAACAACTACTGGAAGCCGAAGAACTTAAGAATCAAATGATCGTTCTCTCCCTTGGAGGTTTACTATTAACCGTATCGGGAGGCTTCGGTTTTTATTATTTTAGACAAAAGCATAAAAAAGAAAAGCTACAGGAAGTTCATAAAACCGAAACGCGTATCTCTAAAAAAATACACGACGAGCTGGCCAACGATATTTACAATATGATGAGCAGCGTGGAGCCTGTTGCTTCTTCCAACATAATGGATCAATTGGAAGATATTTATTCCCGAACCAGGGACATTTCACGCGAAAATAGCGATATCGATACCGGAGAAAACTTTATTACTCACCTACTAAGTACACTCTCTAAAGCTACACCTGCAGGTGCCAAGCTTATTATTAACGGGGAAAACTCCATAGAATGGAAAAAGGTTTCTGCAGAAAAGAAAATAGTGATATACCGCGTGCTTCAGGAAATTATGATAAACATGAAGAAACATAGTGCAGCCGGTTTCGTTGCCATTATCTTTTCTAAAAAAGAAAAATTTCTCCATATAAATTATTCCGATAATGGCCGTGGAAGCGAGCTTGCCACAATAAAATCTGGCAACGGACTCCGAAATGTGGAAAACCGTATTTTTTCCATAAACGGAACAATTATCTTTGATTCTGAAATAGGAAAAGGATTAAAAATAAGTATCCGGGTTCCATTATAATTCCAATATGTTTAAAAAAGTTTTGGTTGCAGAAGACATGGACAGCATTAACCACGCCGTGGCTGTTGTCCTACAAGAATTGGGTATTCAGGAAGTGGCACATGCCCAATATTGTGATAAAGCCTGGCTTATGGCAAAAAAGGCGCTCAACGAAGGAAATCCCTTCGATTTGCTTATTTGCGACCTTTCCTTTAAACCCGACCATAGAGAGGAGAAGATAACATCGGGGAAAGAACTCATAGCCTGTCTTAAACAGGAAGATCCTTCCTTACAAGTTATCGTGAATTCTATTGAAGACCATCCGCAAACGGTGAAAGAGCTATTGGAAACCGAAAATATTGATGGCTATGTTTGCAAAGACCGCAATGGATTAAAAGAACTTCATAAAGCGCTGCTTGAAGTGTATAACGGAGGAAAGTATAATTCGCCCTCTATAGAAAAAGCACTTCAACAGAATAACCTGCTGGTATTAAACGATTTCGAAATACACATAGTAAATTATCTGGCCCTTGGATTCACTCAGGATGAAATTCAGCAGAAATTAAAAGATGAAAACATAAAACCAAGCAGTAAGAGTGCTATCGAAAAACGTTTAAAGGAATTGAGGGAGGAATTTAATGCCAATACCAATCCACATCTTATTGGAATTATGAAAGATTTGAAACTAATTTAAAACCTCTTCTGTTCCAGAAAATGAGCAAAGCAAATAGAGTAAAAATCACTCTTCCAGAATTTTCTCTTAACCTGAATTCGACCTAAAAAAAAACACGCAACCACCCCTTCTTCAGCGAAGCTGAATTCGTCCCCTCCTTGCCAGGGATGGGAGCAGGCTTATCGGATTACTTAGTTGAATCAAAAGCGTTCCTTCCTTTTTATGCAAAGGTGGCTTCTTCTGCGATAGCCAATGAAGTCGGAAGGATAGATTTGTGATAAGATTTAAGGGAAATCAATCAGTTAAAACCGTTTTTTAAAATCTAAAAATCATTGAAACCCCTGTATATTCGAGTATTCGTGGCAACTTTTTTAAGCTTTAAATTTGAACCTATTACGCCAATATTACCGTTTTTCAAAACTTTTGTAAGAGGTCTCGAACTGACGGTCTTTGGACTTCAATCAAGTTAGGTCGAACTGAGGTTCCTAATTCATAGACTTGTAAAAGCACAAAACAGGCTAATGCCCCCGGCAACTAGAATACTGTCCTTATAGATCCTAAAAAGTTCTGGCCAATATTGTCCCAGCATAAACATTATCGCTATTGCTATTAAGAAGATAAAAATAAACAAGTATATCAATTGCCAGATTTCACGAGGCCTGCCGTAATCATTTACAAATATGCTTTTCCAACGGAAGGGCTCTTCTCTACTTTTATCTACATAATCATCTACCTTAGTCATAAAATTTTCATTCGTTGAATCGGCGTGGTGGGCTAATTTGATCTTATTTTTCTTTACATTATTTTCAATAAGAAAGACCAGGGATTTAATTAGTTGTAAGATGCTTAACAGGATTAGTAAGGTCGTAGAAAGTACGAACGGGGAAACCATAGAAAAAACCGCAGAATCCTTTGAATTACATCTCATTTGAGCTCTTTTGTAGGCAGCTGAAACAGCATTAATCCATTTCTTTGCCTCTAAAGTAAATGGAAAGTTTTCTTTTTCAGAATTATCCTTGAAGCTCCCATTATAGTCCTCATCAAACATTGGCATATTAAAGATCTTAAAAGGTTAAAACCTAAAAGAATTTCAATTAGGCTATTACACCTCGAAACTATCACACATAGGCGTCAATTCAAGTCGTTTTAAATAAAGAAGGTTATAAATTCCGGATGCTCGTTTCTTTAATGTAGTTTAAGGAATCTGCATAATTTCTTATCAACGCAAAACCCGGAAATAATCCGGGTTTCTAAGCAATTGAGCATTTTTTTTATAATTCAGAAGTACTTCTGAAACTTCGAGAAGTTAGGTCTTTTGCAATCCCAGCTTTCATCTTTAAATATTCTTCTTTTGTAATTTCAGCAATTTCTCTGACTTTGCCATTTTTATTAAGTTTTGCGATGGAATATTCAGGCACTTTTTCGTTACTGGCAAGTGATGGATCCATTAAAGGAGTACCTTCCACAATAATTTTAGATTGACCATACAATATAGCCCACCAGGACTTTGAATAAACAACTCCATCAACTAGAGCAACCGCTCCCGGTGTTGATTCTATCGCCCTATCAATGGCTTCCTTCAAATGAGGTCTACCAAAGGGTATAACCAGGATAATATGAGCTTTATCCACGCCTTCCTTTCTTGATCTTCCCTTAGTAAAAGTACTAGCCTTAGATAAATCTACATTTTTCGTAGAAATAATAGTAAAATCTGTAATTCGATGAGCACAACTTGAAAACAGGATACAAATGAGTAGTAAAAGAGTAATTTTTTTCATAAATATTTTAATTGAACCATTTCAATCTCAAAAATGAAGTTATCTATTTTAAAACGTGAGATTGTAACCAAGAAGTGACTGATAAGTTTCGTCCTCAATTAACGCTTTCAGCCAACAAACCTAGCCGGTCTTAATTAAATTTCCTTACGGGTTTCCGTAAAACAGACTTCCTTATCTACTGAAATAGAATCCGCCATAAAACTTATGCTACATTAAAAATACAGTTGCTAAACCGCAGGCGATAAAGCAATCTCATTTCATGGATTTAGCTTTAAAACATACAAGTGCTATATAGAGATAGCGAAATTGATTATAATTGCTTTATGCAGAAAGCAATTATGGAGAGTTACTGTTAAAATTTCAGTCGAAAATTGTGCAAATTCCTCTGGTAATTTGTAATCTAAGCAGGGCAATAAGATACAGTAATAGTTACTCCAACCAGTTCATCCACTCTTGTTGTGTAAGGAATGGCACATCGTTTCGCTCGCATACATTTATAGTGTGACCCGTGCCACCAGTTTTAGGTTTATCTAAATCATCATAGAAAAATGCGAAACTAATTGGCGGCACACCGGAATTAGTGCCAAGCACTTTCACTGTATCACGAAGAATATAGGCCGCTTTGATGACGTACCTATTATTTTCTCCGGCCACATATTTATCTATGAGCTTTTTCATTCTATTGTGAGATTTAGATTCATAAACTACTTCGGGCTCATTGACCAAATTAATTGCATCCAGGGATACGGTATCGCTTGCATAATTTTTATTTTTCGATGACCTTTATAAGGCGTAATCACTTGAAGTCGGCTTGGATCAACACTTGCCACTCCTTTTGAAAAGTAAAGGTCTGATCCGTCTGCATTACCACTCCTAAAAGTAGCTTTGGGCAGCTTTTCAGCAAGTATTCTACCTAAAGCCTCCAGTTTTGGTTTATCAGTTTCCTTTACCTGGCGCTTTCCTTACAGTAAAATAATGACAGCTGTTTGATTGTAAGTTTCTATAAACTCTGATAATCTCATATTATCTATTTGGATATACAAAAAGAGCTCCGAACGGCGACAAGAAATGACCTTTATAAAGGAATAAAGCGCCTCCGATGTAAATTAAAACTTTGACTTTTTGAGCTGAATCACTAATATTTGGTTAATTCACTACAAACTTAATTTTTATGTTTTACTTAAAATTAAAATCCGCTTCGCCCTTTAATTTTCCTTTACCCTACATATTGGAAAAATTACGGACTGAAGCGGATTTATTCTGAACATTAAACACTATAGCAATTAACTTCGCTATTATATTTTCAAAGATGTATAGAGAATACGCCAGAGTATGACGTGAAGAAAATATTACTAGAACAATTAAATAATTTTTATATAAAAGTAGTGTTTAAGCATCTTTAAAGGATTTATATTGCTTAAAGAAGCGCTCTCTGTTTAATGTGAGAACGCTTCCTTTTTTAATAGGCTAATTCTACTTTATTCTAGCTTGAAATTCTGAAATAGTATTGTTGTAACTTCTTAAAACCCTATCCCATTCTTTATATAAATGATCGCTTTTTACACTGGTCATTGCATCACCAGATTCTTCACTTACCAATTTAACTTTAAAAGCAAGGGGATTTATAGACGACTCTTTTACAATGATTCTGGTTCTAATGGTATTTTGCTTAAAAGTTTGAAGAGACCAGGCAGTTCTTAAATAACCCGTTTCCTTATCTGTCATTTCAATAACATCAATATAATTTAAAACAATCTGGTTAATTATTTTCCAGGCTTTATCTCTGGAGGTTACATTAACAGGAATTTCAATATCTACATTTGCTATATCGGTTTGTACCGAAGCATCAAACGCATCATCATTTTTCATCTCGAAATAATGCGTTTTAGGCGGCTTTGCCATCCCTTTTTGATTGCAGAATTCAATTTGTTCCTCTAAGTAACCTATTTTTTTAGCAGTAACGCTTACACAATCATCCTTAGGAACCAATATGCGAGCTGAGCCTTTACCAATCATTTTGCCATTTACATAAATTTCGGCATCAGATTGGGAGGTACTTACCTGGATTTTCTTTTTTCCGTAGGTTACATCGGCATGATTTGTAGCTGATACAGCAACCACCGAAAAGGTGAGAAATAAAAAAGCAAGAAATGTAATTTTAGTGTTCATATAGTTTGAATTTAATTATTTAAAATGAGAAACCGATTCCGATATTAAAAGTGAGGCCGTCATAGATCATATCAAGAAAGCCACTATCTGCATCCAGGTCTAATTCCTGGTACTCTGTAGAACCATCTTCGTACTCCACACGTATAGGAAAAGTAGAAGGAAAAGGACTAAAGGCATAACCCACCTCTGGCCTAAAGTAGAAGAACCCACCCCACTTTGCTCCAGCCTTTATATTCATCGAGCTATTTGAAAAATCTATATAACCATCACCGGGAGAGCCATTTTCATTTTCATCGTAATCAGGTAAATTTCCTTTTAAACTATAGTTAGAATAACTAATACCGGCGTATAAACCTTTTCCGGGCTTAAAGAAATAATAGTTAATACCTCCTTCAAAATAAATGAACTTCTGCTCCATTATCTCAGCGCCTTCTTCAGTTTCAAAACCAAAATCATCAGCATCCATATTTAAATTGGTATAATCGACACTTACGGCAAATTTTCGATTTAAAACAGGAAGAACATATTCTGCATTAGCGCTTAAAATATTTGGTATACCAGATTTAACCCCAATACGAAAATGCCGTACATCCTCAAATTCGTTTTGAATTTGCATTTGCTGAGAAAATGAAGCAGTTCCATTTAGAATTAAACAGCCAACTATAAAAAGTTTGTAAAATTGTTTCATGGTGTTTTTTTAATAAAACATTAATATTTATCAAAATTATAACCCGTTATGAAATAAGGCAATACCACATTTAAGGTATTTTTCATACCTTACAATCGTTAAAATTTTAACTTTTATGAGCACAGAATTTAATGCCATTGCCCGCTATTGGAAACAAACCTATAGCCAGACCAGTGAAGAAATAAAAAAATATGAGCATTCGGCTCAATTTAAGAGAATGGCCGATTTTATGGCGCCGGGTAAATCTTACTATTACATCGCCAACTTCCAAAACTTAGAAATAGAAATGATTTCTAATTCGGTATGCGAATTTATTGAAAAAGACAGTGTGCCGGAAAATGGAATCGATTTTCAAGAGATTTTAGCTTTGGCTCTTCCCGAGGAAATTGAAAAAATTCAACGTAAAGAACGGGTGATAAGAGATTTTTTTATCGATTATTTACCATCCGAAAAAGTTCTGGATTATAAAGTTCTTTATACCTATGTTTTAATGGATCATAAGGGTAAGCGAAAAGTTATGTTACAGCAAGCTACCCCACTTTCTCAAGATAAACAGGGCCGCTTTGTTCATGTATTTAGCATCCATACCGATATAACTCATTTAACCAACCAAAGTGTGGAGGAGGTTTCATTTTTAAATATTCAGGGAGGTAAATCTTATCTCAATGTATGTACTAAGAATGGAAAATTTGAACCCGGGAATCACAGCATAAACACCGGAATAGAAGAGGTATTGTCAAAACGAGAATTGGAAATTACTAAATTAATAGCTGAAGGCTTAAGTGCCGAAGAAATTGCAGAGAAACTTTTTATTTCAATACATACCGTTAGAACACACCGTAAAAACATCCTGAAAAGAACAAATTCTAAGAATATTGTTCAATTGGTTGCACGCACTATCGCAGCTGGGATTATTGCTCCAAGCTTATAAGCAACTATAGAAGGCCTGTAAAAAACAGCAAGCCTTCTATAACTATAGCTTAGCATTCTATTAATTATTCTTTAATCGAAATTAGGTTTCCTTGTGAATCATAATATTCTGTTTTCAGAATATTTTCGTCCTGATCTTTATATTCTATTCGGTAATTACCGGTATCCTCTTCAATTATTTTCCATTCAGAATAACCGTTTTCATCCCAGATCACTATTTCATATAAAAAGCCCTGATAAGTAGTTTCTGCCTTTTTAGGATCTCCATTAGGATAAAATTCTACATAATCACTTACATAATCCCCTACTTTAATTAACAAACGTTCTAATCGTTCTTCTTCGTTATAAAAATAAGTGTCGGTGCGGTCTCTTCCTAAAAGATCGACGGTTTCCCGATGTCTTTCAATAAGTACATTATTTTCATCATAAGAATATTCCCATAGATACTCTAAAGCCTGCTCATTGTTAAATAACATAGATAAAGTCTCCATTTCCCCAAATTCAGTATAGGTATAAGAATGTTCATAAATTACAGAGCTCTCAGATTCATTTTTGTAACGAATTTCCTTTATAAGATTTCCGCTTTCGTTATAAATAAATACATTTTTATGTGCCAAATTGCTATTGAAATAAGAAGAAATGGCCTTAATAGATCCGTCCTCATTCTTTTCTAAATCATATTTCCAATTGGAAGAATTAGCATTGCTCCAGGAACTTAATTGTCCTTCCAGATTATACGTAACCTGGTTCATCGCTTTATTTCCCGGCTCTCCATAATTATAATACTGGGTTTCTATGTTCTTTGGCAAATTAAATTCATTATAGTTAGAATAAGTATAAGTTCTAACTATCCTGTAAGGGTGCTTTTCATATTGTATAGATTGTGATGGATTGCCATTTTCATCAGTTTTATGTATCCATATTGATGCAGTATTGGGCAAATAAGGTTTTGCATAAATATTCCAGCTTTCAATAGTGGGAAGAAAATCGGTAAATAATAAATCGTCCGGTTCATAAGAAGTATTTAAAGAGGCAGCTAAGTGAGTTGCTGCTTCTTCAGGATAAACTGGATTTAGATCAATTCCTGTTCTTTGATTTACATCGTTAACAATCTCACCAATTACTTGAGTAATCGAACCCGAGAAATTAACGGTATCCATTTCAAGAGCGTCAACTACGGTCTGCTCAATTTTAATTCCGTTTTCGGGATCACCATCAATATCCAAAGTTTGTAGAAAAGCTGCAATGTTTTTTACCTCCTTTGATTCTAAAGTAGCATCTGAAGTAGAAGCAATAGATATTGGCGTAATTTCTTCCTGTCCTACGGCACTACCGATTTTAATATCACCTACAAAAAAGACAATTTGCTCTCCTTCTGCATATGAAAACTGTCCCTTAGCATCGGTATAACCGCTAAAAGATTCAGATTCATAGAATAAACCTTCAACCGGACTATCAAGGAAAACACCAATATGTTCCTCTGGTTGGGAGGATAAGTTTTCACCATTATCATCTGTACTACACCTCAAAAAGATGAATGCAACGATAATTAAGATTAGTGATTTTGTAATTTTATTTTCCATTTCAATAAGTTTTAAGTTCCAAACTTATGTTTTAATATCGCTCATGTAAATACCCTCTTTGCGGTAATTTTTAATCTCACACAAAGACTTAGAGATATATTCAATAAAGCAAAATCAGTAGAAGTGGCTTATACCAAACTTGCCCACTGGCACAAAGATGTAGAGGATACAGGGTTTAAGGCTTTTAACACCATAGCCAACACCATTACTCTTAATTACAGGTCTATTCTCAATTACTTTATCAATAGAAGCACCAACGCTTCGGCAGAATCCTTTAATGCAAAGATAAAAGCGTTTAGAGCTCAGTTTAGAGGAGTGAAAAATGTTGAATTCTTCCTATATAGATTAACTACAATTTTTGCTTAAACACCACATTTAGGCTTGATCCGAGAAAAGCCTCTCCTAAACAGGAAAAGCTTTGTGCTGAAGTAGTAATAAACTCAAGCAATTCACGGATTTACCATATATTCTTACAGAGAAATTACCCCATAAAAAAAGCCCCTCGATTGAGGAGCTTTTTGCAATTTTGCGGTCTGGACGAGACTCGAACTCGCGACCCCCTGCGTGACAGGCAGGTATTCTAACCAACTGAACTACCAGACCAATTTTTTATCAAGCGATTGTAAAATTCGGTATTTCTTTGTTTTTTCAAAAATTTTTCCCGAAAAATCGCATCTTTTCTTGTATTAAATTTTTCAAAGTAAACTATTTCCCAGGGAATTTTCCGACTGGTGTATCTAGATTTCCCATCATTGTGATAAAGTAATCTTCTATTTAAATCATTTGTTTGACCTATATAAAAACTATGATCCAGTTTACTCTTTAAAATATATACAAAATACATTATGAACGTGTTGTCTTAGTGACAGGCAATCCCGAGTACTCGGGATAACCAACTGAACTACCAGACCGTGCTTGTTATTTAAAGACTTACAGCTCGTCTTAATTTGAAGTTCTAATAACCTCAATGCGTTATTGCGAGGGCAAATATACACCCGTTTTACAATTCCACAAACCTTTTTTAAAATTTTTTCAGAAAAAAATTAAAGCCTTAGCCAAACTTTTGTCTTTCAATAAAATAGCTGGTCAAAATTTTATCAAAATTTTTATTGATATCGGCTTCCACATAGCCAATCTTATATTTGGCACATTCCATTTGCAAATTCTCAATATATTCCTTCACTGCTTTTTTATAATCCTCCCTAATATTGTCTGAATACAAATCTATACTTGCACCGGTTTCCACATCGGTAAAACGCCTGGGAATATTGTCGAAATCAAATTCAAATTCTCTTTTTTTATCTATCACATGAAACAACACCACCTCGTGCCTATTGTATTTTAAATGACGCAAAGCTTCAAAAAGAGCGGTTTCATCGGTATCGGCCTGAAACATATCGGTAAAAAGAAACACTAAAGAACGCCGTTTTAGCTTCTCGGCGATTTGATGTAAAAAAGTATAGGTTTTGGTCGTTTTATGATCTTTTTTCTTTAAAATACTTTTATTTAGGGCGTCCATTAGCATATAGCGATGCCGGTCACTACCTTTTTCAGGAGCATAAAATTCAAATTCATCACTGTAAACACTAAGGCCTACTGCATCGCGTTGCCGCTTTAAAATCTGCATAATACTGGCGATAGAAAGTACCGAAAAACCAATCTTATTCAGGCTGTCTATTGCATATTTTTTCCGTTTAGGATAGTGCATTGAAGCCGAATTATCTAAAATAAAATGACAGCGTAAATTAGTTTCTTCCTCATAGCGTTTCGCGTACAACTTATCGGTCCTGGCAAAAAGTTTCCAGTCTATGTGCTTGGTACTTTCGCCCCGATTATAGCTTTTATGTTCGGCAAATTCCGCAGAAAACCCGTGGAACGGACTCTTATGAATTCCCGAAATATAGCCTTCAACCACCTGCCGGGCCAGTAATTCCAAGTTTCCAAAACCCGCAGCCGAATTATAAACTTCCTTCTTTACGTCCATAGCAACTAAGATACTATCCTAAACAAAAAAACCCGACTCAAAGCCGGGTTTTATACATTTTATACCGCAAGATACTATAAAAGCTCATCAATAGCTTCAGCATAAGTATTTTTTGGCGCCACGCCTACCTGGCGACCTACTACTTCTCCGTTTTGGAAAATAAGCACAGTAGGAATATTTCTAACGCCATATTTGGCTGCAAATTCCTGATTCGCATCAACGTCCAGCTTTCCTACAACCGCTTTTCCGTCATATTCATTACTAATTTCGTCAATAATAGGACCTACCATTCTACAAGGTCCACACCAGGCTGCCCAAAAATCTACCATTACAGGTTTGTCACTTTTAAGCACCTGCTCTTCAAAATTTGCATCAGTTAATTCAATAGCCATAATTATTTGTTTTTAATTTCTGTTAATATCATCAAAGTGTAAAATTAGTCAATTATTTTCGCTTTCCTTACAAGAGCCGCATTGTATTTAGTTATAGGTATATTTATGGGTTTTATTTGGCGGTTACCCCGCGCCTGTAGCGCGCGGTCGGGCTTTCAGCGCTACACGGTAGCGGCTTCAATCCCTAACCGGGGCGTTTTCAGTGGGCAGTTGGCAGTTGCAGTGTGCAGTCGCAGTAAGCAATGGATAAAGATTCTTTTTCAGGCAAGATTAAAGGTCAAACATCAAACAAAAAAAGATTGCCGCGCTCCTTCGTCGCTCGCAATGACTGCAAACATTCTAAAAACCCAATCCAAAACTGAGAAATGAGAACCCGCAACCGATATCCGCACCCCATTCCCTTTCCCCTTAGGGGAGAGGGCTAGGGAGAGGGGCTTCTAGTTCAACTTATACATCACTTGCTCCTCCTCCAGCGTATGTAATAACTCTTGTGAAATTTTCACCTTTTGTTTTTTACTGGGCATATGCAATTTCACCTGATCTTTCATTTCATAGACCACAAAATTCAACTTATGGTCGCCACGATGCGTCCTAAACACATCCTTAAACCAATCGATCTTTTCTTCCTGAAGATCGTCTATATTCAATTGAATAGTCAGTTTCTTTGCAAATTGGTCCATCACATCGTGCAGCAGGTAAATGTTATTAAACTGCAACCTGGGTTCTCCCTTTTTACCGGTTTCCTTATTGGTCCAACCTTCCTTTACAAAAACCTTTACGTGTACGAAGGAGTTGGGAACTAAAAAATGCCTGAATTTCAAATATTCTTCCCCAAACATCCTAAATTCATAAGTATCTGTATAATCTTCTATAGTGAACATAGCCCAGCCTTTCCCCATTTTAGACACCCGGTGCTGCACATCGCTTATCACTCCGCCAAAGGTAATATCCCTGTTTACACATTTTTCTAAATCCTGGAATTCGCCGAGTTTCCCATTGCAAAAATACTCCATCTCATATCTAAAATCGTCCAGCGGGTGACCCGAAATATAAATCCCAACAACCTCACGTTCCCGTCTTAGTTTTTCCATAGTACCCCATTCTTCACAAGGCGGCACCACAGGTTCGGGAATTTGCACTTCACTGGCATCTCCAAAGAGGCTTACCTGCGAAGAGTTTTCATTCTCCTGATATTTCGCGGCATATTTTATCACTTTTTCCAAAAAGGTAATGCCATCACCTTCATCGTGAAAATATTGTGCGCGGTGGGTCACGCCAAAACCGTCAAATCCGCCGGCCAGTGCCAGGTTTTCAAAAGCTTTTTTATTGGCTGCCCTAAGGTCTATACGCTTGGCCATATCGAAAATAGAGCGATAAGGTCCCGCGTTGGATTTTCGGTTTTCCACAATAGTTGCTACCGCACCGGCACCAACTCCTTTAATGGCTCCCATCCCAAAACGGACTGCATTATTTTTATTTACCGAGAATTTATAAAAGGATTCATTTACATCTGGACCAAGCACTTCCAACTTCATCCGCTTGCACTCTTCCATAAAGAAGGTCACCTGCTTGATATCGTTCATATTATTGGAAAGCACCGCGGCCATATATTCAGCTGGATAATGAGCTTTTAAATAAGCCGTTTGGTATGCAATCCAGGCATAACAGGTGGAGTGCGATTTGTTAAAAGCATAGGCTGCAAAGGCTTCCCAGTCTTTCCAAATCTTTTCCAACACATCCCGTGGGTGCCCTTTTGCTTCCCCGCCATCTAAAAACTTCGGTTTTAATTCTTCTAGCAAAGCGAAAATCTTTTTACCCATCGCTTTACGAAGTACATCGGCTTCACCTTTACTAAAGCCAGCCAGTTTTTGCGAGAGCAACATCACCTGCTCCTGGTACACCGTAATTCCATAAGTTTCCTGCAGGTATTCCTCCATTTCAGGCAAATCGTAAGAAATATCTTCATCCCCGTGTTTCCTGGCAATAAAGCTGGGAATATATTCCATGGGACCGGGACGATACAAGGCATTCATCGCAATAAGATCGTCAAACACCGTGGGTTTTAGATCTTTCATGTGCTTTTGCATTCCGGGGGATTCATATTGAAAAATCCCTACGGTTTCCCCGCGCTGGAAGAGTTTATAGGTTTCTTCATCATCCAGCGGAAAATCATCGGGCACCAAATCTATATTATGCCTGCCTTTTACAATTTTTACCGTGTCTTTTATAAGAGTTAGGGTTTTTAAGCCCAGGAAATCCATTTTTAGCAGGCCTGCATCTTCAACTACCGAGTTATCGAACTGCGTCACATACAGATCTGAATCTTTAGCCACCGAAACCGGCACATAATTCGTTATATCACTTGGCGTGATAATCACCCCACAGGCGTGAATTCCAGTGTTCCGCACTGAGCCTTCCAGCACCCTTGCTTTATTCACTGTTTCGGCTTCCAGGTCTTCTCCTTCAGAAATATTTAAAAGTTCATTGACTTTTTCTAAATCTTCACTCCTAAATTTTTGTTTCAGCTGTTTTTCATCCATCCCGAAAATTTTTCCGAGTTTGGACATGGTTGGGATCAATTTCGAAATCCTATCGGCATCCCCCAACGGCAAATCCAGCACCCTGGCCGTATCCCGAATGGAAGATTTGGCGGCCATAGTACCATAAGTGATAATTTGTGCCACCTGGTTGGCGCCATATTTTTCGATCACGTAATCCATTACCCTTCCCCGGCCTTCATCATCAAAATCGATATCAATATCGGGCATACTCACACGATCGGGGTTTAGGAAACGCTCAAAAAGTAAATCGTATTTTATAGGATCAATATTGGTAATTCCCAAACAATAGGCCACAGCACTACCTGCCGCCGATCCCCGGCCTGGGCCCACCGAAACATCCAGATTTCGGGCTTCCCTAATAAAGTCTTCCACAATAAGGAAATACCCGGGGTAGCCGGTATTCTCAATTACCGAAAGTTCAAAATTAAGCCGCTCGGCGATTTCCGGGGTTACTTCCCCATAACGTTCTTTTGCCCCCAGAAAAGTAATGTGTTTTAAATAGGCATTTTCCCCACGCTTCCCGCCATCATTCTCATCTTCGGCTACCAGGAATTCATCGGGAATAGTAAAAGCAGGCAGCAATACATCCCGCGCCAGCTCAAAAGGTTCAATTTTATCTACTATTTCCTGAACATTACTAATGGCTTCCGGTAAATCTTTAAAGAGATTTTTCATCTCTTCACCACTTTTAAAGTAATATTGATCATTGGGTAAACCATATCGATAACCGCGCCCACGACCAATTGGCGTGGCCTGCTTTTCACCGTCTTTAATACACAGTAAAATATCATGCGCGTTGGCATCTTCCCGGGCGCAATAATAGGTGTTGTTGGAGGCAATTAATTTTACATCGTGTTTTTTTGCAAAATCTATCAACACCGGATTCACCCTGTCTTCATCCTCCTGATTATGACGCATCAACTCGATATACAAATCGTCGCCAAAGGTTTCCTTCCACCACAATAAAGCTTCCTCTGCCTGATTTTCACCAACATTCAGCACTTTACTCGGCACCTCCCCATAGAGGTTTCCCGTGAGTACAATTACATCTTCTTTATACTGCTCAATTACTTTCTTATCTATTCGCGGCACATAATAAAACCCATCTGTATAGGCTTTAGAAGACATCTTTGCCAAATTGTGGTAGCCATTTTTATTTTTGGCCAACATCACCACCTGGTACCCGTTATCCTTTCGGGATTTATCAAGATGATTTTCGCAAACAAAGAATTCACAACCCACAATTGCTTTTAGTTCAGGGGCTTCTGCCGGTTCATTGTTGGCTAAAGCTGCTTCATTTTTTTCTTTAATTGCTTTATTATAATCCCCAACTGCTTTTACAAAGTGAAAAGCACCCATCATATTTCCGTGATCGGTAAGCGCCACCGCTGGCATATTTTCTTTCCCGGCCACATTTACCAGGTCTTTTATGCTTATGGTTGACTGCAATACCGAAAACTGAGAATGGTTGTGCAAATGAGAGAATGGAATCTCATCTAATTTCTCGAGGTTCTCCTGAATCTCTTCGGTTGTAATTTCTTCGGAAGGCTCTTGTTTTTGAAGCTTCTTTCTTATTTTATCGGAAGCTTTTTTAAGATTAATATGCTTTAAACCGATAAGTTCAATAGGCTGCGGATTCTCCTCTGAAAATTTCTCAAAATAATCGCCTGGCACATCCAGTTCTTCCACAGTAAAAACCCGCTGTCTAATTAGCTCCAGAAAACAACGTGTAGTAGCCTCTACATCGGCAGTAGCGTTATGTGCTTCTCCAAAAGGCTCATCGAAAAGATGTTCGTGCAACTCGGTTAAGGTAGGTAGTTTGAATTTTCCTCCCCTTCCACCGGGAATTTTACACAGGTTTGCGGTAACTTCGGTACAGGTATCTAAAACCGGTAATTCCTGCAGGGTATTTTCAAAATTCTCCCTATGGAATTCGGCGCCCATAATATTAAGGTCAAACCCTACATTTTGGCCAACCACAAATTTCGTTTTATCTAAAGCTCTCTGAAATTTCTCCAGCATCTCGCCCAGAGGAACCCCGTCTTGGGCAGCAAGCTCAGTAGAAATTCCGTGTACTTTTTCGGCATCGTATGGAATATTAAACCCTTCGGGCTTAACCAGGTAATCCTCACTTTCTATAAGCCGGCCCATCTGGTCGTGCAATTGCCAGGCAATCTGGATACATCTTGGCCAGTTATCAGAATCGGTTAAAGGAGCATCCCAACGTTTTGGAAGTCCGGTAGTTTCAGTATCAAAAATGAGGTACATGGGCTGTAAAAATTACGTATTTATCTGATTTTCAGTATTAAAATTCAGCTGAGAAAATGTCTGAAAAGAGGATAAAATTACATATATTTTAGCGTAGGCTCAAGTTAATTTTCAAGCATTTATTAACGGATTAATATTAGGGGATTTACAGTCCTTAAACCATACCACGCCGGCTTTTTAATTCTTAGAATAAGCCAACCGGTTCATCAACATTGCTGATTTTTAATCCTACCAGGTTTTAAAAAGTATTCGTGAATTCGTGGCAAGAAATTGAATTCATAAAGAAAAACCTCACAGAATCCGTAAAGACGGCAAACTGTGAGGTTTAATACGAACACTAAAAACTACTACTTCAATCAAACATCTGCTCGTATTTATTAAATGACCCTAGTTTAATAAAGCTATTGTTTTTCAAATGTACTGTCATTCCGACGTAGGAGGAATCCATTTTCTATTCTAATAGAGATTCTTCACTCCGCAAGCTGTGTTCTGAATGACAAATTAACACCATACTAAACTATAGGCATAAATTCTAATACCAAAAAAACCAGGTATTGAGAGTGTTCTTAATTTGAAAGTTCTAACCCCTTCATTTTATTAAGAGAAGCCACAATTTGATTTTTTTGTTTCAATAATAAATTTGCCGTAGACGCCGGGATTTCGGGATCTTTAAGCACCTCTTCATACTCCTGGGCTGCAACTTTCTCCCCTCTTACGGCTTCTTCAAGTGCTGCTTCATCCTTGTTTGCCGAGAGGGTGGTTTTTAAATTCATCCAGGTACGATGGGCATCACCAGCCAAACTGGAACTTTTATCAGGATTTTGCCCGAAATTGCGAATTTCAGTTTCAAGCGCGTGGCCAAAATCGTATCGCTCCTGAGCTCTTTCCATAAAAAAAGCTCTCAGTTGCGGATCCTGGGCATTTTCTGCAGCATATCTATACCCCTTCTCGGCATCATAATTCTTCTCCAGTAAAGCATTTAATTTATTCGAAACTTTTTCAGAGTAACCCATATTTATATTTTCTAATTACAGTAAAATATTCCGATGCATACCCAAAAGCCTTTTTATAAGAAAATTATCCAGGATTTAAGCAGGCATCAGAATTTTAAACCTTGATTATCCAGTAGATAAAGATAATATGCCTGTCCCATAGCAGCAACGTGTTTAACAGGCTTTAGCACTTATTAACTGCTTTTAACAGCGGCGGGATATTTTCTAATAAAATCATCCTAATTTTATTATTTTCAGTATAGAATTGTCCAGTTCCTTGTGGCTTGCTTCCCCAAAAATTTCTATTTTTTATACTGTAATAAAAATTCTTCCAACCACTTGTGAATTAGAAAAATATAATATCTTTGCAGCCTTATTAATAATCGGGGTCGGGTACCCCACAATTTAAATTTTATGTCTGTAAAATTAAGATTACAACGACACGGTAAAAAAGGAAAACCTTTTTTCTGGATTATTGCCGCAGATGCGCGTGCAAAAAGAGATGGTAAATACTTAGAAAAACTAGGAACTTACAATCCAAACACCAATCCTGCTACCATCGAATTAGATGTGGACAAAGCGGTAGAATGGTTAGATAACGGTGCTCAGCCTACAGAAACGGCACGTGCTATCCTTTCTTACAAAGGTGCAATGCTTAAGAAACACCTTGCCGGTGGCGTTAAAAAAGGAGCTTTAACCGAAGAAGAAGCCGAGAAGAAATTCCAGGCCTGGGTTGAAGAAAAAGAAGCTAAAATTGCGGCTAAGAAAGATAACCTGACCAAAGAAGAGCAGGAAGCCAAAAAGAAGGCTCTTGATGCTGAAAAAGAGGTAAACGCAAAGCGTGAAGCTGAAGCAAAAGAAGCCGAGGCGGCAGCTGCTGCTGAAGCTGAAGGTGCGGCAGTAACCGAAGAGGATGAACCTGAAGCTAATGTGGAAAAGGAAGTTGATCAAGAGACTGCCAAAGAAGCAAAAACCGAAGAGAAAAAAGGCTAATACGAATTAACGATGACTAAAGACGAATGTTTCTTCTTAGGAAAAATCGTTGGTAAATTTAGCTTTAAGGGAGAAGTGCTAATTAAATTAGACACCGATGTCCCTGAAATGTACACAGAAATGGAATCAGTACTCATTGAATATAATGAGAACCTGGTTCCATTTTTTATTGAACGCAGCTCGCTACAAAAAAGCAGCCTGCTTAGAGTGAAATTTGAGGATATTGAGACAGAAGAAGACGCTGAAGACTTAGTTGGCGCCTTCACCTACCTGCCACTTACTATGCTTCCCAAACTGGAAGATGACCAGTTCTACTTTCACGAGATTATAGGATTCCAGGCTATAGATACAAACCACGGCAATATTGGCGAAATCACTTCGGTAAACGATAGCACCGCCCAGACTCTTTTTGAAATAAAAAAAGACGGAAAAGAAATCCTAATCCCCATTAACGACAAGTTTATCGAAAAGATAGACAAACCAAACAAAACCATCCATTTATCTACTCCCGAGGGCCTTATAGACCTGTATCTTGGATAATTGATGTGATAATGCGGTAATTCGGGAGTCGTTAATTCGAGAGTCGGGAGTCGGGAGTCCAAATTTAAAACCTTTATTTGATTCTAAACTATCGCATGTATAATGACCCAAAGCCTGGCGATAGCCGACCCAAACTAACCAACCATCATTGCGAGGAGCGTAGCGAAGTGGCAATCTGATGTCGATGTTGGTGATATGTTGAAGTGATAATACGCTTATGCGGTGATTCGGGATTCGTTGATTTGAGATTTCGAAAGGAGATTGCTTCAGTTGCCAAAAAAGCAACTTCGCAATGACATCATCACATAACTCGTAGCTCGGCGACAGCCGACCAAAATTACAACGATCGTCATTGCGATGAGCGTAGCGAAGTGGCAATCTGGTGTTGATTTGGTAATGAGATAATACAGTAATTCGAGAATACATTACTTTAAAAAACCTTAATCAAATTGAAAAATCATACGATATATAGCTAATAATTCCTGCTTTTCTAAAGTGGTTAGACTTCCTAATTTGCCTTTAATTAGCACTTTCTCTAAAGTACAGATTTTAGTAGCTTTTATGACCGAAGTTTTTTTTAGCTGATTATATTTAGAAGGATCAATACGTAATTCCAGTGAAGTAGGTCTAATTATTTTTGAAGTGATAAAAGCTGCAAGAACATCTAATTTGTCCACATAAAGGATAACGGCCGGTCTCCTCTTACTTCCTTTTAAATTTGTAAAAGGAAAAGAAACCAAGACAATATCTCCCTGCTTCATCAATACTTCTCGATTAAATCTTCATCATTATAAAGGTCTTCTTCTTCCTCTAAAAAACTAAATGTCTCAGACTTACCCGCATATTCCTGCAACTCTTCCTGCAGTTCTTTATTTTCATTTTTTTGGATCAGAAACTCAACATAATCAGACACTTCCCTCAATCTCCACTTTGGAAGTTTGGCCAAATTCGTAAACGTTTTTTCTAAAATTGCCTGCTTTTTCATAGCACATAATTTGTCTTAAATATACAAAATTAGATGATGCGATAATATGGTGAAGCGGGATTCATTGATTTAAAAAGAGATTGCTTCAGTCGTTCCTCCTTATCATTGACGTATTTATGTAACCAACTGTTTTTCAGAAAGTTCATATCCGAGTTTTCTTGCTATTTTCAAGATATTTCGTTGTTTTTGTTCGAC